>CAWATC010000033.1:0-209900 GCA_963784865.1 uncultured Verrucomicrobiae bacterium | reverse complement strand
GAAGGCAGTAGAAATGGAGCGTGCGCCTTGCCAGAGCTGCATGGAGATTATTTGGAGTCCACAGTTCGGATCGGTGTTGCGGGTCTCCTATAACGATTCGGATACACCTAGTGCTGCTCCGTATGTGACTTGGTGTAGCGTTCCAAGCAAGGCGATAGAGGTTCTGAGCGGTGAACTGCGTAGAGTCTCATATGCAGACCGAATACGCTCGTTCGCCTCTTGTTGTGGCACGCCTCTGTTTATCCAGGACGAAGTCAGTTCTGAATGGATTGACGTGACCGTAGCGTCGCTCGATGATCCTAACACCTTTCACCCGAAGGCCGCGATGTGGACAGAAGACAAACTCCCGTGGGTAAAGCTCGATCCGAGTCGGCGTGCTTTTCGCCGGAGCAGAGATGAAAACGCCTAACGCGACATCCGCTGCTGCGCGGCTGACACAGCCGCCGCTACATCTGTTTACCGACTACGGCAGCGTGGTGCCAGATCGCGAGCGCACGACGGTGGTGTCGCCGCTGTTCACGATGCCATCGGCATTCACGTCGGAACGGAAGTTCGTCGAGCTCGCCGCGCCGCCGGAGCGGTTCCGGGTTTGCAGGGCGTCGCCGGAATTCACCACTCGATCCGCGTTCGTGTCGCCTAACAAGAGACTCATCGGGACAGTGACATTGCTTGTGCTTGTGCCGCTGTTTACACTAGACAAAGTGATCGTGAGCGTTTGCGCATCGGCCACGCTGGTCAGGTTTATTGTTACGGTCCTTCCGTCGGGACTGATCACCGGCGGTCCCGCCATGTTGCCCGACATGCCTGGCTGAGGCGTGACCGTAGCGCTGCTCAATGTCACCGGGTTCAGAAACGTAAGCACGACCTGGTGATCGCTACTCGCTCCACCGCTGCGGCACTCGATTCCCGCGTTGCCAGCAAGCGGCAGATTGATGTCGAAGGTTCCCGCGGTTCCGTGCGTCTTGCGCGAGACGACGCTCGTCGGTTGCGGCGGATTGACCACGCCAGCAGAGACCCCCCAGCATGTGATAAACGCGTCGTAGCCGCCAGTGGCACACACGTCGCCGTTCGGAAGGGCCGTGGCCCAAGCCGTCGGCAACCTGGAAAATGCTTCCCACAGCAGTGTTCCGTTCGGAGCTGTACCCGGCCGTTACGCCCTGCATGTATGAGTTGCCCAGTATGGGTCATGAATCACCGGGCCTCCGGTCCCGGACACCACGGTGGTGCCGTCGGCGAGCACGAAGACGGCGGCTGGAACCTCGTCTCCGCTGATGGCTTCGTCGCGCCGAGCCTGCCACCTGACGGCGCCGTTGGTGTTCAAGGAAACGATCCACCAGTCGAAGTATCCCCCGGTCGATGTCCGGCCGGCGACCACCAGGCCACCGTCAGGGGTCAGCGCGATACGCGTCCCGTAGGCGAGGCCGGTTGGCGGATTGGCATCCGTGCGCCACAACCGCGTCCCTGTCGCCCGGTCATATGCGACCACGGTGAGGAACTCGGAGGTTCCGATATTGCCCTCGCCGGTCACGTAGACCCGGGCGGCATCCACGACAACATCGAGATTGGCAATGCCCTCGGGGGCCGCCACTTCCCATCTCGGAACGCCCGTGGTGGTGTCGAATGCGGCAGTTAGCCATGTCGCGCCGCCCGAGACATCTCCCGTCGCTACCACATCGGTTTCGTCCGGGCTCAACACCAGCGAGGTCGCGATGGCATAGATGCCGCCGTTCGAGCTCCCCTGCGACCAGAGCAACGCACCGGAAGGGCTGTACTTCTGCACGAACAAGCCGTTCCCGACCGAGTTCCAAGTGAGATAGGCGCTGCCCGCAGAGTCGACCACGAGCCGTCCAACTGCCGGATAGAAACCCGATGAAAAGTCCACTCGCCAGAGCAGTGCCCCGTCGGTGTCGTACCGGACCATCGTGCTTTGAATCGGACGCCCGTGAGAGTCCTGGTTGTGCCCGATCGCGATGAAATCGCCGTTGGGCGCAGCGACCACCCAGTCTCCAACGAACGTGCCCAACGCCGGTGTCGATCGTACGGCGCCACCGCAGTATTCCGCTGGCCGTGTACGACGTCACGGCCAGATAACGCGCATTTGCCGGTCCAGACACGATGGCAACGTTGCCCGAGGCATCCGAGGCGATCCGGGCGGACTGGCCTGCGCTGTCGACGCCCGCGGAGAGGCCTCCCGCGGTCCACAGCACAGGAAGTGTGGTTACTGCGAGCGCGGGGCTGGCCGTGAACGGCTGTATCGCTAGAGTGATGATGCAGGCAGTCCCACAAAGGCCGCGTATCGTATGCGTTTCATCGTTGAGTTCATGATTCTGTTCATTGTCTTACTTCCCTTTCTTCTTGAGGGTTTTCCCCGCGAACGGCCCTGCCCGAATGCCGGGCCTCATTTCACCAAAAAATAATTCCGCGCTCGTCATGGCAGGAAGTCGCCCGAGCGCGACCGAATGATGGTTGTGTCGCCGCTGTTCACGGCGCCATCGGTATTCACGTCGGAGCGGAAGTTCGTCGAGCTCGCCGATCCGCCGGAGCGGTTCCGGGTTTGCAGCACGTCGCCGGAATTCACCACCCGATCCGCGTTGGTATCGCCGACCAAGAGACTCATCGGGACAGTGACGTCGCTCGTGCTGGTGCCGTTGCTTACTCCGGACAAGGTGATCGCGATCGTCTGCGCATCGGTCACGTTGGTTAGGTTAAGTGTTACCGTTCTTCCATCGGGACTGATACTCAGGCGCGCCTGCCATGGTGCCCGACATGCCTGCCTGAGGAGTGACTGTAGCGCCGCTCAACGTCACCGGGGTGGGGAACGTAAACACGACCTGATAATCACGGCTCGCTCCACCGCTGCGGCACTCGATCCCCGCGCTGCCAGTGAGCGGCAGATTGATGTCGAAGATTCCCGCTGTTCCATGAGTCTTGCGCGAGACGACGCTCGTGGGTTGCGGCGGGGTTCACCCCGACTTGGATGGTGAGGCTCGTTGTGCCAGTCGCGCCGCGGCTGTCATAGACCGTGAGCGTCGCCGTGTAGGTGCCCGCGCTGTAGAAGGTGTGATAGGCTGGCGAGCCCTAGTAGTTGCCGCCGTCGCTGAAGGTCCATTCGAGGTTGCCGAGGAAGCCGTCCGGATCATAGGAGCCGTCGGCGTAGAAGATCACGTCCAACGGCGGAGGGCCACTCATCGGTACCGCGCTCGCGACCGCGACGGGCAGTTGGTTTGGCGCCACCGCCTTCACGAGTATCGTCTGCGTGGTCTGCGCGCCGCCGTTGTCGGTGACCGTGAGCGTGGCCACGAAAGGCCCGGGTAGTGTGTAGGTGTGCGAAGGGTTCGCGGCCGTCGACGTTGTGCCGTCACCGAAGTCCCAGAAATATCCGGCGATGGTGCCGTCCAAGTCGCCGGAGCCTGCGGAACTGAAACTCACTGGCAGAGGCACATCACCTCCCGTCGGTGCGGCGGTGGCGACGGCGACCGGCCATTTGTTTAGAGTGGCGTCGCGTTGTTCATAGACGATGCGGTAGTTGGCAAAGGTCGCGTCGTTTAGAACGACCGAGCCGGCGAGCATGGTCACGCCGTTGAGCGAGACCACGGTGGGGTCGGTTTCACCAGTCGGCAACGCGCTGAAGAGGAAGCCTTGCGGGTCCACGATTGCCGCCGGTCGGGCGTGACCCGCATGCGCGAACAGGTCGCTGCGAGCGTCGAGTTGATCGAGCGTCTGCTCGGCGAGGCGGTTCTTCTGGTCCTGGTAGGTGACGACGAAATTCGCGCCGTCCCAGCCGACGCGCGGCCGGTACTGATTGCCCGACCACGGGGTCAGATTGATCTGCGGGCCGACCGTGCCGGTGGCGTCAATGACGCGACAGAGCAAGTCGTTCTCGACGCCGCTCGTGAGTTCCTGCGATTGGACGAACAACGCCGTGTTGCCGCTCGAGGCCAGACCGACCTCGAAGATGCCGTTGCCGCCCGCGGTCGAGAACGGCCCGTGAATCTGGAACTCGGGCGTCGCGGTTCCGCTCGAACTGATGAACGCGCCCATGCTGTTGCAGTACGAATTGTCATGGGTCACGTTGCGATGCCACGCCACGAGCCAGCGACTGCCCAGCGCCACCACTGCCGGCGCGGTGCGTAAATAGGAATTGCCGAGCACCAGCGGCGAAGCATCGAGGACTGCGCCACCACCGTTGACCCGCGCCGCAACCGGGAAAATGTATTGAATGTTGATCCCGATTTTCCGGCCGGTAACGAGAAAGTCGCTTCCCAATGCAGCCACGTCGGCCGGGCCGAAACATCCGCTCATCACCATGAACGGTGCGGCGTCCAGCTTGGCGCCGGTGGCCGACAAGCGTTGGGCGACGATCCCGTTGGTCGCGCCCCACGAAACGAGATACAAGGAACCGTTCCACGCTACGTTCGGATTGCCGGGGCCGTTGATGTTGAGCCCGGAATCAAGTTCGACCGGCTCAGCGGTCAACGGATTTCCGGCGGCGTCGAGCGGTTGCGCAAGGACGCGGCCTTGGGTCGACGTCGCGCTGCGATAAACCATCATGTAACCGTTGCCGCTGGTGGCGATGTCAGGATGCGTTTGTCGCGGCGCACCGACGGAGAGCGTCCGCTTCGGGCCGGCGACATTGCTCGGTGAAATGTTCGCGGTGAAAACGTCGTAGTTGTTGTTCGTGAACTCGGTCCAGATCACTTGCAGCGCCCCGGCGCCGTTGCCGGCGGTCGGGCCGGTCTGCACGCCGGCCACAGCCACGCTGCCGGGGTCAAGCACGATGCCGGCGGTGGTGACACGCGCCGCGTACGTAGTGCTGACTTCGCCCCAGGTCACGCGCCAGTTGACACCGTCCCATGCGACGGCGGTGATGGTTCCGTAGGCGGGCTGCTTCGTGCCGGAGATATTGACGCCGTTGCCGTCGAGTTTCGCGCCGGCCGTGCTGACGCGCGAGCCGACGACGTGCACCGAGCCATTCAGTTCCTGCCGGTTCCACACGATGTAGAAACTGGCGCCATTGGCGGCCAAGTCGCTGAGTGTGACATCAAGGAGTGTCAGCGGCGCGGCGTCGAGCTTGGTCAGGTTGCTGTCGAAGCGGACGAGCTTGGTGTTGGTGTTGCCGTTGACGTATTCGTCGCTGTAGGTGAGCGCGAACACGCCGCTGGCATAGGCGAGTTTGAGATCGAAGCGCCCGTAGTAGGTCGCCGGCACGAATACGCGGGTCGGCGGATCGAGCACGACGCCCGCGGGGGAAATGCGCACGGCGACGATGTCGCCGCCGGTCGAATTGCCCTGGTTGACGACCACCCAGTTGACGCCGTCTGAAGCCACCGTCCAGTAGCTGCTGCCCGAGGGCATCAAGCCGTAGAGAGGATCGGTTTGGCATCGAGCACCTGGCCGGACGGCGCAACGCGCACGGCCGCGAGTGACTTCTGATAGTAATACCCCGTGCCGCCCAGGTCGTAGCTCTCGAAGACCACCAGCCAATTGGTGCCGTTCCAGACAACCTTCGGATTGTCCTGCGTCGCGCGCGCGGCCGTGATCGCGATCGGGACGGCGTCGAGCAAATTGCCGTTGGCGTCAAGGCGCACGCCGTAAATGTCGCGCGACGTTTCCACCTTCGTAGCCGCCGGGAACAGTTGGCGCGCGCTGTCCGACCAGACCGCGAGCAGGGTGTTGCCGCCTTGCGCGATGGCCGGCGCGGTTTGATCGCCGGCCGCGGGCGCGAGGGTAGAGTCACCCGGTAACAAACCAAGTTGGGCTGGCGCCGTAGTCGTCATCGCGGCAGCTGCCAGCAAGGTCACTAGCACTTTCGCTTTCATTATTTTCCTCCCGAATGTTGATCTTGAAATCGCAGTCAAAATTTCGCGCACCGCCCGAGTCGTGCTCTGCGCTAAGTGCTTTTTTCCATGCAGATTTTATTACGGCACTTCGCGCGGACGTTTCCATACGCTGATGTTCGCACCGCGGTTGGGCTTTGCCGGGCATTATCGGGTTTTTCACGAGGCATATTTTGCGGGCTACCATGCGGTCCTGGAACGAACGGAGGAGCACTATTCGTTTTCACGAATGAAACGAGACTCCGCGATTCTCAGCACGACAACGCGGGAAAGGTAAACCAGCTGTTACTTTGCCTGTCGGCTCACGCCGCTCTCACCGGACGCTGTCCGGAGGAAAGATGCGCGCGAAATTGCGTGGGTGATTGGCCAAAGATGCGCTTAAACACCCGGTTAAACTGGGTGAGTGACTGGAAGCCGACATCCCCAGCTCGGCCGCCACCTTGGCCGCACTGCGGCCACTGGCACGCCAGAGCTCCCAAGCCTCCTGTTTGTATTCTTGAGTGTATCTCGCCTTCCTGCGAGCCGGCTTCGATAACTGTGTCTTCATGTGGGCTTCCTTTCGGGTTTTGACCCTTAGCCCACTGTCCGTCAAATCAGGGCAACCCCAACCTGACCCCTTTTTCTTTTTCCCCGGGCCACGTATTCATTCAATTTCCTTCGCTGGCGACATGTTCTAAAACGCCCGGATTGCCCGCACCCCGTTAAAGCGATCCTTATGAGAGACGACCTCGTCGTCGTTGTAGAAGAATTTGTGCCAGGCAAGAGAGCTATCGAACTCAGACGAACTCCAATAGGAACCTCTGATAAAACCTCCAACCACGTCCTTCTGCTGATAAAGCAGATAGAGTTCATCTTTGGATGGCAGGAACCAATCAGCAAATCCACCGCCCCTATAGTCGACGCACAAGAGTGCTGCGTAGGTGTACCGACGTCCCTGAGTCTTGATGATTCTTCGCTGTGTTTACTGCGCCTGTCCCCACGGCCGTTCCTGTTGCCCCTGTTGACGAAGTAATATCGGTCACCCCACCAGTTGAAACCCTGGTCGCTTTCGGCGGCAATGAGGCCATGTTGCCCGGAGTCATCAATCCAGAATATGATGCCCCCGCCATAGTGCTGGCCTATTACAAAGGCATGCGCCAGCGCGGTGCCGGAGCGCGAACGCACGAGCGTCGTATCTCCGCTGTTCACCGCGCCATCGACGTTCACGTCGGAGCGGAAGTTCGTCGAGGTCGCCGCCCGCCGGAGCGGTTCCGGGTTTCCAGCATGTCGCCGGAATTCACCACCCGATCCGCGTTGGTGTCGCCGACCAGGAGACTCATCGGGACAGTGATATCATTCGTGCTCGTGCCGTTGCTTACGCCGGATAAAGTCATGGTGAGTCGTCTGCGCATCGGTAACACTAGTAAGATGTAGTGTTACAGTCCTGCCATCGGGACTAACAACAGGCGCCCCGGCCATGCTGCCCGACATGCCGGCCTGAGGAGTGACCGTAGCGCCGCTCAACGTCACCGGGGTCGGAAAGGTAAACACGACCTCGTGATCGCTATTCGCTCCCCCGCTGCGGCACTCGACCCCCGCGCTTCCAGTGAGCGGCAGATCAATGTCGAACGCTCCCGCGCCCCCGTGTGTTTTCCGGGAGACAACACTGGCCAGCCTGCACGGCTGGCGTCACCGCAACGCAGGCGGAAAACTCGGATGTATCGCCGGTCGACACGCGCGTGGCCGTCGCGGTGGCCCTCGTGCCGACGGGCACGGCGGCCGGCAAGGTCAGCGAGAACGCCGCGTGCCCCGCGCCATCGGTTGTCACCGGTGTTGAGCCGAGGAACACGGCGCCCTCGCCGAACCCGGACGGATCGCACGAGGGGCTCGCGAAGAACTCGACCGTGAACTGCGCGGAAGGCGAAGAGTCGAGTGTTCCCTGAACCATGAACATTGAACCGGTGGTCGCGGCCGACAGGAGCACGGGGAAATTCTGCAGGCCGTTGCCGCCGGTATCGCCGTCGCCGGGGTCGTTAGGCGTGACGCCTCCACCGGAAGCGGAGATGAGATCGATCCCCAGGCCGCCGCAATCATGGATGGAATTGCCGGTGATCGTGACCCCGTTCTCCAGACTCGCGACCAAAACACCCGTGGTCTCGACGCTGGCGATGTGGTTGGAGGCGATGAGCGTGCTCAACGCATGATGCATCGATGTAAGCGGCGCAACGGTGATGCCCGAACGCGTCACGATCGGGGTGACTCCATCGGCCGCGAGGCCGATCGTATTGCCCTCGATCACGGTATCCTGGATATCTTCATTGATCGCGCCCACGGAAACGGCCCGGCCGAAGATCTGCCCCGCATAATGATTGGCCCCGGCCGTGCGCAGACCCGCAATCAGATTGTCTCGGATCGTCGTGCCCCTCGAGTCCCGGACCTCGACGCCGACCGGGCCGATTTGCTGCGGGTATCGTGCCATCCCGTCGGCGGTCGTGCCGATGTAGTTGCCCTCAACGATCGTGCCGTCGGCATCGATGACGCTGACCTGGGCGCCGTCGGGGAAGCCTTCTTCGCCGTAGTGGCCCGCTCCGGAAATGACGTTGCGCTCAGCGGAACTCGGTCCGCCGATGCGGTTGTTACTTGCGATCACTCCGTAGCGCGTGGCGCCCTGCACCTGGACACCGACGAGCAGAGTGTTGCCGATCACAATATTGCCCTCGGCCGGGCCGTTGATGACCAGCCCGATGAGGATGTTGCCCTCTCCCGGCGCCGTTCCGCCCACGATGTTGCCCGAGGGCGTGGGTCCATCCAGGTAGCCGTTAACAGAAATCGCGGCGTGCAACGGACCGTCGATCTGGCAGCCGATCACGCGGTTGTTGTTACCGAGGATTTGCGCGGCGTAGCCACGCTGATACACATTGCCCAGCCCCTTGATGACGCAGTTGTCGCCGTAGACAAAGATGGCGGCGCTGCCCCATCCGTTAGGCTGAAGGCCGTAGATGCCGATTTCGGGCCCATTGGGATTGGTGTCCCCGATGTTCACCGTCTGAGTCGAGAAGTCGATCGTCGTGCCGGAGTCGTAGAGGACGAAGGCGTTTTCGAGCCGGAGCAGCCCCACGCCCGCGACCAGCCAGAACTCGGCGGGCGAGATCGCGAACGCGATGGTTTGGGGGCCCGGTGTGTTGTTCGCCGCCGTGACGGCTTCAGCGAAGCTCACTCGCCCGTCAGGGCCGGGCAGGTCGCTCACCTGCTGAGAGCCGGAGAAGTCGGAGACGTCATCAAGAGTGCGTGACGGTGATGGTCTGGCCGCTGCTGTCCGGTGGCAGGACCGTGAAGTCGCTCTGCGGCGTCGGCAACGGCGCTGCCAGCGCGCATGTCGCAAACAAGACGGCTGCGGTTACCGCCACCGTTGAGGCGCGGTTGGCCCTCTTCAATATTTGAGTGTTCATGTTTGATTCTCCCCTTTGTTCATTTTGCAACTCTCCTATGTGGCGATGCTTTTTGTGGGCATCTCATAACTTGAAGTTCCGGCTGCTCCGGGCTCTTTGCTGGTCATCTGCTGCTTTTCTTTGTGCGCAAATTGCGGCGGCGTTCCTGCACACGGTTCGTAACCTAGCGAGCAGTAGAAACGAAAGAATCAGGGATCGGGAGTTAACCCGATTCTCGATGTCGAGGTACGAGCCGTTCGTTGTTCACGACGTCCCCGTCTTACTGGAGGAAGTCGCCCGAACGTGCGCGCACGATGGATGTGTCGCCGCTGTTCACGGCGCCATCGGAGTTCACATCGGAACGGAAGTTTGTCGCGTTGGTCGCGCCGCCCGCAAGGCCGCGTGTTTGCAACACGTCGCCGGAATTCACCACCCGATCAGCATTGGTATCGCCTGCCAATAGACTCATCTGCACGGTGACATTGCCTGGGCCCGTGCCGCTGTTTACTCCCGACAAGGTCATCGCGATCGTCTGCCCGTTCGTAATGTTCGTGAGGTGCAGAGTTATCGTCCTGCCATCGGGACTTATCACCGGCGCCCCGGACATGCTGCCCGACATGCCAGCCTGCGGAGTGATCGTCGCGCCGCTTAGAGTCACCGCGCTCGGGAACGTAAACACGACCTCATGATCGCTATTCGCTCCGCCACGACGGCACTCAACTCCCGGCGTGCCCGTGAGCGGCAGGTTGATGTCGAAAGTGCCGGCGGTGCCGTGCGTCTTACGCGAGACTACGCTTGTTGGCACGGGCGGAGTTCCGCTACCGGCATTAAGGGAATAGACGAAGGACTTGCTCGTGTTGTTGTCGCCTGTCGCGGTGCTGGTGATGAAGTAGGCAGTCTGGCCGTTGGCGGTGAAGCGCGCGCGCGTGTCGACGAATTGGTTGAAGCCAAAGATCCCGACCCCCGGGTTCCAAACCGTTGGATCTTCGATTGGGAGGGTTACGCGCCAGAGTTCATGCCCATCCTGCGCGCTGGCGGAGAGAATGAATCCGGGATGATCGCCCGTGTCCTGGCTGCCCATAACGAGCTGAGTATTGAGCGAATCAACGATCGGCCCGCCGACGTAGCCGTTGACCGTGTTATGCCAGCGTTGCGAGCCATTGGGGTTGAGCGCAAAAAGCTGGCTTAGGTTTTGTCCGAAGTAGTGAGTGCCGTCGCTCCCAATGTCCGCTGGCGTGAAAACGTTGGCCGGGTACTGCGTCGGGAAAGTCCAAAGCAGGTTGCCATTGGGCGAGAATGCCGAGAGCGAGATGTGCATGCTGCCGTCTGGGGCGACCGCGGGTTGGCCGCGGGAGGGGGCTAGCGTGAACACGGAGTTGCCGTCGAGGCTCACCGCCCGGATATGGTTGTTCGCGTAGAAGTAGAGTTGCTGGTTGGTGCCGTTTGGACCAAAAACGATTTCGCCGTAATCAATTATCGGCCGATCGTAAAACTCGGGATTTGTCCAACGCAGCGTGCCCGCAGGCGTGAGCGAAAACACGCCCATGCCTTCCGTAGCGACGGAGTAAATATTTCCATCCGGGCCCACCGCGACGCCCAGGCAGCTGAACGCGCGCGGGTTCTGCACGAAATGCCATTTGGCCGAGCCGTCCGGATTGTACGCGTTGATGTAATTCTCCGAGGCAACGTAAATGGTGTCGTCCGGCCCAACCGCGACGCCCTTGTCCCCGGCACCGCGCACGAGCCATTTCAATCCGCCATCGGGCGTGAGCGCGTAGACATGCGCAAACCCATCCACTGAGTAGATGGTTCCATCTGAACCGATCGCTGGGCGAACAAATGAGTACGGGCCATTCATGCGGAAGCGCCAGTTCACCCGCTCCGCCGCCGCTGGTCGTGTAGTGACGGTCAGCGAAGTGGTATTACTGCTACCGGCAGCAGTAACTACTTGCACCGGGACTTGACCAAGCGGCGCGCTTTCCGGCACGTAGGCGATAATCCGCGTGCTACTCCAATCTGCCACGGGCGCGCTGATCCCACCGATGAGGACAGTGCCGTCGCCGCCAAAGTTGTTCCCGAAAATTTCCAGAAAGCCGCTGCGCGGCAGGGTGGTCTCGGACAAGCCGGTGATGACACCCGCACCGGTCACCGTTCCGTAAAGAGAAAACTCTACGTCCGCGTTAATGCTAAAGTTGAGGTTGTCGCCGTGATGCCAGGCTTCACCGGTGGCGTTGTTGCGGAAGTAAAATGCTTCGCCGCGCGGCGCGCCGCTGCTGGAGCTCCACCAGTACCAATAGTTAATGACTGGCTGAACGGAGAGAAAGTGCCGGCCGGTGGCGGCAAACGCTGGCGATAAGGTTGCGGTAATTTCGCCGGAGATTTCATTGAAGGTCACGCCTGGATCGCCGGCCGCCAAAAAGTACTCGTGTTGCAACGCACCCGGCTTGTTGTCCGCGCCGAATTCGTAGAAACGAATATGTACCCCCTGAAAATCAACCGGTCCCCAAATGGCGAGCCACCGGCGGACACCCGATCGATGTTAGCCACCACGTTGAACTCATCGGCGACCTCGCTGTTCACGGCGTCAGCCGGCCAAACCAGGCTCGGACCGTAGACGGACTGGCCATCGGAGTACTGTGAGTAGATCAACTCGCTCGCATTGGCCGCGGGGCTGGTTATCCAAAGCGAAGCTGCGAGGAAGGTGAGAAAGATTCGAACTCGCGTGTACGTTTGCATGCTCTGATGTTCGCAATGCGACCAATCTTTGCTGGGCGTTTTCGGGTTTTTGCGATGCATATCTTGTGCATCGCTACACGGTCCTGGAACGAAGGAGGGAGCATTATTTGTTTTCATGGAATGCAAAAAGACTCCGCGCGCTGATCAGGATGCCAACTCGTGAAAGGTAACCCGACTGTTACCTTGCCCAGCGGCTCACGCCGCTCTCACCGAACGATGTCGGGAGGAAAGATGCGCGCGGAATTGCGTGGGGGACTGGCCGAAGATGCGCTTAAACACTCGGTTAAACTGGGTGAGTGATTGGAAGCCGACATCGTAGGCAATCGCGCTGATCCGCCGGTTGGGATTCAACAGTCCCGCCTTGGCATCTTCCAACCGAATGCGCGAGACGTAATCGGAAAACCTCAAGCCCGTTGTTTTCTTGAATACCTTGCAAAAGTAAAACGCGCCCGCGCCAGATGCCCTGGCCACCTCCTGGAGAGAAAGCGCATTCGCTCGATTGTTCGTGATGTAATCGCGCGCCCTCCGCACCATTAGTGGCTCGGCATTCTCGTTTTCCAGTCGGATCTGCCTGGCTAACACGGAGAGTTGCTCGGCGAAGAACGTGAGCAAACGGACGATCGCGTTGTATTTGTCGGTCGGGATGAGCGGATTCTTGTCCCAAGCTGCGCGAATCTCGTTCGTGAGTTGAACGTCGTGCTGTGCCAACGTTCGCGCTACTTTCGCCGTATCGGATTTCACTCGGGACATGCCGCAAGACCTGGCCAATACGCAGGTATCCGATCGTTTTTTCGTCAAGCTTCACCGGGATTGCCGTCTCGGTTAAGCCGAATGGACAAGTCACGGTGTGCGGAAGCACGCCCGTATGCCGAATCATGTATTCGTGTGCTTGCAAACAAACGGCCAACGTCGCCGGCCGTTCGGCGAGGAGCGCGCAAAACGGATTCTCCTGTTTCTTCCCGTGGTGGGCTAGCTGCCAGTACCTCGGGCGGCCTGAGGGTTAGAGGCAGACCAGTCGCCTTCGTGAACACGCTCTCGTAATCACTGAATAAGCGGGAGCGTCGCAACGCATCGATCAGTTGTCTGTTCGCCTTGCCATCAGCGCCCGGCGCCGCGGCGTGGACTCTCGGAGGGATCATGGACAGCCGAAGTTGTAAACTTCGTGCGGGTCCTGGCTGACCAATGAAAGGTAACTAGGTTGTCACCTTTGCCGCCTTGAGCGATGTCGCTCGAAGGTCCCAGCTGCCTGGGACAATTGCCTTAGCCGAAGATGTCTTGCCACGCAGCGTGACGTAGTCGCCCGGTCGACCTGTGCCAACCCGAAAAGGACCGATGCCTTACGGCAGGAAGTCGCCTGAGCGCGCGCGGACGATGACGGTGTCGCCGCTATTGACGACACCATCGGTGTTGACGTCGGAACGGAAGTTTGTCGAGTCGGCCGCACCACCGGAGCGGTTCCGGGTTTGCAGCGCGTCGCCGGAATTAACCACGCGATCACCGTTGGTGTCGCCGAGCAAGACTCCCATAGGAATGGTCACATCGCTGGTATTCGTGCCGTCGTTCACATTAAACAAAGTAACCGAAAGATTCTGTGCGTTAGCGACGCCCGCGAGATTGATTGTGACCTGATTCCCGCTCGTGCTCGTGGATTCCACCATGCCCGTGCCTGATACCACCGCTGTGGAGGCAAAGGTGGCTGGGGCGGCGAAGGTCACGATTAACTGATGGCTGTCCGAATTGGCTCCGCCACTGCGACGCGGCTCGACGCCGGAAGATCCGCTAAGAGGGAGATTCACATCGAAGGAATCGGTCGCGCCATGCGTCTTGCGCGAAACCGCGCTCAGCGGTATCACGCGCACATAGGCCACGTAAACCGCGTTGCCGCCGCCGCTGAATTGCACACCGAAGGAGATCGAGCCGCGGTTGTTGATATGCACGCCGCCCATGAGGAAAGCGACCACGCGCGGCCCGGTGTCGGTCATCAGGGTGTCGCCGACGCCGGCAATGCGCTCGAAGGTCGTGCCGTCAGTCACGAAGACCGAGTCCTTTGGGGACGGCTGGTTGTCATTCCCGCGAAAGGCGACAAGGCCGTTGTCATTGATCGAAGGTGCGAAGGCGTCGATGCCGGTGAAACCGGCGCCGGCACTGACGGTCGGGAAGATGGCGGTGGTGGTGCCGTCGGAAACGACAATGCGCCGGGTGGTCGCGGAGGTGCTCGTGCGGGTGGTGAAAGCGACCTGCTCGTGGTTGTTCATCGAGATGCCGTTATCAAAGGCAAAGAAAGTCGGCCCGGTGCTGCTGTCGCCCGACGCGACCAGAACCGAAGTGCCGTCGGGATTCCAGACGCGCAGTTCCTTTATAGGTCGCGGCCTGCCCGTTGATGTTCGCTTCGGCGGCGATCCGATTGTTGTTGTTGAAAGCAGGCGCGTAAAGAAACGAGTAGCGGCTCCCCGGATCGCCCGAGGTTTCGGTGACGTAGTTGATGAAGGAATTAGCCGCGACGTTGTAGCTGAAGAGCGCCTGCGGGGTGTTGAATTTGATCCGCAGGCCGATGATGCCGTTGTCGTTGATCTGCGGATTGGTGTAGGAAGTCGCGCCGAGCGGGCCATTCGTGACCCGGGTCGTCATGCCGGTGGTGTTGTCGTAAACGTAGAGGCCGTCGTCGGCCGGGCTGGTGCTGACGAAGCGCGGGAAGGAGACCTGGTTGTGCACGTTGACATAGGTGTCGCTGAGGATGGCGTCGTTATCGTTTGCGTTGTAAACCAGCGCCCCGGTTCCCTGCCCGCCGAACCAGACTCCGGGACTGGTCGTTAGGCCAACGGTGCTCACCTTGACCGCGACCTTGCCGAGATCGTTCACGCTGGCGGTGACGCTGTTGAAGGTGGAGCCGTTGGGCAAATTGAACGCGGTGCCGCCGGTATCGGCGCGCACTTGCAGTTGAATTTGATAACTGATCGGGAGCGTCTGCGCGGCGGCCGTCGCACACAGAAGCGAGGCGAGCAGAACGGTGAAGATCGGCGATACGGTTGGGAGGAAGGATGGAGGCGAGAAAAATGACCAATTCCCGAATGACGAAGGACGAAGGAAATCCAAATGACCAAGTCCAAAATCGGGAGCGTCGCAGAACGGCACACTAGTCATTCGAGGTTTGGTCATTCCTTCGTCATTTGGTCATTCCACCCATTCACGCCGGCAAAACCTGTTTGCGTCAAATTCCAGTGTTCAAGGATTCTACGGAGAGTCGCCCGGCAGGAGGTGTTCGTTGATCCGTTTCGTGCCCGCGGGAATCAAAGCGCCGTCCTGATCGTAGCTGAGCATCAGGACCCAATCGAAGACGGGATCCGGCCATTTTCCATCCGGCAAGAGGCTTTTTGGCTTTGCGCCGAGCGCCTTGAGGAGCGCGGGAACATCGCTGTGATGCCAGGAAATGAGAATGCATTTTCCCTGCTGCGTTGCGCGCAGCGCAGTCGCCAGAGCAGCGGACTGATTGAGGTCAAAATGCGTATCGATCGGCAAGTTCGCGGCCTTCGCGAACGGCTCGACCGTCTGCTTGCGGGCGATGGCTTGCCTTTGAGTTTTTGGCGGCAAAAATCGCATTGGGGCGAAGCGGCTTGGAATCCACGGTGAATTTTAGGAAGTAATCCTTGTATGCTTCGGCCCGCTGCTGGCCGCGGGGCGAGAGATCGGGACCGGAGTCGGGCTTTTCCGCGTGGCGAATAATCAGCACGACCGCGTTCTTCGGTCCGTCCTGGGCATCTGCGGCGAACGTCAGCGTGGAAGCAAAAAGAACCACGGCGAAGAGGCATCTGAGCGGAGTTGTAATATGCGGTTTCATAGGGTTTAAATCCTAGACTCAAGATCAGTTCACTCGATGCTAGCCTTTTGAGCAATCGTCAAAGTGTAATCGTAAGGCTTCCCGCCGTCAGCTTCATTCGACTGGTTAGCGGCTTCGCGCCGAAACCGCAACATGATCCGCTTTGCCGCCCAAGCATCGAAAACTCTGCCCGCAAGCGTGCTGCCCGCCGGGAATGCCTCAACGGCAGTCCATCTTGTTTGACGTGACCGTCTGCGCTTATCCGAATACGCTTTCCGCCGGCTCATCAATCGCCAGAATGTTCACGTCGGTCGGTTGGGCACGACGTTCGCTTGTCGAAACTTGCCCGTTATCGGCGTCCCAGCGCGTAATGATGAGCTTCGGGAGCCGACCAGCAGGGAGTAGAACCCACTGCTCGTAGATGAGGAACTGCTTGTCTGTCAGACCAGCGCGTCGTGTCAATGACTCTTCCTTTGAACGGTTCGCCATCGGGCGTGAAGCGGGAAGTAACCTCCAAATCCCAAACCCCGACTAGCGAGTCGAGCTTTGCTATGGCCGGAGGTTGCCACGGTTCTCCGCTGCCGGCGCAGCTGCCACGAATAGACAGCGAGAACAAGCGCAGTATCATGAGGTTGAACTATGCTGCGACAAAATGGGGTTTCGCCAATTCGATCTGGCCTTGGAAAAAATCCGCCGTGAAAGCGAATGCCGTTGCTGGTCTCCAGATCACCGTTCGAGAAAGGCTTTGCACGGGCCGCACTCCTTGACGCTAGCGACCTGCGACTTCGACATGCCGAACTGCCATGGCGGCAGACCGGCTGCGTTGGCGAGCACGCGCAGAAACGCTGCAATGACGAGGCTGAGGATGATGCGCGTGTTCATGATATTACCACCTAACGGATAGGGGTAACGCGCAACCGCGGCAACCGCGCTGACGAGTCTGCGAATGGGAACGGCGCAGGCTATTGGCTCCACTGAGTGCATGCTTCAGCTCAGGGCCAAGTCCGGCAGATGACTCGCGACCTCGGTAGAGCGTGTCGCTTTCCACGACTCCGTCGCGCAGATGGACGCTGCGCCGGGCGTGCCGGGCGATGTCCGGCTCGTGGGTGACGAGAATGACGGTGTTGCCCAGTTGATACAAATTCTCCATGAGCGCCATGATTTCCTCGCCGGTTTTCGAGTCGAGATTTCCCGTCGGCTCGTCGGCGAGAATGATGGAGGGATTGTTGACCAGGGCGCGGGCGATGGCGACGCGCTGACGTTGGCCGCCGGACAATTCGTTAGGCTTGTGCTGCATGCGGTCGCCGAGACCGACATCGTGCAAGCGCCTGGGCCGCGCGTTGCTCGCGCGTTTCCGGGTCGATCCCGGCATAGATGAGGGGCAACTCGACATTGCGCAGGCTGGTGGAGCGGGGGAGGAGATTGAAGGTTTGAAAGACGAAGCCGATTTCCCGGTTGCGAATGGCGGCGAGCTCATCGCCATCCATCGACGAGACATCTTTGCCGTTGAACTCGTAGCGCCCGGAGCTCGGGGTATCGAGGCAGCCGAGCATGTTCATGAGGGTCGATTTGCCGCTGCCGCTCGGCCCCATGATGGCGAGGTACTCGTTGCGGTGGATCTGCAGACTGACGCCGCGCAAGGCGTGCACGGTCTCTTCGCCCATGACGTAATGTTTCGTGATGTTCTCGATGTCGATCACGATGGGGCCGTAGGGACGGATGGCGTCGGCTGGCATGGGCGTGAAAAATGACGAAGGCCGAATGACGAAGTCCGAAACAATGACGAAGCACGAAGCTCGAAGAGCTACGCAACAGCCTGATGCCGATTCGTCATTCGGGCTTCGGATTTGATTCGGATTTCGTCATTCTGGTTTCGTCATTTCTTCTCGGCTTTTTCGATCTCCACCTTCGCGCCATCTTTCAACTTGCGGCTGATGGCGCTGTAGCTCCCGGAAATGATTTCATCGCCCGGCTGGATGCCGCTCTTGATCTCCATGTAGGTGTCATCGGCGATGCCGGTGGTCACGCGGACCATCTCGGCTTTGTTGCCTTTCTTCACGAAGACGACTTTCGCCAGGAGGTCTCGCTCTTCCTTGGCCGTCTTCTTCTCGATCCGCTCGTTGATTACTTCCGCGGCGTTATCTCCTTTGTCGCTCGCGGTCTGTTTCAGCTTTCGTTTCTCGATCTCTTCCGGGCTCAAGTCGGTATCGCCGGTGCGGATGGTGACGCTCTGCATCGGCACGGCGACGGCGTCCTTGACCATGTTGGTCTCAATGTCCGCGGTGCAGCTCAGTCCCGGCCGGAGCATGACATCGTGGTCCTCGATCGCGATCTTGACCTCAAAATTCGTCACCTCTTCCTGGGTGCCGGTGCCGCTCGTCTTTCCGGTGTTGGCGATTTGCACGACCTTTCCGTGGAACTTGCGGTCGCCATAGGCGTCGATCGCGATGACGGCTGGATCGCCGAGCTTCACGGTGACCACGTCGTTTTCGTTCACGTCCACGCGCGCTTCCATGTGGCTCAAATCGGCCACGCGCATGACCTCGGTGCCGGCAAACTGATTGGTCGCCACGACGCGCTCGCCGAGCTTGCTGTTCAGAACGGTGACGGTGCCGTCGATCGGTGAATTAATGATGGTTTTCGAAAGCTGATCGCGCGCCTGGCTGGAGCCGGCTTCCGCGCGCTCGATCTCGTGCATCGAGGTTTCGTAAGTGGACTTGGCGACGTCGTCGGCCGTTTGCGCCGCAACGAACTCGGACTCCGAAATCATTTTCTTGGCAAAAAGATCCTGCGCCCGCTTCAGGTCTGCTTCGGTCTTCGCGGCCGCGGCTTTCATTTGCAGATTGGTCGCCTTTGCCGCACTGATTCCGGCGAGTTGTCCCTCCACGAGCGCCTTGTAGGAATCCGGTTTGATCTTCAAGAGCAGGTCGCCCTTTTTCACCGGCATACCATCCGTGACCGGGAGCTCGGTGATTTCTCCGGCCACTTCCGGCGAGATTTTGACCTCTGTTTCCGGCTGGATCTTTCCGGTGGCGGAGACCGTTTGCAGGATCGTCTTGCGCACCGCCTTTTCGGTGACGACGGGGATGGGCTTTTCGCGTTTCCCGAGGATGGTGGCAATGACAATCCAGGCAACGATCAGGCCGATGACCCCGAGAATGATGTTCCGTTTTCGCCGTGAGCGCCGCTTCTTGCGAGGGGCCACGGCGGTGCCGGGGGTGGCGATGGCTTGATGCATGGTGGACACGGACTTTTCCGTTGGAGGGAGAGAAATAGTGCGTGTTTAGACCTTTGCAAAGCAAAAGCCGTTCACTTTGGCTGGCAATTTTGTCCCTAATCCGCCTGCGGCTGACGGGCAACGGCGGGACCGAGGCGCTTGCCGATTTCCGCCACCGCCCACGCCGCGTGCTCGGCGATCAACGGCTCCGGATCTCGCGTCGCTCTTTCCAGGGCCGGCAAGTCATCGCGGTTGCCGACGTTGCCCAGGGCCACACAGACGTTCCGCAGCAATCCGCGCCGCTTGATCCGGTTGATCGGCGAGCCGCGGAAGAGCGAGCGAAACTGGCCGTCGTCTAACGACAGATAATCGCGCAATTGCATCGCCGCAGTCGCGGGTCGCGCGGCAAAGGCGCTTTCGCGCGCCACGGTCGCGAAGCGGTTCCAGGGACAGACGTCGAGGCAGGTGTCGCAGCCGTAAATGCGGTCGCCGATGAGCGGCCGGAGCTCCAGCGGGATGGACGCCTTTCAGCTCGATCGTCAGGTAGGAAATGCAGCGGCGCGCGTCCAATCGATTTGGCTCCGTGATGGCGCCGGTCGGGCAAGCGGTCATGCAACGAGTGCAACTGCCGCACATCGCTTTCTGGGGCGCATCCGGGGGCAGTTCGAGCGAGGTGAGGATCTCGCCGAGGAAGAACCAGGTGCCGAGTTTTCGATCGAGCAACATGGTGCTCTTACCGTGCCATCCGATCCCCGCTTCCGCCGCGAAATCGCGCTCCAGCACCGGGCCGGTATCGACGTAAATTTTCTGCTCGCCGCCATGCCTGCGCAGGAAGTCATCGAGCGGGCGCAGCCTGGCGAGCATGACCTCGTGATAGTCGTCGCCCCAGGCGTAGCGCGCGATCCGGCCGGGATGCGAGCTCGTCCCTCCGCACCGTCGCCCTGCCAATAGTTCAAGGCGACGACGATGACCGACCGTGCGCTCGGCAACACTTTTGCCGGATCGCATCGTTTCTCTTCGCCGCGATGCAACCATTCCATCTCACCGGCGGCGCCTTCGCGCAGCCACCGGCGGAATTCTCCGGCATGCGGTGGCGGATTCGCAGATGCGATGCGGCAAGCGTCAAACCCGAGTTCCTGCGCGCGCCTAACGAGATCAGCCTTCAATGCGGTCATCGGAAATTGCGGAGCGCGATGCTCTGTCATCGCGAGTTTCGCATCGCCGGTGTCTCGCGACGACGAGCGTCGCGCTCAAGGAGCCTAGCCGACATGCAAACGAAGCTCCGCGATTTGCTCGAGGATTCGATCGGCCACTTCCTCTGCCGCAGCTCCGAGGTGTCGACCGTCAAATCGGCCGCCTGTTGATAAAGCGGCGCGCGCACGCGCAGCAATTCCGAAAGCGTGTGGCGCGGGTTCTCGGTCTGCAGGAGCGGACGAGTCTGGCGGCGCGAGACGCGCTCGAAGAGCGTCTCTTTGTCCGCGGTTAGATGGACAATGATCCCGAAGCGGCGCAGCCGCTCGACGTTTTCCGCCCGGAGCACGATGCCGCCGCCGGGCACGACGATCGCCGCACGCTCCGGCACTTGCGCGAGCGCTTCCGTTTCCGCGGCTCGGAATGCTTCTTCGCCATGCTGCGCAAAGATATCAGTGATCGAGAATCCGTAGCGTGCCGCCACCATTTCATCCGTGTCGTAACGTGGCCGCCCAGTGCGTGCGGCCAGCTCGCGGCCCACAGACGATTTGCCGCTCCCCATGAACCCGATCAACACGATGGCTTCGCCGCGTTCGGACATGAAGGACTGTAGCGCATGCCTCTCGCTTGCGGAATCTCTCCAAAAAGCCCTTTACAAGCGGAGGCGTTCCGCGAACTCATGAACACAGGATGACCAAGCAAAAATCACCGCCCGCGCTGGTGGCCGTTGTCATGGGGAGCGCCTCGGATTGGGAGACGATGCAGCATGCGGTGGAGTTGCTCAAGCAACTCGCGCGTGCCTAACGAGCACCGCATCGTTTCCGCGCACCGCACGCCGGAGTTGATGGCCGACTTCGCGCGCGAGGCGGCGGGGCGCGGGTTGCGCGTCATCATCGCCGGGGCGGGAGGTGCCGCGCATCTGCCCGGGATGATCGCTGCGCATACCTGGTTGCCAGTTCTCGGCGTGCCGATTGAATCAAAAGCTTTGAAGGGAATCGATTCGCTCCTTTCCATCGCGCAGATGCCCGCCGGCGTGGCCGTCGGCACCCTCGCCATCGGAATCTCGGGCGCCAAGAACGCCGCCCTGCTTGCCGCCAGCATCATCGGTCTGACCGACAAAGCGGTCCGTGCGAACGTTCAGGCGTTTCGTCAGCGGCAGACGGAGGCAGTCCTGGCGCAACGACTGGAATGAGCCGGGTCTATCCGCCGGGAGCGACCATTGGCGTGATGGGCGGCGGCCAACTCGGCCGCATGTTTGCCATCGCGGCGCGACGCATGGGCTACCGCGTGCACGTCTTCACGCCGGAAGAGGACAGCCCGGCGGGTCAGTTCGCGGATCTCGCCCGCGTCGCCGAGTACACTGACGAAAAAGCCGTGCGTCGTTTCGCGGAAGGCGTGGATGTGGTCACGTTCGAGTTCGAGAACATCCCGGTCGAGACCGCGGAATGGTGCGCGCGCGAGCGCGAGGTTCATCCGACGGGCTCGGTGCTGCACATCGCGCAAAACCGGCTGCGAGAGAAAAATTTCCTCGCTTCCGCCGGCATTCCGGTGGCGCCATTTCGTGCCGTTCGCAGCGCGCATGAACTCTCGTCGGCGATGGAACAAATCGGACGGCCCGCGATTTTGAAGACAGCCGCCTTCGGCTACGACGGGAAAGGGCAACAGATGATCACGGCCCGCGACGACTGCGAAGAAATCTGGAGCGCCAGTTCCGCTGATGAGTTGATTCTGGAAGGCTTGATCGACTTCGAGAAGGAACTCTCGATCATCGTCGCGCGTGGCGCGGACGGGGCGATGGCGACGTTTCCCGCGTGTGAAAACCTGCATCGGAATCACATCCTCGACATCACCGTCGCTCCCGCGCGGGTGGAGGAAAGCATCGCCCGCGAAGCCGCGCAGTTGGCGCGCACGATTGTCGAGAAACTGGAACTCGTGGGGCTCCTCGCGGTGGAGTTGTTTCTCAAACCAAACGGCGACCTGATCGTAAACGAAGTGGCGCCGCGTCCGCATAATTCGGGGCATTGGACGATTGAAGGGTGCAGCACGAGCCAGTTTGAACAGCACGTGCGTGCGGTCTGCGGGTTGCCGCTTGGTTCCACGGAAATTCTGCGACCGGCGGCGATGGCGAATTTACTCGGAGAAGTCTGGCAGGACGGAGAACCTGCGTGGAGCAAAGCGCTGGAGACAGAAGGCGTTCACCTTCACCTCTACGGTAAGCGCGAGCCGAGGCCGCGCCGCAAGATGGGACACCTCACGGCGCTCGGGGCGGATGCGGACGAGGCGATGGCTCGCGTAAAGAAAGCCCGCGCCGATCTTCACCCGGCAGCGAAGTGAAGACGCTGATTCCTTGGCACGGCGACGGTCGCGGATCGCATCGCCGCGGTTGCGTCCGCGGTGGAATTTCTGCGCCAAGGAGAGGCGATCGCGTTGCCGACGGAAACTGTTTACGGCCTGGCCGCGGATGCGTTGAAGGCAAACGCTGTCGCTCAAAATCTTCGAGGCGAAAGAGCGGCCACGCTTCGATCCGCTGATTGTTCATTTGCCGGATCGCGGATGGCTGGAGCGCCTAACGACTGTTCCGCAGTCGGACGAAAAGTTGGTGGCGATTCTGGCGGAGAAGTTTTGGCCGGGGCCGCTGACAATCGTCCTGCCTCGACGCAGCGAAGTGCCGGACATCGTGACCGCGGGTCTGGAAACGGTCGCGGTGCGTCTCAGCGCCCATCCCATTCTAGCCGAAATCATGAACGCATTTGGCGGTCCGCTGGCCGCGCCAAGCGCGAACCGATTCGGACGCATCAGCCCCACGAAAGCCGAGCATGTGTTGGCGGAATTGGAGGGTCGGATTCCGCTGATCGTCGACGGTGGCGCAACGACGCATGGTCTCGAGTCCACCATTGTCGCCGTGCGTCACGGCGGGATCGAGATCCTGCGTCACGGCCCAATCACGATGGAGGAATTGGGGAAACTCGGTCCGGTCAAAGTCGCGGCGGAACGCGAACGGCCGGAGGCGCCGGGTCAACTCCGCTCGCACTATGCGCCGCGCACGCGATTGGTGCTGGCGGCGAATCTCGACTCATTCCAACCGCCGCCGGGTCGCATCGGCTGCTTGAGCTTGCGCGAGACAGAGGCGACCTGCTTCGCCGAGACGCGGGCGTTGAGTCCGTCGGGAGATCTGCGCGAAGCGGCCGCGAATTTGTTTCGTTACCTGCGCGAACTGGACGAAGCGCAACTCGACTTGATCGTCGCCGAAGAATTGCCGGAAGATGGTCTTGGCTGCGCGATCATGGACCGACTCCGCCGCGCCGCGGCGCATGAGTGGAGCGCGATGCTCTGTCATCGCGTACGACAGAGCGTCCGCTTCAGCTAGCCCTGGTGCGCGAGACAGGCTTGCACGAAGCCTTTGAAAAGAGGATGCGGCTTGTTCGGCTTGCTCTGGAATTCCGGATGATACTGGCAGGCCAGGAAGTACGGGTGATCCCGCAACTCGATCAGCTCCGCGAGCGCCCCATCCGGTGAAGTGCCCGAGATGGTGAAACCCTTTGGCGTCCATCCGCTCGCGGTAATTCATGTTGAACTCATAGCGATGCCGATGCCGTTCCAGGACCTCGCGACTGCCGTAAAGTTTTTCCGCGAGCGTGCCGCTGGAGATTTTCGTCGGCCAGGTTCCGAGGCGCATGGTGGCGCCTTTGGTCCGCACGTCGCGCTGCTCGTCCAAAAGGCAAATGACCGGATCGGCCGCGTTTTGATCGAACTCCGTGCTGTTGGCCTCTTCGATCCCGCAAACGTTGCGCGCGAACTCAATCGTCGCGACCTGCATCCCGAGACATAGCCCGAGGAAAGGCAGCTTGTTCTCCCGCGCGAAACGCGTCGCCTTGATCTTGCCCTCGACGCCGCGCTCTCCGAACCCTCCGGGAATCAAGAGGCCGGCCACATCCTTGAGCTGCCCGTCCACTCCGTCCTGCAAAGTTTCCGCATCGATCAGCTTCAAATCGATCCCGCAATCCTGGCTCGCGGCCGCGTGGGTGAGCGATTCGTAAATGCTCTTATACGCGTCCTGCAGGTCGATGTACTTGCCGACGACGGCGATCCGACCTGCTTTTTCGGATGGACGATGCTCTCGACAAACTTTCGCCAATTCGTCAGATCCGGCGGCGGCGCTTCCAAATGCAAGAGCTTGCAAACCAGGTCGTCCAAGCCTTCCTCGTGCAGCATCAGCGGCACTTCGTAGATGGTGTGCTGCACGTCGCGTGCTTCGATCACCGCTTCCGGCGAGACGTTGCCGAACATCGAGAGCTTCTGCCGCGTCTCGGCATCGAGCGGCAGTTCCGTGCGGCACATCAGGATCTGTGGCTGCAAGACCGATCTCGCGCAGCTTGGCGATGCTTTGCTGCGTCGGCTTCGTCTTTAGTTCGCCGCGCCGCTTTGATGTACGGGACGAGGGTCACGTGGAGGTTGATCACGTTCTGCGTGCCGACCTCGAGGATGAATTGCCGGATGGCTTCGAGAAACGGAAGCCCCTCGATGTCGCCGGTCGTTCCGCCGATTTCCGTGATGACAATGTCTGCTTTGCTCTCGACAGAGACTTCGCGAATGCGGTTCTTGATCTCGTCGGTGACGTGCGGAATCACCTGCACGGTTTTGCCGAGATAATCGCCGCGGCGTTCTTTCATGATGACCATCTCGTAGACCTGGCCGCTGGTGAGATTGTTGTGACGGGAGAGGATGCAATTCGTGAAGCGCTCGTAGTGGCCGAGGTCGAGATCGGTCTCGGCGCCGTCATTCAGGACGTAAACCTCGCCGTGCTGGAAGGGGTTCATCGTCCCGGGATCGACGTTGAGATAGGGATCGAACTTCTGGAAGACCACGCGCAATCCGCGCAATTCCAGGAGCGTCCCGAGGGAGGCGGCGGCGAGGCCTTTGCCTAACGAACTGACCACTCCGCCGGTAACAAAAATGTATTTCATCGCGTGTGCGGCCGTCTCCGGGAAGAGGAAGCTCGCGCTTCCGCAACGAGCTGGCGTTCAATCAAGTCCGCATCCGCGGGAGTGTCCACGCCGGGCCAGCCGCTGCCCGTCATGACCACGCGAATTCTTACTCCATTCTCCAGTGCGCGCAATTGCTCGAGCGATTCCGCGCGCTCCAGCGGGGAGGGTTTCCAGCGCACGAACCGGAGGAGGAGTCGCGCGGGTGTAGCCGTAAATTCCCTGGTGACGAAGATAGGTCCCATGCGGCTTATGAGACCTATTTCCCGGGATGACGCTGCGCGAAAAATAGAGCGCGTCGCCGTTCGCCGTCGACGACCACCTTCACCTGATGGGGTGACTGGACATCGGCGCGCTCGGGAAACGGATGCGCTGCGGTAATCATTTCCACGGCCCGATCGCGGCGCAGTTCGCGGACCAGACGATCTATCAGCTTCGGATCGATCAGCGGCTCGTCGCCTTGGATGTTGAGAATATGAGTAAACCGCGGCGCCTTTCGCGCGACCTCCGCGACGCGGTCGGTTCCGCTGCGATGTCGGGCAGACGTCAGGGCCACTTCCGCTCCCCAGGCGAAGGCCGCCTCGGCGATGCGCATGTCGTCGGTGGCGATGATGACGGCGTCCAGACTTTTCGCGCGCTGGCAGCGCTCCCAGACGTGCTGGAGCAACGGCCTGCCCGCGATCGGATGGAGCGGTTTGCCGGGAAAACGGGTCGAACCCCAGCGGGCCGGAATGACGCCGAGGGTCTTAAACGGCATGGCGCAAAATGATTTCAGTCGCCTCGCCGAAGTCGCGCGCGACCCAATCGGCCAGCGCGAGCCGCATCGTGCACCTCGACGCCGGTGCGCACGACGATCGTCCGCACGCCGGCGTTGCGGCCGCATTCCGCATCGATCGCTTTGTCGCCCACGAAGAACGAGCGGGCGAGATCGAGTCGATGATCCCGCTGCGCTTCGAAGACCATCTCCGGGCGCAGGTTTGCGGCGCTTCGAACCGGTGCCCGGCGCGTCCGGACAAAAATAACTCGCGTCGATCAAATCGTGCCCGATCTGCCGCTCGACCTCCCGCTCGACCGCGCGGTAATCCGCCTCGCCGAAATAGCCGCGCCCGATGCCGCTCTGATTGGTAATGACGACAATCTTGAAGCCCGCGTTCTTGAGCCGTTGCAGAGCCTGGGGCACGCCGGCAAAGATCTCGACCTGTTCCGGGTCGCCGCAATAATTGACGTCCCGCATGATCGTCCCATCGCGGTCCAGAAAAACAGCCGGCGATAACTCGTTAGACGGAGTGGTCGTCATCGAAGCTGGCGATCAACTCGTCGCGCGTAACTGTGGCCGTGCCGAGTTTGCCGACGACCACCGCGCTGGCGTGGTTCGCAATCTCCGCCGCCTCTCGCGCGGTCGCTTCGCAACAAAGAGCCAGAGTAAAGAGGGCGATGGCGGTGTCACCCGCGCCCGAGACATCGAAGACCTGCCGCGCTTTGGTGGGAATGTGCCAGGCGTCGTCCCCTTTCGAAAAGCATCATGCCCTGCTCGCCTAGCGTGATCAGCAGGTATTGCGTATCCCATTTCTCGAGCAACGAGCGGCCTGTGCCCAGCAGCGCCTGGTCGTCCTCGGCGGGCTCGACCGGGTCGCTCCACGGCACGCCGGCGGCCAGAAACGCTTCGCTGCGATTCGGTTTCACCGCGGTCACGTTTTTCCACACAATTGGATGTCGCGGATTTGGATCTGCGGAGACGATCTTTCCGGCTCCAGATGCGACGGTGGCAAATCTGTTCGACGAGTTCGGAAGCTGAGAAAACCTTTGCCGTAATCTTCGAAAATGATCGCATCGATCTCGGGTAGCTGCTGGCGAACGCTCTCGACCACGCGCGTGACCTGGTCGGCGGTGGGGTGCGCAGTTCCTCTCGATCGACCCGCACGACCTGCTGATTGCGCGCGATGATGCGCGTTTTGACGATGGTCGGGAAATCGGCATCCTCGAATCAGTGCGCCGGTTTCGATTTTCCCCTCAGCCAAGAAGGCGCGCAGCTCTCTTCCGCCGCGGTCCGTCCCAATCAGCCGATCGACCGACGTCGCTCGACGAATTCCCGCAGATTTCGCGCGACATTGGCTGCGCCGCCCGGGATAGGAGGCTTTCTCCCGTGACCTCCACCACCGGCACCGGCGCTTCCGGAGAAATGCGGCCGACTTTCCCCCAGACAAACTCGTCCAGCATCAGATCCCCGATGACGAGGATTCGTTTCCTGGCGGCTCGGGCCAGGATTTCCTCGTAACGCGTCGGGAGTCATGGGGCCAATTCTGTGGGCAGCGCGAGGAAATGCGGCCCGATGCCGCCAGCGACGAAGTTCATTGCGATTCAGGGAGTCAAAATGTTAGGTCGAGGCTATTTGTGCGGATCGCACTTCTGTTTAGAGTGACTCACTAATCCTGAATACGAAGGCGAAATCAACAGTCGAAGCCCGGATGATATCTTTGCTAAAATTTTGCAAACTGACGGTCGTGGCCACGGTCGCGCTCTCTGTCCGCCCACGCCGCCGAGGCGCCCAAGCGCATCGACGTTAAGCAACTCTCCAGGAAAGTCGATGATGTGGTCGTTCCGCTGCCGAACGAAGTCTTCGGCGCGCTGAACAAACTGGGCGGAGTGAACTGGAAGGAATACGTCCGCAACGACAAGGGGAGCAATTTCACCGAGCGCCCCCGGATTGCCCTCCTGCTGGGCGCGGTGATCGCCGATGGGTTTATCGCGGTGCAGGCGGAAGACGCACCGACGGTGAAGGAGATCGGCCAGCGCGTCCTGAGCCTGGCCAAAGGAATCGGCGTCGGCAACTCGATCACGCCGCACGCCAAGGCCATCACCGAAGCGGCGGACAAACGCAACTGGGTCAACGTGCGGCAGGAACTGGATCGCACCCAGAACAGCGTCCAGCAGGCGATGAACGAAGTGCACGATGAAAAGCTCTCGCAACTGGTCAGCCTCGGCGGCTGGCTCCGCGGCACCGAAGTGCTGACCGCGGTCGTGAACAAGCGCTTCTCGCGAGGATGGCGCCGAACTCCTGCATCAACCGGATCTGCTGACCTACTTCGAAGACCGCCTGCATGCGATGCCGGAATTCAATCTGAAACTGCTCCAGGATATTCAGACGGCGCCTTGGTCGAAGTGCGGCCGCTGATCGATGTCGGCGATGCGCGCATCTCGCCGGCCTCGGTGAAGAAAATCAATGAGATCACGACCCGTCTGGGCGACGCGATTGTGAAGAAATCCCCATAGCGCGACCGATGACTGCTTCCTTGTGAGACCAACCGGCGCCGCCGCGCTCTGCGTCGCGTTCTGCTGCGCGTTCGTTTCCATGTCGGCTTCGCGGTTCGGTCGATGACGCGCAATCGTTCGCGCTCCAGGCCGCGGAGCCGTACGTCAAAGAAGGTTTCCAGGTGCGCGAAGATTACTGGGGTGGCGATCTCGGCGCCGGCGAGAAAAAGGCCGTGCGGCAGCAATTGTTCAAAGGAAACGAATATTGGTTTTGGCTCGGGACCGAAGTCGAGAAGGCGAAGGTTTCCGTGCACATTTACGACGCGGACGGGAAACTGGTGGAACAGCCCGACGGATGGCAGAAAGGGCCATTTCGCCGCGGCGCACGTCATCCCGAAGACCACGGGCAGCTATTTCATCATCGTCGAGATCGAGCAGTCCCCCGAAGAGCGGACTCACTGGGCGCTGGTTTACGGATTCCGCTAAGCCGCTACTGGTCACGCCTCGCGCTTGCCCGTAGTGATTTTCCCTCGGCCTCTCGCATCGGCCGCAGATGACTGAAACCCGCACACTGCAGTTCGAGAGCGCGCGTGTCGTGCAATCGCTCTACGCGAACGATCTCAAACTCCTGAAGACGCTGGAAGATTCTCTCGGCGTGAAAGTCACGACCCGCGAAGGCTGGGTGAAACTGGAGGGCGAACCGGAGCAACTGGACCGCGCGCAACGCGTCTTCGAACAACTGGAACAGGCGCGGCAGAAGGGCGTCGATATTCACAAGCACGAATTCAACTACGCGCTCAATTCCGTGAGCGAAGCGCGGCCGGACAATCTGAATGATGTGGTCGATGTGAAGATCACCACCTCGTCGCGCAAGCCGCCGATCGTCACGCGCACGATCGGCCAGCGCAATTATGTCGAGGCGATTCAGAAACACGACATCGTCTTCGGCATCGGTCCGGCTGGCACCGGCAAGACTTATCTCGCCGTCGCGATGGCGGTGGCGGCGCTGAAGAAAGAACAGGTCAGCCGCATCATTCTGACCCGGCCGGCGGTCGAGGCCGGCGAAGCGCTCGGGTTTCTGCCGGGCGATCTGCAGGAAAAGATCACGCCCTATCTCCGTCCGCTTTACGATGCGCTGCGCGACATGCTCGACCCGGAAGAAATCGAGCGCTGCGATCGCGCGCCAAACCATCGAGGTCGCGCCGCTCGCCTACATGCGCGGTCGCACCTTGAGCAACGCCTTCGTCATCCTCGATGAAGCGCAAAACACGACCACGGAACAGATGTTCATGCTGCTGACCCGCATCGGGCCGAACTCCAAATGCGTCGTCACCGGCGACGTCACGCAAATCGATTTGCCCTCGAACAAACGCTCCGGTCTGGTGGAGGCGCTGCAGGCCCTGAAGACGGTGCCCGGGATCGCCATGCGTCTATTTCAACGAACGCGATGTCGTCCGGCACGAACTGGTCCGCGCGATCATCAACGCCTATCAGCTGCATCGGTCGCCCGCGATTGCCGGCGGGAACTCGCGCCGCGAAAATAGCCGCCATGTTCGACTTCCTTAAACGCAGCCAACTCGTGAGGCGTGGTCTCGCTTCGGGCAAGATACGCCGGCGTCGCGCGGCCAATGAATTGCTCGACAGCCTCGAATACGCCTCCTACATGAAGTGGCTGATCTTCGCCGCCTTCGTCGCGGGTCTTGCCTTGCTTATCTTCAGCGGCCAACAGCCGGAGCCGACGAAGAATTTCGTCATCGCGCTTCTGTTTTTCGCCACTGCGCTGACTCAGCTTTGGATCAATCAACCGAAGACCTTCCTGCGCAGTTCGCGGCTGCTGCTCGTCTTCGGCATCATCTTTGTGCAGCTCGCCGTGACCAAGATCGTGCTCCTGCTTTGCAACAGCGGAACCTTCTCGCTTTCTGCAAGCCGGAAACCGGCGTGCTGATTGCGCCCTACGCTTTCGCGCCACTCGTGCTGAGCGTTTTGCTCGGGCGCAACCATGGCTTTACGCGGCGGTCTTCGTCAGTCTTTGGAGCAGCATTCTTTTTGGCAAAGTTGACGCGCCATTGCTTCGTCTGCGGATTGATCAGCGGATTCACCGCGGTTTATCTCACGCTGCAGGTTCGCCAGCGCAGCCGTTTGATTCGGGCTGGATTTGGGGTTGGCGTGGCCATCTGGCTTTCGTCGCTCACCTTCGGGCATCATCGGGCCGATCGATCTCTTTTCACCCCGAGCGCGAACGACTGGAAGATGATCGGAATCCAAAGCGCGCTCGCGCATCGGCAACGGAATTGTCGACGGCCACGATCGTCGGCGGCATGCTTCCGATTCTGGAACATCTCTTTCAAATCACGACCGACATCTCCTGGCTCGAAGCGTCGGATCTCAATCATCCGCTGCTGCGCCGGATGACGATCGAAGCGCCGGGCACCTATCACCACAGCCTCGTGGTCGCGAACCTCGCGGAAGCGGCCGCGGAAGCGATCGGCGCGAACGCCACGCTCTGCCGCGTCTGTTCCTATTTCCACGATGTCGGCAAACTGGTGAAGCCGGAGTACTTCACCGAGAACATGAACTTCGAGCGCAACCCGCACGACGATCTCGCGCCGACGATGAGCGCGCTTGATCATCATCGCGCACGTGAAAGAAGGCGTGGACCTCGCGCTGAAACACGACCTGAATCGGCAGATCATCGACATCATCCAGCAACATCACGGCACCTCGCTGGTCTACTATTTTTACAAGCGAGCGCTTGCAGCAGCAGGAAGATGCGCGCGCCGGCGGCAAGATCATGAACATGCGCGAAGACGACGTTCCGGAGGTGCAGCGAGGAGACTTTCCGCTACAGCGGACCCGAAACCGCAAACCAAGGAGAGCGCCATCATCAGTCTGGCGGACATGGTCGAGAGCGCCTCGCGCAGTCTGGAGAAACCGACGCCGCAAAAGATCGAGCAACTGGTCACCGATCTGATCGGCGCAACGGATCGCCGATCGGCCAACTGGACGAATGCGATCTGACCCTGGCGGAGCTGCGCATCATCGCGGAACGCTTCCGTTTCACCTTGATGACGATGCTGCACACGCGCATCGCGTATCCGAAGCAGGGACCGTAAGTTCGTCCGTGCCGGACGATGGACCACGGCCCGATGTGATGGCGGCGACCAAGAAGCCCGCTTCGGCCCCGCCGATTTCCGCGGCTTGATCTTGTGAGCGACGCCGCTCGCCAGCGCTTGCAGAGTTGGGGAGCTGAGACGGCGATCGTCCTCGGATCAGGACTCGAACTCGCTGGTCGAGAAGACGGACGTGAATCAGCGCGTTTCTTATCTCGATTTCCCGAATTTGCCGCGTCCGACTGTTCCCGGTCACGCTGGTCAGTTCGTTTTGGGATTAGCCGGCCAAACGCGGGTGATCTATGCGCAAGGGCGGGTGCATCTTTACGAAGGTCACTCGGCTGGGGCCGTCACCGCCGGCATCCGCACTCCTGGCCGAATGCGGCATCAAACGCGTCATCCTAACGAACGCCGCCGGGACCGTGAACCCGGACTTTCCGCCCGGTTCGTGGATGATGATCCGCGATCATCTGAACCTCACGGGCACCACGCCTCTGCTCGGCAGCGCCGCAGTTCATCGACATGACGGACGTTTATTCGCGTGCCTGGCGGGAACGTTTCGCTCGCGCCGCGAAAACTGGCGGCGTAACCCTGCACGAAGGTGTCTATGCCGGTCTGCTCGGGCCGCAATACGAAACACCGGCCGAAGTGCGAATGCTGCGCGCGCTCGGGGCCGACGCGATCGGCATGTCCACCGTGCTGGAAGCGATCCAGGCGCGCGCGCTCGGTCTCGAGGTAGCCGGCTTTTCCTGCCTAACGAACTGGGCCGCCGCCACTGGGAATGAGCGACTCAGCATGCCGATGTCCTGACCACCGGCAAGCGCCGCGGACGAATTCTGCCGACTCTCTGCGGCGTTGCGATGCGGTAGCCCTCGATTCACGAAACGTCGCCCAGCCGTCATCTGAGTCGCGAAGCGGCGAGACTTCACAGGCCGCAAGACTGAACGTGATTTGCGTGATCAACCTCCGTAGCGAGGTCCTTCCTCGTCTCCGCGACTCAGGATGACCGCCGGACTTACTGTCGCTAGGCGGGAACTCGGCGGCGCGCGCTCGCGGCTCGCGATCTTTCGTCGTCGCGGTGCTGGGCGCGTGACAAAGGGCCGCCTTCGAGCGGCGCGGCCGCGGTGAAGGCGACATCAGGCATGTCGCTCGGCAGCCCTTCGAGCGGGAATTCCTTGCGCAGCGGAAAGTACGGATAACCCTCCCACATCAGGATGCGGCGCAGATCCGGATGATTGTTGAACCGCAGGCCCATCATGTCGTAAATCTCGCGCTCGTGCCAGTCGGCGGTCGGCCAGATGTCCGAGACCGTATCGACCGTCGGCATCGTCCTCGGAGACGCGCAGCTTGAGGCGCAAATGCACCGCCAGCGTCATGGAGTAAAGCTCGTAAACCATCTCGAAGCGCGGTTCCTCGCCGAAGTTGTCCACGCTCGTGATATCGAGCAGGTAATCGAAGGAAAGCTCGTCGCGGCAGAACTGCGCGACCTCGCGCAGATCGCCCGCGCGGATCGTGAAACGTGGTCTCGCCGCGGAACTCCGTCTTCTGCCTGGATCTTTGCGCCGAAAAGCTGGCCGAGCGACGCGAGAAGTTCCGGCCCGGTCATGCCAGGACTTCTTCGTGTTCTCGGAACAACTCGCGCTTCTGATCGAGGAACGAATGTTCGCCGGAAATCTTCTCCTGCAGCTTCATCAGGCCCTCGAGCAACGCCTCCGGCCGCGGCGGACATCCGGAGATGTAAACGTCCACCGGGAGGAGCTGATCGATGCCCTGCAGCACCGCGTAGGAGCGATACATCCCGCCGGTCGAAGCGCAGGCGCCCATGGCGATGACCCATTTCGGCTCCGGCATCTGGTCGTAGATTCGTTTCACCGCCAGCGCCATCTTGTAAGTCACCGTGCCGGCCACGATCATCACGTCGCATTGCCGCGGCGAAAAGCGCATCACCTCCGCGCCGAAGCGCGAAATGTCGAAACGGGAGGCCGCCGTCGCCATCAACTCAATCGCGCAGCAGGCCAGCCCCATCGGCATCGGCCAGAGCGAGTTCTTGCGCATCCAGTTCATGGCCGCGTCCACGCGGGTGAAAATGACGTTGCCCTCGATCTTCGAATCGTAGGCCGCGGGGCGAGTCTCCGTCATGCGGAACACTAAAGTTCGGCGACCGCACTCTGCAAGCTGGAAGCTTGCGCTACCCTCCGCTGGCGATAATCGTCAGTCCGACTGATGAGCTCAGAACTCACCCGCACGCATCTCGATCAGCTCGAGAGCCAAAGCATTTACATTTTTCGCGAAGCGTTTCGGTCCTTCAAGAACATCGCGATGCCCTGGTCGATGGGGAAGGACTCGAACGTCCTCATCTGGCTTTCGCTGAAGTCGTTCTTCGGCAAGATCCCGTTTCCGGTCCTGCACATCGACACCACCTACGAATTCCCGGAGATGCTCGAGTTCCGCGATTGGGCGACGGCCCATTACAAGCTGAACCTGATCGTGAAGATCAACGAGGAAGCGCGCGCGCGGGGGATCGGCTACGAGAGCCACGATCCCGTCACGGTGACGCACGAGTTGAAGACGGTCGCGTTGCAGCAGGCGTTGGCGGAGCACAAATGGGACGCGCTCATCACCGGCATCCGGCGCGACGAAGATCCGACGCGGGCGAAGGAGCGCTACTTCTCGCCGCGGAACGCGCAGTTCGAATGGTCCTACAAGGATCAGCCGCCGGAATTCTGGGGACAATTCGCCACCACCGCGGGCCCGGGCGAGCACGTGCGCGTGCAGCCGTTGCTCGACTGGACCGAAGCGGACATCTGGCGCTACATCCAACGCGAGAAGATTCCGATCCCGCAGATGTATTTCGCGCGGAACGGTCAACGTTACCGCTCGTTAGGCTGCGAGCCGATCACCAAGCCGATACAAAGCAACGCCGCGACGATTGAAGAGATCATCGCGGAACTGGACGCCACGCGCACGAGCGAACGCGCCGGCCGCGCGCAGGATCATCACGAGCGCAACGCCATGCAGAAACTGCGTGCGAAAGGGTTCATGTGAGCGAACAGGCGCCGCGGCTCAAAATTGTTTTCGTCGGCCATGTAGATCACGGAAAGTCGACGCTCATAGGTCGAATCCTGCACGACACTGGCTCGTTGCCCGAAGGAAAGATCGCGGCCATCCAGCAGGCCTGCGCCGCCGAAGGGATGGAGTTTGAATATGCGTTTCTGCTCGACGCGCTCCTCGAAGAACAGGAGCAGAACATCACGATCGATACGACGCAGATTCCTTTTCGCACGGCGCACCGCCAGTACGTGATCATCGACGCGCCGGGACACAAGGAATTCCTCAAGAACATGATCACCGGCGCCGCGAGCGCGGACGCTGCCATCCTCGTCATCGCGGCGAACGAAGGCGTTCGCGAACAGAGCCGGCGACACGCTTATCTCCTGAGTCTGCTCGGCATCCGGCAAATCGTGGTGGTGGTTAACAAGATGGATCTGGCGGGATTTGCGGAAGCGACCTTTCGCGAAATCGAGCGAGAATATCGGGAGTTCCTCGCCACGCTTGGACTTGAGCCGCGCCGCTTCATTCCCGCTTCCGCCAAGGCCGGGAGCGGCGTCGCGAAACGCGGGCAAGATACCGCGTGGTATTCCGGACCAACTCTGCTCGAAACGCTCGACGAACTCGAAGCCGTGACCGCTCCGCTCGGACAGCCGCTGCGCTTTTGTGTGCAGGATGTTTACCGATTCGACGAGCGCCGAATCATTGCCGGCCGAATCGAGAGCGGGGCGCTGCGCGTCGGTGATGAGCTCGTGTTTTCGCCGGCTAACAAGATGTCCACCGTCGCGACGATCGAGAGTTGGAATTCGGCGCCGCGCGAAGAAGCGATCGCCGGTGATTCCATTGGCATCACCTTGCGCGAGCAGATTTTCGTCGAGCGCGGTTACGTCGCTTCGCACCAGGAGAGCACACCGATCGAAGCGAACCGGTTTCGCGCGGATATCTTCTGGCTCGCCGAAACGCCGTTGCGGAAAGGCGCGCAATGCACCGTGCGTCTCGCCACGCAGGAGGTGAGAGCACAGGTCGTCGCGATCGAGCAGGTGATGGATTCTTCCACGCTGGCGATTTCTTCCGGCGAGATCGACACCGTCGGGCGCAACGAAGTGGGCCGCGTGACCTTGCAGACGCGCGGCCCTCTGGTCATGGACAATCATGATCGCGTTCCGAGTCTCGGCCGTTTCGTGGTCGTGGATAATGGCCGGATTTGCGGCGGCGGGATTATTTTTGGCGGCGCCTACACCACTCGCTTCGAGACCAAGAGTAAGAACATCTTCTGGAGCGAAGGCGCCATCACCGCGCAAACGCGCGCGACCCAGAACGGCCACCGCGGCGCGGTGGTCTGGCTGACCGGTCTCTCCGGCGCGGGCAAGTCCACGATCGCGCGCGGGCTCGAAGCCGAACTCTTCGCCCGCGGCATGCACACCTACGTGCTCGATGGCGACAACATCCGGCACGGCCTCAATTCCAATCTGGGCTTCTCGCCGGAAGATCGCGTGGAAAACATTCGCCGCGTGAGCGAAGTCGCGAAGCTCATGGCGGACGCCGGCGCGGTGGCGATCACCGCGTTCATTTCGCCTTACCGTCTCGACCGGCGGCGCGCGCGCGAGATCGCCCTCGAAGCGAAAGCGGATTTCATCGAAATCTTCGTCGACGCCCCGCTGAGCGTCTGCGAAGAGCGCGATCCGAAGCAGCTCTACAAGAAAGCGCGCGCGGGTGAGATCCGCGACTTCACCGGCATCGACGCGCCTTACGAAGCGCCGGAAGATCCCGAGATCGTCGTGCGCACAAACGAGCAGAGCCCGGAGGAATCCGTCGCTGCAATTCTCGAACAGCTCTTACCGCGCCTTCGTATGACGGATTCCTGAGAACCGGACGAATCCAGGAGCGAATGAGAAGGCGATAAACAAATGTCAAAATACTTAGACGCGACTCCGATCCTCCCGCATGGTAAGCAAATTCCTGCATGAACATGCGAACATCTCGTCTCCTTCTCCTCTTCCTCGTAACCGGCGGTGCGATCTTCGGGATTGCCGGCTGCGCGACCTCATCCCCGACAAACACCGCGCGGACACTCCTGGGTGCAGGCTTCCGTCTGCGCACTCCGGAAACGCCCCGGCAAAAAGAAATCTTCGCCAGCCTCCCCGCTTACACGGTCGAGCGTCTTACCGTCAACAATCAAACCCTCTATGTCTATAAAGACGAGAGCAAAGGAATGGCGTTAGTCGGAGGTGAAACCGAATACCAGCGTTATCGACAAATGGCGCGCCAGGATCATCTGGCGGAAAGCCACTATGCTGCGACCCAGATGGATTATGCCCTGGCGCGGGATTGGTCGAGCGCATACGGGATGGGCTATTGGTGATGAAGGAACAATCGAGTGGGGCAAACACCTTTTCATAACGCGGCGTTCCGACCTCGATCGTCACCTCTAACGTCGGTTTGGTGATATCGGGAATCCCTTGATAGTCATCGGCACTTCCCTCTCGTCTTTTGGAAGTGGTCGAAATGACGCCTAAGGAGAAGGCGTGGGTGTATCTTCGAGTTTCAAAACCTCCGCCGGCACACCGAGCCAGGCGGCTGCCGTCGCGCGGTCGCGAAATGCGCGCGCGTCGATCAGCGTTTCCTTCATCAGACCTTCGTACATGCAGGCAACGCCAAACCCGATCCAATCTTCGCTAAACAAGGCCGACTTCACCGGCGTGACTCCGGCGAATTGCTCGGCCCGCTGCCGCGCAAATGCAAAAACATGACTGGTGCGAAGTGCCACCTGCGTTAATCGACTGAGATCAACGAACCTGTTCAACGGCGCTGACACTTTTTCGACAGCACAGAGCCATTCACCAATCTCGTCCAGCAGACGATCGTCCAGGATACCTTGTGGTTGCCAGGCAACCAGATTATGAGCGGGATATTCCCGCGGATGAGCCGGCCCAGGGATAATCCTGGAAGACGGCAAAGGTTCCGAATCATCAGTTGGATTGTCAGGCATAACGGGTATCTGAGAGATTGGGAAATCCAAGGTCTACTATTCGCTGACCATCCATGTTAGTGCCTTTCGTTGTCTATTGCTGGAATACCCGGCTTCGTCGGTAAAGTAAAATGGAAGCGGGCTCCGCCATCGGCAACGTTCTCCGCGTCGATTTTTCCGCCATGAGCTTCTACAATCGAACGCACAATGGCCAATCCCATTCCCAGCCCCTGGGACGTTTCTACATCGCAGGAATTGGCCACTGCGTCTGGCCTGACGACACGCGCTACTTCTGAGTCAACAGTTCATTTAGATCAATCTGGTGCCGGCTGGATCGCCTTTCTTAATCGTGTTGCGCACGTTCTGAATGATGTCGTGCGCGCGATGGCCCGCGGCCGCTACGTCGCCGAGGATATCGCGCAAAGTCTCAGGATCTTCCTTGCCTTCTTGGATAAACCGCATTCCAGCATTGGCATTGCTGATGATGGCCGCGAGCGGCTGATTCAGTTCGTGGGCAAGTGAGGCCGTCATCGTGCTCTACTTGCAGCAACGCATACCGCGCTTTCCAGATGTCACATGACTGTAACCTGCCAGGCAAAGACAGCTCTGCCGCCATCCCCGTCGCGGCACTCGCAGGCGGCGCTCGCGATACACAGAAAGCGGCCGCCCAAGCGTGATCGTTCCAGTTCACGAGAAGGCTCTGATCTGCCCTCTGTACCACGCCGGGGCCGGCGTGAGAAGCATGTTTGGTCGCGGTATTGATTCTCGTCGTGCGGAAACTCGCTCGACGCGACTCGGCCCGTTGGTTCAATTCGCGAGAATCGCAGCCGTCGCGGGCGCATACCCCGTCATCGCGTGGAAGAGACTCGCGGCGACTGAGCGCCGCGTTCCACGGTCCGAGCGAGCGTTTCCTACACGTTGAAGCGGAACTCGACCACGTCGCCGTCTTTGACGACGTATTCTTTGCCTTCGATGCGGAGCTTGCCGGCTTCGCGCGCTTTCGCCGAGGAACCGAGGCCGACCAAGTCGTCGAAGTGTACCACCTCGGCGGCGATGAAACCGCGCTCGAAGTCGGTGTGAATCACGCCCGCTGCGGCCGGAGCTTTGTCGCCTTCGTGAATGGTCCAGGCGCGGGTTTCTTTTTCCCCCGTGGTGAGGTACGTGCGCAAACCGAGGAGATGATAGACGGCGCGAATGAGCGCGCTCACGCCGCTGCCGGTCACACCCAGGTCGCGCAGATATTCCTGCGCTTCCGCATCACTCAGGTCGACCAGCTCGCTTTCAATCTGCGCGCTGATCACGACCGCTTCGCTGCCGTGATGCTGTCGGGCGTAATCCTCGACCGCGCGGACGTGCTTCATTGCGGCGTTGGATTCGTCACCTTGCGCAATCGGCGCGAGATCGGACTCGGAGACATTGCAGGCGAAGAGCGTTGGCTTCGAAGTGAGGAGGAAGAATTCTTGCGCCACCACTTGTTCGTCCGCCGACAGCGGGGCGGTGATGGCCGGCTTTCCGGTATCGAGATGAGGGAGCAATTTCTCGATGACGGCGCTTTCAGCCTTTGCCGTTTTCGAGCCGGCGCGCACTTCCTTTTGCAAGCGGTCGCGTCGTTTTTGCAGCGAGGCGAGGTCGGCCAGGGCCAGCTCGGTGTTGATCACTTCGATGTCGCGCACGGGATCGATCGTGGCGCTGACGTGGTGAATGTCGGCGTTCTCAAAACAGCGCACGACCTGCACGATCGCGTTCACTTCGCGAATGTGACTGAGGAATTGGTTGCCCAATCCTTCGCCCGCGCTCGCGCCTTTGACCAAGCCGGCGATGTCCACGAACTCGATCGCCGCGGGGATGATTTTTTGCGAGCCGGATAATTTCGAAAGCACTTCGAGGCGCGGATCGGGCACGGTGACGACGCCGAGGTTGGGATCGATGGTGCAAAACGGATAATTCGCGGCCTGCGCTTTGCGGCTGCGGGTGACGGCGTTGAAGAGCGTCGATTTTCCGACGTTCGGCAGGCCGACGATTCCAGCGCTCAACATAAGGCGCGCAGGTTACGGCGGATCAACGGAGGCCGCAATCCGCGCTCAGGACTCCGCGCGCATGAAGAGCAATCGCAGGCTGTTCAGGACCACGATCACGGTGCTGCCTTCGTGCGCGACGACGCCGAGCGAGAGAGGAATCCCACGGCTGAGGGCGAGCAAGGCCATCACGATAACCGTGCCGAGCGCGATCGTGATGTTCTGTCCGATGATCCGCTTCGAGCGCCGGCTCAGTTCGTAGGCGAAGACGAAATTCTCCAGCCGGTCGTTCATCAGGACGACCTCCGCTTGTTCCATGGCCGCGTCGGAACCGCGCGCGCCCATCGCGATGCCGACGTCGGCCGCGGCGAGCGAGGGAGCGTCGTTCACGCCGTCGCCGATCATCGCCACCTTCCTGCCGGATTTCTTCAGTTCCTGGATGGCCGCTACTTTATCCTCCGGCGACAATTGCGACTGCACCTCGTCTACGCCCGCGTCCCGCGCGATCATCTCGGCGGTCGCGGGGCGATCGCCGGTCAACATCACTGTGCGCATTCCATAACGTCGCAGCCGCGTCAGCATCGCGTGCGCTTCCGGGCGAAGTTGATCGCGAAAGAGAAACCGTCCGCATGTTCCAGGGCCGGCAATCCACACTTCCGCGACATCATGTTCTTCGTTGAGCGCAGCGTCGCAGCAGGCGCTTGGTATCTCCGAGCTGACAAAGTCCCGCTTGCCCAAAACGTAGAGCAGACCCTTGCTCCGACCCATGATACCGCCGCCGGATCGAGACTCGGCATGCGTGAAATCAACGGAGGGAACTCCACGGCTCACGCCCAGCTTTTGGAGCGCGCGGGAGAGCGGGTGATGAGACAGACGGGCCAGGTTATACGCGGCGCTGACGACAGCGCTTTCGTCACCGACAAAACTATCGATTTGCACGAGGGCAGGAACGCCGTGCGTCAGCGTGCCGGTCTTATCGAGCGCGACGGTCTTGATATCCGCGAGGGTCTCGATCGCCGCGCCGCCGCGGAACAACACCCCGCGCCGTGCGCCGGAAGCGATCGCGGAGAGAATGGCGGATGGCACGCTCAGAACGAGTGCGCAGGGGGACATCACCACGAGCAAAGTCATGGCGCGATAGAAAGCGGTGCCGCGCCCGGCGGTCCCGGAGAAGGGCGGCCATCCGAACGCCAGCCAACCGAGAAAGAAGAAGGCGACCGAAGCGCCGAGAACGAGATAGGTGTAACCAGTCCCGAAGCGATCGCTGAATCGTTGTGACGGCGCCTTCAAATGCTGCGCCTGTTCGATCAGGTTGACGATCTTCTGGAGCGCACTTTCGTGCACCGCGCGAAGAGCTTCGCCGTCGAGCACGCCCCAGGTGTTGATCGTCCCCGCGAGGGCGACGTCGCCAGGTTGCTTCGGCATGGGACGCGATTCGCCAGTCAGATTTGACTCGTCGCACGCGCTTTCGCCGCTGGTCACGCGCAGATCCACGGGCACTTGTTCGCCCGCTCGCACTCGCACACGCATACCCGCTGCGAGCGCTTCCACTGGTCGCTCCACTTCCTGTCCATCTTCCAGAACGGTCGCGGTCTTGGGTGCGCCACGCAGAAGCGCGCCAATCTCGCGTTGGGTGCGCGCGCCGGCGAAATGTTCCATCGCGCCGGAGGCGGAGAACAAGAAAAGAAGCAGCGCGCCTTCGCTCCAGGCGCCGACGAGCGCGGCACCCAGCGCAACCGCCAACATCAGGAAATGAATTTCGATCTCGCCGTGTCGCAGCCGCGCCCACGATTCAGCAGCCGCATCCCACGCACCCGCGAGATAGCTCAGGCCGAAGAGCGAGAGAACCACAGCCGGCGCGGCTCCGAAACGTTGGACCGCGAAAGCTGCCAACCCGCTGAAGAGACAAAGAGCGGAGAGGAGCGCGAGCCGCTTCCACTCGTTAGGGTCGGCATCTTTCGTCGGCGCGCAGCATCCTGCCCGTGGCCAGCGGACCTTGTTCCATCTGCCAAAACCCAACCGCCGTCCGGCAGGTGAGTTTTTCAATCACCGTGCTGCCGAGGACATCTTTCACGACCACGTTGGCATCACCGACTTTGCGCGACGGCGGTTCGCCGCACTGCTCGCAATTGCCGCGCGCGTCCAGAATGCCACACTGCTCCTCGCGGTCGGCCACCACTTCGCTGACGCGATTGCCGATGCGCCGGCCGCGGTCACCACCCAAGGTTGCGATCGAGAGCAGTTCATTCTTCGGTTGGAAGGCAACCGCTTCGAGTTGCGGCTCCTCTGCGAGCAAACGCGCCACCTGTTTGTAAACGCAATGCTCATCGCCGCGAGCCGGCGGGACGGTGGGGTTGGCAGAGTGATCCTTCTCCTCGGACATGGACGGGGAAGGATACGCGTGCTGCGGGTACGCTCTAGCGAAAAGGCGATCGCTTGGCGGAAAGCGGCGACCAAAAATCGGGCCGGCGGGATTCGAACCCGCGACCTGTCGCCGCGGCGACCGCACTAGTCATTCCGTCGATCGAGTTCGTCGCGACCTTTGCCGGTTTTGTAATATCGTTCTTTCTGCATCGCCTCGGCGCGATTCGAAAAGCTTTCCGTGTACGACAAGATCCAAGGGACACCGTGACGAGTCGCCTTGGAATGTCCCGCGTTGTGGCGGAGCAATCGCGCCGCGACATCTTGACATGATCCGACATAACGCCGGCCTGTTTTCGCACTTCGGAGAACGTAAACGTAAAACATCAGCCCCGGCGAAGACATCGGGCCGGCGGGATTCGAACCCGCGACCTCTTGAACCCCATTCAAGCGCACTACCAAGCTGTGCTACGGCCCGCTGGACCGCACTATGGACGAACGGACGCGGCGAAAGAGAGAGCGACCTGTCGCCGCGGCGACCGCACTACCAAGCTGTGCTACGGCCCGCTGGACCGCACTATGGACGAACGGAGGGAAACCAGCGGCTGAAAGAGGAGAGCGACCTGTCGCCGCGGCGACCGCACTACCAAGCTCGCCACGGCGAGTCCGTCCGGCGGCGGACTGTGCTACGGCCCGAAATTTGTGCGGAACTATCGGCTGCGCGCCTTCCGCTTGCCAAGCAAAGTTTTGTTACGCGCTCCAGGCGCCGAGGAACGCATCGATCAGCTCCGGCAGTTCGTCGCTGTAGCCGCCTTCCAGAATTGCGCCTGCGCGGAGGCCGGTCTCGCGCAGCCATCGTCCGCAGGTTGCGAAGTCCTCGGACAAAAGCGTCATCTCGGTGATCGGGTCATCTTTGTAAGCATCGAAGCCCGCAGACACCAGGAGCAGGTCCGGCTTGAAGGTAACGAGAAGACCGAGTGCTCGCTCGATTTGCTCCATGTGACGCGTGCGCGGGGTGAGCGGTGCGACCGGAAAATTACTGATGTTCGCGAACGAACTTAGACCTCTCCCGGGATAACCGGGCGACTGGTGCACTGAGGCGAACGCGATTCGCGGATTGTTCGCCACAATGTCTTCCGTCCCGTTCCCATGGTGCGCGTCGAAATCCCAGATGGCAACGCGTTCCGCGCCATTCTCCAGCGCATCGAGAGCGGCGATGGCGATGTTGCTGAAGTAGCAGAACCCCATCGCCTGATTCCGCGTCGCGTGATGACCTGGCGGTCGCATCAAGCTGAAGCTCAACTCGCCATTCAGCGCGCTGCGCGCGACATTTACCGCCGCGCCGGACGCACGGGCGGCATGCGCAAAGATGTTCGGATGCGCGGGCGAATCCGGATCGAAATCCCGCGCCGCGGCCTGCACCCGCGCGACGTGCTCAGGGGAGTGAGCGCGCAGCAGCATTTCTCGCGTTGCTTCTTCCGGCGCGCGCCATGACCAATCCGGATGACGCTGTTGTAGCAACGGAACAGTCGCGATGATGCGTTCCGGACGTTCGGGATGCCCTGGACGCGAATATTCGACGCAACGGGGATCGTAAAAAATCAGCACGCTAACGAGTAATCTTTTTCACGATCCAGATGACAAGAAAGATCACCGCAATCACCCAGATCAGGTGAAACATGACACTCGTCACCGCGAGGAACACGCGCGCCAAAACCCAGAGGATCACGAGGGCGATGGCAACATAAATGAGAGTGTTCATACCCGATGCTTATCGAGGCAAATTGAGTTTGCCGTGAGGCAATGGTCGGCCCTTTTTCTCCGGCGGACTATTTCTGCGGCGAGGGCGCCGGCCTGGCGTCGCCTGTCAAACCACGGCGCTCGAGGAGCGGCGCGACGTCCGGTTCGCCGCCGGTGAAATTCTTGAATTGCTGGAGCGGATCCTGGCTGCCGCCGCGGGAAAGAAGCGTCTTGCGAAAACGATCGCCATTCTCGCGGGTCATTCCGCCGTGCTGCTTGAACCACTGGACGGTGTCCGCATCGAGGACTTCGCTCCAGATGTAGGAGTAGTAACCGGCGGAGTAATCGCCGGCGAAGGAATGCGAAAAATAGGGACTGCGATAGCGCGGTGGCACCGTCGGAAGATCGACCCCGGCCTTCTTCAGCGCCTCAGCCTCGAAGGCGAGCGCGTCTTTCGGAATCTCGTTAGGCTTGAGTTGATGCCAGGCCTGGTCAAGCAGCGCCGCTGCGAGGTATTCCGTGGTCTTGAAGCCCTGATTGAATTTTCTTGAGGCCAGCATCTTGTCGAGCAGCTCGGTCGGCATCGGCTCGCCCGTCTGGTAATGCTTCGCGTAGTTTTTCAGCACTTCCGGCCAGACGGCCCACATCTCGTTCACCTGCGAGGGGAACTCGACAAAGTCGCGCGGCACATTTGTCCCGGCGAAGCGCGGATATTTCACATTCGAGAGCATGCCGTGAAGCGCATGGCCGAATTCGTGGAACATCGTGGTCACTTCATCGAAGGTGAGCAAGGTCGGCTCGCCCGCGGGCGGTTTCGGGATGTTCAAGTGATTTGCCACCACCGGCTTTGTGCCGAGGAGGCCGCTCTGCGAGACGTATTCATTCATCCAGGCGCCACCGCGCTTTGAGGGACGCGCGTACATGTCCGAGATGAACAACGCGAGCGGCTGGCCATCGGCGTCGGAGACCTCGAAGACGCGCACGTCCTCCTGGTAAACCGGCAGATCCTTGCGCTCTTTGAAGGTCAGCCCGTAGACCTGCCCGGCCGCGTAGAAGACGCCATCTTGCTGGACATGGTTCAGCTCGAAGTAGGGCTTGAGCTGCGATTCATCGAAGGCATAGCGAGCCTTCATTAGTTTCTCCGCATAGAAGCTCCAATCCCAGGACTCGAGCGGGAATTTGCCCCCTTCGGCGTCGATAATCCCCTGCATGTCTGCGGCATCTTTGCGCGCGTTCGCCACCGCCGGCGGCGCCAGTTCGCTGAGGATTTTGTTCACCGTGGCCACGTTCTTGGCGGTCTGATCTTCAAGCTGATAGGCCGCGTGATTTGCGGCACCGAGCAAGACCGCGCGCTCGGCGCGCAGGCGCGCGATTTTGATGATGGTGTCGCGGGTATCAAATGGTCCGCCGTGGCTGTCCCGCGCGAGGGACGTTTTCATGATCCGTTCCCGGAGGGCGCGGTTTTCCAGAGAAGACAACGCGGGCTGCCCGGTCGTGTTCTGCATTGGGATGAGGAATTTCCCGTCCTTCTTATCGTCCTTCGCGGCCTTGGCCGCGGCGGCGATTTCGTTATCCGGCAAACCCGCCAGCTCCGCGCGATCTGTGATCAACGCGCCTGAGGCGTTCTTTTCCTTGAGCACATCCTGACTGAACTTCGTCTGCAGGCTCGCCAGCTCGGCGTTCATCGCTTTGAGCTTTTTCTTGTCGGGCTCGGAGAGCTTGGCGCCGGCGTGCACGAAATCCTTGTAGTACCGCTCGAGCAGATAGCTCGATTCGGCGTCGAGTCCCAATTGCTCCCGGCGGTCGTAAACAGATTGCACGCGATTGAAGAGCAGGGTGTTCAAAAGGATGGCGTCCTGATGCGCGGCCAGCTTCGGCGCCATCTCGGTTTCCGTTTTTTGCAGCACGGGATTGGTGTGCGCGCCGGCGAGGTTCGAGAAAGTATTGTTTACCCGGGTGAGCATCAGGCCGGACTTGTCCAGGGCGACAATCGTGTTCTCGAAGGTGGGCTCCTCTTTGCTGTTGGCAATCGCGTCCACTTCCTTCAAATGTTCCGCGAGGGCGACAGCGAACGCCGGCGAGTAGTGCTCGTTCTTGATCTTATCGAAGGGCGGCATCTTGAACGCCAGCGTGCTCTCGGTCATGAGCGGATTGTCCGAGGATTTCTTGTTTGCGGCGGGAGCTGGTTCTTTAGCGGCGTGCATAGGATGGAGCGGGAAAACTGCCGCGCAGAGAAGCGCGACAAACGTGGCGCCTTTGAGGCAGAGATTGAAACCGCGCGAACGAGGCAAGGACTTTGACATAAGGCGCTCACCCTCGGTAAAACCGCTCGACTTACAAGAGCGGAGAGCAAAAAAAGCGCCCGCCACCCAATTCTGCGGGAGCGGTCCGGCTGATAATTCCGGATCGGTGTCGGTTGCAGCCCGGGAAGCGAAACTTAGAATCCGGGGCGCTGCGTTTGCACGAAACTCCGCGCGAGTATGTCCGATCAGGAACCGCGCGACGAAACCCCCGCTTATGAACGCCCGACGTCGCGGCGTCCCGCCACCGCGGAAGGCACGATTGAGAAAGAAGCAGGCCGACACGATCCCTATGCGGCGTTTCGCTTTTCGGCCTTCAGCTTCTACACGACCGGCAATCTCATCTCCGTCATCGGGCGGCAGATGCTGATCGTTGCGATTGAGTGGGAAATCTACCGGCGGACCCACTCCGCCACCGCCCTCGGCCTGGTTGGATTGATGATCGCCGGCCCGGTCGTTCTCCTTTCTCTCCCTGCGGGGCACATCGCCGATCGCTACAACCGCAAGTACATCATCCTCTGTTCACAAGCGCTCAGCGCGGTCTGCTCGTTAGGCCTGGCGTTGGTTTCCTGGCAGCATCTCAATCTCCCGCCGCTCGCGATTCTCCAGCGCGGGAATGCTATCCTCGGATCGATCGCAGCCATCTTCGAGCGTCACGCCGTCTATCACTTCGACGATTTGTCGATCCCGTTGATCTATCTGCTGCTCTTGCTGGCGGCAATCGGGCGGACCTTCGGATGGGCCGCGCGGAGCGCTTATTTTCCGAAGCTCGTTCCGCGCGATGCTTTCGCGAACGCCGTCACCTGGAACAGCAGCGTCTTCCAGATCGGCTCGATCCTCGGGCCGGCGCTCGGCGGATTACTCATCGTGCGCACGGGCTTTCCGTTCATCTACGCGCTCGACGCGATTTGCGCGCTCTCATTTTTCTTCCTCGTGCTGCCCATCCGCAGCGGCGATCAAGGCGGACGCGTGGAGAAGAATGCCTGGCGCAGCCTCGTCACCGGAATGCGTTTTGTTCTGAGCAAGAAGGTCATCCTGGCCACGATCACGCTCGATATGTTTGCCGTCCTCCTCGGTGGAGCGACGGCCTTGCTGCCCATTTTCGCCGATCAAATCCTGCACTGCGGGCCGGTCGGACTGGGTTGGATGCGCGCCGCGCCCGGCGTGGGCGGACTGGTCATGGCCATCGCCATCGCGTATTTGCCGCCGATGCGGCAGGCCGGGCGCGCGTTGCTCTGGTGTGTCAGCGGTTTCGGCGCGGCGACGATTGTCTTCGGGTTGTCGCCTTACCTGTGGCTCTCGCTCAGCATGCTCTTTCTCACCGGCGTCTTCGATAGCGTGAGCGTGGTCGTGCGACACACGATCATTCAATTGCTCACCCCGGACGAAATGCGCGGACGCATTTCCGCGGTGAACAATATCTTCATCGGCACCTCGAACGAGCTGGGCGCGCTCGAGTCGGGCCTGACCGCCGCATTGTTCGGGCCAGTCATCTCCGTGGTCGCGGGAGGCATCGGGACGATTCTGGTCGTGCTCGGCGTGGCCGCGCTCTGGCCGGAGACGCGCAGAATCGGCGCGCTCGATCGCCACCTTCGCTAGACTGGCCGCTTCAGCGGTTGCAAGTTTAGGATTGCCGCCGCCAGATCAAACCGGTATCCTCAGCAACGTAAGATTTCCAAGGGGAACAAAAGTAACAACCGTATAGCCCTTCTCCATTTGTCCAGAGGACAGGGTCGAGAGATTATCATTATGAAAAATATCACCATGAAAAAAAGGTTCATTCGCCATTTTTCTGGCATTCATATCACTCACCGCGGTAGCCCAAAGAAAGGATGGTTCCCTCGAAAAGGACTTGGGCGACCGCTTCAAAGGCAAGCAACCCGGAACGCCGCTTGCGCTCACGAGCACCTCGACCGATCCGATTCATCGCTGGAACGAAATCGCGATCAATGCGAGCGGGCTCGACCACACGCCGGTGGGCCCGACTGAATTCAATCGCCACTTCGGCGAGCAGCTCGGGCCGTGTCGCGCGGCCCGCGCCATGGCCATCGTCCACATCGCGATGTTCGATTCCATCAATGCCGTGGAGCATCGCTATGCCAGTTTTACCGGAGTCGAGCCGAATCATACTCCACTTTCGTTGAAGGCTGCCGTCGCCCAAGGCGCGCACGATACCCTGGTTTCACTGTTTCCATCACAAGCTTCAACCTTTCATCAGCTGCTTGCCGAAGATCTGGCACAGGTCCCTAACGGCGCGCAGAAAACCAACGGCATTGAACTCGGCCAGCGTGTCGCCGCGGCCATTCTTGCACTGCGCGCGAACGACGGGGTGCAGATTCCCGAGCCGCGGGTCGGGATCGAGTGGATAACGAGTAATCTGCCCGGCCGCTGGCGCCAGGACCCGATCAGTTTGATTCCGCTCGCTTTGGGGGCGCATTGGGGTGAGTGCCGTCCATTCGTGCTGCAGACAGGTTTTCAATTTCGCTGCCCCACTCCGCCGGCGATGACGAGTCCGGAATACACGGCGGCTTACAATGAAGTGAAAAGCCTGGGCGGTGATAGAGTGCATACCCCGACGCAACGAACCGATGAACAAACCTTCATCTCCACATTTTGGGCCTACGACGGAACGCCTACGCTGTGTGCTCCGCCGAGACTTTACAACCAGCTGACCGTCCAAGTGGCCGACCAAACCCAACTACCGCAGATTCAGTTGGCCCGGCTGCTGGCGCTGGTGAACGTGGCGATGGCCGACGCAGGTGTGAGCGCTTGGGATTCGAAATATTATTATGATCTCTGGCGGCCGATTACCGGCATACGTGAATCCGACCCGGGTACCGGTCCGACGGGCCAGGGTGATGGCAATCCGGACACCGTGGGCGACACGGGCTTCATGCCGCTCGGCGCACCGGCGAGCAATCTGCAAGGCCCAAACTTCACACCTCCCTTCCCGGCATATCCATCGGGCCACGCCACCTTCGGCGGCGCCCTCTTCCAAACCCTCCGCCGCTTCTACGGAATCGATAATGTCAGCTTCACCTTCGTGTCGGACGAGTTCAACGGAACCACGCTCGACAACCAGGGCAAGAAGCGTGACTACCGGCCGCGAAATTTCACCGTCGTTTTCGCAGGCAGAGGAAGAGAATGGCCAGAGCCGGATTTATCTCGGGATTCACTGGTCGTTCGACAAGACCCAAGGAATCGCGCAGGGCCGAAAGGTCGCGGATTACGTGTTCGAGCACGCTTTTCGGCCGGTTCAGTAACGTTGCGCAAACGCGAACCGGGCGCACTGCCAGGTCGGCTGTAAGCGCATGAAAATTTCAGCGACGCATCGTCGTCCGTCCAAAATGGCGGGCGGTGGCCATCAACCTGACCAAGATCGACGGCAACGATTGCCAATTACGAGCGCAATCACCTAGGCGCGGCGGTCGCTCCCTTCACTGGCAGCGAACGTCTCGTAGAGTATCTCCGCAAGGGAGTTCCGCTTTTCCGCGGTGCTCGAGCCTGCGTTCGTTAGGCGGAGGCCAGTATATCTCCTCGCGCTTACATTTGGGCAATTTTCGCCCAAACCGTGGCGCGTGCCTTGCTGAGACCAACCACGGCTGTTGCCATTTCCATTCAGGAGAATCCTAGTCGCATGAGAACATTCCATTCCGCCCTAATCACCGTTTGCCTTGCTGGCGCCATTTGTCTGGCAGTCCCGAAAGCACCCGCACAAAATCTTCTCGCCAACCCAGGCTTCGAAGCCAACACCACGTTTGCGCCTTGGAGCCTTGTCGACCCCGACCCGTTTGGACCTCTTTCGGTAGTCGGAGTTAACCCGACGTTCGCGCACTCTGGAATGCACTACGCCGCTCTGGGCACTGGGACTTCGAGCCTGGCCTCTCTAAGTCAGACGCTCACGACCACTCCGGGAGGCGCGTATTCGCTGGTCTTTTGGTTGGCCCACGACGTCACCACGCCTCCGCCCCCCATTTCCAATACGTTTCAGGTGTTCTTCGATGGCGTGCTGCTCCAAACCTTGACCGACGTCAGCGTGTTCAACTATCAGCAGTTTACCTTCCCGAATCTCGTTGCCACCGGTTCGTCAGCTTCGTTGGAATTTCGTTTCATGGACACCAACGATTTCTTCAGACTAGATGATGTCTCGGTCAGTGTTCCTGAGCCGAGCGCGACCGCGTTGCTCGCACTGCCGGGGTTCACCGGGCTGCTTCTCCTTCATTCCCGTCGGCGAACCAGGACGAGTTCCGTCTCGTAAGGTTGCCGACTCGTTGCGACCCTTCGAGCGCGCAGTCCCGTCGCATCACACCACGCGCCGCAGCACGCGCACCCGCTCCCGGCCCTCGCGCCCGGGAAAGGCCACATCCGGCACATAATCCTCCACGATTTCGTAGCCCTCCGCAAAGAGCGCCGTCAGTTCAGCCACGCTGAAAGGGTAGGGAGGCCCCTCGTCGCCCGGATCGAGCGCCGGATTGATGAACCACACCCCGATCAGCAAGCCCCCGCGCCGCAGCGTCAGGTCGATGCCGCGCCGGTAGTCAGCGCGCAGCGTCGGAGGCAGCGCGCTCATGCAGGTGTGCTCCAGCACCACATCATAGGCGCCGCGCATCTCCTCCGGCGGATCAAACAAATCCCCGGTCACGAAGCGCTCCGCCAGATGCGGATACAGCGCGCGCGCCTCCGCCACCCCCGTCGGCGCGATGTCCAGCCCCGTCGCATCCAACCCGTGCTCCACCGCCAGCGCCACCTCATGCCCGCGGCCGCAGCCCGGCACCAGCGCGCGCCCACGCACCGCATGACGCTCCAGATACTGCTTCATCGGCGGCGACGGCGCGCCGTTATCCCAGAACACCTCGCCTTTTCGGTACATCTCATCCCAGTCCATGCGTCCCATTCAGCCTGTCGTCAGCGCGATGTCAATCACGCGGCAGAATCAGAGGCCGCGGGCCGCCTCACGCGGGCCCAATGGTGCTGGATGACGCCGCCCGATATTACTCCGAAAAATCAGGGCAACCCCAAGAGCTTGAGAGTCCTCATTTTGGGAGAAACGGGGCAGACGCTCACGAATCAGATTTGCTAATGATCAGCTCGCTTCTCGCCGGCCTGGATGGCGAGCGGCAAATCATTTTGCGGCGGCGGTAACGGACAGGTCGCAAAGTGGGTGAAAGCGCACGGGGGATTCACGGCCTGATTGAAATCAAGCACGACCTGTCCGTTCACCGGCTTATCGGCATAGAGAAAGCGGCCGCCGGTGTAGGTCTCCGTCAGGTTCGAGGCATCGCGGAAGATGATGAAAAGCTTGGCGTCTTCTTCCACCACCGGTTGCAGTGAATATTCTTTCTCCTTCAGACTGAATTTCAAAATGCCCGGGCTCTTCATTTTGAATTTCCCACCGAGCACATTCGGAATGGGAATTTCCTGCGGCGCGGGAAAGGCTTCGAAGCGGGCCGTGACCTTGTAACTCTCGTCAATCGGGAACCAGCTCAATCCCTTGAAAGCCCGACGCGTCTCGCTGTCGTTATCTTTCAGGCGAATGCCGAAGCGATCTTCGCGCTTGATAAGGTAAAACGTCTGGCTGCCAATTTGCACTTTGGTCGGCTTCCCATTTTCATCCGAGACCAGCGCAATCGTGGAAATCTTATTCCCGTCGCTCTGCGCCTCGACTCCATTTTCCACCCTGAGGGTCGCCGCGCCGTTGTGGAAATCTATCTCGCCGAACTTTCCAAGTTTGAAGTTGTCGGTCAATCGAACATCGAAAGCCGGCCCGGCGCCGACGGTGTTGATGCCATCCTTCAGCCAGAAAAGTCCCGCCACCGTGAGCCAGCCGTCATCTTTTTTCAGGTCGCTTTCCTGGTCGCGCTGAAATTTCTCGATCTCTTTAATGTAAGCGGTCTGCGCGTTCGCAGAAGCCAGGGAGAGAAGAACTGTCGCCAGAAAAATGATGGAGTGTTTTCATTTCGTCATCTAACTATTCGAATTCCGGCCCCGCAAGCGCGTGGCCAATTTCACGGACGAGCGCTTGCACGTCCGCGCTGGAAATGCGGCCGATGGTTCCGATGCGAAAGCAATCGGCCTGGCTGACTTTGCCGGGATAGATAACGAATCCTTTTGCCGCGAGGCGCTGGTAAAATTCTTCGAAAAGAAAACCGGGATTATCGGGATAGCGAAAGGAAGTGATGATGTCGCTCTGGCGCTCTGGGGCGAGGAACTCGCGAAAGCCAAGTTCGCGCATCCCTGTGAGCAGCGCCTCGTGATTCGCGCGGTAACGCTGGGCCCGCGCGGCGACGCCTCCTTCCTCGCGCAGTTCCTTCAGCGCTTGGGCAAAGGCGAGCAGGGCGTGCGTCGGCGGGGTGAAACGAAACTGCCCGTTGCGCTCGAGACCCTGCCATTGCGCGAGCAGATCCAGACTCAGGCTGCGGGCGTAGCCTGCGGTCGCTTCCAATGCTTCGCGTTTCGCGATCACGAACGAGAAACCCGGCACGCCTTCGAGACATTTGTTAGCCGAAGAGATGAGGTAGTCGGGTTGCAAGGTGGCGAGATCGAGGGGCACGCCGCCAAAGCTGCTCATCGCATCGACAATGAAACGGCAACCGTGTTCGCGCACGATCCGCGCGATCTGGTCGAGCGGATTCAGGATGCCCGTTGTCGTTTCGAGATGGACGATCGCCACATGCGTCGCCGGTGGCGTTTCGCCTAACAACTGCAAGACCGTGGCCGGGTCCGGCGATTCGTTCTCCGGCCAGCGCTGCACGTGGAAGTGCGATCTTCAGCCGCTCGGCGATTTGCACCATCCGTTCGCCGTAGGCGCCGTTCGCCAGGATCAACAGTCGGCCATCGGGCGGGATCGCCGACGAAAGCACGGCCTCGATCGCAAACGTCCCGCTGCCCTGCATCAAGACCGTTTCGTAGCCACTCTCTTGCGAGACACCTGCGATCTGCAGCAGCTCGCGCCGGATCTCGGCGACGAGATTGATGAACTCGGTGTCGCGCGAGCCAAGGTCGCGCTGCATCGCAGCTTTCACGGTGGCGCTGGTGGTCAGTGGACCGGGCGTGAAGAGAAGGGGATCGCTCATGGCAAGGAGGTCATCCCGAGTCGCGAAGACGACGAGGGACCTCGCCCGCGCCGATTGGTCACGTCAACTTCTTGCGTATGCACCGCAGCCTGTGAGAGGTCCTTCATCGTCTTCGCGATTCAGGATGACACGCTTGGGACACCGTTGTCTGTAGCAAGAAGGCCGAGAACCGTTCCTTCACCTCATGCGGCTTCACGGTTGGGCGACCTAGTTTCTCCGGCGACCCGGGACGTATTTTCACGTGCAGGAGTGAGGGCCCGGGGCGTCGTCGCAACTCGCGGACGGCTTCAGCGATGTCGTCACGCCGATCGAGCGCGAAAGCGGAGCGATAGTTGGCGGCTGCGGCGACTTCTGCAAAACGCACAACCGGCGACGCCGTTTGCTGTCCCCCGGTGGAATCGTGCGCTTCGTTGTCGAGGATGATGTGAAGGAAATTTTGCGGCTGGTGAAATCCAATCGTCGCGAGCGAGCCCATTTTCATGAGCGCGGCGCCATCGCCGTCGATGACGACCACCGGCTGCCGCGGCAGCGCGTGCGCAACACCGAAACCGATGGCCGACGCTGTGCCCATGCCGCCGACGACGTAGAGATGATTCTGCCGGTCTGAGATGGTGAACAATTCCCGCCCGGTTTTTCCGGTGGTCGCGATGATCGCTTCGTCGCCTTCCAGATTGTCGAGAATTAATTCGAGCGCCTCCGTTCGCGTGAGCTTTTCCTCCGCGGAGAAATTCTCTCGCCGATCCGTCGCCACACGCGGCGGCTTGCTCCGCGCGGACAGGTCATGCGGGGCGATCGAGTCTTTTGGCATCACGAGCGCAAACGGCCGCTCGCGTTCCAGCATGCTCGCTTCCGCTTGCGCCATCACGCCGGCGATCTCCGATTCGCTCCTGCGGAAAGGGCAACCAGGGAATCTCGAGCGTGTCGAGCATCTGGTGCATGATGCGTCCCATCTGCTCGTGCTGCGGTTCGTCCTTCACGCCGGGCTGACCGCGCCAGGTCACGATGAGCAGCGTCGGGATGCGGAATGGGTAATTGAGCGAAGTCAGCGGGTTGACCATGTTTCCGAGGCCGGAGTTTTGACACATCGTGACCGTCTTTCGTCCCGCCAGTGCTGCGCCGAGTGTGATGCCGACGGCTTCGCCTTCGCTGGTCGCGCCGACGTAATCGAGTGTCGGATCGTTGATCACATAATTGAGGAACGAGGTGAAGAACGAGCAGGGCACGCCCGCGTATTGCGAGTAGCCGAGGCCGCGCAAATGTTCGATGAAAGACGCGGCGCTGATCACTCTTAAAAAGCCTGCGCGCGCGCGAGGTCGTCGAGATCATCCACATCCAGCCAGTGGCCGGTGATGTAAAGCACCTGCACGGTTCCTGTTTCGCGATCAGGTGCTTGAACAAATCATCAAAGCGCAGCGTGCGGAAGTCGCTCCGGGTTGAAAGCTCCGCCAGCGCCGCTTTGATTTTATCCGAGCCGCGATTGTTGGTCTTGATCAACCCGATCCATTCGCCGTGAATCGCGTCCCGCTGAAGATGTGGCCCCGCTGCGGTAAGAAATGCCTCCTCTTCGTCGTAGCGCAGAGAGTAGGGCCGGGTCGCGGTGACGTAGTCGACATATCCCGCAGAGCCGTGCCGGCGCTCCCACGCCGCATCGACCGCAATGACGATGTCGTGCTGTTCGGCGAGCAGATTGTTCAGAATGTGTTTGCGAAACAGGATGTCGCCGAAGGAGAGGACAGCATCGCCTTCGAGATAAGCCATCGCCTTGCTCAACGACAGCAGTTCGCCGGTGCCTTCGAAGTCCTCGTTCTCGACAAATTCCACGTTTGGCGCGTGCACTTTGTCGGCCGCGTAACCGCGGATCACGACCACCCGACGAACGCCCGAAGCCCGGAACTGCGCGACCAGCTTGTGCAGCAGCGGCGTGCCTCCGATTGAGACCATCGTCTTTGGGATCCCCGCGGTCACGTCTCCCATCTCGCTCCCACGACTGGCAGCGAGGATGATCGCGCGCGCCGAATCAGGTGTCTTCGGCAGATAACGCTCTTCTGCTTCCATCAACTCATCCGCGTTCTGCAACCTGAACACTTCCCGTACCGGTGCGATCGCATCTTCCACGCTCTGCACCGAACGCTCCTCGAAAATCCGGCGGCTCGTGGCCTGCATCGCGGCGATCGAAGTGCGCACGATCTGGTTCGCCCAGATGACGAGATTGATTCCGGCCTGCTCGAACACTTCCACTGGAGTGCTGTAGTAGGTCGTCGGCACCAGAACGAGCGGACATCGCCCTTTCCACGCATCGGCAAAGGCCAGCACTTGATCCGGCGTTGTTTTCCTACTGTGAATCAAGAGCGCATCGGCTCCGGCGGCGTGACAAGCTTCGGCGCGGCGCAGCACTTCATCCAGGCCCCAGCCGGCGATGAAACCTTCGAGCCGCGCGACGAGACAGAAGTCCGGATCGCGCTGCCCATCTTTGACCGCTTTGATTTTGCCAACAAATTCGTCGAGCTCCGCCAGCGGTTGTCGCTCGCTCTTGATGAACGAATTCGTTTTCGGAAAGAGTTTGTCCTCGATGCAAACCGCCGCGACGCCGCGCTGCTCCAGCTTGGTGACCAGGCGGCGCATGTTGTTGAAATTTCCGTAGCCGGTGTCGGCATCGAGCAGGATCGGGATGCAGGTGGCATCGCTCATGAACTCGACCACTTCGAGCACTTGCGTCCAACTCGCTTCGTTGTTGTCGCGCACACCGAGCGCTGCCGAAATGGAAAGCCCGCTCGCCCAGATGCCGCGGAAGCCGGCTTCCTGGACGATGCGCGCGCTTAGTCCGTTATGCGCTTCCATCAGGAACTCGAGCCGCCCGGAGCGCAGCAGTTCCCGGAATTGTGTGGTCTTGCTCACTTCGGATTTCACGGGTGCAGTCATGGAAGGAGCGGCCAGATTACCACGGAAAGGTTGACGCCGCCGCTCGCGGGATTGTAACTAAAACGATTCAAACCGTCGCCATGCTGACAACTGCTTCTCCTCCGATCGACGACCTCATCCGCGAAGCCGTCGGCGCGCAAGACGAAAGTGCGCTCGGACGACGTTACCTCGAGCAGGATGAGTTCGTAGTCGTGGAGGATTTCCTGCCGTCGTCTGTCCTGGAACAATGGGAAGCGCAGCTCCCGATGCTCGTGCCGCAAATCCACCGCAACTATCTGCCGGGTCACAAGAAAGGCGGAAGCGTGGCCTATGATACGGTGCGGTCAGTGGCGCCCGCGATTACCGACGTTTATCACAGCCGGCAGTTGCTCGGATTTCTGCGCAGAATTGTCGGCGCGGAGATGCAGGAATGTCCGCCGAACGATCCGCATCGCTGCGCCTTCTACGCCTACACCGAGGAGGGCGATCACATGGGGTTCCATTACGACACCTCGTACTACAAGGATCGGCGCTGGACTTTGCTCGTTGGATTCAAGGATGACTCGAGCTCGCGCCTGCTCTGCCACTTACACACCGCGCAACCGGGCCATGAGGTGGAAAAGCTGGAGTTAAAAATGACTCCGGGAATGCTCGTCCTCTTTAACGGCGACAAGGTTTATCACAGCGTGACTCCGGTGAAGGCGGGCGAAACCCGTTACGTCATCTCGATGCAGTTTGTCACTTCGGGAGAGATGAATCCATTCATGCGTTTCATTTCCAATATGAAGGATGCGGTTGCCTATTTCGGACTCCGGGGTGTCTTCGGAGCCGGCAAGCGCGAGCCGGCGCAGTGAGCAAGACTCCCGCCGTCCTGGTCTGCGATAACAGCACGAGCAATCTTGAAGTCGGCGGGCTCACTCTCCTTGATCGTCTGGTGGTGACCGCGCATCGCGCCGGATGCTCCCCGATTTTTCTGGTTTGCGAAACCGCACCGACACTCGCTCGTGCGCAGGCGATGGGGATTGCAACCAAGACCGTTCCAGAAATCCCGAAGAGCGAAAGCGCGCTTCTGCTCATCAACGGCGGAGCAGTGGTCGAGTCTCGGGATCTTGCGCGTGTGATCGAAGCTCGTGGCCGACTGATCGCCAGAGATGGTGCGCCGCTGCCTGTGAGGATGAGTGCATCCGATCCGCCGGCGGTGATGGCCGTGGGAGTGGCGTGCGCTGTCACCGACGAAGCCTCAGCGCGCGACGCGGAACGGAAACTTTGGGCGTCGCTTACCAGCTCTGCTGATGGGTTGGTAGATCGCTTCTTCAATCGTCCGCTTGGCCGGCCACTTTCGAAATTTCTTGCGCACACGCCGGTTTCCCCGAACCAGGTCTCGGTCCTCTCGATTATTATCGGCGTGGCCTCGGCCTGGTTTTTCGCCACCGGGAGTTTCGTTTTGGGGGCACTCGTCTTGCAGCTTTCTGCGGTGATCGATTGCGTGGACGGCGATCTCGCTCGTGCTCTGTGCAAACAATCGCGCGTGGGCAAGTGGCTCGATCTCGGTGGCGATCAGGTCGTGCACTTCAGCGTATTTGCGGCGATCGGGATTGGCGTCTCGCGCCTCAACCCTTCCATGCCCGCCATCGCGCTCGGTCTGAGTGCAGCGCTTGGTGTTCTTGCTTAGCTTCGCGGTGATCGTCCGCGCGCTGCGGCAACCCGTCGCGCAGCGCGGCCCGCTTTTGAACAAGCTGCTCGACGCGACGGCCAACCGCGATTTTTCCGTCCTGCTGCTGGTGCTCGCGATCTTCGGTCGGATGGATCTGTTTCTTTGGCTGGCTGGGATCGGCGTTCATGTCTTCTGGATTGCGCTCCTTCTTCTGCATGGCGGTCGCGCGAGTTCCGAGATGTCGCGCGAGCCGGCATGAAACTCGCGCTCAAACTTTCGATCGCAGCGCTCGGGCTGGTGCTCTTCGCATGGTTCGTCCAGCGCGCGGGTGTCGGCGAAATCGCGCGCGCTTTCTCAAATCTTGGCTGGTTCGCGCCGGTGGTGCTGTTGCCGTTCGGGCTCGTTTATCTGCTCGATACGCTGGGTTGGCGTTTTGCTTTCGGTGCGGAAGGAGTGCCGGGCGTTGGCTTCGGCTCTCTGTTCCGCACTCGCTGGGCGGGGGAATCGCTTAACACAGTTCTGCCCTCGGCTTACATCGGCGGGGAGGCGGCGAAGGTGCAACTGCTTTACAAGCTCGGTGTGCCGCGGGTGCGGAGTGCGTCCAGCGTGGTCGCCGGGAAAACTGCGCAGACTTTTGCGCAGGTGGCGTTCATTGCCGCGGGTGCAATCGTGGGCGCCAGCATTCTGCCGGAGAAATCGCCTGCGCGCCTTGGAATGCTCGCCATCACCGCGCTGGCGACCTGCATCGTGATCTCGCTTTTTTGGCTGCAACAGCGCGGCATGTTCCGCACGCTGGTCTCGTTAGTGCCGATGCGTGCTTTGACCAGCCGTGCCGAAAGCCTGGGGCAACTCGATGATCGCATCTTCGAGTTTTACCGGAAGGATCGCCGCCATTTCCTGCTCAGCACCGCGACTTACTTTGCCGGTTGGCTGGCCGACAGCCTCGAAATTCTACTCGTCTCGCATCTGCTGGGAATGCCGATTGATTTCAGCCAGGCGCTGGCGGTGGAGGCGTTCATTAGCGTGGCCAAGGCGCTGGGCATCTTCGTGCCGGGCGCGCTCGGCGTGCAGGAGAGCGGGATCGTCTTCCTCTCCTACCTTTTTGGATTGCCGCCGGCACTGGGCATTTCCTACGCGATCATTCGTCGCGGGCGCGAAATTGTCTACGCCCTTATCGGTGGGATGTTTCTTTACGCCGGCGGGTTGTCTCTTCGAATTCCGGTGAGAACGAACGGAGCCACGGTTTGAAGGCGATCATCTGCGCGGCGGGAAGGGGAGTTCGTCTCGGAGCGAACTCGCCAAAAATTCTGCTCGAATTTGGTGGGCGCACGTTGCTCGAGTGGCACGCTTTGCGATTGCGCGAAATCGGAGTGGAAGATGTGGTTCTGGTAACCGGTTATCTGCGCGAGCAAATCGCGGCGGTTCTGCCCGGGATCTGCGAGCGCCATGGATTGAGAATTCGCGAGCGGGTGAACGAGCGTTACCAGGAGGGCAGTGTCCTCAGTTTGGCGGCGGCGCTGCCGGAGATCGAAGGAATGCAGGAGCCGATTTTATTGATGGATGCCGACGTGCTTTATCCCGCGCAGATGCTGCAGCGGCTGATTCATTCCGGCGACGCGACGACGTTGCTCCTGGATCGGGAATATTCCACGAGCGATGATGATCCCGTCCTCGTGCCGGTGAAGAAATGGTCGCCCTTTTGAGTTTCGGAAAAAGTGGACCGGCGATGCGGATTTGGTTGGCGAGTCGATTGGGTTCTTCAAGATTGTCCCGCACGATTTACCTTTGCTGATAGACGAAACGCGCGCGCGCGCCGCAGGCCGGGAGGTTTGCGATTCGTACGATGATGTGTTGCGGGCGCTGGTCTTGGCGGATCGCTTCTGTTACAACGATGTCACCGGCATGCCTTGGACCGAGATAGATTTCCCTCAGGACATCGTGCGCGCGCGGGATGTAGTCCTGCCCGCGCTCGAAGAACGCTCATGATCCCGCCCGACGTCTCCGCCTTTTTCGCCGGGCAACGTGTGCTCGTCACCGGCGCCTCCGGTTTCATCGGCTGGCATGTGGCCGAACTGTTGGTGGAAGCAGGCGCCGAGGTGCGTGCGCTGGTGCGCCCGGCGACCGAGACCGGGCCGGAAGCATTTGAGTGGTTCGAAGGCGATTTGCTGCGTCGTGCGAGCCTTGACGAGGCGCTGCGCGGATGCCGCTACCTCTTTCATCTCGCCGGCGATTATCGTTTCTGGGCGCCTGATTCGCGGGAGATCTTTGCGAACAACGTGCAGGGCACAATCAACATTTTGGACGCCGCCAAGGGAGCGGAGATCGAGAACGTTGTCTACACAAGCACCACGGGAATCCTGGAAGGAGGCACCTTGGCGCGCCTCGCGACCGAAACCCGGCTCGCCTCGCCGGCGACCTTTCATGGGCCCTACAAGCGTTCCAAGTTCGAAGCCTTCGGCGAAGCGCAACGACGGGCCGAGGCGGGATGGCCGATCGTTATCGCGCTCCCAACCGCACCGATCGGACCACATGATCTAAAGCCGACGCCGACCGGGATGATCGTCGTGCAATTTCTAAATGGAAGGATCCCGATGCTCGCACGCACCGGATTGAATTTCGTTGATGTGCGGCGCTGTGCGCTGGGTCATCTCCTGGCGATGGTGCGCGGGGAAAGGGGCGAGCGGTATTTGCTGGGCGGAATCAACCTGTGGTTAGGCGAATTTCTGCACAAACTGGAGCCGTTCGGAGAGCATCGCGCTCCGCGCCTTTACGCTCCGCATTGGCTCAGTCGCGCGAGCGCTTGCCTGAGCGAGACGGCGGCCAGCTTCTCGCCCAAGTGGAAACCGTTCGTCACGCGTGAAGCGGTGCAGATGTCGCGTGGTCCGCATTTCTCCAGCAACGAGAAAGCCGAACGCGAACTGGGCTATGAAACCGTCCCGCTCGACGATGCGATCCGGGATGCGGTGAATGACTTTGCGGCGCGCGGCATGGTCCCGCGACACGGATCACGGCGTGGCTGGAAGCACTCCGTCCCCCGAGCGCACGACGTCGCGCGCTGAGCTAGAAGACCACGTCCAGGGAGAGTGCACCGTAGGGTGCACCGCCGTCAGATTTGTAGCGGATATCGGCGCGGTAATAGTCGAATGTGCGGCGCGGCACATAGCCGCCTTCGATTTCCAGTTTGCAGGCGTCGCTGATCTTCCAGGTCAAGCCCGCGCCGGTGCGAATTTCGGTGTAGGCGAGGATGGCGCTGTTCAGGTTTCCGGGTTCGCTGGCGTCGCCGACATTATCATTCCCGACGCGGTAGTTTTTCTGACGAAAATCACCGCCCGCGTAGATCGTGAGGTTGCGATTCGCTTCGTACTCGAGCCGCGGGGTGGGAGCGGTTGCGTTCAAAACCCATTGCGGAGCAAATTTCCAGCGCAGGCCGCCGCCGGGGAGAACCGGATATTCGCTCCAAAAATCAACCGCGATTCCGAAAACGAACTGCAAGGTCGAGCTGTAAAGGTAGGTGCCGCCGATGAGGAACGGAACGTTAAAATCCTTTCCGGCCAGATCGTTTGCGAAGTAGTAGCCGGGGTGGGCTTCCAACCTAACGAGAAGTGAATCGGAAAACTTCGTATCCAATCCGACGATCGCCACGAGCGATTGCAATCGATCCGGCACCTGAGCGCCATCTGGAATTCCGAAGGCGTAGGCCTCATAATAGGCTCCGAGACGGAGGATCCCGATCTTGGTGCGCGGCAGGGCGAGGAAGCGCGCTTCGAAATTCCATTCGTTGAAGTTGTTGATCTCACGCGAGCCGCGCTGCACATCGCCATTGCCGACGTAAGAACCCAGGAAATCGAATTGAAATCCAAGTGGATCGATTCCTTCATCGGCCGGCGCTTCCAACATCTCGGCGAAGGCGGTTCCGGTGGCGAGGCAAGAAACCAGGCCGAGGAAGCGTAAGAAAGTTTTCATGCAGAAAACGTAGCAGATTAGTGTCGAGCCCGCTAACGAGCGCCGGCTTCACGGCGAAAGAGCGCGATTGCTTTGGCGACGTCTTTGATCATGGTCGATTCCGCCGCGATACGCTCGATCCCGCGCAGCGGTCCGACGGCGCCGGAAGAAATCAGGTCGCCACGCCAAATCAGAGTCGAGGCGCGACCATCCACTTCGACCGGCCAGAGTTGCTGCAAGACGAGTCCCACATAGTAGCCGCCGCTCGCATAGTAGAGCGCGTTCGCGGTCTGAATTGTTCCGGCCGCGCCGGTTCGGCTGTAGGAGGCGCCGAGCGTGAGCACGCCCTTTTGGTCCACGCTCAGCAGTTCCCAATACATCTCCGGCTTGATCGATCCCCCGCCTCGCCCGATGCCTGTGCCTTCGAGGAAACCCGAAAATTGCCGCCGGATTTTTTCCTGGCCCCGCAGGAGTCCGCTCAACTCATCCCCGGGGCGGACCGGCGGTGAGACGTTATCGTAGGGAGGTTGCGCGGAGCTTCCGCCCGAAGCGAACGCCTGAGCGCGCGCGCTCAAAATTTTCGCCCAAGTGCTGGCGATGATTCCGGACATCTCACTACCCGCGCCGCTCCCGGGAAGCTGCTTCATTTCGGCGGCGCTGAGTTGCAGATCGGAGGAATGCTGCGGCAGTTGCGTTCGCCAAATAGGCGACGGCAGAATTCGCGGGTGCCTTCTGGAGCTGGGAAAAATCCGTCGCGCTTTCGCTGTGAAGAAAAACCTTCAACTCCGGATACCTTGCCGGGTTCCAACTCCGCATCTTCGCCAAGGTCTCGGCGGGAGAACCCGGCACGACAAAAGCGGTTTGCACGGCCAGGTAGCGTCGCGTTTCCACCGAACCCGCTGCGCATCGTTTTGTATTCGCCCTTGCTGAGCTGAGCGAGATTCGCTCTCGGAAAAACCGAAAAACTTGCCAACTCGGCCACGGCGTCGGCCCGGGCGACAGGTGGTTTCCCGCCGACGAAAAATGCGATCAGTGCCCAGATTCCGACAATTATTCGACTCCTGAAAATGATCGGTGACATTGGACGAACTCTTGCGGCGTTGGCCTGCTTTGCAAGCAGAGGAATCCAAAAACGCCTCGGGAAAATCATATCGGATGCGAAGCGGCGGCGGCGCTGGTTATTCTGGCAGAGCGCGTCGCGTGATTTTGCTTTCGGTCACATGACGGCATAGTGCGGTGCTGTCCGGCTGCCATGACCGAATCTGTGATTTCCCTCGATCGATTGAGTAAGGCCTATGGTCAGACGCAGGCGGTGCGAGACTTAACGTTGGCGATTGAGCGGGGCTCGATCTTCGGATTCCTCGGAGCCAACGGCGCCGGAAAGACGACCACCATCCGCATGCTCTGCGGCCTGGTCCGACCGAGCGGGGGGAGGGGGGCAATCGCCGGGTTGGATGTCTGGAAACAGAGACACACCGTCCGGACAAAGTTCGGCTATGTGGCCCAGCGTTTCAGCCTTTATCGCGATCTGACCGTGGAAGAGAACATGCGCTTTTTCGCCGGCGCCTGCCGGGTGCCGCGCCGCGAGATTGAGGGGCGGATCACTCGCCTCCTGGCCCTAACCGATCTCGAAACGAAGCGCAGTGTGCCGGCCGGCAGTCTCTCGGGCGGGGTGCGACAGTTGCTCGCGATCGCGTGCGCCCTGGTGCATCAGCCGCCGGTCCTGTTCCTGGACGAGCCGACCTCGGGACTCGACCCGGTCCATCGGCAGCAAATGTGGAACCTGCTTTATGACTTGAGTCACGATGGCATCACCGTCTTCATCACCACCCATTACATGGATGAAGCGGAGCGCTGCACGGATGTTGGCTTTATCGATCAGGGGCGGCTGCTCGCGAAGGCCGCGCCGCGCGCCTTCAAATCCAGCTTCAGTACCAAGCTGCTTGAGATCGACGTCGATCCGGTAATGGAAGGGCTGGTTCGTTTCCGTGACGAACCGGACGTGCTTGGGGTTTCTCTACGCAGCGGCAGTCTGCGGATTTACGCCGCGGAACCCGAACGACTGGTCGCGCGATGGAAGGAGAACTGGCCTTTCCAGGATCTGCGCTGGCTCGACGAACGCTGGGTCGAGCCGGATATGGAGGATGTTTTTACCGCCTACTCGCAAGGGTATGGCGCGCTCTTGAAACCGCTCGCGCCATGAATCGAAGCTCCTTCGGCGCGATCGCCAGTGTGGCCTACAAGGAGTTCCTGCATATCTATCGCGACCGGCGCGTGCTCCTCTTGCTGCTCATTCTGCCTCCGGTTTTCACCCTGATCTTCGGCCACGCCTTCGAATCCCGGAAACGCAAGGGAATCCCGGCCCTATTGATCAACAAGGATGACACTCCACGCACTCAACGTTTCATCGACCTGGCCTTGACCGTTGACACCTTCGCCTGGAAGCAACAATCGCCCACGGTCGGTGGCGAGGAGGATTTGCTCGGCCGAGGCGTGCGCGGAGCGCTCGTCATTCCCGAGGGCTGGAGTGCCAGCCTAACGAACGGCGATCCTTTGCCACTGCAGTTCTATCTCGACGGCGGCGACACCAACGCGTCTGAGCAACTGCAGGGCAGACTCCAAAAAACGCTCGGGGATTTTCAGATGAACGAGCGTGAAGTGATGATCGACGATCTGCCCGAGGAAGTCTTCGACATGGCGAAAAAATTGCCGATCGAAGTGCGCAACCAATTCGTCTCCGCCATGACCCCGTGGAAAATCGAAGGCGACGTGCTCTACAACCCGGATGAGCGCTTCATCGATTACGTCCTCCCGGGAGTGATCGGCATCATCCTGCAGCTCATCACCGTCACGCTGATGGCCTGCACGATCGCGCGCGAGCGGGAGTCGGGGACGCTTTACCAGTTGATGGTCACGTCGCTTCGTCGCGGTGAAATCGTCATCGGCAAGATCCTGCCCTATCTGGCCATCTCGGTTTTCTTGATTCTGGTCATCATGATCCTGAGCGGCTGGCATTTCCGGGTGAAATTTTTCAACTCGGGCGCGCTCGCGCTGATCTGTTTCCTCTTTCTGCTCTGTTCGTTAGGCCTTGGATTGCTCATCTCCGCCATCTCGCGCACCCAAACGCAGGCGATCCAGTTCTCCGTTTTTTTCCTGCTCCCGGTTTTCATTCTTTCCGGAGCCTTCGCTCCGCTCGAGCAACTGCCCGCCGGGATCCGCGCGATTTCCGAGCTCTTCCCGCTGACCCATTTCTGTCGCGCCTTTCGGTTGGTGAATCTTTACCACGCCGGCTTCGCGTTTTACGCTCCAAGCCTGGCGGTCCTTTGCCTCGGAACTGTGATTACTTTTATGGGCGCGGCGATTCTGCTCCGCCGGATCGAGCAGTAATTTGCAACTGCTCCTGCTCTTGGCGATCTGTCGTGATGGAAAGGCCCGACCCAGCGCTGGCCGCGCAACATCTCGCGCAAACTCATCCCCGCTTCGCGGCGCTGATCGCGCGCGCCAGGCCGTTCGTGTTGCCGGCAAGTGTTCTCGTTAGGCCATTCGACGCCCTGGCCGAGTCGATCGCCTATCAGCAACTCAGTGGCAAAGCGGCGGCGACCATCTGGGGCCGGGTGCGCGCGCTTTACCCGCGGCGGAAGTGGCTCGATCCAAAACAGATTCTCGCCACTCCGGACGAGAAGTTGCGCGCCTGCGGTCTCTCTGGCGCGAAGACGAAAGCAATAAAAGACCTCGCGGCGAAAACCATCGACGGGACCGTTCCGTCCGGTCCCGCGCTCGCCCGCATGAGCGAAGAGGAAATCATTGAGCGCCTGACGGCCGTGCGTGGCATCGGGCGTTGGACGGTGGAGATGCTCCTCCTTTTCGACCTGGGGCGACTCGATGTCTGGCCGGTGACGGATCTCGGCGTGCAAAAAGGCTACGCCAAAACCTTCGGCAAAAGAAAATTGCCCACGCCGAAAGAATTCCAACGCATCGGTGAAAAATGGCGACCCTATCGATCTGTCGCCGCGTGGTATTTCTGGCGCGCCCTCGATACTGCCGAGCCGGGTGCGAATCGCAGCTGAGTCGCGGCCTGCGCACTCCATGCGATTTGGACTAACGAGTGCGTCAATTTCAACCTGCGTCGTTGACTTCGCCGACGGCGCTTCCTAGAACGCATTCTATATGGCGATGATTCATGTCAACCGCAGCGGCGCGACCCTCGGGGTTTTCGATGAGGAAAAAGTGCGTGAAGGATTACGCAGCGGCGAATTCATCGGCACCGATCTCGGCTGGATGGAGGGGATGGCCGCGTGGCGCCCGTTATCAGAGCTGGAGAGTTTTCGCACGCCACCGCCGCCGCCACCGGTGCAGGCTGCTGCCGCCGTTCCTCAACCGGCGGTTGCCGTCACTTCCGGTTCGACGCCCGAGCGCACAGGATTACCGTGGGAAAACCGCGAGGGCCGCACGCTCATCAATGCGCTCATCGATACTCTGATGATGGTCCTTGGCCGTCCGGTCGAAGCCTTCTCGATCATGAAGCGCGAAGGCGGGTTGGGCGAACCGCTGGGTTACACGGTGATTCTGCGGATCGCTGGGCGCGGTGATCGCGCTCGGTTTCTCGCTCATCATGAAGTCGGTCGGAATCATGAGCGGTCAGGAAAATGCCGTCGCGGGCTTGCTTGGGCTTGGCATAGGCTCGGTCTTTTTCGTTCTGCTGATTCCGATCTTTCTCGCCGTGGGGACATTCATCGGCGCTGCCATTGCGCACGTTTGTTTGATGATCGTCGGAGGCGCGAATCAATCTTTTGAAACCACCTTTCGCGTTCTTTGTTATGCCAGCGGTTCGGCGAATGCCCTGCAGATAATCCCTATTTGCGGAGGATTCCTCGCTGGGCTGGCCGGCCTCGTCCTCAATTGCATCGGCCTCGCGCGTGCCCATGAAACCGACACGTGGCGGGCGGTGGTGGCGATCCTCCTGCCGCTGGTGGTATGCTGCGGGGGCCTGATTTTTTTGGCGGTTCTTATCGGGAGCCTCGCGCCAAACTTCTGGCATTAGGCTGCGCTCATGCGCTGGCAATTGCGCCATCTGCAAACAGGCGAACTCGATCACGAGTTGATCTGGCTCACGGTCAGCGGCTGCGCGGCGGGTGGAATGGCGGTTTGGTTTTGGCTGAATTTGCCGCTGCCGCAATGCAACTTTCGCGCGCTCCTCGGGATCCCGTGTCTGACTTGCGGCTCGACTCGCGCGGCCCGCGCTTTCCTGCACGGTGAGATTTGGCAGGCCTGGCTCGTTAGTCCGCTGGCCACCCTGGCGTTCTTCGGCATGGCGGCGTTTGACGTTTATGCGCTCGCGGTCTTATGCAGCGGAGCGCCGCGTTTGCGGATGACATTCGCCAGCCGGAACGAGCGCCGGGTCGCGGTGGCGCTATTGGCCGTTGCCGCTCTGCTGAACTGGATCTACCTGCTGAGCCGCGGGTGATCTCCCGACATCATCCTCCGGCGCGCCGCGATGCTGCTGGATGAACTCGGTCGGATTGATCCAGCCGCGCGTGTCCTGTCGATAGCCCGGGCCGATGAAAGGCGTGATGAATTCACGCATTTCGAAATGCAGATGCGCCCAATAGCGCCCGTTCGCGTTGCCGATCGTCCCGATCTGCTGGCCGCGGTGCACGTCTTGTCGCGGCGCGACGAGGATGGTCTGGAGGTGCGCATAATAGGACTGCACATATTTGCGTGCGCCATTCTCCTTCAGGGCGTGGAGCACGATGATGACGTTGCCCCAGCCGGGTCCGACCTCGCCGGCAAAAAGCACGCGCCCATCGGCGACGGCGAAGACCGGATCGCCCAGGTCGCTGTTTTCGCCGCCGATGCCATTCAGGTCGTCGCCGAGATGGCGATTCTGCGTGAACGGCTGCGCATTGTAGGTGAGGGCGCCGTGCTCGCTGCCGATGGGAAAATCGAAACGTGTCGCCGTGGGGAGCGAGGCCAGTTCCAGCGGTGAGACGAGTCTGGAAGGCCGGATCGCGCGCCGGCCGCCGCAACTCCGGTCCGAGGCGAAAATAAAGTCCCGCGCCGAGCGCGAGCAGAAACGCGAGCAGCATCGCCACCACCACGGTCGCGCTCGTTCTGCCCTTGCTCGTACGGAGGTTCATCTTTACGGTCGCGCGATGCGGACTCTCGTGACGGGCGGCGCCGGTTTCATCGGCTCGCACCTCGTCGAGAGGTTGCTCGGCGCTGGTCACGAAGTCTCAATTCTCGACGACTTCAACGACTTTTATGATCCCGCAAATCAAGCGGGCCAACATCGCGGCTGTCGCGGATCAGATTCACGTTCATCAAATCGATTTGCGGAACGCGGCCGCGGTCAGGGAATTATTTCATCGCGAGAAATTTGATGTCGTCGTGCATCTCGCTGCGCGTGCGGGCGTGCGGCCATCGATCAGCCAGCCGCAGCTCTATTACGAGACCAACGTCAACGGAACGCTGCATCTGCTCGAAGCGGCGCGGATGACCGGTGTCGAGCGGTTCATCTTCGCCTCCAGCTCATCTGTTTACGGCGTCTCGAAAGTGGTGCCGTTCTCCGAGGATCTTCATCTCACGCAAACGATCAGCCCATACGCGGCGACCAAGATCGCCGGCGAGTTTCTCTGCTCGACCTATTCGCATCTGTATCGGATGCGGATCGTGGCCTTGCGCTTCTTCACCGTTTACGGCGCGCGGCAACGGCCGGACCTGGCGATTCATCAATTCACCCGGCGCATTCATGAGGGCCAGCCGATCAACCAATTCGGCGATGGCACGACGCGGCGCGATTACACCTATATCGACGACATTATTCAGGGCGTGATGGCTGCGCTGAAATACGAAGGACCGCTCTTTGATATCTTCAATCTCGGCGAAAGCGAAACCATCGAGCTGCGGGATTTGATTGCGGCCATCGAAGTCGCCGTTGGTCGCAAAGCGGAGATCAAGATCCTGCCCGAACAGCCCGGCGATGTCCCGATGACCTGCGCGGACATCTCGAAGGCGCGAAAACTTCTCGGTTACAATCCGACCACGCCGCTGCGGGTCGGGCTGCCGAAATTCGTCGAGTGGTTCCTCAGCACTCGTTAGGAAATGTCAAATGTTTAGACACGACTCCGCCCCCGCTCCCCGACGTTCGACCCCGCTCCCGGACATTCTAACCTCATAGCGTCGTGAAGAAATACTGCTGCGCTGTTCTCGCTTTAACACTGAATATCGCCTGTGCAGCCTCGCCGCAGTACGTTCACTCAGCCGAGGAGTCGCGCGCGTACATTCGACAGTATTGCCTGGTGGAATGTGAAAACAATTCAGCAAAGCCTCATCTACCTTATCGATTGACGTTCGAACGAGCTCTGCTCGGTGATTTCGGCGCACTTCGGACAATTTTCTCGAGTCCTGACTACCACACTAACGACCAGCACTGGGATGAGATTCCGTGGCGGATTCTGCACGTCATAGGCGACGAGCGATTCGCAGCTTTTGTGTTGAGCCGTCCTCCCACCGAACGGTGGTCAATCCTTTCAGGGCTTGAAGCTGATCCGGGTGGGGGAAGTATTACGCAACTGCAAGCGCTCGATACGTATTTCCGAACGCACTTCCCGCAGACGTGGGCCATCTGGCGCAAGGAAGGTCCGTTCCGGGCAGAGCCTGAGCAGAAGGGCTTCGATTACAATCGCAGACATCTCTTTCAGGCACTAGTCGCTGACCCACGGTTCGCTGAGGTGCGCTTGTACAGAAAGCAGAATATTACGTTGGTTGTTGCTCCCAAATCCTCCCCGAAGGTCGACAGGATCGCTCTGAAACTCATGATCGAAAAGTATCTTGGGAACGATTTTGAGCTGGTATTCGAATCGCGAGCAGCGAAAGAGCGTTAGGCAAGCGCCTGCGCGAGGTCTTCGATGAGATCGTCCGCGTGCTCCAGGCCGATGGAGGCGCGCAAGAGACCTTGCGGAGTGTCCGGGCTTTCACCCGCGATGGACGCACGATGCTCGATCAAACTTTCCACCCCGCCGAGGCTGGTGGCGCGAATGAAAATGCGCGTCCGACCCGCCGCGGCCATCGCGGCCTCGCGTCCGCCCGCGACTTCGAAGGAAAGCATCCCGCTGAACGCACTCATCTGGCGCGCCGCCACTTCGTGCCGCGGATGGGAAGCGAGTCCGGGATAATTCACCCGCGCGACGCGCGGATGCTGAGAAAGAAACGTGGCGACCTGGAGCGCGTTTTCCGAATGAGCGCGCATCCGCCAGGGCAAGGTCCGCAATCCGCGCAGCGTCAGCCAGCAATCGAAAGGCGAGGGGACACCGCCGCCGGTCGTCTGGTTTTCTCGGATGCGTCGAAAGAGCGCATCGTCCTTGCGTGCGATCACCACCCCGCCGGTCACGTCGCAGTGTCCGCCGATGTATTTCGTGGTCGAGTGGACGACAAAATCAACGCCGAGGTCGAGCGGTCTTTGGACGATCGGTGCCCAGGTGTTGTCGCAAACACAAACCGCCTTCGCGGCATGCGCGATCCGCGCGACCTCCGCCAGGTCCGTGATCTTGAGCTGCGGGTTCGACGGCGTCTCGGTCCAGAAGAGTTTCGTGCGCGGACGGACCGCTTCTTCCACCGCGGCCAGATTTGTCATATCGACAAACGTGACCTCCAGACCCCAGGGCATGAGATCGCGCAAGAGTTTGGTGACGCCGTAGTACGCTTCCACTGGCGCAACGACGTGATCCCCCGGAGCGAGCGCCTGGCAAATCGCCGCGCTCGCGGCCAGGCCCGAGCCAAACGCCGCGGCCGCACTCTCCGCCTTCCAACGCGGCCATCGCCTGCTCGAGCGCCTGGCGATTGGGATTGTCGCTGCGCGAATAGACGAAACCGCGCGGATAGCTCCCATCAGCCGCGCGCTCGAAAGTGGTCGAGAGCTGAATCGGTGCTGAGACTGCGCCGCTGGATTCATCCACTCGATGGCCCGCGTGAACCGCTAGAGTTTCGATGTGCATGACTTGGTGGCTTGCTCTCGGATCAGACAGAAAAGATGAGCGCTCAATCAATGATCGTCACTTTGCACTTTGCAAAAGCTTACCATCGAGATACACCTCCACGCGATACTTCCCGGCAGCCCAGCCATCCTTCGGCCGCGAGAGAGTGAATTGAGCGCGCGATTCCGGCACGTCGACGATTGTCGCGAGTTGATCGACAATGAAGTTCGCTGGGGCAAGATCGCCCACGTCTTCGGCGATCCAGGCGACGCGGACCATCGCCGTCCACCGGAAGATGTTCGCCCTGCCAGCGCACGAAAATATTTGGCGCATTCGAGCGGAACTCGGTCGTTGGCTCGCCATCGTGTTCCTTGGCGACCGTGATCGTCATCGTCGGCGAAAGAGACGCGGATGAAGAAGCGGGCGACGATGTCGGGCTCTCGTTAGGCAACGGCGCGGCCGTCGGCGAAAATTTCTTCAGGACCTTGGTCACGCGACTCAGGAGCCGGCCACTGGGACCGCGCGTGGTCGTGATGTCTTTGACGAATCCTGTCCCGGGCGCGAACCATCGTTGGATGGTGATCGAGATTGGCCACGGCTCCTCGGCCTCAAAGCGGTAGGCGTGGAAGGTTCCCGCGGGCACGACCACATCCTCCTCCGCGGCCACGGTGAATTGCTGATGCATTTCCGTGCCCGCCACCTCATCATCCAGCTCCCACTTGGCGCCGAGCTTTAGCTCCGCCGGAAGCAATCGCTGCGGCGGCTCGAAGGAGACCGACTTGCCATGAGCGCTGGTTCGACGCAGGCAAAAAACTCCGCGCTCATCGAGCGTGATGAGTTCGGTTTTCTGCACCACATCGTTCGCGCGTGTTTCGAGCTTGAAGACGTCTTTGCCCTCGACTGTTTCGGTGCCAATCGACGCGAACCACCATGCTGGCAGGCGCGGCCAGTGGCGTCGAAGAGTCGGTGACCTTGTATTCCCACGTTGCCCCCGGCGCGATGGGAAGAATCGGTTCCGCGCGTGTCGGGAGCGGCAAGCCGAGCGCGACAACCAGGACGACCATCCACGTCCGAATCGGCGCCGGTGAAATGAAAGGAGACACGCGATCAATGGTCGGCGAAAAGCGAGCAATGATCCAGAGGCGAGCCACGCAGTGAAATTCCGAAGGTGAAGCAGGTCCGCTAATTCCCTTTTTTCCGGGCGCCCACGTCTGGACGTTATTGTTCTCGGCGAGCGGCCAACTAAACACCCGCGCAAAACAACCCGGCTCATCAGCCGGGTGGACGGGTGGCCGGGGTCGTGCTATCGACTTAGCGTGCGAAGACGTTTTGCAATCGGTGTCTTGCTGCTGCTCGCCCTGGTTGCGATGTCATGGCAAGCACCTGCACAAATGTGCGGCATGAGTATGCCGACTGGCGTCATGACGAAGTGCGACTGCTGCGCGACGATGAAGTCGTGCGTGCTGCCGCAGCAAAATCCAGTGAAGCCTTCTGCTACCGCTCAATCGGCGCAGCAACCGGTTGTGATGGTCGCGCCGGTGCTCCACGAAGTGTTGGCGCCGGTGTCTGCCGAGTCAACTCGTCGGACCGATTTTCGTATCGCACAAGCTCCGGCGCATTCGGCTCCGCGAGCTGTGCTCTTCTGCACGTTTCTCATCTGATCCACGGACGCTGACGCCGGAGGTGTGCCCATTTGCGGGCATGCCGTGTCTTCAACCGTTCGTTTGGATCAATGAAAACAACTCCCTCTTTTTTTGCAGTGCTGGGCACTTATGAACTCAATTAATTTCGCCAAACACAGGACCGCGGTCGCGGTGCTCATTGTTGCAATCGCCATTGCGCTCGCTGCGTGGTGGCTCACGGCCCGGCAGCATGAGGCGGCCCGAGCGGCAGCGACGGAGAGCCGGAAAGTTTTCTGGACTACCAAAGCCCGATGCACCCTTGGGTGAAGTCGGACAAGCCCGGCAAGTGCACGGTCTGCGGGATGGAATTGGTGCCCGTTTACGAAGGTCGCGGGCAGGGGAGCAACGGGCCCTCGACAGACATTGTCATGCTTCCGGAAGGGGCACCAAACGTTGCGAGCATCAAGACGGCGGAAGTGCGTCGGCGGTCCCTTGCGCGATCGCTGCCTGTCGCCGGCATGATCGAAGATGACGATTCGAAGCACCGAATCCTGAGCGCCTTCACAGGCGGTCGAATTGAGAAGCTATTCATCAATTTCGAAGGTGCGGAAGTGCAGGCCGGCCAGCCAATCGCGACGTTCTACAGCAAGGACCTGATTGCCGCGATTCGCGAATACAAGGTCGCATACGGGCAGGGGCCGAGCCCGATGCTCACTGCCTCGGCGGTGCGCCTGGAGCAGCTCGGATTGAGCAAGGATCAAATCGCTAAGGCGCATCAGCGCAGTGAGACCGACATCTTCGTCGACATCCTCGCGCCAGTCGCCGGGACTGTGGTTAAACGCTACGCATACGAAGGCCAGTATGTGCAGGAAGGAGAGAAGCTCTTCGAGATCGCGGACTTTTCGACGATGTGGTTTCAGTTTGTCGCCTACGAGCAGGATCTGCCACTGCTAAAGCTCGGCCAAAAGGTGACAGTGCGAACGCCTGCGCTGCCCGACAAAGTCTTCCAAGCCGAGATCAAGTTCATCAACCCGAACATGGATGATGCGACGCGATCGGCGCGCGTTCGGGTCGAGATCGCGAATCCCAATCGCGAGCTTCGGCACAAGCTTTATGCGGAAGGGACGGTCGAACTCGACGCCCCCGACGTTCTCGCTGTCCCGCGGACGGCGGTGCTCTGGCCCGGAAACAATCCTCGCGTTTACGTCGAGCAACAGCCCGGTGCGTATCAGCAACGGCGCATCATTCTCGGGCGTCCGGGCGACGATTTCTGGGAAATCCTCGAAGGCTTGCGGGAAGGCGAGCGAGTAGTCACGAACGGGAACATGCTCGTCGACGGGCAGGCGCAACTTGCTCAACGTCGCTGCACCCGCCGACGAGTCGCCGCCTTTGCACGATCCGGCGATGGAGATGAACGCTGCTGAGCACGAGGCGCTGGAGCGGTTTCTGCAGGCGGTCGCAGACCTTGCCGACACTCTCGCTCGCGATGACCTCGGCGCGTTTAACGCAGCGGTGTCGAAGCTGCCGTCCACGCCCGCGGGATTTTCAGCGGATATGAAGAGGCCAGAGGGACCAGCGTCTGATCTGGCAGCAGCGCGCAGCTCGTTCCTTCCGTTGAGCGAAGCAGTCGCGGATTACGCGATGCACGTTCGCGGGCACTTCCCGAAACTCAAAGTCTTCCGCTGTCCGATGAGCGACACAGCGGGGAAAGACATCCCGAAAAACGCGAAGTGGATTCAGTTCTCACCAAGCCTGCGCAATCCATTCATGGGAAGAGAAATGCTGGAGTGCGGCACTGAAGTGAAGTGACGGCATAAGCCAACGCCATGATTAATCGCTTGATTGAGTGGTCGCTGCGCAACCGATTCATCGTTGCGTGTGGGACGCTTCTAATCATCGCACTCGGCGTTCGCGCCGTCTTGACGACGCCGGTTGATGCGATTCCGGACCTGAGCGAGAACCAGGTGATCGTCTTCGCCGACTGGACGGGACGGAGTCCACAGGAGGTTGAGGATCAGGTCACCTATCCGCTCTCCGTCAATCTGCAGGGACTCGCCGGCGTGAAAACGGTGCGCGCGACATCGATGTTCGGGTTCTCGCTGATCACGATCATTTTCGAAGAACGCATCGATAACTACTTCGCCCGGCAGCGCGTCTTGGAGCGGCTGAACTATCTAGGCGGAACCTTGCCGGCTGGCGTGGAAGCGAAGCTCGGACCAGACGCCACCGGGCTGGGCTGGGTGTATCAGTATTATCTCGCCGTCGATCCGGCGCATGCTCCAGACGGCGGCTACGATCTTGGGTGAGCTCCGCTCGCTGCAGGATTGGTTTGTGCGGTACCAGCTCAACGCTGTGCAGGGCGTTGCCGAAGTCGCCAGCATCGGCGGATTCGTGAAGCAATATCAAGTTGAGGTGGATTCGCAGAAGATGCGAACGCTCGGCGTCTCGTTAGGCATGGTGATGAACGCCGTGAGCCGCAGCAATCTGAATGTTGGCGGAAAGACAGTCGAGGAAAACGGAATGGAGTTCATTGTCCGCGGCATCGGTCTGATCCAGAGCATTCGCGACTTGGAAATGGTCGTGCTCTTGGAGCGCAACGGCATCCCTGTCTATCTCAAGGATGTGGCGCGGGTGGAGGTGGGCGGCGATTTCCGCAGAGGCGTTTTGGACGTCGATGGTCGCGAGGTGGTCGGCGGCATCGTGGTGATGCGCACCGGTGAAAACGCGCATGAAGTGATCCGGCGTGTGAAAGAGAAGGTCGCGCAGATCACTCCGAGTCTTCCGCCGGGAATCACGATCAAGGCATTCTATGATCGGAGCGAGTTGATCGATCGCACGATCGAGACGCTCAAGCACGCGCTCACTGAAGAGATTCTCCTCGTCACGCTCGCGCACATCATCTTCCTCTTTCATTTCCGCTCGATTCTGATCGTCACGTTGCCGCTGCCGGTTTCGATCCTGATCTCATTCATCCTGATGAAGCAGTTCGGGATCACGTCGAACATCATGTCGCTGAGCGGCATTGCGATTGCCATCGGTGTGCTGGTCGATGCGGCGATCGTGCTGACGGAAAACGTCATCCGCCATGCCGAGGATGCGGAGAGAACGAAGGGTGCGCGTCTTTCGCGGACTGAAACCTTTGACGTAGTGCTCGCTGCGTCGCAAGCAAGTCGGCCGACCGATCTTCTTCGCGATGGCGATCATTATCCTCGCCTTTGTGCCGGTATTCGCGCTCACCGGACAGGAGGGGAAGCTCTTCCATCCGCTCGCCTTCACGAAGACCTTCGCAATGGTCGGCTCGACGCTACTCGCGGTCACGATCGTGCCAGTCCTCTGCACCTGGCTTGTGCGAGGTCCGTTCCATTCGGAAGACCGCAACGTGGTCATGCGGTTCTTGCTGCGTCTCTATGATCCCGCGCTGGATTTCGCATTGCGCCGGCGGAAGACCGTTCTCGCAGTTGCTGCCTTGCTGCTGCTCGCTGCTGTCATTATCGCCTTCGGCTTGCCGAGGCCAATCAACCGGCTCCTCGGATCTATCCCACCGCTGCAGCGACTGACCGCGGGAATTGGTAAGGAGTTCATGCCGCCGCTGAACGAGGGCAGTCTTTTGTTCATGCCGACATTTGTTCCGGCGACGGCAATGACAGAAGTCAAACGCGTCATGGCGTGGCAGGATCGTGTTCTCCGGATGACGCCCGAAGTCGCCTCGGTGGCTGGAAAACTGGGGCGCGCCGATACGGCAACCGATCCCGCGCCGACGGAAATGATCGAGACAACGATCATGCTCAAGCCGCAGAACGAATGGCGTGCCGGGATGACGAAACAAAAACTCGTCAATGAGTTGATGGAAAAAATGCGCCAGGTTCCCGGCGCGGTTCCGGGCTTCCTTCAACCAATCGAGGCGCGAGTTTTGATGATCTCCACCGGCATTCGAGCGCAGCTCGGCGTAAAGATTCTAGGCGACAACCTCGACGCATTGCAGGCGAAAGTGACCGAAGTGGAGCGCATCCTTGAGACCATCCCGGGTGCAACCGGTGTGGCTCCAAGCCGCGTCCAAGGAAAGCCGTTCATCGAAGTGCAAGTGAATCGCGAGCAGATGGCCCGCTACGGTCTGCAAGCTCAGGACGTTCTCGACACGGTGGAGGCCGGGCTAGGAGGGAAAAACGTCGGCACCACGATCGAAGGTCGCGCGCGCTACCCCATCCAGGTGCGCATGGAACGAGGCGAACGGGAAGACCTCACGCGACTCAAAGATGTGCTCGTTTCATCGCCGAGCGGCAAAGTTATTCCTCTCGGACAAGTTGCCGAAATTAATCGCGTCGAAGGTCCGAGCGAGATCGCCAGTGAAAACGGTCGACTTCGCGTCTTCGTCCAGGCAAACGTGCAGGATCGCGACCTCGGCGGTTTCGTTGAGGATGTGAAAGCGCGGATCAACAAAGAGATTGTCCCGTCACTGCCGAAGGGGATGACGATCGAATACAGCGGGGAGTTCGAAAATCAGATCCGCGCCGCGAAGACGCTGCGGCTTATCGTGCCGGGCGTCTTGTTTATCATCTTCCTCCTGCTGTACGTGATCTACCGCAACGCGAAGGAAGCTGCTCACGTCATCCTCGCGGTGCCGTTCGCGTTGAGTGGCGGCGTGTTTCTGCAATACCTGATGGGCTTTAACTTCAGTGTCGCAGTCTGGGTCGGTTACATCGCTCTGTTCGGTACCGCGATTCAAACTGGCGTGGTCATGGTGGTGTATCTGCAGGAAGCGGTTGAGCGAAAACGCCGGCAAATTGGTCCGAGCTTCGGCTATGCCGATCTCGTTGCCGCGGTGAAGGAGGGCGCTCGTCTTCGACTGCGTCCGAAGGTGATGACGGTTGCGACGATTGTCGCGAGTCTGCTGCCGATCATGTGGAGCACGCGAACGGGCGCGGAAGTGATGAAGCCGCTCGCGACACCAGTAATAGGCGGAATGATTAGCAGCCTGCTTCACATCCTGATCGTTACTCCGGTGATATTCGTCTGGTTGCACTCGCGAGCATTAGCATCCGAACCGGTCTTGAACAGACGGGGGGAAAGCGCCTGATCGAAATCGACTGTCATTTCTGGGCTAACGAATATCACAGCGACCGCGCGCGAATCGAAAGACCGGAGTCTACGGGGCTCGAACCCGCAACCTCCGCCGTGACAGGGCGGCGCTCTAACCAATTGAGCTAAGACTCCTCGCGAAAAGCGTGACACCGTAGGTCGCGGCCTACCGTCGCATCAACCGGTTATTTCCAAGCTGGTGCAGCGGCGCTCTGTCGTCGCGCGAACGACTTGGTGCGGACGTGCCTCGCGCTGACGAAGCATCGCGCTCGCAGGTGGCCGCTGGTTTGCGCATGCCTGAGGCGAAACTTACATTCCACGCAGGAAAGATGAGCGACGAATCCAAAGAGAACCTGGAGAAGTTTGGCGCGGTCTCCGGCTTTGAGCAGATGAGTGTTCTGCAAGCCTTTGATCGCATGGTCGCGTCGTTGCCGCCGCGCGATCCTTTGCGGCCGGAACTACTCGCGATGCGCGCCGGCGTGGCCGACCAGGAGGAGATGATCGGTGATGCCCGACAAATGATCGAGAAGCTGGAAGAGGTGATCAAGAAAGTCACCTCGCCCGCGAATCGCATCGGCACCTTTCTCGGCAGTCCTTCGCGCGACACGGCGCACATCGTCGTCGGCGGTTCGGATTATTACTGCAACGTCGATCCGCGGATCAAATTGCGCGAAGCTGAAGAAAGGCACGCGCGTGCTGGTGAACGAAGCCTACGTGATCGTGGGCGATCTTGGCTTCGAAACCGCCGGGCCAGTGACGCGAGTCACCGAAGTGCTCGGGAGCGATCGGCTGCGCGTCGGCGGCGAGCACGGGATGCAATCGACCATTCTGCTGCGCTCCGCGGAGCTGGCGAAATCCGCGCTGAAATCTGGCGACGAAGTCCGGGTGGATCCGAGTTACCGGATGGCGCTGGAAGCGCTGCCGCATCCGGAGTCGCGCGAGCATTACCTCGACGTCGTGCCGGAGTTGCCGTGGGAGAAGGTCGGTGGCCAGGAGGAAGCGCTCCGGGCGATCCGGGATGCCATCGAGCTGCCGCTGATTCACGGCGAACTCTTCGCGAAATTCCAGCATGCGACGCCGAAAGGCTTCCTGCTTTACGGCCCGCCGGGCTGCGGGAAAACGCTCATCGGCAAAGCCACCGCTTACAATCTGACGCGCCAGTTGCGCGAGAAAACCGGCAACGAAATGAAGGAATACTTCATGCACGTGAAGGGCCCGGAGATCTTGAACATGTGGGTCGGCGAGTCCGAGCGGATGGTGCGCGAAATCTTCGCGACCGCGCGCGAGAAGCGGCGGGAAGGTTTCCTGCCATTCCTCTTCATCGACGAAGCCGAGAGCATTCTCGGGACGCGTCGCGCCTCGCGGCACGCGAACATTCTTTCCACGCTCGTGCCGATGTTCTGCTCGGAGATGGACGGGATCGATTCGTTAGGCGAAGTCGTCATCATCCTCGCCTCCAACCGCGCCGATCTGATCGATCCGGCGATTCTGCGGCCGGGCCGCATCGATCGGAAAATCAAAGTGCAACGGCCGAACCGCGCGGGTGCACGCGACATTTACCGCATCTATCTCACGGACGATCTGCCGTACGACGGCGCGCTTCCGAAAGAAGCCGGTGGGATCGGCGCGGCGATCGATCAGTTGATCGAACGGCTTGCTGGAAAAACAGTTCGCGCGCCGCGAGGAAAACAAATTCCTCGAGATCACCCTGCGGAGCGGCCGCAAGGAAACGCTCTACCGCAGCGACCTGCTTTCCGGCGCGATCATTGCCTCAATCGTCGAGCGCGCCAAGGCCACCGCCATCAAACGCGCCATCGCCGACGAAGGCGTCGCCGGGCGATGAGTGCCGGCGAGCGACGGCATCAGCGAAAACGATCTTCAGTTCGCCTTCCAGGCGGAGTTCTCCGAGAACGATATTTTTCCGCCGATCGATATGACGGAGGATTGGTTCAAGCTGATCGATTTCGATCCGGAAAACGTCGTCAAGATCGCGCCGGCGAAGCAGGCCGCGAAAGACGCGCAGAACACGCGCTCGGGCGTGATCTAAGGCCGCGGAGCGGTCACGGCTTTTTCTTCTTCGACTTTGCTTCGGCTGGAGTCGGCGAAGGAGTTGGTTGCACGGACGGCGCGGGAGTGCCGGCGTTGGAGTTGGCGTTGGCTTGGGAGTCCAGGTCAAGTTGACCGCATCGATCTGCCAAAGCGCTCGCGGATGGGAAACCTGCAGATCCAAAATCGCCGGACCGTCGGGATAGTTGATCTTCGCGTGAAAATCCCCTTTCGGTTCGAAAAACCCGGAGGTGAACGTGACCTGCCCATCCAGCTCAATGTTCGGTGCGGGCGTCCCCAGATCATGCAGCTGCGTGAACAACCGATAGCGCCACGAAGGCGGGTATGGACCTGCGCTTCGGGAGCGATTGCGCGAGCGAGGTAGAGATCGTCATGTTGCATGACGATGTGGGTTGCGGCCTCCTGGGCGAAAGCGCGCGCGGCTTTCTCATTGGCTTGCTTCGACTGGTTCATATACCAGTACCCGCCGCCCAGGATCGCCAGGATAATGATCAGAAGGACCAGGACCTGGCCGCTCGCAGAATGATGACGACGAAGTTGCATAGGCGTGTGCGATGTTTTCTGAGCGGAGCGAGATTGTTCGAGTTTTGCGCCGAATGACAAGCCCAGCGCGGATCCGGGCGCTTTCGACGCGTCGAAGGCGCGCCTATCTTGCGCCCGATGACACGCGTCTTCGGCCTCGAAACGGAATACGGCATCACGATCAATGGCGCCGAGTCCGTGGATGTGGTGGCGGAATCGATCGAGCTGGTGCGCTCCTACACCGAGCACGGTGCGCTCATGAAATGGGATTACGGGCTGGAAGATCCGCATCGCGACGCGCGCGGCTTTCGCGCCGCCGAGCTGCTCCAGGACACGGACGAGTCGGCCTACTTCGAGATCGATAAGAATCGGCCGCTCAGTTTCGAGGAGATCAAGAGCGACCTCGTGCTGGCGAATGGCGCGCGCTTTTACAACGACCACGCGCATCCGGAATATTCCACGCCGGAATGCACCACGCTGCGCCAACTCGTGGCGCAGGAAAAAGCGGGCGAACGCATCCTCGCCGAGTGCGCGCGGCGCCGGAACGAGAAGCTGCCGGACGGTCAGGAGCTGCGGCTTTACAAGAACAACACCGACTTCATCGGCCACAGCTACGGCTGCCACGACAACTACCTGATCCGGCGCGATGTGCCGTGGGATCGAATCGTGCGCGGCATGCTGCCGTTCCTGGTCACGCGGCAAATTTTTGCCGGCGCGGGCAAGATGGGCATCGAAGCGGAGAGCGCGCCCGGCCAGCCGGGCGTGTATCAAATTTCGCAGCGCGCCGATTTCTTCAGCGTGCTCGTGAGCATCGACACGATGAACCGGCGGCCGCTGGTCAACACGCGCGATGAGCCGCACGCCGACGCGAGCAAGTATCGCCGTTTCCACGTCATCATCGGCGATTCGAACATGAGCGAATGGGCGACCGCGCTGAAAGTCGGAACGACCGCGCTGGTGCTGGAGTTGATCGAGCGCGGCGAAGCGCCGGAGATCGAACTCGCGCAACCGATCGACGCGTTGAAGTCGATCAGCCGCGATCAAGACTACGCTTGGATCGTCGAGCGGTACGATGGCCGCAAGATTTCCGCGATCGATGTGCAGCGACTTTACCTGCGGGCGGCGCAAGACGCGAAGCTGGGAGACGGCGAGGAAGGAGCGTGGTTGCTCCGCGAATGGGAACAGGTGCTCAACGATCTCGAGCGCGATGTCTCGTTAGCCGGCGATCGGGTCGATTGGGTGGCGAAGAAGATTCTCCTGGGTGCGCTGCAATCCGCGGAAAAGCTTTCGTGGAGCGATCCGTGGCTGCAGGCGATCGACCTCGAGTATCACAACATCATGCCCGAAGAAGGCCTTCATCACGAACTGATCCGGCAAGGTTCGATGCGTCGCGTCGTGACCGACGAAGAAATCACCGCGGCGATCTCCATGCCGCCGGAGACGACCCGCGCCTATTTTCGCGGTCGGGCGGTGGCGAAGTTCAATCATGCGATCCGCTCGATTCAATGGGACGAAATCGTGTTCGACGACGGAACGCAAAAGTGCTGCGTGCGCTTTCCGGAAGTAGCGGCGGACCAACGTCTGGAGGCGCTCAATCAAGCCGTGCGCGAAGAAAAGCCGCTTGCTGAATTTCTCCGCGCCCTGCCCTCGGAGTGATCGTCAGCCTGAACAAGAGTCCTTTTCGAACGGAGATGGATCTCGTCGACGAAAAGCTTGATCGCCTTCTTCGAATTATCCCTGATGAGCGAATCATCCATAGCCTGGCTCAAATTTCAGCTCTGTTCGAGCCTCCTTCGCAAGCCGATCCAGCAGTCCACCCGGACTGGTGTGCAGAATTGAATGCTGTGAAGCAAGGTCGAGAACGAGTCGAGTGCGCGCTTGGGCGGTTTCTTTGGTTGCTCGACGAACAGATGAATCAAACGCAGAAAGGATTAGCAGCTCGCCACGCTCGAACTTCGCCTGCCAATCAGCGGGAAGTTGAAACGGATCGAGTCCACGGGCAGGACAGATGACAAGCGGCTGTGGGCCGCGCAGGAAGATGCGCAGGCATTCCTTCTCGACCGCGGTGTGAAAGCCGCTGATGACGGCTCGGTTCTCGGCGCGCCAGCGCTGGACGAGCAGTCCATCGCTTCGATGATCTTCGCGCCGGGGCAGGCGTTGGAACAGAGGAGCGTGTCCAGCGGCTGATCGATCAGGGTGGCGTTGCCGTGATACCAGAGCCTCCGGCCCTGTCGCTCGATCATCGCAGGCTTGCGCATGAGCATCGCTACGACCGCTGGCGCTATCCTAAGCCGTCTGAAATCCTGGGCAGCGATCGCTCGATCAGACCGCAACTCCCGTGAGTTCGACGCGGTCGAGCTGCGCGGCTGGCGTGCGCTTGGAAAGGGAAAGCATTTCGACGCCGACGACCGTGCCCTCGGCATTGAAATCGAGAATCACTCCCGGCGCGATCTCTTCGCTCTCCGACCGCGGCAGCTTCGTCGAGTTCGAGGTAAAGCGCGTCGGCTTCGCGGTCCACGGTCAGTTTCATAGTTTGCCTTTTATTTTACGGTCGAGGTGAGCGGTGATGACTCGTTTCGGTTCGCTGATGCTCACGATAACCCGCAGCACTCGACCATCAAGCTCGGGAACCGTCGCCAGCCGATGCTCCAGGTGCTGCATCCGCCGCGTCCGGCTCGGTCAACGACGGGTTGGTGATGACATGCTCCACCCACTCCTGCCGCAGCTTGCGTTTGGCCATGCGCTGGCGCGCGTGTTGGCTGAATTGGTATTTCACCCGTCGTCCTCCTCGGAACCGCCGCTCAGGCCCATCCGATACTTGATGTCGTAGTTAATGATGAAATCGAGTTCCTCTTCGGTGAAGCCGTAGTGCGGTGCGAGAGCGGCGTCGATGGATGCTTTCACCTCGCTGAGCGGCATGCGAGGGGACTATCGATCATGCTCGCACAGTCGTGCCAACGCCAAAAAAGTCCGTTTGATCTGCGGTTGCGCGAAGCGAGCGAGCCTTTGCACCGCAGTCATCTGCGGCAGCCGCCGACGTGGATCGAGTTCATGCAAGAGATCGCTCCGCAATGGCAGCGCTACATGCGCGAGCACGACACGCCGGAACACCGGCTCGCGACGAAGCTTCATCGTCGCTTCACCTTCGACCGCTAATTTCCGTCTCGGGATGAACGTGGAAGACCAGCTCCTCCCTTACCGCAACAATTCCGTGAATGATCATCCCGCTTTTGCCATCGACTTGAACTTGCCGGAGTTCGCCGCGCGGCAAGTCGAGCATTGGCCATCGAAGATGTCCTGGTCCGATGCGATGCGAAACTTCGCGCCGGCGCGCGCCCGCTATATGCGCGAGTTCGATTCGCCCGAAGCGCGCTGGCGCGACAAGAATCCCGCGCGCTTCCGGTTGCCTTGAGCGAACTCGGAACGCGGAACTCGGAACGCGACGTCGCGCACTCAATCCAGCGCGTAAACTTCCACGAGGGCGACGCCGGTGGTGCCGTCCTTGCCGCGCACGATCGCGGTATATGGGGCCGCGGAGAGCGTCGTGACGATGGCCGATTCCAGGTCGCTCGTCGGCGGCACGGTCGTGGCGATGATCTCCGCCTCTTGCGAACTCCGCCAGTTATCGTTCGTCGCCAGAATCACTCCGTTTTGGTCGGCGATTTCCAGGGTGGTATCCTGCATGCGCCCCGGAACCGGCACCCCTTGCACGTTCAGCGATGGCCCGATTGCGCGCACGATCACCCGGCGCGGCGCGGCGCCGGTAAGAATGAGCCCGCCGATCATGACGTCGTCCCCAGTCTGGACCAAGCCACGGGTCGAGATGTTCGCGAGCTGGGAATCGACCGACCAATCCAGATCGTAGACTTCCACCAGGCCCACCCCGGTCCCTCCGTTCGCTCCCCGCACGATCGCGGTGTAGGCCGTGGTGTTGGCCGGGAGCGTGGCGACGATGGCCGACTCGAAGATCGTTCGTTGGCGGGACCATGCTCGCAATGATATCCGCTTCCTGTCCGCCGGTGCGCCAGTTGTCGTTTGTGGCGATGGTTCCGCCCGGGCCGACCAGTTCGAGCGTCGTATCTCCGAGGCGACCCGGAACCGGCATCCCTCGCGCGCTCAGCGATGGCCCGATGGCCCGCACGATGACCTTCTTCGGTTGTGTGCCGGTGACAATGAAGCCGCCGATGAGCACGTTGTCGCCGGTTTCGACGCGCATCCGGGTCGAGATGTTAACGGCCTGCGCTGTGGGAGTCGGAACCGGCGTTGCGCGTTGGCGTCGGTGTCGCAGTTGGGCGTCGGTGTTGCGGTTGGTGTTGGCGTCGCGGTTGGTGTTGGCGTCGCAGTCGGCGTTGGCGTGGCGGTTGGTGTCGGTGTCGGTCCCACGTCGCAGGCATTCGGTCCCATAATCGCCACGGTGACTGGCGATCCGGTCTTGAAGAAGCCGATGGTCGCATTTGTCGCCCGCGGCGGTTTGTCGGAATCGAAGCGGAAATTATACAACGTGCCCCAACGAATGGCGTTGGCGTTCTGGTTCTGCGCGAAGGCTCTCCGAGTTCCAGCTCAATGCGTCGATGGTTTGATTCGAGGTCCAGGCCGCGTTGCTAAATCCCGCGCCTCCCACGGTTCCATCGTTGGGAAATCCGGGATGATTCAGCGGCGCGTGAAACCCGAGATTGCTCAAGGTGATGCGCGCATCCCAGAGGCACACTGAAGGATTGGATCGCGCGATCCAGATTCTCGTTATAGAGCGCGTATTCATAATGCCAGACGCCGGCGGATGGGTTCGGTCACTTTGTAGGCGATGAAGGCGCGGCCATCGATTCCCGGCTCGGGCTCGATCGGATTGATGGTCGCTCCAGTCCAGGCAGTGATCGCCGGGGCCATGCGCACCGTGGCGCCGACGGGCGAAAATGTGAAACTCGTCGTGCCGCTGACATTGTAACGACGGTAGGAGGCATTGTTGTACATGTTGCATTCCCCGGGATGGGTCTGGCACCAGGTGTACTCGTCCGAGCTGATGTATTGCACCTCGGCGTAATAGGTCGCGCCCGGATTCAGCGTGGTGTTCAGGTCGCTCCCTTCCACCAGAATCCGGTGCGATGTCCCGGTGTGGATGTGGCCTGCATGGTTGTTGGCCGTCGATTGGAAGACGCCGGTAAAGGGATTTATCAAGGCGCGCGAACCCAGGTCGCTTTGGGTCGCATTTTGACGGACTGGCGTAGGTATCAGAGCACCCCACGCCAAGATGAGTGAAGTCACCACCGGGCTGGCAGCCGAAAGCAGTTGTCCGCCTGGTCCGCCCCGAAGGCATGCTTCACCCAGGACTGACCAATTTGCTCGAAGCGGTCGCTGTTGCCCGAGCCGCCGCTCATTCGATAAAGATTGTGCATGATCACCGGATGGAGCGTGCTGGGCAGCGCAAAAAAATTCACGAACGTCTCCGGCATTGCAAGAGGTCGTGCTCACGCCCAGGCCGACCTGAGTCCCGCTACTTCCAAATTGTGCCAGACCTCCGATTTCACCGATATCTCCGGTGATGATATCGGGTCCCGGGTTGAATACCTTCCGGAGCGCCCGGCGCCGCCAGGGGCGCGGAAATTCCCGAGCTACTGCTCAAGAGCAAGAGCAGCAGCGGGAGCGTGAAAGAAGTCCATATTTTCCTGAGCATTGTCCTAATCCTTCCAATTGAGCGCCCGCTTCGAAAGATGTGCAGTCCTTCACTCGAGACGTCGGTCTCCAGTGGTCGCGGGTCGCAGGTCTAGCTTTACCCGTATTACGCAGGAAAGCAGACTCTTTTTGCAGCTTTTTTCTGCAGGGCGCATCCCAATCGTGAGCGCACGGCGATGATCGAAGTCTCGCTACGGCGAGCCGAGGTCGTAGACTTCCACCAGCCGACGCCGACGCTGTTGTTCACTCCCGAGAGCAGTGCGGTGTAATGGCCCGCCGGGAGCGTCGCAGCTATGCCAGACTCCAATTGATTTGTCGGCGCCAGGCCCGCGGCCGTTAGTTCCGCCGCTTGCGCCGGGTTATCCTGCCAATCGTTATTCGAGGAGAGGAGAGCTCCATTGCCGTCGCGCAGTTCCAAGGTCGGATTGGCCAGCGCATTCGGCACTCCCGCCGCCGCGAGGCTGGGGCCGATGCCGCGCACCACGACCCTATCACAGTGGCATGCGCGGGGACCACGCGCACGCTGAAGCCGTACATCCCGCTTCGCAGCGGGGACCGAGCCACGAGAGATAATTGCCATCGCCTTCCTCGCGGTCGCTTTAGTGAAGAGTCCAGTGGCTCGTTAGATTCGACACTAGAACTGTTAGGGGCGGCACGAGGATCTTGCTGCTCCAAATTTCACACTATGCGTTGACTTCCCTGTTGAAGGCATCATGATGCCCGCATGAGAACCACGTTGACGCTTGATCCCGACATCGCCGCCAAAGCAAAGAAAGGGCCGCCAGACTGCATAAGCCCTTCAAAGAGATCATCAACGCGGCTCTCCGCGTGGGGCTCGATGAAATCCTTTCGCCGCCCATGGCGAAACCCTATCGAACCAAGCCGCGCCCGATGGGTCTCCGCCGGGGCTTCAGCTACGACAATATCTCGGAGCTGATCGCCTCCGCCGAAGGAGAAGACCATCATGATTCTCGTCGATGCAAATCTTCTGCTCTACGCCGAAGACAGCTTGTCGGAGCACCACGAAGCCGCCCGCACCTGGTGGGACGCCCAGCTCAGCGGTTCCGATCCGGTGGGTTTGTGCTGGCCTGTGCTGAGCGCGTTCATTCGCATCGCCACCAATGCCCGACTGCACCAGCGTCCGCTCACGCTCAAGGAAGCGACCGAACGTGTGCAGAGTTGGCTCAACCAGTCATGCGTGCGCATCGTCCAGCCCACCGACCAGCACTGGACCCTCTTTCAACAAATGCTCCGCAGCGGGAATGCCGTCGGCAACCTGGTTTCCGACGCCCATCTCGCGGCGCTCGCCGTGGAGCACAACTGCGTGCTGCAATCGACCGACGCCGATTTTTCACGCTTCCGCGGACTCAAATGGAAGAACCCGATCGGGAAGTGAAAGAAGTCCACTTCTTTAACGGGTTTACGACCAGGTGATCAGCCGCAGCTCATGCGTCTGCATCAGGTGCGGATGGATCGGGACGACGCGGACGCTGAAGCCGTAGGTGCCGCTGTCGGAAGCTGGGACCGAGCCTTGGTAAATGTAATTCCCCTCGCCTTCCGCCGGCGACTCCCTGTCCAGAACCGTCACGGCGGGATTGCGGATTCCGCCGTTGTCGGCTTCCCCGTGGTAGGCCTCGACGCGAACATGGTCCGGATCGACCGCGCCGAGATGGACCTTCGCGGAAATCTGCAGCGCTTCGCCGACCTGAATATTCTGGCGATCGGCATTGCCAACCTGAACATCGAGGATGCGCACTTGCGGCCAATCTTTGCGCATCTGCGCTTTCCATTGGCTGAGCTCGGTCGCGGCGGCGCAGTCATCGCGGGCGAATTCCTGATGAGCCTTCGCCGCCGGAGTGTAGAGACGCTCGGTATATTCCTTCACCATCCGATGCGTGTTAAAGACCGGCGTGACGCTGCGGATCGACTCGCGCATCAACTGGAGCCAGGCGAGCGGCAGTTTGCCGTCCGGCTTTGCGTAATAGAGCGGGATGATCTGGTTCTCGAGGAGCTGGTAGAGGCTGCCCGCGTCCACCTCGCTTTGGAATTCGACCGGTGCCCGTCCTCGATCTCAGCGCCGATCGCCCAGCCATTCTTGCCGTTGTAGCTTTCGCACCACCAGCCATCGAGCACGCTCAGATTCAAGTCCGCCGTTCGGCGGCAGTTTCATTCCGCTCGTGCCGCTCGCTTCCAGCGGACGGAGCGGATTGTTCAGCCAAAGATCGACGCCCTGAACGAGTCGGCGCGCAATGTAGGTGTCGTAGTCTTCGACGAAGACGATGCGGTTCTCGAAACCCGGCTTCGCGGCTGAATTTGTAGACCTGCTGGATGAGCGCCTTGCCGCCTTCGTCCTGCGGATGCGACTTTGCCGGCAAAGACGAATTGCACCGGGCGCGTCTCGTCGTTGAGCAGGCGCTGCAAGCGTTCCTGATCGCTGAACAAGCAGCGCGCCGCGTTTGTAGGTCGCGAAGCGCCGCGCAAAGCCGATCGTCAGAATCTCCGGATCGAGAATGCGGATTGACGCGTGCGGATCGATTCCGGCGATTCGCCGATCCGCTCGCGCTGCAGCGCGGACGCGCTCGCGCACAAATTCGACCAGACGCAGTTTCAATTTCTGGTGCGTCTCCCAAAGCTCCGCGTCGGGAATATCGATCACGCCGCGCCAGAAATCCGGCTCGGTCAGGTGCTCTTCCCAATCTCCCAGATACTTTGTGTAGAGCGCGGAGAACTCCGGCGCCATCCACGTCTTGGTGTGAACGCCGTTGGTGATGCTGGTGATCGGAACTTCGTGCTGTCGGCACTCCCGCCCAGACATCTTTCCAAAGCGACCTGGCTCACGTCGCCGTGCAGTTTGCTGACGCCGTTCGCGTGCCGGCTCATGCGCAAAGCGAGGATCGTCATGCTGAACGGCGTCCAGCGGATTCACACTGCGTCTGGCCGAAGCGGAAGAATTCGTCGAATGGAATGCTGCAGCTGCGGTCGCGAAGTCGCCGAAGTATCTCCGCATCATCTCCCGCGGGAAAGCGTCGTTGCCCGCGGGCACGGGCGTGTGCGTGGTGAAGACATTGGCCGAGGCGACGACCTGCAGCGCGGAATAGAAATCGAGTTTCTTCTCGACGACGCTGCAGCCGGATGCGCTCGAGCGCGAGGAAGGCCGAGTGGCCTTCGTTCATGTGAAAAACCTCCGCTTCGATCCCGAGAGCGCTCGAGCGCTTTCACGCCGCCGATGCCGAGAACGATCTCCTGGCGCATCCGCATTTCGAGATCGCCGCCGTAGAGCTCGCGCGGTGATCAGCCGATCTTCCGCGCGTGTTCTCCGGCGATATCGGTATCGAGCAGGTAAAGACTGATCCGGCCGACGTGCAGTTCCCAAATTTTCGCGCAGACTTCCCGATCCGAGAATCCGACACCGAGATGAGCAGATTGCTGTCGCCTCTCGCGCACTTCCCGGATCGGCAGGTGATGGAAATTCTGGTTCAGGCTGACGGCTTCCTGCACGCCTTCCTTGTCGATCTGCTGTTTGAAATAGCCGTGCCGGTAGAGCAGTCCGATCGCGACGAAATTCAGATCGAGATCGCTGGCCGACTTGCAATGATCGCCCGGCGAGAATGCCGAGGCCGCCGGAGTAATTCGGGATCGATTCGTGAAAGCCAAATTCCGCCGAGAAATAGGCGACCGGTTTTTTGATGCGCACTGCCCTTGCCGGTTTTGCCGTAGGTGTCCTTCCGCGCGAGATAATGGCGGAAGGCATCGTGCACTTCCTTCAGCTCGCGCAGGAAATCTTCGTCCTGCGCCACCTCCACCAGCCGCGCCTGCCGGGAAAGCTGGAGCATTCGGACGGGATTGTGGTTGGTGCGATTCCAGAGCTCCGGATCGAGATGGCGGAAGAGGCGCCGCGCCGATGGTTCCCAGGTCCACCACAAATTGAAGACCATCTCGCGCAACGGCTCGAGCGCGGCCGGGAGCGTCGGGATCACGTTATAGGTGTGAAATGTCGGCATGGAGCGGTGAGTGTTGGAAGCGGAGCCGGGATTTTGTCAGGAATCCTGCTAGCAGCAAGCGTTCCGTCGCATGCCCGTCTCTGACTTCTGTTACGCCGGCCCGGCGATCGACACTTCTTCGAACTTCAGCTTCCGACCCAGCTCCCGCTTCAGGAGCAACAAATTCAAACACGCCTGCAGAACCTGCGACGCGACCGACACGTACCACACTTGTCTGATCTGGAATCCCGGCAGACGCGAGAGCAACGCGGCGGGCAATGCAAAAAGCAATAAGCGCGACGCGGTGCTCAAGAGCGGCGGCACCGTGTTCCCGATTCCCTGGAAAACGCTCGAGCTGCTGAAGACGATCCCGGCCGCGAGAAAGTTGAGCGACGCGATCGTCAGGAATTCGGCTCCGTAGGCGATCACCTCCGCGTCCTTCGAGAATCCGCGGATCAACCACGGCGCGGTCAACCACACGGTGATCGCCAGCACCAGCATCATCGCCGACGCGAGCCCAATCGCGGCGAAGACCGATTGCCGTACGCGATCCGCGCGACGGCCACCAAAGTTTTGTCCCACCACCGGTGAGACCGCGAAGCTCAGCGCCAACACCGGCAGAAAGAGCGCCTGCATCACCCGACCGCCAACGCCGAACCCCGCCTGCGCGGCCGCGCCGAACGGTCGGATGATTACATAGACAATCATCGCGTAGAGCGTCCAGAGCGCGAACTCCGCTCCGGCCGGCAAACCAATCTTCAGCATCGCCCACCACATCTTCATTTGCGGAGGCCACTGCGAAAACCGGAAGCGCAGATAGTGATACTTCTTTTCGAAGTAGAGCACCATCAACACATCGGCGATCAGGATGGAGATGAACGTTGCCAGCGCCGCGCCGCTCACGCCCATTCGCGGCCAGGGTCCGATTCCGAAAATGAAAAGTGGCGCGAGCACGATGTTGAGGGCCACGCTCAGCACCTGCAATCCCACTGCCGGCTTGATAATCCCCGTCGCGCGCAGCGCTGAGCCGAGCGCGACCAGCGGGAATTGCAGCGCCAGTCCCGGGATAAACCAGAGCAAATAGATTTTCGCCAGGCTCGCCGTCGCCGTGTCCGCGCTTAGCGCGCGGCAATACGCATCGCGTCCCAGGAATGCCACCAACACGAACCCGAGTCCGACCAGCAGCGACATCACCATCGATTGATTGAAGGCCCGCTCGGCGTGCGGCTGATCCTTTCGCCCGGCGGCTTGCGCGATCAACGTCGTCGTTCCGACGCCGAGCGTTTGGGTCAACGCCAGGACGACCATCATCAGATTTCCCGCCACACCCACCGCGGCGATCGCCTCCTTCCCGAGGCGACCGACCCAGTAAAGATCGGCCAACAAGTAGAGCGTCTGCACGAACATGCTCACGGCCATGAATGCGGCCATGTGCAGCAAGTGCCGAATCACCGGGCCTTCTGTGAGATCCTTCATCGCAGTCTTATGCCGATGTGTATCGACTTGAACCACGAACAGCAATCGCGTTTCAGGAGCTCGTTAAACGCGGAGATCCGGACGACGGAGCCCATCCAGGCGTGCTTCGGCCACGCTCAACTGACGAAGTGTTTTCAGGAGCCGATCGAAGCGCTGCGTGGCCAGCGCGCCAAACCCAACGTGCTGGATCTCGGCGAAAGCGCAGGCGATCGCTTCGCCGGCCGCGGCATGCGAATTGCGGATCGACCGGAAACGCATCTTGCGGACACGGATGGGTCGAGGTTCTCGAGGAGGAATTCCGCCAGGAAATGCGCCTGGTGCATCTGGTAGGCGCGGGCGCCGAACCGAAGAAACGTTCACCCGCCAAATCACGGAGGCGGCGCTCGCCGCGCCCTTCCCAATGCCGCGCCAACCTCATACCGTCCTCCACTGCGTCCGTGGCCACGGCGACCAGATCTTCCGGCGCGATTCATCGTGGTGCGGTCCGCGAGCTGAAAAGCAATGGCTCGGCAAAGAACATGCCGTGCTTTGAGACCGGTTTTGGCCGCGAGCAGTTCGCACTCTTCCGTTCCGCCAAGCAAGACCAGAGCCTCTTCGGCGGATTCGCGAGACAGTGCCTGTTCGAGATGAAAATAGCTCAAGGTCAGGTTGGCATCGTGCAGCGACAGCCAAGCGCCAGCGAAGGTGCGATGCCCCAGCGGCTGTTATTCACTTCATCGCGACCGGACACATCGCCATCCGTGTACATGGCAGTTGAGGCCGAGTGCGGCCTTCAGAAACGGCTCGGTGACGCGCACCGAGGCTTTTCCCGATTCGTCGGTTTGCACCGCGCGACCTTCCCAAAACGGAGTCAGTTCCTGGTTCACATCGACTGTGAACCGTTTGAAATCGTCGGTCCCGACGCCCGAGCGTGGAATTGTAGAAAGAGGAATCGAGCGAGGGAGCTTTCGAGGCGAGATTGACCAGGCCACCGGTCGAGCCGCGGCCGGTGTAAGTCGAGCCCGGACCTTTGACGACTTCGACCTGCTCGAAGTTAAAGGGATTCCCGCGAATAACCGCCGAAATCGCGGATGTTATCGATGTAGACGTCGCCACGCGCCGCGAAGCCGCGGATCGAAAGGGAATCGCCGCCCGGGCCGCCGCCGCCTTCGCCCGCCTGCATGCTGATGCCGGGGACGTTGCGCAAGACGTCGTGCAACGAAACCGCGTTCTGTTCTTCAATCAGCGCCCGCGAGACGACCGTGACAGTTTGTGGAACGTCGCGGAGCGGCTCCGTGTATTTGCGCGATTCGACTTTGGTCGGTTTGTAGAGCGCCTGGCCCCGCACGACGACCTCGGGCATGGAGGCCGCCCGCTCTTCGTCGGTTTCGGCAGCCTGCGTTTTGGGTGTTGGGGCAGGTGTCGGCTGCGACTGGGCCTGCGCGTTTCCGGAGAACATCAGCGCATTAGCCAGCGCCGCCGCGGTCGCGGAAGTGCGCATGAAGGCCGCCGACGAATCGGAACGGATTACGTTTTCTGTTCCATTCCGGCGAGCGCGCCGCTTCGATCGCCGTGTTTCTTTCATTGCGGGATTGTAACGGCTCGCAATCGCCGCTGCTCCCGTTGGCTTGCTATTTTTTGACGGTTGCTTGCACAACGGCGGTCAGCGCATCGAGCGCTGAAACCGTGCGGCATGGTCCTCCCGTCTTCCCTCGCTGAGCGCGCTCATTCTGACCGGGTCGATGATCGGTACACCGCCTGCTTCACGCGAAGCAGTCCATGACCACGTTGCTCGTGTTATTTCTCCTAGTTATCCTGTCAGCTTTCTTCGGATTCATCTTTAACGGGCCACAGCTCATCCAGTCGCAGATCCGCCGTCGCGAATTTTGGCCTCGGCGCACCGCTGGTTTATCAAAAACAGGAAGTCACCACTCATCCCAGCGCGGATGCGCGCGATGTCCGCCCGGCTGCGCGTGGCGAGTTCTACTATTATACCGTCCTCACCTATCTCCGCGTGACCGATGTCCTGAGCGACGGGCGCGTCGTTGGAATGGCGCGCAACCACCGCCTCCTGGAGTTCGAGCCTAACGACTCCAATTTGCGCAAAGCCAGCCTCTTTGAGCGCCTGCTCTATTGTCCGCGCCTGCGGCACCTGTAGCGGCCTTCCGTCTCGCGTCCGGCTGGCGCGCGTCGCGTGAACGCGGATCAACGGCGCAGCCGTCCCCGCTTTCAATAGATTCCCGGAATCAGCCGCTTCGTTCGCCGCATATAACTGAGGTAGCGCTCGCCCAGCGCGTTGCTCAGTGCTTGCTCCTCCACATTTATCCGGTGAACGAACGCCGCCGAGATCGGGAGCAAGATCGCGAGGAGCGATGCCCAATTCGTGAGCGAGAGCGCGAATCCCAGAAACGCCAGCAACACCCCCGTGTAAGACGGATGCCGGACCACGCGGAACGGCCCGCGCTCTACCAGCTCATGATCCTGCGCGATCTGCACGTCCACGGTGAAAAAGCGTCCCAGGGTCACGATCGCCCACCACCGGAGCGCAATCCCCGTTGCGAAGAGCACGAGAGCGATCAACCGCCAGAGCTCACCATGTGGCAGCCTCGCCGCCTTCACGTGCAATGCCAGGTACAACCCGGCCGCGACGCTTAGGAGGATCACCAGCCAGAGCACGCGCAACGTGCTGCGATCTTGCCGCACTCCCTCGCCGCGCGAGCGGCGAGTGATCGTCAGCAGCACCTCGGAAACGAGATACGTCAATCCTAAGGCCTGCGGTCCAGGCAAGTTCATATTCATACGCTAACAACCCTGTGCGTTTTGCCCATCTTCAATGCCCGGCTGCGCCAAGCGCGGCCTGCGGATTTCGATGCGAGAATGGCGCGGCCTGTGCAACCGAGACTGTTTTTGTCCCCGCGCGTCCTCACGCTCGCTGGTAAGAGCAACGGGATTTCGAATGGACAAAATTGTAATTTGACAGTTGATGCCAACGGGCGGCGACTGAAGGAATGAAATCCCAGCGGTTAATCATCACACTATCGGTGTTGACGTTAGTTTTCGTTCCGCAATCGTTTAGAAGCGCGTCCGCGCAGACTAAGAAAGAAAAAGCCAGCTACCATGCCGAACTGATTTCGCCAACGGCGGGACAGATTTTGGTGCCCGGACAGGTGGTCCGGGTGGAATGGAAGTCGAACCTTCCGGCCATCGAGCCGTCGTTGTGCGAGACGGAGATTGGCCTGTCGCTCGATGGCGGCAGGACATTTGAGTGGGTCACCGGTGAGCGTGACCCGAGGGTGAAATATTTCGATTGGACCGTCCCGAATACGCCCAGCAACGCGGCGGTGCTGGACATCCACTTCGGGTGCCTGGGATATTACCCGGAGACCGCAAGCCATCAGATGCAATCCGTTTTTGTGATCAGCAAGCCGCCTGCAAAGTGATTCTCCGCCGCCGGAGTTGTGTCCGGGTTCGGTGACCTCGGCGTTGTCGCTCAAAGCCACAAAACTATCATCCCGTGACGCCAGGCCGGTCACTTGGCATGCCTTGATATGGCCCGCGGGGCCGGTGCACGCTGTTCATCCAACTCATCCTCCCCACCGCCGTCGACGAACACCCGTCGAACGCCGTATTATATCGACGATTCGGCTGGGGCTGGCGATCACCAGCGTCATTGGCGCGATCATCGTCTGGCGAAAACACGGGGAACTAGCGCCGGTCCCTTCCGCGGTTTCATAATTGGGAGAGTAAGGGGGACCGGCTCGAAGACGCTTCGCCAGCCGGCGGAGCGAAATTCTGAAGCGGACGTGCTGCCCGCGACCCGTGCTTACGGGCCGGAGACGCGCGACGGCGGCTCGAGTTTCGAATAGTTAATGTCATTGAATAAAGGACACCCCGCGTGGGTCCAAGCTTTGACGGTTATTCAGGAAATACTATGAAACATTCAATCTATTTAGCATTGATCGGCACTCTCGCGCTGGCAGTGAGCGCTCAGGCGGCCGATGAGAAAAAACCCCAAAAGAAAGCTCACGCCGGTCACAGCGCGAGCGTGCAAAAGGCGCCGGTAAAGGCTGGCGGACCGGCTCAGGCGAAGATGCATGGCAATCCGAACGCGATGCATGCCCAAGGGAACGCCATCAAATCAAGCCATCACAACACTGCGGTCGTGCATCAGAACAAGAACACCGCTGTCGTGCATCAAAACAGGAACACTGCAGTCGTGCATCAAAACAAAACGTACCACAACGGCGCTGCGGCGGTGCGACACAGCAACGTGAACGCAACGGCGGTGCAGCACAATGCTGCGAAAAACCAATACCAAAATGCGAACGTCGCGCGTGCGCAGAACACAACTGCGTATCGGCAGAATAACGTGACCGTGAATCGCCATCGAAATGTGGCGATCACCAATAATTGGCGCGGCGCGCAATACTCCGGGGAGCAATATTCTGCCTTCCGAAACTACCATCGCGAATATCACGACCGGAACTGGTACACGAGTCGCTATCCCCAAATCGTTCTTTTCGGCGGCGGGTATTACTATTGGAACAGTGGCTACTGGTACCCGGCGTGGGGCTATAACTCGGGATACAACTATGGTTATGACGGCCCGATCTACGGCTACAACCACTTGGCTCCCGGGCAGGTGGTGGTGAATGTGCAGACGCAATTGCAGCAGGAGGGCTATTACGATAGCGCGATCGACGGTTTGCTTGGTCCAAGGACTCGTCGGGCAATCGCCGCGTATCAAGCGGACCATGGGTTGGCGATCACTTCCGCGATCGATCGACCGACTCTCGCAACGCTGGGTCTATCCTAAGCGACAAGACTCTTCAGGAGCCGCACGGTGGGAACATCGTGCGGCTCTTTTTTTCAGACGAGCGCGACTCGCGGTTGCGCGCTCCCTTACAGTCCGACGACGACCGCTTTTGTCTGCGTGTAGAGCTCGAGCACTTCGTGGCCCATTTCGCGGCCCCAGCCGGATTGCTTGTAGCCGCCGAAGGGCAGCGCGGAATCGAAGACGTTGTAGCAATTGATCCAGACGGTGCCCGCTTTCAGCGCGGCGGCGATGCGATGCGCCTTGGAGATGTCGCGAGTCCAGACGCCGGCGGCGAGGCCGTAAGGAGTTTGGTTGGCGCGCGGAATCAGTTCTTCCGCTTTCGTGAATGGTTCCGCCACCACGACCGGTCCAAAGATCTCTTCGCGCACGATGCTCATGTCCGGCTTCACGTCTTTGACGACGGTCGGCTGGACGAAGTAGCCGCGCTCGCCCGTGCGCGTTCGCCGCCGGTGACGTAACAGGCGCCCGCCTGTTTGCCCTGGTGCATGTAATTGGTGACGCGGCTGAGTTGCTCTTCGGAAACCAGCGGACCCATCTCCGTCTCCGCATCGAGGCCGGGGCCGAGTTTGATTTTCTTCGCGTGCCGGGCGACGCCTTCGCACCACGTCGTCGAAAATGTCGCGCTCGACCAGCAGGCGCGAACCGGCGCAGCAACATTGGCCGTGGTTGAAGAAAATGGCGTTGGCCGCGCCCGCGATCGCGGCGTCGAGATCGCCCGCGTCCTTGAAGATGATGTTGGGTGATTTGCCGCCGAGTTCGAGGCTGACCTTTTTCAGATTTCCCGGCCGCGGCGTGGACGATGAGTCTTGCCGACTTCGGTCGAGCCGGTGAACGCGATCTTGTCCACGTCGTCGTGCGCCGCGAGCGCGGCGCCCGCGGTTTCGCCGAAGCCGGTGACGATGTTGACCACGCCTTCGGGAATTCCCGCCTCGAGAAAAAGTTCGCCGAGACGCAGCGCCGTGAGCGGCGTTTGTTCGGCGGGCTTGAGCACGACGCAATTGCCCGTGGCGAGCGCGGGCGCGAGTTTCCACGCGGCCATGAGCAGCGGAAAATTCCACGGAATGATCTGGCCGACGACGCCGACCGGTTCGCGCAAGGTGAAGGCGTGAAATTGGCTGCCGGGCGCGTAAGGCACGCTGATGGGAATGGTGTTGCCTTCGATCTTCGTCGCCCAGCCGGCCATGTAATGAAAGATGTCCGCCGCGAGCGGAACGTCGGCCACGCGCGCGACGGCGCGGGGCTTGCCGTTGTCGAGCGATTCGAGTTCGGCGAGTTCGTCCGCGTTTTCGAGGATGAGATCGCCGATTCTCCAGACGAGCCGGCCGCGTTCGCTCGGCGTCAAGCGACGCCACGGGCCGGACTCGAACGCGCGCCGGGCCGCGGTCACCGCGCGGTTGATGTCTTCTTTGCCGCTGTCGGGAACGCGCGCGATGACCGACGCATCGGCGGGGTTGAAGACATCGAACAATTTACCGGAGGCGGCGGGCGTCCACTTGCTGCCGATGAGATTCTGTTTTGGTTTCTTGAGCCACGCGGCCGCGCGCGAGCTGACTTTCGTCTCACTCCTCTTGCGGGCAATGTGGCCATTGCCGTTGCGGGCGCGCGAGACTTTGCGGGTTTGGTTTGGGATACGGGAACGTGTGGCATTCGTTTTCATAATTGGAACCGTTTGTTCTTCATCTTCAGGATATCGGGATGAAGGAGAACCCTAAAGCAGAAAGTGGAGATCAAATCGCCTAGACCGAATTGCGTCTTCCGGCCACTATCAATGACATGAGCGCTGAGCCTGATCCTTCGCCTATCCTGCAAACTGCGTTCGGCTTTTGGTCCTCGAAAGTTCTGCTGAGCGCGGTCGAAATGGGGCTGTTCACAGTTCTGCGGGATCGGAAATTGACCGGAGCTGAACTGGCCGGGGAGATCGGCCTGCATCCGCGCGCGATCAGCGATTTCTTCGACGCACTCGTGGCGATGAAATTCCTCGAACGCGATGGCGACGGAGCGGCGGCGCGCTATTTCAACACGCCGCTCACGGCGCTCTATCTCGATCGCAACAGCCCCCGTTACATCGGCGGCATTCTGGAGATGCTGAACGGGCGGCTCTTCAAATTCTGGAACGATCTGCCTGAAGCTCTGCGCACCGGTAAGCCGCAAAACGAAACCAAGCACGGCGACAAGGGAATGTTCGAAGAGCTGTACGCCGATTCGGTCAGGCTGGAGCAATTCCTCGGCGGCATGACCGGCTTGTCGCGCCTCAATTTTGAAGCGTTCGCAGAGAAGTTTGATTTCACCCGTTTCAAGACGTTGTGCGACGTCGGCGGTGCGACCGGATTGCTCAGTATCGAGGTAGCGAAGCGGCACCCGCACATGCGTTGTGTATCCTTCGATCTGCCAGCGGTGGAACCGATCGCCGCCAGGAGCATCGCGGCCGCCGGCCTGACCGATCGCGTCAGCACTGCGGGTGGCGATTTCTTCGCCGACCCGCTGCCGAAGGCCGATGTGATCACGATGGGGATGATCCTGCACGACTGGAATCTTGAGCGGAAAATGCAATTGATCCGCGCTGCTTACGAAGCGCTGCCGGCCGGTGGCGCCTTCGTCGCGATCGAGGCATTGATCGACGATGCCCGGCGCGAAAACGTCTTTGGTCTACTGATGTCGCTGAATATGCTGATCGAGTTCGGTGACGCCTTCGATTACACCGGCGGCAGATTTCCGAAACCTGGTGTCGAGAGGTCGGCTTTCAGCGATTCGAGGTTATCCACCTCTTCGGTCCCTCGAGCGCAGCGATAGCATACAAGTAGGTAGCGACCGCTGCCGTGGTCGCGCTGAACGGTGCTATTTCAAACTTCCCTTCTCCACGTACCACTTCAGGTATTCGGCCACGAGCCGGCCGCGCTTGATCAGCGGATCGGTCCCGACCCATTCGCGCGCTTTGTCGACGGAGTCGGTCGTGAGGATGAAAATGCCGCGCACGTTGCGGCCGGATTGATCCTCGGTCGGGCCCGCTTTGAGGAGCTTCCCTTCCGCATGCAAGCGGCGGATGTTCGCAATGTGTTGCTCCTGTAATTGATCAAGTTCCGGTTTCGGAATCTCGGGCGCGTTCGGTGGCCGCACCAGCAACACGAGGATGAACTGATCAAACTCGATCGGCGGTGCGCTGGATGTGGAAGGCGTCGGCGAAGGCTGCGCCATCGCGGTGGAGGCGAGAACGCCGGCGAGAGACTACGAAGAGGAAGGGTCGGAGAGTCATGACGCAAGTGTACGGCGATTGAGGTCGTGTAGCCAAGCCTCAACGAAGGACCGACAGCATGAGTGTTCCGTCTAACGATCATCGGCGCGATCTCGATGACGCGAGAGATCGCCGTCTGATTCGCAGGAGCAGCGACCCCTTCATGCCACGTTGGCATCGACGCCGGGCAGCCGGATACCGTAAGGTCCGCGTCATGACGGCTGCGCCGTTCTCGTACCGCCGAATGCCGAGGCTGGTCTTTCTGATCCGGCGCCTGCGCCGCGCCAACTACGAGCGCGAGATGGAGCTGCTCGATCTGCTGTGCCAGCGCGACCGCCCCAGCATCGACGTCGGCGCCAAGATCGGCATGTACACCTATCGGATCCGGCGTCACTCGTCGGAGGTGATCGCCTTCGAGCCGATCCCGATGTTCAACCGGATCCTGCGCGCCGTGTTCGAGGGTAAGCGCGGCCGGATCGAGCCGTACGCAGTCTCGAATCGACGCGGGACCGCCAAGTTGCGACTGCCATACGGCCACGACGGCACACCCAAGTTTGGTCGCTCGACGATCGATCCGGCCAACCAATTCGACCCGGAGATAATCGCGCGCACCGACGAGATCGAGGTCGAGACCCGCCGGATCGACGACTACAACTTGCCTGACGTAGGGTTCATCAAGATCGATGTCGAAGGCCACGAGCTTGCCGTCCTCGACGGCGCCTCGGCCACCCTCGCCCGCCATACGCCAAATCTCCTGATCGAGTGCAACGACGAGCACCAGCCAGACGCGGTCAAGCGGCTGGGCGCCTGGCTGGCTGCCCACGAATACACGGCTGTGTTCGTCGATGGCCTTGAGCTGCGCCCGATCGATCAGTACCAGCGTGACGCGCACTGGATCAAACAGAAGATCGAGAACTTTATCGCGATCCATCGGTCGCGCTCCGACGTGCTCGACCGGCTACGCGACCGCGTCGCGACGAAGTAACTATGAACGAATCAATGATAGATCCGGGGCTGCCCTTGATCGATTTGCATCGGCACATCGATGGGAGTGTGCGCTTGCAAACAATGTTGGAATTGGCCAAACGCCACGGACTCAAACTGCCGGGCGCGACGGTGGAGGAGCTGCGGCCGCACGTGCAGATCACTGAGCGTCAGCCGGGCGTGATGGCTTTTATCGCGAAGATGCTTTGGATGACGGCGGTGCTCGCCGACGATGATGCCTGCCGGCGCGTGGCCCGCGAAAGCGTGGAGGACGCGAAGGGCGAGAACATCGACTATATCGAGCTGCGTTTCAGTCCGTGGTTCATGGCCGAACCGCACGGGCTGGATCCGGCACGCGTGGTGGCGGCGGTGGTGGAAGGAGTGGCGGAAGGCGCGCAGACGACGGGCGTGCGCGTGAATTTGATCGGCATTCTCAGCCGAACATACGGGCCGGAAATTGCGCAGAAGGAACTGGCCGCCCTGCTCACGCAGCGCGAACAGATTGTGGCGCTCGATCTGGCCGGTGATGAAGCGAAATTCCCACCGCACCTGTTCACGGAACATTTCAAGCGCGGTCGTGACGCCGGTTGGCGCGTGACCGTTCACGCGGGCGAAAGCGCCGGAGCGCAGAGCGTGTGGGACGCGGTGCGGTTGCTGGGAGCGGAACGGATCGGACACGGCGTGCGCGCGCTGGAGGATGCGGCCCTGGTGGAGTTTCTGGTCGCGCAGCGCATCGGCATCGAAGCAAACCTAACGAGTAATGTTCAAACCAGCACGGTGCCGGACCTGGCGAGCCATCCGTTGCGCGAGATGCTTGCGCGCGGATTGCTCGCGTCGATCAATACGGACGATCCCGGCGTGAGCGCGATCGATTTGCGACATGAGTTTGAGATCGCGGCGCCAGCAGCCGGCTTGTCGCGAGAGCAAATTCGACAGGCGCAGACCAATGCGCTGGAGACAGCCTTCCTGCCGGAGGAAGAGAAAGCCGCGCTGCGGAAAAAGGCGGAAGCGAGAGTATTGGGGCCAACTCACAAATAGCGTTGTCATTCTGAGCGCCGCGAAGAACCTCGCCGATTACCCAGAGGTTGCTTGTGAGGTCCCTCGCTTCGCTCGGGATGACAGGCTTCGCAGTGCACCAGGCACAAGGATGAGATGGGCCGCGGCTCGTCAGTGCTCCGACCACGAGTGCTCGTGCGAATCCGGAAAAAAATTCATGCGCGATCTCGATGGAAGGATGAGTGTTAAGGTCTTATGGGAAACAGCCAAGGCAGAGACAATGTGAAGAAACGCGCGTCACGCCGCAAAAAGACCGAGCGCCTCGCGCTCGCCAAGACGAACAAGAAGAAGACAAAATAACGGCCTCCGACGGCGGTGTTCATTCTCGTCGGGGCGAGGCTGCGGGATTCTCTTAGCGTGCGATCGCTTCGGCGGAGCAGATTTCGCGCGCCAGCCCGCGCGCTTCGTCTTCGAGCGAGCCGACGCTGAAATTCGCACAGGTGGTCCGGTCGGAGAGATATTCTTCGACGAACGCCTCCAGACCGCCGCTGCGTTCGCATTGCGCGACGTGCACCAGGGCGTGGACGAGTAACTCGCGATCTTGCCAGCCGTCCGCCCGGACGATGATCCCATGTCCGATCGTCACCGCTCGGGACGCGTCGGTAATGATCTGGGCCCGGCGCGTCGCCTCGGCGAGCTCCGCGTCATCCGGTAGCGGAATGCGATCGACCAGGAGCAAACGAACGCGGGATGGATTCTGCACGCCGACGCGCTGAGCATCTTCGATCTGCCGTGGGGCAAGTGGAGTGCCATGTTCGAGGACGAACGCCTCGTGCGTTTTCGCCCATTGATAGGCGAGTGGCAGTAAGCGTTCGAATTTACTCCTGATCTGTCATGTGCTGTGACGACCTTGAGTCAAAGCAGATGGCATGCGCGACAGCCCGCGTTGACGTCGCCGCGGGTGGAAGGTATGACGGTGCGCGTGAAGAAAGGTGACGCGGCCGGCGCAAACTACGGTCCCTGGCTGGTCGGCCTCGGCGCCGCTTTGTGGGGGACGGAGAGCGCGTGGCGCATTCCGCTCAACGACCTGTTCGACGCGCAGGTGATCGTGTTTTGGGAGCACGTCCTCATCCTGGCGATGTTTCTACCGCTCCTCATTCCGCGCTTGGGCGAACTGCGCAGCATTGATGCGCGGACCTGGGGTTACCTGCTCTTCTCGGGCTTCGCCGGCTCGGCCGTGGGCACGGTTTTTTTCACCCTGGCGTTGAAGAACGGCAATCCGACGGTGGTGAACGTCATCCTGAACGTGCAACCGGTCATCTCCACGCTGGGCGCATTCCTGCTTTTCGGCGACCGGCTTACCCCGCGCTTTTTTCTCTACGCGGGCATCGCGATCGTGGCCGGCATTTTCCTTTCGGTGGAACATCCAACGCTGATCGGCGTCTCGTTCGAACAGGCCGGACTGAATCTCGGCACCGGTTACGCGCTGGTGTGCGCGCTCTTCTGGGGCCTTTCCACGGTCGCGGGACGCGGCGTGATGACGGGCATGTCGCTCCGGCTCGCCTCGAGCCTGCGCATCGTGGTGGGACTTGTTTGCATGACGGCGATCCTTCTCGCTTACGGCAACCTGCACTCCGCGGCCCTCTGGCCACCGGCAGCGCAGGCGCACGCCGGCACCGCCATCGTCGCCTTGCTTTTGCTCGCCTCGGTCTCGGGTGCTCTTCCGCTGCTGATCTACTTTGAGGGGCTGCGACTCACGCGTGCTTCCACCGCGGGCTACTTCGAAATGATGCAGACGCTGGCCGCGGTCTGCATTACCTGGGGCTTCTTTCACGCGACTCTACGACCACACCAGGTCGTAGCGGCGATCGTCCTGATGGCTGCGGTCGCGATGGTGCAAAAAACGCAGGCTGCCGTGGAGGAAGTGGGAGCTTGAAGACGCAACGTTTCTAGCAGATACAGGTGAGTATTACTTTTACTCACCGACTTCCGTCACGCCGCGAGAGGCAATGTAAGACGCCCGGTTCAACGGAAAAGCTTTCAACGTTCCGAATCGACTCTTGGCGTCAGGTCAGGTAGACATTCTGATCAAAATCAACTGAGGGCTCAACTATGAGATCTGTCCGACGTTCGTTGTTCTTGCTTCGTCGTTCCCTTTCACCCGCAACCGCGGAGGTAATCTGATCATGCCCCCCGAACCATCGCCCTCGACCGGGGTTGCAGACAAAGGCGCTCCCGTTGGGAAATCCACCTCTGCTGGAACACCCGACTCCGACCGGTACCACCGAAGTCGCACAGCGACTTATCCCATTTCCGTTTACTCCTCCAGACGTGAAGCTGAAGGACAATCTTTCGGCTTCGAATGACTGGTTTACCAAGCACGACAAGAACAAGATTGATCAACTCGGCAGTCTGGACTTCTACGCCACCAGTGGACCTCAAAGTGTGGGGGTTGTCCCAAAGCTTCATAACACTTCCGCAGGGGTCGAGATCTATCAGCTTCCGCCGACGCTGAGCAAAGAAACCTTTGAAAAAACGGAAGGTCCATTCCGCAGTGGAATTACCAAAAAGTTTAGTAACAAGAGGTCTGGCGAGAAGGTTGCGAAATTCAAAGTGGGTAACCTGGCTGAATCTGGCCTGGCCTGCTTTTATGTGTCTCGAATCCTCGGACACCTTGTTGAGGTGCCGCCGGCTACTTATCGAACGATGGGTGTCGAGGAACTCACAAAGGTGGGCAACCAGGCTCGCACCACTGGCCATCCAAGTTGCACCGAAGCCTGGGCCAATTTGCGCGCTCAGGTGCAGTCGGGTAGTTCGAAGGTTATCCTTCCGGGAGGAAAGCTGGCATATGGATCACTCGCCCAGAACCCTCGTGGCGAAGACAGCAGCCCGGAAGATTATTGGACGGTGGGCGCTATTAGAGGGCACAGTTTTTACAAGGTCCTCTCCTCGAAGTCGCCGGTGGCGAGTACCCTTAGCTTGAACGATGTAAAGTGCCTTCAAGATCTGGCTCTCGCTCAGGACATGACTCGTGGCGTGATCCTCGACTCGATCTTTCGACAGGTCGATCGCCTGGGCAACATCAGCATCGACCAGTTGCAACACTACGTGACCAATAAAGGGAAGGTGAAGTGGGATGACAAGGTGAGCGATGATGACAAGGCGGAAGCAGTGAGCCCTTTTTTTAAACTCAAACGAATCGTCTATAAAGATAACGACGATGGAATGCTCTGGGGAGTTAAGTCTATCTCCGTCGCTCCGATCCTCGACGACACTCATCACCTTGATCAGACGGTCTACGCTCGGCTGCAGTGGCTGGCTGGCTTGATGCAGGACAGCGAACCGGGTTCGGACGCCAAGGTGAGGGATTACTTCGTGAGTGCTGTTCACATGTCAGCAGCGAACTACGACGGGATGAAAGCCAGTATCATCAAATACGCGGCGTTGCTCAAAAGCAGAGTGGACTCCAAGGATATCCAGCTTGATCTGGATTTTGAGGGCACGATGAAGAAGCTCTACGCGAAGGAGGTGGAGGCAGCTCAGGGTGGGAAAGGGGACGCCACCGGCGATACCAACGCTTCTCATGGACAGGAAATTGTTAACCACACGGCCCCAAACGGAACGATCGAACTCGCCACCCGCCCAGCGGTTTTCCCGGGGCACCCCGAGATTTATAGCGAGAAGGACATCGAGAAGGAAAAAGAACTGGCTGCAATAGACTTCTACAACGGCACGACGAAGGAGGGACTGGAGATCGTGCTTATTCCGAAGACCTACAGCACGTCGCCCGGACTCAACGTCCATGCAGTCAAACTACCGGCGGGTGTGAGTCGCATTAGCTATGCCGCCGCCCACGCAACAAAGGCTCGGCCTAGGGGCGATGTGGTCATTGCGAAATACAAGCAGTCGATTCCCACTCATTTCACTTATAGCCCATCCATCCTGGGTTATTACCACATGTCGCGGTTCCTCGATGCGGGTCATGTCGAACCTGCCATTGTTCGCACGATGGACATAGCCGCGCACAAGCCGCTCGCCGATCTCGGCATCGCAAAGGCTTCCGGAGCGAACAACAGGAAGCAATGGACGGAGTTAAGGGCGCTCGATGACTCTCACAGCAACCAGGCTCTCTACACGAAAGACGGGAAGCAGCTTTACGGTTCGCTCCAGGCCAATCCTAGCGGAGAAGAATCCTATCCACACCTGAGCGATCTTGCTGGCGCGGGTGCCTTCGCGGCTTCAGCGGAGTTTGGCAAAGTGACTAACCCTAATTCGCTCAAGCTAGATTACAAGGACGCGAGCGGTAAGCTCAACCAGGCGGCGGTTCAGGTACTAGTGCAGGTCAAGGATCTGGCGGACATGATCGTCCTGGACTTCATTATGAGCCAGGCCGACCGCTTCAGCGGTAACATGCATTCGCGGAAGACTTATATTTGGATCGAAAACGGCGCCATCAAGAAAGAGGATAAGAAGAGTGATCCGGTGAAGGCTGCCGATCAGCTGAAGAAGATTCCGCCAGAGGCAGTCCTGGTCAATCGCATGATCATGAAGGACAACGATGCTGGCCTCATCAGTGGCAATTTGGCCAAGAGCAACCATCTACTGGAAAAAATCAGCCACATTGACCCCGATACCTATAATAGGGTTCTTGCTCTGCAGGCGGAGCTGCAGAAACCCGAGGTTGCGCAATGGTTCCAAAGGGAACTGCTTTTCACGCCGGCCGACTTTAAGACAGTGAAGGATAACGTCGATCAGGCCGTGGCTATCCTGACCGTCCGGAAGGACAAGAGTCTCTTTTTGGACGCAAGCCTGAGTTTAGCTCTCGGGATCAAGGGCAAGGGGCAACCGGGGCCTGTGATAACACCGGATCCTGGTGTTCCACCGGTTGCTTCGGTCCCGGTAATTACATCCTCCGTTGGTCGGTGGGAAAAAGGGGCGAGTAATCTGCCCGTAGACGTGAAGACGGTGCAGCGGCTCTTGGAAAAAGCTGGGCAAGCTCAGCACGTGCCTCAGCTTGATCCAAAAGGAATTGACGGAAAGATTGCTCGTCCTCCTGCAAAATCGAATACGGTGAACGCTATCGAAGCTCTCGAAAGCTTATTCTCTGTTGCCGTAGGTGGACTCATTGCGCCAAACAGTGCGACTTGGAAAGCGTTGCTCAAAGCTGCCGGCGCAGCGTGAACCAAGTTTCGCAGGGATCCTTGACCGTCAGCAGCGGTCCTGAATCAGCGATGAAGAATGGAGTGCCGTTCATGCGCCGAAAGGATTTGATCGATCCGATCGCGAAGCTCAATCAGTGGCGAGCGAATCTGCCTCCTGTGTAAGCAAAAACCTCACCACTGCTTCGGTGGCTTCGTCCAAGTGCCATCCACCACCACCTTCGTTAGGCCGGTGCGAGCATTGTCATGAATCAGTTGCGCGATCCGCTTCTGTTGAATCCGGACGCAGCCATGCGACGCCGGGACCTGTGGGACAGCTCGGGAAATAGTGCAGCGCGATCCCGCGCCGGCGAACAAACCACGTGACGTAGGTCGCGCGCGAGTCGCTATTCAACCGGCTCGCGAACCCTTCCACAATAAACGTCCCCTTGGGCGTGCAGAGAGTTCCGGAGCGGCGACTGGTCGCGGTGTCATTGCAGTTCAAGCCTCTAAGTCCAGCGCCGGGAGAGGTCCGAAATGGACCGGTCTCCTGACTCGCGGCGTCCGGTCCGGTCCAGGTCAGGGTCATCGTATGGTCCGGGTCGTTCAGGCTCACGTCGACCTGATCGATGTAGGTCTGCGGGAATCGACTCCCCGCCAGCGCGGCCGCCTTTGCCGTTCCGCTCTTTTTCCGGGGCGCTGGCGGTTCCGCGGCATCAAGAGCCTCCAGCTTTTTCGCTCGTGCGATCGCCGCCTTGGAGACCACTACTTTCTTTCTGGCCGCTGCCTTCCCTCCGCCGGTTTTTCGGGCCCTAACGCTGCCCGCTCGTTTTCGAGCGGCGGTTTTCTTCGCACCTTTCGCCGGACGCCTGGCGGCCGGCTTTCTCACCGAGGTTTTTTTCGCCATAGTGTGGCGAGTATGACCGCGCGGATTGCCAAACGCAATCCGAACTGGTCACCAAAGATTCGACTTTCCGTCGCGCACCGCGAGACGATTCCGTTTGGTCTTGAGTTGATTGTGTCCGCCCCGCTATGGTCGGCGCACGAGAAAGCTCTTAACCGTCAGGGCTGGGTGATTTGCCGGCGCGGCTGCGCGTCCAGCCACGCGCCAGAACCGGCCGTCAGGCGCGGCTGGATCGTCCAGCCGTGTAGTTGCTTCGGCTCAGCCACGCGCCTGGAGGAATGAGCCGTGCGGCTGCCCCATGCCCAAGCAGGCACAAACGGAGCGAAAACAAACGGGGCAATCCTGGAACGCCCGGCAATTTCGCTCGACCGGAGCGGGTGACTTGACCCAGAATGAGAGGATGCCGCGCAACGCGTGAGTCGAGTTCCCCGGCGCGGTATCGTTCACGGACACTAGCGCCAAGGATTTGCCGAGATTCCAAAGACTGACGCCTCCTTTCCCTTAATGAAAATTCAATTCTCACTATTAGTTTTTGTAACTGTGCTGCTGGCGAGCGGCACGGCCGCGGTGCGCGGCCAATCTGCGCTCGACGGTTTCGATCCGAACGCTAACTCCGTAATCCTTGCGGTCGCGATCCAGGCCGACGGCAAGATTCTTCTCGGTGGCGAATTTACCACCCTCTCGCCAAACGGCGGAGCAGCGGTCACGCGCAACGGCATTGCCCGCCTGAATGCGGACGGAAGCCTTGATAGCGCTTTCAATCCAAACGCAGACGGTACCGTCTATTCACTCGCGGTGCAGGCGGATGGCAAGATTTTGGTAGGGGGCGTGTTCCAGAATATCGGCGGGCAACTGCGCGGGTACATTGCGCGGCTCGATCCCACGACCGGCTTAGCCGACTCGTTCAATCCAGGCGCGAACAGTCCTATCTATACAATCGCCGTACAGGCAGATGGCAAGATTTTGGTCGGCGGCAGTTTCAATGTCATTGGCGGACAAACGCGCGATCGGATTGCCCGCCTCGATCCCACGACCGGCTTGGCGGATTCATTCGACCCAAACCCGAATGGTTTTGTCAGAAGAATCGTGGTGCAGGGGGACGGCAAGATTCTAGTGGGCGGTTTTTTCTCGATAATCGGCGGGCAGACGCGTAATCGGATTGCCCGTCTCGATCCTACGACCGGCCTGGCTGATTCATTTAACCCGAACGCAAACAATACCGATCTCACTTCAATCCTGTTACAGGCGGACGGCAAGATCTTGGTGGGCGGCGCTTTCACGACCATCGGCGGACAGACGCGCCGTCATGTCGCCCGCCTTGATCCCACGACAGGCTTGGCAGATTCGTTTGACCCGAGCGTGAACGGCAATGTCTATTCCATGGCAGTGCAGGCCGACGGCAAGATTTTGGTCGGCGGCGGTTTCTCTGGAGCGAACAGTGTCGGTGGGCAGACGCGAAACCACATTGCTCGGATTGATCCCACGACTGGATTAGCGGACTCGTTCAATCCGAACGCGAATAGCGATGTCCAAGCTATCGCCGTGCAGGTGGACGGCAAGGTTGTAGCGGGTGGCAATTTCAACGGAGCAAACAGCATCGGCGGAGCGACGCGCAATTACATTGCCCGGCTGGAAATCGATGGCAGGCTCGACCAGACGCTCAATCTCAACGTCGTCGGTGATAATGATGTCGAGGCTACCGCCATTCAGCCGGACGGCAAGATTCTCATCGGCGGTTACTTTTCTAGCGTTTTGGGCGTGGCGCGCAACAACATTGCGCGATTGAACACGGACGGCACGCTCGACGTCGCTTTCAATCCCGACGCTGCCGGTCCAGTCGGCTCAATTGCGGTGCAGGCGGACGGCAAGATTCTGGTGGGTGGGGATTTCACCAGTATCGGCGGACAGATGCGCAATCGCATCGCCCGGATTGATGGCACGTTCGGATTGGCTGATTCGTTCGACCCGAACGCGAACTCTACTGTCTATTCGATCACGGTGCAGTCGGACGGCAGGATCCTGGTGGGCGGCGCTTTCGTGGGGCCGAACAGTATAGGCGGCCAGGCGCGCAAGCCGTATCGCCCGGCTTGATGCCACGACCGGATTGGCTGATTCGTTTAATCCGAACGCGAGCAATTTTGTCTCTTCAATCGCGGTCCAGACGGACGGCAAGATTTTGGCGGCCGGCGGTTTCACTAGCATTGGTGGACAGCCACGCAACCGCATCGCCCGACTCGATGTCAGCAACCGGCATTGGCAGATTCGTTCGATCCGAACGCGAGCAGTGGTGTCCTTTCAATCGCGATACAGCCGGACAGCAAAATTTTGGCGACCGGCGGTTTCACTAGCATTGGTGGACAGCCGCGCAACCGCGTTGCCCGACTCGATGCCACGACTGGATTGGCAGATTCTTTCAACCCAAACGTGAACGGCGAAGTCGATGTCAATCGCAGTTCAAGCGGACGGCAAGATTTTGGCGGGTGGCTTTTTCACCAGCATCGGCGGACAGCCGCGCAGCCACATCGCGCGGATTGATGCCACAACTGGCATTACTGATTCTTTCGATCCGAATGCTCACGGAAGCAATCAGCTCGACTACGTCTTTTCAGTCGTTATGCAGGCGGACGGCAAGGTTTTGGCTGCCGGAGACTTTCAATACCATCGGCGGACAACCGCGCAAACTATTTTGCTCGGTTGAGCAATGACACTGCCGCGCTCCAGAGTCTGGCTGTTACGCAAAATACCGTCATCTGGACGCGCGGTGGCTCTAGTGCGCAACTTGCGCGCGCTACCTTTGAATACTTCAGCCGACAATGTGAACTACACTCCTTCTCGGCAATGGCACGCCGGTCAGGCAGCAATTGGAATCTGACAGGTTTGAGCCTATCGGCCGGACAAGACTTCTACATTCGCGCTCGCGGCTATTATCGCACCGGCTCCCTTCAACGGTTCGGAGAGCATTCACGGAATCGGTTCGGAATGTTTTTCTCTCGCTGCCGCCCACGCCTACACAGGTCGTCTCCAGAAAGCTGCACAACGGCGCGCCCTTCGACATCAATCTGCCGCTCACGGGTAACTCCGGCATCGAATGCCGCCGCGGCGGAGCGACCAACGATTACAGCGTTGTTTTCACCTTTCCTGATGCTGTCACTTTCAGTGCCGCCTTCTCTCAACGGAGCGGGATCGATCAGCAGCACGAGCGGCAGCGGAACAACTACAGTCACTGTTAACCTAACGGGTGTGACGAACGCGCAGACCTTCGGAGTAACACTCTTCGGCGTGAACAACGGCATGAGCACGAGCGATGTCAGCGTTCCAATGGGCGTGCTTGTTGGCGACACCAACGGCGATCGTTTCGTGAACGCGGGCGACGCCACGCAAACCCGCAGCCGCTCCGGTCAAACCGCTACCGCAACGAACTTCCGCTCCGATGTGAATACCGATGGCACCATCAACAGCGGAGATACGGCGGCCGTTCGGGCGAGATCGGGGACGTCCCTTCCGTAGCCGGTCAGGGAGCGGAGAGGGCCGCGTCGACGGTCGGAAACAAGAGGAAATATTGATCCAGGCGCGCGCTTTCCAAAATGAGGCGGACCGCCTCCCGCGCTCCCGCGAGCATGAAAATGCCGCCTTCGTGTTCGAGGCTTTGCATCGCCCCGATGAGGACGGCCAGACCGGAACTGTCGACGAAGGGAACCTTGGAAAGATCGACGACCAATCTTTGCGGTTTCTGATCGATCAGCTCGCGCAGGGATGCACGCATCTCGGGTGAAACGTGAAGATCAATTGCGCCTTCCGGGGCGAAGACGGTTGGCGGTTGTGATGTGGCCATGTTGATGTGAGACGGGACGATCATGCACAGCCGCGCGACCAGGGTCAATGAGATGCGACAGGACCTTGGGCGGCTGTTGAATTAATCCACAGATTGGAAAGCCCGGCCGTTGCTGCGCATCCGTTACGGCACAGATGGACACAGATTTTACAAAACTACCGTTGAAGGTCTCTCTGTGAAAATCTGCGTAATCTGTGGATAGATCTCCCGTTAGAGTTTTTCGACGGACTGTTCGCTTAGCGCGGTGTCAACCGCCGCCGGAAAAATCTCGTTCACTTCGCCTTCCATGCGCAGAGTGACCGATGGCTCGCCATCGTGGTCGGTCGCTCCGCGATTGATGATGATGTAAGGCGCGCCACGCTCCGCGGCGATGAGGGGAAAGGAAGCGGCGGGATGCACCGACAAGGTGGAGCCCAGCGCGACCACGAGATCCGCTTCCATCGCCGCCTGCGTCGCGCGCTCGAGTTCCCGTGGGTCGAGATTTTGACCGAAGCTGATCGTGGCCGGTTTGAGAAATCCACCGCACTCGCAGAGCGGTGGCCGGCGATTGACGCGGAAGAATTCGAAATGCGGCTCGGGATCTCCGCGCCAGTGACAGCTCTGGCATTCGACCAGCGCATTTGTGCCGTGGAGTTCGACGAGGCGTTCCGCGCTGGTGCCGGCAAGACTATGCAGGCCGTCGATGTTTTGCGTGATGACGGAGCGAAGTTTCCCCGCGCGCTCCAATCGCACGATCGCATGATGAACGGCGTTTGGCCGCGCGTCGCGAAAGGCATCCCGCCCTTCGAGTTTGTAATCCCAATGCTCGATGCGAGCGGCTTCCGAGGTCATGAAATCCTGGAAGTAAACCGGCTGTCTTCGCGTCCAGACGCCTTGCGGTCCGCGAAAATCCGGGATGCCGCTGCCCGTCGAGATTCCGGCGCCAGTGAAGATCAGCGTCTGCTTCGAAGCGCGGAGATAATCGGCCAGCTGCACGCGTCATTGTCCACCCGTGGTCTGCGTTTCAGCAAATCGGTCTCACGCTGGAGAACAGATCAGTGGCAGGAGCCGCGGCAAAACGTTGCCCGCAAAATCGACCAGGAAGTGGCCGATCATGTTCGCGACCAAATCGCGGCGCCAGAGATAAAAGACAGCGAGGATTCCACCGAGCGCCAGCGCGATGACGATGTTAGCCCAGCCGCCAGTCCAATGTCCGACGCCGAAGATGATCAACGGAACCGCGGCCGCGAGCCAGCGCGGCAGACCGAGAAGTTGCAATCGCTCGATGGCGTAGCCGCGATAGCAGAGCTCTTCGACCACTCCGGCGCGCGTTACGATCAAGGTGATTAACCATAACGGAAGCTTGTCCATCATCTTCCCTCCCTCTCCGCTGTAGCCGGTCAACTTGACCAAGAGGACGGCAACCACACTGCAGACGACCGTGAGCAGCAGTCCCCAGCCAATGGATTTGGCCCAGCGCGCCGTGCCGAGTCCTATGGAAGTGAACGGCAAACCTTCGCCAAGTTTCACCACCAGAAGCAGAGCGAACGCGACCAGCCACATTCCGACTTCTTTGAGGACCGCGGAGGTGAAGTTTTGCTCGGGCCAGATCTGATTGACCAGCTGGCGGACGATCAGCATTCCGAAGAGGGCGATGAATAGACCGATCCACGTGATCGGAGTTATGCGAGCTCGGGTAGTGGTGGTTTCAACCATCAGCGGGGTCCGCTTTTGATCCTGGAGGTGTGGAAGCCCGGGGGCAAGACAAACGCGTGCGTTCGGGGGTTCCGTCTGGTTGCGGCAGAGCCGAAAAAGCGTTGCGCTGCGCCCTAACGAGTCGCAAAACGTCCCGCAGTTTCAGGGATCCTGACAATCAACCCAAGACTTCCGCGCGCCCCTGCAGGGTGCGTTCCAGCGTCGCGCGCTTTTGGCTAAGCAAACCTTCCGTCGCCGCGCGCACTGCCTCGAGCAGATCGCCCGCTTCGCGCAATCGCGCGAGCGACACGTAATCCGCGCCCGCGGCGAGGAGCGAGTCCGCCTGCGCCAGGACTTCCGCGGTGGCGATGATCTGCGCTGTCGGATTCAATCCGCGGAGCAACCTGACCAGGCGCTCGTTGGTCGTGCCTTTCAGGATGGAATCGGGCACCGTGCAGATGAGCACCTTCGCGTGTTCGATGCCGGCGTGCAGCAAGGTATCGCGCTGGCTGATGTCGCCGTAAATCACGCGCACTTTGCGTGCGATCAAACCCGCGCGCGCCACCGGGCTGAAATCGACCACGGCCGTATCGCCGATCAAATCCGGCGCGTGCCGTTGCATTTCTTCGAGCAGCGAACTGGCGGTGCGAAAAAACCCGAGGAAGACAATCCGTGCTTTGCCATGGCCGTGCCCGCCTTCGGCGTGGGCGTCGTCGCTCGCGTGATCGAGGTCGCGCAAGCCGCGCTCCTTCAGCCACGGGATGAGGCGGCGCGCGATGCCGTCCGATTTCGCCATGTCGAAAGTGGAAACGGCCGCGAGGAAAGCGAAAGCGAGCGCCACCATGCCGGCTGTGGCTGGATCGGAGAGATGATGGACCTGCGTGCCGAGCGCGAGGATGACGAGCGAGAATTCGCTCACCTGCCCGAGGTTGAGTGCGGGAATGATGCTGGTGCGCAAACCCTGACGCATGAGGTAAAGCGGAGTAAAAGTCGTGACGAAGCGGCTGAGCAGAACGAAGGCCGCGAAGACCAGGCCCCAACCCATAAGCATGGGAGTCGGGAGCGGGATTCGCATGCCGAGGCCGACAAAGAAGAGCGTGAGAAAAAAATCGCGCAGACTCGTGACCTTGGCCGTGACATCAAGTGCGTAAGGAAAGGTGGAGAGGGCCACGCCCGCGATGAGCGCGCCCATTTCGCGCGAGAGATGCAGCCGTTCGCCCAGCTCGCCGATCAGAAAACACCAGGCGAGCGCGCCCACCTCGACCAACTCCGGCGAACGCGCCACCCGCCGGAAGATGACGGGCAACACATAGCGACTGACCACCAGCGCGGCCGCCACCAGCAAAACCACGCGGACGAGCGACAACAACAGAATGCTCGGCGCGAGATTTTCCAGGTTCGGCTGAATCGCGAGAAAGAGAATCGCGGCCAGATCCTGGAGCACGAGCACGCCGAGGGTGATGCGGCCAGTGAGGGTGTCGAGCTCCTGTTTTTCGTAGAGCACTTTGACGATGATGACCGTGCTGCTGAGCGCGCCGGCCAGACCGAGATAGAGCGCGTCCCAATTTCCGGAGCTCAATCCGAAACCGCAGAGTCGGAAAAGGAAAACGCCGAGCAGAATGCCGCCGGAGATTTGCACGAGCGCGGTCAGGGTAATGGAACGGCCCGCACTGATGATCTTCTTCAGATCGATCTCGAGGCCGATCATGAAGAGGAGAAAGATGAGGCCGAGTTCCGCGGTGGCCGAGATGCTCTCGTCGGATTCGATCAATCCGAATCCGACCGGGCCGAGGGCGAATCCAGCGATGAGATAAGCGAGCAGGATCGATTGCCGAAATTGTTGCGCGATGAGTCCGAGCAACCACGCGGCCGCGATGCTGAAAGTGATATCGCGGACGAGTTCGTGCATGAATCAATGGGGCGGCTGCAGAGCTGGCGATCCGCGTCTACGGCACAGCCGCGTTGCGACGCCGGGGAGTGGGCGACGGTGTCGGGCGTTGCGCCCTGGTCGTTTTCCGTACGGTGATGGTGTCGCTGGCAGCGGGCTGGTCTTCCGGATATTTTTTCGTGCTCGGCCAGACCAATCGCCATGGCTGGGTCTTCACCGTTTCCGTCAGATCCTTCACGTTGGCACCAGTTGCTTTTAGATCCGGCCCGAGGTCGTTCATCAGGGACTTCAATTTATTCGAGGAGTCCCGGAAATTTTGCAGCGTGACCGAGATGTTGTCATTGCTCGACAGGTCAGTTGTAAGCTTGTCGACGTTCGTGGTGATGGTCTCGACGTTCTTCAAGGCCAACTGCAGCGGGCTGTTCGATGCGGTCATGTTGGTCAGGTTCTCGGCAAACGTGCGCATCTGCACGAGGGTCATGTTCAACTGAGATTGTTCGTCCGTGATCCGGCTGAGGTTCTGCGCGGTCGTCTGCAGTTCTTTCAACGTCGCCTGGGCTTCGATCGCGACTGGCTGGACGATTTCGAGCATCCTGGCGATCGATTCGCCGAAATCCGGGACGCGATCGCCGGCGAAGGTCTGCCCATCTTCGGCGCGTCCTGACGTTTCGTTGCCCGCGGTAAAATCGATCGCGGTCTCGCCGAGCAAGCCGAGCGTGATCAAGCGCGCCTGCGCATCTTTGTAAACGCCCGCGTCCTTATCCACGCGCACATCGATGCGGACCTCGTATTTTGGCCGGTTCGAGACCGGTCGTTGGGCGTGACAGCCGGAGCCGGCGGGCGGATCGCATCGGCGGTGGCTTGTGCGCGTTGGGCTTCTTCCTGGGTGACGGGCGAATTCAGCCGCTCGACCTGCCCGATCTTCCGGCCCGCGAGCAAGACGGGTGCGCCGAGCTTGATGCCGGCTGCGTTGTCGAGATAGATCTTGTAGGTGACGAGCGGTTTGAAAAGGCCGGGCGCGCCGAGCAAAATCAGAATGCCCGTGAGCGACGACGACCGTCGCCAGCACCAGCAGGCCGGTCAGAATTTCATTTCGTCGCAATTGCATCTTTGCTTCCTTCCAAAATTGGTCCTTCGGTGCTGCCGCTCAAAAACTGCATGCACCACCGGATGATTTGATTTCTTGAACTCTTCGGTCGTGCCCGTCTCGATGATCTTCCCGCGGTAGAGCATCGCCATCTTCGTGCCAATGCGAAACGCGCTGTCCATTTCGTGGGTCACAATAACCGAGGTCACCTTCGACCTTTCCGTCAGGCTGATGATCAATTCATCGATCACCGAACTGATCACCGGATCGAATCCGGCAGAGGGCTCGTCAAAAAGAATCAGCTTCGGGTCCATGACGAGGGCCCGCGCGAGACTGACCCGCTTGCGCATACCACCACTCAGTTCGGAAGGCATCTGATTCTTGACTCCGCTCATCCCGACGAGTTCGAGCTTTTCGTCCACGATCTTGTCGATCTCCGCGCGCGTCTTGCGGGTCAGTTCTTCCAGGGGCAGCGCGACGTTGTCGCGCACGTTTCGCGAGCTGAGGAGCGCGGAGTATTGGTAAACCATTCCGACCTGGCGTGCGGATCTTCTGCAGCTTGCGGCGCTCCAGTCGCGAAATTTCAAACTGCCTGAAGAAGATCGAGCCCGCGCTCGGCGGGAGAATGCCGAGGATCAAGCGCAGGATGGTGCTCTTCCCGCTGCCGCTCTGTCCCATGATCACGAGCCGATCGAGCGGCTCCACGACTAACGACACGCCATCGAGCACTTTTTTTTCATCGAATTCGCAGCCGCACCTCGCGCAGCTCGACGACTGGAGGAGTGGGCGCGCTCATGGGAAGAAGACCACGTAAACGACGTTAAAGACGGTGTCGAAACCGATGACGGCGGTGATCGCGGTGACGACGCTCGAGGTCGTTGCGGTGCCGACGCCGGCCGCGCCGCCCTTCACGTTCAAGCCGCGATAGCAGGCGATCGCGCCGATCAAGAGGCCGAAGAGGAAGCTCTTGATCACGCCGGTGACGATGTCGCGGATGAGGAGGGCGTCGAGGACGAGATCGTTGAAGTAAACGAAGGCGATGTTGAAATACGCGTTCGAAATCAAGGCGGTGGCGACGATCGCCGCGATGCTGGAGATGACCGAGAGGCACGGCATGAGCGAGAACAAAGCCAGCAGCCGCGGCGCGACGAGAAAACGCAGCGGACCGATGCCCATCGCTTCGATCGCTTCGACTTCTTCCGAGACCTGCATCGTGCCCAGCTCCGCGGTGAACGCGGCTCCGATGCGCGCCGCGAGCATGATCCCGGTGAGCAACGGTCCCAGCTCACGGGTGAAAGCGATTGCGACCAATCCCGGCACCAATCGCTCCGTGCCGAAGCGCTGCAATTGGTAGCCGGTCAGGAGCGCCATCGTGAGGCCGAGGAAGAAGGAGACCATCGCCACGAGCGGAACGGACCCGACGCCGGCGCGTTCGGTGTGACGGAAAAAACTCGCGGCGCGGAACGGAGCGCGCCCGCGCCGCATGTTGTCCATCGTCTCCGCGAAGGTATTCACGAGGAACCAAAAGATGCCGCCGATCTCGCCCAGAAAACCGCGCCCGAGCTGGCCGACCTCCTGCACCACGACGACCGGATTGGTCTTGATCGTGTTGTCGGATTCTCCGCCGTTATCGCCTTGCGCCATGGTCTAACGGGGAAGGTGCCTCAGTTAGTCCGGCGGGAAAGGGGAAACTGGCGCCCGGCGCGCAGCTTCGTAAATCATTTGCCGTCCGGCTGCATCTCATCGTTGCTTCCCGGTTTTTCCGAGCCCACGCCCAGATGCTTCCCGCGTTTTCACTCGTCATTCCAGCGTTTAACGAGGCTCGCCGGATCGGCGGCACGCTGACGGAAGCGCTCAGTTTTCTAGAGCGCACCAGCCCGGCGAGCGAAGTCATTGTGGTGGACGATGGTTCCATGGACGCGACCTCCGACATTGTGCGCGAGGTCTTCGCCACCGGAGCCAGCATCCCGACGCGGCTCATCCAGCATCCGGTCAATCGCGGAAAGGGCGCGGCCGTCCGTGTCGGTTTGTTAAAGGCCGCTCACGACGGTCGCGTTATTTTCCGATGCAGATTTGTCCACGCCGATCGAAGAAGCGCCGAAGTTGCTCGAGCCGATTTTCGCCGGCGAACTGGACGTGGCCTTTGGCTCACGCGCCCTGGATCGACGCTTGATCGGTAACCGCCAGGCCTGGTATCGCGAGCAGGGCGGACGGTTGTTTAATTTGCTAGTCCGCCTCGCGACCGGCCTGCCGTATTGGGACACGCAATGCGGCTTCAAAGCCTTCCGGCTGGAAGTGTTCCGTCCGATTCTGGAGAAGGCGCAGAGCGACGGGTTCGGTTTCGATGTCGAACTGCTCTACCTCGCGAAGCGGGCAGGATTGCGCATGCGCGAAATACCGGTGCGCTGGAATCACTGCGATGGGAGCAAGGTGCGCTTCGTGCCGGACAGCCTGCAGATGCTGCAGGAAATCATCGCGCTGCGAAGGCGCCCGATAGTCCTAGGATCGACCGTCGATCAACTCCGCGAACTGCGCGAAGAAATATCCGGCATCGTGCGGGCCGGGCGCCGCTTCGGGATGATATTGCACGCTGAAAACCGGCAGCTCGCGATGCCGCATTCCCTCCACCGTGCCGTCGTTCAGATTCACATGCGTGACTTCGATTTCCGGCGGGAGCGAATCGGCGTCGACCGCAAATCCGTGATTCTGCGAAGTGATCGCGACCTTTCCGGTGCGCAGATCTTTCACCGGTTGGTTCCCGCCGCGGTGACCGAATTTCAGTTTGAAAGTGCGGCCGCCAAAAGCGTAGCCGAGCACCTGATGGCCGAGACAGATGCCAAAGATCGGCGTCTGGCCCATCAAACCGCGCACCGCCTCGTGCGCGTAGTCGAGCGCGCTCGGATCGCCCGGGCCATTCGACAAGAAAGACACCGTCCGGCTTCAGCGCGAGAACTTCTTCCGCGGTGGTCGTCGCCGGCACGACGGTGACTCCGAAACCGTCCTGCCGCAGGCGGCGCAGGATGTTTTCTTTGATCCCGTAATCGTACGCGACAATCCGGTGACGCACTGGCGGCAAGGCCTGGCGTCGCACTTCATCGGTGCTTCCGCGCGCGACCGACCAAGGCGCTGCTTTCGTCGTCGTCGGGATCCCATTGGTACGAGGCCGGCGTCGTGACTTCCTTCACGTAATCCATTCCGATCACGCCCTCGCCCGGATGGCCTCGGCGACCGCCTGCTCGCCGAAAGCGGCTCGGTCGTTAGGCACGCTTTCATCGCACCGCGCTCGCGCAGGTGACGCGTCAAGCGCGCGCGTGTCGATTCCCTGGATGCCGGGGATCTGCCAGTGCTGAAGATAGGCCTCGAGCGATTGCTCCGAACGCCAACTGCTCGGCATCGTCGGTCAATTCCTCGATGACAAAGCCGCGCACGTGCGGCTGGCGCTTTCCTGGTCGAGTGCGTTCGTTCCGTAATTCCCGATGTGCGGATAAGTCATCGCCACGATTTGCCCGTGATACGACGGATCGGTCAGGACCTCCTGATAGCCGGTCATCGAAGTGTTGAAGCAAATTTCGCCGACGCGCGTGCCGGTGGCGCCAAAGGATTCGCCTTCGAAAATTCGGCCGTCTTCGAGAGCGAGGAGCGCTTTCATTCGAGCGAGAACGTCGCAACGTCGAACGGCCGAACGTCCAACGTCGAATTGCGGAAATGAACCGACGACTGAATCGATGGTCGCTCACGTCAGACAAAAAGCGCCCGGACCATTTCTGATCCGGGCGCTGCTGAAGTTTTTTACCCCGCCGATGCCGTTTAGGTGGATATCCCGTTCCCTTTCGGTAACGGGCGGGTGACCATCGCAGGAGCGTCTGACTTCCAATTAAGGCATGTCATCTTCCCCACACGACCAAGCCCCCTTAGCTAACTCAATATCGGTCCGGGAATCACACCTGTAATCTCGAACATCGCAGGGTAAAATTGTTGACCCCGAAAGCATTCGGAGTGGTTGAGAGTTCTTGCTTGAGAGTTGAGCGAAAAACGCTGGTTTTCATCCCAACCCTCAACCAAAAACTCCCGACTCTCTCAAAGAACTATTCCCGCAGTTCTGCACCCAATTCGCGTTTTAGTCGCTCGCGAATCCGCGTCGTGAACCACAGTCACTTCGTCGTTCGTGAGTGTCCGATTTTTGTCGCGGTATGTCAACGAATATGCCATCGATTTTCGTCCGGCTCCCAAATTGGCCGCATCTTTTCCGGAAAATAAATCGAAGATCTGCGACGCTCGGCGAGCAGCGGTTCGTGCGCGGTGTCGATGACCGCTTCCACTTCGCGATGCGTCAGCGCTTCCGGGACGATCATCGCGATGTCGCGCGTGATCGACGGGAACTTGTCGAGCTCGCGAAACTTGACTGTTCCGGCGCTCGCCGCAGCGAGTCGTTGGCGAGTTGCAATCTCCAGCAACAAAGACCGGTGCGGTGGCGCCGAGCTTTGCGCTGTGCGCGGTGCAAGTTGTCCGGCGAAGCCGATCGACGCTTTCGCCGATGAAAATCTCCGTCGCGAAAGCGAGACCCGATCTTTCTGCGCGACGGAACGCAAAGCACTGTCTGCGACCGAGGCTTCGATCGCGCCCTTGAGATCGAAGAAATCCAGCTTGCGACGATCGACGCCGCGCCAATGTGCCGCGCCTTGCGCTTCGCCCGAACAGAGCAAGGCCAGCGTGAGAGATTCTCCTTGCCGTCAGGCGGCGAGAAGGTGCGTCCGAGTTCGAAGAGCCGCACGCTCTTCGCGCCTGCGCGAATGTTGCGCTCCAGCACGTCGAGCAATCCCGGCAAAAGGCTCGGCCGCAGCGCGACGTGGTCTTCGCTCAACGGATTGTGCAACTCGACCGCGCCCTGCGCGAACTGATCGCTGCCGCGCGGAATCAACGCGGAGGTGCGCGCTTCCGAAAACCCGCGCGCGATCAAGCCGTTGCCGCATGCGCGATTCGAAGTCGAAAGCGCGATCCGCGCTGCGCTGATCGCGCGTGAAAACGCTGCGATTGCGGCTCGGGATTTTGTTGATCCCGTATTGCCTAACGACCTCTTCGATCAGATCGGCTTCGCGTTTCAAGTCGCTCCGAAAGCTGGGAATTTTCCAGGTCGTTGCCCTCGACGCTCGCGTTCGTTGGCAGCAATCCGAAATCTCCGCAAATCACGATCGAGATCACTCCGCGGCACCGAGACGCCGAGGAGTTGGTCGCATCGTTGATAGCGCAAGCGCACGTTCGACCGGCGGTCGCGGGAGCCTCACCGGCGATCGTGACCGTGGAAGAGGGCTGGCCACCGGCGATTTCGCGAATCAATTGGGCGGCGCGCGCGGAGGCGCGCAGGATCATCGCCGGGATCGACTCCGCGCTCAAAACGATAGCTGGCATCGCTCGGCAGATTCAATGTGCGCGCAGTGCGCCGCACGCTCGCGGGCAGGAAATAGGCGCTTTCCAGAAGCACGTTGCGCGTCGTCTCGGTCACGCCGGTGTCCTCGCCGCCCATCACCCCGCCGATCGCGACGGCGCGGGCATTGTCGGCGATGACCAGGTCTTTTCGCGCCTAACGAGTAAGTTCGTCCATCGAGAGCGAGAAATTGTTTCGTCCGGCTCGGGCGAGCCGGACATTGATGCCGCCCTGCAGTTTGTCCGCATCGAAAGCGTGCAACGGCTGGCCGAGTTCCAGCATCACGAAGTTGGTGATGTCCACGATGTTGTTGATCGAGCGCAGGCCGACTCGCTTCCAGTTTCGCGCGCAACCAATCCGGACTCGGCCCGACCGTGATGTTTTCGATCCGGCGCGCGGAATAGAACGGGACACTCGCGGAGCGCCATGATTCTGACACCTCGGATCGCTCGCGGTTTGCGGCTCCGCGATTTGCGGCATCCGCAGCGCTGTCTTCGCGTGAGCGCGGCGATCTCCCGCGCGAGTCCGAGGTGGCTCAGCAGATCGGCGCGGTTCGGCGTGATCTCGACATCGAGAATGGTGTCGGTCGGGAAGAGCGAACCGATCGGTGCGCCGATTTTCGCATCCGGCGAAAGAATGAGAAGCCCGTCGCTCTCTTCGGAGATCCCCAGCTCGCTCGCGCTGCAAAGCATGCCCTGCGATTCCACGCCGCGCAGTTTGCTCACCTTGATCTTGAGACCGTTGGGCAAGGCCGCGCCGGGCAGCGCGACGCGGAACCTTGTCGCCGACCTTGTAATTCTTCGCTCCGCAAACGATCTGGCGCTGGTGATTGCGTGCCGTCATCGACCTCGCAGACGCTGAGCCGATCGGCATTCGGATGCTGCGCCGAAGCGGTGATCTGCGCGACGACGACGTGATCGAAATTCAGCGCCGCGTCGCTTCGATTCCTTCGATCTCGATCCCGGCGAACGTGAGCAATTCCGCGAGCTCGCTCGACGTCGGCCGGCAAGCTCGACGAATTCGCGGAGCCAGTTGACGGAAGAATTTCATGCGAACTGCCTCAGGAAACGCAGATCGTTCTGCGCGAACAGGCGGATGTCGGGGATGTCGAAGAGGATCATGGCGAGCCGATCCATCCCGAGGCCGAAGGCGAACCCGGTGTATTTCTCCGGATCGTAGGCGGCATCGCCCCGCGCGCGATTCACTTCCTCGAAGACCGCCGGATGCACCATGCCGCAGCCGCCAGACCTCGATCCATTTCTCGCCGCTCTTGAGCGCCTTCGATTTCACGTCGATCTCGAAACTCGGCTCGGTGAACGGAAAGAAAGTGCGGGCGAAAACGGACCTCCGTATTCGGTCCGAACAGTTCGCGGAGGAAAAACTCGAGCGTCCCTTTAAGATCGGCGACGCTCACGTTCTCGTCGACGTAGAGTCCCTCGATCTGGTGGAACTGCGCGCTGTGGGTGGCGTCGACTTCGTCGCGGCGATAGGCGGCGCCGGGCGCGATGACGCGAATCGGCGGCGGCGCGGATTCCATCGTGCGGATCTGCACCGTCGAGGTGTGCGTGCGGAGCAGGCGGCCGTCGGGCAAATAGAATGTGTCCTGCTCGTTGCGCGCCGGATGATCGGGCGCGGTGTTGAGCGCGTCGAAGCAATGCCACTCCGTCTCGACGTCCGGCCCATCGGCGAGCGCGAAACCCATGCGACGGAAGATGCCGATCGCGCGGTCGAGCATTTGGGTGAGCGGATGGAGCGCGCCGATTTCGGCAGGCGTGCCGGGGAGCGAGATGTCGATCTCGGCGAGCGCGCCGCTTCTTTGGCGGCGCGGAGGCGCTCGCCTGCTTTGCGCGAGTTGCGGCCGTGACCGCATTGCGCGCTTCGTTCAGCAACTTGCCGACGAGCGGACGCTCCTCCTTGCTGAGCGTTTTCATCTGCTCGCCCCAAGCCGAGATGCTGCCGCTGCGGCCGAGATAACGGACGCGCACCGCGTCGAGCGCTTGCTCGTCCGACGCCGCGGCGATCTCGCGCAGCGCGGCGTCGCGGAGTTCTTCGAGCGGGTGGGACATTGGAAACGTTAGAATCGTTAAACGGTTACAACGTTGAAACGGCATTCAACGATTCAACGATTTAACGATTCACGAATTCACGCCGCCTGCTTTTTCGACTTCGCCTTGTTCTCGAGCGCGGTCTTTACCTGATCGACGATCGCCTTGAAGGCGGCTTCATCGGTGATCGCGAGATCGGAAAGAATCTTGCGATCGAGGCCGATGTTGGCCGCTTTCAGGCCTTCGGCGAAACGGCTGTAGGTGAGACCCTTGCGCGCGGACCGCGGCATTGAGCCGCTGGACCCAGAGCATAGCGGAAATTGCGCTTGCGCGTCTTGCGATCGCGGTAGGCCCAGTACTTGGCCTTCATCGTCGCGTCTTTCGCGTAACGGAAAAGTTTCGAACGGCGACCGCGGTAACCCTTGGCTTTGTCGAGAACGCGTTTGCGGCGCTCCCGGCTGGCGGGGGCGTTGGTGGCTCTTGGCATGTTGTTTTCCCCCGAATTGCTTCGGGGCTCCTCTTTCAGCGAATTGTTATTTGGTTATGATCTGCGCGACCTCATTCGCTGATTGGCGGGCAATAAGCGTCGCCAGGTGTGCAGATCCAATGACCGGCGCTTTGCGGCGTCGGGGCAGGGAAGTTAAACAAGCGCCGGCAAATCACAACCGCAGAATTCCTGGCCCCGTTTCGAGGTATTTGCATTGGCCGAGATGAGCGCGAATCATTAGATCGTCCGATGCCATGGTACAACCGCTATCGCGTGTGGGTGATCGCGGCGATCTGCGCTGGCTGCACTGCGATCGTTCTTCTCGGGCACTTTTTCCCCGCCATTCCCTTTCTCTCCGCCGTCTGGTCGGGCGAACAAAAGTTTGAGGACGTGATGCAACGCGAAGGCCGGAAGACGGCGACGCGTTCTGATTTCGTCTTTGTCGGGCTCGATCAGAGTTTCGCTCGAGCTGCCACCATTGCTCCCGGAAGAATTGGCCGACAATCGCGCCTTTCAGCTGATGACGGAACGACCGTATCCGTGGTCGCGCGAAGTCTGGGCGATCCTGCTCGATCGCCTCTTCGCGGCTGGCGCGCGCCTGGTGATGTTCGATATGATCTTTAGCCCGCCCAACGACGGCGACCCGGCTTTTCGTGAGGCGCTGGACCGCTATCGAGACCGCGTGGTTCTCGGGGCAAACTTCGACATGGGGAAAAACGCGCAAGCCGTCTTGCCGTACGAGGAGCTCATTCCGCCGCCGCAGTTGGAGGACGATCGCGTTGGCTACATCATCTTCTTTGCCGATTTACTGGACCAGAAAGTGCGCGCGGTGCGGTACACGATGTCGGATCGCCAACTGGCCGATCTTCCGCCGCATCCCAGCCAGCAGATCTTCGAATCGTTGAGCGCCCGCGCGCTCGTGAAGCTTGGCCGGCCACAAGATGTTCCGCGCGATCTCGCTTCGCACCGGATCCGATTCAGCGCGGTGGGTGCTTATCCGCCCAAATCGCTTTACGAACTTTTCGATCCAAAGTTGTGGCACTTCAACTATGGCGACGGCGCATTTTTCAAAGACAAAATCGTGATCATCGGTGCGGCGTCGCAGATCCAGCACGATGTCGCCGATACGCCGATGAGCGCGACGCTTCCCGGGCCGGTGCTGCACTTGAATGCCCTGGCCGCGGCGCTCGATCATGAGTTTCTGCACGAGACCTCGGAGAAAACCAATTACGTTCTGGTATTCTTTGCGGGTCTGCTAGCCTGGGCTTTAACCGGTTTCCTGAGGCGTCCGCTCTGGTGCGTTGTTCTTCTCCTCGTCGTGGCCGCGGCCTATCTCGGAGCGGCGCGCCTGCTCTATGATCGCGCCGGGCTGCTCCTCCTGGTGGTGCCGGTGCTGACCACGTTCCTCGTCTCGGGTCTGTTGTCGTTAGGCTACGATTACATCCTCGAGCGGATCGAGAAAAATCGAACCCGCCGGACCCTCGAGCGTTACGTTTCGAGAAATCTGGTCAAAGAAATCCTGGACAACCCGGGGAGTTTTTACGCCACGACGAAAGGGGCGCGCAAGCCGGTGACGGTTTTGTTTTCCGATCTCATCGGCTTCACCACCTTGAGCGAGCGCGCTGACCCGGAGGAGCTGGTGCGCCAGCTCAATGAATATCTGAGTGCGATGGTGGCGGTCGTCTTCGAGCACGAAGGGACGCTCGATAAATTCATCGGCGACGCGATCATGGCGGTCTGGGGAAACGTGCGTAGCCAAGGCGCGGCGGTAGACGCCAAGGCGGCGGCGCGGACCGCCCTCGGGATGCGCCGGGCTTTGAAGAAATTGAGCGATGGCTGGCGCCGCGAGGGTCGGATGGGTCTCGGCATGGGGATCGGGATCAACCAGGGCGAAGCGATCGTCGGCAACATCGGATCGTATGCGCCTAACGAGCGCCTGGATCCGACGGTAATCGGCGATGCGGTTAACCTCGCCTCCCGTCTCGAGGGACTGACGCGCCGTTATGCGGTCGATATTCTGGTCGGACCGACGGCGGCCGATTTCATCCGTGAAGACTTTCATCTCCGGAGCGTGGCCCGGGTGCAAGTAAAGGGAAGAACACTCCCGGCCGAGATCTTTACCATCATCGCCGCCAAAGGCGACGAGGTGCAGGGCGATTTGCTGAAATGGCTGGAGACGTACGAAGAGGGGATCGCGAAGTTCCGTAATCGTCAATTCACCGAAGCGAAAATACTCTTCTCACGCTTTTCGGAATTCTATCCAGACGATCACCTCGCACGGATCTATCTCGAGAGCGCGCTGGGCTACGAGCAACAGCCGCCCGCGGAAGACTGGAACGCGGTTGAGGTGTTCCAGCAGAAGTAGTGCGCTGGCGGAAACGAGTGACTTGAGGGCGAAATCGCCTCCTTTGCGGTAGCGCAGAATAGAAGCGCGGCGTAATGAAGGCGCCGTGACCACCGGACCGCGGAACTTTCATTTCCTGGGCATCTGCGGGACGGCGATGGGATCGGTCGCGGCGGCCCTGCGCGAGCGCGGGTTTGTCGTCACGGGTTCGGATGAAAATATCTATCCGCCGATGTCGACCTTTCTCGCGAGCCGCGGCGTGACCTTGAATGCGGGTTATCGCGCGGAAAACATCCCGGCGGATGCCGACGTGATCGTCATCGGCAACGCGATCTCGCGCGGCAATCCCGAAGTGGAAGCGGTGCTGAATCGCAAGCTCTACTACGTCTCGCTGCCGGAGGTGTTGCGGCAGTTTTTCCTGCGCGGCCGGCACAATCTCGTCGTCACCGGCACGCACGGGAAAACGACCACGACCGCGCTGCTCACCTGGATCATGTCGGTCGCCGGCTTCGATCCGAGCTACATGATCGGCGGCATCCCGAAGAATCTCGGACAGGGCGCGCGCTTCAACGACTCCAGGTACTTCGTGATCGAGGGCGACGAATACGACACCGCCTTTTTCGACAAGCGCTCGAAGTTCGTCCACTACCTGCCGGAATTGGTGATCGTGAACAACATCGAGTTCGATCACGCGGACATTTTTCGCGACCTCGACGCAGATCAAGACTCAGCTTTCGGCAGTTGCTCAAGATCGTGCCGCAGAACGGAATGGTGCTTGCTCAATGGCGATGACCAGAACTGCCGGGAAGTGGCGCACGAGTCGCTGCGCGCCGATTGTGGAGATTGGTTTTTCGGCGAATTGCGCGCAGCAGATCCGCGATGTTGTCGTATACGTCACGTGGGTCGCAGTTCACCCTGGGCGAGGACGCCTTCGAGGTCCCGTTGGTCGGAGAATTCAACGTGCGCAACGCGGCGATGGCGATCACCGCGGCGCGTTTCTACGGCGTCTCGCTGGAGAAGATCCGCGAAGCGCTGGCCACGTTTGCCGGCATCGCGCGCCGGCAGGAAGTGCGCGGCGAAGTGCGCGGCGTGAAGGTGATCGACGATTTCGGACATCATCCGACGGCGATCGCGCAAACGCTGAGCGCTTTGCGCCATCGCTATCCCGGGCATCGGCTCTGGGCCGTCTTCGAGCCGCGCTCGAACACGACGCGGCGCGCGGTTTTTCAGCAGCAATTGCCGGATGCCTTGAAGGTGGCCGATGGCGTTTTCATCGCGCAGGTCGCGCGTCTGGAGCAAATCGCCGAGGGCGAGCGGCTCAATCCGGAAGCAGTCATGGCCGCGATCGCCGACCGCGGGACGGCCGGCGTTTTACGAGCCGGACGCGGCGCACATTATTGATCGCCTCGTGCCGCTGTTGCAGTCTAACGACATCGTGGTGGTCTTCAGCAACGGGGGGTTCGACGGCATCCACGAGAAGATCCTGGCGCGTCTGCGCGCGGCCGGGTAACGATCCTCTGACCGTTCGATCCACTACGGGGTTGCGGCCGAAGTGTGATCGTGCACAATGCGCCAGCCTGCCGCCGTGCGGCGAAAGACGAGCGTGAAACGACCGTGCGGCTGGTCGCTTTGTCGCACTAGCTTCCAGCGACCGGTAACGAACGCGGCCTCTGCGCCCAAGGGCGTGATCCTCACTTCCGAGAACGAGAGCGTGCCCATCTTTGCGCGGCTGTCGTATTTTTTCGCGTAACGATCGCGCACCGTTTGCCACCCGCGGGTCAGGCGGTCGCCGGAGACAAATTCGGTCGAGTCGCCGTGCGCGTAGCCAGCCATGTAGCCATCGACGTCGCCGCGATTCCAAGCGGCTGCTTGCGCGTCGAGGACGGCGCGGATTTCCGCTTCCGCCGTGCCGGCGTCCGCCGCTTTGGTCCCATTCTGGGCGATAACGCTGAGGATAATCGCGGCGATGAGGTGGTATCGGGGCACCGCGAATCGATATAGCGGTTAGCCCTGCAGCCTGCTACAATTCTTTTGCATTGGGCGGAAACAAACAAGCTCGTCCCAGTTGACCCAGCATGACCAACCCTTTAGATAAGCGCGTGTTTCGCCCTTCCTGCCTGGCGGTTTTATTGCTTCGCACTTGCGCCTGTTGTGATCGCGGCGCCAAACGCGCAGCCTCAGCAACCCGGCTCAGCAAACCCGCGGCCTCAGCAGAACCCGCGGCCTCAGCAGAACCTGCAGGTTCAGCAAAACGCGCAGCCTCCGCCGCAGCCGCTTCCGCCTGCCCCTCCCGGTCAGCCCCCTTCAGTCGGAACGCAGGAGATGATTACCCTGCAATACCCGAACAGCGACGTGGTCGACGTCCTGCGCCTCTACGAAACAGCTCACGGGCAAGAAGCTGGTCGTGGACAATTTCGTGCAAGGCAAGGTCAACATCTTCATCGCCAAACCGATCCAGCGCGACGAAGCGATCAAGATCATCGAGATGAATCTGCTCCTGAATGGCTACTCGCTCGTCCCGGCCGATGGCGACATCGTCAAGGTCATTGGCACCGGAAAAAATCCCGCGGGCCGCCGGGGTGCCGATTATTTCCGACGACGCGCTCATTCCTTCCGGCGATCACGTGATCAGCTTCCTCTTCAAGCTGCGCTTCGCCGATCCGATCGAGTTGCAGCAGGTGCTCGGGCAATATCTCTCGCCGCCGCAGACATACACGTCGTTCCTCGCCTTGCCGAAGTCGTCCAGCATTCTGGTCACGGAAAATTCCAGCGTCATCCGTGGCTCTGGTCAACGTGATCAATCAGGTGGACATCCCGCCGGCGGAAGTGGTGAGCGAGTTCATCAAACTTGAGCGCGCCGATGCGGCCAAAGTGGTCGACATGCTGAAGGAGGTTTTCGAGAAAGGAAACCAGCCGCCCACGGGGGCGCCGCCGGTTCCGGGCGGAGTGCGCAACGTCCGTCCCGGCGTCCAGCCGCAGCCCCAGCAGCCGGTTGCCTTTGAAGGAAACGATCTCGGCGGGCTGACCGCGCTTTCCGAGGATTCGATCGTCGTCGGCAAAATCAAGCTCGCAGCGGATGTGCGGACGAACCGAATCCACGTGATCACGCGTCCGATAAACATGCCGTTTATCCGCAAGTTGATTGCGGAGTTCGATGCGAACGTTGAATTCGCCAAGCCGGTCACGCGGCCATTGCGCTATATTTCGGCGGCGGATATCCTGCCGGTCCTGGTGCAAGCGTTGACCGAGCCTGGGTCAGCAAGGCGGCGCCGAGGGTGGCGCCGGGGGAAATCCGAACGCACAGCCGCAGCAGCAACAGAATCAAGGGCGACGCAATCCGACTTCGAATCCTTCCGGCACCAGCGATTTTGGATCGAACGGCAGCAGCGGCGGAAGTCAGAATTTCTCCGAAGAACTTTCCACCCAGGCGGTGGATACCACGCCCAAAGCCGTCACCATTGGCAACGCCAAGATCATTTCCGATCAGCGCGCCAACACCATCATCGTGCTCGGGCAACCGCGAGGTGGTCGTGAAGGTGATGAAGATCCTGGACGAGATGGACGTGAAGGCGCCGCAGGTCGTGCTCAGCACCGTCATTGGCGAACTGCGACTGAATAACGACGAGAACTTCGGTGTCGACTACTTCTTGCGCGGCAATGACGGCCGCACCAACGGCGCGGTGATCGCTCGGAACGCCGGCGGCCTTCTGCCCTTCGCCTCGCCCGGGGGCTCGCCTGGGGTTGATAATACCTTACCATCTAGCCCGGGGGCGATATTTAATCCGGCAGCGGGGGCGAATTTCGCCCAGCTCGCCTCCGGCCTGGGCACGGGTCTGAACGTTTACCTGGCCGCGGGGATCGGCTTCTTACGATTGTCAAAGCCCTCGAACAGACCGGGCGCTTCAAGACGATTTCGCGCCCGATGGTCTTCACGAGAACAACAAGAAAGCGATCATCGCCTCGGGCAGGAGATTCCGGTGCCGGTCAGTACGCTCTCAACGAACAACGGCGGCGGCGTCGTTGGCGGGATCTGCGCAACAATCGAATATCCAGTTCAAGAAGGTCGCGCTGCAACTGGAGGTGGTCCCGCTGATCAATTCCGAGAAGGAGGTGTCGCTCGATATCCTGCAGAAAGCTCGACAGCGTCTCGGGCTTCACCCAGGTCGATAACAACCGATATTCCGAACATCGTGACCCGTTATATCAAGACCACGGTCTCGGCGCCGAACTGTTCGACCATTGTCCTCGGCGGACTGATCACGGATACCAGGCGGCGAGACGTGAGCGGCATTCCGATCTTGGGCAAATTCCCTTGGATCGGTGGCTTGTTCAGGAACACGAACAAGACCAAGTGACCGGAAGGAACTGATCATGCTCATGCGACCAGAAGTGACCCTGACGAAACTCGACCTCTATGCGCCTCCGGCAAGAAGAACACGGACAGGACACATTTCGGACCGGAACTGGATCAGGATGATTGTCCCGATTGCCCGACGGAGTTCCGACGGGAAGCAACTACCCGATGCCGGATCTGCCGGGGATGGACTACCAGGTGAACTCGGCGGTTGGCCAGTCTCTCATTGATTTGCTCCTCGCCAGCGGCGTGCCGTCGCACGACGAAGCCGCGCAGTTGTCCTCGAATTTGAACGGCGGCTCGTGGACGAGTGCAGGTGCTCGATTCCGGCAAGGTGGACGAGCAGCGATTCCTCGAAGCGATCGGAAATTATTTTCAACGTGCCGGTCGTTTCGATCGACGCGAAGAAGATCGATCGCCAGACGCTTTCGCTTCTGCCGAGCCGCTTCGTTTTCCAGCATCACATTCTGCCGATCGAGATGAAGGACAACGACGGTCGTGCTCGCGACCTACGATCTTGTTCAACTCCGTCGGACGGCAGCTTGCCTCGCAGCTGCTGAAGAAGCCGGCCGAATGGGTGCTGGTGCCGCGCGCGCAAATCTTGCGCGCGATGAAAACGCTCTACGGCGTCGGCGCGGAAACCTTCGACGAAATCCTCAAGACGAATCGCTCGTTCGAAGCGCACGCAGGATATCGAGACGAGCACCGACCTGAACGCGGACGATCCGGAAGCGTCCGTCGTGAAATTCGTGAACCAGATCATTCGCGAAGCGATCGTGGAACGCGCGACCGACATTCACGTCGAGCCGCTCGAGAACGATCTGCGCATTCGTTACCGGATCGACGGCATCCTGCATGAAGTCGCGGTGCCGCCGCAGCTGCGCCTGCTGCAATCGGCCATCATCTCGCGCCTGAAAGTGATGGCGCACATGGACATCGCCGAGCGCCGTCTGCCGCAGGACGGCCGCATCAATCTGCAAGCGCACGACGCAGAACATCGACGTCCGCGTTTCGACCATTCCGACGGTGAACGGCGAATCGATCAGCTTGCGTTTGCTCAGCCGCGATCAGCAGCAGGCGTTCGGTTTCGAACGGCTCGATCTCAGCGCCGGGCACACGCGGATCATGAAATCGCTGCTGGCGCAGCCGAACGGGATCATCCTCGTCACCGGTCCGACCGGCTCCGGCAAATCGACGTCGCTTTATTGTTTCCTCAGCAGCATCAACTCGGTCGCAGCGCCGCATCATCACGATCGAGGAACCGGTGGAATATCGGCTGCCCGGGCGTGTCGCAGATCGACGTGAAACCGGAAATCGATCTCACCTTTGCGAAGGGTCTGCGCCACATTCTGCGGCAGGATCCGAACGTGGTCATGGTCGGTGAAATTCGCGACGTCGAAACCGCGGACATCTCCATTCGCGCCGCGATGACCGGGCACCTTGTCTTCAGCACGCTGCACACGAACGACGCCGTCGGCGGCATCACGCGCTTGCTCGACATGGACGTCGAGCCGTTTCTGCTCGCCTCGGTCGTGAAGGCGTTTATCGCGCAACGTCTCGTGCGCACGATCTGTCCGGACTGCGCGGAGATCGGTCGATTATCCGAGCGAATATCTGGCGGAGATCGGTATTTCCACGCGAAGTTGGGCACGCGATTCCAGCGCGGTGCGGGTTGCGAGCATTGCCGGCAGACCGGTTATCTGGGCCGGCTCGCGATCTACGAAATCTGTGTGGTGACCGAGCCGTTGAAGAAAGTTGATCATGCAAAAACGCGATGGCGGCGAGCTGAAGCAATGCGCGATCGCGGACGGAATGGAGACGTTGCGGCAGGACGGCTGGCGTCGGGTGGCGGAAGGAAAAACGACGATCGAAGAAGTCGTGCGCGTCACGCAGACTGACGAAGTGATGGCGGAAACAGCACTCGTTAGCACACCCGCTCTCGCGAGCGCTCCGCGCAAGAGGTGGCCTGCGTTCCCGTAAACAATTTGGGGCTATCGAATTCAGGCGCCGCGTATCGCTCCGATCGCGGCTGCGTAATCTCCGGCGCGGAAAATCGATGTGCCGGCGACGAGGACGTTGGCGCCGTTTTCGATCGAGAGCTTCGCGGTCTCGGCGTTGATTCCGCCGTCGACTTCGATGTCGAAGCGTGGCGCTCGTGCGACGCTCGCCACGCTTTCGCCCGCCTCACTTTTTCCATCATCTCGGGCCGGAACGCCTGGCCGCCGAAACCGGGATGCACGGTCATGATGAGCAGGAGATCGATGTTCGGAAGATGCGGTTCGACCGCTGCGAATGGCGTCGCCGGATTCAGCGATAAGTCCGGCGCGACAACCGGCGGCGCGAATCGCGCGCAACGTTTGTGCGACATCATGTTTTGCTTCCGGTTCGACGTGGACCGTGATGCGAATTCGCGCCCGGCTTCGACGAAATCGCGGCACGTAATGATCGGGATGCTCGATCATGAGATGAACGTCGAGCGGAAGATTGCGTCTGTTTGCGCACCGTCGCGACGACGGCGGGGCCGAAGGAAATGTTATCGACGAAGTGGCCATCCATGATGTCGAGATGCATCCAATCCGCGCCGGCTTCTTCGACGCGGCGCATCTCTTCGGCCGAGGTGGGAGAAGTCGGCGGCGAGAATGGAAGGAGCGACGAGGATTTTGGCGAGGCATGGGGAACGAACGTCGAACGTCGACGTCGAACGTCCAGCGAATCAATGGAGTACTGAGCCATGAATGCGACGTTCGATGCGGACGCTACTCTTAGCCTCGCCAGCTTTCCCTTGACGAGGAGAGTGTCCGTTTCTAGATACTACCCGTTTTCAGCCGGTCGTTACGCGCGCGCGCACGAATGCTGCTATGTCGAAAGGCAGAGGACGCGCTTCCGACGGACTGGAACGCGTTTCAGCGACCAATCTAAAGGCTAATTTCATGTTTAACGGACTTTTCGGCTGGTTATCCAGCGACATCGGCATCGACCTCGGCACGGCGAACACGCTGGTCTACGTCAAAGATCAGGGCATCGTCCTGCGCGAACCGTCGGTCGTGGCGGTGCAGGCGGGCACGAACAAGGTGCTGGCGGTCGGCGATGAAGCGAAGCGCATGCTCGGGCGCACGCCGTCCAATATCGTCGCGGTGCGTCCGCTGAAAGATGGCGTCATCGCGGATTTCGAAGTGACCGAAGCGATGCTGCGGCATTTCATCACCAAGGTGCACGGCCGCCGCGTGCGCGCGAGGCCGCGGGTGGTGATCGCGGTGCCCTCGGGAATCACCGAAGTGGAAAAGCGCGCGGTGCGCGAATCGGCCACGCACGCCGGTGCGCGCGAAGTTTATCTGATCGAAGAACCGATGGCGGCGGCGATCGGCGTCGGCCTTCCGGTGCAGGATCCGGCGGGCAACATGATCATCGACATCGGCGGCGGCACGACGGAGGTGGCGCTCATTTCGCTTTCCGGAATTGTCTTCAGCCGCAGCGTGCGCGTGGCGGGCGATGAACTGGACGAAGCGATCGTGCAATACATGAAGCGCGCCTACAATCTGATGATCGGCGAGCGCACCGCGGAAGAGATCAAGATCAAGATCGGCTCGGCCTATCCGAGCGAGAAGGAGACGAGCGTGGAAGTGAAAGGCCGCGATCTCGTCGCCGGCTTGCCGAAGACGCTCATGATCACTTCGCAGGAAGTGCGCGAAGCGTTGCTCGAACCGATCTCGACGATTGTCGATTCGGTGCGCATCACGCTCGAGCGTTGTCCGCCGGAACTTTCCGCGGACCTGGTCGATCGCGGCCTGGTGCTCGCCGGCGGTGGCGCGCTGCTGCGCGGCTTCGACAAACTTTTGAGCGAAGAGACCGGTTTGCCTGTCCATGTTGCCGAAGATCCGCTGAGCGCCGTGGCGGAAGGAACGGGCAAATGCCTCAATGAACTTAAATTTTTGCGTCAGGTGGCCTCAACCGATCGCATCGTGGCGGTGATGACGAATTGCGGAACGCGGATTGCGGAACGCGGAACGGCCTGACGCGTTAGTCGTCGTCCATTCCGAGTTCCGCAATTCCGAGTTCCGCAATCGCGATGAATCGCTCGAGCATCGTCGCGCTCCTCGATCTTCGCCGCGATCCTCGGCTATTTCCTGAGCTTCGGCGCGGAGAGCACGCGCAAATTGCAGGCCGGCTTTTACCAACTGATCTCGCCATTCCTCAAGACCGGTTCGGGTTTGGAGAAACAAATCACTTCGGTGCGCGACGGGCTTGAAAACGCTCGAAGAACTGGAGCGCGACAACGCTGCGCTCCGGGTGGAGAACCGCTCGCTCAAGGCGACGAACCAGGCGTTGCGCGACGTCGAGCACGAAGTCAACCGGCTGCGGCACGCGCTCGAATTATCGCGAGCGCTCGCGTCTTCAAGCTCGTTCCGGCCGAAATCGTCACGCGCGATTCCTCGACCTGGTGGCGAACGGTGACGATCAATCGTGGAAAGCAGGACGGCATCGAAGGCGACATGCCGGTGCTGACCGACGAAGGACTGGTCGGCAAGACGACCACGGTCAGCGAGAACATCTCCATTGTCCTGCTTGTCTCCGACGAAAACTGTCGGGTCGCGGCCACCGTGGAAGGAACGCGCGAGCAGGGGATTGTTTCCGGTGAACGCGTCGCGGGTCGCGTCACGCCGTTGCTCGATCTGAATTTTCTTGTCGAAGCAAGCCAACCTGCAAGCCGGGACAGAAGGTCTACACGTCCGGCGTGGGCGGAGTTTTTCCCTCGGGCCTGCTCATCGGGACGGTGCAGAGTTTTCGGGTGCGCGAACTGGATGGCCAGGCGCGGCTCGTGCCGGCGGTCGATCTGTCGCAAGCTCGAAGATGTGTTTGTGGTGACGGGGCAGCAAATGATCTTCTTTCGTCATTCTCGCTGATTCTGGTCGTTCGTCGCGCAGATCGTCGAATTCTTCATCCCGCCGCTCGACTGGATGTACAACGCGCACATCTACATTGTGCCGGTCATTGTTTTCTACGGAGCGATGGCGCTGCCTTTTCCGCTCATGCTCGCGCTGGCTTTTTTCGCCGGCTTTCTGCTGGATGCGCTGACGGTGCAGGTGATCGGGTCGCGAGTTGAAATCTCGCTTGGATGGTCAATACTCCTCTACGCCGTGCTGGCGGCCATCATGCATGGGCTGCAGGCCTTTGTTTGTCCGGGGTCGCTGGGAAGTGCATTGCATTCTGAGCGGCGTCTGCACGTCGCTCATTCTGCTCGCGCAATATCTCATGATCACTTTTCGGCGCGGCTCCACTTGTTTTCACGCCGCGAGGCCTGGTGGCAGATCGGCGGGCCGGGCGTCATCGCGATGCTCATGGCGCCGCTGATTTTCTGGTTCCTGCACTGCGATCGGCGCGGCTGACGGGCAATCCTTATCTTCCGGAACGCGGAGGCTACGATGAATCGTGCGCCGCCTCAGTCCGCGCTTGCGCATCCAGTTCCTCGCGCTCTTCATGCTTGCTGGGGCTGGGCGCGCTTCTCGGCAAGCTCTGGCTGGTCCAGGTGGCGCATGGCCCGGAATGGACCGCGAGGATTCGCGGCAGCTCGGAAGCGACGGTGCGCATTCCGTCGGTCCGCGGCGAGATTCGCGATCGCAACGGCGTCACGCTGGTGCAAAATCGCGCCAGCTACGAGGTCGATTTTTATCTGCCGGAGATGGTGAAGGGCTACCGGCAGCGCGTCGGCCCGCCGCCGATGACGGAATATCGCGCGACGATCAGCGGGATGCCGAAGGATCTGAAGGAGCCGGACATCGTGAAGATCGTGAACGACGGCGTGGTGCCGCGGCTCGACGATCTGGATCTGGCGCGCGACTACAACGCCAGTCAGCTGCAGAAGCATTATCCGCAACGAACACCGAAGTTCCCGTATTCCTACATCAAGGACATCGACTTCGCGACGATGGCGAAATTTTCCGAACACGATGTCGGTTTGCCCGGTGTGGATATCGCGATCAAGCCGGTGCGTTCCTATGTCTACGGCGCGCTCGCCGCGCACCTGCTCGGTTACGTCGGTGCGCCGGACGACACCAACAAGGAGGAGGCGAAGAAATTCACCTTTTATCAGGCGACGTGGAGGGAAAATCGAACGTCGAGAAGTCGATGGACGAATACCTGCGCGGCAAACCGGGCGTGCGTTACCTGCGGCGCAACGCCAAGGGCACGATCGATGGCGTTCTGCGCGAAGAAGCCGCCGCAAGCAGGGCGCGCAATGTCTATCTGACGATCGACGCGCGCATCCAGACGATCGCCGAAGAGGCGCTGCGCGTCGGTCGGCCGCGGCGGCGGCGGTGGTGGTCGATCCGAACAACGGCAACATCCTCGCGATGGCCTCCGTGCCGTCGTTCGATCCGAACACTTTCATCCCCAGCATCAAAGCGAAGGATTGGGACGCGCTGCGAAAGGACGAAGCGAATCCGCTGATCAATCGCGCGGTCAGCGCATTTCCGCCGGGCTCGACCTTCAAGCTCGTCACGGCGCTCGCCGGACTGCGCAAAGGTCTGGCCGCCACGCGTTTCAGCTGCGGCGGCGGCGTCAGCTATGGCGATCACTTTTTCCAATGCTGGATCGGCGAAAAAGGCGGCAGCCATGGGACGCTCGGTCTTGCGCGACGCGATCAAGGTTTCCTGCAACTCCTTCTTCTATCAATTCGGAAACGCGGCCGGGATCGACGCGATCGATGAGACCGGTGAAGCGCTTGGGCTGGGCAAGACCTCCGGGATTGAAATCACGGGTGAACAGCCCGGCGTCCTGCCGGGGCCGGAGTGGATGCGGATTCATTATCCGCGCGAGAAGCTGGTCCTCGGCCTACACCGCCAATGTTTCCATCGGCCAGGGATACGATCTCGTCACGCCGCTGCAACTGGCGATGGTTTACGCGACGGTCGCGAATGGCGGCGTCTCCTATTATCCGCGGCTGGTCGAAAGTGTCGTCGAGCGCGGATGGCAAGCCGGTCCTGGATGACGAAGGGCAGCCCGGTCGATTCCGCGGCGCCGAAAGTGCACGCGCGATCTGCGATTCGATTTCGCGCCGCGAGCAAATCGAAATGGTGCGGCGCGGTCTCTGGAAAGTGGTCAACGAAGACGGCGGCACCGGCGGCAGAGCGCGGCTGGCCGAGCGTGCAGGTCGCGGGCAAGACCGGCACGGCGCAGGCGATGACCGAAGGCAAGAAGGACACGATCGCCTGGTTTGCCTGCTTCGCGCCCTACGATCAACCCGAAGTATACGATCGCGGTGATGGTGCAGGGCGGCGAACACGGCGGCTCCGTGGCCGCACCGATCGCCACGCGCATTCTCGCAGCGCACCCTCGCCATGGATGAAGGCAAATTCGATCCGCAACTCGCCTGGCTCGCTCCGGCGCAGCAAGGCGAATCCGTTTCAGATGATCGAAGCGGTCAAGTTCAAGGACGCCGGGCTCAACGGGGACCGACGAGGACGAAGAAAATCTAGCACGGCTCAGATAGTGCCAATGCGCAGACATGGCGAATGCGGGCGCGGATCCGGATGTGGAACCGGAAGCCGACGCGCAGGGGCAAGGTCAGTCCCAAAGCGCAGCGCGCCGTGCGCACTGCGCCGGTCGCGACCCCGCCGCCGCAGCGAAACCCAACTTTTTCGAACGACTTTTCGCGTCGCCCGCAACCCGCCGCACCCACGCCGACCCCGCCGCCACGCGCGTCGGCCGGCACCTCCTCGCAGATTAACCCTTGATCACGCGCATGAAACCCGGCACCGCTCTCGCTCATGATCTTCAAAACCTTTCGCAGCATTTATGATCGAAAAAGTGAAACGAATTCTTGGGCCTTGGCTCGCGCAAGACCGGCAACAAACTGATCATCAGCGTCGAGAAACTCGAGCGCCGCGTCGCGCTTCTCGAAGACGGCCGGCTCGAAGAATATAACGTCGAGCGTAACAGCTCCCGCAACATTGTCGGCAGCGTTTACAAAGGCAAAGTCAAGAACATCGAGATGGGTTTGAAGGCGATGTTCGTCGACATCGGCTTCGAAAAAAATGCGTTCCTCCATTTCTGGGACGCGATTCCCGCCGCGCTCGACAGCGGCATCGAGGAAATCGATCGGCCCGAAAGACCGGCGGCCGAAAAAGCGGATCACGGCGAAGGACATTCCGAGCATTTATCCGGTCGGCTCGGAAGTGATCGTGCAGGTGACGAAAGGACCGATCGGAACCAAAGGGCCGCGCGTCACGACCAACCTCAGTTTCGCCGGGCGCTATCTGGTCCTCATGCCCTACAGCGATCGCAGCGGCATCTCGCGCAAGATCGAAGATCCGAAGGAGCGCGACGCGCCTGCGCAAGATCCTGCGCGAGCTCGAAATTCCCGAAGGCATTGGCGTCATCATTCGCACCGTCGGCGAAGGACAGCGCGCCCGCTATTTCGTGCGCGATCTGCGTTTCCTGCTCGAGCAATGGGCGAAGGTCGAGCAGGCAGATCAAGGAACGACCCGCGCCCTGCTCGCGTCTTCGAAGAACCGGATCTTGGTCGAGCGCACGGTGCGCGATTTTCTCACCGATGAAATCGACGAAGTGGTCTGCGACGATCGCGCGGCGATCGAGCGGATGAGCGAGATGGTCGGGACAGATTTCCCGGCGCGCCCGCAACCGCATTCAAGTTCTACGATGGCGCCGCGCCCATCTTCGAGACCTTCGGCGTGCAAAAGCAAATCGACGATGCCTTTCATCGCCAGGTCTGGCTGAAATGCGGCGGCTACATCGTGATCGACGAAACCGAAGCGCTCGTCGCCGATCGACGTGAACACCGGCCGCAACAAGGGCGGCCGCGACGTCGAGAAAACGATTCTGCAAACCAATCTCGAAGCGGCGGACGAAATCGCGCGGCAACTTCGCCTGCGCAACATCGGTGGCCTGATCATCGGCGACTTCATCGACATGAAGAGCCGCAAGGATCAGCAGACGGTTTACAGTCGGATGAAAGAGCGGCTGAAGCGCGACAAGGCCAAGACGCATGTCCTTCCGCTCTCCGCGCTCGGCCTGATGGAGATGACGCGGCAGCGCGCGCAGGAAAGTCTGAGCGATTCGATCTACGAAAATTGTCCCTATTGCCAGGGCCGCGGCGTGGTCAAGACCTCGATGACCACGAGTGTGGAGCTGCATCGCACGCTTAACACGGTCATGCGCAAATATCAGGACACCGTGCACGACATCCGCGTCATCCTGAATCCCGACGTGCTGAAGCGCTTGAAGGAAGAGGACGAAGAGTTGCTCGTCGAGCTGGAACGGCGCTATGCCGGGCGGCTGATGTTCCGGGCGACCCGAGCTTATCATCACGAAAAATTCACCGTCACCGACGCCAACACCGGCGCGGAGCTGAAAGCCGCTAACGATTGTGTTCCGGGTCGCTAACACAGGCCGTTCCGCCGGCGCTTGCATTGCCGCATCATCAGGCGATAAACGAACTGATCTCCGCCAACGGCTTGCGCTCGATGTTTGGCACGACCGCGGCCTCCGCCGGATGACCGACACGAGAAGGAGAAACGGTTTCTCGTGCGCGGGCCGGTGCGAGGAGTTTGTTCAGAAATCCCATCGGGCTCGGCGTGTGGGTCAGCGAGGCCAGGCCCGCCTGGTGGATCGCCGCGATCGAGAAAGCCGGTCGCGATGCCGACTGATTCCGTCGCGTAGTAGTGCTTCATCCGCGACCCGTCCAGCAGCAAGACGATACGGCTGCGAAAAAATCGCGATCAGCCAGGGCGCGGTTTCGAGAAACGGCTTGTGACGCGTCGGTCCCGAGCGCGGCGCAGCGCCTCCAGCCATTCGCTGGCGCGCGATGTTCGTAGAACTCCCGCTCTTCCGCTTCCGCCGCGACGCGAATCTCATGCTTCAGTGCCGGATCGCTCACCGCGACGAAATGCCACGGCTGCAAGTTGGCGCCGTTCGGCGCGCTCCCCGCGGTGCGCAGGCAATTCTCGATCATCGTCCCGCGGAACCGGTCGATCGTGGAAAATTGCCGGACGGTGCGGCGGCTTTGCCATCTCCGCGCAAAAATTCGCCGCCCGCGCGGCATTTCCTCGTCGGCAGAATTTCCGCGCGGCGGGCAACGGAACAGAATTCAGGATTTGCTCACGGTGCAAGCGTCGATGCCCGAAGTCCATGCCGCGAATTTGCGATTGCGGTGCGAGCGCGAAATTACCGCATGTCCTTCGCTGCCATTCTCGATCAGCTCGCCGCTGGAGAAATCGCCGCTGTTGTCGGCGTTTCGCGCGCCTGCTCGCGCCGAAATCCGCGGACGAGTTCGAGGGGATGGCGCAGGAGGCCGGCGCGCTCACCCGGCAGAATTTCGGTCGCACCATGCGGATGTTCGCGCCGCTCTACCTGTCCAACGAGTGCATCAACAACTGCCGTTACTGCGGATTTTCGCGCGACAATCCGATTCTTGCGCGTCACGCCTCGATCGAGCCAGGTCGTCGCGGAGGCGCGGCATCTGGCGGCGCAAGGATTTCGCCAGATCCTGCTCGTCGCGGGCGAGCATCCGAAGTTCGTCAGCGGCAACTATCTCGCGGACTGCGTGCGCGCGCTCGCGCCGGATTTCTCGTCGATCTCGATCGAGGTCGGGCCGATGGAGACGGCGGAATATGAGCCGCTGGTCGAAGCCGGCGCGGAAGGTCTGGTCGTTTACCAGGAAACCTACGATCGCGAAGTCTATGCCGAGATGCACACCTCCGGTCCGAAACGCGATTTCGACTGGCGGCTCGATTGTCCGGAGCGCGGTTACGCCGCGGGATTTCGTCGGATCGGGATCGGCGCGCTGTTTGGCCTTGCGCCCTGGCGGACGAGGCGCTCGCGCTCGCGGCGCATGTCGAGTATTTGCTGAAACGTTGCTGGCAGGCGCAGATCACCGTGAGCCTGCCGCGCCTGCGTCCGGCGGCGGGCGGCTTCGTCCGCGCTTCTCCATGAGCGATCGCGAGCTGGCGCAATTGATCTGCGCCTTGCGCATTTGCTTTCCCGCAGGTCGGCGATTGTCCTGAGCACGCGCGAAGCGCGCTCGCTTGCGCGACGCGCTGGTCGTCGTTAGGCGTGACGATGATGAGCGCGGGCAGTCACACCGAGCCGGGCGGCTACACCGGTCAGGGCGCGGCGATCTGCACCGGACCGTGCGTGGCCGAATCGTCGCGCCGGAATTGCCAAAGGGCGTCGATCAGATCGCGACCGGTCAATTCGAGATCAGCGACGAACGTTCTGCCGGCGGAGGTCGCCGCCGTCCTTGCGACGACGCGGGTTCGAGCCGGTCTGGAAAGATTGGGATCAGGCGCTGCTCGCGTCATGAATGTTTGGTTGAACGGCGAGAACGCGGACACGCGCGGCGCCCGGACGGTCGCGGAACTCGCCGAACGCTATCAGCTGCCGGCGAACAGCATCCTGATCGAGCACAACGGCGTCGCGTTGCATCAACGCGAATGGGCCGAGAAAAACCTGACCGAAGCCGATCGCCTTGAGTTCATCCGCGTCGTCGCGGGTGGCTGACAAACTCATAGGAAAACCAAGTGTTGACGCGTTCGTCGCGTCTTGGCTATAAGCGAAGCTTAACCTGCGCGTCAACGCAAACCGAATCCTAACCACTCATGAAAGGACAAATGATGAAAAACAAATCTGCTCTAACCGCCTGTTCGTAGTCTGGCCTTCGCGGTTCTGCAGTTCGCCTGTTCGGGCAGACACCAAGAGTTGGATCGTTGGCGGTGGCGATTGGTTTACCGCACGAACTGGTACCCTGAAGGAGTTCCCGACTTCTTCAACCGACGCCTTCGTTAACAATGGCGGCCGAGCGGAGATCAACGGTGCGGGCGCCACGGCGCGTTCTTTGACTCTTGGATTTAACGAGGGAGAATCCGGTACAGTGTTGGTCGATGGCACCAATGGTGGGAGTTTGAACATCGTCGCGCAGGCCTGCCCCGAAGCCAATCCGGAGGAGGGTGCTATTTATGTCGGTTATGGTGGTAGTGGCACTCTGGCGATCAGTAACGGAGGGCACGTTACCAGCCGAGCTGGCTATGTCGCGACATTGCTGAATCAAGCCGGGCCGGCTTCTAACGGCGGCGTCAAGGTCGAAGACGCCGATTCCACTTGGACGATTAGCGGTCCATGCACAGGCCAGCTCATCATTAGCGGAGCCAATGCCAACCCCAACTCGGGCGGCACCGCACTCCTCGAGGCGTAACCAATGGCGGAACGATAGTAGGCGATCTCTCCGGCGGAACTACAGGAGTCCGTTTGGGTGGGTCTCTCGGGGACGTTAACTGGCGACGGAACTATCACAAGCAACAGCGCCTCCCGGCCGACAACGTATGTTAAAGGTACAATTGCGCCGGCGGGCCAATTCTCAGTGGACACGCCTTTCCGTGTGGACTACTCCGACGGCACGATGGTCTGTAGTGTTTACGCCAAACAACGCGGATAGGGCCGTTGTTTCTCGCTACGCGAGGCTTGGTGGCACGCTGGTAGTGATCATGACCGGCGACTTTATCGAAAGTGGCCCCCACCGATACACTCTTGTATCCGCAGACCTCGGGCTGGGCACCATCCCTTTTCAGGAGCGTCACAATCAAGTATCCGGTGGACCAAGGATTCACGCCATCCATCACTTATTCAGACGACGACAAGTATGTTTATCTTGATCTCTTGTTCTCCATCGGCGGGCTTTGAGTGCGAGAAGTCGATTGCGTGTAAGGGTGTTGAAGGAGTCTGCAAGCAGGTCATTAACTCCGTCTCCTCGTAGGCGCGTTTTCCCCCTTTACCTGCATTGCGCGGGGATGGCCTGTCTTCTGGGCATTGGAATGCCTGAGTCACTCTCGCGTGCCGACGCTCCGGAGAGGCTCGTTGCGGCGCTTACGTTTGTCGAGCGCGTGGCCTACCAGAGTGCGATTGAAGAGGTCTACTGGCAGCATCGAATTTGGCCGCATGAGAACGCGGGGACTAAGCCGCGACTGGGTGCGGTGGTGTCGCACCTAGAGATCGAAGAGGAGGTGGAATCTTATCTTCGCAAATCGCAACTTGTTACCGATTATCGGGGGTCGCCGATAATGGCCAAAGAGCTTCAGGCGGAGATGGATCGAATGGCCTGTCATACGAAAGCGCCTCGCGTGTTGCGTGAGCTCTTTGCGGCGCTAGGAGAAGATCCGTTGATAATTGCGGAGTGTCTGGTTCGGCCGATTTTGGTACAGCGCTTGATCAGCGAGCTAGCTCAAGCTCCCGCCGTTATGCCGACTCACTTTGATAAGTCGCTTGCAGTCAGTGCTAGCTCCAGCACGAAAGCATTCACTCGACATTACAGATATACGCTACCGAAGATCTCAGTTCGGCAAGACTGCGCAACCGACGCTTGGACTGCGGCTACGACTGTGAATGCACCGAACGGACGCGAAGAGCGTGCTCCGGTTTGGACTGGTAGCGAGATGATCGTATGGGGTGGGTTCGATAGCGGTGCCCTCGCTACCGGTGGTCGCTACAATCCAGCGACGGATACGTGGGCGACGGTCAGCCTGATCAATGGCCCCTCGCGGCGAACCGCGCATGCCGCAGTTTGGACCGGCAACGAAATGATCATATGGGGAGGCGGGGGTGGTGGTAACGGCTGGTTGAACGACGGCGGGCGGTACAACCCCATCGCGGATAGCTGGACAGCGATCAATACAAATGGAGCACCTGTCGGACGAAGCCTTCACACGGCGGTGTGGACTGGCAGTGAGATGATCGTCTGGGGAGGCCGAAACGGCAGCTTCTGGATGAATAGCGGCGGCCGATACAACCCGACGACCGATAGTTGGACGGCTACCAGCATAGCAAACGCGCCTCCCGCACGATGGGACCACACAGCGCTGTGGACCGGTGGTGAAATGATCGTCTGGGGTGGAACTGATCAGAGTAATCCCCTGCGCACGGGCGGCAGATACAATCCTGCTAGCAACAGCTGGGAGCCGACAAGTCTCGTGAACGCGTTCGGCCGAGTCGGTCATTCCTCGGTCTGGACTGGGAGCAACATGATCGTCTGGGGCGGTGTAGATGAAACGAACCACGACGCAAACTCCGGCGGAAGATACAATCCCAGCAACGATAGCTGGGTGAATACCAGTCTCAGTAATGCGCCGTTGCCGCGGGACTCTCACACGGCCGTATGGACAGGCAGCGAAATGATCGTTTGGAGCGGACATCGCAACCCGCCTGGTGCTAATTTGGACAGCGGCGGCAAGTATAACCCAGTCGACGACAGACTTGGACGCCCACGACTACGACGAACGCGGTTCTAGCGCGAGAAAACCACACGGCGGTGTGGACTGGCAGCGAAATGATGATCTGGGGAGGCTTCAGTGAAGCTTTGTCACAATTTCTGAACACCGGGGGGAGATACTGCGTGCAACCTTCCACCCCGCTGGTGCAGAGCGCCGTTTCGCGAAAGACGCACGGCAATGCCGGCAGTTGGACGGTCAATCTCCCGCTGAGTGGGACACCGGGAATAGAATGCCGCAGCGGTAGCGCGACCAACGATTACACCTTGTTGGTTACTTTCCTCGCCAATGTGTCAGTCAACGGCAGCCCGCAAGCCGCAGTCGCCTCGGGCATCGGGACCATAGGAAGCGGCGGGGTCAGCAATGGCGGAATGGTTATCGTAAGCGACAACGTGGTGACCATCCCGTTGACCAATGTAGCCAATGCTCAGACCATCAACGTCACGCTGAATAATGTGAATGGTTCGACGAACATGACCATTCCGATGCGCCTGCTCATCGGTGACACGAACGGCGACGGTTTGGTCAACTCCGGCGACGCGCAGCAAACGCGCAACCACTCCGGACAAACGACCAATGCGACCAACTTCCGCTCCGATGTCGATGTCGATGGCTTCATCAACAGCGGGGATACGACCGCCGTGCGCGCCCGCTCGGGCACCGCGCTCCCGTAACCTGGAGCGCGATGCTCTGTCATCGCGAGGTGCAAATTCTCACTCGGAGCTGCACGACGACAGAGCGTCGCGCTCCAGTGAACCCGCCCAGGCCAAGGCGGCGCCAACGTTGCGGTAGGTACGAGGTTTGAACTTAGAACGTTCCCGGCGGCTTATTTGTTACGCGCTGGCTTTGACCACCACACGCATGCCGTCTGTGGAGACAACTGCGATCGCAGTCTCCGCCGGAATGAAGTCGCCTTCGGTTACAACGTCGACCACGTGTCGCGCCAGAATTCGCCGACGGACTGGATCAGATCGCGACCGGGCAATTCGAGATCAGCGACGAACGCTTGCCGATGGAGGTCGCGGCCTCCTTGCGTCAACGCGGTTTCGAGCCGGTCTGGAAAGATTGGGACCAGGCGCTGCTTGCGTCATGAATGTTTGGTTGAATGGCGAGAACGCGGACACGCGCGGCGCCCGGACCGTCGCGGAACTCGCCGAACGCTATCAGCTGCCGGTAAACAGCATCCTGATCGAGCACAACGGCGTCGCGTTGCATCAACGCGAATGGGCCGAGAGAAACCTGACCGAAGCCGACCGTCTTGAGTTCATCCGCGTCGTCGCGGGTGGCCAACTGGCTGCGGTCTATGACCGCGCCTAACGAGACATAGCCAGCCTGAACCCAGTCGCAACGACCCGGAATCAAAGGCCCGCGAATCACGCGAAGGCACGCGAATGAAAGCATTTGGGTCGCAAAACCGGTCTCTCCATTCGTGTGCTTCGCGTGATTCGCGGGCCAGATCGCGCCTTCCAACAAACGCAGAGGAACCAAGCAAACAAATGCGTGAAAAAGCGTTGATGCGTTAATGGCTTTTTGATACACGCGAGGTCTAACGCGGAAACGCAAACCAAAGCCACACCCCTTAGAAGTAGAAGGCAGAAATCATGAAAGACAAATCTGCAGCACAATCAGTTGTAATCGGTCTCTTCATCGTTCTGGCCTTCGCGGCTTATGGTTCGCCTGCCTGGGCGAACTCTACCTATTGGACCGGCGCCACCAGTGGCAATTGGTTTGGGCTGGTGGCCGTCCTCGGCACACTTGCGCCGACTGGGACACTCCCGATCAATGGCAATCTCCGTCTGCTCGAAGAGGCCACCACGCTCGCCACGGTGACCTCCCAGGCCCAGGATAAGGTTAATGTTTCGGGAACTTCGGGAACAATGGAACTTAACGGCCGCTTGGTAGTGATCCTGAGCGGCACGTTTAGCCCGAATCTTGAATGCGTTGCGCGTTTTACTCTCTTGCACGCCGACGGCGGGCGAGGTGTGAGTCAGTTTGCGAGCGTTTCCATTCAGGACACCACACTCAATGCCCCCTACACTCCGCAGATCACTTACGATGCGAATAACGTCTATCTTGACCTTGTGTTCAGCAATTGCGAATGACGCCGGCGCGATTTGACTGGTAGAAGTCAATTGCCTGTAAGGGCGCTGAAGGACACATGAAGAGGTTGCAGGGTGGATCGCTGGGCAGGCGCGCCTTAGCTGCTGGTCTTTTTTGCGCGAGCATCGCGTGCCTCCGGGGGATGGGAAATCCCCTGGAGGTCTCAGGTCCGCTATTCTGCGCCGACGATACTTGGACAGCTTCAAGTAATGTCAACGCGCCGGGAGCGCGCGCTCATCACACCGCAGTATGGACGGGCAGCGAAGTGATCATCTGGGGTGGGGGTGATCTTGACCTCGTCCGTTTCAACACCGGTGCGAAATACGATCCCGCGACCAACAATTGGAGCGCCACCAGCACCACCAACACGCCTTCCAGAGGATTCCACACCGCGGTATGGACCGGTAGCGAGATGATCGTCTGGGGTGGCTATGGCTCTTCCCCGTCGGATGTGGACACCGGCGGCAGATACAATCCACTAACGATAGCTGGACGGTACCAGCACGGCCAACGCCCCGAAGCGCCGAGATGGCCTTCAAGCGCCGTCTGGACCGGCCGCGAAATGATCGTGTGGGGAGGAGCCGGATGTGAGTTCGGCAATTGTCGGTCTAAACACTGGTGGCAGATACGATCCCGCGACCAATAGCTGGACACCGACGAGCCGGTCAACGCACCTGTCGTGCGAGCCTACCACACGGCGCTGTGGACCGGCAGTGAAATGATCGTCTGGGGTGGAGCCGCATGCAGACAAACTAGTTGCGCACCGTGGCGCCAGATACAATCCGCGGACGGACACGTGGACGTCTACGCAAATCCCGAGCAACCCCGACACATCCCCGGCCGGTTCGCTTTCACCGCGGTATGGAGCGGCAGTCAAATGCTCATCTGGGGCGGCCTCGATGTAGCGTTCCACCGCACCATACCGGCGGAAGATACGACGGTAACCACGATGGCTGGATCCGCAACCAACCTGCCCGCGCGCCCTCGCCGCGAAGCGCACACACGGGGGTGTGGACCGGCAGTGAAATGATCATTTGGGGCGGGAACGTGACATTGAACACGGGCGGGCGATACAATGCAGCACCGACAGTTGGACGCCGACGGCGACGATGCAGCGCACCTGCTGGCTCGATGGTCTCACGCGGCAGTGTGGACCGGCACGACGATGATCGTCTGGGGCGGGGAGGACCACAACGGCAACTCGGTTGAACACCGGCGGCAGATACTGCGCGCAACCATCCACCCCGCTGGTGCAGAGCGCCGTTTCGCGAAAGACGCACGGCAACGCCGGCAGTATCGATGTCGATCTTCGCCTTGAGCGGAACACCCGGAATCGAATGCCGCGGCGGCGGCGCCACCAACGACTACACGATCGTCGTTACTTTCCTCGCCAACGTCTCGGTTAACGGAAATCCGCAAGCCGCAGTCACCTCGGGCATCGGGACCATCGGCAGCGGCGGGGTCAGCAATCGCGGCACGGTTATCGTAAGCGACAATATCGTCACCATCCCCCTAACCAATGTCGCCAATGCTCAAACGATCAACGTCACGCTCAATAACGTAAATGGTTCGACGAACGTGACCATTCCGATGCGCCTGCTCATCGGTGACACGAACGGCGACGGATTCGTCAACTCCGGCGATGCTCTGCAAACGCGCAACCGCTCCGGCCAAGCCACAGATGCCACCAACTTTCGCTCCGATGTGGATGCCGATGGCTTCATCAACAGCGGGGACACTGACGCTGGTTCGAAATCGGAGCGGGAGTTCGCTGCCGTGACGCCTCGTTAGGCGCTGGCTTTGACGACGACACGCATACCGTCGGTCGAGACGACCGTGACCGCGGTCTCCGCCGGGATGAATTCGCCTTCGGTCACGACGTCGACGACGTGATCGCCGAAGCGGGCCTTGCCGCTGGGCCGCAGTGTCGTGAGGGCGGTGCCCGCCATTCCCGGGGAAACTTGCGAGCGCGGTCGGCGAATTCCCGCGGCGCGCCGGAGAGCGATGGTCCGGATGGGATTCGGCGTCATCAAGGCGAACCGGCGATAGATGCTCGTGTGCGGCAGATAGCGCGCGAGAATCGATGATCGCGATCGTCGCGGCGATGATCGCGAGGAGAGAGATTTCGCAACGGAACGCGCGATCATCGGCCGGTCGGGAAAAATGTCTGCCCGGGATAGCGATCGATCATCGCCCAGAGGAGCGAGCCGAGCATGAGGAAGACGCCGACGACGCCGAAGACGATCGTCGAGTGGGCGAAAAACAGGATCTCGACGAGGACAAAGACAGACACCGAGAACGAAGAGCGCGACCACTTCCCAGCCCGCCAGCCCGGCGAGATAATGGCCGAGGAAAAAAAGCGCGAAACAAATTGCGGCGATGAATCCCGGGCAAGCTTGCGCCGGGAATCTTGAACTCGAGGTAGGCGCCAAGAATTCCGCACGAGAAGGAGCAGGGGCGCGAGCGCGGTGATCCAAAAAGCGAGCTGCTCAAATCCGCTTGGATCGAAGTGACGACGATCTGCCTTTCAGTCCCGCCTTTTGCATCAGGTCGGCGACCGAATCGGCGATGCCGTCGGCGAGGAGCGGTTTGCCGTTGATTTTCTCGGTCGCTTCCTGCGCGTTCAGACGTGAGGAGTGAGCCTTTCGGATGAACGACGCGTTCGCCGATTTTCACTTCCTTCTCCTTGTTCATGAAGGCTTCGCCGATGTCGGGGTTGTGGCCGTTGCGCGTGGCGGAACCGCGAATGAGCGCCGACCAATAGGAAATTGTCTTGTCGCGCTGCGGTGGCCGGCAGATCTTCGCCGGTCGAGAGAACGGGCGCGGCCGCGCCGATCGCGCTGACCGGCGCCATGTAGATGTGCTGCGTGGCGAGCGCGATGAGCGCGCCGGCCGATCCGGCATTGGTGTTGATGAACGTGTAGGTCGGAATGGTGGCGTGATTGAGGATGCTGGTGATTTCCTCCGCGCGTATCGAGCCGGCCACCGTACGTGTTCATTTCGAAGATGATCGCGGCACGCGCCCTGCGCTCTCCGCCGCTTTCATGGCGCGCCGGAGAAACAAGAGCAGCGGACGGCGAAACTTCCCCCTTCAGCGGAACGACCACGACATCGCCCTTGTGAATCACGTTCGCGCGCCTCGAACTGCGCGAAGCGAGAGGAAGAAAGCAGAGCGAACAAGGACGAGGAAGAGCCGGCGGAACATTTTCATCGACGTTGCGATAGCAGGCAGCCTGCGCTGCGTTAGTTTGACATCGGTCCGCCCGCTCGAACGAGCGAAAAGTAAAACGCACATGGGAACGATCCCGTCACAGAACATCGAGCAAATCGCCGCGGCGAATGACATCGTCGAAGTGATCGGCTCCTATTTTCCGCTCAAACGCGCCGGCTCGAGCTTCAAGGCGCTCTGCCCGTTTCATCAGGAGAAGACGCCGTCGTTCACCGTCAGCCCGCAGCGGCAGACGTTTCACTGCTTCGGCTGCGGCGTGGGCGGGAGCGTTTTCCGCTTCGTGATGGATTACGAGCATCTCGATTTTCCGTCCGCGGTGCAGAAGCTGGCGGCGCGCGCCGGGATTCCGGTGATCGAAGAGCGCGGCGCGAGCGAGCGACGACGATCGTCAGCACGAAACGCGGCGCACGCTGCTGCAGTTGCACGCCGAAGCGGCGGAATGGTTTCACGAGAATCTGCTGAAGCGCGAGTTGGGCGCGCCGGCGCGCGAATATCTGAAGAAACGCGGGATCGATCGCGGCGTGGCGGCGAAACTGGCAAATCGGTTTCGCGCCGGAGAGTTGGGATGCGTTCTTGAATTGGGCGATGGATCGCGGTTATCGGCGCGCCGCAGATCCTGCAGAGCGGATTGGTGAAACCGCGCGATGAAGATCGGCCGGAAGGAGAAGTTTACGATCGCTTTCGCGGGCGCATCATGTTCCCGATTTGCAACGATGTCGGCGAAGTGATCGCCTTCAGCGGTCGCGTCCTGAAAGACGACGCGGAGACGCGCGAAATATCTGAACTCGCCGGAGACGCCGCTCTTTCGCAAAGGGCAATATTCTCTTCGGTCTGCACAAGACGAAGCGAGCGCTTGATCGAAGCGAACTGCGCCATCGTTTGCGAAGGCCAGCTCGATCTGATCACGCTTTTCGAAGCTGGGATCACGAATGTGGTGGCGCCGCAAGGAACCGCCTTTACCGAGAAACAGGCGCGCATCCTGAAACGATTCGTCAGCGAAGTGGTGCTCTGTTTCGACGCGGATGCCGCGGGCCAAAAGGCGGCGGAGCGTTCGCTCGATGCGCTCCTGCAAAATGATCTCATCGTTCGCGTCGCGGAAATGCCGCCGGGTGAAGATCCCGATTCGATGGTGCGCGGCAAGGGGCAAGGAGGAGTTTGAAAAACGCATCGGCAGACGCGCGTGATTTTTTCGATTACTGGATCGAACGCGAAGCCGCGGCGACCGATCTGAATTCGTTCGGCGCGAAGATGCAGCTGGCGCGGAAGCTCGCGGAAACGGTCGCGCGGGTGCACGACCCGCTGATGCGCGGCGAGGTGGCCAGCAAGGTGAGCGCGCGCCTGGGCGTGCCGGCGCGCGGATTTCGAGATCTCTGCTCGCGCGAGCCGGTGCGCGAGCGGGTCCCGGGCAGCGACGATCGACGCGGCAAGCGCCGGCGCCCGCGCCGCGTCACGAGATCGCGATGCTCTGCCTGCTCGCCTTGCGAGATGCCGAGGCGCGCGAGTTCCTGCTGGCGCAGAACTGGCGCGAAGTGCTCGCGGAAACGCCGGATGCCGAGATGCTCGGTGCGCATTCTGGAGAGCGATCTGCGCCCGGATGATCCGGCCTCGATCAATGCTTTCATGGCCGGCCTTTGCCACCGGAGAGGAAGCGCTTGGTCTCGTCGTGGCTGATGCAAAAAATGCCGCCAAATCGGCGCGGCGGTGGCGAAGGATTGGTGGAACGGCCTGCGGCAGGCAGCCTTGCGCCGGCAGCTTCAGATCGCGGAAGGCCGGATGAAACTGCCGCAGTCTGACCGCGGGTGAAGTGGTCAATTTGCAGAAACAAATTCTTGACCTGACGGAGCAACTCCGCGAACTTTCCGCAGTTTTCGTCTGCCCGCGTGCTCGACACGTAAGACTGTCGCTGAGGGGGCAGAAAGTCGAGCGAGAGCCGGCTGGAAACGCAGCAATTTCCTCAACAGCACAAAGTTTTGGCAAAGCATTCGAAAAGACAGTGCATCCGCCCGGCCGGGGCTGAGGAAAGCCAGCGAAGGCCAAACGCGCTGCCCGTCCGGTCGCGAAGCGCAACGGCTCAAGACCGGCGACGCGCAAAGCAAGCGGCAAGCGGGCAAGCCGCGCAAGGCGTTCAAGCTCTGCCGGCAAAAAGGAGAGGCGCGGTCGAAGCGTCCGAATCAGTCGGCGGAAGGAGCTGATTATGCAGACCTGAGTTCGCGCTGCCGACCGCGAGCGCGGCTGATGTGCAAACGCGCATTCGCGAACTGATCAAGCTGGCCAAAGAACAGGGCTATCTCACCTTCGACGACCTGAACGAAGCGCTGCCCGAGCGACGTCACCGACGCGGATGAGCTGGACGCCATCCTGACGCGGCTCCGGCGGATGGAGATCGACATCATCGAAGCGTCCGAGGTCGATCGTTACAAGGACGGCAAGAAGGATCCGGAGGAAGAGGAAGAAGAGAAGCCCGAAACGAAGCTCGATATTCTCGATGATCCGGTGCGGATGTATCTCAAGCAGATGGGCCAGGTGCCGCTGCTGACGCGCGAGCAGGAAGTGGAAATTTCCAAGCGCATCGAAGAAGCCGAGATCATGGTCCAGCGGCTCATCAACCGCTTTGGTTTCATCGCGCAGGCGCACCTCGATCTGGCGGAAAAGCTGACGGAAGGCGGCGAGCGTTTCGACCGGGTCATCCTCGACAAGAAAATCGAGAGCCGGGAGCGCTACATGAAGTTGCTGCCGCGCCTCTGCAAGCAGGTGGAGAAACTGAGGCGCTCGATTGGTCAGCAGTATTCACAATCTGCTGAACGGCTCGGGGCGAAAGGATGCCGAAGAAAGCGAAGGCTTTCCAGAAAGTCGGTCGCGTCGCTGCAAAAGCTCTATCCCAAGTTCTATTTCAAACAGAAGGTGACGGAGGAATTCGTGCATCTGGCGGACGAGCAATTTCATGCTGCTGACCACTGCTCCAGGCCGAGACTGCGAAGCAGCCGCGGGAACACGGCGCGCGTTCGCCGCTTCGGTCATTAAGCTCACGCGAGTTGGAGAGCGCGCTTTGGCTTTCGCTCGGCGAATACACCGAGCAGTACCAGGCGCTGAAGGGCTGGCTGCGAAAAGCGCTCCGGGCCAAGACCGAAATGGTGGAAGCCAACCTGCGTCTCGTCATTTCCATCGCGAAGAAATACACCAATCGCGGCCTCTCCTTTCTCGATCTGATCCAGGAGGGCAACATGGGCCTGATGAAGGCGGTGGAGAAATTTGAGTATCGCCGCGGCTACAAATTTTCGACCTACGCGACCTGGTGGATTCGCCAGGCGATCACCCGCTCGATCGCCGATCAGGCGCGCACGATTCGCATCCCGGTGCACATGATCGAGACGATCAACAAGCTGATGCGCGTGCAGAAGCAGCTGGTCCAGGAATATGGACGCGAGCCGACGCCGGAAGAAGTGGCGGAGGAAATCCTGCTGCCGGTCGATCGCGTGCGTGCCGTTCTGAAAATGGCGCAGCAGCCGATCTCGCTCCAATCGCCCGTCGGCGAGAGCGAAGAGACGAATTTCGGCGATTTCATCGAGGACAAAGGCGCGGAAAATCCGAGCGACATGACGGCGATCGTCCTCCTGAAGGAGAAGATCAAAGATGTGCTCGAGACGTTGACCGAACGCGAGCGGCAGGTGCTCGAACAGCGCTTCGGCCTGGTGGATGGCTACAGCCGCACGCTCGAAGAAGTCGGCCGGCAATTCCGGGTCACGCGCGAGCGGATCCGGCAGATCGAAGCCAAGGCGCTGCGCAAGATGCGCCACCCGACGCGCATCCGGCAGCTGGAAGGCTTCCTCGAAGCGGCGGAAGTCTAGAGTCCGGCTGGCGGAAGCACCGTCCGCCGCGCAACTTTCGCTGGCCTTGAGGACGTTCAATTGCTCGAGACGATGCAACGCGAAGATGATCCGAAGCTGTGGGACCTGCTGGAAAAAGCTGGCGAGCCCACGCTCTCGCCCTTTTTCTCGCGCAATGTTCTCCGGAAAATTCGACAAGAGAGCAGCTGGCGCGACGACTTTCTACTCTGGTTGCGGCCGAAGCGGCTAATCCCCGCCGCCGCGGGTGTCGCACTTGCGCTCTTCGTGACCATGATATCGGGCCATCGCTCGAATCCGGACGTCGCCTCGCAGGACGACCCACCCGATGCCGTGGTGAGGATCGACCCGCAGGATTACGAGGTGGTCGCTGATCTCGATAATCTTCTGGCGAGTGAGGACGACAATGTATGGAGCGAAGACGAATCCTTGTCGCTCTAGTCGGGGGTGCCGCGCTTTGGGCATTTGCTGAGTCTGCGCTCGCCCAAGCTCCCGCGCCGCCGGCCAACGCGCCGGCCGCAGCCCGACCGGGCCGCGGAGACCGCGCGTTTGGCCCCGCTCGCCAGCGCTGGCGCGAGATGTCCCCGGAGGATCGCCAGCGTTTCAAATCAAATGCTGAACACTGGCTGCGCATGCCTCCAGACGAGCGACGGGCCTTGCGGGAACAGGAGAGTCTGCGTCGCCAGCGCATTCAGCGCGAAGCGGACGCGGCGATCGAAAAATCGGGTCTGCAGTTGGAAGCGGAAAAGCGCGAGCTTTACGAACGTCGTTATTTGCAAGAGCGGCGGCGAATCGAACGCGAGCTGCGTCAGGAGTTGGAAGAGAAAAGACAACGCGAACTCGCGCCGGTGATGGAGAACTTGAAGAAGGAGTTTAGCGAGCAACCAAAGACTGGCAGTCCCGCGCCGACGGATGCGCCCGCTTCCTCTGCGCCGAGCAAACCGCGATAGCCCTTGGCTGGCAGAACCGGCGGAGATTTCAGAGCGTTCTATCGAACGGCAAGGCCGTTTGATCTCGGCCTCGACCGCTGCCAGTTCCTCCGGTGGCCGAACCTCAAATCCGGCCGTGATTTCTTCTCATTAGTCAGCCTGCGGTGGATGTGTTCTGTTGCTCACCAGATGGGCCTATAGCTCAGCGGTTAGAGCAGGGGACTCATAATCCCTTGGTCCCAGGTTCGAATCCTGGTGGGCCCACATTTTGCTTAACAAGGCGGCAGGCGCTCATCCGAAATTTGCGCACAGAAAGACCGTTTTCCCTAGGGAATCAATTGACAATGCAGCGAGTGGTTACAATAGTGCGCGAGTGTTAAAAAAATTCATCCCGCAAAAGCCCCTCTCGTCGATCGGAGAAGGATCGCTGAGCGCGGGCACTGATGATAACACCGGTCTCTCGTATCGCGAGGAGCCACGATCATCTGCAGCAACTTCCACCGATCATCAAAAAATTATGGCTGAACATTCTGGCAAGGATATCCTCTCGAGCGACGTCGAAATCAAAGGCTCGATCAAATTTCAAAAGGAACTGCTGATCGACGGCAAGGTGGAAGGTGAAATTAATTCCGATGGGGTGCTGACGATCGGGGAGAACGCCGATATTCGCGGTGAGATCAAGACGAAATCGATCACCGTGTTCGGGAAAGTGCAGGGCAACATCACTGTGGGCGAACGCTGCGAATTGAAATCGCGTTGCACCTTGCAGGGTGATCTGAAAGCTGCGCGTCTGGTGATTGAGGAAGGTGCGACCTTCATCGGCAAATCGGAAGTAACCAGCGCAAGCGGTGGCGCCAAGGCCGGATCGAACTTGCGGCCGGAAATCGTCCGCAATGAAGAGGCCGCAGTGCCGGCGAAAGCGGCCTTCGGCTCCCGCGCCTAACGAGAGATTCTTCGTCCTCGCGCCCAGTGGCCAAGCCGTTGCCTGCCAAGCTCAGCGTGGAGTGTCCACACTGCGGCTTCAAGCAGATGGAGTACGCCGCGGCCAAGAGCACGATGTGCCGTCAATGTGGGAGCGCTTTCGCGCCCTCCGCGCCGAAGTTTGAAATCAAGCTCCGTCCGCCACGCGAAGTGGCCGCCGAGACCGCGGCGCCGATTGAGGCGCCGTCGATGCTGAGGAAGTTCGAGGGCCTTTGGAGCAAGCAGCGCAACTCAGTGGTTGAATGCTTCGAGTGCGACGCGAAGCAGGAAGTGACCGCCGCGGCCACCTCGACGAATTGCCCGAAATGTAGTGCCCATCTCGATCTGCGTGATTACAAAGTCACGACCAGTTTCAGCCGCGCCATCCGGACTCACGGCGAAGTTCACGTCACCGCCCGAGGGGATCTGAGCAGCAGTAAAGTGATCTGCCGTTCCTTACTGATCGAGGGAAAGCTGCGCGGGGATGTCCGCTGCGCCGGGACCGCGACGATCAATTTCTCCGGGAAAATTCCCGGCCGGCTGGCGGCCAACCACGTGGTGATCGAGCGCAAGTCCGAAGTGCATTTTTTCCGACGAGTCCGGGTGAAGAGCATTGAGATTCGCGGCCGCATGACCGGCGAGGTGATCGCGGAGACAGTGGTGGTCATCCATCGCGGCGCGTCCCTTGAGGGCAACGTCACCGCCAAGGCGATCTCCGTGGAGAAAGGCGGGATATTCTCTGGCCAATTGATCATCGGCAGCAGCGGCCTCACGCAGGCGGAACTTCTGCCCGCGACGAAGGAAGCAGTTGCGCCCGGGCCTGAGGACCTTCCTCCTGCCGGCATCGCCGTGCCGCTTCCTGCGACCTAGGCCTTCGGGCTGAATGCGCCAAAAACTGCTTCCGCGCAGTCCGTACGAACGGTTGGGCGGCTACGTGCACTTGCCGCGTCTCATCGACAAAGCGAAGCTGCATCGCAAAGGGTTGCTCAACGGCTACAACTACAAGACGGTCGGCTTCGACAAGCATCTCCTCGCCTTTCTTGAAACTGAATCCGGACGCGTTCGAGGAGGCCGCCCACCAGCTGGAAGACGACGCTGCCATCCTCAAGTGGATCGAGCAGAACGGCGTGACCCATTCTGCAGAGGAGATCGAGCAATGGAACCAGGCGATGGTCTCACGACACCCGGACAGCGCGGTGAAAGAAGCGCGCTTTTTCCATTTCCTGAAGGAGGCCGGAGGCGAAGGTCGAAAAGACATCCGAACCTATTTTGACCTGATCGAATTCGACGAGGGGCGCGAAGTTGTAGAGGCGCTTGTGTCAAGCGCCGGGTTCAAGGGCCTGCGCGCTTCGGCGTTTGACGCAAGCGCCGCTACACGAACTGCTGAAACAATTCGTTAGCCTCGTCCAGCGTCTCTTTGCTCCCGATGTCAAACCACGTTCCCTGGATCTGGTAAGTTTTCACCCGCTTGCGCGTGTGGAGCCATTGAATGAAGCGGCCGGGTTGGTCCGGATTATTTCCCGCCGCGATGTAGGTCGTGAACAAGGGGACGGTGTCGCGCGAGAAATAGTAGAGCGCAATTCCGGTCAGCGTGCTCTTCGGCTCCGCCGGTTTCTCTTCGAACGAAGTGAGGACTCCGTCCGCGTCGGTCGTGATCGCGCTGTATTTCTTGATCGCCTCCAGATCGCCCACGTCGTAGGTCGCCAGCGTCGCTTCTGATCCGCGTGCGTGAGCGACGAAGTCCGTCAGCGGCTCGCTGAAAAGGTTGTCACCGGCGACGATGATCAGATCATCGCCGGCCCAAATCCTCGCGAGCGAGCACGAGATTCACATCGCCGATCGCGCCGAGTTTGTCTGAGTCATCTTTCGAGCCGTCGTTGATGATCTTCAGTCGGGGCGTGCCCGGGTCGCCGTTGATACTGCTCCGCCCAGGTTTGGAAATCGTGCGCAAACTTGTTGTTCGTCACCACGTAAACCGTCCCGATACCTGGGACGGGAGCGAGGTTGTCCAGGACCCATTCGATCATCGGTTTCCCGGCCACGTCGAGCAACGGCTTCGCTTTCGTCAGAGTGAGGGGATAGAGGCGCGTGGCGTAGCCGGCGGCGAGGATCAGGACATTCATCGGGTGTGGGGATAGATCGGTTTCCCGCAGCGATCAAGCGGGTTCCAGCGTGCCCAGAGCCGCTTGTTGCAGCCGCTTCTGCAACAATTCGATGCGCGCGTGGTCACTGATCTTCGCCCGGCTTACGCCATCGACGACATAGAAGGTATCCACCGCCGCCCCTTTTTCCGTGCTCACGCGTGAGAGCGCGATCGAGACGCCCTCCTCACTCAAGCGCGCGGAACAAATCGTAGAGCAATCCGACCCGGTCCGGCGTCTGAATCTCGATCAGCGTGTAATCCGGATGCGCCCGGTTGCGCACTGAGATCGTGGTCGGAAACTCGACGCCGCCGCGCGTCTGCTTCCCGATCTTTCTGCCGCGCTCGTCTCGAGGAGCGGACCGAAATCGAATCGCCGGATCGGTCAGCGCCGCGCGGAGCGTGGATCCGACCAGGGCGAAGTCCTTTTCGTTCGGTCACCGCCTCGCGACTGCAGATCACAGACGCGGAAAACATCCAGGACCACGCCGTCGCCGCGGGTATAGATGTCGGCGCTCAGAATGTTGAGCGGCACAATGGAAAACGAGCCGGCGATTTTCGCCAGAAGATGCTGACCGTCCCAGGTGCAAAACGACGCGGTGCTGTGACCAAGCTCCGGAAAAGCTTCCCACTTGATCGCCGGCGCCAGGGGAGGCTCGTGGCGCAGATAGAGGTTTTCCAGAAAGCGACGGAAGAGCGCGACGTGCGACGCGATCTCGTGCACGTCGAAAGCGCGAAAGTAATTATCCGGCATGAACTCGAAATGCGCATCGATCTCCTCCGCGTAATCGGAGAGAGTTCGGCAGCGACCGCCTCCTGCAGGGATTCGCGCTCGATCTTGCGCGCTTCGTAGAAGGCCGCCTGGTCGGAGAGATACTGCGAGGTGGCGTGATACAGCTGCCAGACCAGCGACTCCTTCCAATCCGACCACGCTTCCGCGCTCGTGCCCTGGCCGTCGGCCAGGGTGAGCAGCATCAAAGCATCCAGATTATTTTGGTCGCGCACCACCCGCGCGAATTCCACCGCGGTTTCGGGATCATCAAGATTCCGCTGCTGCGCAATGTTCGAGAGCGTGATGTGGTGGTCGACGAGCAGGATCAAGGATTTGCGCTGAGCGGAGGCCAATTGCAGGCGCGATGCCGCGCGCTGCGCGAACATGGCGCTCGCTTCCGAGTGCGGCCGCGCGCCCACGGCTTTGCCGGTGTCGTGCAAAAGGATCGCGAGATAGAGGACCAGACGGATCCGCCAGTTTCTCGAAAAGAGCACGGTAACCCAGCAGCTTCGGTTCCTCGGTGGTCGTGAGCGCGTCGAGTTTTTCGAGGCAGACCAGAGTATGTTCGTCCGCGGTGTAGCGATGAAAAAACTCATGCTGGACCAGGCAGGTGAGGGGACCAAACTCGGGGATGTAGCGTCCGAGGAAATCGACCCGGTGCATCATCCGCAGGATACGCCCCGCTTCACCCTTGCGGGAAAGGATGCGTTTGAAAATGTCCCGCGGGACTGTCGCGTAACGAAATGTCTGCGTAACGAGTGCCGGATTGCGCGTGAGAGAATCCTCGAGTTCCGCGCTCAATTCGAGATGCTGCTGCTGCGCCACCTCGAACGCCTCCATCGCCGCGTAGGGTTCGCGTTCCAAGAGGTCGCTCTCCTTCGCGAAGAGTTGGCCATCGTGGCTGATGAATCGGCCGAGATCCGCCGTCCTCATTTCGGTCCGTGCGAGGAATCGCGGCGAGCGGGTCCGGGCCGTTCGCCGAACTTTCCGCGGCTACCTTGTTCGGTGATCCGCTGAGTGACGCGAAAGATGTTTCGAGTATGCTCGTAGTAATCTTTCATCAGCGCCTCGCTCAGCGGTGCGCTGTTCCGCTGCGGATAACCGAGGCGTTGGGCGATTTGTTCCTGGACGTTAAGATGCAGCACGTCGCTCGCGCGACCGCTCGCGTAGTGCAGATCGGTCCGCAGGCGCAGCAGAAAATCGTACGCGTTTTCGATCCGGCTTCGGTCTCCTCCGCTCAGCCAATCCTTTCCGACGAGGTAATTGGTCGTCAGGGCGCCCTCCTTGAATGCGGCCATCCAAAGGAGGTTTTGGTAGTCGCGCAGCCCTCCGCATCCGCTCTTCACGTGGGGCTCCTGCATGTAGACGCTGTTGCCAAACTTTGCATGGCGCGCCACTTGATCCTGCATGCGGCCTTCGACGTATTCGCGCTCGTGCTCCGCGACGCACTCCGCGCGGAATCGTTCCCGGAAGAGGCGCTCCAAGTCCGAGTCGCCGGCGAGAAAGCGCGCCTCGAGCAGGGCGGTCTTCGTTCGCATATCGTCATTGGCCTGCGCGATCGCTTCGTCCAGCGAGCGGGTCGAGTGACCAACTTTGAAGCCAATGTCCCACAGCAGATAGAGCACCTGCCTCACGACCTGCAAGGCGTACGGCGAAACTTCCTCCCCGCTGTCACCGTGCAGAAACATCACATCGACGTCGCTGCAGGGATTGAGTTCGCCCCTGCCATATCCCCCGAGCGCAAGGACCGTGAGCGGCGTCGGGTTCGCCCCCACTTCGCGACGGGCGAAGGTGTCGGCCGCAGTAAAAACGTGGCGCAGCAACACATCGACGACTTCCGCGCGGCGGGCGCAAATCTCCCGGCCACCACCGTTCCCTTGGTGGCGGAGTCGGAGTCGATGCTCCTCGATGCGGAGAAATTTTTTGTAAAGTGGAAGGACTTCCGTCGGACGCGCGCCCCCGACCGGAGCGAGTTGGCGCTCCGCATTCGCGAGAACTTGGTCGAGATGCCGGGACATGGTGCTGGCTGACGAAGGACGACACTCCTGCCGCCCGGCGGAGTCTAAACCGAGGCGACAAAAGTGTCGCCTTTCCGTTTACAGCTCGATCGCGTAACGCTTCATCTTGTTATAAAGCGTCGGGCGCTGAATCCCGAGAACCTGCGCGGCTTTTTTCTTGTTGCCATGGCACTGAGCGAGGGCCTGGATGATCGCGTTCCGTTCGAGATCGTCGAGGTTTTGCACGCCGGCGTCACGCCCGTGGTTGCGATCGCTGTTCTGCAGCGCCACGGGCAACTGCACTTCCGCGGGTAATTCTTTGATTCCAATTTGCGCCTGGCGGGCCAGGACGACCGCATACTCGATGGCGTTTTGCAGTTCGCGGACGTTTCCCCGCCAGCTGTAATCGAGTAGTTTTTGAAACGCTTCCGGTGCGATCTCCGGTTCCGGCTTGCCCAGCTCCTGGGCGAAACGCTTCACGAACAACGCGACCAGCGGGGGAATGTCCTCCTTGCGATCGCGCAGTGGCGGAATCTCAACTTGGAAAGTGTTGAGCCGGTAATAAAGGTCCTCGCGCAGGCGGTTTTCGGCCAGCGCCTGGGAGATCGGACGATTCGTTGCCGCCACCAATCGGAAGTCTGCCTTCAACGTCTTCGTGCTGCCAAGCGGACGATATTCGCGCTCTTGCAAGACACGCAGAAAACGGGCCTGCAGTTCCGGCGGCATTTCCGAAATCTCGTCGAGAAAAAGGGTGCTTCCGCTCGCCGCCGCAATCATCCCGGCGAAATCATTCGTCGCCCCGGTAAACGCACCCTTCACATAGCCGAAGAGCTCCGATTCAATCATGGCCTGAGGAAAGGCCGCGCAGTTCAGTTTCACCATCGCCTTGGTCGCGCGCTGGCTGCGGCTGTGAATCACATTGGCGATGACCTCCTTTCCGACACCGCTTTCCCCTGTGATGAGCACGTTTGCTTCCGAAGGTGCCATCGCGCCGATCAGTTCGTGAATCTCCTGCATCGCCTTGCTCTTGAAAACGGGCGCCAGTCTGGTCTCCGCAATTTCGAGCCGCTTTTCCAGTTGCTGCGTCCTGGCCCGCAGCTCCTCCCTCTCGCGCACGAGCGATTGTTTTTCGAGCGCCTTCTCGATCAGACTCAAGAGCTCTTCGGGCGCGTAGGGTTTACTGATGAAGTGATACGCGCCTCGCTTGATCGATTCGATGGCGTTGCTCAGGGAATCGTGCGCGGTGAGAATGATCACCTGGGTTTCCGGATGCTCGCGTTTGATCTGCTCGAGCATCTCCAAGCCGTCCGCGTCGGGTAATTGCAAATCGAGCAGAACGACCGCCGGAGAGTTGCTCTGCAAAAGGCGGAGCCCGGCGGCCGCAGTCGCCGCTGTTTCCGGCTGATAACCGTGGCGACCGAGCAGCGCCTCAAGGGTGAGCAGGATCGGCCGCTCATCGTCAATGATCAGGATTCGATGGTTGTCCGCAGTCATGGTGCACGGAGGTCAGGCATCCTGCCTGACTCGGCAGATGGGCTTCCAGCCTGTTGGTTGCACATCGGGCAGGCTGGGAAGCCCGCTCGCCACCTTACGCTGGAAGCCCAACCTCCGTCGGGAGCGTAACGGTGGTAATGAGAAAAGAGGATGGTTGGTCATAATGCGCCTGCAAGCGTCCGCCGTGGGCCTCAAAGATATGACGCGCGCGGTGCAGGCCAAGACCATAATGCCCATGGCTAACCCGGCCAAACGGCTCGCGGCCCCAGTTCTCGGTCGAAGCTGCAAACTCCTTTTTCGGTTCGCGCAAAGTGAAAACGAATTCACCATCCCTTAGCTCGGCCTTTGCCGTCAGTTGGCCGGAGCCGGGATGATGGCGAAAAGCATTGGCGAATAACTCCAGAAACGCCTGCTGGAGAATCTGCGGGTCAATCTTCAGAGTGCGGCTCCCCACGTTCTCCTGCCAGTCGATCGCGCCGCTTTGTTCCGGAAACTCCAGGGCCACTGTTCGTCCGAGATCCTGCATGAAGGCATCCGCCTCGTAAGGCATCGTCGTGAGTTTGATCGCGGCCACAGAACTCGTTAGGCGTTGCAAACTGCCGCCCATTTCCGAAAGCATCCCGCGGAGCCGCTGCAGTTCGCTCTTCAGTTCGGGAGTTTCGGCGAGGTCGTTGAGGAAGGCAGATTGCAGCTCGGCCGCGTTCAGGTGATTGCGTAGATCGTGACTGAATTGCCGCACAAAACCGACCACCGCGTGCATCGGCACGTGCAGCTCTTTTTCGGCCGGAGCGCTGGATTCGCTGGAGGAGTCGGACATCAGTGGCGGTCAGAGCGAACACTATCGCACCCAAGACCGCCCTCCACTACATCCGAAAAAATTTCGCACGCGCCGGACCGCTCCCATCCGAACGGCCGATCGATTTGTCATTCGCCGCCAGGTGTTGCAGGACATGAAAAACGCTTTCCGGATCAGCCCCGAGGACAGCGGCGACATCATCTGCCGTCTGTCCCGGTGCGGTGGTGAGCTTTTCGGTCACGCGTCGCTGCAGCTCCAGCACCTTCGTTGCCGCTTTCTTGCCGGCTTCCACCCCCGGCTGGTGGTACGCATTGACGTTGACCAGCGAGCCATAGAATCCAACCGCGCGTTCGTAGAGCGCAATCAACGCACCCACGTGAAAGGCGTTCACTTCCGGAATGCTCAGCGTGATCGATTCCCGGCCGTTCTCGAAAAGCGCCGTGCGCGTTCCGCGCAGGAATCCCTGCAAATAATCGCCGCTGGTCACGCCTTCCTCGACCTCGAAGCGGGAGCGTCGCGCGGTCTTGGCGCACCTCGATAAAGGTCACGAAGAAATTGAGGACTCCATCGCGCAACTGCTGCACGTAGGCGTGCTGGTCGGTCGAGCCTTTGTTGCCGTAAACGGCGATTCCCTGGCGGACGACGTTGCCGGCCAGATCTTTCTCTTTGCCCAACGACTCCATGACCAGCTGCTGGAGATACCGGCTGAAGAGCATCAGCCGATCCTTGTACGGCAACACCACCATGTCCTTTTCCCCGCGCCCGTTGCCGGCGTAATACCACATCAGCGCGAGCAGCATGGCCGCATTGCGCGCGACATCCTGCGTGCGCGTGTGCGCGTCCATCGCTGCCGCGCCGGCGAGGAAGTTCTTGATGTCGAAGCCCTGAAGCGCCGCAGGCACCAAACCTACCGCGCTCATCACCGAAGTCCGGCCGCCGATCCAATCGAACATCGGAAACCGTGCCAGCCACCCGTGCGCCCTTGCGTAGCGATCCAGTTCGCTGTCGACGCCCGTCACGGCGACGGCGTGTTTGCCGAAGTCGAGGCCCATCCTTTTGTAATGAGCTTCCGCTTCGAGCATGCCGTTGCGGGTTTCCTTCGTGCCGCCAGACTTGGAAACGACCACGACGAGAGTCGCTGGCAGAACGTCAGCCAGTTGCGCAAAGACGCGGTCGAATCCGTCCGGATCCGTGTTGTCGAAGAAATGAAGTTTCACCGGATCGCGCGCGGTCCCGAGCGCGTCGGCGACAAATTGCGGACCAAGTGCCGAACCGCCGATTCCGATCAGCAGCACATGCGCGAATCTTCCGCCATTGGCGCCGCCGATTTTTCCGCTGTGAACATCCGCCGCGAATTGGCCAATCTGCGCATTGGTTTTTTCAATATCCGCGCGCAACTGATCGTTAGGCGCGAGCGCCGGCGCGCGCAGCCAATAGTGGCCGACCATCCGGTTTTCGTCCGGATTCGCGATCGCCCCGGCCTCGAGGGCTCGCATGGAAGCAAACGCCGCCTCGACCCGAGACTGCATCGTGGCGAAGAAATCATCCGCGAACCGCATCCGGCTGACGTCGATCGAAAACCCCAGGTCGTCATAGGTCAGAAGGTACCGCTGAAAGCGTTGCCAGAGATCGGAAGTCACACTGTTTTCCCGGTTTGTCGTGCCCGAAAGCTCCCCTCAGGGGAGTCGACGAAGATTACATGTGGTCAATCACGTTTTGGCCGAACTCCGAACACTTGATTTCAGTCGCGCCTTCCATGAGGCGCGCGAAATCGTAAGTCACCCGCTTGCTCGCGATCGCGCCGTTCAAGCCTTTGATGATCATGTCCGCTACTTCGTTCCATCCCATATAGCGGAACATCATCTCGCCGGAGAGAATCACCGATCCCGGATTGACCTTGTCCTGGTTGGCGTATTTCGGTGCAGTGCCATGCGTCGCTTCGAAGACTGCGTGGCCAGTGATGTAGTTAATGTTGCCGCCCGGCGCGATGCCGATCCCGCCGACCTGCGCCGCGAGCGCGTCGCTCAGGTAATCGCCATTCAGATTCAGAGTGGCTATCACGTCGAAGTCTTCTGGACGTGTCAGAACCTGCTGCAAAGTGATGTCCGCGATTGCATCCTTAATGACAATGCCGGCACCCGGTTTGCCCATGGGAATCTGGCACCAAGGACCGCCATCGATCTCTTCCGCACCGAAATAACTCTTGGCGATCTCGTAGCCCCAATCACGAAAGGCGCCCTCGGTGTATTTCATGATGTTGCCCTTGTGCACCAGGGTCACGCTCTTGCGCTGGTTCTTGATCGCGTATGAAATCGCGCTGTGAATTAACCGCACGCTGCCCGCGCGACTCACCGGTTTGATCCCGATGCCGACCATGACGTCATTGCCTTCCGGGGCGCCGACCATTTTCCAAAAGTCCGCCGCCTTTTCCTTCGTGCCGAAGCGAATCTTCTCGAAGCCCTTCGGAAACTCCTTTTGCAAGAAGGCGAGAATCTTCGCCGACTCCTCGCTGCCGGCGGCATAATCGATCCCCGCGTAGATGTCCTCGGTGTTCTCCCGAAAGATGATCATGTTCACTTTTTCCGGATGCTTCACGGGCGAAGGGACGCCTTGGAAATATTGCACCGGCCGCAAGCAGACGAAGAGGTCGAGCAACTGGCGCAGCGCGACATTGAGCGAACGAATCCCGCCGCCGACAGGAGTCGTTAGGGGCCCTTTGATACCGACGAGATATTCGCGAAACGCCTCCACCGTGTCGTCCGGCAACCAGACATCGAATTTGTCCTTTGCCGATTGTCCCGCGAAGACTTCGAACCACGCGATCTTCTTCTGTCCGCCGTAGGCCTTCTCCACCGCCGCATCGAAAACGCGCTCACTCGCCGCCCAAATGTCCGGCCCCGTTCCGTCGCCGCGGATGAACGGAATCACCGGTCGATCCGGCACTTTGAGCGTTTGATCGCGCGTAATTTTCTCGCCCGCGGGCGGGGTGACGTCTTTGTAAGGCATAGCTTTTGAGTGTAGAGACCGCGGTGCCTGCGGCAATCCGAAGTTTTCGGCGGCGGCGAAAATTAAATGGGGCCACCGTGACTGCTTAGGACCGCGGCGCCCAGAGCATTTCATTCCCAAACGCGACAGGTGCATGAACTCATCGGAACAATCCCGGTGACTTGGCGCGGCGTTCTCGGTGGCGATGCGCTCAGGCGTGCGATCAGGAATTTTCTTACCAGATTACGCAGATGACAATCAGACGCTGCCAAGGAAAGCGTCATGATCACCGGTGCCCACTCCATTATCTACAACGCGAACGCGGAGCGACGGAGGCGGACTGCGCCTTTCTGCGTGATGTGCTCAGGCTCACGCATGTCGATGTCGGCGATGGCTGGTTGATGTTTGGGTTGCCGCCCCGCGGAAGTGGCCGTGTACCTATCCAAGCCAAATGACGCGCACGAGTTCTATTTTGTGTGCGATGACCTCGAGCCGCCGTTTCACAAACGTGAAAAGCTAAATCAATGCAATCGGCGAAGAGCTGGTTGGCTACTGCAATAGGTACCGCGCGATAAAACCGACGCGAAACACTGGAAATGTTCGGATCATTGTCCGCTATCTGGATCGTCTGACCCGTGCCGCCGATTATTTCGGCTCCCGGAAGAGCTGTCCACAACGCGCTAGCCAGGTTCGCCTTATATTCCACTCGGTAAAGCTGTCCGGCCACCGTGGTGAAGCTGATTCGTGGCGCGGTACCCGCACCGAAAGCGAAGCCCGCTATGCTCGGTCCCGCGATCGTCTGACACGGGCACAGGCGCGCGCGATAAAACCGCTGTCTCAGGTTGTGAACGTTCGGGTCGGGGTCGCTTACGGTCACGATGTTACCGGTGCCGGATACCGCGTCGGCGCCCGGAACGGAAGTCCATCCGGGATCGGCAATGCTGTTCTTGTATTCGAGCCGATATGTCTGGCCAGAGGTAGTGGTAAAACTGACTTGCGGAGCACTAATCATGAACGCCATCGACGTAATGCGCGGTCCCGGGATACCGTTGACCTGGAAGGCCAGTTCCATAGGACCGCTCGGCGGGTGGGGAGTCCATGTGCCGGGGCCGAGACCACGGTAGGAGGCTGTGACGAGACTATGGCTGGGGCTTGGGCCAAGACTATTAGTAGCCTCCCAAAATGAGCGTCCCAGGTCGCTAGTGTAGCTCAGCGGGCCGTTGTGCAGAGCGAGCCAATAAACGCCAGCGGGCAAAGAGATGGGAGTGATATCGAACGTCGTGATGAATTCTGCATAACCGTTAAGGACGAGCCCCGTGGCCACGTGAGTCAAGCCTGTGGAAGTGCCGCTGAGGAGCAAGGCACCAGGGGAGTTAATGGAGTTGCCCCCCTTACTGTTGGAGTAAACTTGCCAGACAATCGAGCCTTGGAAACTCCCGCTGCCTTCGAAGTCCCATAGCTTCACGTTCTCCAAGCGGGCGCCGACCCCGAGGGCGAAGTCGTCGGCTTGGATCCAACGCGTCACCTCGTAGCCGTTCAGGTTGTCGGGAGATCCGTTGTCGTAAATCTGGGCCGCGCGGGCTTTGCTGGCGCTGGCGCAAATGATAGAACAATAGTGAGTAAAACAAAGAGCCTCGAGTCATACTGATTATTGCTATTAGAATTGTCGGAACGATAATAGGGTTTGCGGAACGCGGTAATACGTAATGACCAAAATATGTCGCCAGGTCAAGCCCGACATTGACGAATTCACTGAATTGTTGCAAAAAACTGATCGAATTTGCGTCCCGGGGAAGCATGCTGTTTTGGAACAGTGAGCGGCTCGCTAGGTCGTCGTGTTGAGGAGTAGTGGCTCCTGAGGTAGGACTCGAACCTACGACCAATCGGTTAACAGCCGACCGCTCTACCACTGAGCTACTCAGGATTAATGCTTGATAATGAGTAATTTAACGCCAATCAAACTGCTCACATTTTTGGCAATCCGGCGCCTGCCCCGAAGCGGGCGGGGAGGGATTGGACAAATATTCACCATCGGGTGTCTATTTTGCCCACGTCCGCAGCGGGGGCAAGTTGTTTCGCCAGTCCTGACGCGCACGATGGAGCGCTAACTGGCGAATCGTGGTTCCGTGATTTTCAATCAACGAAAAAGCGGACAGAATGCATTGGCTAACAATCGCACAGGCGTAACTGCCCCAAAGCAACAAGATGTTTTTCTCGGTCCCGCGCGTGCCGGTTGAGTTATCGTCCAAGACAGACGGCTGAACCAAAATTGCTCCATGTCTCAGATCGCCTCACCCGCTCCCGCCGTGGCAATCCCGCGCGCCGCGCCATGGCGTCAGCAATCGCCATCCCCTTGGGTCCGGGGACCGTTTTGGGACGGGTTCTGGATGCAGAGCGCGCTTTGGCTGGCGCCAATCGTAATTTGGCTCGCTCACGGATATTCCGATCCGGAGTCGAGTCCGCTGGATCTCCTTTATTTCGGCCTGACCGCGTTGTTCTGGATCGGTCATCGATTATGCAGCACCTGGTTGGCTTACTGCACCGAGGCTTACCGCCCACTGCTGCGCACCCAGCCGGTTCGATTTATTGTGCTCCCGGTTCTGGTCACAATCCTATGCTTTGCCTTCTTTCTTCCCGCAGACTCGGCCTTGCCATGGACGCGTGCGGAGCGGCTCGTTGGGCTGGCGATTGCCGATTACGCGTGGGTGACCTGGCACTTCGCGGCACAGCATTTCGGCGCTCTGTCACTCTACCGTTCGCGCGCCGGACGCAGCGCTTGTGTTCGGACAAGACGACTCGATCGCTTCTTCGCGTTGAGTGTCGGCGGCGTGCTTGTTCTAATCGCAGATATTCTCGCGGGAGCGGTCGCTTACCAGGAGCAGTGGATCGATCGCTGGTTCTTTCCCGAGTGGATCGCGTCGGCCCAGGACCAGCTTAGGAACGGAGCGACCGCAGCGCTGCTGATCGCGACCGTTTTGGTGCTGGTCGCCGAATTGCGCGCGTCGCACTGGTCGTTGCCGCGCGTGATGTACATCGTCGGCATCGCGTTGATGGTCTTCGTCGCGCTGCGACCGAGGAGTCCGTTTCTTTTCCTCGTCGTCTGGACGTCACAGCACTGGATTGTGGCCACCGGTCTGGCCTCGCAGGTATCCACCGGCGAGCCGGCGCCCGCGACCGGTCGGGTCCGTCGCGCGCTGCACCACCTGAATATTCGTCCGTGGGCGGTGGTGCTGTTTTTGACGGTGCTATCGGTCGTGCTTCTGCCGTTCTTCGAGGTAGAGGCAAATCGTGAGGTCGGCACGTATTACGGCGACCGAATCTTCGGCGCGATCGCGACTGCTCTGCGCACATCCTCGTGGGTGCCCGCCTTGGTAGCTCTCGGTTTCGCGACCGGCTTCATCCATTATCTGCTCGATCGCAGCGTCTATCGAATGTCGGATCCGCAAGTGCGCGCAGCCGCGCGTGGCTTGCTTGCTCCAGCGGACAAGATAAGCCTCGAAAAAACGCAGTGAATCGCTATCGTCGCCGGGCCAAGGCCTGATTCCCCAAACGAGCAAACTACGAGCCGCATGTACATTGACTTAGGTTTGTTTGCGAAGGCGGAATTTCTCGCCCTCTTCAAGACGCGGTTTGGTCTCCGGCGCTGGGCCTACATTTTCTTTTTCACCGGCCTCTACTGGTTGATGTGGATTGTCGTGGCGTCTGGTAGGGCGCTTGATCATGCCTTCTTCGCCGGTTTCAAGAAACAGCAAGTGCGCGAGCCGGTTTTCATCGTGGCACCGCCCCGCACCGGTTCAACGCTCACGCAAAAGCTGATGAGCCTTGATGAGGAGCGTTTCGTCTACAACGCGCTCTATCAAACAATTTTTCCGGCAGTTACTTTCCAGCGTTGCTTCGATGCCCTCGTCTGGGTTGATGGAAAAATCGGCCAGCCTGTTGGGCGACTCGTACGTTGGGCAGAAAGGAAGTGGTTTGGTGGCTGGGATGATATGCACAAGCTGCGCTTCAATCAGCCAGAGGAGGATGACGGCTTCTTTGTTTACACCTTCCTGACCGAAGCGATTTTTCTGCTCTTTCTGCACGTCGATGAACTCTGGGAAGCGGGGTTTCAAGACGCCTTGCCGCCGGCGAAGCGACGCAAGGTGATGGCCTTTTATCGGAGCTGTCTCCAGCGCCGTCTTTATGCCAGCGGACCCGAGAAGACCATCCTGAGCAAGGCCACTCAGTCGTCCGGCGCGGTCGAATCGCTGCTCGAAGCGTTTCCGGACGCGAAGTTCATCACCATCATCCGCCATCCGGAGCAATCGGTCGCCTCGCACGTAAGTGTCTTCTGGCCCGTCTGGCGGGCGCATTCACCTGGCTTGAAGAAGGACGGACCGGAAGCGAAAGCCTATGCCTTGCTGGCTGTGCGGTGGTTCCAACATCTGTTTGCGTTTCGGCAAAAGGTGGATCCGCGGCAGGTACTACTGCATTGATTACCGGGACCTAGTTCGCGACCCAAGAGCGACTTTGGAGGACCTTTACCGCCACTTCGGCTGGACGATGAGCGAGACTTTTCGGGAGAAGCTTACGCAGGCTCAGGGACGTGAGCGTCACTTTCAAAGCAAGCACAAATACTCCCTGGAAGAATTCGGGCTGTCGAAGGAATGGATTCAGGAGGAACTGGGAGACTTGTTGGATTACTACGGGTTAAACGAGGAGACGGAATCAGCGGCTGACGTGACCGTCGCTGGGACGCTCGGTGCTCTCCGGTCCCACGAAACGCCACCAACCCACGTGCAGCAAGCCGAGCGCGATGAGCAAAAGTCCGTTGCCGACGACGACGGAAGCGACCTCCGTCCCGTGGAAGCTCTGAATGGCCACCAGTAATGCCAGGGCGATATTACGGTTGCTCGTGCCGAGCGCAACGACCTGACGGCTACGCCGATCCGTGCCGCCCAGCTTCCAGCCAAGAAACAGCGAAATCTCGCCGACCAGCGCCATCGCAATCCATGCCCGCCATCCCAGCTTCACGATCGCGCCGAACTGAGTCGCAGTAACAACGACGAGCGAAATTGTGCCCACCGCCTCTGAAATGACTTCGACCGGGCGCAGCAGACGCCGCGCAAGATCTGGTGCGAGATGCTTGACGAATACTCCAGCAATCAACGGCAGGCTGATCGTGATCAGAAGCATCGTTAGGCTGGTCCACATGTTGAATCGCACCGCATCCTGGTTTGCCATTGCGCGCAACGCGGCTTGAGCCGCCAACGGCGTCAGGAGAGTTGAGACGATGGGAAACAGGCCCGTGAGCGCGGCTGCCAATGCCAGATCGGCGCGCGCCATCCGGGCAAAGACCGGCACGACTGGCGCAAACGGCGCCGCAGCAAGCAGGATCATCGCCACCGCCGTGTCGCGATTCAGGCCAAACCCACTTGCCGCGATAACGGCGAGTGCCGGTATGGCGACGAAATTGACAAGCACGATGGCGGCAAACCGGCACTGATTAAGTGCGGCCTTGATCTCGCCATAGGTGAGCCGCAAACCGACTGCACCTAACAACCCACCCAGCGCGGCGCAGGTCAATACCTGAATCGTGATTTCGATTCCAGTCACAATGGCGTGATCGGCAGTGCCTTCTATGCAGAGGCAATCTCACTGTCTTGCCGGAGCCGAGCGCGGCTCGGAAAGCTGTTCGTGCCCCGGTAATTCAGCTGCTGGAGTAGTAGGATAACGTTAGTATTGCCGAAGATCGCCAGGCTCCTGCGACATTGGGGAAGGGGCGTCAGCTGTCGATTCAATACTCGCGCGTGTCGAGGCGCCTTCGCCAGGAACTTGACGATGCGACGCGCGTGCCTGCTTTTTTTCTGCCTCCGCGACGGCCGCGCGGGCTTCCGCCAACTCCTCCTCGGCGCGCCTCAGCCGTTTCTTTGCCCGGCGCGCAGCCTCCTTGGTTTCTTTGCGGCGGCGCTTGGCCGCTCGTGATTCCAGCTTTGCCCGTTGCACGGAATTTTCGGCTGTGGCGAGCCACGCTTGTGCGATTTCCACCTCGTTAACCACTTCCTTCGGGGAGTTTGACATGTTCATGCGGAATCAAAATTGTACGAAAGGCACACCCGTTGTCCATACGACCTTGGGCCTACTCGTTGATATTCGAAACCGAGAGCCAGCGATTTCAGCCGCAAAGTTTTTTCCTTCGATTATTGTTTACCCGGTGCAAGATTGGAACCTTCGGAGTCCATTATACTGAGCCGAACAGAAGTCCATCACCCAATGAAGAAAATAATACTCAGCCTGGTTTGCGGCGTGTTCTGGATTGCTGGGGCCTCTTTTGTGGTCGCGGCGACGATCCCGGCGGGCACGCAGCTCGTCGCTCGGACGCTTGAACCGATCTCGAGCCACGAAAGAGTTGGTGCGGTTGTCAAAGCTGAACTCGAACAGGACGTCGCCATTAGCGGCAAGGTTCTGCTGCGGGCCGGCACGCAGGTCACCGGCGTGGTCGAGACATCGCTACGGCGTCCCACATCGTCGAGCGGACTTACGGTGAACCTGACCGCCGTCTCGGTAAACGGGCGCAAGCGTCCCGGTTCATACAACCGGCGCTTACAAGCTCGAGAGGTTCAAGACGAAGACCGGCGTTTCCGTCTCCGGTCGCGAGTACAGCTTTCCTTATCGAACGCGGATGGTCTTTCGGCTCGCGCAGCCGCTCAAGTTGTAGTGCGGCCGCTGTCTTTTAGGTCAACGCAGGGGGATACACGAGCGTCTCACACCGTTCTGTTGCTGCAGGTGCGCTTATGCGCTCGTCCACCAGAGGCGGCGTTGCGCTGATTATCAACTCGGCCTTCGGTCGCGTCTTATTATGGAATTGGAACGGAATTGCCCGAGTGGCTGCGCACGACGGTGGTGTCGCCGCTATTGACCGAGCCATCCAGGTTCACATCGGAGCGGAAATTGGTGGAGTCGGTCCCTTGCCCGCCGCGACTGCGCGTCTGGAGGGTGTCACCCGCGTTGACCATGCCATTGCCATTGGTATCACCGACGAGGAAGCTGGCGCCGAGGGTGGTGTCGGCCAGGACCTGAGAAAAGACATCGGTCACGCCGCTGAGCTTGACCACGAGCGTCTGAAGCATCGGTGACTCCGGTGAGGTTCACCGTCATGGTGTTGTTACTAAAGGTAGGACTGCCCGCGATGCTGCCCGTCCCGCTGATGACGCTGGCGCTGCCGCTGACGACATTGTTGGCGAAGGTGAAGACGATGGTGTGATTGCCGCCCGCGCCGCCGGTCCGGGATTCAATTCCCGCCGGGGCCGAGAGTGGCAGATCGCAATCGAAAGCTCCCGCACCCGCATGGGTCTTGCGCGAAACCGCGGTCGTGATGGTTAGCGGAGCGCAGGCATCCGGCGTCGGCGCCCTGGATGGCCACGGTGATTGGCGCTCCGGTCTTGAAGAAGCCGACCGTCGCATTCGTCAGCCTGGGCGGACTGTTGGAATCGAAGCGGAAATTATACAAGGTGCCCCAGCGAATCGCATTCGCGTTCTGGTTTTGCGCGAAGGTTTCCGAGCTCCAGGTCACAGCAGTGCCGGTTTGATTCGAAGTCCACGGAGTACTGCTGTATCCCGCGTTGCCTACGGTCCCGTCGGCTGTCCAGCCAGGATGCTGAGGCGGCGCATGAAAGCCGAGGTTGCTGATGGTGACTCCGCATCCCAGAGGCACGCTGAACGATTGAATCGCGCGATCAAGATTCTGGTTATAGACCGCGTACTCGTAATGCCAGACGCCAGCGGATGGATTGGTCACTTTGTAGCCGACGATTCCAATGCCATCGACTCGCGGGATCCGGTTCGATCTGGTTGATGGTCGCTCCAGTCCAAGCCCTGATGGCAGGCATCATTCGCACCGTTGAGCCGACGGGCGAAAAGCTGAAAGGACTGGCAGTGCCGGTGACACTGTACCGTCGGTACGAGACATTGTTGTTCATGTTGCATTGCCCGGGATGCGACTGGCACCAGACATACTCGTGCGGCGTTACGTACTGTCCCTCGGCATAATAAGTGGCGCCTGGATTCAGCGATGTGTTCAGATCACTGATCTCGGTCAGAATCCGGTGCGACGGGCCCAGGTGCGTATGGCCGGTGTGACTGTTATTCGGCGTGCCGGAATCGTTTCGCGGGTAAGCACCGGTAAACGGATTTATCCAGGCGCGCGAACCCAGACTGGGTCCGGAATTCAGGCTGGCATCATAGGGATCTGAACATCCGGAGCCAAGATGAGTTCCGCCAACCCCGTTACAACCAAGGCTGCAGATGTTATTGGTCAATGCCGTGAAAGCATGCTTCACGCTGGATTGGCCAATTTGTTCAAAGCGGTCGTCGTTGCTGGTTCCGCCGCTCATCCGATACAGATTTTGCGGAATCACCGGATGGTCATTGCTTGGGTTGGCAAACCAGTTCAGATCCACGGTCCCGAAATTGCAGGAATCGGTTCCCACGGCGAGGCCGACTTGCGTTCCGCTGCTGCTGTCAAATTGCGCCAGTCCAGTCACATCTCCGACGACGACATCCGGTCCGGGCACAGTCCCCACTGCGGGCATTACCGCCGATTTGACCTCGCCGTTGACGACATTGCTTACTTCGATCGGCCGCATGTTTGCCGCGATCGAGATACTTCCGACGACCGTGCCGGCGTCTGCGGGACGGCCCATGTTCTTCGCGAAACCTTCCGAGATGAGCAGCCGTCCGCCATTGATCTGGAGCGAATGCGATGCGGCATCGTAGTCGTAGGTATGTCCTTCAATATTGAAAAAGACGAACCCGGTTCTCGCGTCGCGGACGACGATCTCAGACGGGTGCGCCGGCATCGGTTTTCTCCAGGACGAGTTGGTTGAACGAGGCCTTCAATGCCGCTGGGAGAACGGCCGAGCTGCCTGGGATCAGCGCGATGGAGCCGGGTTTGGGACCGCGCAGTTCGTTGTTTAAGACCAGGATGGGGAAAAACGAATTCGGTGCCGCCTGGAAACGCAATGTCTCCGTCTTCGATTCGGTTCCCGCACCGTTAAGCCGGCTCAGGTTGAGATCCATGGCCACGGTTCCGCTTGCCACGATCATGGTTTCCAGCGTTCCCGATTGTGTTTCCGCAGTCTTCTCGGAGTCCTGCGCCAATGAAATTCCCGAGGCGGCGCCGAAGAGCGCGAGCACTGGGAGCATGAAATGAGTGAGGATTGTTTTCATTTATTCTGTTCTAAGTGGGGATGGCTGCTGACTGGGTGACTACTAACTGAAGTGATCCGCCCTACGACGGAAGCCTCAGGTCGGTTGGATGGACGCGTATTCATCTCGCCCGGCGGTTTCGTCTCGGCAAGTGCTGGTCTGTTCTTCGCGACAAGGTCCATGGGCCATGCTGCGATTATGGGACGGAATTGCCGGACCTTGCCCGCACCGCGGTAGTGTCCCCGCTGTTCAGGAAGCCGTCGAGATTCACATCGGAGCGGAAATTGGTGGCATCGACGCCTGGCCGGCGCGGTTGCGCGTCTGCAGCGCGTCGCCGGCGTTGACTGCCTTGTCGCCGTTGGTGTCCCCAATGAGCATCTTCACGGTAACGGGGGTGGTCGGCAACATTCGTCCGGCGCCATTGGTGACATTACCCAGCGTGACCGTGAGCGACTGGGCGTCGGTGACCCCGCTCAAGTTTATGGTCATGGTATTGCCAGCGAATGATGGGCTGCCGGAAATGGTGCCGGTGCCGCTACTCACACTGGCCGCGCCGCTGGCGACGGTACCGTCGAAGGTGAAGACGAGTGTTTGATTGCCTCCGCTGTTGCGACATTCCACGCCCGCCGCGCCCGTGAGCCGAGAGGCAGAGCGACATCGTAAGGGGTGCCTGCATGGTTCTTACGTGAAACCACCGAGGTAAGCTGCATCACGCTGTTCACGGCCGCCTGGATATCCATGCGGCCATAACCAAAAGTGTTGTTAGGCGAAGCGGCCGGGCCGCCGCCGTCGCAGGTACTTGAGACGATGTGGACGGCCGATTGATTGAGGAAATTTCGAATCCCCATGACGTCATGGCGGAGTGCCGGGCGGGCCGAAAGCAGGAGGGCGACGCCGCCGGCCACGTGTGGCGTGGCCATGGAAGTGCCGCTCATGCTCCCATAGGATGTCGTCGAGGTCCGCGTTGAGGAACGGACACCCGTGCCGGGCGCAGCGATATCCGGCTTCAAGCGCAAACTCCCGTCGGCTGTCACCGGTCCGCGGCTGCTGAAGGAAGCGATCGTGTCGAGTGCCGTTGTTCAACGCGCCCACGGTGTAGGAGGCCTCGTGGAAACTCGGCGGATCGGAGACGGTCGAACAAGACGAGCCGGAATTTCCCGCCGCCACCACCATCGTGATGCCCGCCGCACGCTGCGCTTCCACCGCGGCCTGCAGGGAACTTGTCGAACAGCCCTCCGACGCCGGACAACCCCATGAATTCGACGTCACATCCGGCGCCAAACTCGGATTGCCCTGCGCAGGCGTGCCGCTAACCGGGTAGGGCGCGAGAAAGAATTCCATGCATTCGATGTATCGCGCCGGCGTGCCAACGCCCACGTCCATGTTGCGGCAGCCGATCCACTTCGCCCCGGGCGCCATGCCGACCTGATTTGTCCGCTCCGTCGTCACCGACCATCGTGCCCGACGGTGTGGGTGCCGTGTCCGTGATCGTCGCACGGCTGGATAGAATTCGCGCCGCAGGTTCCACCGCCGGTATGAATGCTGTCATGCCAGTTGAAATCGTGGTTCGCCACTGTGCCGTTCCAGCCGCGGTATTTGCTTCTTGAGCGCATTGTGATCCCAGCGAAAACCGGTATCGGCGTCGGCGACGACGACGCCCTGTCCAGTGAACCCGCGTGGCCCAAACAAGGGGCGCTTTCGTGTAGTTAACGCCCGTCTCCACCGCCGTCGGCGTATTGGGCTCGGAGTCGTTTCATCCACGGCAACGGGTTCCTCCCGGTAATTTTGAATCTGCGGGTTGCCTTCGATACGCAGAACATCCGGCCGCGACGCGAGCGAAAGCGCAAGATCGCGCGACCCCTTCGCCCAGATCATGTTCACGATATAGTACGAGCGGTGCTCGACGTTTTGCTCGCGGAGCCAGTTCAGCAGAGGTGCCTTGCGTGGTCTCCGCTTTCGTCCACAATGAGATCGCGCACGTATCGACCTTTTTCTTCCTTCGTCGACAGGGCATCCGCGCCGCTGAGATCAGCCTGGTCGGGCAGGATGATCAGGAACTCGGCTTCCTTGCCGTCGGCCGTGTGATCAATGACCCACGGAGCGAGTTTGGCACTGGCCTCCGCCAAGTTGCTGGCGCGAGCGCGAATCACTCCCCGCGCCGACGAAGCGATCGCGGCGATGGCGGTCGCCAGAGCAGCGCCGAAGAGGACTGCAGAGAGCGCCCACCGAAATGGGCTCAGATGACTCAGTGAAATGGGAAGTGTCTTTTCATAGAGTTAGCGTTAAGCCGCGCTTCGCCGCCTCAGCAGGCGGCGGCGAAGCGCTGATTATCAAATCGGCCCGGTGGCCGTGTCTTATGGAATGGAATGGCCCGAATTGGCCGCGCACGACGGTGGTGTCGCCGCTATTGATCGATCCGTCCAGGTTCACATCGGAGCGGAAATTAGTCGAGTCGGTCACTTGCCCGCCAAAATTGCGTGTCTGGAACGTGTCGCCGACGTTGACCGCGCCATCGCCAGTGGTATCACCGACGAGGAAGTCGGCGTTGAGGGTGGTGTCGGCCAGGACCTGAGCAAAGACATCGGTCACGCCGCTGATCTTGACTCCGAGCGCCTGGGCATCGGTGACACCAGTCAGGTTCACCGTCATGGTATTGGCGCTAAAGGTAGGACTGCCCGCGACGCTGCCCGAGCCGCTGACGACGGTGGCGCTGCCGCTGACGACGTTGTTGGCGAAGGTGAAGACGATGGTGTGATTGCCGCCCGCGCCGCCGGTCCGGGATTCAACTCCCGTCGGGCCCGAGAGTGGCAGATCGCAATCGAAAGCTCCCGCACCCGCATGAGTCTTGCGCGAAACCGCGGTCGTGAGTGTGAGCGGAGCGCAGGCATCCGGCGTCGGGCGCCTGGATGGCCACGGTGAAATGGCGCTCCGGTCTTGAAGAAGCCGATCGTCGCATTCGTCGCCTGTGGCGGCTTGTTGGAATCGAAACGGAAGTTATAGAGCGTGCCCCAGCGAATGGCGTTCGCGTTCTGGTTTTGCGCAAACGTCTCCGAACTCCAGCTCACAGCGGTGGAGGTTTGGTTCGGGGTCCAAGCGGTGCTGCTGAATCCCGCGTTGCCCACGGTCCCATCGTTTGCCCAGCCAGGTTCCTGAGGCGGGGCATGGAAGCCGAGATTGCTGATGGTGACTCCGCATCCCAGAGGCACGCTGAAGGATTGAATTCGCGCGATCGAGATTCTCGTTATAGACCGCGTATTCGTAATGCCAGACGCCCGCCGATGGATTGGTCACTTTGTAGGCCACAATTCCAATGCCATCGACTCCCGGGGCCGGTTCGATCGTGGTTGACGGTCGCTCCTGTCCAGGCATGGATGGCCGGTGCTTCTTCGTTACGGTCGCTCCAACCGGGGAGAAGGAAAAACTAGTCGTGCCAGTAACGGTGAACTGACGGTAAGAGACGTTATTGTACATGTTGCATTGCCCGGCGTGCGACTGGCACCAGGCATATTCGTGTGGAGTCACATATTGACCCTCGGCGAAATAGGTGGCGCCGGGATTCGCGGCGGTGCTGAGGTCGCTCATGGCCACGAGAACTCTGTGCGACGTGCCCGTGTGCGTGTGGCCGGTATGGCTGGCGGCAGTGGACGGGAAGGCGCCGGTAAAGGGATTCACCCAGGCGCGTGAACCCAGGCCGCTCTGGCTGGCGTTCAAACTCGACGAGTACGGATCCGAGCAGCCCGAGCCAAGGTGCGTGCCGCCTACGCCGTTACAGCCAAGGCTACAGACGTTCTCGGTCAATGCCGTGAAGGCATGTTTGAGCCAGGATTGGCCGATTTGTTCGAAACGCTCGTTGTTGGTGGCTCCGCCGCTCATCCGATACATGTTTTGCGGGATGACCGGATGGTCGGTATTCGACAACTGAAACCAATTCAGATCCACGACCCCGTAATTGCAAGAGGTCGTTCCTACTCCGAGGCCAACAAAGCTTCCGGCGCTTCCAGCTTGCGTTACGGCGGGCAGATCTCCGACGACCACATCTGGCCCGGGGACAGTCCCCACGTCGGGCTGAGTCTCCGTCGCCCTTTGCCACTTGCACTCCTGGCATCTCCGCCGATTCGACCTGCGCCGTTGACAACTTTTGTCACTTCAATCGGTCGCATGTTCGCCGCGATCGAGATGTTGCCGACGACTGCACCAGCGTCTGCGGGGCGTCCCATATTCTTCGCAAACCCATCCGAAATCAGCAGCCGTCCGTCGGTGATCTGGAGCGAATGCGATGTGGCATTGTAATCGTAGGAGTGTCCCTCGATGTTGAAAAAGGTGAAGCCCGTTTTCGCGTCGCGGATGACGAACTCAAATTGTTGCACTGGCATCGGTTTTCTCGAGGACGAGTTGGTTGAACGAAGCCTTCAACGCCGCAGGGAGAACGGCGGAGCTGCTCGGGATCAGCGCCATGGAGCCGGGCTTGGGACCACGCAGTTCGTTGTTGAAGACCAGGATTGGGAGAAACGAATTCGGCCTCCGCCTGGAAACGCAATGTCTCCGTTTTCGATTCGGTTCCCGAACCGTTAAGCCGGCTCAGGTTGAGATCCATGGCCACGGTTCCGCTCGCGACGATCATCGTTTCCAGCGTTCCGGTTTGTGTTTCCGCAGCTTCTCGGGTCCTGCGCGACAGACATTCCCGACGTGGCGCAAAAAAGCGCAAGCATCGGGAGCATGAAATGAGTAAAGATTTTCTTCATTTGTTGTGATTCTACTTGGGGTGGCTACTGACTGTTTGAGGGTGGCACTGACTGAATTGACACACCTTCGCCCAGCCTTGAGTTAGGTTTGGGTAGAGTGGTGTATATCCGATTCGAACGATAAGACTAGCCTATTTTTTTTTAAATAAAAGCCTAAGTATTGGATGTGAAAGCGTTGCTTCGTTGCGGCCCTCGGATGGGGCAAATCTTCGTGAAAACCGGCTGTGAAAATCGAGAATTGAGCAGACCACGGCTCGAGTCGACGCCCGGCTCGCAAGGTGTCGCCGACCCCAGGCGGCGGCATCCGGAAGTCGAAAACCAGTCGCTGGCGCGCGCTCGCGCTCGCGTGTGTGAATCTGCTCATGGTCGCTCACATCATTCAGTGGCGCATCATGGGCAGGACGGTCTCGCCGATCGAGCCATCCGAATCCATGCAGACGATTCAGCACGGAGCGATCAACGCCGGATTCATCTTTTTCGCCCTGGCGATCCTGGGGACGATGATCTTCGGGCGTTTTGTTTGCGGCTGGGGTTGCCACATTCTCGCGCTGCAGGATTTCTGCGCCTGGTTGCTCAAGAGAATTGGCATCACGCCCAAGCCGTTTCGATCGCGGCTCTTGATCTACGTTCCGCTGATCGCCGCTTTGTACATGTTCGTTTGGCCGACGGCGTATCGGCTCTTCGTCAGCCCGGAGCCGGGTCCGCTGATCCCGGCCTTCAGCAACCATCTAATCACCGAGAATTTCTGGGCAACTTTCCCTACCGTCGCGGTCGCGATTCCCTTTCTGCTCATCTGCGGATTCGTCACCGTCTATTTCCTGGGGATGAAAGGCTTTTGCACCTACGCCTGTCCTTACGGCGGATTTTTTAGCCTCGCGGACAAGCTGGCTCCGGCGAAAATCCGGGTGACCGATGCCTGCAATCAATGCGGTCACTGCACCGCCACCTGCACGTCGAACGTGCTCGTTCACGCGGAGGTAAAGCACTACGGGATGGTGGTGGATCCGGGCTGCATGAAATGCATGGATTGCATCAGCGTCTGCCCGAATGATGCGTTGTATTACGGCTGGGGGAAACCGGCGGTGGCGGTCTCCAAGTCCAAAGCGATTCCGAGAAACTACTCGTTAACCTGGCCGGAAGAAATTCTCGGAGCGTTCATCTTTCTCGGGAGTTTTCTCGGAGTGCGCAACGTCTATGGACTCGTCCCGTTCCTGATGGCCCTGGGGTGTGCGGCGGTCACGACCTTTCTTGCCCTGAAAACGTGGAGATTGCTCACGGCCAAGGACGTGTTCTTTCACCGCTTCCGTTTAAAGCTTGTCGGGCAAATGCAAAAAGCGGGATGGGCCTTCCTCGCCATCGCGATCATCTGGGTCGGTTTGAATGCGCACAGCGGCTGGATTCGCTATCAGGAGTACCGCGGCCAGCAAGCTTTTCAGAGGCTCCAGATTCCGGACGAATTGGCGCTCGCCCAGGCAAATCCTGCACGGTGGCTCAGTCCGGTTGATCGAGAGAGCATCCTCGCCGGCCGAAAGCATCTTCGAGCGGCGAAAAGCGTGGGACTCTTTCGAAACAACGAGGCGCTCGCGAAGCTGGCATGGTTTGAATATCTCTCGGGCGATGCGGAACGCTCTGTCGAGCTGCTCGCCGAGGCGGCTGAAGGCGCGAAGGGTGAGGCGAGAGCCTTGGACCTGTATTATCGCGGCGCGATTCTGAATCGTCTGGGTCGCTTCGAGCAGGCGCGGACGAGTCTCGACGACGCCCTGGCAGAACGAGACAATCTCATCCTCGCCCGGCAGGAAGAGGGCGAGTCGCTCTGGCAACTCGGCCGCAAGGAGGAAGCCATCTCGGTGTGGACTGATACCCTAAAGCGCAACGCCAGTCTCGCCTTGACGAGCAACGTGCTCGCTGGCGCTAAGCAGTCGTTAGGCCGAACCGAGGAAGCGACGGCCCACAAGAGACAAGCGGCTCAGTTCACGCCCGAGATCCCGCTGTATCACTGGATGATTGGTCTGAGACTGAACAACCTCGGGATGACCGAGCTGGCCGAAGAACATTTCCAACGCGCGATTCAGCTCGATCCAACGTTCGCCGCTGCTCCGAAATAACCGGCGAGTGGTTGCGGGGGCGGGATTTGAACCCGCGGTCCGGCGCTTGCCGGATTATGAGCCAACTCGCGGCAAGACCTGTTAGTGCGAAAAAGCCGTCGCCGCGTCCTTGGCGCTTCAGCCGATTTTCCAGCTTGCGCGCGTCCGATAAAGTCATCGCGTCGCTTCGCCAGGCAATTTTCCAAGGCCCCTTGCCTTTGGTCCATCGTGAGACACCCTCGTTGTGCTGCTGCAGTCGCAATTCGGGATTCTGCGCTCAGGCCGATGTAGAAGCGGCCTTCCTCGTTCTGCAAAACGTAAACGCGATAGCGCGCCATTCGCCGGCGAGTGGTTGCGGGGGCGGGATTTGAACCCGCGGCCTTCAGGTTATGAGCCTGACGAGCTACCAGACTGCTCCACCCCGCGTCTTGAGAGACGTAGTATCAGGCCGCGGGAAGCGAAAGCAAATTCAAACTCGACCAGCGCACGCGGGTTGCGTGAAGGAAGCGCACGGCGCATGTCTCCTCATGTCGGCAACGCTTCGCGAAAAAAAACAGCGCGGTCGCATCCTCGTGGGCACGGCCAGTTGGTCGGATCCGGGATTTGTCGAACGTTGGTATCCCAAAGGGATGCCCGCGGCGGAGCGGCTCGCCTGGTACGCGGAGCATTTTGAGATGGTGGAGGTGAACTCCACTTTTTATTCCGTGCCCGCTGTGCGCATGGTGGAACGCTGGTCCAACTGCACGCCTCACGAGTTTGTTTTCGACGTGAAGTTGCACCAGTTGCTTTCGCGTCACGCGACGAGCGCAAAGTTGCTCCCGCGCGATCTGCAGGCGCGCGCACCAGTGGACGCGAAGGGGAAAGTGATCTTGAATCCGGAGATCGAGGCGGCGGTGGCGCAGGAATTTCTGCGCGCGATCTCGCCGCTGCGCGAAGCGGGCAAGCTGGGCGCACTGCTCCTGCAATTGTCGCCGTCATTTTCGCCGCGCAAGCACTCGTTAGGCGAATTGCAGCCGCTGCTCGCGCAGCTCGCGGGCTACCAGGTGGCGATCGAGTTCCGGAATCGAAATTGGGCGGAGGGCGAGCAGCTGGAGGAGTTGATCGAGTTTCTTCGCACCCATTCTGCGGCCTTCGTGGCCGTCGATGCGCCGAAGGAAAAACATTTCATGATCATGCCGTCCGAACTGGATGAAGTGACGACGCCCGACCTGGCTTATCTGCGGTTGCATGGCCGCGACGCGAAGGCCTACACCACCGGCAAGACAGTCGCTGCTCGATTCAACTACGATTACAGCGACGAGGAAATCGGCGAAGTAGCGGAGCGCGCGAAAAAGCTCGCGCAGGAAGCGAAGGCAGTGCACGTCGTGTTCAACAACAACGCGCTCGATTACGCGCCGCATGCGGCGTTGCGGATGCGTGCGGCCTTGCGACAGATCACTACGCCGCGCCCGCGGCAGGCAGAGTTATTCCAAAAATGAGCGACGAAAAACCACCGGAGAAACGCTGGTGGCCGCGCTTCAAGGCGTGGTGGCGGGCGCATCATCATCGCCTGATGGAAATCGAGGATTCGCCGCACGCGATCGCGCTCGGAATGGCGGTGGGGATTTTCTTTGGTTTTACTCCTCTCTGGAGTGTGAAGACGCTTCTCTCCATTGCGGTGGCGTGGCTCCTGAACAGTAACAAAATCGCCGCGGCGATTAGCGTGACGCTGCACGATGTGCTGCTGCCGTTCATGCCCGCGATTTATTGGTGGGAATACAAACTGGGGTACTACGTGATCCACGGCGCGCTGCCGGCCCGTGTTCAGTTCGCGCACATCGCGATGCACGATTACCTTCACTGGAACGTCTTCGTGCGGGTGATTTGGCCGACGCTCGTCGGTTCGCTTTTCCTCGCGCTGCCCGCGGCCGTCCTTTTCTATTTTCTTGTCCGCGCGCTCGTCATCCGAACGCGCGCCCGCCGCGCGCTGCTCCATAAGTGACGGCGCGGGAGACCGTGGGCACCGGTGCCAAATTTCCCGGATGGGCGGCACGAGAGTTGCATCACCGACCTGTAACCATTCGTCTGGTGCGCCGTCGAGGCGGGCCGGTGCGGAGTTTGATTACAGAACTATGAAACCTTTTCTCGCCATCCTATCCAGCAGCCTTCTCCTCTGCTCCTGCGCCGACATGTATGTAACCAAGTCCCAGGTCGGCGGCACCGGCGGTGCCGATCGACGCCAAAGACTTTGGCTCGAGCAGCGGCATCCACATGACGACTTGCGGGGTGGGCGCGCACGATCCCACGGCGATTTACATCCGGCCCTTCTGCATCGACAACGCGTCTTTCACCGGCGACCAAACCGCGTCGGAGGGCGAGATGGCGCTGCGCAAAGCGCTCACGCCCGTTTCCTTTGCCGTGACCTTGAAGGAACAACTGGAGAAGATCGCTCCGACGCGGGTTTTGCAAGATGACGAGAGTCCGCGCACGGGCTGGCTGGTGGAAGGTGAGTTCATAATGGTCGACGGCGGAAGTCCGCTCGGTCGGTTCTTCTTCGGCCATTTCGGCAACGGCCGCTCCTACCTCGCCATGCGGGTGAGAGTGACGGATGTGAAAACGGGCGCGATGGCGTACGAGTTTGAAGTCGCCGGTGGCAGCCGTTACCAAGGCAAGACCGGCACCGTCCGGGCGAGCGGGTACGGCCGGGCGACACCATTCGATCTCGTGAATGCCGCAGAGCGCATCTACCTTGCGCTTGAGCCGAACGCGGACCACTACGGCGCTCGCAGCAACGTGGCACTGCACTAATTCGCGGTCGCTGTAGAGGCGTTTGTGTCAAACGCCTGAGGGCAGGTCTCGCACGGGCCGGTGCTTGACACAGGCACCGCTTTGCGGTTGCCAATCAAATGGCACCGACTAAGGTGCAGCCGTTTCCCAAATCGTGACTGCTGCTCCCCGTTTTCTCGCCGCATTTCTTGCGCTCTTTTTCTGCGTCTTCGCCGCGCGCGGAGTGTGTGCGGCGCAGGCCTTCATCATTGTTGATTCCAAGACCGGCTTCATTCTTCAGGAAAAAGAATCGAGGCAAAAACGTCAGGTTGGCAGCTTGACCAAAGTGGCGATGGCGATGGTGGTTCTCGATTGGGCCGAGCATCACGCCGGTGACCTGAACCAGGTCGCAACCATCCCGCCGGAAGCCTTTACCGGCGTTGCCGAAAACCTTATCGGGTTTCAACCGGGCGACACGAGCACGCTGCGCGACCTGCTCTACGCGGCCCTGGTGCAATCGGACAACATCGCGGCCTACACGCTGGCCAATCACGTGGGCCAGGCGCTGCAATCCGTCGTGCCGGGTACCGGGAAGCGCGCCGGTGGCGGTCTTCGTCGGCCAGATGAACGCGCTCGCGAAGCGGTTGAAGATGGAGCGCACGCGCTTTGTGAATCCGCACGGGAGCGACAGCAACGCGCAACCGTTGCCGTATTCCACCGCGTTGGATATGGCGCGTCTCACGCGCTACGCCATGGAAAAACCCGGTTTTCGTTTCTACGTCGCGCAGAAGGAACGGCAAATCTCGTTCAATCGCGCAGGCAAGCGGCTGGACTATAAGCTGCGTAACACGAACGAGCTTCTCGGCACCAACGGGGTGGAAGGCGTCAAGACCGGCCGGACGGCGCGCGCGGGTGACTGTTTGATTCTCTTCGCGCGGCAGCAGGCGGAGGTGACCGAGCACAGTCCCACCAGTGCCACCGTCATCCCACGAAATCTCATCATCGTCCTGCTCGGCAGCACGGATCGGTTTGGTGAAGGCAGTCAAATGCTCGCAACCGGCTGGCAGCTATTAGATCGGTGGGCGGCCGGTGGGCGGGTCCTTAACCCGAAAAAGGTTCTCTAATCCAGCGGGACTTCGTCCGTCATGAAGCCTCGGATCGGCGTTCTCACCAGCGGCGGCGACTGTCCGGGTTTGAACGCAGTCCTTCGCGGCATCGCGCTCGCGGCGGAGAAGCTCGACCTCGAAGTTGTCGGCTTCAAGGATGGTTTCGAAGGGCTCCTTCCAACGGGCGATCACATCATCCTGGATCGCCGCAGCTACCAGCGGGATCATGCCGCGCGGCGGAACCATTCTCGGCACGACCAATCGCGGACATTTTGTGGCGAAAGTAGGCGCGGGGGATTGCGTGGAGGTCGCGCCCGAGATCATCGCGGCCTCGAAGAAGCGCTTGCAGGATCTGCGGGTGGAAGCGCTCATCGTCGTCGGCGGCGACGGCTCCATGACGACGGCGCTGCAATTGCAAAAGGCCGGCATCAACTGCATCGGCGTGCCGAAGACGATCGACAACGATCTTGCCGCGACCGCGATGACGTTCGGTTTTGATTCCGCCGTGGCCACCGTGATGGATGCGCTCGATCGCTTGCACACCACGGCGACGAGTCACAAGCGGATCATGATCCTGGAGGTGATGGGCCGTCACGCGGGCTGGATCGCGTTGCACGGCGGGATCGCGGGAGGCGCGCATGTCATTTTGATTCCGGAGATCCCGTTCGATTACGACAAGATCGGGGCCGCCCTGCAGTACCGCGAAGAACACGGAAGCGTCTACTCGCTCGTCGTCGTCGCGGAAGGAGCGTGTCCTGCTCGATGGCCAGGTGGTCATGCGACCGGCGGAGACCGGCGAGTATCGGTTCGGCGGAATTGGCGATGTGGTCGCAGCGGAGATCGCTGCGCGCACCGGCAGGGAAACGCGGTGCACGGTCCTGGGGCATCTTACAACGAGGCGGGGCGCCCAGCACCCTGGACCGGATTCTGGGCACACGCTTTGGCGTGAAGGCGGTGAAGTTGATCCACGAGGGTCAATTCGGATCGATGGTCAGCTACCAGAACTATCAGGTCCGCCACGTCCCCATCGCGGATGCGGTCAATCGCCTGCGCCTGGTGCCGCCCGACGGCGAATTGGTGCAGACGGCGCGCGACGTCGAAATCTCCTTCGGCGATTGAGTTGTCGAAGGACGATGACGTTGACGAAAGCCGCACCGTGCGATCTGAAGTTGGCCAAGTCACTTCGCACTCCTTCTCAGGACATTCGTCATTCGTCATTACTTCTCATGATCAACATCCTGCGCAAAAATCAAAAGGCACTCTGGATCGTCATCGCCCTCCTGTGCATCCCGTTCGTCTTCTACTTCAGCAACTCAAACATGGGGCCGATCGGGAACAACGAGTTCGGCAAGATTTACGGTCGTGCGATTCCGCAGGCGGAGTTTCAACACTACGCGCGCCTTTTCATGCTCGCGCGGGACCTCGGGATGCAGACTTTTCTGCAGGACATGATCGCCGGGGCCACCTCGGAAAATGAAGCCTACGTGGAGTTCACCTGGAACCAGCTCATCCTCCGTCACGAAGCCGAGCGGCTCGGCATTCAACCGACGGTGAAACAGATCGCCGAGGTCGTGAAAGGCTTCCGTCCATTCCTGGGAGCGAACGGCGCTTTCGACCCGAGCAAGTATAACGAGTTTGTGCAAAACGCGTTGCCGACCATGGGCTTTAGTGACGCGCAAATCGAAGAACTGGCGGCCGACCAATTGTCGCTCCAGCGCTTGAAGGAATTGCTCGGCACCGGCGTGCAGATTCCGGAAACACAGAGCAAAGAAAATTACGCCCGCGCTTACGGGAAACTGCACGTCTCCGTCTTCCGTCTGCGCTCGGAGGATTTGGCGAAGGACCTCAAGATCACCGACGAGGATGTGGCCAAATATTACGAGGCTCACAAGGCTGAGCTGAACACCGAAGAAAAACGGAAGGTGAACTTCGTCACCTTTGCGCTCACCGACGAGCAAAAGAAGCTCGCCGGGAAAGAGCGCGTGGAAGTGCTGCAGAACGCTGGCGGACAAGGCGAATGATTTCAATCAGGCGCTCCTCGAGAAAGGCGCGGAATTCGATCAGGCAGCCGCGAAATTCCAACTGCCGATCCAGGCCAGCGGCGAGTTTACCAAGTCTGCGCCGGATCCTTTGCTAAAAACGAACCCGCAACTTGCCTCTGCGGCTTTTCAACTCACTGCGGCGGAACCGAACAGCGATGCCCTGCAAGTGGCGGATGGTTTCTACGTCCTTCACTTGAGCGGAACCGAGCCTGCCCGGCCGCTGACGATCGAGGAGGCGAAGCCGAAGATTGTCGAGGCCCTCAAGGCCGAGCGCACCCGCGAACTCGTCTCGACCAAAGGCGCAGAAATCGGCGCAAAAGATTCGCGAAGCGACCAAGTCTGGCGGTCCCATGGACGCGGCGATTCAGCAGGCGGGAGTCGTCGCCGAAAAGATTCCACCGTTTGCGCTGGCGGATCCGCCGACCCCGCCTGCCGCGAAGCCCGAGGAGCGGAAAACCGGCGCCGCCGCCGGAAACACCCGATCTCCCGGTGATCAAGAGCGCCGTTGCCCAGTTGAGCCCAGGCGAAGTGAGCGATGTCATCCCGACGGCGAGCGGGGGGATTGTCGCCGTTTTCGAACAACGCGAACCGCCGGATATGGCGTTCGTACGCGATCGGCAAGATGATGCTCAACTCACAATATCTGAACACCAAACGTGAGGTCGCCTTCTACGAGTGGCTCCGCGAGCGCCGGCGCGAGGCTGGGGTCCAATCGAACCCGGGCTAGACGTTGGTTGCGCCGCGGCCAGCGCGCTGATGGATAAACTCGAGGACATTTTCGACGACGCGAACGGTGATCTCGCGATCGGCGAGCTCGAGGGCGCGGTGGAGAAATATCGCCGCTGCGTGGAGATTGATCCGGCGTTCTTCGACGGCTGGCATGCGCTCGGGATGGCCTTGATGAAGATCGGGCGCTTCCCGGAAGCGATCGCGGCCGGCAAACGCGCCACCGAGCTCCGGCCTAACGACCAGATCGGCTGGACGAGCCTCTCCCTCTTCTACAATCGGAACGGCGACATCAAGGAGGCCGAAGCCGCGGGCACCAAGGCGAAGATTCTCTCCTGGGGTGGAAAGATCGCGAAGGAGTAACCGCCGGGGCAGGTTTTCTGCTGGTTGGTGAAACATGCAGCTAACTTTCCGACGCTTCGACCTAAAGCTCGCGTACAACTGGATGGTCGCGAGCAGCCAGGCTTCCGGCGGCAAGACGATCTACCCTGCGGTCCTGGTTGAGCTGCGGGATCGCGACGGCATCATCGGCTTCGGCGAAGCGGCACCTTCCCGCCGCTACGACGAAACCGCGGACACCTGCATGGCATTCTTGCAGCGCCTGAATCCTGCGCGCCTGAGTTTCGACGATCTGGAAGGAAGCATGCGCTACCTCGAAGCGGTCGCGCCCGGGAACTTCTCGCCCAAAGGCGCAATCAACCTCGCGCTGCTCGATGGCGCCGCCAAAAAGGCGGCGCAACCATTGCATGACTTCCTCGGGTTGAACTTCGACGAGGGAAAGCATATCACCTCGTTCACGATCGGTCTCGATTCACCCGACGTCGTTCGGCGTAAGACGGAAGAAGCAGTCGCATTTCCCATTCTGAAGCTCAAGGTCGGTGGGGTGAATGATGCAGAGAATCTCGCCATGCTGCGCGAAATCGCACCGCAAAAGGTTCTCCGGGTCGATGCCAACGAAGCCTGGCTAACGAAAGAAGAGGCGCTGCGACGAATCGAAACGCTGGCGCGCGATCCGCACATTGAATTCGTGGAGCAGCCCATGCCGGCGGATCGCCCGCCAGCGGATTTCATCTGGCTGAAGGAGCGCTCGCCGTTGCCCATCGTCGGAGATGAATCCTACAAGAGCGCGGCCGATGTGAGTCGGTGCGCCGAGTGCTTCCACGGCGTGAACGTGAAGTTGTGCAAGGCCGGCGGCGTCTCGCGTGGCCTCGAGGCGTTGCGGGCGGCGCGGCGCGCAGGTTTGAAGACGATGATCGGCAGCATGGTGGAATCGAGCATCCTCACTTCCGCTGGTGCGCATCTGGCGGAACTAGCCGATTGGCTCGATCTCGACGGCATGCTACTGATCACGAATGATCCGTTCGTCGGGGTCACCTCGGAGCGCGGGGTGATGTCGTTCACGAACGCCGCGGAGAAATTTGGTTTGCGCGTCGCGCCACGCCGAGCCACGCAGCCTTAAGCAGACGGCGCGAATCGCTCCGTTCATAGACCCATGTTCAATCGCCAGAAAGTTGTCGTCGTTATGCCGGCATATAACGCCGCCCGGACGCTTCGGCGTACCTACGACGAAGTGATGGCGCAGGGGATCGTCGATCTCGTGATTATCGTGGATGATGCCAGTCATGACGACACCGTCGCGATCGCGCGCACGCTCGACCACGTGCAGTTAGAGGTGCATCCGAGCAATCGCGGCTACGGCGGAAACCAGAAGACCTGTTACCGCGTCGCGCTCGCCGCGGGCGCGGACATCGTCGTCATGATCCATCCCGATTATCAATACACGCCGCAGCTTCTTCCGGCGATGGTTTCGATGGTGGCGAGCGGCCTGTATCCGTGTGTGCTCGCGTCGCGCATCCTCGGCGGCGGCGCCATGCGCGGCGGGATGCCCTGGTGGAAATATCTGGCGAATCGCCTCCTCACGCTCTCCGAAAATATTCTCATGAGCGCCAAGCTTTCGGAATACCACACCGGTTACCGCGCTTTCTCGCGCAGCCTGCTCGAGCGGATTCCGATTGAGAAAAACTCGGACGATTTCGTTTTCGATAATCAAATGCTCGCCCAGATCATCTGGCTGGATGCCGCCATCGGCGAGGTCACCTGTCCCGCGAAATACATGCCCGAAGCGTCGTCGATTAATTTCGAGCGCAGCGTCCGCTACGGCTTTGGTTGTCTCGCCACCGCGCTCCGCTTTCGCCTCGCTCGTTGGGGGCTGGCAGCGCCCTTGGTCTAAGCGCGCGACCAGATGGTGCGCGATGAAGGGGTCGAACTTGTACGAGTGGAGCTTGTTGAGAGCTGCGGCGTGCGATACAAACTCTCGATTCGGCCGGAAAATACCCGACGTTCGAAATGTATCCAGCGCACTACCTCGGCCTTTTCCCACCATTCCCGCGGGAAGATCGCATCTTCGTGGCAATGAGCTTCGCCGATCAATTCGTATCGCGATGGGAACAGGTTCTCCGGCCGGCGATTGAGATGGTGACGTTCGATGGTAAGCGGCAAGTTGCTTATCGGGTGGACGTGGGACAAATCGGGGACTCCATTCTGACAGAAATACTCGAAGGCATCAGCCGGTCGCGCATCGTGATCGCGGATGTGACGACCATTGGTCTCATGGACGGCAAGCCCGTCCGGAACGCGAACGTGTTATATGAGGTCGGCATCGCGCACGCGAGCAGGCTTCCGGAAGAGGTAATATTATTTCGTTCGGATACAGATCACCTGATGTTTGATATCGGGCAGGTTCGTGTTCACCAATACAACCCGGACGGCGACCCGGGCGGTGCGCGGCGGTTGGTAGCCGAAACGGTCGTAAGCGTCTTAAAGGAGATCGACCTGCGGCGGCATCTGTCCATTCGACAAGCCAGCTCTACGCTCGATAATCCGAGCTGGATGGTGCTTCTTGAAACGGCCGGGACTCAAGGAATCAAGCATCCGGTACGGAAAACAATGGGCCAAGCCTTGGGCAACCAAGGCCGCAGCGATGCCATCGCGCGATTGCTGGACGTTGGCGCTATCGAGATGCAAATCGATCGCATCAGCTCAGATACGATTCGCTCGAAAGGCTTAGCCGCCTTCGACGATGCATTTGGCTATCACATCAGCGCGTTCGGACGAGCCCTTGTTGCATACGGCCTTAGCGAAATTGGGCTTTCTGATCCCGGCGTTGCGCAGGCGTGGCGCGACCTCGGAACGCAACTCCAAACATCTGGCAGCAATGCAAAGGCCGCCGTCGAAGGAACGCCATGAATCAGCTGTCCTACGGCGACAATTTGCGGGCGTCCGCGAGTGTCCCCCGATGACGCGGAGAAGGCGAAATTGTCAAATACAGGGGATCAGGCGTTTGGTCCATTGGAGTCCACCGTTGTCTCGCGAAAGTCCAGAAACGGAAGATGGTGCGCGATGCAGGGTTCGAACCTGCGACTTCTTGCGTGTGAAGCAAGCGCTCTACCACTGAGCTAATCGCGCGAAACGACGCGCGGGAAAATAGCGGCATTTTGCCACGCGGCAACGTCATTGCCGCGACCGCACTCGCTACCGAAGGAACTCGGGCAAGTGGCGAATCGAGCGACGGACCAGCAAGATCAACACAGCGAACCCCGGAACCGCGTAACTGCCGAAGAGTCGCACATCGGACTGAAAATTTGCCCCCGGGCGATGCATCACCGCCAGGAGAACTGCGGCCACCAGGGCTCCGGCGAGTTGAGCGACCGTGCGTCGCCAATCGCGCAATCTGCCTTCTTCGTCGTGATCGGCGCGGCGTTGCCGGAGCGAGCGCACGCGCAGAAAACTCAGGGTTGTGAGCACGACGATGAGATCGCCCAGGTAAAGCGAGAAGGGGAGCAGTTGCAGTTGAAAACGGAGAAAGACTTGGACCGCGTAAGGCAGGATGGCGATGCCGAAGAGAAAAGCGAAATTGACCGCCATGTCGGCTGGTCGAACGACGAAGTGGTGCCGGAAGATGCGGTAGTGCTCCAGCCAGAACCGGCAAATCAGCGCGAAGGTCACGAGCACCGTCAGCCAGCGCATCGGCTCGAAAATTTCCTCCGCGCTTGAGGGCACATCCAGTCGGATGGCGATGAACGACAAGCTGAATCCGAAGACGAGATCGCCGAAAGCTTCGAGCCGCGACGTCAGCCGCTCATCTCCGGCGTCTCTTGATCCACGCGACACGGTTGCATCCTGCACTGGAACGCGGCCGTCGCGGCAAGGAGAAAAATTGAGGCAAGTGAGCCTCACCCTCAAGGGAAATTGGAGTAGCGCGTTTTTCTAACGAATGAACCAAAGGCGAGAAAGACGAGATCGGCGCCGTGGAAGATGGAAATATTACGGCGTGACTTATTGTCCTCTGATTTTCGCGAAGCCGTTCAGACTCGACCGCTCTTAAGCGGTCGAGTCATGCGTCCGTCGTCGGATTTTCGATGCTCGCCCGGAGCAGCCGCGCCGGCTGCTCTAACCTCCGCCCCCCTTTTTCTTCTTTCCGGCGTTCCCCGCAACTTTTCCATGCTTTCCTCCCTGCGGCCCATGACCGGCTACCTTCGCCCGATGAGGTGCCTTCGAGGCGTGACGGACACTGCGCGGAGCGCCCGCCATCTTGCGGGACTCATTGTGCCGGCCGCGCGTTGCCTGGTGCATCTGTGACGACGCCACGTGCTTGTTCTTCGTTGTCTTCACCGACGAACGCGAACGAGCGGAGTTGTTGTTGGCTACCCGCTCATTTGCTTTCCCGGCACGGGCTTGTTTTGCCGTGCCAGCTCCCTTCTCGACCCGAGCTTGCCTGGCTTCATTGGCCGACCGTTTTAGCGCGAGCCTGCTCGGCGGCACCATTCTTCGTGGCCGCTTGTTCGGAGCCTGCGGTCGCCGCTGTCCCGGCCACGTCCGGTCCGTGCTTGCTCTGAAATGTATTTACCGCGGTCGCCTTCGGTTTTCCTTTGTTGTTCCCGGCATGCAAAGCGGGATCGTTCGCCGCCGCCGTGACGCGTGACTGTTGCGAAGAGGTGGGTCCGACGTGCTCTGCGTTCGCCGCTGCTTGTTCCTTCGCGTTCGCCTTGACGCGGACACCGCCGGGGCCGTTAAAGCTCGCCCGAGTGCCGCGGGCATTCCTCGCGAACGCGCGGTCGACATACGTGTTGTGAATCACCTTGGTGTTTACCCGGCTCACGGCCGTGTTGTAGCGGAAGGTGTCACCCGACCCAGCGCCCGCCGTAATAACCTCTTCCGTAATAACCGTACCCGTAATTGATCCCACCGTAGAATCCGACCGACGGTCCCCAGTAACCCTCGTTGAAGATGTAGGTGCTGCCGCTGTAACTCCAGTAGCCAGGCGTCCACAGCAACCCGACCCGTGGCGGAAAGCACCCACTCACCCGGAACCCAGTAATAGCCGACGTCGCCGTAGGCCCAATAACCCGGAACCCAGATGTAGCCGGGCGCCGGGCAGAACGGCTGCGTATAGATCGGTATCGCAGGTGGCGCGATCCCGATCGATACGGCGACATACGCCGAAGAAGAAGCCGGCGGCAGCCCCAAAAAGAGGAGCGTCGCGAGCGCAAAAGAAAGAAGTCCATTTTTTGTTTTCATATTCAGAGGTGTGTTGAAGACAAGGGAACCGATGTGCTGCAAGCCATATCATCGAAGGCATTTGCAGCTTCATCAGCGAACATCCCGTTACTAGTAATTCGGCCCAGCGGCAGCAGGTGCGCGCATCTTCGAACGCGTTTTTCATGAACCGCGTGCCGGAAGCCTGACTTCCGGTCTTCCTTGCGGTGGGCTGCTAATCGGTTAAACGGTTTGCGAGGCAGCTACGTTGCGAGCCGGCGACCGAAGCGATCGCGGTGTTATGCCGACGATCTCACGTTTGCCTAACGAATGAACCAAAGGTCGAGGATGAAGAGATCGGGCCGTCCAGCGGCGGTCGCTCATGGGGATGGCACCCGCAGCGCAACCGGCTCCGCGGAAAGACGCCGGCCGGGTGCGCTCTCCTCAGACGATCGTCGAGCCAGCCACGCTAGGTCCGATTGTTGGCGGAAAATGGGAATGGATCTGGGGAGTGTTCTTGCTCGCGGCGACGATCGTGGCCTACCAGCAGGTCTGGCACGCCGGATACATCTGGGATGACGACAAATATGTCACCGCGAATCCGCTGCTCACGGCGGCCGACGGATTGAAGCGCATTTGGTTTTCGCTCGATTCGCCTTCGCAATATTTTCCGCTCGTTTACACCAGCTTTCGCTTCGAGCACGCGCTCTGGGGGCTGAATCCGGCGGGCTATCATTGGGTCAATATTCTCCTGCACGGAGTGAACGCGGTGCTCGTCTGGAGGTTGCTCCGCGCGCTGCGCGTCCCCGGTGCATGGCTCGCGGCGGCGCTCTTTGCCTTGCATCCCGTGCAGGTGGAATCGGTCGCCTGGATCACGGAGCGCAAGAATGTCCTCATGGGATTTTTCTTTCTGCTCTCGCTTCTTTCCTGGGTTCGTTTTGTCGAGGCCGAAGCGAAGGACGGCTGGAAATTCTACGGCGCGGCCCTGCTCTTTTACGTGCTCGCGCTTTTCAGCAAGACGACCGCGTGCACCATTCCCGCCGCGCTCCTCTTGATCCTGTGGCTGCGACGGAAGCCAATCAATCTTGCGCGGCTGACGCAGATTGCGCCGTTCGTGGTTTTGGGTCTGGCGATGGGATTGCTGAGTATCTGGTGGGAAAGGATTCATCAGGGGACGCAGGGTGAGATCTTCTCCATCGGGCCGATCGAGCGAATCCTCGTCGCCAGCCACGCGGCCTGGTTCTACCTGGGCAAGCTGGTCTGGCCCGCGCACCTCTCGTTTAGCTATCCGCGCTGGCCCATCTTTGCTTCCAATCCGCTTAACTACATCTGGCTGCTGCTGACGGCGGTGGTGGCGTTGCTCGTCTGGTTCGGTCGGCGCTTCACCGGGCGGAGCGTCGAAGTCGCACTGCTGTTCTTCGTCGCGACGCTCGCCCCGGTGCTTGGGTTCATCATGCTCTACACCTTTCGCTACTCGTGGGTGGCGGATCATTATCAATATCTCGCCTGCATCGGACCGCTGGCGCTGGCGGCGGCGGGGATCAGCATCGCGTTTGGCCGGTTGGGGCAGGCGAAAGTGCCCCTGATCGTGCTGGTCGTCCGCGGCTTTGCTCGGCCGCACTCGGCCTGCGGACTTGGAAGCAAGGCGCGATCTACGTGGATCAGGAAACGCTTTGGCGGGCGACGATCGCCGCGAATCCCAAGAGTTGGATGGCCTACAACAACCTCGCGACCGAAGTTCTAAAATCGGGGCGCACGGATGAAGCGCTGCTCGGTTATCGCAAAGCCATCGAGCTCGACCCAGAATACGCCGAAGCCCATTACAATCTGGGGAACGCGCTTTCCCGGGCCGGTCAGATCGAGGAGGCGACGACGAGCTACGCGCGAGCGTTGTCGTTGTATCCGCGTTTTGCCCAGGCGCACGCGAATCTTGGCGCCGTGCTTCTCCGGCTCGGACGGACGGAGGAAGCGATTGCCCATCTTAAGGCGGCGCTCGAGATCGAGCCGCAGATGGCCGTCGCGGAGCAGTCGTTAGGCAACGCCCTCCTCCGGAATGGCCAGACCACGGAGGGGATCGCGCATCTCGAGAAGGCGCTGGAAATTGATCCGACACTGCCCCGAATCGAGCACGATCTAGCCGCGGCTTTCACGCAGAGCGGAGGCGCGGAGCAGGCGGCCAAGTATTGGAAGAAAGCGCTCGAGGCCGACCCGGACGATGGCGCCGCCAACAGTGCTTTCGGATTGATCCTCGCCGAAAGTGGACGGATCGAGGAGAGCGTGGGTTACCTAAGAAAAGCGGTGCAGGCGCAACCGGGGAGTGCGGAGGCTCACTACAACCTGGCGACTTCACTCTCGCGCACCGGGCGGCTGGAGGAGGCGATCGCGCAGTACCGCGAGGGATTAAAAATCAGATCAGATTACGCCCCGGCCCACGTCAACCTGGCGAACAGCCTGGCGGAAATGGGACGATTCGACGAGGCCGTGCCGGAATACACCCGCGCGTTGGAACTCAGACCGAATAGTGCCACCGCTCACAGAAACCTCGCGATGGTCCTGCACCGTCTCGGACGGGACGCTGAAGCGGAGGCGGAGCTGACCCGAGCGCAGGAGCTTGCGCAACCGCGTCAGGATGCGCAGCCGAATCAGTAGCGGAAAGACTTCGCGGCGGAACGTCCGCTGGAACCTGGCGACAACTAGCGTCGCTTGCAGTTCACGGGCGGCGTTTTATACAGAAGGATGTCCGAACACAAAGCCACTCTTCGTTGGGAACGCGGCGACGCCGAGTTCTCCTATCAAAAATATCCGCGCGATCATACCTGGAGCTTTGATGGCGGCCACGCGATGACCGGCACGGCGGCGCCCGCGTATCTCGGCAACCCGGCAAACGTTGATCCGGAGGAGGCGTTCGTCGCGTCGCTCTCGAGTTGTCACATGCTCACCTTTCTCGCCATCGCCTGTAAGAAGAAGTTCGTGCTCGACTCCTACGAGGACGAAGCGGTCGGTCACATGGAGAAGAACGCCGAAGGCAAACTGGCCATCACGCGGGTGGAGCTGCATCCGAAGATCAAATTCTCCGGTGAGAAACAGCCGACCGCGGAAGAGCTGGAGAAGATGCACCACGTCGCGCACGAGAATTGTTTCATCGCCAACTCGGTCAAGACCGAGGTCACGGTCGCGAAGTAGCGACAAATCGAAAATTAATCCACAGATTACGCAGATTTTCACAGATTTTGGGTTGGCACCAAAGTCCGACTCTCCTTTGAAAACAATCTGTGTGAATCTGTGAAATCTGTGGACGATTCACTTTCCCCATGACCACACCCAACGATCCGCAGCGGATGGAGAGCATCGTCAGCCTGTGCAAGCGGCGCGGCTTCATTTTCCAGGCGAGCGAAATCTACGGCGGCCTGAATGGCGTCTGGGATTACGGTCCGCTCGGCGTGGAGCTGAAGCGCAACCTGAAGGATTACTGGTGGCGCGTGATGGTGCGCGAGCGCGACGACGTCGTCGGGATGGATGGCTCGATCCTGACGCATCGCGCGGTGCTCAAAGCGAGCGGGCACGAGGATACCTTCAGCGATCCGATGGTCGATTGCCGCACCTGCAAGGCGCGGCTGCGGGCCGATCAGGTGCCGGAGAAAAACGGCGTGAAGCAATGCCCGAATTGCGGTGGGAAGGATCTGACGGAAGCACGTCCGTTCAATCTCATGTTTTCCACGCAGATGGGAGCATCGGCTGATCCGGACTCGATCGCCTATCTTCGTCCGGAAACCGCGCAGTCGATCTTCGTGCAGTTCAAGAACGTGCTCGATACCGCGCGCAAGAAGCTGCCTTTCGGGATCGCGCAGATCGGGAAGGCGTTTCGGAATGAGATCAACCCGCGCAATTTCATCTTTCGCTCGCGCGAGTTCGAGCAGATGGAGCTGGAGTATTTCTGCGCGCCGGAGCAGGGGATGGAGTTGCTCGATTACTGGCTGGAGGAGCGGCTCAAGTTTTACGAGAACATCGGGATTCCGCGCGAAAAGCTGCATGTGCTCACCGTGCCGGATGCGGATCGCGCTTTTTATTCCAAGGGCACCTACGACATCGAATACGAATTTCCGTTCGGCGTGCAGGAACTCGAAGGTGTCGCGTATCGGACCGACTACGATCTCACGCAGCATCAAACCGCCAGCGGGAAGCCGCTCGATTATTTCGACGAGGAGACCAAGGCGCGTTTCATCCCGCACGTGGTCGAGCCGAGCGCGGGCGTCGATCGCACGCGTGCTCGCGCTCATCTGCGAAGCCTACGACGAGGAGACAGTGACGGACGAGAAAGGCAAATCGGAGACGCGGATCGTGCTGCGTTTTCATCCGCGGATGGCGCCGATCAAGGTGGGTGTCTTTCCGCTCCTGAAGAACAAGCCCGAGCTGGTGGCGAAGGCGCGCGAAGTGCAGGCGCTGCTCCGGCCGCACATGAAGGTCTTCTACGACGAAAGCGGAGCGATCGGCCGGCGCTATCGCCGGCAGGACGAAGCCGGCACGCCGTTCGGCATCACGATTGATTTCGAAACCCTCGGCGAACGCGAGCCGAGCGCTGCAGCGACACGGTCACCTTGCGCCATCGCGATTCGCATGGAGCAGGAACGAATCGCGATCAAGGATTTGCTCGCCACGCTGCTGCCGCAGGTGCAATGAGGCCATGGCATAGTTGCTAACGATGCAGGGCGACACCTTTCGCGAGTATTGCCTGAGCGAAACCGGGCGTGACCGAAAGTTCGCCCTTCGGCGCGGACAACCTCGTCTTCAAAGTCGGCGGCAAAATGTTCGCCCTCGCCGCGCTCGACGAGATTCCGCCGGCGGTGAATCTGAAATGCGATCCCGATCGCGCGCTCGAATTGCGCGATCGCTACGAGGAAGTCACGCCCGGTTATCACATGAACAAGAAACACTGGAACACGGTCGAACTGGGCGGCGGAATTCCGGAGGCTGAAATCCGGCAGATGATCGATCACTCCTACGAGCTGGTCGTGCAAGCTTGCCGCGGGCGAAGCGCGAGCAGCTGGTTTCCACTCGTTAGCGTTTCGTTAACTCGGCAACGCTGCGGAGCTGAATCTCGCCGACCTCGAGCCGCAACGCTTCGTGTGCGATCTGGAGAAAGCTGTCGGGCGGATCGGTCAGCGCGACCTGGAGACTGCCCACGTGCGCGCTCCCGGCGCTTAATCCTTCTCGCGCGAGGAGATCGCGGACGGCGGTCGCGCAATTCTGGGCCGAATCGACCAGTGTGATCGCATCGCCGAGAAACCGGCCGATCGCCGGGCGGAGCAGGGGATAATGGGTGCAGCCGAGGACGAGCGTATCGATCCCGTCCTGCGAGCAAGGATCGAGATATTGCATCAGCACTTGATCCGTGATCTCGCTCTCCAGCCAGCCTTCTTCGATCAACGGAACGAGCAGCGGACAGGCGCGGGCGGTCACGCGCACCTCGGGATTGAGATGCAGCAAAGCGCGTTCGTAGGCGCCGCTCTTGATCGTGGCGCGCGTGCCGATCACGCCGATATGCCCGTTGCGTGTCGCGGCGACGGCGGCGTGCGCGCCGGGCGCGATCACCCCGGTGACGGTGAGAGGCAGGTGCTCCTCGAGGGCGGGAAGGGCGAGGGCCGAGGCGGTGTTGCACGCCACCACGATGGTCTTGGCATTCTCCCCGAGAAGAAGGTCGGCGATCTCGAGGCTGTAGCGCTGGACGGTGCTGGCGCTTTTCCCGCCGTAAGGAACCCGGGCGGTGTCGCCGAGATAATAAATGGACTCGTTAGGCAAGAGCCTCCGCAACGCGCTCACCACGGTCAGTCCGCCGATGCCGGAATCGAAGACGCCGATCGGGCGCGGATCGCCTGCGGCAGCGGTGATCTCTCTGTTACCTGTTGCCACTGATTGAGACGAAGGGCACTTCCGGGATGGGATTCATGCTTGAAGACCTACCCTCCCGCAAGCGAGGGGCATGCGCCACCGCTGGTTTTCGTTTTGCAATCGCGACGGCCTCTCGGATGATTGCTCCGCCGTGTCCGAACTTCCAAAAACCTACGACCCGACAGCGGTGGAACCGAAATGGTACCAGCGCTGGCTCGAGCGCGGCTATTTTCAAGGCCGACGCCAGCTCGGCCAAGCCGCCGTTCTCGATCGTCATTCCGCCGCCGAACATCACCGGAGTTCTGACGCTCGGGCATGTGCTGAACAACACGATCCAGGACATTCTGGCGCGGCGCGCGCGCATGCTCGGCTACGAAGTGCTCTGGCTGCCGGGGACGGATCATGCCGGAGTCGGCACGCAGACGGCGGTGGAAAAACATCTGCGCAAGACGGAAAAGAAAACCCGGCATGATCTCGGTCGCGAGGAATTTCTGCGCCGGGTCGTGGAGTGGCAGGAGAAACATGGCGGGATCATCATCGATCAGCTGAAACGGCTCGGCTGTTTCCGCCGATTGGTCGCGACAACGCTACACGCTCGACGACGGACTATGTCCGCGCGGTCCTCGGAGTTTTCGTCGATCTGCACCAGAAGGGGCTGATCTATCGCGGCCGGCGCATGATCAATTGGGACCCGGCGGCACTGACCGCGTTGTCGGATGAAGAGGTGATCCCGACGAAGCAGAAGGGCAGCCTCTATTACGTGCGCTACGAGATTGTCGAGGAGCCGGGCCGCTTTCTCGAAGTCGCGACCACGCGGCCGGAGACGATCATGGCCGACATCGCGCTCGCGGTGCATCCGGAGGATGCGCGCTACCAGAAACTGATCGGATCGCACGTCTGGCGCCCGCTCGCGCGCGAGCGACTTCCGATTATCGGCGACGACGCGATCGATCCGAAGTTCGGCACCGGCGTGCTGAAAGTGACGCCGGCGCACGACAAAGTGGATTTCGAAATCGGGCAGCGACACCAGTTGCCGGTGATCGATGTGCTGCATCCGGATGGCAGGATCAATTGCCCGGCCGTGCCGGAACTGGACGGGCTCGACCGTTTCGAAGCGCGCAAGAAGGCGGCCGAAATGCTGACTGAGAGGGGGCTGCTCGCGAAAGAGGAGCCGTACGAAAACACTGTCGGCTTCAGCGAGCGCGCGGGTGTTCCGATCGAGCCGCGCTTGAGCGAGCAATGGTTCCTGCGTTATCCGAAAACGAAGGAAGCGCTCGCGGTGGTGCGCGAGCATCTCATCCGGTTTTTCCCCGCGCATTGGGAGAAGGTTTACGCGCAATGGCTGGAGAACATCCAGGATTGGTGCATCAGCCGACAGGTTTGGTGGGGCCATCGCATCCCGGCATGGTACGGGCCTAACGAGGAGATTCGCGTGCAGCTCGAATCGCCGGGCGATCGGAGATGGCGGCAGGACGAGGACACGCTCGACACCTGGTTTTCCTCCTGGCTCTGGGCCTACGAGACGATGGACGCGGAGACGCGGGCGAAGTTCTATCCGACGTCCGTTCTCGTGACCGCGCCGGACATCATTTTCTTCTGGGTCGCGCGCATGATCATCGCGGGCCTGGAGTTCAAACCCGGCAAGTCGGAGCGGGACGAAGACAACATTCCGTTTCGAGATGTTTATTTCACCGGGCTGATCCGCGATCGCGCAGGGTCGCAAGATGAGCAAGTCGTTAGGCAATTCGCCCGATCCGCTCGAGTCTGATCGCGAAATATGGCGCGGATGGTTTGCGCTTCGGTCTGATGCGAATTGCGCCGAGCGGGCAGGACATTCGCTTCGACGAAAAGCAGATCGAGGAAGGGCGAAACTTCGCCAAGAAGCTCTGGAATGCAGCCCGCTTTCGGCAGATGCACGGCCCGAGCGAAGCGGCGCCGGATCTGAGCAAGCACGCGCTTTCGATCTATGCGATCGAAGTCCTGGCGCGCCTCGATGACGCGATTGCCGCGATCGAGGAAGCGTATCGGCGAATACAAATTCAACGAGGTCGCGCAGCGGCTCTACGAATTCTTCTGGAGCGATTATTGCGACTGGTTCATCGAGGCGTCGAAGACGGACATCTTCAGTGAGGATGCCAGACCGCAAAGCGTCCGTCCTCGCGGTGATGGATCATGTGCTTTCGGCCAGTCCTGCGGCTGCTGCACCCGTTCATGCCGCACGTGACCGAAGAATTGTGGTGTGTGTTCGGCTTCGGGACGGAAACGATTCAATTTGCTGTGCCGCCGGCCAAAGCGTGTGACCGATTCATCCGCCGCGGAAGCGCGCGACGCGAGTCACAGCCGTCCATGGCATGGTGCAGGCAGGAAGAAACCTGCGCGCGAATCACGTGTTCCCTCGAACAAGAAGGCCCGCTTCATCTTGCGGACGTCCGCCGGCTGGGTGGGAGAAGAGTTGCCGACAATCGCGCGACTGCTCAATGCGGAAGAACTGCAAGCTCGACGCGGCGTATTCGGCTGCGCCGGGAGTTCCTGTGGCCGTGACGCCACTGGGAGAATTGCACTTGCTGATTGCGGGGGGCGATCAAGCCGCGGAACGGCGAGCGCTTGGAGAAAGAGATCGCGAAGTGCGAAGAAGAGTTGCGAACGGTGAACGCGAAGCTGGCGAATTCTTCCTTCGTCGATCGGGCGCCGGCGGCAGTGGTGGAAGAACATCGCCAGCGCAAGGTCGATTTCACCGAGCAACTGGCACAGCTGACCGCGTGCGCGTGATGCACTGATGTAGTTGCGTTGGATTGCTCTGCGTCTGGCAATCCAGCTACTGTTTCCACGAGCGCGCTGTTTGATGAAGATCTGGAAAAAACTTCTCTGGATCGCCGTAGCTCTGCTCGGTCTGGGCGCGGTTTACGTGCTGGCGACGGCGCGTGGCGAACAGATCAGCGCGCTCTGGATCATCATCGCCGGGATGTGCAGCCTGGCGATCAGCTATCGCTTCTACAGCAAGTGGCTGGCGGTCAAAGTTACTCGGTCTGAACGACGAGCGGGCGACGCCAGCCGTCGTGCAGGAAGACGGGAAAGATTTCGTGCCGACGAATCGCTGGATGGCGTTTGGCCATCACTTTGCGGCGATCGCCGGTCCAGGTCCTTTGGTCGGTCCGGTGCTCGCGGCGCAGTTTGGTTACCTGCCGGGGACGCTTTGGATCTTGATTGGCGCGACGCTGGGCGGCGGCGTGCATGACATGATCGTGCTCTTCGCCTCGGTCCGGCGGCGTGGGAAGACGCTCGGGCAGATGGTGAAGGAAGAAATCGGTCGCGGTGTCGGAGCGCTCGCGCTCGTCAGCGTGCTCGCGATCATGATTATCCTGTTGGCGGTACTGGCGCTTGTCGTCGTGCAAGCACTGGCCAAGAGTCCGTGGGGCGTGTTCACCATCGCGACTACGATCCCGATCGCACTCATCATGGGTATTGGACTGCGGAGCGGCCGCGTCAGCGTTGGCTGGATTACCGCTTTCGGTCTTGCTCGGCCTCGTCTTTGGCGTTTGGGGCGGACAATTCCTTGCGCATTTTCCGGCTTTGCAAAGCTGGTTCACGCGCGACGAGAAATGGCTCGCCTGGTCGCTCATGATTTACGCCTTTGCGGCCTCGACGTTGCCGGTTTGGTTGCTGCTCACGCCGCGGGATTATCTGAGCACGTTTCTGAAATTGGGAACTGTCGCCGCCATGGCCATCGCGGTCATCGTGCTCCGGCCAACCATGCTCATGCCGTCGATCTCGCGCTTCATCGATGGCTCCGGCCCGGTCTTCGCCGGGCCGGTGTTTCCATTCGTTTGTATCACGATCGCCTGCGGCGCGGTCTCCGGTTTTCACTCGCTCATCGCCTCCGGCACGACGCCGAAGATGATCGCGCGCGAATCGCGCATTCGCGACATCGGCTACGGCGCGATGGTCGTGGAGATGATGGTCGCGCTGATGGCCATGATCGCGGCGTGCGTGATCGAGCCGGGCCAGTATTTCGCGATCAACACTAAGGGCGCTCCGGCCGAAGTGGTGGCGAAGGATTAGCGCGGCCGGATTTCCCGTGAGCGAAGCGGGGATGCAAGAACTGGCGACGGAATTGGGCGAGTCGACGATGTTCGATCGCGCCGGGGGCGCGCCGACCTTCGCCGTGGGCATGGCGCACATGTTCGCCCGCGTCTCGTCCAATCCGACGGCGCTCGCGCTCTGGTATCACTTTGCGATCATGTTCGAGGCGCTCTTCATCCTGACGACGCTGGATGCCGGGACTCGCGTCGGACGATTTCTGCTGCAGGATTTGCTGGGGAATTTGTGGCGACCGTTGGGCGACACGACCTCGGTGTGGCGCGAACATTTTCTCGAGCGGATTGCTGGTCGCGGCCTGGGGCTGGTTCCTCTATCAAGGGGTGCTGGATCCGTTAGGCGGAATCAATAGCCTCTGGCCGCTCTTCGGCCTGGCCAATCAACTGCTCAGCGTCATCGCGCTCTGTCTCGGCACCACGCTCCTGATCAAGATGGGCAAGGTGCGCTATCTTTGGGTAACGCTGGCGCCGCTCGTTTTCATGATCGCGGTCACGTTCTCTGCGGGTTATCTGAAAATCTTTTCGCCCGATCCGAAACTCGGATTCCTAAGCGGCGCAAGATCGCTTGCACAAAGCGCTGAGAGCGTTGCGCCGGAGAAAGCGGCGGGCTTGATCAGGCAGGCCGGCGTCTGGCGTCTCGATGCGCTGGTCGCACTCGGTTTTCTCATGCTCGTTCTGCTTATCCTAACGGGCTGCGCGAGACAGTGGTGGCGGCTCCTTCGAGGGCGGGAGCAGGTTGAGTTGCACGAAGGTCCGTTTGTCCCCGTGACCCAAATCCGGTCGACCTGACTGCTGGCTTTGAGTGGCGTTAGTTCCGTCGGTCGCGCCGTCCAGCAGCTCTATTTTCGTCTCAGGGGAACAACAATAGCCTGATCGCGCCGGAGCAGGATGACCTGACCGTCCTGGATCGACTTAACCGTGATCTGATAGGTCTGATTACCCAACTGCAACCCAAAGACCTGTCCTTCCGACATGGTTTTTCCGTTCACAATGGCGAACTTCGCTCCAGGATCGATAACGATGGAGCTGACGAGAAAGGAGTTGGGCGAGATCTCCGGACCGAGGTGCTCGTTCAGGTTGGTCGGGGTCTTAACTGAAGGTTTCCAGCCGATCGGCCAAAAGGGATTGCGTCCGCTTTCCTCCATCTCGAAGGAAGACTTGTTCTTCAACTCAATCTTGGGCGCCTCGTCGCGAGCGACTTCCTGTTTGACGGGAGCATCGACTGCACTCGCCCAACGCAGTGTCGTGCAAACGATCAGGATGGCAGCGGTAAACGTCTTCATCGCTTCATAATCGCGGTATTGACCGAGAGAGTAACTTGCTGGAACTGCGCATCCTCGCCTCCGCCCCTGATGCTCAATTTCGAGACAGCCAACAGCGGTTCAGAGTTTTCGAGTTCTGCGATGGCCTTGCCCGCCATGGCAAAGTCCGCTTGTGGCAACTCGATCAGCCAGGAGTACTTTTCCCATTGTTGCAACTCGGGTTGTTTGTAGGGCGTGCCTGCGCCGCTGGCGTCGGGCTTCGCGGTCGCCCTGTCGATTTGCTGATTGGAAAAAAACGCTTTTATCCGCGGCGGGAACCAGGCGATGGGCGCACCTTCCGGACTTAAGGCTTCTAAAGCCGCGTAACGAGTCGTCGCGGTGGTCGCTTCAGTTTCCAAGTTGGTCGTGCGCTGTAATTCGCTCTTCGAATTGCCGAGCTTGCCCTGCAGGTCGGCGATCGTTGCCTGCATGGTCGCGCGGCTCCGATTCAGAGGCCCGAGGAAGAAGCTGAAGTAAACGTAGAGGAGAACGACAAAGCCGACCGCGCAGAGCGCCAGCTTTCTGGATCTGGTCCTTGGTCAGCTTAAGGGTTGTCATTTTTTCGGAGAGCGAGGGGTGGCTGGAGAAGCGCCTGGTTTTGGAGCATCGCCGCGTTCGGCGTTGAAAGTGACGCTCAGCGCGTATCGCGCCACCGCCATGTTGGTGCCCGCCATGTTGACCAGCGTGTCCAGATCTTCGAGCGTCTTGAACTCGACCTTCACCTCGCCGTAGCTCTGGCCGAGCTGTTCTGTCAGAAGTTGCCGGAGTTCTTCGGCGGCCGCCCGGGGTTCGCGGCCGGCGGCGATCCCAAGGATCGAAACCGTGACCGACTTGTTGTCCTCACTCGACGGATCCATCGACGGCATTGAGTTGGGCGTTGGGTGCGACGCAACGTGAAAGCTTCTGCAGGAAGGGCCCCCAATAGAAACGGCCTTCGATCATCGTATCGAGCACCTTGGTGGTGTTGATGATGCCGTTCAGTTCCGTCGAGCGCTTTTGGGCCGCCGTCACTTTCGGTTCCACTTTGGACCATTCGCGTTGCACGCTATTGAGCCGGCTCTTGATCCAAAGCGTCTGGTAAGCCTTCAACATGTAGAAAAGGAAGAGGAAGGCGCAGAGCGCGCCGAGGACCATCGTGCCGATTTTTAGAGGATCGCGCTGACGCTGGCGATGCTCCGCGATTTCCTCGTGGAGGAGATTGAGTTGGAGGGCCATGTCTAGTTCCGCAGGTATTCGAAAGCCGCGCCGCAGGCGACGTTGAGGGAAACGAATTCGCTCGGCAGCGCCTGGCGCTTGGCCGCGGGCAAGGCCACCTCGCAGGTTTCGAGTGGGTCCCAGATTTCGCAGGGCAGCCCGAGTTCATCGCTCAGGGTTTGCAAGATTGTCTCCGTCCGGGCGAGGCCGCCGGAAACGAAGATGCGGTGAATGCTTTCCTCGTGTTGCCCTTCGAAGAAGCCGATCGAGTTGCGCACTTCCATTGCGAGACGGGTGAGGGAGCTCCGGCAAATTTCCGCCATGCCTGGATCGCCCTGCTTCATCATCACGCGCGCGGCGCTGGCCGCCGAAAGCGCCGTCAGCCGTGAGGGCCTGCGTGAGCGATTTGCCGCCGTAATCGATGCTGCGCACGAGGACCAGTTCCTTTTTGCTGCCGATCAGGACCGTGCTTTGCAGGTGTCCCATGTCGAGCAGGAGGAAGGCTTCGTTGGCGTAAGACCTGCGGGTAGGCGAACTCGAAGGCGTTGAAGGAGCAGATCGGCGCGAGTTGGAGAATGTCGGCGGAAACGCGGGCTTTGCTCATGGCGTCGGAAATTTGTTTGACCGTCGGGCGCAGCATTCCGCAGACGAGATATTTCTTCAGACCGGCGCCGTGCGCAGGGGCTGCTTCGTGCGCGTTCCCGTTTGTGCCATCGGCCGCGTGGCCGTTGGCGCCGTTCGTGCCGTTCACGGAAACCGGCGCGCAATCGAGCACGAAATCTTTGCATTCCTGATTGAGCACCGCGAGGCCATTCAGGCGCAGCGCATTGCGCAGGAGATCGACCGGCGTCTTGGGCTGCTCGATTATTCGGAGGAGCGAATCGGGGTCGGAAACGGCAATGGCGCATCCTTTCGCGCTCCCGCCGAGGTCGCGAAAAAGAAGCTTCAGTTGCTCCGCGAGGTCGTCCGCGGTGGTCAATTCCTCCGGGACTTCGCGAGAGGCGAAACTGGTCAGCACGTAGCGAGCATCGCTCTTGCGATGGAGTAACACTCCCTTGAAGACGTGCTTCCCGAGATCGATCCCAATGACAGAATTTCCGCGCTTGGCCATGGTCTGCCGTTCCCTGTAGCGGGAAGCGTGCCGACAGCGCGGCTTTTCCGGCGTTTCATGGAGGGCGACGCTCTGTCGTCGCGCTCTTCCGCTTATGGTTGGGCGACTTCCGATGCCAGAGCGTCGCTCTCCGCCCTCGGCGCAGGAGCGCGGTAACCGAAAAACTTGCGCGCCTTGATGATTCGCCACTACTTCCGGCGGCACCATTCTTTCCCAGGCCGGATTACCCGACTGCAGCTTGTCGCAGGGCGTCCGGCGGATAGATGCGCAGATAGTCCGGATTATAATCGGTCATCTCGTGGATGAAGTCGTTGTCGATCAAATAGCGGAAGAGCGAGCGCAGGTTGGGCGCCACCTCGGACGTTCGCTGCCGTGAGCAACTTCCCTGATTCTTCCTCGATCATCGGATAGACATAAAGCTTCAGCCCGCTCTTAAACATGCGCCCGAGTGCCTCGAGAATTCCGCCTTCGAGGTTGAGATAGTATTTCTCGTCGAAGATTTCCAGCAGACGTCGGCACGCCCATGACAATCCCAATCATCTTGTTTGTGTAGCGCGAGAGATAGGCGGCCAGGCGATAATATTCGCCGAACTTCGAGATCAAGACCGTCCGCCCGAGTGCGCCGAGAATATCCACCCGCGCCAGGAAATCGGCGTGATTCAGCTGACCTTCCGAGAGCAGATTCTCGAGAGTCATTTCCATCAGCACCACCAGATCGGTCTTCCGAATACCTGCACTGTTCGAGAAACACACGGCGCGCGCCGTTCAGCATGTCGTTGGTCGCGTTCGTTACCGGGCGGAAACTGCCGCGTTCCACCAGGATCGCCTTCTTGTAGAAGACTTCCGCCGGCTGCACGCTTTCGCCGTCCGCCGTGAACATGACGGCATTCGTCAGGCCCTGGCTCACAAGTTGCAAACTCATCAAACGATTGTCGACCTCCGGCGTAGGCCGGTCCGGAGAACTTGATCATGTCCACCTGGATTCGATGCTCGGCGAGATTTTCCTGGAGCGAAGCGATCAGCTTTTCCGGCTTGATGATAATAGAAGGCGCCGTAAAGCAGATTCACCCCGATCACGCCGAGCGCTTCCTGCTGATCGACGTTCCCTTCATCGAGCATCCGAACGTGAATGATGATCTGGCTCGGTTCCCCGCGCGTGTGGCTTTGGAAGCGAACCCCGAGCCAGCCGTGTGATTCGTTATGCTGCTTGAAGCTGCGTGCCGCGACCGTATCGGCGAAGACAAAAAAAGTCCGCTCGCTCCCGAGCTTTTCGTCGAGCCGTTCGACGAGCAGATCATATTCGTGATCGAGCATCGTCTGCAGACGGTTGCGGCTGACGTAACGATCGGTCGTGCCGTAAATCGCGTCGCTGAAAGTCATGTCGTAGGCCGACATCGTTTTCGCGACCGTTCCCGACGCGCCGCCGACGTGAAAAAAGCGCCGCGCCACTTCCTGTCCGGCGCCGATCTCGGCGAAGGTGCCGTATTTCTTCGCGTCGAGATTGATCTGGAACGCCTTCTTGTTCGTTCCGACATCCATCTCCGCGTTCATACGCGTCAAGATGTGGACAATTCGTTGCTTCTCAACCGCAGTTCCCGGGTGTGTCCCAAGGCGCGGGCCTGCGTGTCGCAAACAGCTCCCCGAACGTTGCCGAAGGCCGGCGAAGCAGAGCCGCGCCGGTCCTCGGCCCTGTTGCCAGGAAAATTGTCCGCCGCTGCGGCGTCGCGGGCCCGGCCCTTCATGGGCAAGAGCCCGCTCTTTGCCCTCGTTCCGAGGGCTCCAGCTTTAGGATCGCGCTTGTCTGCGGGGCTTCGCTTCGCCCTCGCGCGTGCTTGCGGCAAGACGCGGTCAGCCGGGGGGCGCGGGCTACAGCCCACGCGCTGCAAGTCTGTGTTCGGTTTCAACGGACACCGCGGCGCAGCGTCCCTAACTCTGTTTCGCCGCCGCCAATCCCGCTCCCAACCATAAGGATGGGAACGAGAAAGGCGGCAGGCAAAGTCAGCTTAGGGAGGTAGCATTTCTCCAGAGTGGTTTTTCACGATCTGCGTGTCGCCGCTGTTGATGAATCCGTCGGCGTTCACGTCCACCGGAGCGGTGCCCTGAGTGGTGATTTCTCCAGAGTGGTTTTTGGCTATTTGCGTGTCGCCGCTGTTGACAGAGCCGAGGCCGTCCACGTCACCGATCAGCACGCCCATGGTGACGGTGACGTTGCCGCTGGCCCCGAGGCCATTGTCCACACAGTTGAGCTTGATCGTGATGTACTGCGCGTTGGTCACGCCAGTGAGATTCACCGTGAGAATGTTCGTCCCGCTGCCAGTAGCGCTTGACACGGAGCCAGTGCCGGCGCTCACCACGGCACTGCCAACACTAACGTTAGAGGCGAAGGTGACGACGACTTGATAGTCGTTGGTCACTCCGCCGCTGCGGTCTTCGACTCCGACCGGGCCGGCCAGCGGCAGATCGATGTCGAAGGTGCCCGCTGCGCCATGGGTCTTGCGTGAAACCGCGCT
>CAWATC010000032.1:0-10135 GCA_963784865.1 uncultured Verrucomicrobiae bacterium | reverse complement strand
ATTCGCTTGCCAACGCAATGTTCAAATTCTCTAGTGCAGGAAGAGGCAGCCGCTCCTTCAACTGGAATCGGGGCTGCTCGTTGGCCCGTCCAGGGGCGAGAGGCGCGAGGCGGGATCGGACCGCGCGGGCAAAGGCAGGCGTTGCTGTTCAACGTTGGAAAATGGTGGCGCTGTCATCGCGAAGGGCCGCGATCCACGACCTCCGTCACATGCTCCAAGGTGAAACGAGAACCATGCGATTTCATTGGCTGAAGACGAGCTTGGTGCCTGCAATCACGAGTACGAGGGCAAGGAGGCGTTGTGATGATGGTGTGATCGAAGCGCCGACTCATATAGCAACCACCCGCGCCGCCAGCGACAACGGCATCGTGCTGCTTAGGTTGGCCAAAGCAGCCCCGAGCCAGAGTTGACCAGAATAAATATGGCTGATGGCTGCCGCGGCGTTCTTAACGCGTGCCCAGCGCTTGAACAAGCAGTAACGGGGTAGAGGAAAATGCCGCCGACCGCCCGGTGCAGACCTGAACAGGGACATCACACCGATGTAGCCGGAGGTTCCCGGCGTGACCAACATAGCGGCAGCGAGGAATGAGCGTTGTCCCGGCGTCATTTATGAGGTGCGGACGAAGTGCCCTAGACCTTATGGCTGTGCGCGGGGTGTGAACGCGCGAGCACAGGGTTGAAAAGGAGGGTGTGTTTGCCGTTCATATTTTCGCGGGCTACTCGCCTTTTTGAGGTGGAGCAGAGCCGCACCAACGGCCGGGACCCGAGGGTTCCGGAGCGTTGCAGTTAAACAACTCGAACAAGCAAACACACCAATGAAAAAAGAACTCGATCTTGGACTGGATGTCCACAAAGACTGTATCGCCACGGCGATGGCCGAGGACGGGCGGCGGGGCGAAGTGCGCGACACGGGCGCGATCAGCAACGATCTGCACGCGGTAGAAAAATGGATCGCCCGGCTGCGTAAAGCCCATGGCAAGGAAGCGCATCTTGCGCGCGTGCTATGAAGCGGGGCCGTGCGGTTTTGGGCTGGCGCGGCGGCTGCGGCAGCTGGGAGTGGAGTGCGAGGTGGTGGCGCCTTCGATGACGCCGACGCGCTCGGGCGATCGAGTGAAAACCGACAAACGCGACGCGCGCAAACTGGCGCGACTGTTGCGGGCCGGTGAACTGACCGCGGTCTACATTCCCGAACCGACCGACGAAGCGATGCGCGATCTGTGCCGGGCGCGGACCGATGCGGTGGATGATCGGCGCCGCTCGCGGCATCGCTTGAAAGGGTTTCTGCTGCGCCACGGGTATCGTTACCAGGGAAAAAGCGCCTGGAGCGCGGCGCATGAGCGTTACCTGCGCGAACTGGTGCTGCCGCATCCGGCGATGAAAGTGATCCTGGAAGAATATCTCCAAGCGATCGCGGCGGCTGGAGAACGGATCGAGCGGTGCGAGGTGGGGATGCGCGATCTGTTGGAGAAATGGCGTCTGGCGCCGGCGGTGCGCGCGCTCATGGCGATGAAGGGATTTCAAACCGTGGCGGCCATGATCCTGGTGAGCGAGCTGGGAGAAGTGCATCGCTTTGCTCATCCGCGCCAGGTGATGGCGTATCTGGGGTTGGTGCCGACGGAAAATACTTCGAGTGACAAACGGCGCCAGGGACGCATCACCAAGTGCGGCAATGCCCACGCGCGCTGGTTGCTGGTGGAATGCGCGCAGCATTACGCGACGCCGCCCAAAGTATCCGCGCACTTGAGCCGGCGTCAGCAAGGTCAACCAGCGCGAGGTGCGGGCCATCAGTTGGCGAGCGCAGAATCGTTTGCACCATCGCTACACGCGTCTGCTGGGGCGGCGCCTCCAGCGCAACAAGGCGATGGTGGCGATCGCGCGGGAGCTCTGCGGTTTTATCTGGGAGCTGTTACGCACGCAGCCCTGTTACCAGGCGCAATCCACTTCGGTCTGAAAAGGAGTTGTTCGAGGGGAACAGCATTAACCAACAACGAAGAAGGAGAGACAACTCAGAGCAACACACACACATCATAAATCACAGACAGGAAGCGGATCTGAGGTGGCAGGGTCACGGTAGCCAACCCACGATGTCTCGTTAGCGTTAGGCTGGAGCAATCCAAGCCTAAGCACGCGTCACCTAGACTGTTGGACAAGGGCTGCGGTGAATTAAAAGAATGCCGGATAGGTCTGGCTCGCAAAGAGCCGGATAGCCCGCGAATATCAGCATCACCAACCGCCGGGAACCTAACTCACCCCGACTGATCGGCCGCCTCAAACCCGCTTCCTTACTAATATGAAAGCGATGCAAACACTCGCCCTGCCCTCTTTTTGCCCGTTGACAAATCCACAGCCATATCAACGAGAATGAGATGAGAGATCGCCACTGAATACAGCCTTCTTCGTGAATCCTTGGTGACGGGTGGTTACCCTTCTGCTTCTCCGTTTGGCGGTAGACTTCCCGGCTCTTGGTGGCTTACAATCGAAACCGGTGGATTAGCGCAAGGGCGCAGTCGATCAAAGGCAATGGAGCTGGCTCATAGGGGATACCCCAACCCAAATGAAGCACCCGTTTCTGCTGCGGATGCGACGCGGCGAGAGTCGCTTTACCGGGCGCTCTTTGATCTGTTGCCGACCAGCGTCGATCCTCGTGGATCTCGACGGCCGGGTCCGCGACGTAAATCCTGCGTTCTGCCGGTGGATGGGATTCACCCGCGACGAATTGATCGGCATCCACGTCAGCCACTTCAGCAACGACGCGCCCGGGGACATCGAGCGGAATCTCGCCCGCCTGCGGGGACGGTGAACTGCTCGATCACGAGGTCGTCAACCGCCAGAAGGACGGCACGCTGCGACACTACGAAATCCGCGAACGCGCCGTGGATCTCCCGGACGGCACCCGCGGCATTCTCGTCGTCGCCAACGACATCACGGACCGAAAGACGGCCGAGAATCGGAGGCTTGAACTCGAACGCAGTCTCTCTGCGCGCCCAAAAACTGGAAAGCCTCGGCGTGCTTGCCGGAGGCATCGCTCATGATTTCAACAACCTCCTCCAGATCATCCTCGGGAATCTGGAGCTCGCCTCGATGCCGGAGACCAGTTTATCGAACTCTTCGCGACAGCCTGGGCGCGATGGCGGAGGCCGGAAAACGAGCCGCCGACCTCACCCAATTGATGCTCGACTACTCCGGCCGGGGACAATTCATCACGAAACCGGTTGAGATCGTGGAACTGACGAAGGATCTGCTGCCGACGATGCAGTCGTCGTTCGCGCAGAACGTCAGCATCGAGTTCGAGACGATCGACGATCTGCCAATCATCCAGGCGGACCCGGCGCAGGTGACGCAGGTACTGAAAAGCCTCCTAGTCAACGCCGTCGAAGCCCTGCCGGAATCGGGCGGCACCGTCCGCATATCCGTCGACGGTGGATATTTCGACGCAAATTCGCTGGAGACTGAGCCGAACAGACCAGCCGGTGGGGCCAGGAAACTACGTCGCCCTCGAGATCACGGATACGGGCATTGGCATGACCGACGACGTGCGGCAACGCATGTTCGAGCCGTTCTTCTCCACGAAATTTGCCGGTCGCGGGCTCGGCATGGCCGCCGTCCTAGGCATTGTTCGGGGCCATCAGGGTGCGCTCTTCGTCGAAAGTCCGCCGGACGGCGGAACGACCGTGCGCGTGCTTTTCCCGGCTGGAACGTCAGCGCACGCTTCTATCCCACCGGGCGGATCGGGCATTGATTCGCCCTCCCCGCACGCGAGCGGAAGACTCGCTGGCACCGTGCTTGTAGCCGAAGACGAGGATGGAATCAGGATGCTGATGGAGGAACTTCTCCAGGACATGGGCCTGAAAGTGATCGCCGTTCCGACAGGTGAACTGGCCGTCGAGCGCTTTCAGGAAAACAGCGGGGAAATTTCCTTCGTTATTCTGGATCTTGTGATGCCGGGTATCACCGGCGTCGAAACGCTCGCCCGGCTGCGACGCATCCGGCCCGACATTAGAGCGGTGCTGACCAGCGGCTATCAACGCGAAGCGATCAAGGGATTCCAGGATGAGGCGGGCTTCGTCGACTTCATCCAGAAGCCATATGACATCGACACCTTCAGACAGGTTGTCGGCGCGGTAGCCACGAAGTTGTCGGGATCTCGTTAGGCACGCGGTTGTCCCGGTTGGCCGCGTCGGGTCACGATCACAATCGTTGTTTGCTAACGTCGCCGCCGTGCGACAAAGTTAGCGCCCCGCCGTCTTCCAACTCCATCATGTACGCACTCCAACCTGAGTTGAAAATCTTCAGCGGCTCCGCCAATCGCGAATTGGCCCAGAAGATTTGCGACGCGATCGGGAGTCCCCTCGGTGCGGCCACGATCAGCTCATTCCCGGACGGAGAAACCTACGTCAAAATCGAAGAGAACATTCGCGGCCGCGACGTTTTCATTATTCAGCCGACTTGTCCGCCGACCAATCAGCACCTCATGGAGTTGCTCATCATGGTGGATGCCGCGCGCCGCGCGAGCGCCGATCGCATCACGGCGGTAATTCCATTTTTCGGTTATGCACGGCAGGATCGAAAGGACAAGCCGCGGGTGCCGATCACGGCCAAGCTCGTGGCCAATCTCCTCCACGCGGCCGGGGTGAGTCGCGTGCTGACGATGGATCTCCATGCGCAGCAGGTGCAGGGATTTTTCGATATTCCGGTCGATCACCTCTACTCGATGCCGGTGCTGATCAAGTACCTCCGCACGTGTTTGACGCGGAAGACGGTGGTTGTTTCCCCTGACGTCGGCGGGCTAAAGATGGCTTCCGCCTACTCGCAGGCACTGGGCTGCAATCTCGCGATCGTCGCGAAGCAACGGAAGAGCGCCACCGAAACCAAAGCGCTTTACGTCATCGGCGAGGTGGAAGGCTGCGACGTTCTCCTGGTGGACGACATCACCGAGACGGCCGGCACGCTGGCTTCCGCCGCCGGTATCCTCAAGGAGCACGGTGCGCTCGACATCTACGCCGGGGTGGCCCACGCCGTCCTCGTCGATCTCGCCATCCCGCGGTTGCAAAACTCCCAGATTAAGGAATTAATTACGACCAACAGCACGCCTGTGCGCTCGGTGGGAGGCTTTACGACCACCGTGCTTTGCGTTTCCGAGCTCCTCGGGGAAGGCATCAAGCGCATTCACAATGACGAGTCGGTCTCGTCGCTGTTCAAGATCGAAGACGACAGCAAGTAGGATTTTAACATGGCCAAACAAGTCAAACTCACAGCAGAACGGCGGACAGGCCTCGGCCGTTCCGCAGTCCGGAAACTGAAATCAGCGGGTCTGGTGCCGGCGGTGATCTACGGATCGAAGGACAAACCCGAAGCGCTCCAGGTGTCCCGGCGCGACGTCAGCGCGATGCTCAGCCATGCCTCGAGCGAAAACATTTTGGTGGAGCTGGAGGTGGAAGGTGCCGCGAACCGCATCGCACTCGTTCAGGAAGTGCAGCACGCCCCGATCGGCGGCGCCGTCCTGCACATCGATTTCCACGCCGTCTCGATGGATGAAATGATCGAAGCCGACGTGCCTCTGGAGCCAACTGGCACTGCTAATGGCGTGAAGAACATGGGCGGTCTGCTCGAGCAAAGCCTGCGTTCGCTCGCGATCGAATGTCTCCCCCGCGATCTCCCGGATGTCATCACGGTTGACGTCTCCGCGCTCGATGTGGGCGACGCTATTCACGTGCGCGACATTGTGCTGCCGGCAGGCGTCAAGACCAGGCTTTCTCCAGATCTCACGGCGTTTTCTGTGCTCGCTCCGACGGTGGAAGAAGAGCCAGTCGTCGCGGCCGAAGCGCCGACTGCTCCCGAGGTCATCAAGGAGAAGAAGGAAGAGCCGGATGCCGCGGCTGGCGCGGGCGGCTCGAAGGACAAAGACAAGAAGTGAGCGCTCGCTCGCTTCTTTGCGCCTAACGACTCTTGCAGGCGGACGCTGCCGGGATCCGGTTGGTGGTCGGGCTGGGAAATCCCGGAGCGGAATACGAACGCACCCGGCACAATATCGGCTTCGCGGTGCTCGATCGTCTCGCCGCGGAACAGCGCGCGCCATGGGAACGCTCCGCAAAGTGGGGCGTTTACTGGACCAAGCTTGGTGACGTTTTGCTCGTGAAGCCCATGAGGTACATGAACCGCAGCGGCGAACCGCTCCTGGCAATCGCGCAGTTCTACAAAGTCGAGCCCGGCGAGATGCTCGTCGTCCTCGACGACATGGCGCTGGAACTCGGTCGCCTGCGGATCCGCCTCGAAGGCGGCACCGGGGGCCACAACGGACTGGAGTCGATCATCACCACTTTCGGCACCGAAAAGATCGCGCGCCTGCGGGTCGGGATCGGCGCCGCGCCCGGTGCTGGCGCGGTCGATTATGTCCTCGGTCGCTTCTTCGAAGAAGAGATGCCCGTCGTGGAAAAAACCATCGAGCGCGCGGCCGAAGCGGTGAAATGGGCGATTGACAAAGGCGTCGTTTCCGCGATGAACACGTTCAACAAAATTCCCGAATCAGAATCATGAAGAATCGCTACGAAGCTTTGCTGGTCCTCAACGCGCAAGGCAAAGAAGACACCGTCAAGGACATCGTCGACCGCCTCGAATCCGAATTCCAAAAGGAAGGCGCCGAAATCGAGCAGGTCCAGAAGATGGACAAGCGGCAGTTTTCCTATCAAGCCGGCGAACTCGACGCGGGTCACTTCGTGAACTTCATTTTTCACGCCGATTCGCAGTTGATCACCAGGCTGCGCTCGAAGTTCAAGCTCGACGCCGGAAGTGTATCGCCAGCATTACCAGCGGCTGCGACCCAAGGCGGCGCCGCGGACGAAAAAAGTCGCCGAGGCCAAGTAGTTCCGCTAAAAGGGCGGGATGGCCAGTTTCAATAAAGTCATTCTCGTCGGGAACCTCACGCGCGACCCGGAGGTCCGCTACACGCCCAAGGGTAGCGCGGTGTGCGATCTCGGTCTCGCGGTCAATCGGCAATACAGCCTCGAAAACGGCGAAAAGCGCGAAGAGGTCACTTTCGTGGACGTGGTCCTCTGGGCGCGCCTGGCGGAAATCGCCGGCGAATATCTGAAGAAAGGGCCGGCCGGTTTTGATTGAAGGGCGCCTGCAACTCGACAGTTGGGACGACAAGCAAAGCGGCCAGAAGCGATCAAAGCTCCGCGTGATCGGCGAGACGATGCAATTGCTCGGCAGCCGCCCCGGCGGTGGCGGTGGCGAAGCTGATGAAGCAATGGGCGGCGGAGGCGATCGCTCCAGCAGCCGTCCGAAGTCGAGCGCGCCTCCTCCGCGATCCGCGCCCGCCGCACCAGACGACGACGAGATTCCGTTCTAGGTCGATCGTTGTCCGGACGTTCCGGATGCTTGACGCTGCAGTGCTCGTATGAACTCCACCGAAGCCTGCGTCGCGCTGAACATGCTGCCGACGATCGGACCCGTCCGATTGCGCAAGCTGCTGCAGGTTTTCGAGACGCCGGAGAAAATCCTCACCGCGCGCGGCGCGGCGTTGCGCGCCGTGGAAGGCATCGGCCCCGAAGTAGCCGACCAGATCACTGGTTGGGAGAGCATCGTCGATTTGCCAGCGGAGTTGGCCCGCATCCGCGACTTCGGTGCGCAGATCCTCACCGCCGAGTCGCCGCTCTATTCGCGCCAACTGCGCGAGATCCACGCACCGCCGATCGTCTTGTATGTCTGGGGAGAAATCACTGAACGCGATCAGCACGCGATCGGTGTGATCGGTTCGCGACGGACGACCCATTACGGAACCGAATCCGCGAAGAAGCTCTCGTATCAACTCGCGTACTCCGGTCTCACCGTGATCAGTGGTTTGGCGCGTGGGATTGACACCGCAGCGCATCAAGGCGCGCTCGCGGCCAAAGGCCGCACGATCGCTGTCATCGGCTCGGGTTTGTCGAAACTGTATCCGCCCGAGAATGCCGCTCTGGCCGAGAAAATCGCCAGCGGCAACGGCGCAGTCGTCTCCGAGTTCTCGATGGAGATCGAACCGGACCGCCAAACATTCCCGATGCGCAACCGTATCATCAGCGGCTGGAGCCATGGCATCCTCGTGGTTGAAGCCGGGCTGAACAGCGGCGCGTTGATCACGGCATCGCAAGCGCTCGAGCAGGGACGCTCCGTCTACGCGGTGCCGGGACACATCAACGCGCCGAGCGCGCTCGGTTCCAACCGCCTCATCCAACAAGGTGCGAAGCTGGTCATGGATGCGAGCGATATTCTCGATGACTTGAGCATCCTGTTGCCCGAGGCAAAGCCATCGCCCGAAGCGGCCGAGCGCGCCGTTGCCGACGCTGACCGATGATGAGCGCCGCGTCTATGATGCGATTCGCGAGACGGAGACTTCGATCGACGACATCGCGACGAAATCCGATTTGCCCAGCGGGACGGTTTCTTCCCACCTCCTGCGCCTTGAGCTCAAGCGGCTCGTCAAGCAGTTGCCCGGAAAATACTTTGTGAAATTGGGTTAGGCGCTTCGCAACGTCCCCGTTTCCTCGACAGAGCCATTGCATGAAGGCCATTCGCTTGCTCAAGACCGGCTCGCCGCTCGAGGAGCAGGAGGTTGCAGTTCCTCAGGTCGGCGCGCGCGATGTTCTGATTCGAGTGATGGCCGCGGGAATTTGTCACTCCGATGCGCACTACCGCGCTGGCGTTTCCCAGCTCAAATCCCTGCCCCTCACGCTCGGCCATGAAATTGCCGGCGTGGTGGAAAATGTCGGGACAGAGGTTCGGAGATTTGCAGCCGGCGATCGAGTCTGCGTGCATTACCTCGCGACCTGTGGTCAGTGCGACTATTGCGAGAACGGCACCGAACAGTTTTGCCTCACGGGTCAGATGCTGGGAAATCATCGCGATGGCGGTTACGCCGAATTCGTCGTCGTTCCGGAGCGCAGCGTCTTTCGGCTTCCCGCCGAAATTCCGTTTGAGCAAGGCGCGATCTTGATGTGTTCCTCGGCCACGTCGCTCCATGCGTTGAACAAAGCTCGACTGCGCCCCGGCGAAACCGTGGCGATCTACGGCGTGGGCGGCCTCGGCATTTCCGCGCTGCAATTGGCGCGAATTTCCGGCGCCGCGGAGGTGTTCGCGGTGGACATTAATCCGCGCAAGCTCGAGCTCGCGACACGTTTCGGCGCCATTCCGGTGAACGCCTTGGCCGGCGATCCGGTAAACCAAATTCAGGAAGCTCACCGGCGGACGCGGCGTGGATGTCGCGCTCGAGTTGATCGGCTTGCCGCTGACCATGCGCCAGGCCGTGCAATCACTGGCCATTCTCGGCCGCGCCGCCTTGGTCGGTCTAACGGGAGACAAGTTTGACGTCGCGCCCTACGCCGAGCTCTTGAACAAGGAAGCGGAGATCATTGGCGTGTCGGATCATCTGGCGAGCGAGATTCCTTCGCTCCTGGAACTGGCGCGCAGCGGCGAGCTCGATCTATCACACGGCGTCATTCGAACGGTGCCCCTGGAGGCCAAGCAATAAACGACGCTCTGGATCGCCTCGAAGCATTTGGCGACGACGTGCGGGTCGTGATCACGCCGTAGCTGCTATCTTCCATCTTCCGCCGGAAGGCGAAACCGCGGTCGGGCAAAACACTTGATCAAAAACGCGGCACCTCGCTCGCGATTTGCTCCTAGCACTTGCAAACCTCCGGTGGGAGGTCTACTTCGCATCCCTGCATGTCCAAATCTCTAGTCATCGCTGAGAAGCCGAGTGTCGCCGCCGACATTGCGCGCGTGCTTGGGAAGATTCCCAAGAAGGGCGACCACTACGAAAACGACCGATACGTGATCTCCTCAGCCGTCGGACATGTCGCGGAGTTGTTGATGCCGGAAGACATCGACAAAAAGAAATACGGCTTTTGGCGGCTCGAGACGCTCCCGATTATCCCGGAGAAATTCGAACTCAAGCCCAGCGAGAGTTCGAAGGACCGGTTCGCGCAATTGAAGAAACTGATCGCGCGTAAAGACATCACCGAAGTGATCAACGCGTGTGACGCTGGTCGCGAAGGCGAGCTCGATCTTCACCTACCTCGCACAGTTGGCGAAAAACAAGCACCCGGTGAAGCGCCTTTGGCTGCAATCGATGACGCCGCAGGCGATTCGCGATGGC
>CAWATC010000031.1:0-98781 GCA_963784865.1 uncultured Verrucomicrobiae bacterium | reverse complement strand
ACCGGATCCTGGGGCACGCCATAGATGGAAAGGAATTGGTTGAATGACGCGCCGATGTAGCCCTTATCCCATACGTAGGACGCGCCGAAGCCGTAATCTTTCGTGCGCACGTAAGTGTTCGGCACGTCGCCCTCGGGGTTCTGTCCGAAGCCGCGGCCGGCGGCGACGTCGGGCGGAAGCAGGACACGAATGTTCTCGGCCAGCGCGAAGCCGGGAATGCCGCGGTCGTCCGTGTAGAAGATGCTGAAGTCGCCGTGCAAGACGATGTGTGGCGTGGCCGCGAGCTGGAGCGAAATCGCCCCGCTGCGTTCGGTATCGACAGAGCCGAAGCGTCCGACAACTTCACCGCTCCAACGCGTCGGCGGCGCTTCCACGGGAATGCGATTGTCGTTCACATTGACCACCCCTCCGATCGCTCCGGAACCGTAGAGAATCGTGGCCGGCCCGCGCACCACTTCGATGCTCGTGCTAAGCAACGGGCTCAGGCTCGGTGCGTGGTCCGGGCTCAGGTTTGAAACGTCGAAGACTTCGGTGCCATTGTTCAAGACGCGCACGCGATTGTCGGACAATCCGCGAATGATCGGTCGACTCGCGCCCGCGGTGAATCCGCTCCCTCCCACGCCGGGTTCCTCGGCCAAGGTGTCACCAAGCGTGGCGGCGGCGCGAATTTTCAATTCTCTGTCGTTGAGAATCGTGACCGGCTCGACGGTCTCGGTTTCGGTATGTTCAATTGCGCCGGCGGTGACGACGACGCGCTCAGTTTCGGCAGTTTTGGAAGGTGAAGGGCTGGGGGTGGTGGTTGACGGGGCGGCATCCTGGGCCGCGGCAAGGCTGGCGCTGAGGACGAGCGCGAACAGAATCAAAAGCAGTTTTTTCAAAATAAATTCTCCTAAGGTTGCAATTCAATTGGGCGAACAGGACGCGGCGCTTCACGACAGGTGAAGACCGCACAGGACTGCGTCTGCGCAGGAGGGCGCCGCGAGGAGGCGTGACCGCATCGAGGCGGCGGACGTTTGCGCTTAGGAGAGGACGGGCGGCGCGTGTTCGAGTCGGGTAAACTCGAGAGGCGCAAGGACCCAGGCGAAGGCCGGCACCCGGAAAGCGGGCACGGCTGGCGCGGGTTGCGGTGCCGCGAAGGGCGGTTCGCAGGCGGAATGCTCCACGCTGCCGGACGACATCAGCGTCGCCGCGCATGCGTGAGTTGGTGCGATCGCCGATCTTATGCAGTCGCTCGTGCAACTGCGGCGCCGCGGAGAGAACCGCGGCGAAGGCGAACGAGGCGACGAGAATCGCGGCGGTCAACGCGCGCAGTTGTCCGGATCCCACCGAATGAGCCGAAGCCTCATCGGGCGGAGTTTGCCCTATCGAGCAGACTCGCGCAATCCTTGCGGATTAGGCCCCCCCGTATATGTCCTGGTGCTAAGAGCGCAATTCGGTGGTCTTGAGTCTCGAATTAGAAGCCGGTTGCGGGCACGAACTCCCGAGGAGTGTTTCGTCCTCGCGTAGACTGAGAGACGGGTTGCGTGGCCCGCTCGATTACCCGGTAGAGCGCCGGCAGGATGAGCAGGGTGAGAATTGTGGAGCTGATCAGGCCGCCGATGACAACTGTCGCGAGCGGTTTTTGAACTTCAGCGCCCGCGCCTGTGGCCAGCGCCATCGGGATGAAGCCGATGCTTGCCACCGTCGCCGTCATCAGCACTGGACGCAGCCGGGTTACACATCCGCTGACGATCGCCTCGTGCAACGCGGCGCCGCGTTGCCGCAGTTCGTTAATGAAGGTTACGAGAACGACTCCGTTGAGCACGGCGACCCCGAAGAGCGCGATGAATCCAATACCAGCCGACATCGAAAAGTGCATCCCGCGGAAGTAAAGCGCGAGAATGCCGCCGGTGATCGCAAATGGAATACCCGTGAAGACCAGAGCGGCCTGACGGAGTGATCCGAGAGTCGTAAAGAGCAGAACGAATATTACCGCGAATGTTGCGGGCACGACGATCATGAGTCGCGCGCGACCGGACTGCATTTTCTCGTAGGTGCCGCCGTATTCGAGGTGATAACCGGGCGGCAATTTGACTCCGGCTTCGACTTTGCGCTGCAACTCTTGCACGACGCTGCCGAGGTCGCGTCCGCGAACGTTCAACTGGACAACGGTGCGGCCCTCGCCGTTTTCACGACTGAGCTGTACCGGACCTTCGCTGCTCACGATCTCTGCGAGTTCAGCCAGAGGCGCATCTTCGCCGCCATCGGTGTGCACGACCAGGCGTCCGATGGCATCGGCGTCGGCACGAAAAGATGGAGCAAGTCTAACGACAAGGGGAAAGCGCTGATTGCCATCGACAATCGTGGAGGCTTGCCTCCCGCTGAGGGCGGTTTCGATCAAATCCTGGACATCGCCAACGCTGATTCCGCGCCGCGCGATTTCGTCGCGCTTGATCCGGATGTCGAGAAGCGGCAACCCGGCAGTCGTTTCCACCTTGACGTCTTCCGCACCTTTAATGGAGCGAGCGATGCGGCCGATGCGCTCCGCGTATTCCTGCCGCACTTCGCGATCTGCACCGAATAGCTTCACCCCGACATCGCCGCGGACGCCCACGCCCTCAATCAATTCCATCATCCGCATCTTGATCGGTTGCGTGAAACTGATGTTCACACCCGGGATTTTTTTCAGCTCTTCATCCATCAGCGTGACCAGCTCGTCTTTCGTGCGCGCCTTCTTCCATTCACGCATTGGTTTCAGCGGCATCAACACATCTGTCTGGTTGAGCAGCATCGGATCGGTCGCCAACTCGGGTCGGCCAATGCGACAAACCACCTGCTCCACTTCATCTGGAAACGTCTCCTTGATGAATTTCTCGATCACACCCGCGCGCTGCACGACTTGTTCGAGCGAGATACTCGGCGCATAGATCGCCTCCAGCGCGATAGCGCCTTCATCCAGCTCGGGGATAAACTCGGAGCCGAGCAGCGGGAAGAGCGCCGCGCACGCGATGAAGAACACCGCGGCGGCAGCAATCGTGAGCGCACGGTGCTTCATCGACGATTCAAGTGCGCGACGATAGACACGTCGCACGGCTTCCAGGACGAAGTTCTCCTTCTCCACGCGAACCTTTAGAAAGAAGGAGCAGAGCGCGGGCACGACCGTCAGGGCAAACAACAACGCGCCGACCAACGCCATGATCACCGTCTGCCCCATCGGCCGGAACATTTTCCCTTCGATACCAGTCAACGTGAGAATCGGGATATAGGCCGCGATGATGATGCCCATGCCGAACGCGGCCGGCTTGATGACCTCCACCGCGGCGGCGTGAATGGTCGCATCTTGCTCCTGTCGGCTGAGCGCTCGCTGGTGATGGTGTCTTTGCTCGGCGAGATGCCGGATCGCGTTCTCGACAATAATGACGGCGCCATCGACGATGAGACCGAAATCAATCGCACCGAGACTCATCAGATTTGCCGAGACGTTGAAGTATTTCATTCCGGCAATCGCGAAGAGCATCGCGAGCGGGATGGCGCTGGAGACGATCAGCCCCGCGCGCAGCTGCAGCAGAAAGAGAAACAGAACCAGCACGACGAGCAGACCGCCCTCCACCAGGTTCTTCACCGCCGTGTGAATCGCGCGATTGATGAGCTCGGAGCGATCCATGAAGCCGTTAAGCTGCGCCCCGGGCGGCAGAGACTTTTGGATCGCTTTCACCTGATCCTTCACCCGCTCCATCACGATGCGGCCGTTCTCTCCCATGAGGAGCAACGTGATTCCATACACCTGTTCCCCTTCGCCATTGCGGGTCATCGCGCCTTGCCGCACAGCGGGCGCGTAATTGACTTCAGCTACGTCAGCGATGGTGACCGGGGACGTATGCGCGGTGGCTAGCACGATGGTGCGAATGTCATCGAGGCTCCGGATCAAACCGGAACCGCGCACAACCTCCTGCTCGGGCCCGCGTGTGATATAGGCTCCCCCTGCATTCCGATTGCTCCGCTCCAGTGCTTCCAGCACGGTGCGCATGTCGAGCTTGTATGCGCGTAACCGATCCGGATTAACCGCGACCTCAAACTGCTTCACCTCGCCACCGAAGGTATTCACCTCCGCCAATCCAGGAACCTTCCGCAGTTGTGGCGCGACGATCCAATCCATCATCGTGCGCCGTTCCATCAGCGAGTATTTCGGTCCGTCGAGCGAGATGTAGTAAATCTCGCCGAGTCCCGTGCTCACCGGGCTCAGATCAAGTTCGGCGGTGCGCGGCAGCTTCTCGCGCACCTCGACCAGCCGTTCATTCACGAGTTGGCGGGCAAAGTAAATGTCCACGTCGTCATCAAACGTGACCGTGACCTGCGAGAGGCCGAACTGGGAAATCGATCGGATCTCCTGCCGCCGTGGCAGGCTGGAGAGCGCGACTTCGATTGGATAAGTGATCTGTGTCTCGATGTCTTCCGCGCTGAGCGCCGGGTCGGTGACGTTGATCTGAACTTGCTTGGTCGTGATGTCCGGCACCGCGTCGATGGGAAGGTGGCGCGCTGCATACAACCCGGTACCTGCGATCGCGACCGCAATGATCAGAACGAGCAGGCGATGGCGCAGGGAGAACGCAATGAGCTTTTGGATCATGTCTAGTCCTCGCCGAGTTCGCCCTTCATCATCTCGGATTTCAGGATGAAACCGCCTTCGCTCACGACCATTTCGCGTTCCTCGAGGCCCTCGACGATCTGAACCCGTGGTGGCTGCTTCAGTCCCGTCCGTACCGGGCGTTTCTCAAACCGGCCATCAGCGTGCGCGACGAAGACGCTTTCCTTCTCGCCCTCGCGCTGGATCGCGGACGCGGGAACAACGCGCGCGCCATCGAGAGTGCCGACGACAATCTCGACGGTGGCAAACATTCCAGGCTTCAAGCGCCCATCGCGATTATCAACCTCGATCCTCGCCTCTATCGTGCGCGCCTCTCGCTCCACGGCCGATCCGATGCGAGCGACTTTCCCTTCGAAGCTCTCTCCCGGATACGCGAGCACGTGGAATCTTGCGGGCTGCCCTTCCTTGACCGCGGCGATGTCGCGCTCGCGCACCTCTGCGATCAGCCAAAGGTCGTTCGGCTCGCTGATCGTGTAGACCGCGCTGCCTTTCGTGACCAGCTCACCCACCGTGCTCTTGCGCTCGATCACAGCGCCGTCGATCGGAGCCTTTAATTCGAGAGGCTTTCCGAGAAGTTCCGGCGTTTCGACCAATCCAACGACATCGCCTGCGTGCACACGGTCATTGAGATCGACGTTCAGCTTGCTAATCCGGCCATCCAACGTCGTCGTGATCTTCGCGGTCTTGTTCGCGTTCTCCACCACCCGGCCGGCAGTCGTTAGAGTCGTTTCCAGATTGCCGATAACCACTGGCTCGGTTTTGATTTCCACATACTGACGCTGCGCTTCTGTCAGCGTGACGATGTTCTCGTCCTGGCTTTCGCCGGAGGCGGTCTTCTCCTCTTCTTCCTTCTGGCTGCAGGCGACGCATGTGACGAGGAGCAGGAGCACAGCAATAAATCGATGGTTCATATTGTTCACCGGTTGAGATCGAGCGGGACGCCGACGGCTGATTCGAGATCGGCCCGGGCTTCGGCGACCCGTGAGAGCGCTTGGTAGTAATCCGTCAGCGCGTCGAAGTAGGTGCGCTTCGCGTCGAGATAGATGATCAGCGTGGTCGCGCTTTGCGCGTAGCCTTGTTCCGCCTGCTGGACGAACGCCTTGAGCTTGTCGAGAAACGCCGGCGAATAGAGCGCCAGTTGCGATGACGCGATCCGCAACGCTTCGGCTGATTTCGTCACTTCGCCCCGAATCTCGGCGCGTAGTTTTTCCAATTCCGCGATCGCCTTTCTGCTGTTCTGCGGTCGCGGTCTGAATCTCGCCCTTCTTCTGGTCCCAGAAGGGCAGCGGCAAAGTCGCGCTGAGACCGTACGTCTGCTCGGGATCGGTCCATTCGATGGAGGGTCCAACGGCGAAATCCGGCCGCCGCCCAAAACGGGTGGCACGCAAACTCAGTCCCGCTTTTTCGACCGCGAGTTCCTGCGCGCGCAGTGCGGGATTGCGGGCCATGGCGAGCGCGACGAAGCCCGCGCCGTCACCGCGAACGCCGACGTTCTCCAGCGTGCCGACAATTTCAAGCGGAGCTGAAGGCGAACGTCCCGCGAGTGTGTTAACAAGAACACGCGCGGTTATGACTCGCCCGCGAGCTTCCGTCAGCGCCTTATTCGCGCTAATGGAGTCGGCCTGACTTTTGATCGTCTCGAAATCTCCGGCGAATCCGCTCTCCGCTCGCTTTTTCGCGGCCTCTGCGAAAACTTTCGCCGACTCAACCTGCTCGGTTCGAACTCCAATGACTTTCTGCGCAGCGAGCATTTCGTAAAACGCGCGCCGCACTTTCGCGACGAGTTGGAAGCGAAATGCCTCTAACGCCAGTTCGTTCGCGCGCACGCCGTGTTCCGCCAGCGCCACCTCAAGAGCGCGTTTGCCGGGAAACTTGAAGAGCTGACTGAGCGAGAGTTCACCGTGAAAAATGTTCTCCGATCGGCCATCGCCGCGAATTCGCCGAACTCCGGGCGCAACGCTCAGCTCAGGATTTTGGAAGGTGCGCGCAGTTCGCACTCCACCTTTCGCTGCGGCGACATGCTGCTCGAAAACCCGCAGCTCAGGATTTTTTCGCAGGGCTTCGGTGGTGAGATTGTCCAGCGTTTCGCCGCGCGCAATTGTCGCGGCGAGCAACGCCAGACAGGGAAAATTTTGTAAATGGATAAAACATGTACGGGCAAAGGATGCGGAATTGCGGACGCCAGAGCGCGCGAAGTACCCGCGCCGGCAACGACAAGCGAAAGCCTGAGCAGAAATTACTGCGCGAGCGCGCAGCAGTTCTCAGGCGTCAAGCGAGCTGAGGCGGATGATCGATGTCCCGAGCGCTGCCAAGCGCTGGCTGATCATCCGTGTCAGTAATGGAAGCGCCCATCGCCGCACTGGGAACGAGAAGAGAAACAGCATCCGGCGCGACAGCAGACCCAACATGGATCGTGCAACCACAGGCCGGACAGGTGTCGCAGCCAGAATCTTGTGACTCAGTGGCGCAGGCTCCCGTCGCCTCGTGGATCGCATCGGCCACGATGTCGCCCGTGATGACAAAGAACGCGAAAAGCGCGCAGAGAACTCGGAACGAAGGCTGCCGAAACAAATCCATTTGGGTGGCAAACTGATAAGCACGCCGCGTGCGAGCGTCAACCAAGGAGCCGTCCCGCTGCGCAAGAAATTGCCCTACGCCACGCCCCAGTAATGATGATCCTGGCGCGAGAGCGACCAATTTGGATTCGCCTTCACGAACTCCAGGCAGGTGCGCAAACTTTCCGGATCTTCCTGCTTCTCCGAGCGAGAGCGGTTGCACGTAGCGATACATGAAATCCGTCTGATCGTCCGGATGCGCGGTGCGGAAATCTTCGATCGAGAATCCATTCAGACCCGGGAACAATCTTCACTTCGCTCCCGTAGGTCTGAATCCATTTCGCGGGATCGTGCGGCGAGACCGATAACCAATCGACCGGCGGAATGACCCGGCGATGTCCGCTCGTGGCGACGGCGATGGAGAAGCGTTTCGCCGCGCAGCGCGCGGATCAGCGGCACGAGATCGTGATCGGTCGGTTCGCCGCCCGTGATCCAAACCCAGCGATCACGGGCGTTCTTCGGCGTCACCTCATCCGCGCGCGCCGCGATCTCATCTTCGGTGGCGAATTCCCGGCGCTGGTAATCGGTGTCGCACTTCGGACAGCCCACGGAACAGCCGGCCAGCCGGACAAAGCACATCTGGAAACCACGCAGATGGCCTTCGCCCTGGATGGTCCAGAAAATGGGATTACTCGTTAGGGGATATTTCAACTACTCCTGCTCCTGCTCGTGATCGTAATCGTGCTCGAACTGTGCAAGCCCGGCGTTTGACACAAACGCCGCTACAATTACTTGCGTCGAACTCGCGCACCTTTCCACGTTCCGGTGCCTTTGTCCTGCTCGCCGCTGCCCCACGTCGCGCTCAGCGTGTCGCCGGCGTTTTCCACCGTGGCGTGTCCCTCGACGGTTTCCCTCTTTCCATTCACAGCGCAAAACGCCCTCGGAGATTTTTCCCTCGACCGAGCCTTCCACGTTCGTACCCGAATAATGGCCCATCACTTCGTCGCCATTGCGCAGAAGGAGCAGATCGAATTCATCGCTCGCTCCGCCGCCCGCAAACGTGCGCCGGACCCGGAACAAACCCTGGAAAGCCTCGTCCGACCCGTCGCCCTTCGGAGCGGCATAGGCCGCTTTGCGCGGCTTGAGGGAAGCCTTTCGCAGTTCACGCACGCGAGAATATTCCGCCACCCGCGCGACCGAATTCCCCGCGAAGGGCGCCGCCAGGCGGAAGTACTGCGCGAAGGTCCCCGAGCGCGCCGTCCACAGCGCCTGATTCGTTTGATTGCGGGCGAAAGAATCGGGCGCTTTCTCAATCGCGTCGGCGAGGGCGTTGAGCCGCTCGGTTGTGACCGGATGATCCAGTCCGGAAAGATACTTTTGCCAGTCCGCGTCCGTTGGAATGTTCTTTGGCGCCTGATGTCGAATGCGTTCGACATCGAACCAAAATTCGAGCCCGAGCGGAATCTGGCCGATGCGGCGCATGACTTCGATCGCGAACTGATCGGCCTCGATTTCGTATCCGCGCTGCAGAGCCAGATCATGCGCATCGTTGCGGTGTTTCTTCAGCAGGTGCCCCAGTTCGTGCGCGAGGAGAAAGACCACGGTGTTGCCGAAATTGCGATCCGCGCGATTGGCGACCGCGCTTTCATCGCGCGCGTTCTCCGGCACACCGAGCGTTTCAAAGACGGGAGCGAGCGGCGCGCTCCGCGAGGCCGCCGCGTCCCGAAAGAGGACGCCCACGTAATCGCGCACCGTGGTGCCATCGAAGCCGTGCGCGTTCAGCCAGGCGCTGGCCACGCAGAGATCGGCGAAGAAGCGCAGTGAAAGAGCAGGCAGATACACCGTGCGACCGCCGGAGTAGAATGCGAACGGATCGCCCTTCTCTCCGACGGCGGGGATTTCAATCTTGACGTCGCTCAGCGCGTTGCGTTCCGCCTCGGTTAGCTGCGGGAGAATCGTCTCGCGATATTCGGCCCGAATCTGTTCGCCGAAACGAGCGGCGTCGGCTTCCAGTTTCGCCTTTGGGTAGAGGCGCGAAACATCCTGGCCGTTCGCCTGCGACCAGGCGAGAAAGGCCAGGACCAGACAGACGCTGGGTCGCATGACGAACTACTTTCTTTTGAAAAATTTCCACGGCCGGCCGCGATGCCGGCGGGTGGCGTTCCACCATTCTCCAGCCACTCGCGAAAATCCGCCAGGTCTCCCCAGTCATCCGTCCACAAACGTTCCATCAGGGCCAGCTTCGCGTTCGCCACCGCGGCTGCGAGTTGAAGCTGATCGGCCGGGCTCGCGTGCTCGATCGCGCGGTTGAGGATGACGATTTGCGCCTGCATTTCCGTGCGGCGTTGGGCGCGTTCCTCCTCGTTCTGCGGCAGAGAAGTCGCGCCCATAAATTTCACCGTGGACACGGTACCGGCGGCCGAGTCTTTGCCGGCAGCCGGCGACGCCGATCCGGTCGTCGTCAGCGAAACTGAGCGGGTGAGAGAGAAGACGATTAGTCCCGGCTCCGAAGAGTGCGAAAAAAACGCCCGGCCCGACTTTGCTCAGCTTGAGTTTGGTCCCGCCGGCGAGCGAGAAATCGCCCGTCCCGCCGTCGCGTCCCCGCTTCCCGCGCAGGTCGAGAAAAAGCCGGTAGCCGAAGTAAATCAGGAGTCCGCCGATGAGGACGCCGAGGATGCGCTCGACCATCCGCAGGACGATGATCAAAGACTGCGGGTCCATGGCGGCGTGTGTACTAAATTGTTACCGAAGTGGCGAGGGCGAAAATTTGACGCGGATGCTCACTTGCCGCGCACGGTCGGTCGAAAAAAGAAATGCTCAAACGAAGCGTAAACGAAGACGCTGTAATCCGGCGCGGCAGAAGTGATCCCGATCGGGACCGCCAGACCGATGACCGTTTGGGCATCGTTCGAGTGATTGATCGCGTAGCGGAAACCCGGCGAGATGACGGCTGAAGCCGGACGATCCGTGCCGCCGCGGTCGTTCACCTCGCTCATTCCAAAACGCGACCGATTCGAGCATCAGATTGAAGTTGGCGGTGACGGCGTAGATCGCGCTGGCCCCGAGGTTGGGACTGACGAGGTCGTGCCCCTCGACATCCGGGAAGACGGTCACGCCGGCGTTCGCGTGCAATGTCCATCGATTGCCGACGATTTTGCTCAACGGCAGATTGACCTGATAGCCGACGGTGCCATTTCCAAACCCTTCCGAGGTATCGCCCGTGGGAAGGATCAAAGTGAAACGCGGAGCGAACGCGGGATGCGAATCCGTCTCCATGATCGCCTGATAGCGATAATTCAGGAGGATGTCCTGAATGCCGTTTGTCGTGTTTCCGCCCGAGTCCGCGAAGCTGTAGGGCAAAGTGTAGGAGAGTTGATGCCTTTGCGAGAACACGGGCCACTCCTGGGTGAAAACAAATGCCAGTTGTGCGTCGTCCGGACCGGCGTGGCGCGTCGCCGCGTAGACGACGTTCATGATGTGCTGCACCACGCCCTCTTCCTGATTGTAGGCCTCTTCAATCAGAAACGAGTTGTCTTGAATCCCCTCCGCCAATCGCTTCGGCCGTTCAGGATCGGGTGTGGGCGCCTGCGCGATCGCTGCGGCTGGCACCATGACCAATGCCAGGGCCGAGACGAGCGAAGCGACGCCGAGTGATTTCAATTTCACCGCGGGCGATTCTACGGGGGCATGCGGCGGACGCAATGCGGATGCGTCGTTATCCACGTCGACAAAGCGTCGGCATAACGGCAATGTACCGATATGACAAAACGCTCATGCGCGATTGGCGGCGCGATCATCGCTCTCGGCCTGGCCAGCTCAGTTCCAGCAGCCGCCGCGGGTGCGAGCTTCGCGGGCGTTCCGGTCGACCTCCGGTGCGACCGTCCGCGCCAACGTCCCGCTGAGCACCCAGGAGAAGTCCTACGTTTCCGAAGGTGGAAACACCGTGCCGACGCACGCAGTCGCCGTGCTCGCTGTGCCTGCCGGTTTCGATCCCGCAAAATCGTGGCCGGTTTTGGTGCCGCTGGCCACGAGCGATTTCCAGCGGATGAATCGCGACGACCTGCGCGATTTTTACCGCGACGCGGCGGTCGCGGAAGGCTGGCTCGTTCTCGCGGGTGACGGAGAGTCCCCGCCGACGCACGACAGCGCGGGATGGCGCGCCGGGATGACCCTCGCCGCCCTCGATGCCTTGCACAGCAGTTTCCCGAATTCGAAGAATTGGCCGATCGCGGTCGCCGGTTTTTCCGGCGGAGCGAAGCGCGCCGGGAACCTCGCGCCGCTCCTCGCGCTCGCGGGCAACCGCGTCATCGGGATTTTCCTCACCGGCATCAACGAAGACCGCTTGAGCGAGGGCTATCGCACGTTTCGCCCTGGCGCCGCGTTTCTGCGGACGCCGATTTACGTAAGCAGCGGCCAGCAGGACACGGTCGCGCGCATCACCGATCAGCAAGTGGTGAAGCGCAAGATGGAACTAACCGGATTCACGCGCGTGCGCCAGGTGACCATGCCACACGGTCACGCGGTCAGCCGCAGCGCCGTCCGCGAAGCGTTGCGCTGGTTTCGCGAATTGCAGGGCAGCGGGTAAGTTTTTTTCGTCCGGGAGATGCGCCGGGTAGACAGGCGGACGGCTTTAGCGTACGAATGCGGCACCTATGATCGGCCCCGCTAAATTCTACTTCATTATTTTTGGTCTCCTAACGATTGCGGGAGGCGTCATGGGTTACGTGAGCAAAGGCAGCATGCCCTCCATCATTGCTGGCTCCATCTCGGGAATTCTTTTGCTGGCGGCGGCGTTCTTTCTTCCCACTCACGCCGCCCTGGGTCTCGCGGTGGCGGCCATCGTCTCCGTGCTGCTTGCGGGACGCTTTGTTCCGGCCTTCATCAAGACCGGCAGTCTGATGCCCGCCGGCATGATGTCCGTGCTGAGCGTCATCGGAATCATCATGGCTCTCGCCGCCTGGATGAAGAAGTAGCGCGCGTGCGTAAGGTTTCGCCTGAGCACGCTCCGGTGGATCGTGCTGCTGCTCTTCCTCGCGCTTTTCGCCGGCATCGTTCTGCGCTGGATCTCGCTCGAACGCTGGCGCTGGAATCTGGCCCGCACGCGAGGAATCGCCGCTGCGTTACGCCGAGCCAACGCCGACGCCGGAGCCGACGCCACCGAAACCAAAAGTGATCGCGGGCAAACTCGAGACCGCGCGACTTTTCAACGGCATCACCCTGCGGCCCGCGGTCGAACCGACGCCGGGCGGTGTCGCCTCCGCCGAGCGCATCGATCCGCAAAGCTACGTTCTCGATTTGAAGCTGCAGGTGCGGACACCGGCTCCGAATCACACCATCGAAGAGCTCGCGAAAGTTAACCCGGAGCTGCCGCGCCTGCTGCCCGGGCTCGCGGAAATGTTGAAGCCGGATTCGGTCTCCCCATTTTTCGCCGAGCTCTACGAGACGAAGCTGAAAACGCTCCGGGCCAATCTCGGTCGCCTCGATCAACTGCTCTCGCGCCACAATTTTTACGACTGCGAGACCGTCCTGCGATTGAAGCATCCGGAGACGAAACGCAAAGCCGTCCTCCTCCAGGCGGACATGGATTCGGACGCGGATGGGTCCGATTCCGATCGCATTCCGATTGGCAGCGCGATGTCGCCGATCTCGCCGACGACCCAGCCGTTCACCAGTTATCGCTGGCCGAAGAAGACGGCCAACCCGAGCGCCTATCTTCCGGGCCTGGACGAAAAGTTGAAAAAGCTGGAAGCCGAAGCCGCCCTCAAGACCACGACCGCCGACCGCAAACGCGAATTGAAAAGCGCGATCGCGCAAACACGCGACGAGATCGGCACCTTGAAGCAATTCAGCTTCCTCATCGGCGCGGCGGATCCGTTCATCGTCATCCCGGGCGGGTTCACGCGGGTCGAGGGCGCAAAGGTCGGTGATTACGCCCTCGTCATTGCCGGCGACGCGATTTATCCGGCGATCGTCGGCGACGTCGGACCGACGGATAAAGCGGGCGAGGCCTCGTTGCGCATCGCGAAGGAAATCAACTCGAGGGCGACCGCAAACAACCGCGCGGTCAGCGATCTCAAGGTCACCTACCTCATTTTTCCAGGCACGGCGGACACGCCTTTCGGACCGCCCGATTACGACAAGCTCCAACTCCGCTGCGAAACGCTGGTCAACGAAATCGGCGGCGCCGGTGTGCCCTTGTACCAATGGACCAACATCATCCCCCCGCCGCCAACTCCCACTCCGACCCCTTCTCCCACGCCGGCAGAGTCGCCATCACCTGACGCTTCGCCGGGCGCTTCACCTTCTCCGACGTTTGCGTTTCCGCTGCCGTCACCGAGCGCGACGATTTCGCCAACCGCGACGCCGTCAGCGACTCCAACGGCTTCGCCCTCACCGACACCATAACCACTTGTTAGGCAGCGCGCGTCGGAGTCTCAGGCCCAGGACCACCACGGCGCACTAACCGCCGTCGATTAGGTCCACCCAGGAAAGCTTCTCTTCCGCGAAGACGTCCCTGTTCGGGGGAAAATTTTCCGGGTCGTCGAGGCTTCCGGTAGTGATATCGATTTCATTCGGACGTTCGTCGTTCTCATAGGTCAAGGAAGTGCCACAAGAGTCGCAAAAAGTGCGATACGCTCCGGTGTCCGTCTGGTAGCGCTTCGGCTGTCCCTTTTCCCAGGCGAACTCCGAGAGCTTCACCGTGATCCATGCCACCGCCTGCGCGCCGACGGCCCGGCGACAATTCGCGCAATGGCAATATGCCTGATGCAGGATCGGACCGCTCGCCCGGAGGCGCACCTTGCCGCAATAACAACCACCGGTGATGGGTGACATTCCCTCCTGCATCACTGGGTCAAGCGTTCGGTTGAATTCGAGATCGACGAAGACGCGCGCACGGCTGAACTTGCCGAAGCCCGCTCCGTCCAGCAAACTGCACCGTCCACTAAACAGATGGCAAAACTTAGAATCGATTTCGCGGTCGGCATTGGCGGCGAGAACGGCCAGGGCATCGCCTCCACCGGCGACATTCTCGCCCGCATCTTCGCGCGGCGCGGGCTCCATCTCAATGCTTATAACGCCTACCAATCGATCATCCGCGGCGGGCACACCTTCCTGACCATTCGCGCGAGCGATGCGCCGGTGCGCAACATGGGTGACAAGATCGACGTCTTCATTCCGCTCAATCAGGACACGATGGATCGCCACCTGCGTCTGTTGAAGGCCGGCGCCTGCGCCATTTACGACAACGAGAAAATCACGCCCGGGGCAGGCCGCCGACGGCGTGCAGCTTTGCCCGATGCCGATGAAGGAGTTGACCAAGGGCAACAAGCTGGCGATCAACACCGCCGCGCTCGGCGCCGCGCTTCAGTTGCTCGGGATTGAATCGGAGCCGCTCGAATCGGTCGTCGCCCGCCAGTTCAAGAAGAAAGGCGACGCGGTCGTGGCGCAGAACATCGCCGTCGCCCGAGCGGGTTACGAATATGCGGCGCAGAACTTCAAAGCGTTTTCGTGGAAAGCGCCGGTGGGCGCGAAGCCGTTAGGCGTCATCACCGGCAACCAGGCCACCGCCATGGGCGGCGCGGCGGCGGGCGTGAAATTTTACGCGGCGTATCCGATGAGCCCATCCACCGGCGTGTTGATGTGGATGGCGCAACACGCGCGGCAGCTCGGCATCATGGTTAGGCAGGTGGAGGACGAGATCGGTGTGATGAACATGGTCATCGGCGCGGCCCATGCCGGTTGCCGCGCGATGTGCGCGACCAGCGGCGGCGGCTTTGCCTTGATGTCGGAGGCCATCGGCATGGCGGGCATGATCGAAACGCCGATTGTCTGCGTCGATGTGCAGCGCGCCGGACCGGCCACCGGCGTGCCGACCAAGACCGAGCAAGGCGATCTCTGGCAGGTGCTCGGCGCCGGGCAGGGCGATTATCCGCAGTTGATCGTGGCTCCGTCGAGCCAGCTCGATTTGTTCCAGACGATTCCGGAGCTGTTCAACCTCTGCGACAAATACCAGTGCCCCGGCCTGGTCCTGGCCGACCTGCTCATCTCCGAAGGAACGTCGAGCATTGATCCGGACGACCTGGACTTCAACGTGAAGATCGATCGCGGCGAATTGATTTTGCCTAACGGAAAGAGCGACGGCGCAAACGCCCCAGCGGTTACAACGACAAGGCCTACCTGCGTTTCAAGAACACCGAGAGCGGCATCTCTCCGCGCGCGGTGCCCGGCGTCCCCGGTCACATCTTCACCGCCGCCACGGACGAGCACGACGAAGACGGCACGCTCGTCAGCGATGAATTCACCAACCCGAACATTCGCCGCATGATGGTCGAGAAACGTGGGCGCAAGATGCAGGCGGCGATCAACGACATCGCCCCGCCCAAACTCGTCGGTCCCGAAAACGCCGCCGTCACGCTGGTCGGATGGGGTTCGACGGAGGGCGTGATTCGCGAAGCGGTCGAAATGCTCGCCGGCGAAGAGGGGATCGTGGCCAATCAGCTTCACATTAAGTGGATCGTTCCATTCCACGCCGCGGAGATCAGCCGCATCCTCTGGCAGAAGAATGTCATCATTGTCGAGAACACCTACAGCGGGCAATTCGCCCGTTACCTCCGGAGCGAAACCGGCTTCGACGCGCACGGCCACATCCGCAAGTACGACGGCGAACCGTTCATGCCGCATCACATTGTCGAAGCGGTCAAAGAACAATTGGCCGGCAAGACAAGACTCTCCGTCCCCGTCCACGAAGTGCTCGCATGACCTCTGACCACTGAACTTCATGACGCTGCAACTAGTATGAGCGCAACCGTAGAACCAGCCTCACGACCACCGACTGAGCCCGGCCAAGTTAACCAAGGACACCTACCGCGGCCGCATCCATCCCGATTGGTGTCCCGGCTGCGGCGATTTCTCCGTCCTCGCCGCGCTTCAGACCGCGATGTTCGAGCTCGGTCTCCAGCCGCATCAAGTCTGCGTCATCAGCGGCATCGGCTGCTCCTCGAACCTGCCGGGCTACGTCAACACCTACGGCATGCACACGCTGCATGGCCGCTCCCTCGCCGTGGCCACCGGCCTCAAGCTCGGCAACCACGAACTGAAAGTCATCTGCACCGGCGGCGACGGCGACGGCTTCGGCATCGGCGGCAACCATTTCGTCCACACCATGCGCCGCAACGTCGACCTGACCTACATCGTGATGGACAACCAGATTTATGGCCTAACGACTGGTCAATGCTCGCCCACCAGCGTCAAGGGCATGAAGACCAAGAGCACGCCGCACGGCAACGTCGAGAACCCGATCAACCCGATCCCGATGGCGATTGTCTGCGGCGCGACCTACGTGGCCCGCGCCTTCAGCGGCAAACAGAAACACATGGTCGAAATGTTCAAGGGCGCGATTCAGCACAAGGGCTTCGCGCTCGTGGACGTGTTCAGCCCCTGCGTCACCTACAACAAGGACAACACCTACCAGTGGTTCAACCCGCGCGTGAAAATCCTCGAGGAACAGGGCCACGACCCGACCGACCTGCACAAGGCGATCGACCGCGGCTACCAGTGGGGCGAAGAGATTCCGATCGGCCTCTTCTGGCGCCGCACCGATTTGCCGACGCTGGAAGAGCTGGAGCCCGTGCTGCACACCGGCGAAGGTCCGCTCGGCTTATCGCAGCAACATCGGCATCCCTGCGGAACAGGCGAAAGCGCTGATTAACGAGTTGCTGTAATTTAGTCGCAACAGAACTGCGTTCTTAAACAATAGTTCTGGAGCTCAGAAGTGCTCTAAAGGTTGCCTTCTCGCCGATCACTAGGACTTCACGCGCAGGAACGATGGTCTCAGTTCGTAAGCTATGCGACGTCGACGTTACTTGAACGTGGCGCGAACATGTCCTTGATAACATCCTGGCCAGGTATGCGGTGCCCGGTGATTTTTGATAGATCAGATGACTTTGAAACCTGGCGAACCGATGTGCGATCCGCTTCGAAGATGCTTGCGACACGATTCGAAATCATTGGCAGCGCGTCGGTTGGATTCAGCCGTCGGTCCTGCCCGAGACAATTCTGACGTCGTCGCATGCTGCGACGACGAACGGCCAGCTCTCCGATTTGGATTTGAACGGTCATCAGACCAAGACCTTTTTCGTAACACTTGGGAGCGATTGTGCGTGAAGATCGCGCTTCAAGGCTGAGGATGGGCAGCGAATCGAAACGAAAAGCTCATGCAGGATATTTGATTACGGATTATCTCGGAAAGGTGACACCAAGGCGATCGAACCGTTCTCAACAATGTTGGCGATTCGAGCCGCAGACTCGGAAGGTACTGTCGGCGTCCGGCGGTTCTCGAAGCTGAATTCAAGAGTTTACCGACGAACATGAGGTCATTCGACGCGGTTCCCATCGCGCAGTTTACGAGTGTCACTAAGGCGGGAACTAGAAATGAGCATGATGAAAGCATGAAAGCAGAAGCAACCGTAATCAAAAGATAGCCGTTCCGCGCGAAGATTTGCGCAGACCCCGGCCGTCGGATTCCCCCGACTTTCAACGCGAAGCCGGTGTGCGCCGAAGAAGACGCGTGTTATCGTCGTTGGACAACGGTCTTATGCGGCTTGCACTTCCCCGAAATCTAGTTGAGATTGACAGCGGATTGCCAAGAAAAGCTGCTCAGAGGTTCACCAAGATGATGGGCAGAAACGCATTCGTGGCCGGACCGGTAAGGCTCCGACGATTTATCTCGAAGGTAAGGAAGTGGTAACTACCAAGGTCACAGTTTCGAAGACTTGTCCACGTACCGAAGGCAGCGGTTCTGCGAATTCATCGCGGTCGTGGTTCGAATACTTAGCGACGCCGGTAACTGCTGCGCCGTAGTAGAATCGGGATACAACACCGTAACGTAAAACTAATCTCGAAGGCGGATCCCATCGGTGTTGAGCGAGATAGACCGTTCCTTGTGCGGTTGTGCCCACCCCCCGCAGCGTCTGTTCCGTAAAGCTTTGGAGCCAATTCATGAATAACCCTCGCTGGGAATTTGACCATCAGACTCCTGAAAAGGCATGCAGCATCTGAAAGTTAGAACCACTTGACGAGCACGAAGCCTTGATCGAAGGAGCAAGCGCCTCGACGGCGAACCGTTGGCCATCTCCGACCGCGGAAATCCTTTTCCGAATCGATTCACTGGGAAAAACTGCCCGAGTAGCGCGATCAGACGCAGCAAATAATCTCGCTGGATCCGGCCAGAAACCTCGTGAACGTTTGCCGAATCAACGACGTGCGACAGACACGGCGAGCAAGGCCGTGCTGATTCCGGATGCGAGCTCGCGAGCCTTCATCGCGTTGATGGACCTAGCGAAAGGACATTACGATGTACCTGCAACATCCGTAAAGCAGGCGACGCTGACGGATCATCGCGAGAGCGCAAGTCGTTGCATAGCGTGATGCGCAGAATTGGCTGATTGGATCCCTGGTGCCGAGCGATTTGCTGATTATAGTGACGCCCAAGCAGCGGTGCGCAGCGGAGATATCGATCAGTTCAAATCAGTGAGTTAGCGGGCCGCTGGCATCGTTGTGGTCCCCCAAAGCTGTGAAAAATTTGAAACCCGGTGCTCATTGGTGTTGTAGGGAATATAATGCCGACACCGTTCGACCGCCACCGAACGTTGTGCCGAAGATTCGTCGGCATTATCGGCTGCCCGTGTGGCCAGAACCGCAAGAAACAGAGTCACTAGACGAGTTCTACGAGAATTGGTAGACGAACGAATTCCCAGACATTGCTGGACGAGTTGTTCCTCACCTCGAGCGCGCGGCGCCGACAATGCATGCTTGCCGAGAGAGCCGATCACACCGTCTGTGTGGAGCGCTCAGCGGTCCGAAAGTGCCAGGCTGCGGTCTTGCCTTGAATTGCGACCGAGCTTCAATGTTGAGCTCGCGGTCATGAAGAAGTAATATCAAAAACACCTTAATCTGAAATTCCGCGATTCTGTCAGACGAGGCCTAAGAATAAAGCGATGCTCGACGCAAATCACAGAACTCGCCTAGCTTCAGACAGGTAGCGTCTCAAGCTGTCACGCGGGCAGCAAGCGATATCGCTGATCGTCGAAAGGCGAGGATTGACATCAGTTCCAGAACCTCGATCTTCGCAAGGCCGCGGACGAGTAACGATCTCGGCGTGCAAGCCATGACGTTTTAGGCGGTTCGTTCGTGCAAGCACGGCACGGTTCGTGCAGAACTAACGCGCAATCATGGAAGCCTCGACGCTCAACTGCCCGATGTGCGGCGCGCCCTGCGCGAGCGCCGCCACGGCGTGCGAACATTGCGCCGCACGCCGGTTACCCCGGTGAATTGCTCGCGCTCAGATACCCAGCGCGCGTTTTACCTCCGCGGTCGAATAGCGCTTCTTCTTCGCGGACTTCGCGCGTGCCTCGATCACGGCAAGGTGATCGAGCATATCCCCAAGAGCCTCCCGCAAACACGTTACCTCGCGGCGCTTGCGGGCGATCTCAGTGGTAAAGTTCTTCAGCGCGGTCTTAGTCATACGCCTCTTTTCTGTGCAGCACACGATGGACGAGCACGTCGTCGCCTTCAAGATCGAACAGCACTCGATAATCTCCGCAGCGCAGCCGGTAATCGCAGTCGAAATTCGTCAGCCGCTTGATGTTTCCGTGCAACCCATGTTCGAGCCGTGAAACCTTGGCGACAACCTGCGCGGCGAACCGCTTCGGCATGCGACGCAAATCGTTAAGGGCGAGTTCCGTGTAAACAATCTTCATTTCGGTTCCCGGTCATCAAGAAGGGCCACGAGTTCGACGAGCAACACCTTATTGAATCCGAACGAAGCAACAACGCCAAACGGAGTCACGGGAATCGCGGTGCAAGCACGGCACGGTTCGTGCAGAACTAACGCGCAATCATGGAAGCCTCGACGCTCAACTGCCCGATGTGCGGCGCGCCCTGCGCGAGCGCCGCCACGGCGTGCGAACATTGCGGCGCACGCCTGGCCACGGTCGCTTGTCCCTCGTGTTTCGGCATGATTTTCAACGGCTCAAAGTTCTGCCAGCATTGCGGGACAAAAATCGAGCGCACCGAGGAAAACGACGCCACGCCGCGGCCGTGCCCGCGCTGCCGCGAGCCGCTCACCGCCGTCGTGCTCGGTTCCACCAAAGCGCTCGAGTGCGCGCATTGTTCCGGCCTCTGGATCGACACGGAGACGTTTAACGAAATCTGCGCCGACCGCGAGAAGCAGGCCGCCGTGATCGGCGGAGACGCGCAATCATTCCAGCCGAATCTGCCCTATCCTTCTCCCGACTCGATCCGTACGTGCCTTGCCCCGTCTGCGCGAAGCTGATGAACCGGGTGAACTTCGCGCACAAGTCCGGCGTCATCCTCGACATTTGCAAGGCGGATGGCGTCTGGTTCGAACGCGAAGAACTGCGTCGCATCGTGGAGTTCATCCGCGCCGGCGGCCTCGAAACTTCGCGCGAGCGCGACCGCGAGGAATGGGAGGCGGCGAAGCGAAAGAAAAATTCCGCCAGCACTTCCAGCGTGATCGGCACGGGGTTCGATGCGTCGTCCGACGATTTCCGCGAAGCGCTGAGCACCGGCTCGCTGCTGACTGACACACTCGCTTTCGTGGCCCGGTTGTTCCTGAAATAGGGGCGGCGCAAATTGAAAAGCCACTGGTTCGACATGCCACGGTTCGTCTCCGGATTGATGATTGCCTCGGTCGATGCTGCGTGAAATGAAGGTCGCGGTGAACGACGCCGATATCGCGCACGTCGTGCGAAGGACGTTTCGAAACGTGCAAAGGCGGGCAGCACGCCGCGCGGCATCGCCTCGGTTTCGTTTCGTCAGTTGACGCCGGCAGAGCGCGCTCGCGGGAAATCACTCGCAGGCCGAGCCCGCGAATTGGTTTCAGGAAAGTCTGGAAAACTGGCTGGCGCTCATTAAGTCTCGTCCGTCGTGGACGAGCTTATTCGGCAAGTCATTCGTGAGCATCGTTTCGAACGCGAACTGCGCGCTCTGATTCAAGACGCAATTCCCGCGGATCAATTTGTCGAAGCCGCGGAGTATTTGCTTCGCGCGCGACCCGCTGATCGGAACGCCGACCGATGACTTGCTGGTTTGGGCGATGCCGATGGCTCCGATCGAAGGAGAACAAGTAGATCTCTTCTATGCGTTCAACAATTCGACGGTGCGGTTGCTCTCAATCTCGCGTGCATGAGGTCGAGGCCGCAGAAGATGTCGCGAACTAACGCGCGGTTGATCTTGCGGAAAGTTTGCCCGGCGACCTGGCCGTTCGCGCGCTAGGTTCGATCCAGTCGTGAACTCAACAGCGCCCTCCTCATATCCTGGTCACGGGAACGACGCGCGGTATCGGCGCAGCGATCCGCGCGGAACTGGAAAGCAAAGGCGCGCGCGTCGTCGGCCATGGCAGCAGTGCCGCAGGCGACACGCAGATCGGCGCCGATCTGGCGCAGCCCGGTGCGGCGGAAGGATTATGGCAGGAAGCGCTCGATCGGCTCGACGGCCGCATCGATGTGCTGATCAACAATGCCGGCATCTATGAAGCGGTCTCGATCGGCGAAGGCCCGGAAGTTTGGGCGGCGTGCTGGAACCGGACGTTGCAGATTAATCTCCAGGCCGCGGCGGATCTTTGCCGCTTTGCCGTCTCGCATTTTCGCTCTCGCGAAGGCGGCGGCCGCATCGTGAATGTCGCGAGTCGCGCCGCCTACCGAGGCGATTCGCCGGAGCACTGGGCCTACGCGGCCTCCAAGGCCGGACTCGTGGCCGTGACCAAAACGATTGCGCGCGGTTTCGCCGCTGAAGGCATTCTCGCTTTCGCCGTGGCGCCAGGATTTACCATGACGGGGATGGCCGAGGATTATCTCGCCAGCCGCGGCGGCGACCAAGTGCTCGCCGGCATACCGCTCGGCCGCGTGAATACGCCGGAGGAAGTGGCCAATGTGGTGGCGTATCTCGCGCTGAACGCACCCGCTTCGATGACCGGCGCCGTGCTCGATATCAACGGTGCGAGCTACGTGCGATAGTGAAATCATGACCTCCACCAAAGCCTATGCCGCACAGTCGGCGACTTCGCCGCTGGCTCCGTTTTCCATCGAGCGGCGCGAGTCCGACCGCGAACGATGTCCAGATCGACATTCTCTTCTGCGGCGTATGTCACTCCGATCTGCACACCGCGCGCGGTGAATGGGGCGGCACGACAGTATCCGTGCGTGCCTGGTCACGAAATCGTCGGACGCGTGGCGCGAAGGTAGGCAGCGACGTGAAAAATTTCAAAGAAGGCGATCTGGCCGCGGTCGGCTGCATGGTGGACTCCTGCTCGAAAGTGCGCGAACTGCCGGGAAGACCTCGAGCAGTTCTGCGACGATCGTCCCACCTTTACTTACAACAGCCCCGACAAAAATACCGGCGGCATCACCTACGGCGGGTATTCCAAGAGCATCGTGGTCGATCGGCATTTCGTCCTGCGCATCTCCGATAGAACTCGACCTGGCGGCGACCGCCCCGCTCCTGTGTGCCGGCATCACGACCTACTCGCCCCTGCGCCATTTCAAGGTCGGCAAGGGGCAGAAGGTGGGCGTGGTCGGACTTGGCGGTCTCGGCCACATGGCGGTGAAATTCGCGCAGTGTTTTCGGCGCAGAGGTGGTCCTCTTCACCACTTCCCCGGGAAAGACCGCGGATGCAAAACGCCTCGGCGCGCACGAAGTGGTCGTCTCGAAAAACGAAGACGAAATGCAAAAACACGCGAACAGTTTTGACTTCATCATCGACACGGTCTCGGCGCGGCACGACCTGCGATGCTTACCTGCAACTCCTGAAACGCGACGGCACGATGACGATGGTGGGGGCTTCGCCGGAGCCGTTGCCGGTGGATGTTTTCAGTTTGATCGGACGGCGACGTCAGCTCAGCCGGTTCGCTCATTGGCGGAATCGAAGAGACGCAGGAGATGCTGGATTTTTGTGCCGCACATGGGATCACCTGCGACATCGAGTTGATCGCGATTAACCAGATCAACGAAGCCTACGAACGCATGTTGAAGAGCGATGTGAAGTATCGCTTCGTCATCGACATGGCGTCCTTGAATTAAACCTCGGCGAAACGGGACGCGCGGTTTCAGACGCGAGCCTTCGCGAGGCGTGAGGTCCCTCGCCGTCTGGTGCGGCTCGGGATGACAAGCGCGGGGTTCGCGCTTAGGAATGTCGGATGACCAAGGGCAAGAAAAGCAACAGCCAAACACGTTTGATCGTCGCCTCCAGCGATCACGATCCGGACATGCTTTACGCGACGCGCATGTTCGTGCCCGACCCATTTATTTTTCTCGAGCAGAACGGCAAGCGGACAATCGTGCTGAGCGATCTCGAGATCGATCGCGGGCGGAAACAGGCGCAGGCGGACGAGATTTTGCCTTACAGCCAGTTCGAACGCGAAGTGCAGGGCAACGCGAAGAGGGCTCCCGGCTTTCGAGAAAGTCTTGTCACACTTTCTCGCCAAGCGCCGCGTTCGTTCGGCCGTGGTGCCGGCATAATTTTCCGCTCCGTTTTGCGGAAGAGTTGGCGGAGATGAACATCCGCGTGCAGGCCGACGAATGGTCTTTTCTGGCCGGAGCGGGAAACGAAGACCGACGATGAACTGCGACTGATGCGCCGCGCTCTTGTCGATCACCGAGAAGGGCATGGCCCGTGCGATGGAAGTGCTCGCGGCCTGCAAGGCGCGTCGGAACAAGAAGCTGGATTGGTTCGGGCGCGTGCTGACTTCGGAAATACTGCGCGCCGAGATTGACTCCGCGATTCTGCACGCGGGCGGATTACCGGCGAACACGATCGTCGCCGGCGGCGATCAGGCGTGCGATCCGCATGAGCGCGGCTCCGGGCCGCTGCTCGCCGATTCGCTCATCATCCTCGATATCTTCCCGCGCGATGCGGCCAGCGGCTACTATGGCGACATGACCCGCACGGTCGTGCGCGGTCGCGCGAGCGAGAAGCAGCGACGGCTGTGGGAAGCGGTGCGCGACGGTCAGGCGCTGGCGTTGAAGAAAATGAAGCCGGGCGTTGACGGCCTGAAACTGCACAATGAAGTGAAACAGTTCTTCACCGACCAGGGTTATCCGACTGAAGTGCGCGACGGCCGGCAGACTGGATTTCTTCCACGGCACGGGCCATGGCCTCGGCCTGGAGATTCACGAATTTCCGCGATTTCAAAAGACGGTTTTCAAACCGGGACAGGTGCTCACGGTGGAGCCCGGGCTTTATTATCCCGGCCTCGGTGGCGTGCGGATCGAAGATGTCGCGGTTGTGACCGAGAGCGGGAATCGTGTGATCTCGAAGTTCGAGAAGCGGCTGGAGATCTTGATCCGAGCGCAACCGACGTGTCGCGAGCGCGCCGCAAATGAACGAATCGAGCAGGCGCGGCGTCTAATCGATACGCAACAATAGAAGATAACTATGTACTCTGGATATGGCTTCGGTATGCGGTTCCAACTGGCTGCTCCTGGTCGGGATCCCGTTGATCATCGGGCTGTGGGCGCAATTTCGGGTTAGCAGCGCATTCAAGAAATGGGGCGAGGTGCGCGCGAGCTCCAACATCACCGGTGCGGAAGCGGCCCGCGAAATTCTGCAGGCGGCGCAGATTCACGACGTCGAGGTGGTCGAGACGAATGACTACCTCGGCGATCACTACGATCCGACGAGCAAACGGCTTTGCCTCTCGAGCGAACGTTTACAACACGCCTTCGGTCGCCGCGCTCGGCATCGCCGCGCACGAAACCGGCCACGCGATTCAGCATGCGAAAGCCTACGCGCCGCTTGAAATGCGCGCATGGCGATCGTGCCGATGACGTCGATCGCCTCGCGCATGCTGCCGTTCGTGATTTTCGGCGGCTTCATCTTCCACATCACCGGTCTGATCACGCTCGGCATCTACTGCTATCTGATCCTGCTGGTCTTCCAGTTGATCACGCTGCCGGTGGAGTTCGATGCCTCGCGGCGGGCGAAGATCATTCTGCAACCAGATGGGCATCGTGCAGCCGGGCCAGGAAGTGGCAGGGGTGAACAACGTTCTGAATGCCGCCGCGCTGACCTACGTGGCGGCGTTTGTCGCGACGCTCGGCAACCTCCTTTATCTGATGTCTGTGCGCGATCGCCGCTAGGATGCCCGCTGAGCAGGCCAAGAAAATGAGTTCCGCCATCGCATTGCCGCCTCCGCGGCGTTTTTCCGATTTGTTATCGTCGGGCTTCAAGCCGCGTGCTAAGGCTAGACGCGAGGCGATGGATCAGCCGCAGATCGGACGAAGACCAGCAGCTTGTCGCGCGCACCCAGGAGGGCGACGTCGCGGCGTTCGACGAGCTCGTCGTGAAATACACGCCCCGGCTCTACGGCCTGGTTTACAACATGACCTCGAACCACGAGGACACGAACGATCTGCTCCAGGACGTCTTCTCGAAGGCCTACAAATCGATCCGGGGCTTCCGCGGCAAATCGTCGTTCTACACCTGGATCCATTCCATCGCGGTGAACATGACGCTGAATTTCCTCAAGAAGCGCGGCCGCCGTTTCAATCTCAGCCTGGACGACGTCGACGCCAGCATTCAGAACGACAAAGAGTTCCTCGAGCTGACGCCAACGAGCAGTCCGGTGCGGGAAGCGGACCTCGCCGAGCTCCAGGAAGATTGAACGAGGCCATGATGAAATTGTCTGAAGAACACAGGGCCGTGGTCACCATGTTTCACATTCAAGGAATGCCGCATGCCGAGATCAGCAAAATCTTGCGCGTTTCCGAAGGCACAGTACGTTCCCGGCTCTTCTACGCGAATCGGCAACTGCAAAATTATCTTGGAAGAATTCCGCAAAAACCCCGTTTCCTAATTTCGCGACCTCATGGACAAATTTAACGAAGAACGACATCGGCAAACTGCTGCGCTTGAAAAGGCATGAGCAACCGCCTCCGGGTTACTTCGATAATTTTCTGCATGAATTCCATCGGCGGCAGCGCGACGAGCTTCTGCGGCAGCCGCTCTGGCGCATTGCCCTGCAGCGTGCCCAGGATTTCGTTTTCCAGCTTGAACGATGCCGGCGCTGCATTCTTATCCGGCGGCGGCGACTGCGATCTTGATTTGCGCGGCGGTTCATTTCGCTCAAGGTTTATCAAACTCCGAATAACGCGAATCTAGCGACGGTCGCGGTCCACACCTCCGGTGGCGGCCTCGGTCGATAAACGAGACGGCATGGAGCCTTTCCACTCCGGTCGCGACGCGTGAGCTTGGGGCAACGCCTTCCCGCATTGCCAATGAACGTGCCCACGACTCACCGGGTCGCAGCGACTCCGCGCTACGTGCTCGACAGTACTCCCGTGAGTTATGAGCGCGGCTTTCAGGTTCTAGCGAGCGACCTTGTCTTCTGGTCGGTTTGTTTCCGCCGCCGTGGTCAGATTTTCCTTGGCACTGGCGTTTTCTTGCCGTCGCTGGCGGGCTGAGCGCGCAGGAGCAATCGGCCAGCGCGATTAGCCGCGAGGTTAAAGAAATCTTCGATCGGTGCGCTCACGGCGGTCGTCAAGATTCGGGCGGTTGATCAGCACGGAGAACTTTCCGGCACCGGTTTTTTCATTGATCCCGCCGGGACGCTTTACACCGCGTATTCGGTCGGCGGCGACGCGGATGACTTTACCGTTGAACTCGACGGCAAGAAGATTCCGGCCGCGTCAGGTGATGACCGATCTGCGGAGCGGGATCGCAATCCTGAAGGTCGATGTGCCAACGCCTTCTCTGCCGATCGGAAAGTCGGCGAACTCTGGAAGTGGCGACTCCGGTGTTGACGATTGGTTTTCCGCTCGATCTTCCGAAGTCGCCCAGCTTTGGGATGATCGCGGGATTCGATCGCAAGTTTCTCGGCCGCTATTTTTCGACCACGCATCTGCGGGTAAATCTGCCAACGCAGCGCGGTGAAGCCGGCGCGCCGCGTGCTCAATTTCAAAGGCGAAGTGGTCGGCATTCTCGTCAGCAGCGTGGACAACGGGTCCGCCTGTTACGCGCTGCCGATCGATGCCGCGGAAAAAATTCGCAGCGATTTCGTGCGCTTCGGTGAAGCGCGGCATGGTTGGGTGGGTATCGATGTCGCGCAGGCGCCCGACGGCGGTGGAAGGATCGACGCGCGCAGATTGACCGAGATCCTGCCGGGAACGCCGGCGGCTGATTCCGGGGTCGAAGCCGGGCGACATTCTGCTGCAGGTGGGCAAGACGAAAGTGCACCAACCGGAAGATGTCATCGACGCTTCCTTCTTCATCACGGCCGGGGACAAGGTTCCGATCATCGTGATGCGCGGGAATGAGAAGCTGACTTTCACGTGGAAGCTGATTTCCATCCGGCCGCGCAACGTCTGCCGGTGGTGGCTTCACCTTTCTCTCCGCGCCAGGCGATGCCGCTCGGTCTGGATCGCACGCCGTAGAATTTGTAGCGGTGCTTGTGTCAAGCACCGACGCTCAGCCCAGCGCTTGACACAAGCGCCTCTACAGCATCGCGCGAAATTCGGCTTCGCTGAGAACGCGCACCCCAAGCTTCTTCGCCTTCTCCAGCTTGCTTCCCGCGTCTTCTCCCGCCAGGAGATACGTCGTCTTCTTGCTCACGCTGCCGCTTACCTTCCCGCCGCGCGTGATGATTGTTTCCGCGATCTCCTCGCGCGGCTGGCTCAAAGTGCCGGTAATGACCCAGGTGGTTCCCTTGAATGCCGGGTCCGATGCGACTCGGCGCCGGATCGTTGTTCACCACGTTCACGCCGGCTTGCGCGAGTCGCGCGATCAGCGCGCGATTTGGCGACATCCTGAAAAAATCCGCGGATGCTCGCGCCGACCACTTCGCCGACATCCGGAATGCGCTGCAATTCCTCGAGCGAGCTTTCCATCAACGCGATCGAGGCTTCGGAAGTGATCCGCGAGGGCGCGCGACGCGCTCACCCCGACGTGCAGAATTCCGAGCCCAAAAATGAGGCGCCAAAGCGGTCGCGTTTTGCTCTCCGCGATCGCTTCCAGCAAGTTGCTGATGCTTTTTTCGCCCATGCGTTCCAAGCTCTCGAAGCTGGCGGGCTCGAGCCGATAAATGTCGCTCACGTCGCGCAGCAAGCCGCGCTTGCACGAGCTGGCCGACCATCGCTTCGCCGAGTCCTTCGATGTCCATCGCTCCGCGGGAAGCGAAGTGCTCGATCCGCCGCTGCACTTGCGCTGGGCATTGCGCATTAACGCAGCGCACCGCGACCTGCCCCTCATCCTTTACCACCGTGCTTCCGCACTCCGGGCACTTGGTTGGCATGTGAAATTTTTTCTCCGCACCCGTGCGCAAGTCCGTGCGCACGCTCACGACCGCCGGAATAACCTCGCCGGCTTTCTCGATCAGGACGATGTCGCCGATCCGAATGTCCTTCCGCTCGATTTCCTCTTCGTTGTGCAAGGTGGCGCGCGCGACGCGGCTGCCGCTAACCGTCACCGGCTCGAGGGCCGCGACCGGAGTCAGAACGCCCGTGCGACCGACCTGAATCAGAATGTCGAGCAGCTGCGTCTCGACTCGCTCCGCTTCGTACTTGTAGGCGATCGCCCAGCGCGGCGACTTCGCGGTAAAGCCGAGTAATTCTCGCTGCGTGAAGCTGTCCACCTTCACCACCGCGCCGTCGGTTTGATAGGCGAAATCGTGGCGCACGTGATCGAGTTCGTGGATCGCGTGCAAAGTTTCCTCGACAGATTTCGCCGCCCACCAGCGCTCCGTGATCGGACAGACCGAGACTTCTTTAGAAACGGAAAAAGATTGGAATGTCGTTCCAGTTTCGCGCCTTCGATCGCGCCGGTTCCATAAAAGACCACGCCGAGCGGACGTTGCGCGGTGATCGCCGGGTCGAGCTGCTTGAGCGAGCCGGCGGCGGAATTCCGTGGATTGGCGAAGGCGGGCAGCCCTGCTTCCGTGCGCTCGGCGTTCAGCCTCGCGAAACCATCCTTGTGCATGAAAACCTCGCCGCGCACTTCGAGAAGCCTGGGCGGCGTCCCTTTCAACCTTGCCGGCACGGAGCGAATCGTGCGGATGTTTTGCGTGATATCGTCGCCCGACCGTCCCGTCGCCGCGGGTCGCGGCGTAAGCGAGCGTGCCATCTTCGTAGAGCAGCGAAACCGCGACGCCATCGACTTTGGTTCGATCACCACCGGAATCTTCTCGTTAGGCAAAAGCCGTTCGAGGCGCCGGTAAAAATCGCCCACCTCTTCTTCCGAATAGGTGTTGTCGAGGCTCAGCATCGGGACGCGATGCGTGACCTGCGTAAACGCCTTCAGCGGCGCGCCGCCTACGTTTCTGGGTCGGCGAATCAGGCGAAGCCAGATTGCGGGAATTTCTTCTCGAGATCCGCGAGTTCCCGATAAAGGGCGTCATATTCGCGATCGCCGATTGTCGGCGCCGCTTCTTCGTAGTAGCGGCGATTGTGTTCTTCGAGTTGCACTCGAAGCTCGGCGATGCGCTTACCGGCGGCGCGGTTCGTCTCAGCCACGCCGCATCATACGTTTCCGCCCGGAGTGAGCAACGTTCTGGCGGCGACGTTCAGCCACGCGATCGTCGCCGAGCAACGAGCGCAATCCAAGCTTAGCGACTGCGATCGACCGTTGACCAACAACATCTGCCCGCTCGGTTTCGCTTTCGCGGTGTGTGCTTGCGCAATGCGGACGGCTTTCTTTCTCTGATGCGTGGGAGTCCGCTTCGCGATCGCCTTTCGAGACTTGTGGGCCTTGGCCACAGAATGCCGCGTGTGCGTCGCCTTCCTGGAACTTGCTGTTCTTCGCGCTCTGTGTGTGACCGGAGAAGCGGCCAGCCGGCTGGGATTTCGCGCGACCGGGGCGCTCGCCGTCCTGACCTCCTTGAAATTGAACGTCGGCGTCGCGACGGGCTGAAGGTCATTAAAATATTGCCCGATGGCGTAACGCTCGAAGACTTCCGGAGTGACCAACTGCCGATGCATGGATCCGGCGTTGTCCCGCAGAAGAAAGGCGTAAGAACCGTCCACTCCAAGGGTCCCGTAGAATGGGAGTGGCCCGGCATCCTTGCGGACAATGACGCCTTCGTTCGCGCAACTGGTTAGCAGGAAGAGGGCGAGAACAAAACTGACCAGGGTATGGAAATGCATATGCTGGGAGAGGCGTTGGGACACGGTTCTAGCCCCTGCGATTTCCAGCGACCAGCAAAAAGCCGCAAGATGTAAACACCGCTGCATTGGCTGACAGTCTGGCAAATCAAATTCAAAGTTAATAAGCGCAAGGACCTATCGGCGGACGAAGAACAGTCAAACTCAACCCAAAGGAATAAATATGCTCTGGACAATCTTCGTCATCCTGCTCGTTCTCTGGCTCCTCGGACTTGTCAGCTCGTATACGATGGGCGGCTTCATCCACCTCCTGCTCGTTATCGCTGTGGTCATTCTGATCATTAATTTGATTCAAGGCCGACGGACGCTTTAGGGGCATTCATGAAACCAGCAGGTATCCTCGGCACTATCCTCATCGCAGTGGGCATCATCCTGCTGGCCTACGGCGGCTATACCAGCTTCACCACGAAAGAAAACGTGGCCAAGCTCGGTCCGCTGGAGATCAACAAGGAGAATTCACACCCCGTGCCCATCGGACCGATAGTCGGCGGACTCTGTATCGCTGGCGGGATCGTTATGGTCCTGACCGGCGGGCGCAGACCGTAGCGCTTCCTCGCTGACCGGCAAGAGGAGCAAGGCCGTTTTAGGACCGGCCCTTTATTAACCGCCCGCCTTTAGCACCGCGAAGGTCTTGCTTCCCTTCCGGTCGAGGTAGAGCAGGATGCCTTTGCGCGGATCCGATTTGGTCAGTGCTTCGCGAAAGGTCGCGACGTTTGTCACCGGTTTGTTGTCCACTTCGGTGATGACATCTTCGCGTTCGATCCCTTGCGCGGAGGCGAGGCTGTTGTCAGCCACGTCGGTCACGATCACTCCTTGTTGCACGTCCAGTTTCAAGCGCTCGGCCACTTCCTTGGTCAGGTCCTGCACCTGCAGGCCAAACTTATTCATTTCCTCCTGTTTTTGCCCGGGAGGCGCGGTTTGATTTGACGCCCGGCCCACTTCCCCGGGCAATTCGCCGGCGACGACCGGAATTTTTATTGTCTGGCCCTTTCGCCAAACAGTCAGGTCCACGCTCTGGCCGATTTTCTTTTTCAAGATCTCGCGCTGGAGTTGCGTATCCGTGGTCACGGGCGCTCCGTCCACGTGGGTAATGACGTCGAACGGCCGCAGATCGCTTTTGTATGCGGGCGCGTCGGCCTCGATTGTCCGGACCACCACGCCCTTGTCGAGGCCCTTGAAGAGGTCGCGAATGGATTGATCGTCGCCGAGGGTTTCGATCCGAATTCCGAGCCACGGGCGAACGATCCTTTGTCCGGAAATCAGCTGCTGGCCGATTTCGTTCGCGAGGTTGATCGGAATGGCAAACCCGAGTCCGCGGTTCAAGCCGTTGATCAGCGTGTTCATGCCGATGACCTTGCCGTCGATGTCGCAAAGCGGTCCGCCGCTGTTGCCGGGATTGATCGAGGCGTCGGTCTGCAAGTAATCCGAGATGGAGTAGCCACCAGTCGCGATCAATTTGCTCCGGCCTTTTCCGCTGATCACGCCGTAGGTGAAAGTATAATCGAGCCGGAAGGGCGCGCCGATGGCGAAGGCAAATTGCCCCACCCGCACGGCCTCGCTATCGCCGACCTGCACCGCGGGAAGATCCTTCGCGTCGATCTTGATCACGGCGACATCGGTCTTCTCGTCGGTGCCGACCAGCTTGGCCTGAAATTCGCGGCCGTCTTTTAGCTTAACGTCGATCCGATCCGCTCCTTCCACGACGTGGTGGTTGGTAAAAATGAAACCGTCAGCCCGGACGATGAAGCCCGAGCCTTCGCTTTGCACTGGCTGGGTATTGCGCAGACCGCGGTGGGGGTTGTCGTCCGGTTGATTTTGGAAAAAGAGATCGTCGAGAGTCGGGTTTTCGTTGCCGTCGTTTTTCTTCGTGACTTCGATGATCACGACACTCGGCGCGACCACTTCGAAGACCTTGGTGAAGGCACTGTTCAGTTGATGGACAACATCCTTCCCGGCCTCGGCTGCTTCCGCGGGGACAGTCGGCGTCGGCCCGCTCTCCGACTGACCGAGGGGTGGAGCCGCGTGCATTGAGGCCACGAAAACGACGGAGAGCAGAGTTGAAAAAAATAAGCGCATTCTTGAGACCTTGGACACGGCATTACGGTAGCTGTTCAAAGCGAGTTTGCCAGAGAGTGGCCGCTTTTCATCCCGCTCCTGCAATGGAGCCTTCAAAGCGACCGCAGGATCAAGATCAGGAGAACGAGGGACCCGGCGCGCACTCAAAAGTGCCTGCATTGACACGATTGTTAAGGCCCTTAATTTTTGCCGCTCCAACACAAAATGAACACTCTTGCCGCAGGCAAAACGGATGGGAAAGAGTTCGTTTCGCACGCACCGGGTTACTGGTCCCGCGACGGCGGGATTCCCGCCGAGCAGTGGAACGACTGGCGCTGGCAACTCAAAAACCGCGTCACCTCGCTCGCACAACTCGAACAACATCTGGAGTTGTCGGACGAGGAGCGCAACGGCGTCCTGCTTTCGGGAACCAAGCTTGCGCTCGCCGTCACGCCGCACTTCTTCAATCTGATCGAGCGCGACAATCCCGAATTGTCCGATTCGTCGCCAGGTCATTCCGCGCGTCGAAGAGAGCTGGGCCTCGCCCTACGACATGGCGGATCCCTGCGGGGAAGATTCGCACATGCCGGTGCCTGGACTGGTCCACCGGTATCCCGACCGCGTTCTCTTTCTCGTGACCGATCGTTGCGCGAGCTACTGCCGCTACTGCACCCGCAGTCGTGTCGTCAGCGGAGTCGGCGAACAGGAACTGCACACCGAGTTCGAGGAAATCTACCGTTATCTCGAGCAGCACACCGAGGTGCGCGACGTCCTGCTTTCGGGCGGCGACGCGCTCCTCTTTAGCGACAGCAAGCTGGAGAAAATCCTCAGCCGTCTGCGCGCGATTCCGCACATCGAGTTCCTCCGCATCGGCACGCGCGTCCCGATTTTCCTGCCGCAGCGGATCACGCCGGAGCTTTGCCAGATGCTGCAGAAATACCATCCGCTGTGGATGAGCGTGCACGTGAATCATCCGCGCGAGCTGACCACCGAAGTGAAAGCCGCCCTCGAGCGGCTCGCGAATCACGGCATCCCGCTCGGCAATCAAAGCGTCCTGCTCGCCGGCGTGAACGACAATCTCGAGACCATGCGCACGCTCGTGCACAAGCTCCTGATGTGTCGCGTCCGACCGTATTACATCTACCAGTGCGATCTCATCGACGGCTCCTCGCACCTGCGCAGTTCCGTGGCAAAAGGCATTGAGATCATCGAGGGCCTGCGCGGTCACACGACCGGCTACGCCGTCCCGCAATTTGTCATCGACGCTCCCGGCGGTGGCGGCAAAGTGCCGATCAATCCCGGCTACGTCCTGTATCACGACAACGAGAAAATCGTCATCCGGAACTACGAAGGAAAAATCTTCGAATATCCCGAAACCGGCGGCGATCAGAACGTGCAATTCGCACCGCAACGCGAATATCACGACGAGTATCTTTACTCGTAATCACCGAACTTAGCCGGGTGCCGCTGCCCCGGCCCACCGGGAGCCGCGCGCGTGGCCGATGCGATCTCCTCTCACCGCAGGAGGCTCCCGCATTGTTTGTGAATCGGTTTTGCTTCTCTCTCGATCTTCTCTATGAAGAGGGGATGCGCCCGAACTGCGAATCGGCGTTCGAACAATTTTCTTTTGCCAACGTGATGTCGATTTATAGAGTGGGCGCTTCCGTGGCCGTACCTGATCAACATCCAGATTTCCAATGTCAGCCCGGAACGCATCCGCATCGGCGACGCGTTCCCGTTGGCAAATTGGCGGCGGCGACGCTCTGAAACGGCGGTTTGCTAGACTTGTATGGCGAACTTTTTCCCACGCTGGTCGAACTGGCTGCCGCTGAAGGTCGCGATTTGCGGCGGCGCGCTCGTGACCGGGTTGACCGCCGCGACCTGGTATTACGTGACCCCGAAATACACCCGCGTCGGTTACGAACCGATCCAGCCGGTGCCGTTTCCGCACGATCTGCACGTCTCGCAGCTCGGGATGGATTGCCGTTATTGCCACAGCTTCGTGGACGTCACCGCGCACTCGAATCTCCCGAACACGCAAACTTGCATGGCCTGCCATACCCAGGTGCAGAAAGAGAATCCGAAGCTCGAGCCGGTTCGCGCCAGTTGGAAAACCGGACAGCCGGTGGAGTGGGTGCAGATTCATCGCACACCGGATTACGTTTTCTACAATCACGCGGCGCATGTGAATCGCGGGATCAGTTGCGCGGCCTGCCATGGGCAGGTGAACCACATGCCGGTGGTGTATCAGGCGAAGCCGCACAGCATGGCGTGGTGTCTGGAGTGCCATCGCAGTCCGGAGAAATTCCTCCGCCCGGAGGATCAGATCTTCAATCTCGATTGGAAACCGGAGGACGTGAAGCCGGCGGAGTTTGTCGCGAAATACGGCCAGCCGAAAGAGGCTGACGAAGATTTCGTCGAAGAAAACGAAGCTCACCCAGCATGAGATCGGCCAGACCTTGAAGGAACGTTGGAATATTCAGCCGCCATTGAACTGCCAGGGGTGCCATCGATGAAACGCATTCTCGAACATCCGCCGGCAGCGCAGACCGGGAAGCAATACTGGCGCAGTCTCGGCGAACTGAGCGACACGCCGGAATTTCGCGGCTGGCTCGAACGAGAATTTCCGGCCGGCGCCGCGCAAATGGAAGGCGATGAATGGTCGCGGCGCAGTTTCTTGAAATTGATGGGTGCGTCGATGGCGCTGGCGGGTCTCGGGATGAGCAGTTGCCGCCGACCCGAAGCGCACCTGGTGCCGTTTTCGAAAAGTGTCGAGTGGGCCATCCCCGGCAAGCCTTTGTATTATGCGACCGCGATGCCGCGCCGCACCGGTGCGTTGCCGCTCGTGGTCACGACCGTCGACGGGCGGCCGATCAAGATCGAAGGCAATCCGCTACACCCGGCGAGCGGTGGAAAGACCGACGCCTTCGCGCAGGCCTCCGTGCTCGATCTTTACGATCCGACGCGTTCGAAGCGTTTTGTCAGAAAAGGGCGAGACGCGCGATCGCGCCGCGTTTGAAAAATATCTGGCCGAACTTCGCCCGACGACTGGCCGCGGATGGTGGCGCCGGCGTGGCCATTCTCACCGAGGAGGCTTTATCGCCCACGCGCGATCGGTTGCGCGCGCAACTCGAGAAAGCTTTGCCGCGGATGCGTTGGTGCCAGTACGAACCGCTGCTGAGCGAGGCGCAGAGTTTCGGGACCCAAATCAGCTTTGGCGATAATACCCGCCTCATCCCGCGCTTCGATCGCGCCGACGTGGTCCTCGCGCTCGACAGTGATTTTCTGGATTGCGGCGAAGGCGACATCGCTTCGTCGCGCGCGTTCTCCTCGCGGCGTCGGGTGACGGCGGCGAAGGACACGATGAATCGGCTCTACGTGGTCGAGAATCGCTATCACGCTCACCGGCGCGATGGCGGACCATCGGTTGCGTTGCCCGGCGAGTCAGATTCCGGCTTTCACGCATGCGCTCGCGGGCAAGATCGCGGTCGCGACGCAAAGACGCCGAGCTTGGTTCGGTCATCGCCACCTTGAAGCCGCCGGTGAGGGGGATCCAGTTCGACGATCGCTGGCTGACGGAATGCGCGAACGATTTGCTCTCGAAATCCGGGGCAAGTCTGGTGGTGGCCGGTCCGCAGCAACCGGTGGTCGTGCAGTTGATGGTCTACGGAATCAACGCCGCGCTGAAGAACATCGGGAGCACGCTCCTCGTCCGCGAATTTCCGCGGCCAGCGCGCGCACGAACAGCATTCTGCAGTTGGCCACCGAGATCGTATGCCGGCCGGATCAAGCAGCTCTTCATTTTCGGCGGCGACCCCGTTTACAATGCGCCTTGCGGTCTCGCCGAAGATCGCGAGACGAAGCAATCGCTCAACTGGGCGGACCTGCAGAAGAAGGTGCCCGAAGTGGTTCGGCTCGGATATTACGAGGACGCGACCTCGGCCCTGAGTCACTGGCACGTGCCCGCGGCGCATTATCTGGAATCCTGGGGCGATGCTCTGACCTCGGAGGGCGCTTATCTGGCGATTCAGCCGATGATTCTCCCGCTCTTACGGCGGTGTCTCGGAAATTGAATTCCTGAATGGCTTGCTCGGCGGTCCGAAGCTCGAAGGACCGGAGCTGGTCCAGGAAACTTTCCGCGCGACCAATCCGCCGGGTGATTTCGCGACCGCGTGGTCGCAGCTTTTGCGCGATGGGTTTCACGGCGCACATTCCGCCAGCGCGACAAGCCGCCGACTTTCAATTCCAACGCCGCCGGCGGAGTGGCGCACACCCTTTGGTCCTCCGCGCCGGCGCCCGACGCGGATTCGCCCGAGATCGTGCTCGTCCGCAGTTATTCGGTGGACGACGGCCGCTACATCAACAACGGCTGGCTCCAGGAAATGCCGGACCCGATCACGAAACTGACGTGGGACAATGCCGCGCTCATCAGCCCGGATTATGCGAAGCATTTGAAAGTCGAGAGCGGCGATCTGCTGCAGATCACGGTGACGGAATCGACGCCTCGACGGGAAGGGCAAGCCGCTGCAACGCCAGCTCGTGATCGCGGCGTTGATCGTGCCGGGACACGTCGACAATTCCATCACGATCTCGTTAGGCTACGGCCGCACCCTCGGAGTCGGCGGCGTACTGCCTTACGCGGGGGCTTCGTCCGGTGCGAACCCGCCCGCGGGCGACGGGACCGGCTTCAATGGTTACCTGCTCCGCACGAGCACCAACCCGCATTTCATCGTCGCCGACGACAAGACCGTTAAGAGCGTCAAGGTGGCCAAGGTGGCCGGGCACCTACCCGCTGGCGACGACGCAGGAACATTGGAGCATCGAAGGTCGCGGTCTCGTGCGCGAAGCGACCTTGGAGCGTTACCGCGAGGACAACGACTTCGTGAAGGAGATCGCCGGCGACGAGGAACTGCCGACGCCGTCTTGCCGATCGCTCTACACCCATCCGCCGCTGACTGCGCCGCAGCAATGGGGCATGACGGTCGATCTTAACGTCTGCACCGGTTGCAGCGCCTGCGTCATCGCCTGCCAGGCGGAAAACAACATCCCGATCGTCGGCAAACTGCAGGTCGGCCATGGCCGCGAGATGCACTGGATCCGGATCGACCGCTATTACGCGAGCGCGAAGCCGTTCAACCAGGACCGGGGCGAGTGTCCCGGAAGAATCCGGAGATGGTGCACGAGCCGATGATGTGCCAGCACTGCGAGAACGCGCCGTGCGAAACCGTCTGCCCGGTCAACGCCACCGTGCACAGCGAGGACGGCCTCAACGTCATGGCCTACAACCGCTGCATCGGCACGCGGTATTGCGCGAACAACTGCCCGTTCAAAGTGCGGCGCTTCAATTTCTTCGATTACAACCAGCGGCCGGTCGGCAAGAAAAAGATCGCGGGCGTGCTCGGGTCTATCAGGAATATCTCGGGCCGCTGACGAAGAAGGGCGCGCCGGACAGCGATGAAGCTGCAGAAGAATCCGAACGTCACCGTGCGCATGCGCGGCGTGATGGAGAAATGCACCTACTGCGTGCAGCGCATCGAGGAGGCGAAGATCGCCGCGCAGGTGAAGGCGGGCGCTTCGGACAAGACGCTGATTCCGCGCGATTCATTCACGAGCGCCTGCGCGCAGGCCTGCCCGACGGAGGCGATTGTTTTCGGCGACGTCAACGATCCCGAGAGCCGCGTTTCGAAGATGAAGGCGCAGGACCGCAATTACCGGCTGCTCGAATATCTGAACGTGAACCCGCGCACGAGTTACCTGGCGCGGATTCGCAATCCGAATCCGAAGATGCCGGACGCGAAGCAGATCGCCGTGGCGAGCCTCGCGCATAGGCTGAAGGGCATCACGGACGCAACACGTCCCGAACCGACGACAAGCGCGGTCGAGCGGACGAACACCGTGATGAAACCGGACGACGACAGGAACGACTCGATTGCGAATCCGAGTCAATCCTGTAATCCGTAGCTTAGCATGCGAATGGACGGCGCAACCACAGCTCCAGATGTGATCGCGGACGAAGTCATCGGCTTCGGTCGGCGAAACCGCTCGCGCGCGTTCCGCTCGTCCTGAACAAGCGGAACTTCGGCTGGATCACCGAACGCATCGCCGGCGTGATCGAAGGTCCGGCGCCGCGCTGGTGGTGGGTCGCTTTTGCCGTCACTTCGATGGTCGCGGTGTTCGGTCTCTTCTGCCTCGGCTACCAGATTTCCACCGGCGTCGGCGTCTGGGGATTGAATCATCCGGTCGGTTGGGCCTGGGACATCACCAACTTCGTGTTCTGGATCGGTATCGGCCACGCCGGCACGCTGATCTCGGCGATCCTGTTTCTGCTTCGGCAGAAATGGCGCACCTCGATCAACCGCGCGGCCGAAGCGATGACGCTCTTCGCGGTGATGTGCGCCGCGATTTTCCCGGGCGTTCACGTCGGCCGCGTCTGGATGGCCTGGTTCCTCGCGCCGGTGCCGAACAACTACGGCATCTGGCCGAACTTCCGCAGCCCGCTGCTCTGGGACGTGTTCGCGGTCTCGACCTACTTCACGGTCTCGGTGCTCTTCTGGTACACCGGGCTTGATTCCGGACCTGGCGACCATGCGCGATCGCGCCGACGACCAAGATCAAGAAGCTCCTCTACGGAATCTTCGCCGCTCGGCTGGCGCGGCTCGAACCGCCACTGGCGCCACTACGAGATGGCCTATCTGCTCCTCGCCGGCCTCTCCACGCCGCTGGTGCTTTCGGTGCACAGCGTCGTGTCCTTCGACTTCGCCACGTCGGTCATTCCGAGCTGGCACACGACGATCTTCCCGCCCTACTTCGTCGCCGGCGCCATCTTCGGCGGCTTCGCCATGGTGCTGACGCTGATGATTCCGGCGCGCGCCATTTACAAGCTGCAGGACATCATCACGCCGCAGCACATCGACAAGATGGCGAAGATCATTTTGCTCACCGGCTCGATCGTCGGCTACGCCTACGCGATGGAATTTTTCATCGCCTGGTATAGCGGCAACCAGTACGAGCGTTACGCGTTCTACAATCGCATGCTTCGGTCCCTACTGGTGGTACTGGTGGGTCGGGATGCTCTTCTGCAATGCGCTTGCGCCGCAGTTGTTCTGGTTCAAGAAGTTCCGCTTCAACATCTACGTCGTCTACTTCGTCTGCATGTGCGTCAACGCCGGCATGTGGTTCGAGCGTTTCGTCATCATCGTCGGCGGATTGCACCGCGATTTCCTGCCGTCGTCGTGGGGAATGTTTTATCCCGACCTGGGTCGATATCTGGACGTTCATCGGCACGTTCGGAATTTTCCTTTCGCTCTTCCTGCTCTTCATCCGCTTCCTGCCGATGATCGCGATGTCGGAAGTGAAGATCGTCCTGCCGGAAGCTGATCCGCATCACGCATCCGCCGGAAGAACATCACCCGGTCGCGGCCGGCGGAAAGGAGCACGCGTGAGAACGCCGTCCGGGAACAAAGTCTACGGAATTGGGGCGGAATACCCGAGCGCGGCGGCGCTTTACGAAGCGGCCAAGCGCGTGCGCGACGCGGGTTTCAAACGCTGGGATGTGCACTCGCCCTTTCCGATTCACGGGATGGACGACGCGATGGGACTCGGCAAATCGTGGCTGAGCGCGGTTGTGCTCTGCTGGCGGTATCACCGGCTTGCTTACCGCGCTCGTTCTCGAATTCGGTCCGTCATCGTTCATCTATCCATTGATCGTCCACGGAAAGCCGTATCGACTGGCGAACGGTCCCGGCGTTTTTCCCGATCATGTTCGAGCTGACGATTCTGTTCTCCGCCTTCGCCGCGTTTCTTTGCCGTGCTTGATCATGAACGGACTGCCGCGCTGGTATCATCCGGTCTTTAACTGGGAACGTTTCAGCCGCGTGACGAACGACGGCTTCTTCCTCGTCATTGAAGCGCGCGATCCGCGGTTTACCGAGAGCGAGGCGCGAAGAGTTACTCGCAGGAGACCGGCGGTCAACACATCACCGTGGTGCACGAAGACTAGTTATGCTGCGCGGCTTCTTTCTCATCTTCCTGCTCACCGGCATCGCGATGGTCGTCGTTCCTCGGTTTCCGCGGGCAAAAGAGCACCGGCTCGCCGATCGAAGTTTTCCCGGACATGGTGCGTCAGCCGAAGGTGCGCGCGCAGGCGCCGCTCGGATTTTTCGCCGACGACCGCGGCTCGCGCGTCCCGGTTGCTGGCACAGTTCCGATTGGCTACGACATGCCTGCGCCGGCGGCGCAAGCGAGCCCGGGAAGTGCGCCTGCTCAAAGTGGCGGAGAAGCTGCACCCGCGGATCGCCTTCAGCGCCGGAACTGATTACTTCAACACCGGGAAGATGGGCGCCAACTGGGGCACCGGCATTCCGTTGGAAGTGACGCCGCAGCTGATGTTGCGCGGCGAGCAGCGTTTCAATATCAACTGCGCGGTCTGTCACGGCGCGGCCGCGGCGGGTAATGGGATCGCGAAGCAGTATGGCCTGGCGACGGTGGTCACTTTGCAGGATGAGCGCATCCGCAACATGGCTGACGGTGAGATCTTCAACACCATCACGCACGGGAAAAACACCATGCTCGCCTACGGCCCGAATGTGACCGTGAACGATCGTTGGGCGATCATCGCCTACCTGCGCGCGTTGCAGCGGAGCCAGAATTCCACCATCGCGGATGTGCCGCCCGAACGCTCGGGCAGAACTGGAGAAACCATGAGCGAGCGATCACACGTGGTGCCGACGCCCGAAGGCGAATATTTCGAGAACAGCCGCTTCGCCGGGCTCTCGTTCATTCTCGGAGTCATCGCGGTTGTCGGTCTCGGCCTCGGCGTCCTCGGCGCGTTTTTTTGGCCGGAACAGTTCGCTTACTCCTGGCTGTTTGGTTGGGCGTTCTTCTTCACCCTCTGTGCCGGATCGTTTTTCTGGATCATCGTGCACCACGCGGTCGATGCCGAATGGTCGGTCATCGTGCGACGTCACTGGGAAAATGCGGCCATGCTTTTTCCGTTGGTCGCCCTGTTCTTCATTCCGGTCTTTCTGCTCCGTCATCATCTCTACGAATGGATGAACATTGCCCGCGGAGTGGATCACGTGCTCGATAGCAAGAGGGCGTATTTGAACCTGCCGTTCTTTCCATTCGGGCGGTTTTCTTCTTCGCCTACTTCAGCTTGTTCGCCTTTCTGTTTCGCAAGCTGTCGGTGCGACAGGATCGGGACGGCAATCCTGCCTCGACGCTCACGATGCGCCGGCTGGCTTTCATCGGGCTGCCGCTTTTTGGCCTTTCACTTACTTTCGGCGCGTGGGATTGGCTGGCCGCCTGAACTACCAGTGGTTCTCCACCATGTGGGGCGTTTACATTTTTGCCGGCGCCTGCGGCAGTTCGATGTCGCTCGCGGTCCTGGTCATGGCCGCCCTGCGCAAGGCCGGTTACCTGGAGAACATCATGACTAACGAGCACTTACCATTTCATGGGAAAGTGGATGCTCGCCTTCACCGTTTTCTGGGCCTACATCGGTTTCAGCCAGTACATGCTCATCTGGTACGCGAACATTCCGGAGGAGACGGAATACTTCATCCTGCGCAACACGGAGTCGTGGAACTTGCTCAGCTTGCTGCTTGTCATCGGCCGCTTCTTCATCCCGTTCGCGCTGCTTCTGCTGCGCTTCACCAAGACCCATGTGAACTATTTATGCATGGTCGCCGGCTGGATCGTTTTCATGCAGTTGCTCGACATGTATATCGTCGTGATGCCGGAACTGCATCGCACCGGGGTTCACCTGAGCCCTCTCGATCTCGTGCCGCTGCTGGGGATCGGCGCGTCGCTTGCTTTCGTTTACCTGCGTATTCTTGGGAAGTCTTCGATGTTCCCGGTGCGTGATCCGCGCCTGATGGAATCTCTTCGCGCTGTGAACTAACCGTGCCTGCCGACGATCCACCCCTCATCTTTGAGCAACCGCGCTCCATGTTTGGAACCTGGCTGGGCGTCGTCCTGCTTTTCGCCGTCTTCGGTTTGTTTGTCTGGGTGGTGATGGGGATGATGCCGCGCGGCAACGACTACGAGCAGAAACGGGCCACCGCGCGCGCGGATAAACTCAAGGTCGTGCGCGAGGAAGCCAGTGCCGCATTGCACGGCTATGCGTGGGTGGACAAGGCGAAAGGCACGGTTCGCGTGCCGATTCAGCGAGCGATGGAATTGACCGTCGCCGAGTTGGCGCAGAAAAAGCCGGTGCCCGCGAATCCAATTGCGCCGGAGGTGCAACCCGTTCCTTCCGCAGCCCCGGCCGCGTCGCCGCCGGCAGCTCCATCGCCGGTGCCGAAAAAGCCATGAGTCTTTCTGATCTGATCGCGAGGATGAAACAGTTCGACAAGAACGGTGAAGTTATCTTTGACCGCGAAGAACCGATCGGGATGGCGACTGATTTGGTGATGCCGCGCCGCCGCTGGTTTCGCAAGAATCGAGCATCGTGCCATACGTCACATGAGTCCTATGGGACCTATTCTCCCATGAATCCCGCCGAGATACCGCTGACACCGCCGAACACTTCAAATGAAGTCACGCGCGACGACGTCGAGCAAGTGGAGCGCGCGCTGATCGACGCATCGACCCGCGTGCCAGTCCTGATGTTCTACACTTCCGCGATCGTCTGGCTCCTGATCGGCACGCTGCTCGCAGGATTGACCTCCTTCAAACTCCACATGCCCGATCTGCTGGGCGGGTGGAGCTTCCTCACCTGGGGCCGGGTTCGGCCGGCGCACATGAACACGATGCTCTTCGGCTGGGCGTCGATGGCCGGAATCGGGACCTCGATCTGGTTGATGGCGCGGCTCTCGCCGCACGACCTTGCGGCATCCACTTGCTGCTCGTGGCGGGGGCGGCGTTTTGGAATCTCGGCGTTCTCCTCGGTGTCGGCGGGATTCTTGCCGGCGACAGCACGGGTTACGAATGGCTCGAGTTTCCGCCTTACGCCGCGATCGTCTTGTTTATCGCTTACTCGCTCGTGGTTTCCTGGGCGATCCTGATGTTCCGCTTCCGCCGCGGCGGACACATCTACATCACGCAATGGTATTTGCTCGGCGCGTTTCTCTGGTTCCCGTGGCTCTACGGCGCGACGCAGATCATGCTTTTCGTCACGCCGGTGCAAGGCGTGATGCAGGCCGCGGTGAACTGGTGGTTCGCGAACAACCTTCTTGTATCCTCTGGTTTGGAGCCATCGGTCTCGGCACCGCCTATTACATGATTCCGAAAGTGATCGGCCGTCCGGTTTACAGTTACCATCTGGCGGCGATCGGATTTTGGACCTACGCCCTCTTCGCCAGTTGGACGGGAATGCAGCGCCTGGTCGATGGACCGTTCCCGGCCTGGATGATTACCGCGAGCATCGCGGCCATCGATCCTTGCGGTCATTCCCGTGGCGACCGTCGGCCTGAATCATCACATGACGATGCGCGGCTATTTCCCGTTGATGCGCTATAGCCCGACGCTTCGCTTCACGGTCTTTGGCGCGATTGCCTACACCGTCTTCAGCTTGTTCGGCGATGTTGATTTCGTTCCGGTCGATGGCGCGTTACCTGCACTTCACCGAGGTCAGTTCAGCTTATTCGCACCTCGGTCTCTACGCCTTTTTCACCATGGTCATGTTCGGTTCGATGTATTACATCGTGCCCCGACTGGTCGGTCGCGAGTGGCGTTACGCCTCGCTGATCAAGCTTCACTTCTGGGCGTCCGCGTATGGCGTGATGTTGATGATTTTGATGCTCTTCGTTGGCGGTATTGTGCAAGGCAGCAGACCTGAACAATCGCAGCGCTTCCCTTCGCCGAGAGCACGCAATCGGTCCTGCCTTATCTGCGCAGCCGCAGTATGTCCGGCATGCTCCTGACCGTCGCGCACTTCGTCTTCGCATTTCATTTCGGCCTGATGCTGCTCGGCCTGGGTCGGACGGCGAGTATGCCGACATTTCTGAACCCGCAGGAAGAGGAGGCGGTCCAGTCCCACATATGAAAGGTGTCCGGCCACTCTTTCTCGGAATCTTCGGGCACCTTCGCCTTCTCGTGGCTTGGTCTGACTGTGATTCCGAACGCCCAGATCGGGCACCTCGATCCGCAAATGGATGAGGACGGAACCGATGTTTATCCTGCTCCGAAATCCGGCATGGCCGATCGTGGCCAGCACGATCTACGCGGCGAACGGTTGTGTCTATTGCCACAGCCAACAGGTGCGGGCGGACTATGCCGGCTCGGACATTGAGCGAAAATGGGGCGACCGCCGGAGCGCACCGCGCGATTACATTTTCGAACGTCCGGTGCAGTTAGGGAAAATGAGTATGGGGCCGGACCTCGCGAACATTGGCAAGCGTGCTCCCGCCGATGAGCAAAATGCCGGCGCGGCCGGCGCTCCGGGTGCCGCTGTGCCAGGTGCGAATCCTACCGCTGCGAGCTGCAGCGCCGTCGGGTTCTCCGGCTGCTCCTCCGGCTCCCGGTGCTGCTTCGCCAACTCCGGCGACCGCCGCGCAAACTGCAAGCGCTACTCCCGCGGCAACCCAAACGGCTGCCGCTCCGGCTCCAGACAAGCATGAGCTGCTGCCCTATTCGGCCGCATGGCATCATCGCCACCTCTACGCTCCTCGAAGCGTCTCCGTGGATTCCATCATGCCGTCGTACCGATTCTTGTATGAGAAACGGCGGATCAGCGGCGAACGCGCGGCCGATGCGCTCCAGCTCAGTGGACCAGACGCGCCGCCCGAAGGTTGGGAGATTGTTCCCAGCTACGATGCGCAAATGTCTCGTCGCGTATCTGATGTCGTTAGACCAATCGCATGCTTTGACTGAGGTGAAATCAACTGCGCCGGCCTCTGCCGCCTGCGCCCGCAAAGGCGGTGAAATGAAAGAGTCCACGCCCTCTCCAGATCGCCATGCCCGGCAGGGGATGGATTACGGTGAAACCGAGGACGTGCAGCAGAGTGCACGCGGCGATCCAGCGTGAGAAAACCGAGCCGCGCGCGGGTCTGGAGCCGCTCTCGATTTGGCTGATCGCGGTCTACGGAGTCGCGATTTTCTGTGGCGGCGCCTATCTCGGTCGTTATTCCGGAAACTTCAGTGGCGATGGACTGGATCCTGGGGGTCTGCCGACCGCGAAGAAGAGCGCCGTCGGCCCCGGCGGAGCGGCGCAAACGGTGACGCTCACTTCAGCCGAGCGCGGCAAGAAAATTTTTTCCGCCAATTGTGCGACCTGCCACCAGGCGAACGGTCTCGGTGTTGCCGGACAGTATCCACCACTGGCCGGATCGGAATACGTTAACGGCGGGACGCGCCGTCTCGGCATGATCGTGCTGAAGGGCCTGGAGGGTCCGATCACGGTGAAGGGCGCGCAGTATGGTTCGGCAGTCATGCAGCCCTGGGAGAAGACGCTTAACGATGCGAAAATCGCGGACGTCCTGACCTACATTCGCCAGGAATGGGGAAACACGGGCGGTCCGGTCGCGCCGGAAGGAATTTCGGCTCTGCGCAAGGAGTTGGCGGGGCATACGGCTTCGTTCAGAGAAGCGGATCTCCACGCCGTCCCCGAAGACGCCAATCTGCCCGGAGGGGAAGGCGCGGCGCCACCGAAGCCGGACGCGAACGCACCCGCTCCGCAATCGAAGCCGTAGGAGCTGTCGCCGACGGTGCTAGCTCCGAAAATTGGCGCTTTTCTCTTGAAAAGTTTGCCCTGATATTCAGTTTCAGATTCCCGCATTATGGACGCTTCCTCTGATCTCGCTTCGCATTCGCACGCCGACCACGATCCGCATCAGCACGATGCCGGGCACGATCACCACGAACTTCCGTTCTGGCGGAAGTACATCATCTCGACCGATCACAAGGTGATCGGCATCCAGTACGGGATCAGCGGGCTGATCTTCCTGTTCTTCGGCTTTTGTCTGATGATGCTGATGCGCTGGCAGCTGGCGTATCCGGGCCAGGCGCTGCCGGTGATCGGCAACGTGCTCGGGCGAATTCTTCGGACCCGGGAGCATGCCGGACGGGATGATGACGCCGGAGTTTTACAACTCGTTAGGCGCGATGCACGGCACGATCATGATCTTCCTCGGGATCGTGCCGCTGGCCTTCGCGGCCTTCGGCAATTTCGTCGTGCCGCTGCAGATCGGCGCGCCGGACATGACGTTCCCGAAGATCAACATGGCGAGCTACCAGGCGTTCTTCGTCGGCGGCGTCATCATGCTGGTCAGCTTCTTCGTTCCGGGCGGCGCGGCCAAAGGCGGCTGGACTTCCTACACGCCGCTGGCGGTCATCGCGGACAACGGGCCGAACTATCGATCTGATTTTCAACGGCCAGACGCTCTGGCTCATCGGCTTTATTTTCCTGATCACCTCGTCGCTGCTTGGCGCGGTCAATTTCATCGCCACGATCATTCAGCTGCGCGCCAAGGGGATGACCTGGATGCGGCTGCCGTTCTTCGTCTGGGCGCAATTCGTGACCGCGTTTCTGCTGCTGCTCGCGTTTCCGCCGCTCGAAGCCGCGGTCGTCATGCAACTGATGGATCGCGTGGCGGCGACCAGTTTCTTCATGCCGAGCGGCTTGGTCGTGAACGGCGCGCCGCTGCAGATCAGCGGCGGTGGCAGTCCGCTTCTCTGGCAGCACCTGTTCTGGTTCCTCGGGCATCCGGAAGTTTACGTGCTCATTCTGCCCGGCATGGGCATCGTCGCGGAGATCATCGCGAACAACACGCGCAAGCCGCTCTGGGGTTACAAGTCGCTCGTCTTCGCGGTGCTGGTCCTCGGGTTCCTCTCCTTCATCGTCTGGGCGCATCACATGTGGCTGACCGGCATGGGCACGGCGGTCAGCGCGTTTTTCCAGACGACGACGATGATCATTTCGATTCCGTCGGTCATCATCCTGAGCGCGTTCTTCATCTCGCTCTGGGGCGGCTCGATTCGGTTCAACGTGCCGATGCTTTTCGCGACGGCGTTCCTGCCGATGTTCGGCATCGGCGGCCTGACGGGCATTCCGCTCGCCTTCAACTCCGCCGATCTCTACCTGCACGACACCTATTACGTGATCGCGCATTTCCATTACATCGTCGCGCCGGGAACGATCTTCGCGCTCTTCGCCGGCATCTATTTTTGGTTCCCGAAAGCGACCGGGCGGATGATGAACGAGTTCTGGGGGAAGGTGCATTTCTGGCCGTCGCTCATCTGCATGAACGTGATTTTCCTGCCGATGTTCCTGCAGGGCATGCTCGGGATGCATCGGCGCTGGTACGACGGCGGCCAGGGCTGGACGCTCGCCAATGAAAAGGTCTGGGGCCTGACCGGCTTCCAATGGAACGTGCCGATCTCGATCGCCGCCTGGGTCATGGGCCTCGCGCAGATTCCGTTCATCATCAATTTCTTCTGGAGCATCAGGCACGGCGAGAAGGTGAACGACAATCCGTGGGAAGCGACCACGCTCGAATGGACCGCGCCGTCGCCGCCGCCGCACGGCAATTTCGCCAACGCGCCGGTGGCGTATCGCGGGCCGTACGAATACAGCCTGCCGGGCCGGGAGACGGATTTCACGATGCAAAACGAGCCGATTCAGCGAGAGCGATCGCCGCGCCTACGAAGCGGCCGCGGCGCTCAGTCCACTAGAGCGCCAACGCTCGTCATCCATGGAAATTCCCTACACAGTCACCGCCCGGCCGGATACCGGGCTCTGGAACGCGAAGGTCGGCATCTGGCTCTTTCTCGCCTCGGAAGTCATGCTCTTCGGCGGACTGTTCTCCGCCTACATTTTCCTGCGGCTCGATGCCGCGCCGGGCTACTGGCCGCACGGTCTGCTGAACGTGCCGGTCGGCACGATGAACACCGCGATCCTCATCGCCTCGTCGGTCACGGTGGTGCTGGCGTGGGCGTCGCTCAAGATGCGGCAGTTCGCCCGCTACAAGGTTTACATGGGGATCACGATCCTCTGCGGCGTCATCTTCCTGGTGGTGAAACTGGCCTACGAATGGCCGCAGAAGTTCGAGCACTTCGGCGCGTTACATTAAGCCGAGATGCGCTCGAGAAATATGAGCCGTACCTCGGGAACAAGCATCTGCTCGCCGAAGGACTGCCGCCGCGGGTCGAGATCACCGGTCATCTGCACAATCACGAGGCGCTGCACGATGCCAACATCAAGGAATACGAAATCGCGCTCGATCCGGTGTATGCCGATCCGACCAATCCGGCGATGGATCGGCCGCATTTTCTTTACGTTGCCGCCGACGGAAAAGATTGCGAAGGTCGAAAAGGAAGATGTGGAGCTGCGCGACGATGTTTCTGCCGAAGCACAGCACCTATTTCGCGACCTACTTCACGATCACCGGGCTGCACGGATTGCACGTGCTCGGCGGCGTGATTGTCTTCATCTATTTCTGGCTGCCGGTCGGGTGCGAAATCTTTACAAGCGCAAACCCGGAGCATCTCGCCAATCGAGTTGAGGTCGCCGGGTTGTTCTGGCACTTTGTTGATCTGGTCTGGATCTTTGTTTTCCCGCTCTTTTACCTGCTCTAAACAATGAACGAAACCGCACCGAACGCTGCCGCCGAGACCGCGGAGACGCACGCACGACGAGCATGACGCCCACGACGTCTGCAAGCACGTTCGCGGTTACCTGATGGTCGGCGCGACCTTGCTCGTCTTCACCGGCCTCACCGTCTTCTCTCTCCTATGTCAACTTCGGAACGCAGAAGGCGAACGTGGCGGTCGCGATGCTGGTGGCGACTTTCAAGGCCGGCCTGGTCGCGGCCATTTTCATGCATCTTTCGGCGGAGAAAAAGCTGATCTATCGCATCCTGATCTTCACCGTGCTTTTTCGTCCTTGGCCTTTTCTGGCTCACCTATCTTCGCCTGGTACGATCCGATCACTCGCTAAATGTCCCTCAAAGGTTTTCACATCGTCTTCATCACCTTCTCGACGCTGCTCGCGCTCGGGAGTCGGCGCCTGGTGCCTCTGGGTCAATTCGCATCGGAGGCGCGCCGGTTTATCCGGATCGGCGCGATCTGCTCCTTTGTCGGCCGCGGTCGCGCTGATCGTTTACGGCGTTTGGTTTTATCGGAAAATGAAACGGCTTCGCATGATCACATGAAGACGAAGACTGCTCGTCGCTGCTGGCTGCTCTTTCTCGGCTCGCCAGACCGGGCAGGCGCTGGCCTGCTCGGTTTGCTATGGGCGCGAAGGATGCCAAGACCACCGCAGCACATGGCGATCGCGATCTGGGTTCTGATGGGCGCGGTCATGTCCGTCCTCGGCGGTGTGGGCGCCTTCAGTTTTCATCTTTGGCGACATGCCAACATGCCGCTCGAGCCGCATCAGGAACTGACCGACGAAGATTTGGACAAGTATGATTAGTCTCGCCCTGATCAACGAATTCATCGGCATGCCGCCGAATGCTTCCGAGCATGGCTACCAGATCGATCACATCATCGAGTTCTGCCATTGGTTCATGGGCGCGCTCTTTGTCGGGTGGTCGGTCTTCTTCATTTATGTCCTCATCCGTTTCCGCAAGAGCCGTCATCCGGTGGCCGATCACGAAGGCGTGAAGAGCGGCATCTCGACGCATCTGGAATTTGCCGTCGTCCTGATCGAAGCCGTCCTGCTGATTGGTTTCGCCGTCCCGCTCTGGGCGAAGCGCGTGAATGAATTTCCCGACGACAAGGATGCGATTCTTGTTCACGCGATTGGTCAGCAATTTAACTGGAACTTTCATTTGCCCGGTCCGGACGGTCAGTTTCGGCCGGCGCGACATCGCATCTGGTCAGCAATTCGAATCCGCTCGGGCTCGACTCGAACGATCCGGCGGCGAAGGATGACCTTGTTGTCCTTGGCGAATTGCACGTGCCGGTCGAACCGGCCGGTCATCATCGAGCTCTCATCGAAGGATGTGATCCACAATTTCGCGCTCCCGAACATGCGGATCGCGCAGGATGCGATTCCCGGCCAGGTCATTCCGATGTGGTTTCAGGCCGATCAAGACCGGCACCTACGAAGTGGTTTGCGGTCAGCTCTGCGGTCTCGGTCATTACGGCATGAAGGGGATCCTCGTGGTGGATACGCCCGAGGATTATCAGGCGTGGTTGAAGGAACGCGTGGAACTTTCCGGGACGCCGAGCGCGCCGCCGCGCGCCGCGCTCACCCCGAAGGCGAAGCCAATCCAGGCGACCGTCGCCGCCTGCCGGAGCACCGAAGCCTGCCGAACCGCAGGCGAGCGTCGCTCCCGGCGGAATCGGCAGCCGGCGACGCGCCGAACAAAGTTTCCGCCTGTTGCGCGCCGATCGACTTCGGTATGCTGCGAGCGATGCTGCCTGCTTCGACGAACCGCTGGCTGCATCGCTTTGCCTGGTTCACCGCGGTCGCCACGCTTTTCCTGATTTGCAGCGGCGGAATGGTCACGAGCAAAGGCGTTGGCCTCGCTGTTCCGGATTGGCCGACGACTTTCGGCTACAACATGTTTTTCTTTCCGGTCTCGCAATGGGTTGGCGGAATTTTTTTCGAACACACCCATCGCCTGATCGCTTCGACCGTCGGATTTCTCACCATCATCCTGGCGGTCTGGCTCTGGCGTGCGGAGTCGCGCCGCTGGCTTCGGAATCTCGGCTTGGTCGCGCTGGGCGCGGTGGTTCTGCAGGGCGTGCTCGGGTGGCTTGCGCGTGACGTTGCTGAAGGATGAGATCGGAATTTTCCACGCCTGCCTTGCGCAGGCGTTTCTTGGCTTGCTCGTTTTCATCGCGCTGGCGACGTCGCGCTTCTGGCACCGAATGTCACGCTCGCAAGGCAGCGTCACCGCATATCGCTTTGGTTACCGATCGCGACGACCACTGCTGATCTACGTGCAGCTGGGGCTCGGCGCGACGATGCGGCATCAACATCGCGATCTTTCGATTCTCGATTTCCCGACCGCCTACGGACAAGTGCTTCCCGACGTCAGCGCCGAGAACCTTGCCGCGATCAACCAGTGGCGCGAAGCCCGCGCGCTCTCCGAGGTGACCGCCGTTCAAATCTGGCTGCAGATGGCGCATCGCATTGTCGCCGTCATGATCGCGGTCGGCGTGATCGCGTGCTTGGTTCGGCTCGCGCCGGGAGAATGCGAAATCGCTCTCGACGATTGGCGACGTTCTGGGTCTTGCTCCTCGCCTGTCAGATCACCCTCGGGGCGTGGACGATCTGGAGCAACAAGGCGGCTGATATCGCGACCGCACATGTGGCGGTCGGTGCCACCATGCTTGCGTTCGGTATCAGCATCTCTGCGTTGGCTCTGAGATTGCGTGTGCCCGACAGACTCGTTAGGCGCGAAGCGCGCGAGTCTCGGATGCCGGAAGGAGTGCCCGCGCGGTGAAGACTGCTGCTCATCGAACCCGCGGTCCCGCGCGAAACCGGCTCACGAAGCGGTCGCCTTGGCGATTTCGCGGAACTCGTCAAAGCGCGACTAACCCTGCTGGTGCTGCTGACGACCGCGGTCGGCTTTTATCTCGGTGCGCGGGGTCCGGTCGATCTGCTGGCGCTTTTTCACGCCGTCTTCGGCACGGCGCTGGCCGCGGCCGGCGCGGCCGCGCTCAATCAATGGTGGGAACGCCGGCTCGATGCGCTCATGCAGCGCACGAAGGAGCGGCCGATTCCTTCCGGTCGCATGCTCCCGCGCGACGCGCTTCATCGTCGGCGCGGTGCTCGCCGTTGCCGGTGTGGTTTACCTTGCGGTGATCTGCAACTGGTTAAGCGCGCTCCTCGCGGCCGCCACGATCGGCATCTACATTTTTGGCTACACGCCGCTCAAGCGAATCAGCACGACGAACACCCTGGTCGGTGCGGTCCCGGGCGCTTTGCCGCCGATGATCGGCTGGGCGGCTGCGTCCGGGAATGTGGAGCCGGCCGGCCTGGAGTCTCTTTGCGATTCTGTTTTGCTGGCAAATGCCGCATTTTTTCGCCATCGCCTGGATGTATCGCGAAGACTACGCGCGGGCCGGGTTTCAAATGTTGTCGCGCGATGATGAAACCGGGGCGCGAAGCGCGAGCCAGAGCGTTTTGTTTTGCATGCTCCTGCTGATCATCACCGGGCATGCCGTTTTACGTCGGCCTAACGAGTGCGGTGTATCTGCCGGTGGCCCTGGCGCTCGGAGGCTGGTTTACCGCCATGGCGATGGCGTTTCACCGCCAGAAGACGCTCCGGGCGGCGCGCGCACTGTTCCTCACGTCGATCATTTATCTTCCACTCTTGCTGCTCGCGCTGGTCCTTACCAAATCATGAGTGCAGTTTCCGTCCCGGTGCGTCGTCCCGTTTCCCCGGGCGTTCGTCGCCTGGAAAACCATCCTGCTCGGTTTTCCCCTGTTGGTCGCGACAGTCTTTTTCCTTATCTGGCGCGGCCAGGTAAATCAACTGGCTCAGCGTCCGCTGGCCTCGTTAGGCACGGTTCCGTCTTTCCAACTGGTGAATCAGGACGGCCAGCCGTTCGGCTCGGCGCAGCTAAACGGAAAGATCTGGATCGCAGATTTCGTTTTCACCAGTTGTCGCGGGCCCTGCCCATTGATCAGCAGCCGGATGAGCGAACTGCAGCGACCGTTGGAGAAATCAGACGTTCACCTGGTCTCCTTTACGGTCGATCCGAAAACGGACACTCCCGAAGTGTTGCGTGATTATGCCGAGCGCCTTCATGCCCGGCCCGGTCGGTGGGATTTTCTGACCGGTCCAGTGACTGCGATCTACGACCTCACCCGCAATGGCTTCAAACTCGCCGTCTCCGACGGAGCGGATGAGGAAGGAGTTCCGGTGCACAGCACTCGCGCGGTCCTGGTCGATCGCCGGGGAACGATTCGCGGCTACTACGATGTCACCGCCCCGGACGGGGTGACGAAGTTGCTGGCTGACACGAGCCACTTGTTGCGAGAGCAACCGCGGTAAGCGCTTCGGCCCGTCTGCTAGCGGGTGGCTTCGAACCACCTATGCCGCCGACGGATTTGCTTCGTCGCAAACAAGCGCGAGATAATCGCGATATTCGCCCTTCGGTAGCCCGTCGATGATTCTTGCAAGCGCAGCTTGTTCGATAAACCCAGCGCGAACGCGACTTCCTCCAGGCAGGCGATTTTCAGACCCTGCCGATGCTCGATCGTGGCGATGTAATTTCCCGCTTCGAGCAGGCTGGTCTGCGTGCCGGTATCGAGCCAGGCCATGCCGCGAGTGAGCACCTTCACGTGAAGTTGGTGGCGCTCGAGGTAAAACCGATTGAGATCGGTGATCTCAAGCTCGCCGCGCGCCGAAGGTTTCAAGCTCCGGCAAAATTCCACCACGCGTTCGTCGTAAACATAGAGACCGGGAATCGCGAAGTGGCTTTTCGGCTGCTTCGGTTTTTCTTCCAGGCTGATGGCTTTGCCGTCCGGCCCGAACTCGACCACGCCGTAGCGCTCGGGATCCCGCACCTGATAACCGAAAATGCAGGCGCCATTTTCGACCGCGAGGGCCGCCCGGTAGAAGTCGAGTTTTCCGTAAAAGATGTTGTCGCCCAGAATGAGCGAGGCGCCGGAGTCGCCGAGAAAATCAGCGCCGATCAGAAACGCCTGGGCGATGCCTTCGGGTTTCGGTTGCGCGGCATACTCGAGGCGAATTCCGAGACGCGAGCCGTCGCCGAGATAGTCCTGGAGCATCGGCAGGTCTTTCGGCGTTGAGATGATCAGAATCTCGCGCAACCCGCCGAGCATCAACGTCGCGAGCGGGTAGCAAATCATCGGTTTGTCGTAAACCGGCAGCAGCTGCTTGCAGACGATTTGGGTAAGCGGGTAAAGGCGGGTGCCCGCGCCGCCCGCGAGAAGAATGGCTTTCTTATTCATCAGCGTGCTGCCGCAGCTTTATTGCCGGTCGGGAAGCGTTGCAACAGCGGCTCGATAGTATTCTCGATGGCGAACTGCTTTTCGATGCGGACTCGGCCTGCCCGGCCCAACGTCGCACGGAGCGAGCCATCGCGAATCAATCGTGCGATCGCGGCGGCGAGCGCCGGGGCGTCCCGCGGCGGAACCAGCAGGCCGGTTTCGTTTTGCGCGACGAGTTCCGGGATTCCGGCGACGGTTGTCGAGACAACTGGTTTGCTGCTGGTCATCGCTTCTGCGATGACGGTGGGAAAAACATCGCTCGCGCCGCGCGCGTCGATCAGCGCCGCCAGGACGAAAATGTCGCACGCGGCCAGAGATTTCAGGACGTAATCCTGCGATTGCTCGCCTACGAAAAACACCGTCTTGGCGAGACTGTTCCCGGCGACACGTGCCTCCAACTCCTCTCGCAGCGGGCCTTCGCCGACGATCTCGCACGAGAAGTCGATGCCGTCGCGGGCGAGTTGAGCGCAGGCGTCGATCAGCACATCGAATCCCTTGAAAGCGACGAGCCGGCCCACGCTCAGGAGTCGAATCTGGTCGCCCGAGGGCACAGACTCGAAGGCGCGAGAAAACTTGCTTAGGTCGATCCCGTTGTAGACGCGGAAGATTTTTTTGGCCGACGCGGGAGCACGCGCTGCAAGCACGTCGCGGCTGTAGTCGGTCTCGGCGGCGACGAATTCCGCGGTCTCACAGATCTCGCGCAGCAGTTCCTCGTTTCCCAGATCGATCATGAAATCCTGTCCATGCGCGGTGACACTGAACGGGATCCCGCTGATCGCTTTCACGAAGAGCGCCGTGTGCGCGGCACGATTTGCAAAGTGGACGTGAAAATGGTGAATGCGTTCGCGCTCGAAAAGGTCGACGAAAAAAAGCGCGTTGCGGGCGCGCAACGCGGCCTTGTAGTCGGGTCCGTATTTCCGTTCGTGCTCGCGCGATCAGCGTTTCGGGCCAGCGCCCGGCGCGCTTCGCGTTCCGAACCAGGCGCTCCAGAGCAGGTTTTTCGGGAGCGTAGTGCACCGGCGCGCGCAAACGCGCCAGGTACTCGTGACGCACCGGCGTCTTCGGCGGGTACATTGAGGCAATGACAAGCTCAACGCCGCGCCGCTCCAATTCGAGCATCTCGGTGTCGCAGAATGTCTGCGAAAGCACCGGATAGCGGGAGTAGAGATAAGCGAGTCGCACGGGCGATTTCGGAGCAACCGGATTTCGGAAAGACCGAAGGCAAGACGTGGATTGCTCTTTCCGGTATCCGGTTTCCGCAATCCGAAATTACGAAAACTGCACGTCTCGCCCGGATCCATCTCGAAGTCGAGCGCGAGCGTCTCCGCCACATTCGGTTTGATCACTTCTTCGACGAACTTCACGTAGATCGGGTCTTCGCAAAAGATGTCGTATTTGTCCATCGACTCGAAATCGATCGCGATGAAAAAAGGCCAGGCCATCTCTGGCTTGATGCGCTTCCCGCACTTGATACTGAGCACCTCCTGGATTTTCAGGAGCTGCATACGGGCGTTCATCATCATCTCCTCCACCCGCGCGGGCGTGACTTCCGGCTTGAGTTTGAAGAGCGCGACGTGATGCACCATGGCGGGCTACAGGATTAGGCGGAGACGATGGGTCACGCAAGCCTGAAGGGCGGCCATTCCCGGCAATATCTGACCCGGCTGGGCGGCCTACTTTTTCCAGTCGAGTGCGCCTTTTTTCAGCGCGTAAACGTATCCGACCATCAAGATCGAAACAAAACTGAGCATGCTCCAGAAGATGGCCTTGCTCTGGACGATCGATTCCTTGTAAACCACCGCCCACGGGTACATGAAGACGATCTCGAGGTCGAAGAGGATAAAGAGCATCGCGACCAGGTAAAACTTCACGCTGAAGCGCGGCTGTGCTTCGCCCTGTGGAAGCATCCCGCATTCGTAGGCCGAGTCCTTTATCCGAGTGCGTTTGCCGGCCTTGCCGAGGATCACGCTGACGACCAGCGCGGAAACGGCAAACCCGATGGCCACGAGGATGTGGAGCAGGACCGGCAGGTAATCGCGAATCATCCGGGCAAGCCGAATTGCGACGCGCGCGCGCTACTTCGTCGCAGCCGTCACCGGCTTCGCAGGAGCGCCCGGGATGTGACCATTTTGGGGTGCGATGGCTTGCGCGAGAGCCGCGGGCAGACCTTTGTATTTCTTGCCCGTCTTTTTCACCGCGCCCCGCGCGACCAGATTCTGAAGTTTTTCGTACGCGCGCAGCCGCAGCATTTCCTCGCCTCCGCTGGCGGCATTTCGGGCGCGCAGGTTTTCATGCACGACATCGAAAAGTTGCTTGAACTCGAACGAGGCGCGGCGCGAAAGGACTGCAACCAACTCCTCGGTGACGAGGTCCGGAACCCGGCGGGAGAACGCGTTTTTCTTCAAAATGGCCATAAGGCGCTGACGATAACATGTCCGAGGAAAAATGGCAGCAAATTCTCACGCAGAGCGCACAAACCCAGCCGGATAAGGCGTTTGAGCCGTTCGCGGAAGGCCAGGGAAATCACGGTTCCGGCTCCGGTGTCTCGTCGGGATCGGGCGAAGGCGTCACACTCGGCGTCGTTGGCGTGCCTGCGGCCGATGCCGGCGCATTGTCTCAGACCGCCGCCATGCACCTGGTGCTGATAAAAGGACGCGCCCATTCCGGTGAGGGCTGCAATCCCGAGCGCCGCTTGATAAATCGACACCGGTCCGACGGATTCCGTCATGTAACCGTCGCCTTGATAAGTCTGGGACATGACTATGGGACTCAAGTGTCTCGCAATGACCTCGGCTGCCGGCAGCTTCCCCAGATCGACCGTCTCCGCGACTTTAGGCATGAAAGCCGCGGCCATGATCAGCATTGGCCGCACGGCCGCGTCCAACCGTGTGTAAAACATGGCCGAGTCAAAGTAAGCAAACGAAGACTGCGGCGCGGGGACAAGTGCTTCCGCGCCTTTGAAAGTCTGCGACGTGGCCAAACCGGCGCTGCTCGACCCGCCGCGCTTGATCGTGGCCTCGACTGACGCCGTGTCGAGTCCCGCGACGAACAACTGATTCGAGAGACCGATCGTCGGCGCAAGCGGGACCATCGGGTTCGCCGGTGGCTGAGAATAATATTGCACGCCCTCTTTCTCCGATGCCGTCCAGGCGCTGCCTTCGCCGGTGGTCGCCGCGATTGTTGCCATGATCTCCTTCGCCTTTGCGGCGTCTTTCACCGGCAACGTCGCGCAAAGCGCGGGCAGCCGCGCCTTTTCGGGCCAGTCACCGATGACGCCAAGCTCCGACGCAAAAGCGTTCTTCCAGTCCTCCAGCGAGATGCCTTTGGCGGTGAATGCTGTCAGCAAGCCTTGCATGGCAGCCGGGAAACCGTTGGCTGCGGCTTTCTGCGCATCCGGCATCTGGTTCGGCAAATGGAGGAAACTCGCGAAGTAGAGAAAGGACTCTGGTGTGGTCAGGGCGAGCGACGAACGGCTCAGGTCACTCGTGTCTTTCGCCTTGGGCATGCTCACGAAAAGGACATCGCGGATCTTGCCGTTCTCAAACCCGGTCGCCCCGGCGATGCTGCGTATTTGCTGGAGCAACGAGAACTGTTCGCTTGTGCTTCCGTCCTTCGGCAACTCCTTGGCCAACCGCGCGAAATAACGATCCAGACGCCCGTAGGCGAACACGGCGTAGCTCGCCGGCATGTGCTTGAAAGCCGCGGTGTAGTTCTCGTCCGCGGCGAGCGCGGTGGCCGCATCCTTCAGGCGCCCGTCCGCGCGATCGAGCAATGTTTTCAATGCCGGCAAGTCGTTCGCGGCGAAGAACCAGTCCGCATCATACACCGTAGCCACGGTGACCGCGTCGTGGCTGGCCACGTCGATGCGGTGTTTCTCGTAGGTTACGGTCTCATGTTTTACTTCGGGCGCGGCCTGCTGCACCCGGACACGCCATTGACCGACCACCTTCTCCGCTTCCTCCGCGCTTCCATTGAACCGGAAACCGCCAAGCATTTTCAGCTGATTGTTTTCCCAGGAGGTGATCGCGAGGAACGCGTCCTTCATCTGCAGCGCTTCCATCTGCTGGAGCCTTTGCCGCACCGCCTCGCTCTTGGGCATTTGGGAAAGCGGTCTTTGCAGAAAATCCTGCAACGCCGGTTCGCGCCACAGTTTGTAAAGATCGGTTTCGTGCCATTTGGCGCGCGTCCCATTCACGTCCGGCACGTGGATCAGCGCGGTCGTTTCCTTCGGCAAGAGCGCGGCGACATTCGCGCTCGAGGTCCTCAAGCCGCCGGTGCGCATGGCGTACCAAATCCCGAACGCTGCCGCGGCACTCAAGAAAACGAGCACGAAAAAACGTTTCATGAGGCGAGTCTAGCGGGCGTCCAGCTTCCGGAGCGAGCGCTACTGTGGCCCGTCGATTCGGTCGGGACTACGCCCGTGGATGAAACCTCCGGTGCACCGCCTTCAGCCGTTGCTGATCCACATGGGTGTAGACTTGCGTCGTCGAGATGTCCGCGTGGCCGAGCAGTTCCTGGATGATCCGCAGATCGGCGCCGTTGCCTAACAAGTGGGTCGCAAAACTGTGCCGGAGAAGATGCGGGTAAATATTCGCCTCCAGTCCGGATTGCCGCGCTCGCTCTTTCACGATCTGCCAGAGCCGGACGGTCGTTAACTTCGTCCCGCGCGCGGAGAGGAAGATCTCGCTGCGGGAGCGCGGTTTGACCAGTTGAGGACGCTCCGTTGAGACATAAGCGGCCAGCGCCGCGCATGCTTTCCCACCCACCGGCACGAGCCGCGTTTTGTTTCCCTTTCCCGTCACGCGCAGGATTCGCTCCTCTGCGTTGAAATTCTCGAGGCGCGCGTTCGCCAGCTCGGAGATGCGCAAGCCGCTCGCATAGAGCAGCTCGACGATGGCACGATCGCGCAGCCCGCGAGGCTGGGTCGTATTGATGCTCTCGATCAACTGCTCCACCTGCAACTCGTTCAACGTTTCCGGCAGATAACGCTCGATCCGCGGCAGCGTCAGCGTCTCCGTCGGATCACGATCGATCCGTCCTTTCGCGAGCAGGAAACGAAAGAAAATCTTCAACGCCACCACCACGAGTTTGATCGATGACGCCGCCAGTCCGCGGCGTTTTTGTACTGCGAGATACTCGCTGATCAGCGGCAGCGTCACCTTGCCCGGCCTCGTAACCTCGCGCGTCTGGGACGACCAGGTCGCAAATTCCGTCAGTGAGTGACGGGTCGAGAGTTGGTAGTTCTCGGAGAGACCGCGCTCGGTGGCGAGGAACCGAATAAACTGATCGATCTCGTGTTCCACCTTGTCGAGAGGGTGACATCTCCCAAGACATCTGAAAATCAGGAAACCATTGATTCACCGGTTTCCGTCCGTAACGTCTTCCTGCCGTTCCGCATCCCTCGCCCGCGCGACGCGAATTCCCTTCGTGATCTTCGATCGTCCATCGCAGCAGCCATTGACAGATGGAGAGTGAATGTCCGAACGTTAAAGTGACGATGAGCCTCGACCTCAACACCCTCCTGAATGATTGGCCGCACGAGAGCGGTGCCATCAAGGTGCGCAAGATTCTCGGCCTCGATGGGCGCGAGAAGCTGCAGCTGCGCATCGACCTCGGCATGCTCCAGATGGAAATGACCGGACGCCCGGACGGCCACCGGCCGCACAATTGCGAATCGCTCCTCCAGTATCACCAGCGGCGCGCGGCCCGTTCCGAAGCGCGCGGCGACGCCTACGAACTCAATTCCGAGCAATGCAGCGAGCTGCAGCAGGAAGGCATTCAGTATTACCACCGCTACCTCAGCCTCTTTCAGATCAACGATTTTCCCGCCGTGATTCGCGACACCCAGCGCAACCTCGACCTCTTCGAATTTGTCGCCACACACACGGAGCGCGACGAGCTGGCCTGGAGCTTCCAGCAGTTTCGGCCCTACGTGCTGATGATGAATTCGCGCGCCAAGGCTTCGATCCTTCTCGGCGATGGAAAATTCGGAGAAGCCATGCGCGAGATCGAGCGCGGCCGCGATGCCATCCAGGAATTTTTCCAGAACTCCGGCTTTCCCGGAGCTGGCGCAGAAGAGCTCCGAACTCGCTTTCCTCGAGGAATGGCTCGAAGAAGTCCGATCGAAGCGCCCGCTCTCGAAGCTCGAAATCATGCAGCGAGAGATGGAAATCGCGATCGCGAGCGAGCTCTACGAGCGCGCCGCGGAATTGCGGGACGCGATCAAGCTTCTGACGAAGTAGCGAGCGCAGAGCCGCTGCCGCCCCATCTTAAATCCTGTCTGAATTTTTCCTCAGCCGTGTAGGCTATCGGACGCGTGGCGAGGAAAACCGTCGGAACAAAAAAGCGAAACCGCACTCCGGTTGACAGGGGCCAGCTCCCTTCCGCTGGGCAACCGGAAGAGCGCCCGACGAACGAGTCGGCGCGGCGGCCTGCGCCTAACGACCTCTGGATTGCGCTCGCGCTCGCAGTCGCCACCCTCGCGGTCTACGCGCAAGTGATCGGTCATCAGTTCATCTACTTCGATGACGATCTCTACATCTGGAGCAACCCGATGGTCACCGGCGGCTTGACCCTGAAAGGGATTGTCTGGGCCTTCACCACTTTTCACGCCGCCAACTGGCATCCGCTCACCTGGTTGTCTCACATGGTTGACAGCCAGCTCTTCGGGCTGAAACGCCGGCGCGCACTTGTTCGTGAACGCGCTTATCCACGTTGCGAACACCCTCCTGCTTTTCTTTTTTCTCAAGCGAGTAACCGGGGCCAGGTGGAGAAGCGCGATCGTGGCGGCACTTTTCGCCCTGCACCCTTTGCACGTGGAATCAGTCGCGTGGGCGGCCGAACGCAAGGATACGCTCGCCACCTTCTTCGGATTGCTCTGCTTGTTCGCTTACGCCCGCTACGTGGAGAGACCTTCGTGGAAGAAATACGCTCTCGTGGCCGTTTGGCTGGCCTTAGGGCTGATGGCGAAACCGATGCTCGTCTCCTGGCCCTTCGTCTTCCTATTACTGGATTACTGGCCACTCCGCCGTCTCGAGTGGCGACCGGCCGATGGGATCAAACGATTCGCGAAAGACTGGCTGCCACTGGTTCGCGAGAAGTTGCCGCTCTTTTGTCTGGTCGTCCCGTCCATGGTCGTGACCTACATCGCGCAAGCTCATGGAGGCGCGGTCAGCGGCCTGGTCACCGCCCCGCTTTCCTGGCGTCTGGCTAATTCGCTCGTTTCTTATGCGAAATATCTTCTCCTGACCTTTTGGCCGGCCAACCTCGCGGTTTATTACCCGTCTTCCCACCAAGCGGTGCCCGCGTGGCAGTGGGTCGGCGCCCTTCTCTTGCTTGGCACCATTACCGCCGTGGCGCTTCGCAACGCAAGGGAACGACCCTACCTGATCGCCGGCTGGTTTTGGTTCCTCGGAACGCTGGTGCCGGTAATCGGATTGGTGCGGGTCGGCGGCCAGGCCATGGCCGATCGTTACACTTACATCCCTTCGATCGGACTGTTCGTTGCCCTCGTCTTCGGCCTCGCTGATCTCGCGAATACCTGGCGCATCGGACGCGTCGCCATCGCGACCGCGTCGGCAGTGACGATCCTGCTCCTGGCTTCGCTGACTGCGCGTCAGGTTAGTCGATGGCGCGACAGTGAGACCTTGTTTGGGTATGCGCTGTCAGTTACTTCCGAGAACAGGATCGTGCAAAGCAACTTGGGGTCTGCCTTGGTTGGGCAGGGAAAATATGCCGATGCCATCCCTCACCTCGCGGAAGCGCTGCGAATCCAACCCGATCATCTTCATGCGCTCGGAAATATGGGTCTGGCGCTTCGGAAGCAAGGCAAGCCTGGGGAGGCCGTTGGTTTCTACGAGCGCGCACTCCGAGTGGACCCGGACTCCGCCAAAGTGCATTGGCAACTCGGTCTGGCCCTGGGCGATCAGGGGAAGAATGGCGATGCCCTCCAGGAGTTATTGAGGGCTGCGGAACTTGCCCCTAACGACTTTGATATCCGCATGGACCTTGGACTGATGCTGACGCGCCTGAACAAGCTTCCAGAAGCAACCTCACAACTGAATGAGGCAGTGCGCATCAAGCCCGACAGCGCCGAGGCGCACAACAATCTCGGGCTCGTTCTTCTTATGGCGGGGCAGCCCGAAGAGAGCCTTCCGCATTTTTCCGCGGCGCTGCGCTTGAAGCCGGACCTCGCGGCGGCGCAGGACAACCTGACGCGGGCGCAGAAGCAGATCGACGCGCGTGCAAGATGAAACGCGTAATCCACGAATAGCTTAAGTCGATGGCTCGGAAAACTGGCGGCCCGAAAAAGCCACGGCGTGCGATTGGCGGCGCCCTTCATAATGAAAGGCCACGAGTCGTTAGGCCCGCGCTGGCGGTGGGGAGTTTCGGTCGGAGCGAATGGTTGATCGCGGCGGCCTTGGCCGTAGCCACGCTCGCGGTCTACGCGCAGGTGATCAATCACCAGTTCATCAATCTCGATGACAACCTCTACATCTGGGACAACCCGATGGTTATTTCCGGATTGACGCTCAAAGGGCTGGCATGGGCCTTCACGACGTTTCACGCCGCCAACTGGCATCCGCTCACCTGGCTGTCTCATATGCTCGACAGCCAGCTCTTTCGGCTGAACGCAGGTGGGCACTTGTTCGTGAACGCGCTCATCCATGTGGCGAACACGTTACTCCTTTTCTTTTTTCTCAAGCGAGTAACCGGGGCCAGGTGGAGAAGCGCGATCGTCGCGGCCCTTTTCGCCCTGCATCCTTTGCACGTGCAATCGGTCGCGTGGGCCGCTGAACGCAAAGATACGCTGTCCACCTTCTTCGGGTTGCTCTGCCTGCTTGCCTACGCCCGCTATGTGGAAAAGCCTTCGTGGAAAAAATATGCCCTCGTGGCCGTTTGGCTGGCTTTAGGGCTAATGGCGAAACCAATGCTCGTGACCTGGCCCTTCGTCTTCCTCTTATTGGATTACTGGCCACTCCGCCGTGTCGAGTGGCGACCGGCCGAAGGGATCGAACGATTCGCGAAAGACTGGCTGCCACTGGTTCGTGAGAAGCTGCCGCTCTTTTGCCTGGTTATTCCTTCCGTGATCGTGACTCACATCGCGCAAGCCCGTTGGGGCGCGGTGGCCGACCTGACTGCTCTGCCGCTTTCCTGGCGTCTGGCTAACGCACTGGTCTCGTATGCGAAATATCTCCTCCTGACCTTCTGGCCCGATCGCCTCGCCGTTTACTATCCGTTTTCTTTTTCGAGGTATTCCGGCATGGCAGGTCGTCGCCGCGCTAGTCATGCTGGCGGCCATCACCGCCGTGGCGCTGCGAGAGGCAAGGAGTCGGCCGTATCTGATCACGGGTTGGCTCTGGTTCCTGGGAACGCTGGTGCCGGTGATCGGATTGGTGCGGGTCGGCGCCGAAGCAATGGCCGATCGTTACACTTACATTCCTTCGATCGGACTGTTCATTGCTCTCGTCTTCGGCCTTGCTGATCTCGCGAATACCTGGCGCATTGGACGCGTCCCGCATCGCGTCCGCCTCAGCAATGACCATCCTGCTCCTGGGTTCTCTGACCGCGTATCAGATCAGCTGGTGGCGCGACAGTGTGACCTTGTTTGAACGGACCCTGTCGGTCACTTCCGACAACGCGATGGTGCAATACAATCTGGGATGTGCCCTGTATGAGCAGGGAAAGATTGCCGAGGCCATTCCCCATTTTGCCGAAGCAGTGCGAATCAACCCCCATGATCGCCATGCGCTAACGAACATGGGCATGGCTCTGCGGAAGCGAGGCGAGGCGGCAGAAGCCATTGGCTTTTACCAGCGAGCGCTAAAGGTGAAACCGGACTCCGCCAAAGTGCACCGGCAGCTCGGTTTGGCCCTGAAAGATCAGGGGAAGAACGACGACGCCGTGCAGGAGTTCTCACGGGCGATGGAACTTGCCCCGAACGACTTTGATATCCGCATGGATCTTGGGCTGATGCTGGCGCGTCAGAACAAGCTTGAGGAAGCGGTTGATCAATTGAACGAGGCGCTGCGACTCAATCCGAACAGTGCGGAAGCGCAGAACAATCTCGGACTGTTTTTGCTCGTGGACGGCAAGCCGGAAGAAAGCCTTCCGCATTTTTCCGCGGCCCTGCGCTTGAAGCCGGACCTCGCGGCGGCGCAGGACAACCTGACGCGGGCGCAGAAGCAGATCGACGCGCGCTCAAAATGAAACGGCGCGCCGATCCAGACGCAGAGTTCGGAGACCAGATTGATCTCGTGCAATATTTTGATTCGCTTGCTGCGACGCGTGATCAGTGGATCAAGAAAAACTGGTATTACCACCAGCAGCTCACCCGCACACTTTCATTCTTTATTCCGGCGGGTTCATCCGTCTTGGAGATCGGCTCCAGCACTGGTGTTTTACTCAACTCCTTGAAACCGGGACGTGGCCTCGGGCTTGATATCAGTCCGGCGATGGTCGAGGTCGCGCGGCAGAAATATCCCCATCTCGAGTTTCGGGTTGATGACATCGAGGACCTGCAGACAGAAGAAAAATTCGATTATGTCGTGCTCTCGGACGTCATGGGCTTCTTGCAGGATGTGCAGGGCAGTTTCGAAAAGTTACATCGCGTTTGTCACCGATCCACCCGCATCCTCATAACTCATTTTAACTTCCTGTGGGAGCCGATCCTGCATGCCGCCGAGCGCGTGGGATGGAAGGCAAAGCAGCCGCTCTTGAATTGGCTTACTCCTGCGGATGTCGCAAATTTGCTGGAACTCGCCGAGTTCGAAGTGATCAGGATGAATTCCCGGCTGCTGCTGCCGGTCTATGTGCCGCTGCTATCGACTTTGTGCAATCGGTTCCTGGTCAACCTTCCGCTGGTCAAACATCTGGCGCTTCTGCGTGTAAGTGTTGCGCGACCGCGGGCCGCGAAAAGCGGAGCTCTTTCCTGTTCTGTCGTTGTCCCATGTCGGAATGAACGCGGAAACGTAGAGGCGGTGGTAGCGCGTCTTCCCAGGATTGGCAGTCACACTGAAATCATTTTTGTGGAAGGCGGTTCGACGGATGGGACGCAGGAAGAAATTCAGCGCGTGATCGCAGCCAATCCGGAGCGCGACATCAAGCTGGTTACGCAAAAAGGCCGCGGCAAGGGCGAAGCTGTTCGTTGCGGTTTCGAGGTTGCCAGAGGCGATCTGCTGATGATCCTGGATGGCGACCTGGGCGTCGCTCCCGAGGAGTTGCCAAAATTCTACGACGCGATCGCCAATGGAACGGCCGATTTCGTCCACGGTTCCCGCCTCGTTTATCCGATGCAGAATGAGGCCATGCGTTTCTTGAACCTCTTGGGGAACCGCTTCTTTAGCATCGTGTTCACGTATCTTTTGGATCAAAGCTTCAAGGACACTCTTTGCGGCACAAAAGTTCTGCGGCGGTCCGACTACGAGAAGATTGCTGCAAATCGAAATTATTTCGGCGACTTCGATCCATTTGGTGACTTCGATTTGATCTTCGGCGCGGCGAAACTGAATCTAAAGATCATGGAAATCCCGATCCACTACCGCGCTCGGACCTATGGCGCGACCAACATCAGCCGCTTTCGGCACGGGTGGCTGCTCTTGCGCATGGCGTGGCATGCAACGTGGAAAATGAAATTCGTGTGAAAAGGTCGAAGAGCAGATCACCGGACAGTTCGAGAATCCTGCTTGTTTGCCTGGCTCTGGTCGGCATCACCTGTGCGCTCTATTGGCCGGTGCTTGGAAATGCGTTCGTTAACTACGACGACAATACCTACATCACGGAAAACGCACACGTTCTGCACGGCTTGAACTGGCCTGACCTGAAGTGGGCGTTTACTACCGGACATACGGGCTACGCCCATCCCGTCACCTGGCTTTCTCACCAACTCGACTATCAGCTTTATGGCGCCTGGGCCGGCGGCCATCACCTCACGAATCTGGCTATTCATGTCGCCAACACGCTGCTCCTGTTCTTGCTTTTCTGGCGGCTCACACGGGACCTTTGGCCCAGCGCCTTTGTCGCCGCTCTCTTCGCCGTTCATCCGCTTCACGTCGAATCGGTGGCCTGGATAGCGGAACGCAAAGACGTTCTCAGCGGGCTGTTTTTTCTGCTGACGCTACATGCATACGCGGCTTACACGACCAAACGCCAAGTATCCCATTATCTGCTGGCGCTCGGTTTGTTCGTTCTCGGGATCCTTTCAAAACCGATGCTCGTCACAGTCCCAGGTGTCTTGTTGCTTCTCGATTATTGGCCGCTCGGCCGCCTGACTCTCCGGCAGGGCAAACGCGACCCGGCAATCTGGCCAACGATCCGCCGGCTGATCGTGGAAAAAATCCCATTCGCCTTGGTGGCCGTGGGGTGGAGCATCCTCACTTTCGCGCTCCAGAAGGAGGTGGGAGCGGTCGGTCGACAAGAGATCGCTCTTCGCATGGCCAACGCGGTGGTCAGCTATGCGACGTACTTGTGGACGACATTTTGGCCACAACATCTTGCCGTTTTTTATCCCTACCCGACTTCCATACCGTTGTGGACGGTGCTGGTCTCAGTGGCGTTGCTGGTGCTCGTTTCCGTTCTTTGTCTCGCGAGATGGAGATCGTCTCCTTATCTCAGTGTCGGTTGGTTTTGGTACTTGGGAATGCTGCTGCCGGTGATCGGCCTGATTCAAGCCGGAGGGCAAGCGCATGCGGATCGCTACGCATACCTGCCGCAGATCGGTCTCTCGGTCGCTCTCGGTTGGGGGATCGTAGAACTAACGAAACCGTGGCCTTCCCGCCGCTATTGGCTATCAGCAGCGACCGCGGTGGTGATGGCTCTGCTCACGGCGCGCAGTTGGAGTCAGATTAGGGTTTGGCGCGATAGCGAATCGCTCTGGAGCCACGCTCTGGCGGTGACGCCCGACAATCTCGTCGCCCGCTTTAATCTTGGTCACGTTCTGGGTCAGCAAGGCCGATTCCAAGAGGCGGTGGAGCATTTCACCATCGCGTTGCGGATCGAGCCGGACTTCCTCGACGCGCTTATCAACATGGGCATGACGCTCATGGACCAGGGACACGCGGCGGAGGCAGTTGGCTTCTTCGAGCGCGCGTTGCGCGTCGCGCCAGACTCCAGCAAAGCACACACGCAACTCGCCATAGCCCTGGCCCGACAGGACAAGAAAACCGAAGCCCTCACGGAATTCCGCAAAGCCGTGGAGTTGGCGCCCCAGGACGCGGATGCGCGCGCGAATCTCGGCTTGATGCTCGCGCGTCAGGGTAATGTGGCCGAGGCCATGGAGCAGTTGAATGAGGCCGTGCAACTCAATCCGGACAGCGCGGAAGCCCACGACAATCTCGGATTGGTCCTGCTTGCCAGTGGCAAAGCGCGCGAAAGCGTCCCGCACTTTTCCACCGCGCTGCGTTTGAAGCCGGATCTCACCTCTGCCCGGGAGAACTTGCGTCGCGCGCAAGCGCGACTTGGTGGTGCCCAACCCTGACGAACGCTTCATCCGCTCCAGAGGAATCTTGTTAATCCTGTAAATCCTGTCTGATTTATTTCGTGAGCAGCACGAACCCGAGCTACATCGAGCGCAAGGAACGCTTTGCCCGCAAGATGAGCGGCAAAGCGAAACCGGCCGTTCGCTCGGAGAATCGGCTCCCGCCGGGCCAGCATCTCACCCCCGGCTTTCCCGTCCTCGATCTCGGCATTCGCCCGGAGATTTCGTTAGGCGATTGGCGCCTGGAAATCGGTGGTCTGGTCGAGCACCCGAAGACCTTTACCTGGGAGGAATTCAACGCGCTCCCGCCCTTCGAAGACGTGAGCGATTTCCACTGCGTCACCACCTGGAGCAAGTTCGACGTCAAGTGGACCGGCGTCGCCTTCTTCACCCTTGCCGAACTCGTTAGACCGAAGCCGGAAGTGAGACACGTCCTTTTCGCCAGCTACGACGGCTACACCACGAACGTCCGGCTCGACGACGTCATGGACGACGACGTTCTCATCGCCACGCGGTACGACGGCAAACCGCTCACCCGCGAGCACGGTGGCCCGGCCCGCGTCATCATCCCGAAGCTCTACGCCTGGAAAGGCGCGAAGTTCATCCACGCAGATCGAATTCGCCGCCGAAGACAAACTCGGCTTCTGGGAAGTGCGCGGCTACAGCAACACCGCCGATCCCTGGACCGAGGATCGCTTTTCCTAGTTCCTCGGGTTGGATGGTTGAGAAAAGGGAGAATTCCCAGTACACTTGGGATCGTGATTCCCCGAATTAAGGAGCTTTTGCACACGGCGCCGTTTCAGCCGTTCACGATTCGGACAAGCGGTGGCCAGGAGTACGTCGTTCCAACGGCTGATCATGCGGCAGTGCATCCCAAAGCCACGCGCGTGATCGTTTTCTTGGACAACGGTGGCCAAATCGAAGTGGCAGGCTTGCATGTGGCAGCTGTACTTCGGAATGGGAAGGTTGAGAAGTAATTGCGTGAAGGCGGTTCGCAGGGAGGCGCGAATTTCATCCGCGCGATCGAGTTCGTCTCCGAGGGCAAGCTCGGTTTCTGGGCCGTAACGCAGCCGGAGAGGGCGAGGCCGGGCTTTCCACTGCGCGGCTACAGCAACACCGCCGATCCCTGGACCGAGGATCGGTTCTCTGATGCCCTTCTGCTCGAAGAAAGCGCTGTTGTAGATGTTTAGACGCGACTTAAGCTGCAACCCGAACCAGGCCGACGCGCACAACAACCTGGGGGTTATTCTTCTCGCTTCCGGCAACCGGAAGAAAGCATTAATCATCTCACCACCGCACTACGCCTAAAACCGGGTGTGACCGTCGTTCGCGACAACATGAAGCGCGCCGAGGCTCAGGTTAACGCTCGTCCTCGCAGGTGAGAAATTCGTCTATTCCGCTTTGGCATCCTCAGCGACCTCTAGAGTTAGACGACCGTAACGGTCAAACATTAAGATTGCACTAATCGAATCGCAGCGGTTGAAATCGAAATCCATAGGTTGTTCTGCTTCATGCCCGTTTGGCAGCTTATTCGACATGACGATGTTTAGCAGGCCTGGATTGGTCGAAAATATGTGCTGCGAGCTTCCCAGACTAATGTTGGCCGCTAATACCTCGTTAGAAGTTTTGAGTGAGACTTGCTGACCGGGAGCGAAGTCGAAGATTCGAAGGCGCTTGCCGCCAGGGGGGATTCCGGCACCAGTTGTTCTATCGTTTGCAACCGAAACTTTATTTGGACCAACTTGGTCTTGAAGAATTATTGTTTGAAAAGATCCATTAGTCACGGTCACGACGGACGAAGGCAATAGCTCCTGTCCTGAAGGTTTGGCGCGCGGATCGACGGCCGCAGCGTGAATTGAAATCCGGTATTGACCAGGCGGCACTTCCCGATAGCCCGCTAGTCGACCAGCAGCTAGTGATCGGCTGAGGATCACTGGCTCACCACCTACCAGGGAGACTGCAACCTCGCCCTTGATTGAGCTCATGAAATTCCATACCCGAACATAACCGGTCGGCCGCTTTGCTGCTGGAGACGAATTGCGCGATGGCTCTTGTCCCGACGCTTGCAACGCGCCGAACAGATACGATCCAAGGATGAGAAGAAGCCTAATTTGGTGCATAGATTTTCCTCGCTTTATAAGAATCCACCACGGCATGTGGCGTGGTACTGCTCTCAAGTGACGCGCCTGCTACTTGGGGGTCAAGGTGGAAGGTAATCGCAAGTCGCTTTTGACCGACGGGAACCGAGCGCCAGTTCCCATTCGCCGCGCGCTCCTGTCGCACGGCTTCACCGACGGCATAGACGGTGAAGGAGGCGCTGCGGGTGGTGGTCATTTCGATCGTGCGACGAAAAATTTCCTCGCGACCACGGTCGTTCGTTGTTGCTCTCGGCTGGCCGGCCACGGTTCCCGAGGTTTGGAAAAAGGATAATTGCGAGAGTTCACCGCGTTCCATCATCGGTCCATTGTTGGTCAGATAGGTTTGAATACTCCCAACGAGGCTATCGATGTCAGATGAAGGCAGGGCCCGCCCACTCAGCTGAGGATCGCCGTCAGGAGCAGTCAGGAAGTTATAACTCCGGAGCGCGGCACGGAAGGCGACACCACCGTCACGAGCGACGCCGTTAATGTTAATTCTGCCGCGACTGGTTGGCGGGGCGACTGCCTCGAGCGGCGGGGGCGGCTGGGCCGCGTTGCTGACGGGACGAGCGTCGAACAGATCCGTCAACCGCCACGCACTGTTAAACCAAGCTGGCGAAAAAGTCCGCGAGCCGGCCGCGACGCCGTTCAGGCCGTCTGGCTGGCCCACCTTCAAGGTTCGGCCACCTCCTCGCGCCTGAAGAATTGATGGAGCGGGGTTGGGGTTTGCTGCAATAGCGCGAACTGGATCGTAAATGTATCCGAGCTCGCCAATTGACTGCATCGCGCCATCCGCGCACAACTGCGTAGGTGGTAGCGGCGTTATCATTAGGAGCCGACGCATAATCCGGCCAAGTCGCGTAATCAACGTAACTGTTTTTGGCTTGGCCGATTGTTGTCCTCTGAGGGATCAAACCGTCTCCAGTGATATCCGAAAAAAATCGCGTCTGATCGTTACCTAACGACGTTCCACTTATCATCTGTAACTGCTCGCTCAGACTCCGAGCGTCGCCAGTTCGGCTTGTATCGTCGTTGCCGCGCAGGCCGTAAGAATACACGAAGCGCGTTCTATTGGGGGCCATTTCGGATGGTGCCCCGTCCATGTTCCAAGGATGTGTCGTGTTGCCTCCTCCAGCTACGTAACCAAGGGCATCGTAGACTCCCTCATTAGTGCCCCAAACAGCTTCCGTCTTGTAGTCGAATGTTGGTGGGTTGCTACCGCCATCCCGTCCGAACATCTGTAAGCCAACGGAACTGCCGATTCTTTCGTCTGTTACGCCGGTAAAGTTGCGTGGGGCGCCGGTCAAACGAATAACGTTCGATCCGAGAATAAGGCCGGGCACATCCTCTGCAGCGGTCGGTACCGTTGTCAGTACGGTGGCCGACCCCGCTGGGAATCTCATCCCGGTGATATCAAATTCGTGGTCGGGAGGCTGGAGCATACCAAACGTACCTTTGCTCCAGCTAGCGCGGTTGTACACTTTCAAGAACGCTCCGGTCGGTGCCACAAAATCCTTCGTCGTGGGATTCATGAATTCAAAGTAGAAGTCGATATCCACGTCGAAGTTTCTCGTCGACCCAACTGGAGTCATCGATCGCTGGTAGCTGCACCATGCAACTTCTTGCAGGTAAGGGATTGCTTCCTTTCCAATCGCACGTGGTTGGGTCCCGCTCCTCCATGCGAGGGTCGGTCTTGAGCCGGAAACAACTTGGTCACTCGTGTCGATGTATGTGGGTAGTGAGTCGGTATCGACGTAATCCCGGATGTTCGCAGCGATGCGCTCCAGGTACATGGTTTTTTGCGCGGTGGTAGGAGCGGGAGATGTAAAAAAGCGGGCTCCGAAGTCCGTTAGCGTGTTGGTAAAAACCGGTGCGTTTTCATAAGACTCGAGTGCCCGAGGGCGGAGCCGGTCCCAAGCCGTTCGCGACCAGGTGCGTACCGGTGATGACATAGGCGATATCATCGATGTTGGCCGCGATCGTGGTGGGTGCGACGGCAGTATTTGAATTAGCAGGGCTGGTGACGAGCGCATTGATATTCGCGCGCCGTCGACCGGTTCCGGCCAGGTCGTTCGAGAGCCCAAACGCTGTCGCGTAAAATTTTGTCGTCTCGTGCACGTCGCTGGCGACTTGTCCTCCCGTGCGATTCAGGAAACGCGCATCGATCATCGGCGAGCTGGCCCGCAGATTGATGATCGCCGAATTGGTCGCCGCATCGGTGGTCGGCAAGGGACTGCCGTCAATCAGAGGCAGAGCGCCGATGTCCAGATCGGTGACGCCTGAGCCATTGCCCCTTTGGAATGCGCCGCCGGTGCCCGTGGCATTCCCAACCGTCGAGATGTCCAGTTTCGATGTTTCGTCTTCAACCCAATAGGCGTAACGGCCGATGATGGGATTGTAACCCGCCTGCGTGGGATCAGGTTGTTGAGGGAGTGTCGGATCAGTGAGCACATTGATCCACTGAGCGCGGTAAGGCGTGGGTGCTGGAGTCGCCGGAGAAGGCGAACCAATCCAGCCATTCGGTTCGGAGGCGAGATGATTCGCGTTCAAGTCCACAGAATCATCGGCGGTTAAGACCGTCGGTGGTAATGATCCCGGGATGGCCGGCGCCGGATTGGGTTCCGCGATGGATAGGAGGTAAACATCTTCGTTTGGGTTCGGCGCGGTGTTGTAGGTTGCGGTCGCCGGGTCGGTGGTCCGAGGACCGGTGATAACCGGGGCGATTTGGGTCAATGGACTTCCATCAAGCGTGCCGGTGACCGTGCGGTAAGCGATGGCGTGATTCGGACGATACTTCATCTCCGTGACAAGGCGGGCGATCGCAGCATCAACTCCCGCGTCGGCCATCTGGCGGGCCTTTTCGATTCGTGCGTAGGCGGCCGCCGTCGTTCGCTCGGTCGACGTTGTCGTCAAGAAAGCAATCACGACGACGGTAGCGAGCACAATGATAATGAGACTAATGGTGAGCGCGAAGCCGCTTTCACGGGAAACCGCGACTCCCTTAGCACCCACAGTTGGCGAGCGTTGCTTCATGGAGTGCGAGCGTTCTGCAGGCGGATGCGGGTTGAGAACACTTGGACATGCGGTGCGATTTGGTTCTTGTAGATCGGGGTCGTCGTATCAAACCAAACGTCAGGATCAATGTTTTGCGCTTCCAGTTGGCGAGCGGACGAGGGGCTAAATGCCTTGAAAGACACCTCAAGAAACTGCGGCAAGGTCGCGCGGTAAACAATTGGGTACGCGCTGGGTGTCGGTACGCCTGCGATGTTATCGTAGGCAACGATTTTCAAATCCCACACGTATGCGGCCACGTCTTCGTCTTCGGCAGGTGTCACCGCAGGATTCGTTGGGCTGTAGACATTGGCCGGGGCAACCGGGGCGCCGGTCGGTGCAGGGGACGGCAACGGCGGCGGAGTTGGGGTTGGTGCACCGAACGCAGCTTGTAGTCGGGTAAACGTCGGATTGCTTTGCAGAACATGCTTGCGCAGGACGTAAGCATGGCGTTGTGCATCCCAACTGCAGTAGAATCCAACCGCGCAAACATCCGTCCGGGCCGGAGTATTGGCAGGCGGCGGTCCTGCAACCGGCGGATCGCCGACGTTTCGTAGGGGAATTAGAGCGTAGACTTGTTGGTTGTTCTGAGGTCCGGCGGTGGGGTCCGAGGTTTGCGTGAACAGGTTGGTAAGTGCCAGCACTGGGGCACGGTCATTTGTAAGGGAGAGCGCGAGATCCCGAGAGATCAGCTCGATTGCGGCCCGCGCGTCACGGAAAGCATCAGTCCGTGCCTCAGAGTTTTTCCAGATCGCCTGCGCTGACGAAATGATCTGCGCGAGAACCACGATAACAAAGGCGACGATCGCGATCGCCACGAGTAATTCGACGAGCGTGAATGCAGAGCCCTTTTGCCGGCTCTCCAGAGCCCTATTGAGCCGCAATGATTGTAGCATAGCTCATCGGCCGCGCGCCGCTTTCGCGAGGGAGAATGCGAAGGTGCACTTCGTTGGCAGTACCCGGTGTCAGGCCTTCAGGATTGTTGCGGAAGGTAAGGTCTATCGTGAAGTAATCAGTGTTAGCAACAAAATTGCCCTCGTAGGTCGCGTGCAACTGAGTTGCTGGTGTATTTGGTGCAGATAAATCAATGGGAGGCGCCGTGCTATTCAACGAGATCAGACTTACGTTTGAAAATGGCTGCGAACGCAATGTGCTAAATACTTGCTCGGCTAGATGATTCGCCCGCGTCTCCTGGATGCTCGCCCGTCCGGATTGCAGGCCGATCGGCAGCAGTCCAATGATCGCCAGCAGAGAGAAGCCGATGACGCCTAAAGCGAGCACCACTTCGACGAGCGAAAATGCGGATGCTTTTCGCCTCATTGCACGACGTATTTTGCCCTGCCGTTGAACCGACCGATTTGAATTTCGTCTCGCACAGGCTGTTGCGATGCATCGTGGGCGGTGGCCACTTCGTTTCCGCCGCGCACCGATCCCTCGAATACCACGAGTCGCATCGGGGCGACGCTAGCTGGTTGGACAACCGACCCGATGGAGTCGAATTCAATGTATGGGCAGGTGATAGTCGCTCCGCTCGGCGAGAAGGAAAACGCCGCCGTTGCGCTGTTAGTCACGCTGGTCAGGCAAGTGCCAGTTCCAGCCGACTCGTCTTGATTTCGAAAACTGATGCCGCTGGGAAGCTTTTGCCATTTCGTCACCTGAATCGCGCGTGGCTGTGGCACTCCTGCTGCATCTGCACCGTCCTCGAAGACCGCATACGACCGATAAGAGTAATCTTCGACGACACTCGGCGGAGCGTTCGGCGGCAAAACTGTGGCGAAAGCGACATAGGCTTTGCGCGAGTCCGATAAGGCGAGCGAACGCGCCTGCTCAATTATCACTGTGAGGTTGCTGATCGCGCCCTTGCGTCCGCTGGATTTCGAAAGCGAACTGACAACAGGAATGACGGCCACGAGCATGATCGAAATAATCCCGATCACGACCATCAGCTCGATGAGCGTGAAGGCGCGGCGGTGGGCTGAAGGCGAGCGGAGGCAGAAGTTCACGGGAGCGCGAGCGGCGAAGGCCGAACTTATAGCGGATTGTCGGCTGTGACGGGAGAAATTTCGAAACGCGGAACCGCGGAACTCGGAACGCGACTCGGAACGCGGAACTGCGGAATGCGGAAGTAGGAGGTCGGAAGGGACCACGACGGGTTAAGGTTCATCCAACAGCAATTGAAATCGGCGGTTCTTGCCGAATCGGAATGTGCTGAATCCCCGCCGATCCAGCGTTAGCACGCGATCCGTGCCGGTCTGCTCCGCCAGCCAGACGAGAGTAGCCTCAGGGAAGTCCATGGGAGTGTCGGCATACCTGGTCATGAGGCGAACGGCGCCGGTGAGTGCGTCGGCCGTGAAGGCGTCACGAACTTCGATCGTGCTTGCCTTGAGAAAGGCGGCGAGATGCTTTGGTCCGTCCTGCGCGTCGGCGAGGAAGCAGAAGGCTTCCGTAATGACGGCGCCGGTCGTAAGCAGCCGTGGTCGCGGCATGGCGGCGATAAACTCGTCCACCCGCCGGTGTTCCGGCTCTGAAGAATCGAGCAGCGCAACAAGCGGCCCGGTATCGAGAAGGCAGGGGATCATGAACGCCAGCTGCGTTCGCGAATGTGCCGGCGCCACGGATCTTTTTCCCAATGCTTCGGTTTGCTTTTCACACACCCGACCAGGTGGCGGATACGCTGGTAATCGAACCCGCGTGTCATTTCTCGTTCGATTAACTCACGTACGAGGGAGGACTCGCTGCGTTTCTCGGCCAGGGCGCGCCGCTTGAGTGCGTCTCGCTGCGCCTGGGGCAGGCGAATGGTCAATGTCGTGTCCATGAAACCACGGTAGCCAATTGTAAGACAATCAGCAAGACAGATTGCGGGATCCCGGCCCCACGCTCGGCTCGGGCGGGCGGCGGCGTAGCCGACAAAATTGGCCCCAAAATGCGGCGACAAAAGTTTCTTGCGCGGCATCTCGGGGCTTTCTGCCACGGGCATGGTTCTAGCTTTTATGGCGCTGCTGTGCTGGAACACACGTTATCCGAGGAGGAGCACAGTCAGATCGTTCAGACGATCGAGATGTTTGAGGTCATTACTCAAACACAGCCTGACGATTATCAGTCGCTCGAGATCCTGAAGGAGGCGTACCACAAGATCGGCCGGCCGGAGGAGTCGTTCCGGACTTCGCGCCGTCTGGCCGAGGCGTATTTCAACGTCGGCTCCTACACGCTCGCGATGCAGGAGTGCGAGGTCATTCTGCTGAAGGAACCGAACGCGCCGGAGATCCTGGCGATGCTCGGTGAGATCGAAACGCGGCTCCAGGCGGCCGGTCAGTCAGTCGCGACGGGTGGTGCGAAGAATGGGTTGATCGCCATCGACCAAGCTGGCGGCGGCGCAGGATGGGCAGCGCGTTGGTGGACATGCGAATCAAGGACGGGCTGACGCACGAACTCGCAGGAGCGCGGGGACGATCAGCTCGCGAAGTTTCTGGTCATGCAGCAACTCTTTCCGGAGGACACAGGTGACCGCAGGCGCTCGAAACGGTGAAGCACCTGAACAAGGATCTGAGCGGGCAAGCGCTCGGCGGCGTCGCTGCTGGACAAGACTCTGCCGGCAGGACACGGACAAGATGGATGCAGGTGCTCTCGCCGTTGATCGACCGGACGAAGTTCGCCTACGTGCCGCTGGAATATTACGACATCGATCGGCAGATCGCGCGGATGTTGCCGGACCATCTGACGCTCGGCCGCCTCTTCGTGCCGTTCGATTTGATCAGCCGCACGATCATGGTGGCGTGCTGCAATCCGTTCGATGCGGCGGGCCGCGAAGCGGTGCAGCAATCGCTCGATTACACCGTGGCGTGGTATCTCGCGCGACCGGGCGCGATCATCAAGACGTTGCAGGATATTTACCGGCTGGAAGGCCGGGTCTGAGCGTCGACGAGCGATGAGAAGCAAATCTTTCGGAGAACGCATCGCCGATGTCCTGATCGAGGACGGTCTGCTTCTTGCCGAATCAGCTCGAGGAAGCGGTCGGCATGCAGACAGAAGGAAGGCGGCCGGCTGCTCAAGATTCTGACGGACAAGCAATTCGTCACCGATCAGGACATGGCGTTCAGCATGGGCCGCTGCCTGAACACGCCGCCGATCAATCTGTCGAAGGTGCGCGTGCCGGAGGAGATCATGTCGCTGGTGCCGCGCGACATGGCGAAGGCGAACAAGCTGGTGCCGATCGCGCGCCTGGACGGCAAGCTTTTCGTGGCGATGGCCGACCCGACCAACGTGCTCGCGGTCGACGACGTGAAGCGCCGGGTGCAGCTCGAAATCGTGCCGATGATCGCGACCGAGCGCGCGGTCAGCGGATGCGCTCGGCGGCGTGCACGGCGGCGGCGCGAACATGAGCGAGGTGCTCAAGCAGGTGGCGGAAGAAGTGGCGAATGCCGGGGACGTGCGAGATCGCAGACGGCGAAGCGCGAAGAGATCGATCTCGATCGGCTCGCGACCGACAGCGAAGACGCGCCGGTCATCAAGATCGTCAACCTGATCCTGGTGCAGGCGATCAAGGAAAAGGCGTCGGACATTCACATCGAGCCGTTTCAGCGGACGCTGAAACTGCGTTACCGCATCGACGGCGAATTGGTCGCGGCGGAGTCGCCGCCGAAGGCGCTCCAGCTCGCGATCACCTCGCGCATCAAGATTCTCGCCGGGCTGAACATCGCCGAACGCCGCGTGCCGCAGGACGGACGTTTCCGCATCAAGGTGATCGGCAAGGAAGTCGATCTGCGTATCTCGATTCTGCCGACCGCGCTACGGCGAGAAGATCGTCATTCGTATTCTCGATAAGGCGGCGCTCACCGGCAGCATCGACCAGATGGGGATGGACGAGGGCACGCTCGACAAGTTCAAGAAGGCGATCGATGCGCCGCACGGAATGATCCTCGTGACCGGCCCGACCGGTTCCGGCAAGACGACCACGCTCTACTCCGTGCTGCAGGAACTGAACAGCCCGCAGTACAACATCGTGACGGTCGAAGACCCGATCGAATACGAGCTGGCGGGCATCAACCAGGTCGCGGTGCGCAACGACATCGGGCTCGATTTCGCTTCCGCGCTGCGCTCCATCCTGCGACAGGATCCGGACATCGTGATGGTCGGTGAAATTCGTGACAACGAAACGGCCGACATCGCGGTGAAGGCGGCGCTGACCGGTCACCAGGTGCTCTCAGCACGCTGCACACGAACGACGCGGCCGGCGCGATCACGCGTCTCGACGACATGGGGATCGAGCCGTTCCTGATTTCCAGCTCGGTCATCATGACCTGCGCGCAACGACTCGTCCGGCGCATCTGCACGAATTGCCGCGAAGAGTTTGTGCCGGAGCCGGAGATCTTCGAGCGCCTCGGGATGAAGGCGACGGAGGGCGCGTCTTTTATCACGGCGCCGGTTGCGATCGCTGCAAGGGCCGCGGTTATCTCGGCCGGGTCGCGATCATCGAAGCGCTGCCGGTGAGCGAGACGATCCGCCGCTTGATCATCAAGCGCGCCTCGGCCGCGGTGATGAAGAATCAGGCGGTCACCGAAGGAATGAAAACCTTGCGCATGGTCGGGCATCGACAAGGCGCTGGAAGGCATCACGACGCTCGAGGAAATCTGGCGCGTCACGGCGGAGGATCACTAAACGATGACCATGACAATTCCATTCCTGCATTATTTCAAGAAGGCAAAGCCGGTCGAAGGAGCAGCCCGTCGCCGCTCGGGTCGAGCCGCCGCCGGTCGAGAAGCCGAGCAGCGAACGGTTGAGCAAGACCGTGATGCCGAACGCGACGCGCGCGTCGCCGGCGCAGGATGATCTCGGACTTCGCTCCGTCGGCGATGCCGAAGGTCGCTCGATCGCCGCCGGATGCGCCGCGCACGATTTCGTTCGGCGCCGACAGTGCCAGTGCGGAGGACCTGCCGCCGGCGGTCGCGCTCGCGCTCTGGAGCCGAGAGTGGAGCGCGCGATCTCGCTCGACCTGGCCGACGTGGTCGAGCAAATGCCGGACGGATCTCATCCGAAGCCGCTGCGAGAAGCCTGATGCGGCGCGCCGTGTTTTGCTGAAGGCATCGGAACTCGAGAAAGGGATGGCGAGCGGCAAGACCGACCGTTTCCCTCGCGACCATCTACCAGCAGGTGCCGGAGATTTTTCTGCAAGCCGGTGCGCGGCGGACGACACGCCGACAGGTGCCGCTGCCCTTCGACGAAGGTGCTGGAGCAATTCAGCAAGCTGCAAGTGCGCCGCGATCAGATCGAGCAGCAGACCGTTCCGCAGGTGGAGACGCCGTTCCTGCAGGTCACGCTCGAAGACAACGCTCGGTTTGGGATTGCCGCGACCGAGCCGATTCGAACCGGTGATCTGCCGCCGGTGCGGGTCGAGCCGGCGACCGCGGAGAGCATCGCCGCGGCCGAGCCGGAAGCGGCGCTGCGAGAGAAGTTCTCACTCGCCCCGCCGTCCGACGATTGCCCCTGCGCCACTCCGGGCGTCCAGTCCCGCGCCGGCGAAACCGCCGGGCGTTCCACCGTCTCCGAAAAAACCAGGCCAGCGCCGGCGCGCATCGCTTTCAAAATCACACCGAACGGAACGGGCGTGCCCGCACCTGAGAGAGTTCCAGCCTCAAGCGGGCCGTCCGTTCCAACTAGCTCGCCGGCGCCGACGCGTATTCCATTCAAGATCGGCGCCTCCAGTGACGAACTCCGCGCCGAAGGCGAGCCGTGGCTGACCAAGGAAAGTCTCGACGCAGAGGCGCGACGCCGAAGTCGGAGCTGTCGCGCCGAAGTCGCCGGAAATGGAAGCCAGGCGGTCCGAGCCAAAGCAAAATCTCGCTGCCGCTCAAGCCGATCCTGCAAAGCCTGCCGCCGTTTCAGTTGACCGGCGACATCGCCGGCGTCCCGGACGACGCGCGGGTGGAATTGCCCTTCTCGCTCATCGAACCGCAGCTCACGACCGGCCGCGTCACGCTGCAGCCCGAGGAGTTTGCGGCGCGCTTTGCCGGAGGAGTATCGCGCGCTTGTTCAGCGCCAAGGAATCGCGACTGCCGGTGGCGTTGCCGCTGCAGGAAGTGCTGAAGAATTTGCCCGACGGCGTCGTTGCGCATGCGCGACGACCAGGAAGAACAGGAGAAGGGGGCGAACTTTCGCGACGCCATTCTCCGCGAAAGCGGAGGAGGACGCGAAACGCTTCAGCGGAACGGCGAAATCTGCCGCGCGCCGAAACCGATCGGCACCGCGCGGTCGCAGCGGAGCCGCGCCGAGACGAGCCGGAGGCGGTCGAGCCGTCGCAACGTCGACTCCGCTCCGCGGTCGCGCGCGGTGACCGGACGCCATTGCAAGAGCGTCTCGAGACCGACGACGACGCTGGATGCCAAAGCAGTCGTCTGCGCATGTCAGCCGGCATCGCCGGGGTGAAAGCGTGCGCGCTCATGTTTGCCGACGGCCTGAGCCTCGCCGGGAATCTGCCGCCCGAATACGAGGCGGACGGTCTTTGCGCGATGGCGCCTTCGCTCCTGCAGCGGATCGAGAAACACATGGTGGAGACCAAGCTTGGCGCATTGCGCGCGATGACGCTCTCCTGCGCGAAGGGCTCCATCACCTTTTTCATGCACGGAAATCTTTGCCTCGCCGCGCTTGCACGCGCAGGACGAACTGACAGCCGGATGTCCGCGAGCGACTCGCGCGAATCGTGCACGAACTTTCACGGAAATATTCCCAACCAGTTTAGGAGCTGTCCCATGTCGATCATCAATTACGCCAGCCGCGAGATTCAGTTCAAAATCGTCTACTACGGTCCGGCGCTTTGCGGCAAGACGACCAACCTCGGTTACATCCATCAGCGGATCAATCCGGCAGAATCGCGGCGATCTCGTCTCGCTCGCGACCGCCGCGGATCGCACTTTGTTCTTCGATTTTCTGCCGTTGAACGCGGTCGTGATCAAAGGCTTCGTCACGAAGTTCCAGCTCTACACCGTGCCGGGACAGGTGATCTACAACGCCACCCGGCAGCTCGTCTTGCGCAGCGTGGATGGCGTCGTTTTCGTGGCCGATTCGCAGTGGGAAAAAATGGAGGAAAACGTCGAGAGTTTCAAGAACCTCGAAGACAATCTGGCGAAACAAAACATCTCGATCGACGAGATTCCCTACGTCCTGCAATACAACAAGCGCGACCTGCGAGAACATCGCGCCGGTCAATTATCTCGAATACGTCCTGAACAATCGAAAGCGGCGCGTGCAGAGCTTCGAAGTCATCTCGAGCACCGGGCCAGAACGTCTTCGCCTCGCTCAACGCGGTCTCGCAGATTCTTGCTGCACAAGTTCAGCAAGCAAAGTGATGCGCCGAAGACCGCCGCCGCGCCCGGTCGCCATCCCGGTTGAGCCGCCCCGTTGCGCAGAAAGCAGAGCGCACCTGTATGAACGCGATCCCTGTGCCTGACGATCGAAGACGTCGCCACGCTCGACGGCGTCCTGGGCGATTTTCTGCAGAAGGCGGAAGCGGAACTGACGGTCGTGATCGATCGCGGCGGCAACGTGATCTCGCAATTCGGCGACATGACCGTGATGGATGTCACGATCATCGCGGCGCTCGCGGCGGGATCGTTCGCCGCCACCAAGGAACTGGCGCGCCGCATCGGCGAAGTGGAATTCAACGCCCTTTATCATCAGGGCAATGGCAACCACATTTTCATGAACTCGGTCGATGACGACACGATCATGATCACGGTTTTCGGCGAGCGCACGACGGTCGGTCTGGTGCGATTTTATTCTGCGAGCACGGCGCAAAGTGTCGCCGACGCTCCTGAAGTCGTTTGCAGGGCAACGAGCCATGGATTTTCCTTTGATGCCTCGGACATCATCGGCGACGCCGACTTTTCGCGACCGTAGTCGCGGAAGCGACCTACTCCGTGAGGCGATCGTTAGCCGGCGAAATTACCCGGTGAACTCGGTCGCGACGAGCGTGGCGTTGTGGCCGCCGAAACCGAAGGAATTGTTCAGGGCAACGCGCACTTTCTTTTCCCGCGCGACGTTCGGCGTGTAATCCAGGTCACACTCCGGATCGGGATTTTCGAGATTGATCGTGGGCGGAATAATCGAAGTCGCGCATCGCCAGCGCGCAGCCGCCATCTCGACCGCGCCCGCTCCGCCTAACAAATGACCGGTCATCGATTTCGTGGAGCTGATCGCGAGACCGTTTCGCGCGTGCTCGCCGAAGACCGTCTTGATCGCGCGCGTTTCGCAAATGTCGCCGAGCCCGGTCGAGGTGGCGTGCGCGTTGACGTAGTCGACGTCGTTCGGAGTTGAGGCCGGCGTGGTCGAGCGCCATCTTCATCGCCCGGGCCGCGCCTTCGCCGTCGGGTGGCGGCGCCGTCATGTGATAGGCGTCGCCGGTAAGTCCGTAGCCGGTGAGTTCGCACTAGATTTTCGCGCCGCGCGCTTTGGCGTGTTCGAGTTCCTCGACCACGACCACGCCGGCGCCTTCGCCCATGACGAAACCGTCGCGGTCGCGATCGCACGGACGCGAGGCGCGCTGCGGATCGTCGTTGCGCGTGCTGAGCGCTTTCATCGCGCGAAAAGCCGGCCAGGCCGATCGGGATGATCGACGCTTCCGAGCCGCCGGCGAGGAAAATGTCGGCGTCGCCAAACTTGATGATGCGCCACGATTCGCCGATCGCGTTGTTCGAAGTGGCGCAGGCGGTGACGATGCACAGGTTCGGTCCGCGCAATCCGAATTCCATCGAAATGAGGCCGCTCGCCATGTTGCTGATGAGCATCGGAATGGTGAAGGCGGAGACGCGGGACGGGCCTTTGTTGACCAGAGCGCTGTGCTGGTCTTCGAGCGTTTTCAGTCCGCCGATGCCGCTGCTGACGATGACGCCGAAGCGGTCGCGATTCACTTTTTCGAGGTCGATCCCGGAATCGCGCATTCGCCATTTTCGCGGCGGCCATGGCGAGCTGCGCGAAGCGATCGGTCCGCTCGTGACGTCCTTTGGATTCTTGAAAAACTGCCTTCGGATCGAAATCGCGCACCTCGCCGCCGATCCGGCAATCGTAGCCGCTGGTATCGAAGCGCGTGATCTCGACGATGCCGCTGACGCCTTCTTGCAGATTGTCCCAGAAAACGTGGCGAGGTCGTTGCCCAACGGCGTGACGACGCCCAGTCCGGTGATGACGACTCTACGATCGTTCATGTAGAAGTGATTAGTGAAAGCTGATCGTGTGACGAGTGGCTGACCGGATTGCCGACTACCTGTCACTCATCACTGGTCACTTGTCACTCTCCCTCACCGCGTGCCCATCCCGACGCTCTGCACGGTCTGGAAGAGCTTGCCTTCGGTCTTGATCGACGGCGCGATGATGATTTCGGTCTGCTGAAACTCGGCGATGCGTGCGCGCGCCGACGTTGCCCATGCAGGTGGTGATCGCGCCGACGAGATTTTGGCTGCCGTCGTCCACTTCCGCCGGACCAAAGAGGATCTGTTTGCAGCGAACCGGTCGCGCCGACTTTGATGCGCGTGCCGCGCGGAAGATTGGCGTGCGGCGTGGCCATGCCCCAATGATAGCCGTGGCCCGGCGCTTCGTGCGCTTTGGCGAAAGCGCTGCCGACCATGACGGCGTCCGCGCCGCAGGCGAGCGCTTTGCAAACGTCGCCGCCCTTGCTCATTCCGCCGTCGGTGATGATGGGAACGTAGCGCGCGGTTTTCTTGAAATAGGCGTCGCGCGCGGCGGCGCAATCGACCGTCGCCGTGACCTGCGGCACGCCGAGGCCGAGCACGCCGCGCGAGGTGCAGGCCGCGCCCGGACCGACGCCGATGAGCACGCGCGGCCGGTCCGCATTCCATGATCTCCAGGGTCACGTCGTAACCGACGGTGTTGCCGACGATGACCGGGATGCGCATGTCGCGGCAGAATTTCTGCGAGATCGAGCGACTTGTACTCGGTGGAAATGTGCCGCACGGTCGAGACGGTGCTTTGCACGACAAAAATGTCCGCGCCGGCTTCCTGCGCGATCGCGCCGAATCGCTCGGCCTTTTGCGGAATCGAGCTGACCGCGGCGATCGCGCCCGCGTCCTTGATTTGGCGAATGCGCGCGGCGATCAAATCTTCCTGCACCGGTTCCTGATAAATTTTTTGCAGCAAGCGCGGTGATCTCCGCTTTGTCGGCCTCGACGATTTTTTGCAGAACTTCCTGCGGATTCTTGTAGCGCGTTTGCACGCCTTCGAGATTGAGCACGGCGAGGCCGCCGAGTTTGCTCATCGCGATGGCGAAACTGCACATCGACCACGCCATCCATCGCGCTGGCCAGGATCGGAATCTTGAACTCGAGCGGCTCCGCATCGCGGCGCGGCAACCGCAAAGTGATATCCACTTCGTTGGGATTGATCGTCACGCGCCCGGGACGAGTGCGATCTCGTCGAACCCGTAGGTCACGCGCGCTTTTCGATTTCGGCCAATCCACATTCCCATGATTAAATTCGATCCAGTTTAAATCGTTCGTTCAGGCTCCCGCAGCGTGGACACCGCGGAAGCAAAGCGTCGACGTTCGATCCTCGAACTCGAAGGCGCAAATCACGCACCGCAGTCGGTGGCGCAACGCCCGCCGCTCACGCCGGCGACGATTCCACTCGCCAACTATCCAGAGGAGAAAAACCGCCGCAAGAAAAAGCAGCAAATAAATCGTGACCAGGGCCGCGAGGCTGACGCGGATCACGGCGCGCGTGGGCTCGACTGGAGTAGGCGAAGGAGCCGCGAGATCGTTGCCCCATTCGATGATCGCGGTCAGTCCAGAGGTCGCCGGTGTCGCTTTCCGATTTCCGTTTTTCGATCGTCGGGAATCGAGCGAGCAGAAGGTAGCGCCGCGCCTGGTCGTCCAAGGCCGAATCGCCGGAGGAGTTCTGCAGGAAACAATACCGCACCTCGCCGCGCGCACTGACGGCGAGCCGAAACTGCGCGCTCTGCGGAGGCTCGTTGCGTCGAGGCGGTGAACTGCAACGCGGGAAGGACGGTGCGCCTAGTTCCAGCTTCAGCGGAAAAACTCACGCTCGTGGGGACGAGCGGGGCAGCGGCGGGCATTGATACGCGGGGACGCGCGACGGGCGCCGGCGGACGCGAACTCGGCACACGGAGGTCAGGTTCAAACGGTGGCGGTTCCCTCAAAGCGGGCTGTCGGTTCAAGTACGATGGGACGTATGCAGGTTTTGGCGGGACGAAGGCGCGTTTGCTCTGGAGGCCGTTGGGTAGTCGAGGAAAGCGCCGGATCTTCTGCTTCGATCCAACGCAAAAGCACGCGTCCTTCTTCGGACGTTGGGGTGATAATGTTGACGCGTGCCGGCGGCCGCGGTGGCGCCGCGGTCGGCGGATAGATGATCTGGAAGAGGTAAAAGCAGAGTGCGTGCAGCGCGGCGGAAGCGGCGACGAAGCTGGCGAGCGAAAGCTTGCGGCGCCCTGGCGAGTCCCAGTCGAAGACGGTCGAAAATTCCGCGACGGACGGTAGCCGGTGGCATCATTTGGGCGACGCGCTGGCGAGAGCGACGGAGGTGATTCCGTGTTCGAGAGCAGCGTTGGTCACGGCCATCACCAGCTCGTAGGGAGTGAATCGGTCAGCCTTGATGATCACCGGCCGGCCTTCGTTCTTCGCGGCGTCCAGTAGCGGACCAAGCTGTTCCAGCGTCACTTTTTGATCGCGAAAATAAATCGCCGGGCGCGGCCCCTCCCGTGATGCTGATGATCTGCTGGTTTGCTTGCGGGCCGAGAGTGAAGCGAGAGAACGGAAGCGAAACGGAAATGCCAGGTTGGAGGATGAAGTTCGAGCTGAGGAGCAAGAAGAAGATGAGGAGGAAAACGACGTCGATCAGCGAGAACACGCGAGCCAGCCGAAATGATATTCCTTGGTGCGCGTGAGCTTCATTCAGCGCCTTGGCCGCGAGCAGGGGCGAAATTAACGGTCCGCGCGACGGTCCCGTTCTCCGGCAACCTTCGTTCCGGGCTGCTGGAAGCTGATGATGTCACCCGTCGGCTCCCGATCGGTCAACATGTGCACCACTTCGATTCCGGCGCGCTCCATGTCGTGCATCAGAGTATTTACCCGCGATGAAAGATAGCTGTAAGCGACAAAAGTCGGCGTCGGCGACGACCAGTCCGGCCGCGGTCGTGAGCAGGCTCTTGTAAATGCCAGTCGAAAGTTCCGTCACGGTGGCGTAGCCGCCGTTGGAAGAAATGGTCCCGAAGGCGTCAATCATTCCGGCGACCGTGCCGAACAAGCCAATGAGCGGCGTGAGATAGGCGAGAGTGGCCAGGACGCCGAGAAATCGTTCCAGCTTCGGGACTTCGAGTTGGCCCGCTTCCTGCACGATTTCGCGCAACTCCGCGCGCGGCGAGTCGTGGCGAATGATGGCGGCGTGAATCACGCGCGCGACCGGCCCGGGCGTGCCGGCAGATTCATGCAGCGCTTCGGCAAAATTGCGCCGCGCGATGAGATTGGAGAGCCCTTGAAGAAACTCGCCGACATGAATCGTCGCGCGATGGAAATAAAACAGCCGCTCCGCGAAGACAGCGATCGAAATGATGCTGCAGATCAGGATGGGCCACATGAGCAGACCCACCCTTCTGGATGTAATCGATCATCCGGAACCTTCTTAGCCGCCTTTACCTCCTCTCGCAAGCTGAGGAGGGGTGCACGTTCTATTTCGTCTTCTTCTTCGCCGCCGTTGGCGCTGGCGCGGACGCTCGTGACGCTGGCGTTGTCTGGCCGAGAAGTTTGCCCGCAGATCATAAACCGCGTAGCCGGTCTGCTTCCCCGCCGAGTCGTACGAATAGACGATCTTGTGCTCCAGCACGTCTTGTTTCGTGAGTTGGGTTTCCTCGAGCAAATGCCCGGCGGCATCGTATCTGATACCGCGTCTTGAAACGAAACTTGCCGTCTCCGGCAAAGACTTCGCCCGCGGCGAAACGTCCGGCTTCATCGAGTTCGTAGCGGATTTGCCCCTGCTGTTTGCCCGCTTTGGTCGTCGTCGTTGCGACCGCTTTTCGATTCGGCGGATCGAACTCGTAGCTGGTGCGCGAGCCGTCCGGATTGATTGTAACCGTGACGCGGACGGCATCGGTCGCCGCGCGATCCTGGAGTTGGGCGCGAGCGATATTCGACCAGGCAAACGTCCAGAGGAGAATGGCCAGGGATAGCCGCGCGAACATGGCCCAGCTTACTAGCCGCAAAGTGGGCGGCAAACGGGCATTTATTTTATTGACCCGTGGTACGGAAGGTGGTTAGAAGTGGGGCGAAGTGGATTAAAATGGCAATAATTCTCCACCGGCGTATGGATCTCGACTCTCACACCCAAACTTTCTTCGCCGGCGAATTTCGCCACGCCGTCGATGACAAGAATCGCATAACCATTCCGTCGCGCTGGCGGCGCGCCGAGGGCGAAGATTTCATTATTCTCCCGGAGGCGCAGGAGGCAATTCCTTCTCGTCATGTCGCACGAAGCCTTCGCCCGCATGAGCGCGGAAGCCGAATCGAACCCGGCGGTTGCGCCGCGTGAGCGGCGCGTTTTCTTGCGGCATCTGCATGCCCGCGCCGAGCACGGCTCTTCGGACAAACAGGGCCGGCTCGTTCTGCCGGAAGACATTTGCAAGCTCCTGGGTTTGAAAGGCGAGGTCACGCTCGTCGGCGGCCGCGGACGTTTTGAGATTTGGAATTCCGCCAAGTGGAAACAGGCGCACCGGGAGGAAAAGGCCACCTACCAACGCGTCGCGGACGTGATCGGCTTGTAGCGCTTCGGCCAGGCAAAGGATGAATGCACTGCTGTTTGAACGAGCCGATTTGGTTCGCAACCGGTCCGCTTGATCATGGAAGAGGAGGCGCACGAAATGGAGGACTTCACCTATCACCGCCCGGTGCTCGTCAGCGAAGTGATCGAACTTGCTGGCGCCGCGCCCCGGGACGCTTGGTCGTCGATGGAACCTGTGGCGGCGGTGGTCACGCGGAAGCGATCCTGCAAACCGGTGCCGATGTCCTTGCGTCTCGATCAGGATCCGGACGCGATCAGTCACGCCCGGCGAACGGCTTTCGAGCTTTGGCGGGCGCGTCACCCTGCGTCAGGCGAATTTCCGCGAGGCGGGAAGGGTGCTCGACGAACTCGGAATCGCCGGATCGGCGGCGCGTTACTCGATCTCGGCGTTTCCTCGCGCCAACTCGAAAACGGCGAGCGCGGATTCAGCATTCAGCGCAACGGTCCGCTCGACATGCGGATGGATCCGCGCCGCGAACTGACCGCCGCGGATGTGATCAACGGCTATAGTGAAGAGGAGCTGACGCGAATCTTCCGCGAGCTGGGCGAAGAGCCGGCCGCGCGCCGCATCGCCAGTCAGTTGGTCAAGCAGCGAAAGACGGCGCCCTTTCGCGAAACCGCTACAGCTCGCGCGCGCGGTCGAGAAGATCGTCTGGCGCCACGGACGCCGGCATCCGGCGACGCAGGTCTTCCAGGCGTTGCGCATGGAAGTGAACGACGAACTCCGCGCTCTCGAAGAAGGATTGCTGGCCTTGACCGGGCGACTCGTAGCCGGTGCGCGATTTGCCGTCATTACCTTCCATTCCCTGGAAGATCGCATCGTGAAAAATTTCTTTCGCGATCGCAGCCGCGAGTTGCTCGATCGTCCCGAGTGGCCGGAGCCGCAGGCCAATCCCGACTTCACCTTCAAGCTCATCACGCCGCAAGCCGGTCGAACCCGGCGAAACCGAGCAGCGGGTCAATCCTCGCTCGCGCAGCGCGAAACTGCGTGTCGCTGAAAAGATCTCATGAAGCACTCGCCGACGGAAACAATTTAACCCGATCGACGCGCCCTCGCTCGCGCGTTGGATTGTCATCACCGCCTTTCTTGGCCTGATCGGCCTGATCTACGTCTACCTCAATGTGCAGCTTTATCATGAGGGCAATAAGAAGAAGGCCTTGGAGATCGAACTGGGCAATCTGCACTCCGAGAACACGACGCGAGCGGCCAGATCGCCACGCTCACGTCGCGCGTCGCGCTGCAACGGCGATTGAAAGAGGGTTATCTGAAAATGATCCCGATCGCCGAGCAAAATATCGTTCGCTTGAGCGCGCCCGTGGATCCGCTGGGCGAAGACGCCGTTCAACCAGTCGTTAACCAGCGGGCGGGGAGATGAAGTGGAACAGCCGAATCCGTTGCGCGCTTGTCTGCCTCGCTTTTACCGCGTTGTTCAGCGTGTTTTCGTTTCGGCTGGTTTACCTGCAACTCAGCAAGCACGACGAATACACAGCCCTCGCGGCTAAGCAAAACGTCCAGAGACGCCCGATCTACGCCGAGCGCGGTCTCATCGTCGACGCGAACAACGAAGTTCTCGCGCACAATGTTCCCTGCGAAGATGTGGCCGTCGATGCCACCCAGGTAAACGACGCCGCGAAACTAATTCCGCTCCTGGCCAAGGTGCTGGAGTTGCCAGCGGACGAACTGGTCGAGAAATTGCGCAGCGACCGGCCGTACATCGTTCTGAAGCACGCCGTGGCGCAAGCCACCACCAACGCGCTCCGAAAGGAACTCGAGGCGCAGCACTTGCGGGGCATTATTTTCGATCGCAACCCGCCCCGGTTCTACCCGAACGGGCCGATGCTTTGCCACGTGATCGGATTCACTAATTTCGAGCACGTAGGCATCCAGGGGATCGAAGTTGTCGATGGACCGACTATCTGCGCGGGGAGAATGGCTACCGCTACATCGAGAAAGATCGCAAGGGACGGGAGATGGTCCCTTATCGCGGCCAGGAACGCGCGCCCCGCGATGGCGACAAGGTGCAACTCACCGTCGATCTGCATCTGCAAAACATCGTCGAGGACGAGATCGATGCGGCGATGCGCGAATACCGACCGCAGAAGGCGACCATCATCCTGATGCGACCGGAGACGGGTGAGATTCTGGCGATGGCGAATCGTCCGAACTTCGATCTCAACGAGCGCGCGACCGCCAAGCCCGAGGAGATGAAGAACCGTGCCATCATCGACATGATGGAGCCGGGTTCGACGTTCAAGATCGTGACCGCGGCCGCGGCGTTGAACGAACGCAAAGTGCGCCCGGATTCCATCATCTTTTGTGAGAACGGTGCGTGGTCCTATGGCGGAAAAGTGCTCCACGATCATGGCCACGGTTACGGCGAGTTGAGCGTGCAGGACATCCTCGTGCACTCGAGCAACATCGGCGCGGCCAAGCTCGCTCTCTCCCTCGGCGAGCAGAAATTCTTCGAGTACATTCGTCGTTTCGGCTTCGGCGAACAAACCGGCATCGAGTTACCGGGCGAGATCCGCGGACTGGTTCGTTCGCCGCGTTCCTGGACTAAGATTTCCATCACGCGCATCCCGATGGGCCACGAGGTTGGGGTTACGCCGCTGCAGATGACGCTCGCCATGGCCGCGATCGCGAACGGCGGAAAGTTGGTCACCCCGCGGATCGTGAAATCCATCACCAGCGCGGACGGCAAGACGAGTACCTTCTCGCCCATTGTTCTGCGCCAGGTCATCTCGCCGGAGGCGGCGGCCCAGGTTGGCAATGCCTTGCGTGGCGTCGTCAGCGATCGCGGGACTGCGGCAGGCGCGGCCGTGCCCGGTTTCACCATCGCAGGCAAGACCGGCACCGCGCAAAAGCTCGAAAAAGGCGTCTACGATGCGAAGAAAACCGTCGTCTCTTTCTCCGGCTACCTGCCGGCGGAACATCCGGAATTTGTCGGCCTCGTCGTCCTGGATGATCCGCAGACCGCGACCCGCGAAGAAAATTATGGCGGCAAGATCGCGGGCCCGATCTTCGCTCGCGAGGATCCAGGGCTCCTTCGAGACGTCGATCCACGTGGTCGTGTAGAGCGTGTCGGCGTTGGGCGCCGTGACGTCCCGGAAGGCGGCACCCGGAAACGCGCGCAAGCGGGCCAGCTGACCCATGGGCGCACGGGCTCCTTGCGGGGCCGCGACGTTCGTCATCACCCGGCGCGTCATCTCCATCGTGACGAGCGGATAGCCGAAGACATAGGCGTCTATGGCGTGCTCCCGCGCTTCGAGCTCCCGGAGGTCGCCCACGATGCCCTCGAGCTGGCTCCACCCCGGCGTCGAACAGAGCAGCAGAGCTGCGACCATCGTCGCCGCCATCCGCCTCACAACCGAACCCATGACCAGACCCTCCTCACGGCCCGAACGGCCACGCGCGCCGATACCCCAGCCTGAGGACCGTTGCCAGACGAGGACATCCGGGCGCGATTCGCTTGCCATCCGGATCGGCACGGCTGTAGTCCGTGCGGATGCTTACCGCGGTCCGCTTCGCCGCCGGCCTTCTCGGCATCCTGGCGTTCACGCTCCAGAGCCCGGTCGCCGCGGGCCCACGTCCGCTCGGTGACGTCCGGGTCCTGGCGCCCATTCCCTCGCCGGGATACCCCGAGGGCGTCATCGTCCGGAACGCCCGCGCGTACGTCGCAACGCAGTCGCATGCCGGGACGGCAGGGCTCGGACCGTCGACGGTCGTCGCCTTCAAGACCCGCACGGGAGCGATCGCGCGGACGTACACGATCGCGGGCGAGGACCTGTCGCGGGACCACACGCTCACGAACATGGCATTCGATGCGCGGCACCGGCTCTACGTCCTGTCGAGCCAGCTCGGGCTCGTGCGGATCAACCTGAGAACCGGCGCGCAGGACGTCTATGCGCCACCCGTCCCGGACCTGCCGATCTGCAGCGCCGTGCCGCCGGGCACGCCCATGCTCGCCGACGGCGACCGACGCGGCGCCGCTCGCCAACTCGCTCGCATTCGACGCCGCCGGCAACGCGTACGTGAGCGACTCGACCGAGGCGACGATCTTCCGCATCCCGCCCGGCGGGACGCCCCAGGTCTGGTTCCAGGACACGCGGCTCGATGGCATCGTCGGCGTCAACGGACTGCGCGTCAGCCCGGACGGCTCACGGCTCTTCCTGGCGGTCACGTTCACCGCACAGGCCACGGGCGCGATCTACTCGTTGCCGCTGGTCGACACGCCCCAGGCGGCCGACCTGGCGCTCTTCCACCAGTACGCGCTGGACGGCCCCGACGAGATCGTCTTCGGCCGTTCGGGCCGGCTCTACGTCTCGCTGGCAGTCGCCAACGCGGCGTCGGTCCTCGATCCGGGCGGCAACGAGATCGCCCGCTACCCCGGACCAGCCACGAACGGCGTGCCCATCGACAGTCCGTCGGGCGTCGCCCTGGCGGGCCGGTCGCTGCTGATGAACAACCACGCGCTCTTCAGCGGAACCGTGGCGAACATGGTCGTGTTCGACATCTTCGTCGACGACCGCGCGGCCCGGTTGCCACGGCCGCGGCTGCCATAGCACAGGCGCCGCGGCGCTTGACCCCGTCGCCTCGGAAGGGACTGTCACCTACGGTGCGACGTCGCGTCGGGAGGTCGGCGGCTGGACTGGCCGGCATCGTGCTTCTCGCTTGCGCCAGCGTGGCTACGGCCGCGACGCAGGCGCCGGCGACCAGGACTGCGGAAGCCACCCGCGGGCCGCGACCGAACCTGATCGTCGTGGTGGCGGACGGACTGCGGGTGGATCGCCTCCAGTCCAGATACATGCGCTTCCTGCACGGCATCGGCAGCAACGGAGTGGTGTTCAACCGCGCCTACGCCCCGGCGCCGTCGCGAACCCCGTCGGTGGCGTCGCTGCTCACGTCCCGCCTTCCGTCACAGCATGGTGCGGTTCGCGACACGGCCACGCTCGCCACCTCGGAGCGGACGGTGGCGCAGGTGCTCCGCAGCGCCGGCTACGCCACTGCCACCATCCTCGGCGCCGGGGTCGGGCGGACCGACGGCGCGACGCGCGGCTTCGAGCACGTCGTGGACGTCGCGCCGCCGCCAGGGGAGATCGCGACCGCGGCGAGCGTGACGACGCGCACGCTGGAGTGGGTCGACGCCACGTCGGAACGACCCCTGTTCCTCGTCGTGCAGTACGGTGATCCGGCTGTGCCGTACACGCCATCGGCCGCCGCGCAGCAGCGCCTCACGGACGAACGCCGTCGTGGGCTGCTCGATCCGACCCTGGCGGGCTGGCGCATGTCGTTCGCCAGGACGGTGCCGCCCGACGCGGAGACGCGGCAGGGGATCGAGGACGCCTACGACGCCGAGGTGATGACGCTGGACGACGCCCTGCAAGCCCTCGTCGCGGGACTCGAGACGCGTGGCGTGCTGCGCAACGCGCTGGTCGTCGTCACCTCGAGCCACGGCACCGAGCTCGGCGACCACGGCGGTTTCGGACACGGCGGGTCGCTGTACGACGAGTCGATCCATGTGCCGCTGGTCGTGGCTCGCTCCCCCGCACTGCCCCGACGCACCGTCGCGGAGACGGTCTCGCTGCTCGACGTGGCCCCGACGCTGCTCGACGTGGCCGGCGTCGCGACGCCGGGTGCCTTCCAGGGTCGCTCGCTGCGGCCGCTGCTCGAGGGAAGCCCCGCCGGCGCGGACCGGATTGCCGTCAGCGAGCTGGTGGGCTGCGACGGCGAGGGCACCGGGCCACGCCGAGGGCACCGGCAGACCGCGATCTCGGGCAACGCGAAGCTCGTCGTGACCGACGACGGGAAGCGTGCGCTGTACGACCTGGCTGCGGATCCTCGCGAAGCAGCACCAGCGCCGGAGACGGATCCCGCCGCCACACCCCTCCGCGCGGCGCTCGCCGCCGTGGAGCGCGCGCGCGGAAAGAAGACACCGGTCCCGCGCGCGTGCGCTGCCCCGTCGGGCCCGCCGTCCATCCTCCTCGTGGTGTTCGACACCACGCGCAGCGACGCGGTGTCGAGCTACGGGGCCGTGGCCGGAACGACCCCGTACACCGACACCCTCGCAGCCGCGGGCCTGCGCTACACGCACGCGTACAGCAACAGCAACTGGACGCTGCCGTCGCACCTGACGCTGTTCACCGGCCTCCGGCCGAGCGCACACGGCGTGCGCTGCGGAAACACCGGGCTGTCCCGCGGCATCAAGACGCTCGCCGAGCGGCTGCGCGCGCGCGGCTATGCAACCTTCGGCGCCGCCGAGAATCCCTGGATCACGGACGCCAACGGTTCGACGCGGGGTTCCAGCGGTTCGACCACCTGCACGGCTCGACGTGGGAGCGGTTCGTCCACCTGCACGGCTCGACGTGGAGCAGAAGACCGTCGCGAGCTGGCTGGCGCAGGCAAGCCGCGGCCGGCCGTCATTCCTCTTCCTGAACCTCATGGACGCGCATGACTACATCGTGCGCGACGGCGACTCTTTTCTTCCGCGCGATCTCACGTCCGACCAGATCCGCGAGCGCATCGCCGGCGTCACCGATCAGCTCTGCATCCGGCGCACGGAAGATCCCGACCTGGCGCTCCTGCGGCAGGTGTACCTCGGCGGCGTCCGCGCGAACGACGCCAAGCTCGGCCTCGTGCTCCAGCAGTTGGCGCTGGCCAGGCCCACCGAGCGCCTGGTGACCGTCGTCACCGCCGACCACGGGGAGTTCTTCGGTGAACGCGGCCTGAACCTGCACGACACCGGACTCGGGGCTGGGGTGCTGCACGTCCCGCTCGTGGTGCACGGCCTCGACGGCGTGGCCCCGGCGGTCGTGCCGGAGCCTGTGCAGCTGGCCGACGTCTTCGCGTCGATTCTCGGCTGGGCCGGCGCGCCGCGGCCTGAAGGGATCGCCGGGACATCCGCTGCCGACGTCACCTGGGACGGGGAACGGCTCGCGTCCCCTCATCGCGGAGTATACCGACGCGACGACCTGCAACGACGCGCCGTTACTTCAGGCGCTCATCGCGAAGCGCCGCAAGCCCTGCGGGCCGGCGGATCGCGTCGACGGCGGCGCCCGCGCCGTCATCCGACCGCCGGACGAGCTGCTCGTCTACGAGCGCCATCCCGCGGCCTTGTTCGATCTCGCCAGCGGTACCGAGGAACACGATCGGGCCGCCAGCGAGCCGGAGACGGTGGCGACACTGCGGGCCGTGCTCGACGACGGGACGCCGGTCGGCCCGCCACCGCCCGCGGGTCGTGCTCGACCCCGAGACGAAGGAGCGGCTGCGCGCGCTCGGCTACGTCGTCGGGCCTGAGTAGTCGGGCTGGCGAGCCGGGCGGAGGAACCCAGGTCGAAAGGACCTCAGAAGGTGCTTGACACCCTTGCGTAGTACGTAGTACCAATACGTACACAGCATGAGGGGTCACCGCCAGTGAGGCCCCGGAAGAACCCTGACCAAGGAGAGCCGAGCCGATGTCGACGATGAGCCGCTACCCGACAGCCCTCGATGCCACGGAGTGGCACGTGCCGCAGAGCTTCGACACCACCTTCGCGTGGGAGTACGACGACGGTCGCGACAAGCTCCTCAATCTCTACCGCAAGGGGAAGAAGCTGCAGTGGGACGCGGCCGAGCGCATCGACTGGTCGCAGGACCTCGATCCCGAGAACCCCGCAGGGCCTGCCCGACGAGATCATTCCGATCTTCGGCTCCGACGTCTGGAAGCAAGCTGACGGCAACGGAGCGAGGACGCGGGTCGCGCACGCACTTCCAGGCCTGGCAGCTCTCGCAGTTCCTGCACGGCGAGCAGGGCGCGCTCATCTGCACCGCGAAGATCGTCCAGCAGGTGCCGCGATGGACGCGAAGTTCTACGCGGCGACCCAGGTCATCGACGAGGCGCGCCACGTCGAGGCCTACTCGCGGCTGCTGCACGAGAAGTTCGAGCTCGTCTACCCGATCAACCCGCACCTGAAGCAGCTCCTCGACGACACGCTCGCGACTCGCGCTGGGACATGACGTACCTCGGCATGCAGGTGCTGATCGAGGGCGTGGCGCTCGCGGCGTTCGGCCTGATCCGCGACCAGGCGACGAACCCGCTCGCCGCGTCGGTCACCGCCTACGTGATGCAGGACGAGGCGCGCCACGTCGCGTTCGGACGGCTCGCGCTGCGCGACTACTATCCGCAGCTCACGCGACAAGGAGCGCGACGAGCGCGAGGAGTTCGTCGTCGAGGGCTGCTACCTGCTGCGCGACCGCTTCCTCGGCGAGGAGGTCTGGGAGACGCTCGGCCTGCCGGTCGAGGAGTGCATGGAGCACGTCGACCGCTCGGAGATGATGCAGATGTACCGCACGAGCCTCTTCACCCGCATCGTGCCGACCATCAAGGACATCGGGCTCTGGGGCCCGCGCATCCAGAAGGCCTACGCCGACATGGGCATCCTCGGCTTCGCCGACATCGACGTGGAGGCGCTGGAGCGCGCGACGAGGCGATCGCGCTGGAGATGGATCGGCGCCGAGCCGAGGTCGCAGCGGTCGCGGCGCTCGGCACCGAGCCGGCGTGACGCCGTTGCGGCTCGCCGCGCCGCGTCAGGAGCGCCCCAATGCGCAAGTCGGGGAGCGCCCCGACCAAGCGGCTCAAGATGAAGGACCTCGAGCGCGCGACCGGGGTCGGGCGCGAGACGATCCGCTTCTACATTCGCGAGGGCCTTGCTGCCCGAGCCGGAGCGGCCGGGCCGCAACGTCGCCTGGTACGACGAGTCGTTCGTCGAGCGCATCGCTGATCAAGGAGCTGCAGCAGAAGCGCTACCTGCCGCTCCAGGTCATCAAGGCCATCGTCGCCGGCGACGCCCCGCCCGCTCCGGACGAGATCGCGACGCTCGGAGCCCTCGAGGGCAAGCTGCCCCTGCCCGGCGGGGAGACCCCGTCTCGCGCCGCGACGGGAGCGTGTCGCCGGACCTGGCTGCCCGCACGGGGCTGCCCATCGGCGAGATCCGGGAGCTCGCCGACGTCGCGTCGATCGCGATCGTCGCGGCGAACGGCGAGGAATGGGTGGAGGGAACGAACCTCCGGCTGATCGAGCTCTGGGCGCGGTTCCGCAAGGCCGGCTTCACCACCGAGCGCGGCTTCGGCCCGGAGAGCGTGCGTTTGTATGTAGACATGGTACGCCTGCTGGCCCGGGAGGAGCTGCGGCTGTTCAGCAAGGGACTCGGCGACCGCGTGGACCAGGACGAGCTGGTCCGTGTCGCGACCGAAGGCATCGAGATCAGCACGGAGCTGGTCGCGCCCTCCTGCATCATGCCACCCTGCTGCGCCTGATCACCGAGAGCAGCCTCCAGGTGCCCGGCGGCGACGACGCCTGACGGATTTCGGTGCTTCCCGGCGCGGCTCGGGGTGTGCCATTGTCCGCCCATGCGACCCACGCGTGCGACGTCTCTCCTCGCCCTGCTCGCCACGATGCTCGCCGGCGCCCGGACGCCAGCGCGCGCCGCCGATCCGTACCCGGGCTACGAGAGCGCCATCTACGGCAATGACGCCAACTGGCTCTGCCGACCAGATACCGACGACGTGTGCGACGGGGACCTCGACACCACCGTCGTGCAGGCGAACGGCAAGACCCGCGTGCAGACCTGGCACGCGGCGCGCAAGCCGCGCATCGACTGCTTCTACGTCTATCCGACCATCTCCCTCGATCCGACGGGCAACAGCGACCTCGTCCCCGCCGCCGACCAGGAGCTCTTTGTCGTGAACCAGCAGGCGGCGCGCCTCGGCGAGGTGTGTCGCGTGTTCGCGCCGGTCTACCGTCAGGTCACGCTCACCGCGCTCGTCGGCGGCCTGGGCGGCAATCCCATCCCGGTCGACTGTGCCCTCGCGTATGCCGACGTCCTCGATGCCTGGAAGCATTACATCGCCAACGACAACGGCGGCCGCGGCGTCGTCCTGATCGGACACTCGCAGGGCGCCGGCGTCCTGACGCAGCTCATCCGCGAGGAGATCGACCCGAATCCCGTGCTGCGCGACCGCCTGGTGTCGGCAATGCTCCTCGGCACCAGCCTGCAGGTGCCAGTGGGCAGGACGTGGGCGGCGACTTCAAGAGCATTCCCCTGTGCCGGAAGAACCGCCAGACCGGCTGCGCGATCAGCTACGGATCGTTCCGCTCCACGGCTCCGCCGCCGGCGAACAGCTTCTTCGGGTCGTCGCGCCAGGCCGGTTGGCAGGCTGCGTGCACCAACCCGGCCTCGCTCGCGGGCGGCAGCGGCACGCTGCACCCCTATTTGCCCACAGCGGGCCGCTCGCTGCCGATCCTCCCCCCGCCTCCGCCGATCCCGTGGGTCGACCCGTCGCGCGGGGTCACCATCACCACGCCGTACGTCACGCTGCCGGACTTCCTCGAGGCCCGCTGCGCCGAGCACAACGGCTTCTCGTTCCTCGAGATCACGGTGGACGGGAACCCGTCGGATCCGCGCATCGACGACATCGGCGGCGACCTCACGCCGGAATGGGGCCTCCACCTGGTGGACGTCAACGTGGCGATGGGTGATCTCGTCCGCATCGCCCACAAGCAGTCCGCGGGGTGGTGCGCCCACCACGGCTGTCGCGCGCCCCGGGTGACGCGCCGGCAGCGAGTCACCCGGCGAAGCCGGCCACCGACAGCCGCCGATCGAGGTCGAACGCGGCGCTGATCAGCGCCAGGTGGGTGAATGCCTGCGGGAAGTCGCCGAGATGCTGGGCCTGCGGGCCGAGCTCCTCGCCGTACAAACCCAGGTGGTTGGCGTAGCCCAGCATCTTCTCGAAGAAGAAGCGCGCCTGCTGCAGGTCGCCGAGACGCGACAGACACTCGACGTACCAGAACGAGCACATCGAGAAGGTGCCCTCCAGGCCCGTGAGCCCGTCGGAAAAGCCGTCCGCCAACCGGTAGCGGTAGACCAGCGAGTCGCTCACCAGCTCGCGCTCGATGGCGCGCAGCGTGGACACCCAACGCGGGTCGGTGGGCGAGACGAAGCGAACGAGAGGCATCAGCAGCGACGAGGCGTCGAGCGTGGTGGCGCCTACGTGCTGCACGAACGCCTTTCGCGACGGGTCCCAGAAGCGGGAG
>CAWATC010000030.1:0-253291 GCA_963784865.1 uncultured Verrucomicrobiae bacterium | reverse complement strand
ACAGCGCCCGCACCTGACCCAAGGCCTGATCGATGTCAGCGCAGAAGCAGTCGAGGCCGATGCGTTCCGCCAAACCAGATTCGAACATGACCTTCATCGGTTGCGGTTGAACCGCGGTGAGGAAAATTTTCACCTTGTCGCGTTGCAGCTTGGCGATCGCGACTTCGAAGGCGTGCAGTCCGCTGGCATCCATCGCTGGCACATTGCGCATGCGAAAAATCACCACGCGCGGTTTCCCGCCCGAGCCACGCAGAGCCACGTCCAGTTTTTCGGTCGCGGCGAAGAACAACGGGCCCTCGATGCGATAAAGGATCACGCCCTCGGGAATTTCCTTGCCGCGAATGCTGTGAGATCCGGTGGCCTGGTCTTCGTTTTCCTGCGTGATGAGACGCACGTGCGTCACCTCCTCCATTTGGCGGAGGAACAGAACCATCGCCATGATCAATCCGGCCCCGACGCCGATCGTGAGATCGAAGACCACCGTGAGGGTGAAAGCCGCGACAAGGACGGCGAAGTCCGCGCGCGGGCCGCGCCAGAGTTCGACGAAAGTGTGCAGCTCCGCCATGCGAAACGCGACCGTGAGCAGAATCGCGCTGAGCGCTGCGAGGGGCACATAGGATGCGAGCGGCGCGGCGATGAAAACGACCGCGAGCAGGACGAGCGCATGCACGATTGCGGCCACGGGGGTGCGCGCGCCAGTGCGAATATTGGCCGCCGTCCGGGCGATCGCTCCGGTGGAAGTGATTCCGCCCGCGAGCGGGCAGACGAGGTTGGCGATGCCTTGGGCCATCAGCTCCTGATTGGGATCATGGCGACTGTCGGTCATGCCGTCGGCCACCATCGCGGAGAGGAGCGACTCGATCGCGCCGAGCATGGCGATGGTGAACGCCGGACCCATCAGATCGCGCACCGCATCGAGCGAGATGGCGGGAAATTGAAACGGAGGCAGACCAGCGGGAATGCCGCCGAAACGCGTGCCGATGGTCGCCACTTGCCAGCCCGCGAAGTACGCGACCGCCGTCGCCAGGACGACCGCCACGATGCTGGCGGGCAGTCGTTTCGTCACCCGGGGCCACAGGTAGAAGATGCCGAGCGTGAGCGCGCCGACGGCAAGAGCCTGCCCGTTGAGCAGATGGAGATTGCTCGCCAGCGCGGTGATTTGCTGCGGCACGTGTCCCGGCATTTTCAAACCGAGCCCGAGGAACTCGTTCAATTGCCCGCAGAAAATGATGACCGCGATCCCGCTGGTAAATCCTGCCACCACCGGATAAGGGAAAAATTTCAAGAGCCGTCCCATTCGCAGCGCGCCGACGACCACGAGCATCACTCCCGCCATCATCGTGGCGAGCGCCAGACCGCCGTAGCCGTGCGCGGCCACGATCGAAAACAGGACGGGCACAAACGCTCCCGTCGGACCCGCGACTTGAAAACGCGATCCGCCGAAGAGCGCCACGACAACGCTGGCGATGATTGCCGTCCAAAGTCCCTGTTGCGGTGTGACCCCGGAAGCGATGCCGAAACCGATCGCCAACGGAAGCGCGATGATGCCGACGGTCAGTCCGGCGGCCAGATCGGCAAGGAAATCCGGGCGACGGTAATTCCGCAGCGCAGGAATAATCGCGGGACTAAACATTGCTGGTCATCGTTTGAAGAAACGTCCGGGCGGATTCCAAATGCGCCTGGCTGCCGAGGAGGAGAAGCTCATCGCCGCGGCGCACTTCTTCATCGGGGCCCGGATTGACCAAATTCATCCCGTCACGCTGGATGCCGACAATGCTGGCACCAGTCAGTGTCCGGAGGCGCAGCTCGCCGATCAGTTTTCCATGATGCGCGCTCTCCGCGGGGAGGACCAGTGTCGTTAGTCCGGCCTCGCGCAAGATTGGCGGGAGAGCGGGAGCAGCGGCGGCCTTCCGCGCCGGAGGTGGCTGCGTGAGGGTTTCCTGGAGAGCGAATTGCGCCTTGGAGTACAACTTCACGAAGGCGCGACGCAGGAGCACCGCGGCGGCCGCGACAATCAGCGCTTGCGCGACGAAAAGTTTCCAGGAGGGCAGAATCGCCGAGCTGAGCAAGAGGATGAGGAGGACGAGCGCGACCGAGCCAGCCGCGCTAATCGTGTTCGCGACCACCGAGCGAAGGACAGCGGTGTTCGCTCCACCCGCCGTGCGGCTGACGCTCATCTCCGAGAGAAGCAAGGCGAGTGCGCGCATCTTGCGAAAGACGGCGATGAGCAGCGGCAAACTGAGCAACATCGCGCCCAGCCAAAGGGCCGCTTTGATTCCATCTTCACCGCCGGGAAATTCCGGCCACCCGGCCGCGGCCCAGCGGCGGAGCGCGGAAGCGGCGATGAAAACGCCCGCGATCAGGACGAGATTCAAGCCGATTTGCCAGGCCCACTTGCGCACCAGTTGAAAGGCGAAGCTGCCCTTGCGCGCTCCCAGCTCGCTCACCCAGCGCGAGTAAAGGTCGAGCCAGCGAGCCAGCGGCGCGGGCGCGACGCGTTCGAACCAGCCGGCCAGTTGATTCGAATTCCTGATCAGATACGGCGTCGTCAAAGTGGTGAGCGCGGAAACTCCCACCGTGATCGGATAGAGAAATTTGCTCGTCACGCCTAACGAGAGGCCAAGCGCGGCGATGATGAAGGAAAATTCTCCGATCTGGGAGAGACTCATGCCGACACGCAGGGCGGTCCGCCGTTCATGTCCGGCGAGAAGTGTTCCCAAGGAAATGGAGACCACCTGGCCGACGACGACGACGAGGGTGATGAGCAAGATCGGCCCGGCGTATCTGATGATAAGAGCCGGTTCGATGAGCAAACCGATCGAGACGAAGAAGACCGCGCTGAACATGTCGCGCACGGGTTCGAGCAACGTCTCGATGCGATGAATCTGACGCGCCTCGGCGATGATCGCGCCGATCAGAAACGCGCCCAGGGCGACGCTGTATTTCATTTTCACGGCGAGCAGCGAAATCCCGAAGCAGAAGCCGAGCACCGTGATGAGCAGCATTTCGTTGCTCTTGAAGCGGGCGACGTAATCCAGCAAGCGCGGCACGATGAGCAGGCCGCCGACCAGGAGCAGGCCAAGAAAGGAAGCCAGCCTAACCACCGTCAGGCCGATTTCCGCCGCCATGAAAGTGCCGGACGTGGCAAAGCCGGAGAGCAGCGCGATCATCACGATCGCGAGGATGTCCTCGACGATGAGGATGCCGAAGACAAGTTGGGCAAAGCCCTCCTTTTTCAAACCCAGCTCCTCGAGCGCCTTGATGATGATGGTGGTCGACGAGATCGAGAGAATGGCGCCGAGAAAAATGCTGTCCATGCTGCTCCAGCCGAATGCCTGGCCGAGCGCGAACCCGGCCCAGAGCATGACGAGGATTTCCAGCGTGGCCGCGATGAAGGCAGTCACGCCGACTGCCTTGAGCTTGCGCAGACTGAATTCGAGGCCGAGCGAGAACATCAGAAAGATGACGCCCAACCCCGAGAGAGTGTGGATGGTCCCCTCGTCGTGAATGAGCGGAAACGGCGGCGTGTGCGGCCCGATGATGACGCCGGCGAGGATGTAACCGAGCACGACCGGCTGCTTGAGCCGGTGAAAGAGAACGGTCACCAACCCGGCGACGATCATCACGATCGCGAGATCCTGGAGGAAGTTCGTGTCGTGCATACTCTTTCGGCCAGCGCCGCCGTGCGCTCAGCGTTTCGCGGCAGTTGAGTTTCTCATCGCTGCGATGATCTGCCAGTCGTTCCGGGTATTGGAAACTGCTGATTGGCGAAACATCGAGCGTCAGTTCATTTGACCAGAACCCCAAGGTTTGTGAAGCTCGCGCCGCGCCGGCTCACTGACCCATGAAGATTTCAGTCGTTATCCCTTGCTACAATGAGAGTGGGACGATTGAGGAAATCCTCCGCGCGGTGCGTGCGGCCCCGGTGAAAGACCTGGAGATCATCGTCATTGACGACGGCTCGACCGACGGCACGACCGGCATTCTCAAGGAAAAAGGCGCGCAGTTGGCCGACCACATCATCCACCACCCGGTCAAACGCGGCAAAGGAGCTGCACTGCGCTCGGGCTTCGCCGCGGCCACCGGCGATATTCTCCTAATCCAGGACGCCGATCTCGAATACGACCCGGCCGAATACGACACGCTGGTTGCTCCCATTATCGCGGGCAAGGCGGACGCCGTCTATGGCTCGCGTTTCATGGGCGGACAAAGCCATCGGGTCGTCTATTTCTGGCACATGGCCGGGAACAAGTTCCTCACCCTCGTTTCCAACATGTGCACGAACTTGAACCTGACCGACATGGAGGTCGGCTTCAAAGCGTTTCGAGCGGAAGTCGTTAGGGCGATGACCTTATGTGAAGACGGTTTTGGCTTTGAACCTGAGATCACCGCCCGACTGGCAAAAGCCGGCTGCCGTATTTATGAGGTCGGCGTCTCCTACTCCGGCCGGACCTACGCGGAAGGAAAAAAGATCACCTGGAAGGACGGCGTCCACGCCCTCTACGCGATCATCAAATACAACTTCTTCGCGAATTAGTTGGCCGCCCGATGCCGTTAGGCATCAAGGCGCCGCCGGCGATCCCTCGCTCGCGCGGGGCACAGCGAAGACCGCCGCCAGGAAACGATCGACCGCGTATAAACTCAGTTGACCGCTCGGTCCGCTGAGATTGGCTTCGCACCCATGCGTTGCCCAAGGGAGCGCGAGGTAAAGATGTGGACGCCCGGCCTGTTGCAAACGAGCGGCGAGACGTTCGCTTTGGTTTGGCCAGACGATCGGGTCAAGCTGGCCGTGAATGAGCAGAGTCGGAGGCGTGGCGGCGTTGACAAAGTTAATCGGCGACGCGGCCACGTAGGCTTCTGATTTCTCGTTAGGCGAGCCGCCGAGATAATCCCGCAGCACTTTCCCCGAATCGAGCACCCAGCGCCGGCTGGGCACTTCGTAACCACGAACAAGATCCGACGGAGAATAGAAGCCGACGACTCCGCATATCGCCGGTTCTCTCCCCGCATAAGCGGCGGAGAGTGCAATCTGCCCGCCGGCCGAGCGTCCGATCAAAACGATGCGCGTCGGATCCAGCTGCCAGCGCGCGGCGTTCGTCTTCAAAAAAGCGATCGCGCGAAAAACATCCTCGACCGCCGCGGGCGAGGTGAACCTGGGAGCGTGGCGGTAGTTGATGCTGGCGACCGCGTAGTGCTCTCGCGCGAGATGACGGTCGATCGCGGGCAGTTGCTCCTTGTTCCCGCGATACCACCCGCCGCCATGCACCATGATGACAATGGGCTGCGGTTCGGCGTTTTCTTTCGCTCGATACAAGCTCAACTTGAGCTGTTTCGTTCCGTCAGTCGCATAGACGTGTTCCGTGACTTCAACGCCGTCGGTGGGCACACCGCGGAAGAGATCGATGAGGCTAAATGGAACTGCCCGGCCCTTCGGATTTGTCGCTTCGCCGAACGCGGCTGTGCAGCGCGCGGGCAGCGTCCGTGCGATCACCGCGGCTCGCAGCGACGGCAGCAGGCAGAGGAACGCGGCGGCGAGCGCGATCACCGCGGCGATGACTCCCCACCGTCCCAGCTTCCAACTGATCGCCGCCAGGATCAGAGCCACGAGAGCAACGAAATGCCCCCACTCCGCGATCACGATCGCAAGGATCCAGAGGGACGTGGTGGGCGCGCTGAAGACGACGAGCAGCGAGCACAGAAACAAGAGCAGCGCAGTTGCCAGGACGATTACTTGCAACGGTGAAACGCGGTGGTGCGCCGTCATCAAATCGCGTTGGTGTTCGCTTGTCCGATCATCACCAAGCGAGACGAGTACGTAAATGGTCGTGTAGTTGCGTGCAAGTTCCCCAGCCGATCCACGAGAAAGCGGAGGACGAGAAAGAAATGCCCTACCGCGAGCACCGCGTAGACGTCTTAGGTTCGGTCGCCACAGCCATTCATCGCCTTTGCCGAGTATTCCGGCTGCGCCTAAGCACTGTCGAGGAGTAAATATCTTGCGCCACAGGCGTTTCTTCCTAACCTTCCCCTTCAATTTTTTGAGAGAGAAATATGGCCGACGCTGCAAACAAATATCCGGAAAACGTAGAGGGAGCATTCTACGTCGATGATCAGTGCATCGATTGTGATCTTTGCCGTGAAACCGCGCCGGCCAACTTCAAGCGCAACGACGACGGCGGACATTCCTTCGTCTACAAACAGCCGGAGAGCCCGGAAGAAGAAGCCCTTTGCAAGGAAGCGATGGAAGGCTGCCCGGTCGAAGCGATCGGCCCCGACGGCGCCGCCTGACGTAGCAGCTGCCGGATGCGCGTCGGCGTCGATGCAGATGGCCGCGCGCGGCAAAGTTCCAGTTGTTCTCACCATCGCCGGTTCGGACAGCAGCGCGGGCGCCGGGGCGCAGGCTGATCTGAAGACCTTTGGCTCGTTAGGCGTTTACGGGCTGACGGCGATCACTTGCGTCGTTGCCGAGACTCCGGGCAAGGTTCAGCGGATTCAGGCCGTCGCTGCGGACGTGGTCGCGGAACAGATCACGCTCCTCCTCGAGCATTTCCCGGTCGCGGCGATCAAGACCGGCCTTTTGTTTTCCGGCGAGATCGTCTCGCGCGTCGCTTCGATTCTGCGCGACCGGAGAACCAGGGATGGCAGCCGCATGCCCCTGGTGATCGATCCGGTGATGGTGGCGACGAGCGGTGATCTGCTTCTGCAAAAAGAGGCGATTCAGGTTTACGAGAATGAATTGTTCCCGCTCGCCACGGTGGTGACGCCAAACCTCGACGAAGCAGCCGCCCTCCTGGGCGAACCAATTGCTGACCTCGCTGCGTTGCGGAGCGCAGGCGAGCGGCTCGCCAAACGCTACGGAGTCCCGATGTTGCTCAAAGGCGGACATCTGGCCGGCGACAACGCGATCGACCTGCTTTGCACGCGCGACGGCATCGTGGAGTTTTCCGCTCCGTTCGTGCGCGGGATGCAGACCCACGGGACCGGATGCACTTACTCCGCGGCGATCGCCGCTGGGCTCGGCTCAGGTTTGGCGCTGGAAGAATCGATTCGTCGCGGCAAGCGCTTTGTGACTGCGGCGATCGCGCAGCATTTCCGTTGGGAGCGCGAGGGGTGCGCCAGCGTGCATGCGCTGAATCACGCGCCTAACGAAAGCTTGTAGGGCTCCTACGGCAAAGGCGCGCTCGCCGCGCTCGCGGCCTGATTTGCCTGCACCTCCTCCAGGGTCGCCTGTTGCTCCCAGCGTTTCATCTGCATGGCCTCGCGGGCGGCGGCGGTTTCCGCCTGCTTTTTGCTCCGGCCAGTGCCTTCGCCTAACGGCAACCCTTCCCAGACAACGCGCACGACAAACATCTTTTCGTGTTCCCGGCCGCTCTCCGAGAGCAGCTCATAAGCCGGGCTGCGCGGCGAGATCGCTTGCAGCAATTCCTGGAGGTGACCTTTGGGATTGATGTCGACCGGCTCCACTTCCAATCGCGCCAAATCGTCTGCGGCCAGCGCCAGAACAAACCGGCGCGCCGTCGCCAGATCGGTGTCGAGGTAGATTGCGCCGAGGAGCGCTTCGAAGGCGTCGGCAAGCGTCGAGTGCCGCACCCGCCCGCCACAAGCTTCTTCCCCACGTCCCATCATGAGATATTGGCCGAGATCGAGTTTGAGCGCGTGCCGGCTCAGGGCTTCCCGGGAGACGAGCCGTGAGCGCAACTTCGTCAGTCGCCCTTCGGCTTCGCGCGGGAAAAGCGCATAGAGATGCTCGGTCATGACGAGTTGCATGACGGCATCCCCGAGATACTCGAGCCGCTGATTATCGAAATGATGCCGGTGCGTCTCGTGCCCGAGACTGGGATGAGTCAGAGCTTCCGCGAGCAACAGCGAGTTGCGGAATTTGTGACCGATCCGTTCCTCAAGTGGATTCACGCGATCCTCAAATTTATTCAGGCATGGCAGCTTTTCCAGAATCTCCGCCGGCGAAATCAATCATCGCCGCTGGTAAATTGAGACTGAGGTCACAATATCCACCGCCCGCTGAACCACCGGGTCGCGCGGGAGTGAGCGCTCGGCACCGCGGCCGCGCCGCTGCGTCGCTTCCATCGCCTCGATCTCGGGATTGCGCCCGGAGAGGAGCGCCGCCTCGTTCAGATGAGGCCGTTCGTTCTCAAAGACGAATTGGCTCATGCCTTTCTGGAGGCTTTCCTGGAAGACCAGGCGCTTCTCCTCGGCCGACATTTCCACCGGGATGTCCGGCTTGATTCCTCCAGGGAACAAGGGATGGCCTTCCGGCAGGACCGCTTCCGCCACCGCGACACGCAGCATCCGCCCGCCGTTCAGCGGAAGATCGGCATACTCGACCGCTCGTCCGGCGCTCGGCGCGCCGATGACCAACGCCTTATTGTAAAGCCGCAGCACTCCCGCAATCGCTTCAGCAGGCCCGGCGGTGTCGCCATCCGCAAGCACGATCATCAATCCCTGAAACGCAGGAGTGCCGTCGGCGACAAAGGCCCGTTCCTGTTTCGCGGCCGTTTTCCGCAGAGTGAAGAGCGGTTTCCCTGGCGGAGTGAATCGCTTCGCAAAATCGGCCGCGATCGCAAAATCATTGGTCGCCGGACTGGCGCGGAGATCGATCACGACCGCATCGACTTTCTTCCCACGGAACGTCTCCAGGCTGGCGTCCATGGACTTCAGGTTCGCCATCGTCAGCGCACCGAGACGCATGTAGCCAATGTGCCCATCGAGAACCTCGGCGTAGAACGGACTGCTCGCTTCCGATGAATCCGGTGCACTTCTCGGGCAGGATCGCGACGCCCGTGCCGAGCCGCGCCAGGATCCCGGAGAGGAGCGCACGATTGAGTTCCGTTTCGTTCAAGGCCTCGGGGTTGATGTAGTTGGTCTTGAGGAGCTGAATCGTCTGCTGCAGGTCCGCAGGACTCATGGCGTTGACGATCGAATTCGCGTCCGGAGCGGGCGCGGAGTGGGCGTCGGGGACGGGGTCGCCGAAGGCGTGGCCGTCGGTGAAGGTGACAGCGTCGGCGAGCTCGCGGGAGAGCGTGGCGGCGTTTGGGCCGGGAGTTCGGCTAATGCGCCAAAAAAAAGCGCACCGAAAAAAAGTAGGCAGGCGGCCCGCGACATAGGCCTGCGACCTTAGCTCACCCCACGGTAAGGGCAATATCGCCGACGGTAATGCGCGCCCTCGAAGTCGATATCGCGCCACCGCTTCATACGCGCGTCTGCGCGCATCCTCCACCGTTGCCCCCAGAGCTGTGACGGCAAGAACGCGTCCACCCGCCGTGACCACTTTCCCGTGATCGACTCGCGTGCCAGCATGAAAAACGTGCACATCGTCTGAGCCAGCACACCCATCGAGTCCGCGAATTTCTTTGCCAGTGTCGTAATCTCCTGGGTAACCACCCGAGGCCATCACCACGGTCACCGCCGGTCGTTCATCCCATACGAGCGCGACATCCTGCACGTTGCCATCGATCGTCGCCTCGAGCAGCTCGAGGAGATCCGATTTCAAACGCGGCAGGATTACCTGAGTCTCCGGATCGCCGAACCGGCAATTAAATTCCAGCACCCGCGGACCCTCCGCGGTCATCATTAATCCGGGAAAAAGCAGACCGCGAAAATCGAGCCCCGATTCCACGAATCCGCGGATGAGCGGCGCCATGATTTCACTTTCGACCAAGGCCGCGGTATCGGGGCCCCAAACCTCGGCCGGACTGACCGCACCCATTCCTCCGGTGTTTGGGCCCGTGTCGCCATCGTGCGCCCGCTTATGGTCGCGAGCGGTCGCGAGCATGCGATACCCCCCGCCAGCGACCAGCGCATGCAGCGAACACTCGGTGCCGCGAAGAAATTCCTCGACCACAATACGGCGGCCCGCCTCGCCAAACCGGCCAGTCGTTCATCATCGCGTCAATTGTGGCGGTGGCTTCCTCGCACGTCTGCGCGATGACCACGCCTTTGCCGAGCGCGAGTCCGTCGGCCTTGATCACGATCGGCAGTTGGAGGCGTTCGCAAAAATAATGCGCCTCTTCGCTGCTCTCAAACGAGCCCGCGAGGGCGGTCGGGATGTGAAATTTCCGCATCAACTCCTTGGCGAAAATCTTCGAAGATTCCAGGCGCGCGGCCGACTTGGTGGGACCAAACACGCGCAGCCCTGCGCTCAAGAACAGATCCACCACGCCAGCCGCCAGCGGATCATCAGGGCCGATCACGGAAAGATCGATGCGAGCCTCCCTGGCGAAACGCAGCAGCCCCGGAAGATCATTCGCCGCTATCGGAACGTTCTCGCCCACCTGCGCAGTCCCGGCATTTCCAGGGGCACAAAATATCTGAGTGACCCGTGGTGATTGTTGCAACTTCCACGCAAGGGCGTGTTCGCGCCCACCACTTCCGACGACAAGAATTTTCACCAGGGGAGATTTCGCCTACGAGATTCCAATGCTGCTTGCTCGAAGGCAAGCCATTACTGTTCGTTTGAACACAAACGAGAGCACCAAACTACGGTTTCGTCACTCCTTGGCAAATCCAATTAACTGGACTCCGCTCCGGCCGCCGCTTGCTCGCGTCCGCATTTATCCTACAGGATCTCATGGCCAAGAGCCGCCCCGCTTACTCTGTTCTTAGTCCCGGATGTCCTTCGCGGCTCGTTCTTGATCGGATAGCCGACAAATGGACCGCCCTCATCATTCAAATCCTTGCCCGCGGCACCTTGCGATATTCCGAGCTGCAAAGAGAGATCGGTGACATTTCGCAAAAAATGCTGACCCAAACGCTGCGCAGCCTCGAACGCGATGGATTGGTGCGGCGCAAAGTTTACCCGGTGGCCGCGCCGAAGGTGGAATACGGGCTGACGACCCTTGGCCGAACGTTGATCGAGCCGCTCCAGGGGCTTTGCCGCTGGTCGGAAAAGCATCTTCCGGAACTGGAAGCGCATCGGAACTTGGCGAACGAGAAGATGGCGGGTCGCGACGCTACGGAGTCCGATTAGAGACCTCGCTTGCGCACTACTGCTCGACGTTCAGCTCGAAGTTGACCCTCACGTCGTAGTGTCCGTCGATCGCGAGCGCCGCAGGCGGAGGATCTACTCTGGTCACACGAGCCGCGACCGCGGCCACGGACTCATCGACCACGACGTTGCCCGAAGATCGCACGATGGTGAAATCGGACACGCGACCGTCTTTCTCGATGCGCAATTGCACGAGCGCCGACATGTTCGCCCCACTGGCGAGAGCAGTCTTCGGCTGTACCCATTCGCCGAAGAACCGGTCGTGCAACATCTTGCTGTACCAACCGAACTGCGAAGCGCCTTTGACCGCCCGGATATTGGAGTTGCCCGTCGTCCCAGAGGCCGCTTCCGTTTTTTCTTGGGAGGAATTCGACGCGTCCGCTTCGTTGCCGGCTGGAGTGGGCCTGGCGGCTGACTTCTTCGTCTCCGCATCGGCAACCTTCTTCGCTCGCGGTGTCGCCGAGGACTTCGGAGTTGGTGAAGCCCTCGCCACCTTCTTCTTTGGTTTTGCTTTCGGGGTCGCCCGAGGAGATGGCTCTGGCGTCGCCTTCGGCGTTGATCGTGGAGTTGCGGTCGGTGCGGGCGTCGGACGTGGAGTCGAGGTCGCCGAAGGCTCCGGGGTGGGCGTTGCCATCTCAAGCTCACCCTTGGTTGGCGGTGGGCTTGGTGCGGCCTGCGGGAGATCCTCCAACACTGGTGGCTCCGGAGTCGGCTCTGGAATCTCCGTCGTCGCCGCTGCCGGCTGGGTGGCACCCGCGCTCGCCAGGCCCGCGTTCCCGTCCATCCAGACAACATCGGTAACCACGGGCTTCTTTGCGCTCCCGCTCCATCGCGCCAGACCGAAGAGCACCACCGCGTGCACCACTCCGATGATCGCCACGTTGCGCCAAAAACTCCCGCGGCGGATCACGGCCTAACGAGTCTCGGCTTTGGTCGCAATGCCGACCTTGGTGATTTGCGCGCGCTGCAGCGCATCCATCAGCGCGATCAATTTCTGCACCGGCAGTTCGCGATCGGGGCGAATGACGACGGCCACGTCCGGATTCGCCGCGCTTCAATGTCGTCAGGCGCACGCTCAGCGTCTCCACGTCCACCAGTTCGTTGTTGAACTTGATCGCCGCCAGGCGATCGATCGAAATCGTCTGAACCTGCGCAGGATTGACCGGCGCATTCGCCGCGCCGCTCGAAGGGATCACCAGGTTCACGCTATTCTCGAGCAGCGGCGTCGTGATCATGAAAATGATCAGGAGCACGAACGCGAGATCGAGCAGCGGCGTGATGTTGATCTCGGACAGGGTCGAGAGACTGTGTGCGTTGCGAGTAGCGTCTTATGCTCATCGCCGAAATTCCGCAACCCGCGTTCCATGATCGACGTATTTGTGCTCGAACTCCGAGGCGAGTTCGGCCGCGAAGTTGTCCATCTCCACGATCATTCCGCGGATGCTGGTGACGAGAAAGTTGTAGCCAAACATCGCCGGAATCGCGACGCAGAGCGCGGTGACGGTGGTAATCAGCGCGCCGGAAACGCCGGGCGCCATCGCGGCGAGATTCGGCGAGCCGGCCACGGCCACGTCGGTGAACGTGTCCATCACGCCCCAGACCGTGCCGAGCAATCCGAGAAACGGCGAGCCGCTCACCGCCGTCGCGAGCAGGATCATTTGCGATTCCAGCTCGAGCGCGGTCTCGCCGACCGCGCGTTCCATCGCGGCATTGACCGCGTGCATTTGCGCGGGCGTAATCTTGTCCGCGATCTCGAGGCGCGCGCGAAACGTTTCATCCACTTCCGCCGAACCGAGGAGCTGAAAGGTCATCTCCTCGCAGCCGGCGCGATAGACCTTGAAGAGCGGCGAGCCGGGAAAGTGCGCATTGATTCTCAAACAAGCGCAACGGTTGCCGGTCCTGCCGGAAGGCCGAGCGAAAACGCGCCGTTTGTTTCCGAGCAAACTGAACCACGCGCAGCTTCGTGATCATGACCGACCAACTGAAGATCGAGCCGACGAGCAAAGAAGCGCGAGAACAATCTTGCCGGCGACGGTGGAATGCTCGAAGGCGAAGAGGAGACCGCCGGCCGCGAGAATCTTCGGAAGAGAATGGGCGACAACCTGCTAATGTAATAATCGGAGTTTGCGCGAAAAAGAAAGCCGATACGACGCCATACTGACTTACAGGACCTGATTTCGCAATCGCAGCTTTCGCGGATAGACCGGCCGTCATCTTCGCGGCGACGATGAATGCCAGGCCGAGGGCGATCAGGAAGAATGAGAAAAACTGACCGCGGGTAAACATCCCGATCATCGACGCGTCCGGTTCGCGGAAATATTCCACGATGATCCGGAAGATCGCGTAACCACGAGAGAAACAATCCGGTCAGGACACCGTTCGGGTTGACGCGTGCGTGTGCGGACAAACCAGAGGATGGCGAACAAAACGACGCCTTCGAGGAACGCCTCGTAAAGCTGCGAAGGATGGCGCGGGGTCAGGATCGTGCGCAAGGCCTCGACCACTTGCGGATTCGCCGGAATGCACCCGCACGATCGCCTCAGGCTGGGTGAGCGAAGGATCGATCTGCTGGCACGCGGCGACGGCGCGATCGGACTGCCGCGTTCTCCGGTTCGAGCAATTCCTTTGGAAACTGCATCGCCCAGGGAACGTTGGCGGCTCGGCCGTAAAGCTCGCCGTTGATGAAATTGGCGCAGCGGCCGAAGAACAAACCGATCGGCGCGACGACGACGAGATTGTCGCCGAGGTTGGTCCACGAAATCTTGTGTCGGCGCGCGTAGTAAAGCGTGAAAAGAACGAGGCCGATGATTCCGCCGTGACTCGACATCCCGCCTTCCCAAACGCGCAAGATCGAGAGCGGCTCGCGCAACATTTCGCGGCTTGATAAAAAAGGACGTAACCGAGACGGCCGCCGACCATCACACCGAAAAGCGCCGCCCAGGTAACGAAGTCGCCCACCTGCAGCCTGGCGGAGATCGAGGTAGCCCTCGTTTCGAGAGCCACCTGCAGCAGCGCGAAGCCGCAGATGAACGCGAGCACGTAGGCCATGCCCTACCAGCGCGGGCCGAAATTTCCCCAGATGTGGAAGATGAACGGATCGAGATTGTGGAGGTAATAGGCGAGCATCGCGCGCGATTGCGAGATTCAGAACGGCTAGCAACGCTGTCATCCCGAGCGAACGCGAGGGACTCGCGAATCATCTGAGCGATTGCGAGGTCCATCGCTTGCGCTCAGGATGACACGTTCAGTTGCGCGCTTGCGCTTCAACACCTCGCGCAAGAACGGCGCGGTCCGGCTGATGCGATTCTTCGCCACTTCTTCCGGCGTGCCCGTCGCCACAATTTCGCCGCCATCCGCGCCCGCTTCCGGTCCGATGTCGACGATGTAATCCGCTTCCGCGATCACGCTCAGATTGTGCTCGATCACGATCACGGTGTTGCCTTCATCGACCAGCCGATGCAGCACCTTGAGGAGCAACTCCACGTCCGCCATGTGCAATCCGATGGTCGGTTCCTCGAGCAGATAGAGCGTCGACTTCGGTTTGCGCATCTTGCGAATCCGCTCGTTCTGCGCGCGGCCGATCCCGCGCGTCAGTTCGGTCGCCAGCTTCAGCCGTTGCGCTTCGCCGCCGCTCAGTGTCGGACTCGGCTGTCCGAGCTTCAGATAGCCGAGGCCGGTATCGACCAGCAAGCGAAAGCGGGCGCGCGATCTTCTGGTTGGTCGCAAAAAAATTCCGCGGCCTGCTCGATCGTCATCTCCATCACGTCGCCGATGCTCTTTTCGTTGTAGAGAACTTCGAGCGTCTGCGGGTTGTAGCGCCGGCCGCCGCAATCTTCGCACGGCACATAACTGCTCGGCAGAAAACTCATCTCCAGCTTGATCACGCCCTGGCCGCTGCAGGTTTCGCAACGGCCGCCTTCCGTGTTGAATGAGAATCGGCTCGCGGAATAACCGCGCACGCGCGAAACCGGCAGTTGCGCGTAGAGATTGCGGATCTCGTCGAAGACCTTGATGTAGGTCGCCGGCGTCGAGCGCGACGTCTTCCCGATCGGCGATTGATCGACTTCGTAGACGGTTTCGAACGACTCCGCGCCGCGTAACCGAGCTGTGAACAGATCGCCGCTGCGTCCGCGTTCCTTTCTTCGAGCGTTGCTCCGCACCGCCGGCAAGCAAAACCGAGCGCATCAGGGTCGATTTTCCGGAACCGGAAATGCCGGTGATGACGGAGAGCCGGCCGACCGGAAAACGCGACATCGACGTTCTTCAGATTGTTGCGCCTGCGCGCCGCGAATTTCGATCCAATGCTCGACCTCGCCTAACGAGCGTCGCGTTCTTGCGCGTGGGATGGCACAAGCGGCGTTCTGCAGGCAACGGCCGGTCTCCGAGCCCGCGTGTCTTTCGATGTCGCGCAGCGTTCCCTGCGCCACGACTTCGCCGCCGTGCACGCCCGCGCCCGGGCCGAGATCGATGATGTGATCGGCGCGACGCATCGTCTCTTCATCGTGCTCGACGATGACGAGCGAATTTCCCTTCTCGCGCAAGGCGGTCAGCGTTTCGAGCAGCCGAAGATTGTCGCGCGGATGCAGGCCGATCGTCGGCTCGTCGAGCACGTAAAGCACGCCGCGCAGATTCGAGCCGAGCTGCGCCGCGAGCCGGATGCGCTGCGATTCGCCGCCGCTCAACGTTTTCGCCGAACGACCGAGCGCGAGATAGCCGAGCCCGACGTTCTCCATGAACTCGAAGGCGCTGCTGAATCTCCGGCACGAGATCGTCGGCGATGGTTTTCTGGTTGCCGCGAAAGCGAAGCTTGCCGATCAACTGCAACGCTTCGCCGGCCGAGAGCGCGGTGAAGTTGTCGATCGTGTGACCCTGCAGGCGCACGTGCCGCGCGATCGGATTCAGGCGCGATCCGTGGCAGGCCGGACAAGGCGACCGCTTCGCCTTCGTCGATCCATTCCGAATTCGCCGCTCGGCGGCCAGTTCGTTCTCGAGCACCGAATCGCCGGTCTCTTCCGTGCCGGTTTGCTTCGCGCGATTCCAGATTTCGCCAAAGCCGCCGCATTCCTCGCACGCGCCGTGCGGCGAGTTGAACGAGAACAAGCGCGGATCGAGTTCCTCGAACGCGCGTCCGCAACCCGGACAACTCATCTCCGTGCTCATGACCGTGAGCGCGATGTCTTCGCGTCGAGCAGATGCGCGGTGCCGCGGCCGATCTCGAGCGCGCGCTGGACGAGATTGCGCGCTTTCAGGATTCGTTTCGCGTCGATCGCTCCGACGACGACGTCGATGGTGTGTTCCTTGAAACGCTCCAGCTTTCGGAATTGCGCGACCGGGATGAGTTCGCCATCGACGAAGAGCGTGTCGAATCCCTGTCGCTCCGCCCAGCGCGCGACATCGGTGTGAAATCCTTTGCGCGCTTTCACCAGCGGCGCGAGCACCTTGAGCGGGCCGCGTTGCGCCGCCGTCTCCACCTGTTTCACGATCGCGGCGAGACTCTGCTTCTCGACCGGCAGATCGCAGTCCGGGCAGAACTGCGTCCCGGTTTTCGCGAAGAGGAGTCGGAGGAAATGATAAACCTCCGTCACCGTCGCGACGGTTGATTTGCCGCCGCCGCGCGTGACGCGTTGTTCGATCGCAACGCTCGGCGGCAGGCCTTCGACGAGATCGACGTCCGGTTTCTCGAGCTGCTCGACGAACTGCCGCGCGTAGGGCGACATGCTGTCGAGAAAACGGCGCTGCCCTTCGGCGAAGAGAATGTCGAAGGCGACGGTCGATTTTCCCGAGCCGCTCAGGCCGGTGATGACCACCATCTGGTCGCGCGGAATATCGAGCGAGATGTTCTTCAGATTGTGCTCGCGCGCGCCGTGGATGCGGATGGCGTTGCCGTATTCGTTCCGGAGACGCGCGACCGACTCGCGCGCTCCGTTCGGCGACTCGCAGACGGCTCTTCCGCCACGCGCAAGCGAAGCGATCTCCGTCATCGATCGGTGACATGCGTAGATGCCTCGCGTCTTGCGCGGCGACGCGACGCGGCGCTCGCTTCGCCAGAGACCTCGCGCAGGAATCTTCCGGTGTGCGATGCCTCGACTTCGCGCGACTGCTTCCGGCGTTCCGGCCGCGACGAGCTTCGCCGCCTTCGTCGCCGGCCTCCGGTCCGAGATCGATGATCCAATCGGCGCACTTGATCACTTCGAGATTGTGCTCGATCACGACGATCGTGTTGCCCGGCTTCGACCAGCCGTTGAAACAGCTTCACCAGCAGTCGCGACATCGTCGAAATGCAGTCCGGTCGTCGGTTCGTCGAAGATGAAGAGATTGCCCGCAGCGCGAATCGCCATTCGCATCGGACCGCATGTTCACCGAGATGCCGACCGAGTTTGAGCCGCTGCGATTCGCCGCCGGAAAGAGTATTCAGCGGCTGACCGAGCCGGAGGTAGCCGAGCCCGACTTCCTCGAGCACAGCGAGCGGATCGCCAAGCGTCTCCGATTCGCCGATCTGCGCGAAAAACTGGATCGCTTCGCTGACCGTCAGCTGGAGCACGTCGTGAATCGATTTGCCGTGCAGTTGGACCCGCAGAACGTGCGGCTGAAAGCGGCGGCCTTCGCATTCCGCGCAACGCACGATAAAGATCGCTCAGGAATTGCATCTCGATCTTCTCGAAGCCGGTGCCGCAGCAACGTTCGCAGCGGCCGCTGCCGGAGTTGAAGGAGAACGCGCTCGCGGTCAGTCCTTGCGCCATCGCTTCCGGCTGCGCGGCGAAAAGCTCGCGCACGCGATCGTAGAGGCCGAGATAAAGAATCGGCGTCGAACGCGGCGTGCGCGCGAGCAGCGATTGATCGACCATCACGACGTCGCCGATGCGATGCGCGCCGGTGACGCGACTTGCAGGCGCCCGGCTCCTGCTCGCTCGGCTCGCCTTTCGCGCTGCAGCAGATTCCGGTAAAGCACGTCGTGGATGAGCGTCGATTTGCCGGAGCCGGAAACGCCGGTGACGCAGGTGAAAACGCCGAGCGGAATTTCGACATCGATGTTCTTGAGATTGTGCTCGCGCGCGCCGGTGATCTCGCAGCGCCGCGTCGATTTCCGCCGGCGCCGTTTCGGAACGGGAATCGTTTTTCGCCCGCTGAGGTAATCCGCGCGTCAGCGATTGGCGGACCGCGCGCGGATTGCGCGGCTCCAGCCAGATCCTGCCAGCGGCCCGCTGAAGACCAGTTCGCCGCCGCGCTCGCCGCGGCCGGGACCGATATCGATCAGGTGGTCCGCCGCGCGGATGATCGCTTCCTCGTGCTCGACGACGAGCAGCGTGTTGCCTTTGTCGCGCAGATCGTGCATCACGCGCACCAGGCGGCCGACATCGCGCGGATGCAGGCCGACGCTCGGTTCGTCCATGACGAAGAGCGTGTTCACGAGCGACGCGCCGAGACAGGTCGTGAGATTCACGCGCTGCACTTCGCCGCCGCTCAGCGTGCGGGTGGAGCGATCGAGCGTGAGATAGCCGAGCCCGACTTCGCAGAGATAACGCAGGCGCGTGACGACTTCGCTGCGCAACATCGCGGCGGTCGAGTCGTTAGGCGGCAAGATCAGATGCGGCGAAAAGCTTCGCGCGCGGCGGCAATGGAAAGCAGCGCGAACTCCGGCAGAGTCCGCGCCGTTTCCCGTTGCCGCCTTGTCGCGCGAACGATCCGATAATTCAGCGTCGCGGGTTGGAAGCGTCCGCCGTTGCAGCTCGGGACAGGTGGTGTAAGCGCGATAGCGGCTGAGCAACACGCGCACGTGCATTTTGTAGGTCTTGCTCTCGAGCCATTTGAAAAAACCGCGCACGCCGTACCAGCGATCGTTCTCGTAATCGTCGTCGCGTGTATTCGCCGCTGCGCTTCTCGCCGTTGATGACGAAATCCTGATCCGCTTTCGGCAGTTCCTCGAACGGAGATGCGCACGTCGATTTCTTCGCGGGCGCAGGCGCGCAGCAGATCCTTTTGCGATTCGCCCATTTCTTCGCCGCGAAAAACGCGCACCACGCCGCTGCGCGATGCTGAGAGCGAGCGATCGGGAATCGCGCGATTCAGATCGATCGCGATCGTGCGACCGAAGCCGCGGCACGTCGGGCAGGCGCCGAGCGGATTGTTGAAACTGAACAAGCCCGGGCGTCGGCGGGCGAATATCGAGATCGCAATGCGCGCAATGCCAGCCGGTGGAGAAGGGATGTTCGGATTGCGGAATCGGAGTGCGGAACTGCTTTTGCTCCGGCGCTCCGCGTTCCGCGTCTCCGCAGTTCCGCGATCACATTGATCCGGTCCTTTGCCGAAACGAAGCGCGGTCTCGATCGCTTCGACGAGGCGCGGCGCGATTTTCTCTCCGAATCGTCGATGCGATCCTGGATGACCTGCACGCGCGCGCCGAGCCGTCTGACTTTCTTGCTCGGTGTCGGCGCGGACGATTTCGCCGTTCAGCCAGACGCGCAGATAGCCCTGCTGCTGGAGGAAATTGGAAGAATTCGCGCGGCTCGGTCTTCGGCGGAACGGCCACCCAGAAGGTGATCAGCACCGTCTGGCCCGCGAACTCGCGGAGCACTTGATCCGCAATCGACTGCGCCGTTTCGGGCCGGATCTCGCGCGCCGCAGCTCGGGACAAAAAGCGCGCGCGATGCGCGGCATCAGAGCAGTTTCAGGTAATCGTTGATCTCCGTCATCGTGCCGACGGTGGAGCGCGAACTCTTCACCGGATTCGCCTGCTCGATCGCGATCGCCGGCGGAATGCCGCGGATCTCGTCGACGCGCGGCTTGTCCATGCGGTCGAGGAACTGCCGCGTGTAGGGACTGAACGTTTCGACGTAACGGCGCTGGCCTTCGGCGTAGATCGTGTCGAAGGCGAGGCTCGATTTGCCGCTCCCGCTCGGGCCGGTGATGACGGTCAATTTGCCCGAGCGGCAGATCGAGATCGATGCCCTTGAGATTGTTCTGGCGCGCCCCGCGAATCTCGACGCAACCGCGCTCAGGCGAGTCAGGAGGCGCGGTGACGCATGGCTTTTCGGCGGCTTTGAACCCACCGGAGACTATCCGGTTGAGCGCACGCAGTTCGCAAATTTTCGGAGTAAGTAGGCATGTCATCCCGAGCCGCGCAGACGGCGAGGATCCGAGCGAGGTCTAAGCAAGTTCAAAGGTTACGTTGCGCGAATTTTTGACTGCGTGCAAGCGCAGCGGCACCGCTTTGGGAGCACCGCTGGTCTCGGGACCGATGAACTGCATCAGACGACATGGCAGCATGCGTCGCTGTGGCTGGCGCACAAACTTCCCTGGCCACCATTCGTTGTGCACCCGCCCGTCACCGCTATCCCAAAGCGCCGTCGACGCTTCGCTTTGCCGGCGCACTCCAAAAAGCCCGGCTCTAGTTCACCCGCGAGGAAACGCTGTGCGACTTTTTTGCTGCGCGAGCAGCTCGCGCGGCATGTCGTTGCCGAGCGTCTTGAAAAATTCTGTCTGCGCTTCGAGTTCCTTCTTCCACTCGTCCGGCTTGATCGAGAAAAGTTCGCGCATCGTTTCGCGCGAGACGTCGTTGAGCTCGGCGAGATCGAAATCCTCGGGGCGTGGAATGAAACCAATCGCGGTTTCCGCGGCGCCGCCGTGGCCGTCGCAGCGGTCGATGATCCATTTCAGCACGCGCATGTTGTCGCCGAAGCCGGGCCAGAGAAATTTTCCGTCGGCGTCTTTGCGGAACCAGTTCACGTGAAAGATGAGCGGCGGATTCGTCAGGCGCGGACCGATCTCGAGCCAGTGCTGGAAATAATCGCCCATGTTGTAGCCGCAGAACGGCAGCATCGCCATCGGATCGCGCCGCACCTGGCCGACTGCGCCGGTCGCGGCCGCGGTCGTTTCCGAAGCCCATCGTCGCGCCGACATAAACGCCGTGGTTCCAATCGAGCGCCTGGAAAACGAGCGGCATCGTGTCGCTGCGGCGTCCGCCGAAAATGATCGCGCTGATCGGCACGCCCTCGCCGTTTTCGACGTCGGGATCGAGCACCGGATTGTTGCGCATCGGCGCGGCGAAACGGCTGTTCGGATGCGCGGCTTTTTCCTTCGAATCCGGCGTCCAATCGATTGCCCTTCCAATCGATCGCATGCGGCGGGCGGCGGGCCGTCCTTGCCTTCCCACCAGACGTCGCCGTCATCGGTCAGCGCGACGTTGGTGTAGAGCGTGTCGCGCTCGATCGATTTCATCGCGTTCGGGTTCGATTTGTAGCTCGTCCCCGGCACGACGCCGAAATAGCCGTTCTCCGGATTGACCGCGTAGAGCCGGCCGTCCTCGCCGATCTGCATCCAGGCGATGTCGTCGCCGATCGTCGTGACCTTCCAGCCTTTGAAATGCGCGGGCGGAATGAGCATGGCGAAATTCGTCTTGCCGCACGCGCTCGGGAACGCCGCCGCGACGTAATGCTTTTCGCCTTCCGGCGATTCGACGCCGAGAATGAGCATGTGCTCGGCCAGCCAGCCTTGCTTGCGCGCGAGATAGGAGCCGATGCGCAGCGCGAGACATTTCTTGCTCAGCAACACATTGCCGCCGTAGCCGGAGCCGACGGAGATGATCGTGTTGTCCTGCGGGAAATGGCAGATGAAGCGGCGGTCGGGATTCACGTCGAGCAGCGAATGCACGCCGCGATTCCATTCCGCCGTTCGTGCTTCGCCCGAGGCGCTTCGACGGCGACTGACGCCCATGCGCGTCATGATGCGCATGCTCAGGACGACGTAGATCGAATCGGTGATTTCGAAGCCGACCTTGGTCAGCGGCGAATCCGGCGGGCCCATGATGTAGGGAATGACGAACATCGTTCGCCCGCGCATCGCGCCCTTCGAGCATGCCGTTCAGTTTGGCGTAGGTCTCGGCCGGGCGCGGCCCAGTTGTTCGTCGGGCCGGCTTCCTCCTTCGTCGGCGTGCAGATGAGGGTGAATTGCTCGACCCGCGCGACGTCGTTCGGATTCGAGCGATGCAGATAGGAGCCGGGCATCTTCTCCTGGTTCAGCTTGATCAAGACGCCCTGCCGCTGCGCTTCGCCGAGCAGATAATCGTTCTCTTTCTCCGAGCCGTCGCACCAGAAAATATTTTCCGGCTGCGGTCAGCCGCGCGACTTCCTGCACCCAATCGAGAACCGCTTGATTCGCCGGCTTGGCGTCGCCGATTCCGCTCGGCGGCGAGATGGCTGGCGCGAGGTTATCCATATTTTGCGGGCGTCGCAGTGCGGGTCGAGGGCGCAGGGAGAACGGTCATTTTCGACGCTTCGGTCGACTTCTCCAAGCAAATTTTCGCGGCGCGACTGGCAGCGTCGGCGCTGCCAAGGAACGGTGCTTGCGCGGACGAATGGCGCGCCGTTTAATTGCAATCATGTTCGGAGTCACCACCTCCGATGACTACAAGCCGGTCACCTGGGTGGGACGTTATCCGGTTGATGTCACGACGCTTCTCGTCGCGGTGCACGCCTTCGCCATGATCGCTGGCATGCTTCCTGATCGCGTTCGGTGCAGGGCATTCTTCGTCGACGTGTTGCTCTTCGACAGCGCGCAGGTTCTGCACGCGGCCATTTCTGGCAGATCGCGACCTACGCCTTTGTCCATCCGCCTTCGGGCTCATCTGGTTCGCGATCGAGATGTACATGCTCTTCGTCTTCGGTCGCGAAGTGGAACGCTTCATCGGGCGGCGCGCCTTCATCTCGCTTTATCTCAGTCTGCTCGTTCCTGCCCACGCTCTTCCTGACGATTTGGGGACTCTCGGGGCGAATTCTCTATGGCGGTTCTTCCGCGATGCATTTCGGGATCTTCATCGCCTTCGCGGCGATCTATCCGAACGTCGAACTGCTCTTCCGGATCCAGGCGAAATGGGTGGCGCTCGCCTTCGGCGTCCTCTCGGCCCTGCAACTGCTCTCCGCCAACGCCTGGCCGCAGCTTCTTGCCTTCCTCATTACCGTCGCCTACGCGTTGGTTTTTATTCGCGCGCGCGGCATCGGACCCGAGCTGGAATGGTGGACCAATCTGACCGCGAGGTTTCGACCGAAGCCAAAATTCCACGGTCGTCCCGCGCTCGGCTCCGCGCCGCGTGATCGAGCCCGAGAATGTCTACGATTCGATCGACCCGTTGCTCGAAAAAATCTCGCGATCCGGCATCAACAGCCTGACCGCGAGTGAACGGCGCGCCTTGGATCGAGCGCGCGAGCAGTTGCTGAACAAACCGAAGTGAGCGGACGGCGGCGAGGCCAAGCTGCGCATCAGCGTCGTCATCCCGGCCTGGCGGGACACGGAACATCTCGCGTCGTTGCTGCCGAAGCTTTCGCGGATGCGCGGAGTGGCGGAGACCATCGTGGTCAACGCTTCGCGCGACTCCGCTTCGGAGCGAATCGCTCGTGACTGCGGCGTGACCCTGCTGAGGTCCGCGCCCCCGAACCGCGGCGCGCAAATGAACCTCGGCGCGCTGCGCCGCCAGCGGTGAGGTGCTTCTTTTTCAACATGCGGACTACGGTGTTAACGGAGGCGCATCTCGCGGCCATCCATCTTGCCATGCGCGATCCGAAGATCGTCGGCGGCGCGTTCTATCGGAAATTCGACGGGCGCCATCCTCGCCTCCTGTGGTTGGAGCCGGTCGCGCGCTTCCTCTCGCGGAACGGCGGGACGCTTTACGGCGATCAATCAATCTTCGTCCGGCGCGAAGTTTTCCAGCAACTGGGCGGGTTCGCGAAAATTCCGTTGATGGAAGACGTGGAATTCTCGAAGCGGCTGCGGGCGGCGGGCAAGATCGCGCTGCTCGATCCGCCGATGGAATCGTCGCCCGACGCCGCGCGCGCAAAGGCGCATGGAGAGCGACGATGCGGATCGCCTCGTTCATCGCTTCTGTATCGACTCGGCGTCTGCCCCTTCCGTCTGCATCGCTGGTATTATCAGAACTGCCGAAATCTCCAGCGAAGCCGAGAGACGGCTAATCAAGGCGCGGCGGTCGCCAACCGGGCGACGCAATAGGCTTCTACTCGAGCAGCAACGAGGCCGCGCGGATCAGTTCGACGAATTCAGCGGCCGTTGCGCAATTCCGGAGCGCCGCGCGCGTCTTCTCATCGTTCACCACCCGCGACGAGCGCGCCGACGCAGACGAGATAGTCGTTTACCATCCGCTGCGGGACAGCGATCACGAAGAGCAGATGCACGCGTTCGCCTTCGGCACCGAAGACAACGCCTTCCTCACTGCGGCCGACTGCGAAAATTATTTCCTGCACCAGGTCCGTCCGCGCATGCGGGAAGGCGACGCCATTCTCCCATGTAGGTGGAATGGGCTTCCTCCCGCGCCATCACCTCGCCGAGAAATTTCTCCGGGTCGGACAACTTTGTCTCCCCGCGCATCGTCGCGACGATCTCGCGCAGGGCCTCGTCCCGCGTCCCCGCCCGCAAGGCTAGCGTCACGTGTTCTTCGGTGAGAACGTCGGAAAGCACTGTGGCCATAACTCGTCAGCGAGGAATTGTTGGATTCTCCCGGCAAAGACAGTTATCCAGTTAACGACTCCGCTGTGGCAACTCCAAACACTCCACCGACCTCCACCGAGGCAACCATGTCGCTGCAGCACAGCCTGTACGACCCGGGCTACGTCAATGCGATGTCGCATTTCTACCGGGGCGAACTCGGGCGCATCATGGTCTGGCGGCAGCGGCTCGACATCACCACGAACTGGGCGATCACCAGCAGCACCGCGATCATCACCATCGCTTTCTCGAATCGCGAAGTGCCGCACATCATTTTCTTTTTCAATCTCGCGATCGTCTGGGTGATGCTCTGGATCGAAGCGCGCCGCTATCGTTTTTACGATGCCTTCCGCGCGCGCGTGCGCATGCTCGAAGCGCATTTCCTCGTCCCGATGGTGATGGAGAATCGCCAGATGTTGCAGGGCGAATGGAAAAAACTGGTCTGCGAAGATTTGATTCTGCCGTCGCTTCAAGATCAGCAAACTCGAAGCCGTCGGGCGCCGCTTGAAACGCAATTACGTTTTCATCTTCATCCTCATCATGGTCGCGTGGGTGACGAAAATCTTCCTGCACGCGACGGGAGCCGATCGATGGCTTTCGGCTCGTTCTACCGCGCCCTCAGCGTCGGGACATATTCCGTCGTGGTTGGTCGCGTTTGTTTTCGCCGGCACGATGGCGCTGGTCATCGGCATCACGATTTACGTCGGCCAGAAAACCTCCGGCGAGATTTCGGAATTCGGCGCGCATCGCTCGCTCTGGCGGATATGAGTCGAGGCTTTCGTTAGGCTGCGCGAGACCGTCGCGCGGCTGCGCGCGCCGGACGGCTGCCCGTGGGACCGCGAGCAAACGAACGACTCGCTCGGTGCCAAAGCTGCTCGAGGAAGCCTACGAAGTCGCGGCCGCGATCCGCGAGCAGGACGACGAAAATCTGCGGGAAGAACTGGGCGACGTCATGCTGCTGATTCTGATGCACGCGGAGATCGCGAGCGAGCGCGGTCGATTTCAAATCGAGAGCGTCCTGGAGGAAATCACCGCGAAATTGATCCGCCGGCATCCGCACGTCTTTGGCCAGAGCAAGGCGGACGATCCCGCGGCGGTGGTCAAGCTCTGGGATTCGCGTGAAGCGCGAGGAGAAGGACGGCAGGGACGAGCATTATCTGGACGGCGTGGCAGCGGCCCTTCCGGCCTTGATGCGCGCGCAGAAAATTCAAAAGAAAGCGGCCCACGTCGATTTCGACTGGAGCGACGAAACCGACGTGATCGCAAAAGTCGACGAAGAACTGGCCGAAACGAAAGAGGCGCTCGCGATCGGAAACGAAAGAGCGGTGGCCGAGGAAATCGGCGACCTGCTTTTTGCGGTGGTCAATCTCGCGCGCAAACGGCACCTCGACGCGGAGACATTGCTGCAAGCGGCGACCGACAAATTCGTCCGGCGCTTCAATGCGATGGAAGATGAATTGCGCGCTCAAGGCAAGAGCCTCGGTGAGGTGGGACTGATCGAGCTGGACGAGATTTGGAACGCGCACAAAGCGCGCACCTAACGAGTACCAGGGGACTAATCCGGGCGCGTTTCGCTCTGCTTCATGAGCACGGCCAACGCATCCGCAGATCGTCGTGCCGAAAGCGACCACGCCCTCCTCGTGTCCTGCCATCACGAAGATCTTGCGCTGCTTCACGTCCGTTTGTTCGAACAACCGCCCCACCTCGCACGCCATCTCCGGCGTGCCGTATTCGACCTGAGCCGCGGTCGTCGGCGCGATGCCGAGCAGTTGCTTCCACAGAGCGGCGCTGTGGCAATGAATGATCGCCCTCGCGCAGTCTCTGCTTGGTAAACCGCGGCATGCGTGAGCGACTCCGACGAAGCAACCGTCTCAGCCCTCGCAGCGCAGCCAGTTACGATCGAAATCCCACGCCGTCACCCTGGCATAATCCTTCAAGGCAAGCTGGGGAAGCGCACCCGTCCCCGAGCCGGTAATGTAAAAGCAATTCGTCTCGCCCTCGCGTACGCTCACGTTCCCAAAACCGATGCCGTCCGCGTCTACCCCGATCAGTCCGAGCTGCAGCAACTTCTGCCGGCACGCGTTTAGTTCCGCAAAGCCGGCAAACGGCGCCAGCTCCACCGCATCGTGTTCGCAGGGAAACTTGACGACGCCGGTTTCGCTCACGAAGCGTGCTCGGGAAAAAGCGCGAGGATGCTCTGCTCGTTAGCCGCGCAAATTCCGCGCTCTGTGATTAGGCCGCGTGACCAGACGCCGCGGCGTGACATCAAAACCGTAGTTCGCCGCCGGACTGCCTTCCGGCGTGACTCGGACCTCGACGTGCTCGCCGTTCACCCAACCGTCGGCGTGCTTCACTTCCTCCGCGCCGCGTTCCTCGATCGGGATCTCGGCCAAGCCGTCGCGCATTTTCCAATCGAAGGACGACGAAGGCAGCGCGACATAAAACGGAACGTCGTTATCCTTTGCGGCCAGCGCCTTCAGGTAGGTGCCAATCTTGTTGGCGACATCGCCCGTATAGGTCGTCCGATCGGTTCCAACGATCACCAGATCGACCTCGCCGCGCTGCATCAGATGCCCGCCGGTGTTGTCGGCGATGACGGTATGCGGCACGCCGTGCTCGCCTAATTCCCAGGCGGTCAGCTTCGAGCCTTGGCTGCGGGGTCGCGTTTCATCCACCCAAACATGAATCGGCAAACCGCAGTCGTGCGCGGCGTAGATGGGCGCCGTCGCCGAGCCATAATCGACGAAAGCGAGCCAGCCCGCGTTGCAATGCGTCAGCACATTCACGGGCTGGCCGCGCTTTACGTCTGCGCGATTTGCCGGATCAATTCCAGGCCGTGCTGCCCGATCCGCCGGCAATGTTCGGCATCTTCTTCGGCAATCTGCTGCGCGGTGTGCGAGACGCGATCGCGATCTTCTCCTTGACGGTTTCGCCCTCGCCAATTGCTCTGGAGCTGACGTTCGATGGCCCACGCGAGATTCACCGCTGTCGGCCGGGTCGCTTTCAATTGCGCGGCAGCTTCTGCAAGAGTCCACGGCCTTGCACGCGCGGCGAGATACATTCCGTAACCCGCCGCTGCTCCGATCAATCCCGCACCGCGCACATGCATCTCGCGGATGGCCGTCGCCATTTGCGCGACGCGTCGTCACATCTTCGATCACGAACCGATGCGGGAGAAAGCGCTGGTCGATAATCTGCACGACGCGCTCGATCGTCTGGTTTTAGCCAGATGGTTTGAAAGTGTTGTCCGCCGACGTTCATCCGTGGTTGCAAGATGCTCTGCTGGAACTGCGGGCATGCGAGTCAACACGATCCTCCGGCTCGATAGAGAAAGGCGGCCGTTTACAAACCGTCGCCTTTGGACATATTGCCCGTCCCCATGTCCATCCTGATCAATATTCTTCTCGTCTTTTACGTGCTGGTCGCGCTGCTTGATGATTTTCGTCATCCTAATGCAGCGGCCGAAGAGCGAAGGTCTGGGCGCGGCATTTGGCGGCGGCGTGACGGAAAACATCTTCGGCGCGCAAACCACCAACGTCCTGACCAAGATTACGGGCTGGCTCGCCGGCTCTTTTTTCGCCTTAACCTTTGCGCTCTCGGTGCTTTATGCGCACAGAACCAACGCGCCGAGCGGACTGCGGCAGGAATTAATGAAGACGGAGGGCAATGCGGCTGCTCTCCCCAAGCCAACCCGGACCTTCCTCCGCCGTCGGGGCGCCGGGAACGGTGACGAATCCGACGCCAGCTGGTGACGCAGCGGCGGCAACCGCCCAACCGTTGACGCCGGCTGATCAAGCCGTCGGGATCCGCACCAGCCGCAGCGCCTGCCAGGCGCCGCCGGCGACCGAGCCTTCGGCTTCCGCGCAGCCGACTCCGTAAAGTCGCTCGGTTCCTACTGCGTTGAGGTCGGCATGCCTTCCGGCTTCGGGCCGGCCTTCTCGTTCAAGGCCTGGGTGAACTCCTGCAGGCTGGAGACGATCTGCGGCGCCTTCGTCAGGACGGTGCTGGCCAGTTTTTCCGAGTAATCCGGACGGCGCTGCGACATCTCCGAGAGCGCCATCATCACCGCCAGGGCGTTATTAATGGAGTGTTTGATCTCGCTGAATTTCTTCTGCAATTCGACGAATTCTTCCTGGGAAATGGTGCTGGCGGGGTCACTCATGAGTTGGAAGCGAATCGACTGGAGAAAAGCAGGAGTTGTGCTTGACTGAAAGGTTCGACATTTGTCGTCCGATGCCTGCGCAAACTATCAAGATCAGCGGTGCGCGCCAGCACAATCTAAAGAATCTCCACGTGGAGATTCCGCGGGAAAAGCTGGTCGTCATCACCGGCCTGAGCGGGTCCGGGAAATCCTCGCTCGCCTTCGATACGCTTTATGCCGAAGGGCAGCGCCGCTACGTCGAGAGCCTCTCCGCCTACGCCCGGCAGTTCCTCGATCAGATGGAAAAGCCGGACGTCGATTTCATCGAAGGGCTTTCGCCCGCGATCGCGATCGAGCAGCGGAGCGCGGGCGCGAATCCGCGCTCCACGATCGCGACCACGACGGAGATTTACGATTACCTGCGCGTTCTGTTCTCGGCCGTCGGCCAGCCGCACGATCCGCAGACCGGGCCAGCCGATCCATCGCCAGACGCCGCAGCAAATCGTCGATCAAATTCTCGGCCTACCGACCGGAATCGAGGATCATCCTGCTCGCACCGCTCGTGCAGGATCAGAAGGGCGAATTCCGCGATGTGATCGAGAAAGTGAAGCGGGAAGGGTTTGTCCGGGTGCGGGTCGACGGCGAGATCGTCGAATTGGCGCAGCCCGGAACCGATTCGGCTGAAGAAAGACCGAGCGCCACACGATCGAAGCGGTGGTGGATCGGCTGGTTGTCCGCGAAGGGATTCGAACGCGGCTGGCGGATTCGGTCGAGACGGCGCTGAAATGGGGCGGAAACCGGATCGTGGTGCTTGCGGCAAGCCAGAGGGGAAACGTCCAACGCTCAACGTCCAACGTCCAACGTCGAACGAGAGCAAGCATGGGAGGCGGTTCGCTACTCGACCGACTACGGGAATGCGGAGACCAACTTCTCGTTAGGCGAACTGACGCCGAAACATTTTTCCTTCAACAGCCATCTCGGCGCGTGTCCGGCCTGTCACGGTCTTGGGCACGCAGCTGGTCTGCGATGCCGAGCTGATGGTCTCCGATCCGGCGAAGTCGCTCGCGGAAGGCGCGATCGTTCCGTGGCGCCGCGGGACGAAACGGATGCAGGCCTACTACCGGAGTCTGCAAGGCGCGCTCGTGAAACATTTCGCGGTCGATGAATGCATGCCGTTTGCGGATTTGCCCGAGACGTTCAAGAAGGCGCTCTATTACGGCACGGGCGATCGAGCCGATCGCAGATGAACTTCGGCGGCAATGGGAAATCGCGAAAGACGGCGCGGCCGTTCGAAGGGCTTGTCCCGCAGATGCAGCGGCTCTACGAGGAAACCGAGAGCGAGTTTACGCGCAACCGCATTCGCGCCTTCATGACGCGCGTGCCCTGCCAGACCTGCCACGGCGCGCGCCTGAAGCCGGAAATTCTTGCGGTCACGATCAAGGATGCCGACGGGCGCGAGCTGAACATTCACCAGTTCAGCGAGCTGACGATCGAGGCGGCGGCGGCAATTCATCGGCGGCTCGAGCTTGACCGAACAGCAGCGGCACGATCGTTTCCGACGTGGTGCGCGAGATCGATTCGCGGCTGCAATTTCTCGTCGAGGTCGGGCTCGATTATCTCACGCTGAATCGCGAGAGCGGCACGCTTTCCGGCGGCGAAGCGCAACGCATCCGGCTCGCGACGCAGATCGGCTCGGGTCTGGCCGGTGTTCTTTACGTGCTCGATGAACCGAGCATCGGCCTGCATCAGCGCGACAACGCGCGGCTCCTCGACACGCTTCGCCGGCTGCGCGATCTCGGGAATTCCGTCATCGTGGTCGAGCACGACGAAGAAACGATTCGCGCGGCGGATCACATTCTCGATCTTGGGCCGGGCGCCGGTCCGCGCGGCGGCGAGATCGTCGCGCAAGGAACGCTCGCAGAAGTGCTTGCGGGCGAAAAATTCGCCGACCGCAGATTATCTTTCCGGCCGAGCGCGGATCGCCATCCCGAAGCGGCGCGCGTCGCGCCGCGAGCGCAGCCAGACCGGAGATGGCTGGCTCACGATGGCCGGAGCCGACCGAGAATAATCTGAAGAACGTGACCGCCGTCGTTTCCGCTCGGCTGTTTCACCTGCGTGACCGGCGTTTCGGGCAGCGGCAAATCGACGCTGGTCGACGACATCCTGCGGCGCGCGCTCTTCCGGCATTTTTACAATTCGAAGGACAAGCCGGGAACGCATCGGGCGCTCCATGGGCTCGACCAGCTCGACAAGGCGATCGTGATCGATCAAAGCGCGATTGGCCGAACGCCGCGCTCGAATCCGATCACCTACACCGGCGCATTCACGCCGATCCGCGAGTTGTTCAGCCAACTGCCGGCGGCGCGCGTGCGCGGCTACGACGCCGGGCGTTTCAGCTTCAATGTCAAAGGCGGCCGCTGCGAGAATTGCGAAGGCGGCGGGCTGATCAAGATCGAGATGCACTTTCTGCCGGACGTTTATGTCGAATGCGAAGTCTGCCGCGGACAGCGTTACAATCGCGAAACGCTCGAGATCACCTACAAGGGAAAGAACATCGCCGATGTGCTTGAACCTGACGGTCGACGAAGCGGCGCGCTTCTTTCGCAACGTGCCCGCGGTTTCCGACAAGCTGGTCGCGCTGCTCGATGTCGGACTCGGCTATCTGCGGCTCGGCCAGGCGGCCACGACGCTCTCCGGCGGCGAAGCGCAGCGCGTGAAGCTCGCGACCGAGCTGGCGAAGAAGGCGACCGGCCGCACGATCTACATTCTCGATGAACCGACGACCGGACTGCATTTTGCCGACATCGAAAAACTGCTGCAGGTGCTGATGAAACTGCGCGATGCGGGCAACACGCTGGTCGTGATCGAGCACAATCTTGAGATGATCAAGTGCGCGGATTGGATCATCGATCTGGGACCGGAAGGCGGCGCGCGAGGCGGAGAGATTGTCGGTGCGGGGACGCCGGAGAAGATTGCGGCGCTGGAGGAAAGCTACACGGGCCGTTATCTGCAGCCGTTGTTGAAGGGATGAAGAAAACGTCCAACGCTCAATTTAAGCGGACGATTCAGCTGCTCCTGTTGTTCGCGGGCATGGCGCTGTGTTCGTTAGGCCGCGGAGAGGAAACGCCGGAGTTCCTCAACGCCACGCAGCCGCTGGCCGAGGGCGTGCCGGAAGTGGCCGTCGTTCGACTGCGCGCTTTGCTCGCGCGGGAAATTTCCGAGGAGGAACGCCAGGCCATCACGGTGAAGCTCGGCGAAGCTCTGGTCGCTTCCGGAGAATTCGCGGAAGCCTTGCAGGTTCTGGACGCGGCCAGCCTTCGTGATTCTCCGGCGGCGAAATTTTTCCAGGCGCAGGCCTACGCGGGTTTGTCGCGCTGGGCGGAAGCGCTTCCGCAGTATCAGGTGTGCGCATCAGATATCGGGTCGCCATTCCGCATGGAGGCCCTCTTTGGCCAGGCCGAGTCGCTGCGCGCCTTGGGCAAGATGAACGAAGCGCTCCGGACACTCGAACCCCTGAGGCGCGACGAACACTGGCGGCGCCGCGCCGAAATGCGATCGGTCGAGCTGTTGATTGCCACCGGCGACATCGCGGCAGCCACGAAGTTACTTGATTCAATCCAACCGGTGTCCGCGGCGGAAAGGAAAGAGCGGCGGTTCTTGCGTGGTCGGATCGAGGCGGCGCGGAATCATAACGGTAAAGCAATCGAGCTGTTTGCCTCGATTCTGAAGAAGCCGGAAGGCGCGACCCACGCCGTTCTCGTGGCAACTTTGTTCGCGATCGCGGAAGCGCATCGGCAAAACGGAACGCCTGGAACCGGTGACGATTTCCTGGAGGATTTCATCGACCACCAACCGCGCGATGCCGCGCTGCCCGCGATCTTTGCCAAGCTCGATCAACTTTATGCGGCAGAAAAGAAACCGTCGCGGCATGAGCTGGCACGTTGGAGCAGAGACCCGGCGGAGCCGCGGCGCGCGCTGGCCCGGTGGTATCTCGCGCGAGCGGAGCTTCGACTCGGACATCGCGATCTGGCGCTGCAGACATTCGCCCTCTTGCGCGCCGAGCACCCGCCACTCCCGGCGCTCGCGGAGGCTTTCCTCGAATATGCGCAGCTCGAACTCCAGGATCAGCGATTCGAGGAAGTGGCCGCGATTCTTGAGCTGGCGCGCGCGCTTCATCCGCCGCCCGAGCTCGGCAGACAGGATCAATTTGCTCGCGGGGCAGAATCACTATGTGGCGAAACGTTACCCGGAGGCCGCGCAAATTTTTCACCGGCTCGCCCAATCCTCCTCACTTCACGGGAAGGATGCGCTCTTTAATGCTGTCGCTCGCCTGGCTGCAAGCAGGTGACGCCGCACAAGCCGCGGCCGCGGATCAGGAGCTCAAGCAGAGCGGTGCCGACGAGCAAACGCGCGGCGAGTTGCTGCTCGAGCAAGGACTCGCGCAAGCCGGACGCGGCGAGAGCGGGGCGAGCGGAGACGCTCCAGAATTTTCTGCGCGAATTCCCGAAGCACACGCGCGCGGCCGAAGCCTGGGTGGCGCTGGCCGAGTTGGCCTTTCGCGGTGCGCCGCCGCGGCTGGAGGAAGCGCGGCAGAATCTGGCGCGCGCGGCGGAGAGTTCGCCGACTCCGACCGCGCGTGAACGAGCCGACTATCTCACGATTTGGATCGAGGGAGCAGGAACATCGCCTAACGAAGAGAAGGTCATCGCCCTGGCCGATCAATTCCTGCGCCAGCACGAAACGTCCGCGCTGCTCGCGGACGTGCGCTTGAAGCTCGCGGAGACGTATTATCACCGTCAGGATTTCGCCAGCGCGCGCACGCAATTTGAGCTCCTCGCCCAGAAAGATCCGACCTCGCCAATCGCGGAGAAGGCGCAGTTCTTTGCGGCACAGTCCGCCAGTCAGAGCATGGGAGCAGCCTCGCTCGCGCAGGCGCTCGGTTTGTTCGACGCCGTCGTCAAACGAAATGGCGAATTGAAGTGGGCCGCGCGGAATGAGCAGGCGGTGATCGAGCGCAAACTCGGGAAACCGGAGGACGCGATGACGCTTTACGATGAGGTGCTGAAAGGCGACGCGCCCCCGGCGGAGAAGCGCGAGGCGCTCTGCGGCAAGGGCGACATTCTTTACGAGCAAGGCGCGAACGATCGCGAGAATTACAAGCGCGCGATCGATCTCTACGAGCAACTGGCGGCGCAATCGGAAGCGGCGGCGCATTGGCGAAACCAGGCGCTTTTCAAGAAAGGAATGTGCCTGGAAAAACTCGAGGCTCCGGCGGACGCGCTGGCGACGTTCTATGAGATCATCGAGGACCAGGCTCGACCGGAACGGCGCCGGGAGTTTTTTTGGTATTACAAAGCAGGCTTCAACGCCGCCCGCCTCCTGGAGGAAGACGCAAAATGGCAGCCGGCCGCGGCGATCTACGAGAAGCTCGCGTTCGCCGGAGGAGGACGGAGTGAAGAGGCGAAAGCACGCTTGAATCGCCTCCGCCTCGAGCACTTTCTTTGGGACATGTAGCGCCAGCGCGCGCGGCTATCGTGGCCGGCGCAAGCGAGCGCCGACTTTTTCGATCGGATGCCGCGCGGCCGCGGCGAGAAGTTGCCGGTAGCGCCTTCGACCGGTCGCAGTTTCGCGGATCCACTCCCTGGCGAACTTTCCGCTCCGGATATTCTTGAGCGCGGTTTCCATTTTTTTTTGCACCGCGCGATCGACGATCGTCGGCCCGACGGTGAGATCGCCCCATTTTGCGGTGGATGAAATGCGCGCCCGCATCCCGGCGAGGCCTTCCTCGTGCATCAGGTCGACAATGAATTTCAGCTCGTGCAAACACTCGAAGTAGGCCAGCTCCGCCGGATAACCGGCGCGTACCAGCGTCTCGAATCCAAGCCTAACGAGTGCGCCGACGCCACCGCAAAGAACGGCCTGCTCGCCAAACAAATCTGTCTCGGTCTCTTCCCGGAAGGTGGTCGCAATCACGCCTGCACGCGTGCAACCGATGCCTTTGGCCCAGGCGAGCGCCGTTTTCTTCGCGCGTCCGGAGTAGTCCTGATGAATGGCAATCAGGCCCGGCGCGCCTCGTCCGACAACAAACTCGCGCCGCACCATCGGCCCGAGCCCTTTCGGCGCGACCATGATCACATCCACATCTTTCCGCGGGACGATCGTGCGGTAGAAAATCGCGAAGCCGTGCGCGAAGAGGAGCGTCTTGCCAGCAGCGAGTTGACGCGCGATCTCACGCGAGTAAACCGCGGGCATGTCGGTGTCGGGGAGCGCGAGGAAAATCACCTCACCGCGGCGGACTGCCTCGGAGGTGCTGACCACCTCGAGGCCGTTCTTGCGGGCGACCCTGCGCGATTTGCTTTTTGGCCGCAGGCCGATGACGACTCGCATCCCGCTGTCCCGCAAATTGAGCGCCTGGGCTTGACCCTGCGCACCAAAGCCGATGACTGCACAGGTTTTTCCCCGCAGATGCTTCAAGTCAGCATCTCGATCGAGATAAATTCGCGCAGACATACGGTCGCGCCAGAGGCGAGCGCGTGATGCTAACGACTAGGCGCAAGGTGTCAACGCGCGCGCTCGTGGAGCGGAGACCGCTTAGTTGAGCGTGCTCGCCTGGGCGAGCGCGTGCAGTCGTTCCACCTGAGCGACATTGGCGCGCGCTTCCTCGTGCCGTCCGAGTTTTTCGAGAATGTCTGAAAGGAGGAGATATTGCCGCGGTTGATCGGGCTGGCGCGCGAGGGCACGGCATTGGACCGCGTAGGCGTCTTCGAACCGGTTCTGACGAATGCGCAAACCGGCGATGGCGTTCAAAGCCTCCGTGTCATTCACATCGAGCCAGCTGGCGAAACGAAAACCGCGGATCGCTTCTTCAGTTTTTCCCTCTGCGGCCAGAAGGCGGCCGCGCGCTATGGCCGCCTTGTAATGCCACCAGTTGTCCTGCACGAACCTGCTGACGATCTTCAGCGCGGACTCGGGGCCGGCAGTTTGGCGGAGGACTTCCGCTTCGAAACCAATGATCTCCCAAATGTGGGGATAATCAGCCCGGGCTTGTTCAAGAACTGCGAGCGCGGAGGAATCGTCTCCCTTCGCGTGCTGCAAGCGCGCGAGATTCACCGCCGCAATCCACGTGTGCGGATAATCCTTGCGCGTCGTGGCCGCAGCGGCGTTCGACTCAGCAAACATCGCCTCCGCTTCTGCTCCCTTGCCTTGCCGCTGCAAAGCGTCTGCGAGATTGTTCCGGGCGACGGGGAAATCAGGCGAATTCTCCAGGACTTTGCGCAGGATCTCTTCGGCCTTCGCATACTCGCCCCGGCCGGAGTAAATGGCCGCCAGATTTGTGCTCAGACGCGCGCTTCCGCCGCCCGCGACAATCGTCCGTTGGTAAAATATTTCCGCTGTTACCCAATCACTGCTTCGGATGGCGCTACGCGCACCGAGAGCGATGACGGCCACCGAAGCAACCGCCGCGAGGGCTCTGCGATAACGCAGAGGGAGATCGAGCGCGCATCCGGCGGCAAAGATAATGAGCCCTATGCTCGGCAGATAAAGCCAGTGCTCGGCGACCGTCGCATTCAGATCGACGATGTTTGACGTGGGCAAATAGGCGAGGAAGAACCAGAGCGCGCCAAAGATGCGCATCCGTTGCCCGGCGGTGCGTTTGCGGCAGGCAACCCCCACTGCGGCGATCAAAATCAGACCGGCGAGAGAGAGGTACTCCGTTTGCGCCGAGCCTCGCCAGCTCTCGATCCCGCGGTAATTGCGACCATCGAAAATATTTCGTTCCATATGCAGGTTCGCAGGGAAAATCATGAGTCGCCCGTAATCGCCGAGGGCACGCAACATGAGCACGGCACGGACGGGGCTGGACCATCCGGCCGTCGGAGCCGCACTGGATCGAGGTCCGGGCAATTGGCGCAGGCCGATGTAGCTGGCAAAAATGCAAAGCACGCCGACGAGCACCGCGCGCCTGGCTCGCCGGGTCATCGCTCGATCAAAGAAAAGCTGATGGAGCAGGAAGATCAGCAACCACAACCCCGCGGTCTCGCGCGAACAGAGCGCGAGCAGCGCGGTGAAGGCAGCGAGGGCGAGGAGAACAAGCCGGTTGCGACGAGACGTTGATTTGCGCGCGGCAATAAACAAAAGCCATGCACCACACGCGAAGAAAGCCGCGAGACTGTCAGCCCGGCCTGAGATGTAATCGATCGCCGCGCTGTGCACCGGATGCACGCTCCAGAGCAAGGCGCAGAAGAACGCCGCTACGGAAGTGGCGCCCGAGTTCGTCGGAACAGCGCCATCCTGGCCGCGGAAGGCCGCGAACAAGTGAGTCAGCAGAAAATAGAGCAGAATTCCTGTTCCCGCATGCAAGACGATATTGGTCAGGTGGAACCCGAACGTGTTCGCGCCCCAAAAAAAGTAATCAAAAATGAATGCGATATTCTGGACCGGACGGTAGTGAGCGGAGAACGAGTCGGGAAAAAGATAGTGGCGAAAGTTTTCGAGAATCAGGAGCGGACTCTTGATGAAAGGACTGTCACGCGCGAGGAATTGATCATCCCAGATGAGCTGGCCAGGAAGGGCGGGCGCTCGCACTACCACTCCAATCAGAAGGAGTAGAAGGCATCGGAGCCATTCCTTCTGCGCGTACGCTCCGAGCCGCTGCACGCGCGACGTCGGCGCAACCAGCGGGAGGGGGCCGAGGTCCGGCGTGGTCATGAAAAAGGAACCGGGTGAGGAATCAGGTTTTCCGAGGGGAAAGGTGGAAACAAAAGAACGTCCTTCCGTCGCCGGAAGGACGCCCATTTGCCATCGGATTGAATTACGGCGTCCGGTACGGCGAGAAGAACAGCGAGTCCGCGACATCCGAGAGGCTGTCGAAGGTGGCGGTCGGGACAATCGGCAACGTGTCCACCGCCTGGTCACCGTAGTCGTTCTTGAAGAGATCCTGACCCGTGGTGTAAAGGGCGGTGTCTTTCTTCACGTACTGGGTCCACGCGGCCACAGGAATGGTCGTGCCGGTCAGCTTGTTGTTCTCGATCGCATATTGATCGACGGCTGAGTCGATCATGCGAAGGTCGTTGAGGATTTTCGAGGCCTGCGAACGCTTGCGCGCCCGAAGGAAGCCTGGGACCGCAATCGCGGCGAGCAGCGCGATGATCGCCACCACGATCATGATTTCCACCAGCGTAAAGCCGGCGCGTTTTGATTTTAGTTTGTTTAACATACTGTGCGTTACCGCTATTTTATTATTAGTTTTTAGTGCGAGTTACGGGCGGTTGACTCTTGAGCTCAGGCTCACAACTCATTTCCTGCCACTGCCGCGACGCGGAATGACAGGAGAATGAATCGTTAGACTTACGGAGTTGATAGGGCGAACAGAAGGTGCTGTCGGCCACGTCCGACAGCGAGTTGAAGGTGGCTGTCGGCACGATCGGCAGTGGGTCCACCGTCTGCGTGCCGTAGGCGTTCCTGAACAAGTCCTGGCCGGTGTTGTAGAGATTCGTACCCGCCTTTAGGTACTTGGTCCAAGCGGCGACGGGAACGGTCGACGCCGCTCAACTTGTTGTTTTCGATCGCGTACTGGTCGACCGCGGAGTCGATCAAGCGCAGATCGTTGATGATGCGGCTCGCCTGGGAGCGTTTACGGGCACGGAGAAATCCGGGCACCGCGATTGCTGCCAGCAGGGCGATGATCGCCACCACGATCATGATTTCCACGAGGGTAAAACCCCCGCGGCGTTTATTGAGTTTGTTTAACATGCTGTTTTGCTTTCCTTTGGGTTGTTTGATTGCTTCCGCGAGTCCAGATCCGCAGATGGAATGTTTTAGAGCAGTGTTGATGCCAACTACTCCGCTTTTAACAATTACTGGAATGCCACCCCTGCACGCCGATGGAGAATTCGTTCCACCGCGGGCTGGAGAGCGTCGCCCCCCGACGCTTGGGGAAATCAGGGCCGGGATTTTGCCCTCGTGAAACTGCTCCGCCGCGGTGCCGGGCTAAAACTTCGCCCGGCGCATTATGTTTTCGCGGCAGTTCTCTTGGTGCGCCTTCTCGCATTGGCGCGACTCACTGCTTCCCCATTTCTCCTGCCGACGCGCGGAGACATGTCCTTCTACAACGACTGGGCGCAGCGCATCCTGCACGGCCAATGGACCGACCACCTGACGTTCTACGGCCTGCCTGGTTACGCCTACCTCCTTGCGGCACTTTATAAGGCATTTGGCTACGGGCCGTTTATGCCGGGATTGCTACAAGCATGCCTGGACGCCGGCACGGCGACGCTGCTCTTTAAGATTGGAGTGCGCGTTTTTGGCCCAGAGAAGCTCGCGAGTGCGGCCGGCAACTTAAATTCAATCCTGCGGCACCGCGGCCAAAGCATCGGACTAGCCGCCGCCGCGGGCTGGGCTCTGTTCGTTCCCGCCCAAGCGTACTCAATCATTCTCATGCCCACGGCATGGCTCGTTTTTGTCTTTTGGTTTCTCGTTTGGCGCGTTCTCGATTCGGAGCGCCCCTTCACATTCCTCGCGTGTCTTGCCTACGGATTGATGATCGGTGTCACCGCGACCGGGATCGCCACGATTCTCTTTCTGGTTCCCCTGTTAGTCGCCGCGATCCTTCTGCGCGGAGATGGAAAGATCCTTCGGCAGGCCGGGGCCGTCGCGGCAGTAGCGGCGGGAATCACCGCCGGCACGGCTCCCTGCTGGATTCATAATTACTTCGTCGCGCACGATCCCGTTCTCCTCTCCGCGCATAGCGGGATCAACTTTTGGATCGGCAATAACCCAGTGGCCAACGGCTATCCCCGGATTCCTCCGGGACTACGGGCGGGACAAAGCGCAATGTTGCAGGATTCGATCAGTGTGGCGGAAGCGGCGGCCGGGCATTCGTTGCCGCGCTCGGCGGTCTCGAACTACTGGAGTGCGAAGGCCAAGGCCTACATCCGCGGTCATTTCGGCGAATGGCTGAAATTGCTCGCGACGAAACTGCGCAATTTCTGGAATGCATTTCAATACGACGACCTCAGCATCGTCACCAGCCTGAGGGACGAGGGCGTGATTCTGCCGGGCCTACGCTTCGGCCTGGTGGCCGCCCTCGCGTTGCCGGGAATGTTTCTCGGCTTGCTCCAGCTGCCCCGCAGTCGATGGATCGTCGCCGCCATTTTGCTTCACATGGTTTCGTTGTTGAGCGTCTTCGTCACCGAACGCTACCGACTCGCGGTGGTTCCCGGCCTGTTTCTCTTCGCCGCCTTCACGCTTTGGAAGATTTTTGATTCCATCGCCACCGGGCGCCTTGCGACCGCGCTCGGACTGGTCGCGGCCGTCATCGTGGCCACTTGGTTCGTCTCGCAGCCGCAGCGCGATCCCTCTCTCTGGGCGCTGGAAGCCTACAATTCCGGTTGGCAGGCCCTTGAATCGAACAATCTGCCAGTCGCTCAAAAGAAGCTGGAACTGGCCTACCGCTATGTCCCGCAGAACCCCGAGATCAACCTCGCGCTGGGCAATCTTTGGCTGGAACGAAAAGATTTCGCGCGAGCGGAAACCTTCTATCGGGCGACCCTGGCTTTGGAACCAAACCACAAGTCGGCGCTGAATAACCTGGGCGTAGTCGCCCTGGACACAGGGCGCTGGGAGACCGCGGTGGAATTGTTCGAAGCCGCCATCACTGCCGAACCGCGGAACGCGAAGAGTCATTACCTCCTGGCGCAGGCGCAGTTCAAGAGCGGGAATCTGAAGGACGCCGACCACGAGGTGAGGAAAGCTCTCGAACTTATGCCGGATCAACCTGAGTTCAAAATGCTCTGGGACGAAATCCAGCAGCAGACTGCGCCGAATCCCCGGCACTAATGATGCTAATGGTCGTGTGATGGAATTGCCGCAACACGAAGGCGCAGCCTTGCTGATTTCGACCCAGGCGGCGCAAAAAAGTAATCCCGTGGATCATGCCCCAGCAGCAGAGCCAGTTTGCGCGCCGCTGATTTTTTTCTCTGATCGCCGGATTCATATCCTCGTTCTATCTCTGATACTCCTGGTGGGGATCTTTCTGCGACTGCCTTCCTCCATCTTTGAAAAAGATGGGGCATTCTCCGGCATCGGCCGGCTTCATCCACAGCCCGGATTCCGCATCACTGGCTACGACGAAAGACTGTACCAAAAATACGTCGAAGAAATGATCCGCGGCGGAATCAGTTCCTATCCCGACCTGGCGGAAGGCTACGTGGAATTGCAGCGCCGTCTGCCGGCTGCGATTCTGCCGCCAACCCGGTTTGTATATCTTTTCAGCGCTTATCTTTGGCACCATCTGTTCGGTTCGGAGGCTCTCGCCTCACTGCACAATGTTTCGAGTCTGTTTAGCATTCTGCTTCTGCTTTTGAGCGCCCTATTTGCCCTGCGGCTCGGCGGCTGGCGAGTAGGTCTATGTGTGACTGCTCTGATGAGCGTTGCTCCAACGCAGATTCACATGGGGCAACATGCTCTCATCGATGGCGTCTTCGCATTCTCGGCCACACTCTGCTTGTGGTTGCTTTGGGAGAACCTGCAACGTCCAAACAAATGGCCGTGGCTGATCAGCTACACCCTTGCCCTGGCCTGGCTGGTCCTCACGAAAGAGAACGCCATGTTCGCCTACATCGCTTTGCTGGTCCTGCTGGCGATGAATTACTGGCTGCGCTTCGGGCAGATTACCCGCACACTCCTGCTCCTTACTCTTGTCGGTCCACTGCTGGGCGTCGCAATTCTCGTTAACCTTTGCGGATCACTCCAAACCGCTATTGCAACCTTCCAGCTATTGGTAAGCAAGGCGTCAGTCTTACCGTTCGCCATCGCCACCGGTGATGGCCCATGGTACCGGTACCTGGTCGATCTGATGTTGATGAGCCCGGTGATCCTGATCCTCGCAATCGGGAGAATCTTCACCCTCAAAACGGATGACAAGGCGATCGCTCTTCCTTTTTCTTTTCGTTGTTGGGAGCTATCTGCTCATGGCCAGCGTCCGCTACGGAATGAATCTCCGCTACGCAAACATGTGGGACCTCCCGCTGCGATATCTCGCCGTCGGTTGCCTAACGAACATAAGCGGCTCGTTCGGTAAACGCGCCCACTGGTGGTTTGGCATTCTCGTGGTGGCCGTCTGTGCAATCGAGCTTCACCAATACATGGTCTTTTTCGTCCAACACGACCTTTACGAGCTCATCACAGAGGGTCTGCTGCGCGCGCTGAAAATTCTGAAGTAACGATTCGAGAGCAATCCTGGCCTTACGGCCGAACTCAGTCCGGAGCGAGATCAGCTTGAATCTCGCTTGCCTTCGGCTGTGTGGGCCAGCGGATCGATTTTGTAGATCCAGAAACGGCTTGCCGGCAACGCATCGATTAATCTCATGGTTCCCTGCTCCGCCGGCGCGAGCGCGCGAGGGAAAACCACATACTTCAAGGATGCCTCATGTATGACGAGATCAGATGGACGAATGAGCAGCCAGTAGCAATCCGGCCCCATCAACTCAAACGCAGTAGTCGTGGTCGAGGCCCGAGGTATTCCGAGCAGGATGAACGCATATCGATTGTAAGTGTCGCCACTCTCATGCGCCGGATCGAGGCGCTTGAGAAGTTCAAGATCAGGGACCGCCTTCACGCCGTTGAGGACGCGTGCGCCCGACGCGGCAATGAACTGTGAGCGCGCGCCGCCTTCATACGAGGCCCATGTGGCAGTTGGATCGGACTGATAGATAGCCGCGATGTGCTGTGCTGCTTCACTTCGCAAAAGAAGAGGGAGACCCTCCGAGATGGGATTAACCAGAAAGTTGTTCATCAGCAGCGCGACGCCTAAACTGCCACCGAACACGATCCCTCTGGCGCAGAAATAAAGGGACCCGAGAAGTGTCGCCGCCCCGGCCAACAGAATAACGTATCCGGGTGTCAGGTACACGGCATTCTCTTCGCGAATCCACGAGAGATACGTCAACACCGCGATTCCGATGAGCACGGGAACAACTATCCGTGCCCGGCCCGTTACCAGCGCGAATCCATCCGCACGAAGTGACAAAAACGCCAGCATCAACCCAGCAAGTCCGATCGGTAAGCGGATCCGATTTTCCGGGCAGAAGTTAAGCGCGGTAATCCGACAAAACCATTCCGGAAGTCCGATGATGGAATAGCAGCTCAGAACGACGATAAAACTGGCAAGAGCAAAGTGGAGCGGTATTGATTTCGAAATGGCAGGTAGTACGTTTGGCCCCTGGTTTCCGGCCCTTCCACCACGTCCATGAGATGCTCGCTATCGCCGCGAGCCAGATAGGGAAGAAATTGGAAGACTCTGTCTTATTCGGAAACATAGCCGGATGAATCCGGTCGGCGTCGAAAAAGTTGAGCACGCCGGAGAACAGTTGGGCGATGGGCATGGCGCCGCCATTTCCTCGACGAGCGCCCGGATAACTTGTGTGCGCGATAATCTCCAACGTTGAACGGCACTGCACAAACGTCGGCCAAAGAACGGCTGCTGTGACGATCAAAGTTCCTGCCAACCAGTAGAGGCCGCCATGAAAAGGCCTGCTACGTCGTTCCCACAAAAAGATTCCAAATAGAATGAGCCCCAAATAGATCAGGGGGATGGCGAATGGTGGATAACAACACAGAACAAAATTGATCGCACAGCCACCGACCAGGATTGCGGCTCCCGCCTTTTTCCCAGACTGGCGATGAATCGAAAAAGCTCTTTGCCGGCAACGAGCATAAACGCCCACGAAGCCAGCATCTCAGGGAGCATCGGGGGACAGGAGAAAAACCATTGCACATAACTGGAATAACTCACCGCTATGCTTCCAAATGCTGAGAGTGCTTCGCGGCCTCCCAAGAGAAGGCGGAAAAGCAGGTAAAATGAAATGAGGAGACCGAAAATCTTGGTATTCCAGAACCACGCAAATCCTCGTTCCTCGGCGAAAACGAAAAAACCCCAGAACTGAGGCCGAAACAGCATGGAGTAGTGCCGAACCGGTACGCTCATGAGAAGTGGCGCCGTGCCTGCCCCAAGCGCCGGGTTTTCTGTGGGCATGGGTGGCAGATGGTGTAGCTGCGCGAGGGCCGCTGGAGTCCAAATCATCCATTCGTCGGCGCGCGTTACTCGCGGCTGCCCGCGAGCAGGCCTGTCAGTTCAGCCGGCGACTGGAGGTGTTTGGCCCAAAATGCTGCTGAGGAGCCGTTCAAACTGAAAAAGACACAAGAGAGGAAGAGGCTGCAGCAGACCGCGAGGAGAATGAAGCTCCAGCGCAAAGGCCGAGGAGCGTCCGCGTGCTTATCCACTGGAGTAATGGCTGGACCCGCGACACCTGGCAACGGGAGCGGGGCAGAAGTCATATGCCGTTCCAAGCACCGGTTGTGCCAGTGCGTGCGCTCGTACCTTGGCTCGGAATTTGACGTCTCCTTAGGCAGCGAGGGACGCCGCTTTTTCCCGCAAGGTCGCGCTGCCTTCGATCGTTTCGCTCAGGAGATTGTTCACGGTCGGCTTCGCTTCGGCCCGAACAAAAATCTGGTAGGCAAACAAACCGCGACTCAAGCGAATCAGCGCTCGATTCACCCGAAGGAGAAGGCGCGAAATCAAATTGTCTCCCAGCGCCTTCGGGAAAGGCGCGGGAATGCCCCGCGTCTCGATGATCTTGTAGTCGGACTGCTTCAAGAGTTCGCGGAGCGAACGGAAAGTGAAAAGACGCGTGTGCGTGGCGTCGAGAATCCCCTTTTTCCCGTAATTGAACTGACCGAGCAAGAGCATCAACCGCGTCGCGACAAAACCGATGTTCGCGGTCGTGATGACGATCTCCGGCCGCTTGCACGCGGTGGCGAAGCGAAGTTCATCCATGAATGCCTCCGGCTCTTTGAGATGCTCGATGATATCGAGCATGAATATCTGGTCGAAATGCGAGACGTTGACTGGGAATTCCTTGCGATCGAGATCCCAATTAATGAAATTGATTTGAGCAGACGCATCCGGCACGTAACGATCCATTCCGGTAACACGACACCCTTTCTCGACCAGCTCCGCCGCGATGTACCCTGGCCGCAACCGACATCGAGGATGTAGCTACCCGGTCGCGCCGCCGCGATCGCGGCGGTGTGCGACGATTCGAAACCGAGTTTTAGATCGTAAGTCTCTTCCGGCGGATTCACGTCGAACTTGCGATCGAAAAAGATGTTCATCTGGTGGGCGCGCGCCCGGAGCATCGCCAGGAAAACGTCCGCCGCGTACTTCATCCCGTTCACGTGGCAAATCTCGTCGCCGTAGTAGGTGGGAATCGGCAACTCGGCGATCCGCAGATTTTTCAGGACCAATTGAATGATGATCTCGGTGTCGAAATGGAAATCGTTCGTGTTTCGTTCGAACGGAATCTGCGCCAGAGCCTTCGTCGCATACAGCCGATAGCCCGAGTGAAATTCCGATAAGGCCGTTCCGAGCATCCGGTTTTGAAACGCCGTCAGAATCTGATTGCCGATCCATTTGTAGAGCGGCATTCCGCCGGCGCGCGCCGCGCGCTTATCGATCATGCGCGAGCCGAAGACGGCATCGGCTTCATCGCCGAGGAGCGGCGCGAGCAGGGCGGGCAATTCTCCGGCGTGTACTGACCGTCGCCGTGGACCAGCGCGACGATGTCGAAGCCGTTATCGATCGCGTAGCGATAACCGAGCTTCTGGTTGCCACCGTAGCCCTGGTTCTCCGGCGTGCGCAGGACCGTGATCTTGAACGCGGAGTTCTGCTGCTGAAACCGCAGGCCGTTCCGAAAGGTATTGTCTTTTGAGGAATCGTCGATGATCAGCACTTCGACATCCGTCCGTATGGAGGCTCGCCGGAATGCGGCCCAGGACCTTCTCGATCGTCGTCTCCGCGTTGTACGCGACGATGAAAATCAGCAAGCGCTTGCCCGCCAGATCAATTCGTTCATCCGCAGCCGATCCCGGTCCACTGGACGCATGCGTCTCGTCGAGCTAGAAGCGGGCCAGTGTGGTAAGGCCGTGGTAAGCGATCTGCTGGGACGGCAGTTTGTGTTTCCAACTGAATCGTCAGACTCTTCGCGCATGCATTCCGCAGAGGCTCAGCGCCGCACCTGGTATCTGCTCGCGCTCTGCCTGGTGCTCGCGACCGGGACCTTTCTCCGCCTGCCCGCCTCGCTCTTCGAAAGAAATTCCGCGCTCAGTTTCTTAAGTCCGCTCCATCCGAATCCCGGCTTCAACGGCTCGGCTTCGACGAAAGTCTTTACCGCGGTTACGTCAACAGCGTCATCCGCGAAGGGCTCGGCGAATACCCGGCGATCGTCGATCACTACATCGAGGTTCAGAAAACTCTGGTCGGCTCCATCCTCCCGCCGATGCGGTTCCTCTACATCTTTCTCGGCTTACCTCTGGCATCAGGTTTTCGGATCGGAGTCGTTGGCCGCTTTGCATAACGTCGCTTCGTTCTTCAGCATCCTCGCGCTCCTTCTCGCGGTGGTTTTCGCCTGGCGCCTAAAGGGACCGGCCGCCGCCCTCGGGGTCGCCGCACTCGTCGCCTTCGCGCCGACGCAAATTCACATGTCGCAGCATGCGCTCGTGGACGGCTTCTTCGCCTTTTGGGCGCTCTTCACTCTCTGGATGTTCTGGGAAAATCTGCGCGCGCCCCGCGATTGGCGCTGGCTTCTGCCTTACACTCTTGGTCTCAGCCTCATGGTGATCACGAAGGAGAACGCCGCCTTCGTCTTCCTCGCCGTGCTCGTGCTCCTGGTCGCCAATCGCTGGTTGCACTGGGGCGAGATCACCCGCGAACTTCTGGCGGCCACGCTCATCGGACCGTTGCTCGGGTTCGTCATTCTCGTCTTTCTAGCCGGCGGCCTCGAAACCTTCTCACCACCTACCAACTGTCCGTGAGCAAGAACTACCATCTCGTCTACGCCATCGTCACCGGAGACGGGCCATGGCATCGCTACCTCGTCGACTTACTTCTCGTTAGTCCCATCGTTCTCCTCCTCGCTCTTGGCAGCAGTCTTTCGGCTCGATCGAACACAGAAACCGGAGCTGTTTCTCGCCGTCTTCATCGCCGCGAGTTACCTGGTGATGTGCAACCTCAAGTACGGAATCAATCTTCGCTACGCCAATATGTGGGATATGCCGCTGCGCATTCTCGCCTTCAGCCAACTGACCGCGCTCGTCCAACCCTTCACCCGCTACCGCACGGCCCTGCTCGCGGCGGCCGTCGCGCTTATCTGCGCGGTCGAGCTGCGCCAGTACCTGATCCTGTTCGTCGAGTATCCGCTCTACGAACTGGTCAGTGAAGGGTTGCTGCGCGCCTTGCAGATTCTGAAATCCGTTCCAGCACCGTAGCCGCGCCACGCGCCCCGCGTTCCTCCGAGCGCCCTACAAGCGGCCGCTGCTCTCGAGTAATTTTCGCACCAGCTTCATCCGCCGTTTCACACCCCGGCTCGATCCGAGTCGCGCCACGGTCAAGTGCATCCGCCGGCTCCAGTTCGAATTCGCCGCGGTCCCGGGGACGTTGAACCGATCTTTGCGCACCGAGCAGATCGGTAATCATGACGATGGCGATCCAGGATTCGCTGCGAAAGAGCGCCTCGAGAATCGCCGGGTAAAAATCTGCGCTCGATAATCGTCCGTCTCGTTGGGCGCAGCGATTCCGGCGAATTCCGCGATCTTCGCCAGATCGTGTCGGCCTGGTCGCTGACGTGTCGCGTTTTCCTGCTCGAACGCTTCCTCCCAAAGCGCGCGCAGCGGTTTGTGATCGTGGGTCGCAAAGGTCGCGACGGAGAGTCGCTCGTACTCGCTGCCGGGGATCGATGCGGCCGTCGTCGATAATTCTCCCACTGTGGAATCTTGAAGTCGGCAATGCCTAACGAACGCAAACTTGGGCGCACATAATCCGGCACGGTCCCGAGATCCTCCCCGACGACCCGCGTCGTCGCCGGCTTCCTCGAGAACCATGCGCAGATATTCCTCGCCCTCGCGCCGGTTCGCCTCGCAGTTTTCCCAGCGTGGCATCGTCGCGCGGATAAAATGCGGAACCTGGCCGCCGGTTCGCCCGCGCATTTCATCCCAGGTCGAGCGGGAGAAATTCCGGATTGCGCTGCGGCCGCCAGGGGAAGGCGTAGATCCGGTAAAAGCCGAGCACGTGATCGATCCGAAAGAGGTGAAAAATCTTGCGCACGCCGCGGACCCGCTGCCGCCACCAATCGAAATTGTGCGCCCGCATCACGTCCCAGCGGTAGAGTGGAATGCCCCAGTTTTGTCCCCACTTTTGGGTAAATTCGTCGTCCTTGAAATACGGCTCCGGCGGCGCGCCACCGGACCAGTCCAGCGCGAATTCGTTCGCGATGGGAGAAGACGTCCGCGCTGTAGTAACTGATGCCAAACGGAATGTCGCCCATGAGCGCGACGCCGCGCGCTTCGGCGTAGCGCTTCGCGGTCGCACCATTGCTCGATGAGCGATCCATTGCACGTAGCGAAAAAACGCCTGCGCGTTCGTTGAACTGCGCCCGCGCTTCGGCCGAACGCGTCGCAGCCAGCCCGCGCCGCAGCCGACCGTGCGATGTTCCTCCGGCCATTGATCCCACGTTTCGCGCTCGCCGTTTATTTCCATCAGCGCGCGGAAGAAGGCGTAATCATCGAGCCACGCTCTCTCCGTCTCGCAGAATGCAGTCGAAAGTCGCTCGCGCAGCTTTCGGATCGTTTCGCCTGCGCTCGCGAAAATGCGCGAAGGCTTTTTCCAGCAAGTGCGCGTTTTCAGTCGGCGGACGCGACGGTATTTCACCGCGCCGTGTGCGCAGTTTCTCGAGATCGATCCGTCGCGATGACCTCGTCGAAGTCTTCCTGCCGAGAGATCCTCCGGCGAGCCCGGCGCGAGGTGCAGCGTCGTCGGCTCGATCGCGATCGCGCTGATCGCGTTGTAGGGACTGTTGTCGCCGCCGGTCTCGTTGATCGGCAGGAGCTGGACGAGCTTGAATCCGATGCCGCCGCCCAATCGATGAACTGCCGCAACGCCTTCGAGATCGCCGATGCCGAGATCGTCTTCGGTGCGCAGCGCGAAGAGCGGCGCGAGGACGCCGGCGATGCGGTCGTCTGGCGAGAGATTCATTCGGATCAATGACGAATCACGAATGACGAAAGAGTCTCGAATCAATGACGAAGAAACCGAGGCGTTCTCCATTGTCATTAGACGTCATTGTTTCGATTTCGTCATTCGGCTTCGTCATCGCCGCCGCACCTGCCAATCCTCGACCAGTTGCGTCGGGATCTCTTTCAAGAAACGCGAGGGGCGCTGGAACATGTCGCCGTAACCGGCGTTCAGGCGCATGTGCGGATAGGTCAGATAAAGTTCGTCGCGCGCGCGCGTGATCGCGACGTAAAACAGCCGGCGCTCCTCTTCGATCGCATCGCGCGTTTCGAGCGAGCGCGTGCTCGGAAACATTCCGTCCGTCAGCCAGATGACGAAGACGGTGTGATACTCGAGGCCCTTCGCCTGGTGCACCGAGGAGAGATTGACCGCTTCGTTGTCCGCCGGTCTGATTCGGCGCCGGCTTCCGCGTCGACGTTGCTGATCAGCGCGAGCTGCGAGAGAAATTCGTGCACGTCCTTGAACTGGCGCGCGAAGGCCGCGAGCTGATTCAGATCTTCGCGGCGCAGTTCGTAGTTGGTGAAATTCGCCTTCGCGTAATCGTCGTAAATCGCTTCCACGATCGACGTGATCATTTCCGATCGGCGGATTCGGTTGCCCGCCCGGCGCAATTTCATCGAGCGTGTGCGCGAGTTGTTCCCACGATTTCTTCGACTTCGCGCTCGACCGGCATCGCGCAGGAGGCGCTCGCCCCAGGACGCGATCTCTCCGTTCTCGTTCGAACGATTTCTCCCAGCGCGCGCCAAAGATTATCCGCGCTCTTGTCCGCCGATCCCGGGCAGCAATTTCACCATCCGTTTGAACGCGACTTCATCGCGCGGATTCGCGACGAAGCGAATGAACGCGGCGACATCCTTGATGTGCGCCTGCTCGAAAAATCGAACGCCGCTCGTGATCTGATAGGGAATGCCGCGCCGCGAAAGTTCGAGCTGCAATTCGATCGCGTGATAATGCGCGCGATACAGAACCGCGATCTCGTTCAGCTCGATGCCTTCGTCGCGCAGTTCGAGAATTCGCTGGGCGACGAACTGCGCCTGCTCGCTCGCCGTCGTTCAGCGCGACCAGCGCCGGCTTCACTCGAATTCGTCGGTCGGGTCGCGCTCAGTTCCTTCCGGAACTGCTGCACGTTGGCGCGCGATCGCCGCGTTCGCGACGCGCAGGATCTCCGGCACGCTCCGGTAGTTCATCTCGATCTTGAAGACCTGCGCGTCCGGATAGCGCTGCGGGAAAGGCGAGGATGTTTTTGAAATTCGCGCCGCGCCACGAGTAGATCGACTGCGCGTCGTCGCCCACCACCATCACGTTGCGATGCTCGGCCGCGAGCGTGTCGATGAAGTCGGCCTGGATCTTGTTCGTGTCCTGATATTCGTCCACGAGGATGAACTGAAACTTGCCGCCGATAAAAAGCCGCGATCTCTTCGTGCTCCTTCAGCATCCGCAGCGTTTTCTCGAGCAGATCGTCGAAGTCCATCGAGTTCGTCGACTTCTTCTTTCGCTCGTAGCGCGCGTGCACGTCCTTGATCTGCTCGAGCAGCGGCAGGAAATAGGGAAACTTTTCCGCGAGCAATTCCTCCATCGGCCGCTCGGTGTTGACCGCGAAACTGAAGATGTCCGCGAGCACATCGCCTTTCGGGAATCGGATCTCCTTCGGATCAATTCCCGCCGCCGCGACCACGGTGTCGATCAAATCCTTCTGATCCTCGCGATCCATGATCGTGAACCCGCTCGAATAACCGAGCGCGCTCCCGTGCCGGCGCAGCATCCGATTGCCGATCGAATGAAACGTCCCGCCCCAAAGCCCGCTCGCATCGACCGGCAGAAGATTCGCGACGCGATCGAGCATCTGGCGCGCGGCTTTGTTCGTGAAGGTGAGCAGCAAGAATATTGCGCGGATCGATCCCGTTCTCGAGCAGATAAGCGACGCGATAGGTCAGCGTGCGCGTCTTCCCGCTGCCCGCGCCGGCGATCACGAGCAGCGGCCCGGGCGGCGCGGTCACCGCCGCGAGCTGCTGCTCATTCAGCTCCGCCGCGTAATCAATGTTGATCGCCGCCGCCGAGGGAGCGCGCTGGAGAGTGTATTCGCGGGACATGGAGCCATTACCTGTAGCGGCGGTCGACGACCGTCGCAATTTGCCCGCTTTCGAAGTGCCGTGGCATTGTCAACCAGGCTCTTGGGGGGGAATGCGCTGCGCCGACATATATGCGTCGCATCCATTGGAGTAATCAAATGTATATTTTTCGACTGTTTTTATACATTCAAGCCACCTAATGTATAAACCGCATGCCTTTCCGCGCCGATCAGCCGTTCAATCAGCTCCCGGAGCTGCCGCCCAAGGCCGAACTCGAAACCCCGCGCGTCCTTAAAGCCACCACTCGCGCGAGTCGCGCTCTGGCCGAACTGAAAGGGCGCACCCACAGCATTCCGAACCCCACCATTCTGCTCAACACCCTCGCGCTCCAGGAAGCGAAGCTCAGCTCCGAGATCGAAAACATTTTCACCACCAACGACGAACTCTTCCGCAGCCTCGCCGCACAAGGCAACGGCGCCGATGCCTCTCCGCACGCCAAGGAGGTCCTGCATTACCGCGACGCCCTCTGGCACGGAATGAACGCCATCCGCGAGCGTCCGTTTCTTTCCACCAATCTGGCGATCGAGATCGTCAACATCATCAAGCAAACCGAGGCTGGCATCCGCAATCTGCCCGGCACGACCCTGCAAAATCCCGAGACCAGGGAAATCATCTACACGCCGCCCGAAGGCGAAGCCCTGCTCCGGCGCAAGCTGGCCAATCTCGAGCAGTTCGCGAACGACTCCTCCTCCGAGCTCGACCCGCTCGTCCGGGTCGGCGTCGCGCATTATCAATTCGAAGCCATTCATCCGTTCTTCGACGGCAACGGACGCACCGGCCGGATCCTGATCATTCTGCAGTTGATCATGAACGGACTGCTCGAAATCCCGATTCTCTTTCTGAGTCGATTCATCATCGAGCACAAAGCGCGTTACTACCAGCAGCCTGCGCGCGGTCACGGAACGCGGCGCTTGGGAAGGCTGGCTCCTCTACCTGCTCGAAGCCGTCCAAGCGACCGCTCACGGCACCACCGAGAAAATCAACGCCATTCGCGATCTGCTCGCCGACACTCTGGAGCAGGCGAAAAGCACCCTGCCCAAAACCGTCTTCAGCAAGGAACTGATCGATCTGATCTTCGAGCAGCCTTACTGCAAAATCCGATTTGTCGAAGAAGCGGGTATCGCGAAACGCCTGACCGCCACGAAATATCTCCGCGCCCTGGAAAAGGCCGGCTTCGTCGTGCCGACCAAACGCGGCACCGAACTCATCTTCATCAATCATCGCCTCTGGCGCCTGCTCACGGTCGAGCCCTTGCCACAGGGCAAGGCGATGACACGAGAATGAGAGCGTTTGCACTCGACCGCGCAGAAATCGTATGGGGGCGGCTGCCGCTTCATGGAAAGAGTGGTCGGTGGCGCCGCTACCGCCACACACTCCTGTGAAGCGGGTACCGGTAGGAGCGGTCTATGACCGTCGCAGTTCGACGCAAAGCACGATCGTCGGACGTTCCAACACCAAAACGGTTCGGAATTTTCCGAAGCTGTGCCGTAACGGATGCGAAGCAATGGCCGGGCTTTCCAAATCCGTGTTAGTCCGTGGCTGGGAATCCCGTTCCGTCCTCATCGAGCCGGCCTGTCGCGGTTCTTGTTCCCGAGTTCTTCCAGCAGCTCGATCTGGATTTGCTGAATCTCGAAGAGGCGCTGGTATTGCCGGCGGAGGAGGTGATCGACTTTTTCGTGCAAGTGCCGGATCTCGAGTTCGGCTTTCAGATTCACTTTGTAGTCGTTTTCGGCCTGCAATCGGTCGCGGGCCTGAGCGCGGTTTTGGCTCATCATGATGACGGGCGCCTGGAGCGCGGCGAGACAGGAGAGGACCAGGTTCAGGAGGATGAATGGATACGGATCGTAGCCGTGATTTGCGAAGGCGAAGGCGTTGAGTGCGATCCAGCCTAACAACACCACGCCGAAGAAAATGATGAACTTCCAGCTCCCGCCGAACTCGGCGATGCGATCGGAGAGGCGTTCGCCGAAGGTGAGCTTGCGCTCGAATTGATGCTCGATGTTCTCCGAGAGCAGTTCGTGTTGCTGCAGACTCTCAATGACTTCCTTGTCGAGCGTGGTCAGTTCGCCCAACTCGTCCTGCAGGGCGCGCTTGACGTAATCCTTCCGAAACCGGCCGAGATCCTCCAGGCAGATCGGCTTCGTCAGATCCCAATCCGGGCGCTGCGACCCGATGAACTCCGCGAGCGACGGACGAATATTCTCGCCAATCGTGACGTCCTCTTCGTCCTTCGCCTTCCCGCAAATCTGGCAGGTTAACTTGGGTGAGTGACTCGGCGCGACCACGATTGTCCGCAGTTCTAGCGGAGGTGGCGGTGACTGTCGATTCCGTGTTGAACGCGGAGCGCGCACGCCCTTACTCTCTGGCGCAATGGAAGAATCCGAAGTCCCCCTGGAACATCTGCACGAGCACATTCATCACCACGCGGAGCATGGAGGTGCGCGGTGGATTTCCGGGGTGGCCTTGAGCACCGCGGTCCTCGCCGTGCTTGCGGCCATCGCCGGTTTACTCGCCGGCAGTCACGCAAACGAGGCCATGATGAGCCAGATCGAAGCGTCCGATCAGTGGGGATATTATCAGGCGAAAAGCATCAAAGCCGCGGTCCTCGAAGCGAAGACAACCCTGAGCGCAAACGCGACGGAAGCGGACCATGCGAAAGCCGAGAAGTACCGCGAAGAGGAAGCCGAGATCAAGCGTGAGGCGGAACACAAGCAGACGGAGGCGAAGGAATCGTTTCACAAACACGAAATCTTCGCGCGCGCGGTCACGATGTTCCAAATTGCGATCGCGATTGCGGCCATCTCGGCTTTGACGAAGCAAAAACGTTTCTGGGCGGTCAGTATGATTTTCGGCGTGGTCGGCACCGTCTTTCTCGTCCTCGGTTGGATGGCGCGCTAGGAGACGGTGGCCTTCAACGGGAATGTGCGCGCAAACTAGCGAACATCTCTCCAGTGCGCATTCTTCAACGGAGAGACTTCATAAACAGCATTTCCGCCGCTACTGGAGAAACCGGCACTCTGGAAGATGCGATAGAATTGCCGCGGTTCCGGCGTGATGTCTGCGTTCATTTGCTGGAAACCCTGACCACGGCCGAAATTGTAAGATGGTACTACGCCGAAGCGGTAGCGGCCAGGAGTAAGGTAAAGCGGAACCATTTGAGAGTAGGCGAGTTTCGCTACTGCTCGGCCATTCAAACAAAATGTGAGCAGTTCGCCACAGGCCGCCTGCAAGACAATGATTTCGACTTCAGCGCTACTATGACGGCGCACCGCACTGCCATCAATGATTTGGTCGGCCGGGATCGTCGTGAATTTGCGCCCGTCCTGCGCTTGAGCCGACGAAACACCGACTGCAGCGAGCGCCAGAATAACGAGTAATCGTTGCATGCGATGAAGAATTCGGAACCGGTGGGAGCGTCGCTTGCGTTGCTTTGAAAGTCGAGTCGCAAGGAGGATGGTCGCTGCAATGAAACCACGTTGGCTCTACAACTCACAGGTTGGTTGCTGCAGCAACAGCGGAGGATGACCTTGATGCACGCAGTCTGGAACTTAAGCTAACGTGATGCGTGTCCTCGCGATTGATGCCTCCTTGCGCAATTGCGGCGTTGCGGTCCTGGAAGCAGCGGGAGGCAAGCAACGCGCACTCTATTTTGGGGTCATCCATAATCCCCCGGCCCTGCGTTCGTCCTCCTGTCTGGTGGCGATCCGTGAGCAGCTGGCCGATTTGATTCGCGAACACGAGCCGGAATGTTGCGCGCTCGAGTCGGTCATTTACGTGCAGAGTTACAAGACGGCGATCGCGCTCGGCGCGGCGCGCGGCGCGGCCATTCTCGCCGCGGCGGAGCGCGGACTGCCGATATACGAATACGCGCCCGCGGCGCATCAAACAGTCGACCGTCGGCCGCGGCAGCGCGGACAAGGGCCAGGTGGCGTTCATGGTGCGCGCGCTCCTGGGTCTAACGGAAACACCGGGGCCGGATGCGGCGGATGCGCTCGCGATTGGTCTGACTCATTTGCGATCGCAGGACGCGGCGCGCTTGGTGTGCCGATGGGCGCGCAGATATGAGTGCTGGTGATATGAAGAGGCACAGATGGACACAGATCAACCGCTGAAGGGACGCGCTTCTGCGCGTCCGTACATTTGAAAGCCTGTCCCTCCGATTACGGCGCGCTGGCTGGGACGAATCGGCTACGCGGAGGCGCTCGCGTTGCAGGAAGAGTCTGGTCGCCCGCAAGCGACTCGATGACTCGTTAGGCGACGAACTGTTGCTTCTCGAGCACGAGCCGGTCTACACCATCGGACGCACCCCGGATCAATCGAGTTTGCGGGGCGCTTCCCATCTGCCGCATCCGCTTTTCCCGATTAACCGCGGTGGCCAGGCGACCTATCACGGGCCGGGACAACTGGTCGGTTACCCGATCATCGATCTGCGGCGATGCGGCCAGGATCTGCATCGCTACCTGCGTTGGATCGAGGGGACGCTGATCAAGCTGCTCGCGACTTTTGACCTCAAGGCAAACACGCGCGCCGGGCCTGACCGGCGTCTGGGTCGAGGATCGAAAGATCGCGTCCATCGGTGTCGGCGTCCGCCAATGGATCACGATGCACGGCTTTGCCCTCAACGTGTCTGGTGATCTCTCGCCCTTCGATCAAGATTGTGCCCTGTGGGATCGCCAACGTCAGGATGACGTCGATCGAGAACGGAATCCGGCGCGACGCGAAGCGTGGAGGAAGTCGCCGCGCGAGCGGGCGAACTTTTTGAGCGATCTGTGCGGGACCTTTGGTTAGTGCCCGCGGCCTGAATCGTTGGCTTGCCCGCACTCGCTCGCGCTGCTTCGTTTGATCTCCATGGGAATTCCGCTCGAAGACAACGCCGCCGACATTATCGGCAAAGCGCAGCGCGGCCTCGGCATCTCCGATAGTCAACTGGCCGAGCGTGCGAGGTTGAGCGCGGAACAGGTGCGGAAGTTGCGCGACGGCAAGTTCGACGACAAAAGCATCAAGCGCGTTGCGCCGCTGCTCAGTCTCAATCCCGAGGCGTTGCTGAAACTGGCTGCGGGAAAATGGACGCCGGAGGAAATCCCGGAACTCGCCGGCCTCGCGACCTTCAACACGAGGTACGGCGACATGACGGTGAACGCTTATCTCCTTTGGGATCCGGCGTCGCGGGAAGCGGTGGCGTTCGATACCGGTGCCGATTGCACGGAGATGCTCCGGCGCGCCGCGCGCGAAGACCTCACGATCAAGTTTATCATGCTGACGCACGCGCATCCCGATCACATCGCGGATCTGCAACGACTGCGCTCGGAAACCGGCGCGATAATTTACATCTCCGAACACGAGTCCGCACAAGGCGCCGAAACGATCGCGGAAGGCGAACGGTTTCGTGTCGGCGCCCTCCACATCGAGGCGCGTTTGACGTCAGGTCACTCCGCAGGTGGTATGACCTACTTCGTCACCGGTCTGGCGCGCCCGGTGGCAGTCGTCGGCGACTCGTTGTTTGCGGCCTCGATGGGCGGCGGTGCAGTTTCGTACGAAGACGCGGTGCAAAACAATCTTGAGAAAATCCTCACGCTGCCGGAAGAGACGATCCTTTGTCCCGGTCACGGCCCGCTCACCACCGTCGGCAAGGAGAAGCGCGAGAATCCGTTTTTTGCAGGCAGGGAAGTCGTAACGAGTATCGGCATGAATATCGGATTTGTTGGAATCGGACGAATGGGCGCGAACATGGCGCGTCATCTGAAAGACCGCGGCTTTCACATCACGACGTTGTTCGATGTGAATCGGGCCGCCGTCACCGCCCTTGCGCAAGAGATTGGAGCGGCCGCCTGCCCGACACTCGGCGATGTCACCGCCGGAGCCGACGTGATTTTCACCGTCGTCTCCGATGACGCAGCCATGCGCTCCATCTTTGCCGGCGACGACAATCTGCTCGTGAACGCGGGCGGAAAGTTGTTCATCAATTGCGCTACCGTCTCGCCCGGCGTGCACGAGGAAGTCGAACGGCTCGCGCACAAGGCCGGTGCGGAAACGCTCGAAGCTTGCATGGCTTCGAGCATCACCCAGGCCCGCGAAGGTTCGCTCTATCTCATGTGCGGCGGAAGCGAGGAGGCCTTCCGGCGCGCGGAACCGTTGCTGAAGGAATTGAGCTCGTCGCTGCGCTTTGTCGGCAAGACCGGCGAAGCCGCGAAAGTGAAGGCGCTGGTCAACATGGTGATGAACATCAACACCGCGGGACTCGCCGAAGGTCTCGGCCTTGGGCAAGCGCTCGGAGCTTGATCTCACGATGTTGCGCGAAGTCTTCGGGCAAACCGGCGCTGCCTCGCGCGTTCTGCAAACCGATGGCGAAGACATGCAGAACCGCGATCACGCCTGCTTCTTCTCCGCCGCGCACGCCGCCAAAGACAGCGGCATCGCGCTCGATCTGGCGGAGGAAGTCGGGCCTCGATCTCCCGCTCGCGCGCGCGACCAAGGAGCAATACGACGAGATGATCGCGGAAGGTCTGGGCGAACTGGACAAGTCTGGAATCGCCGAGCTGACCTTCAAGGATCGGCGCAGGAAGAACGCGTAGGCGTTTGACACAAACGCCTCTACACCCCGACCCGCTCCGAGCCGGCGTAAACGTTCATCGTTTCGCCGCGCAGGAAACCGATCAGCGTTTGCTTGCTCTCGCGCGCGAACTCAATCGCCAGTGAAGTCGGCGCCGAGATCGCGGCGACAATCGGGATGCCGGCGGCGAGTGCTTTCTGCATCATCTCAAACGAGACCCGCCCGCTGAGCAAGAGCACTTGCGCGCGCAGCGGCAGACGATTCTCCAGCAGCGCGCGACCGATCAACTTATCGAGCGCGTTGTGCCGGCCCACGTCTTCGCGCACGGCTTGCACCTCGCCCGCCAAATTGAAAAGGGCGCACGCGTGCAGCCCGCCGGTTTGCGCGAACGTCTCCTGCTTCTCGCGCAAGAGCGCGGGAAGTTTGAGCAACGTTTCACCCGCGATCCGGCAGTCGTCCTCGACCGCGGGAAAGGATTGCCGGACGGCTGCAATCGTCGCTTTGCTGCAAACGCCGCAGCTCGACGAACTGAAGACATGCCGCGTCAGTTTGGCCGGATCAAACGAAGCGGGGTTCCGCAGAGTGACGTTGACCACATTGTCTTCGCCAGCGGCGCCGCATTTCGTGAGATCAAAAATATCGGAAGCCGCGCGGACGAGATTTTCCGTCAGGAGAAAACCCGCCGCGAGTTCCCGGTCGTGGCCCGGCGTCCGCATGACGACCGCAATGCTGTGGCCTTCGACCCGGATTTCCAGCGGTTCTTCGACTGCGACCTCGTCAGGTTGTTCGCTTGATTTCCCGTCGAGGTAACGCCGAACTGCTGCGGTTCGGCTCGGCGCGTCGCTCATGATTTTTCAACGCGCACGATGGCGTTGTAATCCGGCACACCGCCGAGTTTGTCGACGACGCCACGCGGGATGATGACGTTTCCCTCCGGACAGTGAATTTGCAGATTGCCCGGTGCGATCGGAGCGAGGAACGCGTGGCCTTCGTAGCGCCCAACCTCATTCACGAGGGTGATGGCGTCGCCGGTGCGCAAATGCAGTTGCGCGGCGTCCTCCGGGTTGATGAGCACGGCATCGCGTGGCGCACCGTTCAAGGGATCGATGTCTGCGTAGATGATGGTGTTGAATTGTTTCCCGCGCCGCGTGCTGACGTGAAAACTTCCCGCGGGCCGCTGCAACTCCGGCAAGTCGACCGCGCGGAAATGTCCCTTGCCGTCGGGCGTCGGAAATTCACCGCCAGCGCAAAGATGGCGACCACCATATTGAAACGCGTCCCCAGTTTCGCGGAGATGCTGAACGCCATCGTAAGACGAAACGACCTCCGCGATTTCGTCACGAATCTCCTGGCCGGTGTCGCAGCCAAGGAGATGCGCGCGCTCCGGATAAGCTACCGCCGCCAGCTCGCGCAGAATTTTCCATTCCGCTTTGGCTTCGCCGAGTTGTCGCGGAATTTCCGGCGAGAACATCACCCGCCGTTCCGTGCTTGTCTCCGTGCCGCCGTCATCCTGTTCGTAACGCGTTTTCGCGGGCAACAGGATCACCTCTTCGCGCGCCGGGATGAACATCTGGTCGGTGAGAATAATATCCTGATGCACACGCAGGGGGACGTTCGCCAGGGCGTCGCGCACGTAGCGCGGCTCGGGCAGGGTGCGTAGGAAATTTCCGCCGAGACAATAGAGCAGATCCAGTTCGCCGCGTTCCGCGGTTTCCACCATCTCGGGCGCGGTCAGTCCGACCCAATCGGGCACGGCGAATCCGTAGCGCCGTGAGAGCGCGGCGGCATTCTCCGCATTCACCGGCGCATACCCGGGAAAGGCCGTCGCATACGCGCCCATCTCCGCGCCGCCCTGGACGGACGAGTGTCCGCGAATCGGCATGACGCCGTTCTTGTCCCGGCCGATGTAACCGCGAGCGAGCGCGAGATTCAAAATCATCTGCACGCTATCCGCGCCGAAAGCGTGTTGCGTGATCCCCATGCTCCAGACGAGGACCGCGTTCTGCGCGTCGCGAATCAGCTCGGCGAACTCCTGCATGCTCGCGCGTCCCAGTCCCGCCTGCCGCTCGAGCGCCGTCCATTCCAACCTGGCGACGTGCGCACGCACCTTTTCGAATCCGACGGTGTGCTCTTTGACGAACAACTCGTTAGTCCATTGGTTTTCGCAAAGGATCTTCAGGACCCCGGAGAGAAAGGCGATGTCGCCCCCTTGACTCACCGGAAACCAGAAGTCTGCGATCTCCGTCCCGAAAAGCGCGCTCCCGAGACTGGAAGGGACCCAATACTTCTTCATCCCCGGCTCCAGGTAGGGATTCACCATCACCACTTTCGTGCCCAGCTTCTTCGCGCCTTCAAGATACTTGGTCGCGACCGGCTGATCGTTGGCCGGATTGGCGCCGAAAAAAATGACCAGGTCAGTGCCGTACCAATCCGTGTAACTACAGGTCGTGGCGGCGACGCCGAGCGACGCCTTCATCGTTGCGCCGGATGGTGAATGGCAGATGCGTGCGGCGTTATCGATGTTGTTCGTGCCGAGAAAGCGCGCCACTTTTTGCGCGACGTAATAGACTTCATTCGTTAGGCCGCGCGAGGTGAGATAAAACGCGATCCGCCGCGGATCGGCGAGCGCGCAGGCGGCGCGCGATACGCTCGAAAGCTTCGCTCCAGGTGATGCGATGAAAACCGGCCGCGTCTTTCGGGCGCAACATCGGAAACGGCAAACGCCCGAGCTCGCGCAGCTCCCGGTTGTCGAGCGCCTCCAGCGAGGCGATGTCGGCCAGCCTTGCCAGCTCGAGCGCCGGCATGGTGTTGAGCCGCAGGAGATTCAGGCGCGTCATGCAGAGATGCACGCCCTCGATCGTCCAATCGTGGAACCCGGCGACGCCGAGCGCGCAGCCATCACAGACGCCGCGACTCAGAACCTTCCAGGCATACGGCAGGTTGTCGCGATTCTTCCAGACGACCTCGGCCATGTAGCGAAAGTGTTGCGGCTTCCACCGGCCGAAACCGAAAGGGATTTTCGCCCGCAGGCCGCGTTCGTGTTCCACTCGGTGGCCGGTCATGCTTTCAAGAGTTCCTGGGAAATGGCCGCCAAATCCTCCGGCGTGTTCATATTCAGAAAGAGCGCCTCCTCGGACAACTCAATCTGTTTCACGCGAGCAAGCCCTTCCGAAACGCATCGAGCGGCGAATTGCTGCAACGAGTAGTTAGGCGACTGCAAAGAGCTTTCGGCGAACGGAAGCGCACTGACCGGATACACGGCCGCGAGCGGCTCGAATCGATCTGCCAGACGCGGGATTAATCCGATGCCGTCGGCGCAGCCAGCCAGGAGCTCGCGCAGATAATCAGTCGTCATCCTGGGGAGATCGACTGCGAGCGTGAGCAGGAGCGGGGTCGCGCAACGCCGCAGACTTGCGACCACGGCCGCCAGCGGCCCAGCGCCATCGCGCGCGTCGGGCACGATGGCATCGCAGGCGTCGATCCAATCGGCATGCGCGGGCCCGGCAATGAACACTTCGTGCGGCCCGAGCTGTCGCAGAATCCGCAGTTGCCGCTGCCAGAGAGGAACGCCGTGGATCTCGATAAACGCTTTGTCGCAGCCCATGCGACTCGACGTTCCGCCGGCGAGCAAGACCGCACTGAACGACACGCTCACATCGCGGCGGACGCCAACTCCGCGGCGCCGGTCTTGATCCATCCGTCGGTCAAAATCCGCGCGCGCAATCCACCGTTCCCTTGCAAGAACGCCTCCGTCCCCGGAGCGAACGCCTGGTCGAGCCAATAGCACGGTTTGCAATGCGCGGTGCCGAGAAGACGCACCCCTTGCAGCTCGAAGGTCTTGCCGATGAGCGCGTGGAGATCGACGCCGGCGACGATCACGTTGCGCCGCAAAACGCCGGGCGACTTTTGCACCTGCGGAAAAGCCGTGCACAGATCACGGAAGATTTCCTCGGAGAAAAAGGTGATCTGACCCTGGTAATCACTGCTGGTAGTCGTAGAAGCGGTCGCCGCGAATCCCGTGGCCGGCGACGCATTCAATCCGCTCGACTTCTTCGAGCGGATAATCATCCGGCTGCCCGGCCGCTGTGGCCAAAATAGTTGTGCCCGGGCGAGATGAAGAGCTGGCGAACAAGCACGACGCGAAATGTACTTCGTGCGGCTCGGTGCGCAAAGTGAAGCCGCGACCAGGGCTCAATAAATCCGACTCTATTACGTCAATGTCTCGCCAGGCATTCGCCGGGTGGAGAGCACTCGGTTTACACTGCGGGCAACTTATGACCATCGTCTGGCGCGTTTTTCGTTATCTGAAGCGTTACCCGTTTCTCGGGATCGCCATGCTTTCTTGCGCCATCATCGGGACGCTCATGGTGATCGTCTTTCCCGGCGGTGACGAAGCTCGTGATCGATCAGGTTCTCACGCAACACCGGCCGGAGCGATTGACGCCGCTGTTGCTGGTGGCGACGCTCGCCTTCTTTCTGCAGCACGGCCTCAATTCGCTGCGCATCATTCTGAACAACACTTTCGAGCAGAAAGTGATTTTCGATCTGCGGAGCGATCTTTATTCGCACATCCAGTTGCTGCCGCTGCGCTGGTTTGACAATCGTGCGACGGGCGATTTGATGACGCGCATCCTCGAAGACGTGAACTCGGTCGAGCGCATGCTGATTGACGGAATCGAGCAAGGCGTAGTCGCGCTGCTCCAGGTAGTCATCGTCGCTCGGGATGATGTTTTATGTGAGCACATCGCTCACCTTCGTCGGCCTGGCGCCGATGCCATTTCTCGCGGGGGGCGCGCTTTGGTACACGCTCACGGCCCATCGTCGTTATCGACTCCAGCGGCGCGCGTCCTCCGCCATGAACTCGCTGCTGCACGATAATCTTTCCGGCATTCGCCAGATCAAAAGCTTCGTCCGCGAACGCGAGGAGCATGCGCGCTTCAATTCTGTGAGCGATCAGCTTCGCCGCGCCACGCTGGTGGTGATGAAAGTGTGGGCGGTCTATCACCCCTCGATGTTTCTCATCGGTTCGCTCGGCGTGATGGCGGTGATCTGGGTGGGTGCGCGCGCCGTTCTCGCCGGCACGATGCAACTCGGAGACCTCGTCGGCTTTTCTTGTCCTGACCAGTTTTCTCTACGAACCGATCGGCAAGCTGCATCAACTAAACCAACTGGTGCAGGCGGGACGCGCGGCCGGCGAGCGCGTTTTCGAAATCATTGATGAGCCAATCGAGCCGGGCTGGAGCGCGGGAAAGCGACTGACGCGAGATCGTCGGCGACGTGCGCTTCGACGACGTCGGTTTCAGTTACGCCGAAGGAAGTCTGCCGGCGCTGCAGCATATCAGCTTTCACGCGCGGCCGGGCGAGACGATCGCGCTCGTCGGCACGACCGGCGCGGGTAAGTCGACCCTGGTGAATTTGCTGACCCGCTTCTACGAATACGACAGCGGAGAAATTCTGGTGGACGACACGCCGATTCGCGACTTCGGCATCCGGCGTTTGCGCGAGATGGTGGGAGTGGTGACGCAGGAGAGTTTCCTCTTCAACGGTACGATTCGCGAGAACCTGCTCATGGGTAAACCGAGCGCGACCGACGACGAAATGCTTGCGCGCCGCGGAGGCCGCGAATGCCCGGCCGTTCATCGATCGGTTGCCGGAGGGACTGAACAGCGTCGTCGGTGAACGCGGGGTGAAATTGAGCGTCGGCGAGAAGCAGCGGCTTTCGATCGCGCGCGCGTTGCTCAAGGACCCGCCAATTCTCATTCTGGATGAAGCTACCGCGAGCGTGGACACGACGACGGAGCGATTAATTCAGGAAGCGCTCGAGCATTTGATGTTTCACCGGACCTGCTTTGTCATCGCACATCGGCTCTCCACCATCCTTCGTGCCGATCAGATTCTCGTTCTGGAACGCGGCCGGATCATCGAGCGCGGGACCCATTCCGAATTGGTCGAGCTCGGTGGAAAATACGCGCGGCTTTGGGAGCAAAGTTTCCTCGAGCCAGGAAGTGATCAGGACGTCGAGGCGCTGGTGCCAAGCGCGTAGGCGCAGGCGTCCGGCGCTTGGCGCAAACGCCGCTACACTTCCGGTGCGGCGGGCGCTTCGGTCAGTTCTTTGAGTTTGGATTCCAGCACGCCGCAGCGTTCTTCCGCTTCGGCGAGCGCGCGACGCTCTTCGTGCAAGGCTTGCTCGAGTTCACGAATCCGATCTTCCAACCGAACCGATATCCCGCTGGCCGCCGGTTCGGCGACGGCACTCTCTTCGCGCAGCGTCGCCTCGCTCGTGGCCTGCGTTGCGAGCAGCGGCGCGATGTCGCGGATTTGCTGGCGGGTGGCGTCGCAGGAATTGATCACGAAAGTATCCTCGTTGATCTCACCGAGGCGGATGAACTCAGCGATGGCTCCCAGCGTGGTCGGCCCGTAGAGTCGTTCGCTCGTCACTTCGGCGATCCAATCCATCGCCAGCTCCGGGAGCATCGGAGCCTTCATCCAGGTCCGCTGATCGGAGGAAATGGAATCGTGCGGCGCGATCTGGGCGGACGAAGCCCAACGCGCGAGCTGCGCGAAACCGAGCGGACCAAAGATACTGCCGTCCTCGTGTTTCCGCAGAAACCACTGGTGACCGGCGGGTGAATCCATTAGTCGTTAGGCGGAGCCGGACTGGGCGAAGCCGTGGGAGAGGCGGCTCCCGCGGTCGGAATCATGATCGTCTGGCCAATCTGCAAAGCGCGGTCGTTTTCGATGTGATTGAATTTCTGCAGTTCCTGCACGCCCACCTTGTTTGCCTTGGCGATGGAAGTGAGGGTTTCGCCTTTGGTCACGATATGCGCATTGCCACTCGTGGGCGCGGTCGGGCTCGCCGCTGGAGCCCCGCCCGTCGCAGCCGGAGTCGATTCTCCGATCATGATCCCGGGGCGAATGGTCGAGAGTTGCTGTTCCAGTTTCAAGATCTGTTGCGAGAGCGCGTCGATCTTCGTGTTCTGCTCGTCGATCTTCCTCGTTAAGGCCTCCAGTTGCGCGCCCGACGTTATCGCTTCCGGCAGAATTTTGCCCGAACGCGCTGGCGCAAAAGGCAGTGGCGAGAAGGGTGACGGAGAGCTGGAATACAAGGACCTTCATCGCGGGCATCTTGGCATCGCCGACTCGTGGTGGCAAGTTCATGGGAGGCGCGAGCGCGGCTCGGTGGGCTTGCGTATTGCGGCAATCCTCCCTAGTTTTTTCCTATGCCGGAGCGCATTCAAAGACCGCCGACTGTCCCCTGGGGTCCGAAGCAGGGCGGCGAAGGCGACGGTCCGAAGTCGCCTGATATCTCGCGACCGGACACGCAGGATCTTCTGAAGAAAATGCGCAAGGTTGATCCAAACCAATCCAAGCGCTACCGCCAGCGAACGGGCCAGTGATGGAATCGCCCGTTCGCGGCGGCGGACGGCGACGACTTTGTGGCGTTGCTGCGAAAGAGAGGACTCATGGGTCACATGAGTCCCATGGGACCTATGAGCGCACAGTCGCCGCGTGCAAACCCAGGCGACCACCATCCTCGCGTTCAAGTTTCAAGGTGGCGTGCTCGTGGCGGGTGATCGTCGCGCGACCGCGGGGAACACGGTGGTTTTCGATCGCGCAGACAAGGTGCTCGAAATTGATCGCCACTCGATCATGGCGATCGCCGGCGTGCCTGCGACGGCCTGGGAAATGGCGCGAGTGCTGGAACATTCCTTCCAATTCTTTCGCCGAACGCAACTGCAGGAGATGAGCGTGGACGGCAAGGTGCGCGCACTTTCCAAATTGCTTCGGGACAATTTTGGCTTCGTCATGCAAGGCGTCGGGATGGTGGTGCCGATCTTCGCCACCTATGACGCGGGGGCCGATCCCGCGGCGCGGCTGTATTTCTACGATGCGATGGGCGCGAACTTCGAGGTGACGGATTACGCCGCCACCGGGTCGGGCTCGCCGGCGGTGCGCGGGATTCTTTATTACGAGAACAACTGGGGGAAGAAGCCGTTGTTGAAACTGACGGAAGACGAAGCTGTGACGGTGGCGTTGCGCGCGCTCGACACCGCGGCAGAGTCCGACACCGCGACGGGCGGAGTGGATCGCAACGCGAAGATCTTTCCTGTGATCAAGATTGTTTCGCGCGAAGGGAATCAACACGCTGCCGGACAAGCAGATCGCGGCCTTGTTCAAGAAAGGGGTCGCGTGATCGAGGAGCCTTATCGTTGGGTCGAGGCAGTAGCGAATCGGCGCGAATACATCGAGACGCAACTCGCGGCGGGCAGCCCGATTGTCGCGGTCGGATTTCGCGAGGGCATTTTGTTTCTCACCCTCGGTCGGACGCGGCAAAAGCTTTTCGAGATCTATGATCGCATCGCGATGGGCGCGATCGGCCATCCGGGCGACATCGAGCGACTGCGCCTGGCGGCGATCGAGCTGGCGAGCACGGAAGGATTTACCCGCTCGGCCGCGGATGTCTCGCTGCGTCGCCTGGCGTATTATTCGCTCAGTCCGGTGCTGAAAGCGGGCTTCGAGCAAATCTACGGACCGCCGTATCTCGCGCGCATGCTCTTCGCGGAGATCGGCGACGAAGCCGGAGGACGATCTGTTTCTGCGGATTGAATATGACGGCGCGATCACCACGAATGGCGCCGGCCTCGCGGAGGCGCGGGAAGATTTCGGAGCGCTCAGCGGCACCCGCGGCTCGAGCGAATTGATGGAGTCGTATCTGAAACAGGAGCACCACGCAGGCGCGACGCTGAAGGCTGCGCTGAAGACCGCGCTGGATGCCTGGAGCGTCGGGACGATGGCTCTCGCGGAGGACCCAATCCGCGAGTTGCCGGCGAAAAATTTGATCGCCACGGAAAAGGAAAAGCACCTCCGCGTCAGCGGCATCGAAGCGGCTATTCTGGAACGCGATGCGAAGACCAGCATTCGGTATCGCGCGCTCTCGGAAGAAGAAGTTCGATCCGCGGTTTCAAGTTAGGGAGTCCATCGCCGGATGAGCTTTTCGCCGGAACGCCGGAGCTCAAGCCAGCGGATGCTCGCTTGGAGCGGCCTGCTCCTGATGGCAATTTGCCTGGCCTGGTTGCAGCTCGTCCCCGGTCCGGAAGAACCGGCCGTAACCGATAGGCCAGGCTCGCCGCAAAAACCGTCCGTCGGCCTGGTCATCATCGACGCCGGCCACGGTGGCCAGGATTCCGGCGCGATGCACAACGGCGTTCTCGAGAAAGATCTCACGCTCGACGTGGCCCGCCGAGTCGAAGGCTTCGCCCGCGTCCACGGTTTCCGCACCATGCTCACGCGACCGTCGGACATCTGGGTTTCCCTCGCCGCGCGCGCGGAGGCCGCAAATCGCGAGAACGATTGCGTCTTTGTCAGCATTCATTTTGACGAAGGGAGTCGCGCCGTCGCATCCGGAGTGCAAACCTTTTACGCAACCCGACAGCAACCGAAATCGGCGATCCCTTCGTGGCTTGCTTTCCTCCAGCGAGGGCTTCCGCAATCGGTAAACTTCGAAAGCCAGAGCCTGGCCGGATTCGTGCAGGAGGCGCTGGTCACGCGCACGCACGCGGTCGATCGCGGCACGCGCGCGGAACAATTTTTCGTCGTCGCGAATGTGCGGCATCCGGCGGTGCTGGTGGAGGGCGGGTTCCTTTCGAACAACGGCGACATCGCGAAACTGGCGACGGAAGATTACCGGGAGGAACTCGCCGCCGCGATCACCGAAGGGATCGTGCGGTATCGAGACACCTTGAACGCGCGCGAACAAGCGCTGCCGGTCGGGACGGTGACGCCTGAATAGCGCGGCCGGACGCCTCTGGTGTCGATCGACCTTCGCGAGCAAAAGTCATGCGCTGGCGTCGCGTCACCTGATCGTCTAACAAGGGCGACATCCCTCTCTTGCCGTCAGCCCAATTGATCAAATTGCGATCGCGACAAAAGCGACCACGACTGCTTTAATGATTAGATCGTCGAACGAATGATTGATTCATGATTGGCCTTGGCGTTCTCAATGGCATGGCCGTGACGCTGCGGAACTTCGTCGGAAGTTATTTCGAGAAGGATCGCCTGATCACGGTGCAGTATCCGGAAGAGCGTGATCCGCTCCCGGAGAATTACCGCAATTTTCCCTTCCTCGTTTTCGACAACGATGCGGAAGCCGGGTTGCGCTGCGTGGCCTGCAAGATTTGCGAGAAGGAATGTCCGCCGCAATGCATCTACATCGTCAAAAGCGAAGACAAGAAGCCCGATTACATGGGCAAGCCGCAGTTTTATCCGGCGACCTTCGACATCGACATCTCAGTCTGCATGAGCTGCCAGATTTGCGTCGAAGTCTGCCCGTTTGAAGCGATCAAGATGGACAAGGTTTTCGAACTCAGCCGGCGTGAGCGCTTCGACGCCCTGCTCATGCGAAAGACCGAGCTGGCCAAGTCTAACGAATACTATCACAGATTCATCCGATCGAAGCCGCCGAGGTCGATGCCAATCTCGCCGCCGCCGCGGCGAAGAAGAAACCGGCCTGATTGCTGCTGACGAATGCGGGCCACTCGCGCCCTTTTCTTGGGGCGGTGGTGTTGCACTCCCGAAACTATCTGCAGCGAACCGCCATGAAGAAACGACCACAAACTGCTAACCCCACTCGAGCACTTCGAAGTGCAATCTGGGCCGCCTTGCTCTCGGTCTCGGCAATCTTGCTGAGCGGGAGCACCTCGCCCGCGTCAGACCGAGTCGAGCAGAACCGCAGTGACACTGATTTGACGCCCCAGAGTGCGCCGGCCGGGCTTAAGCCGGTGGAACAGGAAGCGTGGCTGGCGATGGCGCGACGCCAGAACCCGGCGGCAGTGACCGACAATACCTGGAGTGCCACGGGCAGCCTTGCCATCGCACGCGCCCGTCACACGGCGACGTTGCTCCCCAACGGCAAGGTTCTCGTCGTCGCCGGAGCAGTTGGCAGCACTTACTTGAGCAGCGCGGAGCTGTATGATCCGGCCAGCGGGACTCTGGAGTCCCACCGGCAGCCTCGCTACCGCACGCTACGCTCACACGGCGACGTTGCTGCCCAATGGCAAGGTGCTGGTCGCCGGAGGATTTAATGTCAGCGGTTACTTGAGCAGCGCGGAGCTGTATGATCCGGCCAGCGGGACGCTGGAGTCCCACCGGCAGCCTCGCCACCGCACGCTGGTTGTCACACGGCGACGTTGCTGCCCGATGGCAAGGTGCTGGTCGCCGGAGGAGGTGGCAGCAATGATTCTTGAGCAGCGCGGAGCTGTATGATCCGGCCAGCGGGACGCTGGAGTTCCACGGGCAGCCTCGCCACCGCACGCGACTTTCACACGGCGACGCTGCTGCCCGATGGCAAGGTGCTTGGTCGCCGGAGGATACAGTGGCAGCACTTATCTTGAGCAGCGCGGAGCTGTATGATCCGGCCAGCGGGACCTGGAGTGCCACCGGCAGCCTCGCCACCGCACGCTCGCTCACACGGCGACGTTGCTGCCCAATGGCAAGGTGCTGGTCGCCGGAGGATTCAATGGTCAGCGCTTACTTCGAGCAGCGCGGAGCTGTATGATCCGGCCAGCGGGACTCTGGAGTTCCACCGGCAGCCTCGCCACCGCACGCTACGCTGCACACGGCGACGTTGCTGCCCAATGGCAAGGTGCTGGTCGCCGGAGGATACAATAGCGACTTCCTTGAGCAGCGCGGAGCTGTATGATCCGGCCAGCGGGACGCTGGAGTCCGCACCGGCAGCCTCGCCACCGCACGCTACGATCACACGGCGACGTTGCTGCCCAATGGCAAGGTGCTGGTCGCCGGGGGATACAATGGCACTTATTTGAGCAGCGCGGAGCTGTATGATCCGGCCAGCGGGATGCTGGAGCGCCACCGGCAGCCTCGCCACCGCACGCGACTATCACACGGCGACGTTGCTGCCCAATGGCAAGGTGCTCGTCGCGGGAGGAGAGATGGGTATTGGCACTATCTTGAGCAGCGCGGAGCTGTATGATCCGGCGAGCGGGATGTGGAGCGCCACCGGCAGCCTCGCCACCGCTCGCTACGATCACACGGCGACGCTGCTGCCCTAATGGCAAGGTGCTGGTCGCCGGGGGAACGTGCCAGTTACTTGAGCAGCGCGGAGCTGTATGATCCGGCCAGCGGGATGCTGGACTGCCACCGGCAGCCTCGCCACCGGACGCACAGGTCACACGGCGACGTTGCTGCCCAATGGCAAGGTGCTGGTCGCCGGAGGAGCTAATAGCAGCGGTTACCTCGAGCAGCGCAGAGCTGTATGATCCGGCCACCGGGCTGTGGAGCGCCACCGGCAGCCTCGCCACCGCACGCGAGAGGCACACGGCGACGCTGCTGCCCAATGGCAAGGTGCTGGTCGCCGGGGGAGACAATGGCTTTCTCAATTACTTGAGCAGCGCGGAGCTGTATGATCCGGCCAGCGGACTCTGGAGCGCCACCGGCAGCCTCGCCACCGCACGCGCCGAGCACACGGCGACGCTGCTGCCCAATGGCAAGGTGCTGGTCGCGGGAGGAATTGGCAGCAGTACCTACTTGAGCAGCGCGGAGCTGTATGATCCGGCCAGCGGGACTCTGGAGTGCCACCGGCAGCCTCGCCACCGGACGCACTGCTCACACGGCGACGCTGCTGCCCAATGGCAAGGTGCTGGTCGCCGGAGGATATAATGCGCACTACTTCCTCGAGCAGCGCGGAGCTGTATGATCCGGCCACCGGGAGCTGGAGTGCCACTGGCAGTCTCGCCACCGGACGCCGGTACCACACGGCGACGTTGCTGCCCAACGGCAAGGTGCTGGTCGCCGGAGGATACACTGGCGCTTACTTGAGCAGCGCGAAGCTGTATGATCCTGGCCTGGGCTTTGATCCTAGCTGGCAACCGTTACTCGCCACCGTCTCGCCCTCGGTGGTGCCCGGTGGCAGCTCGCTGACGGCCTCCGGTTCGCGCTTCAAAGGCATCTCGGAAGCTTCCGGCGGCAACGGCGCTTCAGAATTCCTCTTCCAACTATCCGCTGGTCCAACTGCTGAGCCTCACTAACGAGCAAACGCTTTTTCTCCCCCCGGACGTGATGCGCAGGCTGGTCGGACACTTCTTTCACTTCCACGCCGATCACCGTGATGACGACCAGCTCGAGCGGCTTCCCCATTGGTCACGCGCTCGTGACTGTCTTCACCAATGGCATCCCCAGCCAATCGCAGATTATCCGCGCCGCCAGGGTGCCGGTTGCGCAGAGCGCCGTTTCCCGCAAAACCCATGGTGCCGCGGGCCCCTTCGACATCGCTCTGCCGCTCACGGGCACGCCGGGAATTGAGTGCCGCTCGGCGGGTGGGACCAGCGATTACACGATGGTGGTGACCTTCGCAAGCAACGTCACCGTCGCGGGCAATCCCCAGGCGCAGGTGATCGTCCGGCACGGGCTGCGTCGGCAATGGCGGCACCTGCACCGGCTCAGTCAGCGTCAGTGGCGCGACGGTCACGGTGCCCCTGACCAACATCGGCAATGCGCAGACGATTAACCTGAAACTCTTCGGCGTGAGCAGCAGCGGCGAGGAGAGCGCTGATATCACTTTGGCGATGAGTATTCTCGCCGGCGACACCAACGCCGACCGTGCGCGTCAATTCCGGTGACATCCTGCAAACGCGCAACCGCTCCGGCCAGGCGACCGACGCGACCAATTTCCGCTCCGATGTAAACCTCGACGGCTTCGTGAACAGCGGCGACACCCTCTTTGTCCGGACCCGCGCCGGCACTTCGCTCCCGTAGCACGTTGGAGCGGAATTTTGCTCTCGCGCGTATCCGATGGGCGAGGGCTCTTCATCGACAACGCCGTCGATCGAAACGAAACTTTGCATTGACCAAGAAGCCCGCGCCGGACTTCTCTCGCTCATGTTCAAGCGTGTGCTGAAATGGTTCTTCGGGATCGTCGCGGTCCTGCTGCTCGTCATCGCGGTCCTCGCGGTGAACGCGATCTGGTTTCGCCCGTGGAGCCTGAATCGTCTTCTACGAAAAGGTTTTCGTGGAGGTGATTTTCGACGAACCGGAGTTGCTCTCCTCGCTCGGCCTGGTCGAGCAATTCGGGATCACCGGGCACAACGCGAAAGCTGGGCGACGAATCGCCCGCCCATCAACAGAAGCAGGTCGGACGAGACGAGGAAGAATCTCGCGCAGCTGCGCGCTATCCGCTCGCGCGCCAGACGCCGTCGCAACGGCTCTCGACCGCATGTGCTCGATTGGTTCCTCGACGCGGCAGGTCGAGGGCGAGAACTATCAGTGGCACAACTACCCGGTGAACCAGCTCTTCGGGGTGCAGAACCAGTTTCCCGTCCTTCATGGCGAACACCCATCGGCTGCTCGCCCCGCGCGATTGCGATTATTACCTCAAGCGGCTCGATGCCCTGCCGACGAAGTTCGATCAGACTGCTCGAAGGTCTGAAGCTGCGCGAGCAGAAAGGGATCATGCCGCCGCGCTTCGTGGTCGAGAAGGTGCTGAAGGAAATGAGCGATTTCGTCGGCGCAGCCGGCCGGCGGAAAACATTCTCGCGAGCTTCGTTCAAGACAGCGCGCCGCGAAAATCGAGGGAGCTGACCGAGCGCGCAGCGCGCGGATTTCCAGAGCGCGGGTGGAAGCGGCGATCAGCGCGAAGGTCTATCCGGCCTACCAGAAACTGATCGATTACTTCAGCGAGCTGCTGCCGAAGACGACGACCGATGACGGCGTCTGGAAGCTGCCGGATGGCGAGGCGTTTTACGCCTACATGCTGCGCCAGAATACCACCACGACGCTGAAGCCGGAGGAGATCCACGAGCTCGGCGTCGCGCGAGGTGGCGCGGATCGAAGCGGAGATGCGCGCGATTCTCGACGCGAACGGTTTCGCCGGTCAGCCGATCGGCGCTGGCCATGGTCGCGCTGGGCAAAGATCCGCGTTTCCTTTTCCGAATGACGACGCCGGCCGCGCGGCCGCGCTGGCCGAATACACGCGCCTGATCGATCAGGCGACTGGAACGCTCGAAGCAGCTTGTTCCTCACCATGCCGAAAGCGAAGATCGAAGTGCGGCGCGTGCCGGAGTTCAAGGAAGCGACCGCGCCCGGCGCCTACTACGAAGGGGCGGCGATGGACGGCACGCGACCCGGGCGTTTTCTACGCCAACCTGCGCGACATGAGCGAAGTCGCGAAGTGGATCGATGCCGACGCTGGCCTATCACGAAGGCGTGCCCGGTCATCATTTCCAAATCTCGACCGCGCAGGAATTGAAGGGGCTGCCGCAATTTCGAAAGCTGATTCCGTTCACCGCCTATTCGGAAGGCTGGGCGCTCTACACCGAATGGCTGGCGAAAGAGGCGGGCTGGTACGAAGGCGATCCGTTCGGCGACCTTGGGCGGCTGCAGGCCGAGCTTTTCCGCGCGGTGCGGCTCGTGGTCGACACCGGGATCCACGCGAAACGCTGGACGCGCGAGCAGGCGATCGCCTACATGCTGGAGAAGACCGGCATGGGCGAAAAAGAAGTCACGGCGGAGATCGAGCGCTACATCGTTGATCCCGGCCAGGCGTGCGCCTACAAGGTCGGGATGCTAAAGATTCGGAGCTGCGCGCGCGTGCGCAAAAGGAGTTGGGCGAGAAGTTCGATCAGCGCGAATTCCACGACGTCGTCCTGAAGAACGGCGCGCTCCCGCTCGAGATCCTCGAGCAGCAGGTGAACGAGTACATCCAGCGCAAGAAAGTTTGATCGGCGGCTGGAGCCGCCGATTCGGAGGTTTCACCTCTTCCTACTGTGCTAACCGAGTAGAGATGATTGACTCTCTCGTTGGTTACCGAATATGAAGGTCCGGTTCTTTCTCCCGCTCATCGCGGCCGGGTCGTTTGGGTTCCACACTTTTCCGCGACCGTCCTGGCGGCTCCGGGTGATCTATACGAAGCTGATTTCACTGGCGGGATCATCTACCGATTCACTCCCGAGGGAGCGCGAACCGTTTTCGCTTCGGGCTTGGATGGCCCGGAAGGAATGGCCTTCGATCGCGCCGGAAATCTTCTCGTCACCGAAACCGGCACCGGCACAATCTACCAGTACGCCGCCGATGGAACGCGGACGATCTTCGCGTCTGGCCTGAATGGTCCCGCGAGTCTGGTTTTCGGCGGAGCAGGTAATCTTTACGACGCGGAGTTCTTCGGCGACGTGATCTACAAGTTCACGCCGGCAGGAGTCCGCACCACCTTCGCCAGCGGCTTGAGTGGTCCCGCGAATCTCGCCTTCGACACCGCGGGCAACCTCTTCGAGGCCGATTTCCACACTGGCACCATTTTCAAATACACGCCGGGCGGAAATCGAACGCACCTTTGCCAGCGCGGTGGGAAATCCGCATGGCCTGGCTTTCGATCGTAGCGGCAATCTGTTTGTCGCCGATTTCCAGGGCGGGACCATTTGCGCTTCACCCCCGCAGGTGCGCGCAGCACATTCGCGACTGGCCTGAACGGCCCGCACGGGCTCGTCTTCGATCAAACGGGCAACCTTTTCGAAGCTGATTACAACAGCGGCAACATCTACAAGTTCGCGTCAGACGGTACCAGAACCACTTTCGCCAGCGGGCTGAATAATCCCGCGAACCTGGTGGATCGAACCGCCCGCGCCGGCGACCAACGCGAATAATCTCCTGAATCTTTCCACGCGCGCTTTCGTCGGCACGGAGACGGGCGTTCTCATTGGCGGCATTCATTTTGCAGGGAACGAATTCAGTCCACCGTGGTCCTGCGAGCGATCGGCCCATCGCTCATCGCGCGGGGCGTGAGTGACGCGCTCGAAGATCCCTCCTGGAGCTACACGATCCATCGGGAACGCACCATCACCTCGAATGACAATTGGCAGGACGGTCCCGATGCCGCTGCGATTGAAGCGGTCGGTCTCGCGCCGGAGGATCCGCACGAATCGGCCATTCGAGCAACGCTGGCGCGCGGGCGCGTATACCGTCATCGTGCGCGGTAGTCGGCGATGATACCGTGGTCGGCGGTATGCAGCCGGGCATCACCGGTATCGGGTTGGTCGAGATCTACGATCTGCAACAAAGCAACGACCGCGCGGCCAATATTTCCACCCGCGGCACGGTGCTCTCCGGCGACGGGGTCATGATCGCGGGCTGCATCATCGGCGGCAACGACCGGAAGGAACTTGTGGTCCGCGCGATCGGCCCATCGTTGCGTGATCGCGGGGTCGCGGACGCGGTGGGCAATCCGAATCTGCAACTCTTCGACAGCAACGGCGTGGTCGCGGCCGCAGAATGACGACTGGGCGCAAAATGCCGACGCGGCCGCGATTCAAGCGGTCGGTCTCGCGCCGGAGTCGTCCCAGGAATCGGCTATTCTGGTCACGCTCGCGCCGGTGCGTACACGGCGATCGAAAGTCCGGCGCCCAGGATTCCGGAATTGGCTTGATCGAAATTTACGACCTGAGCCCGACGCCGACTCCAGCGAATTGAGCTACTCCGTGCGCAACGCGTCATCGGGCTCGACCCGGGTCGCGCGGCGCGCGGCGGGAAGACACGCGAGCAGCGCAGCCAGCGCGAGCAACGTTGACGAGACGACCAGGGCAATCGGATCGGCGGGGCTGACTTGATAAGCATCTGTGCGAGCACCCGCCCCGCCGCGAGCGCGAGCAACAATCCAATCGCGACCGCAAACGCGGTCTGCAGCGCGCCCTGTTTCATGATCAACGCGAGAGACATCACGCGGATGCGCGCCGAGCGCCATGCGGATGCCGATCTCGCGTGTCCGCCGTGCGACCGCGTAAGCCTTCACCGCGTAAACTCCGACCACCGCGAGGAGCAAGGCGATGCCACCGAAGACGCCGAACATGATCGCGCCCGGGCGCACGATCCAGAGGCCCACGTCTTTCTCGATCGCAGGTCGCTGAAGGGCAGCATGCGGAGGATCGGCAGGTTCGGATCCACGCTTGCGCAAGGTCTGACGCAGCCTCGGCAGCATCGCGGTGACCGCGCCGCGATCAGTCGAGCCGATGCGGACATGGAGATAAACGCCGCCGAGTAAACTTGCGCGAGCGGAACGAAGAGCCGTTTCGCAGGATCCACGCCAGCGTCTCATGACGATGCGCGCTGACGATGCCGACGATTTCCATCTCGCCAGAGGAGCCATCGGGCATCGGGTTCGTCCCCTCGATCCGTTTGGCCGAGCGCATCGCCGTTCGGGAAAAGCTTCTGCGCCATGTCTTCGATCGCACGATCGCAACCTTCGGCGTGTCCTTGTTCTCCGCTTCCGCCTGAGTGAAATCGCGTCCGCGCAACAGCGCACGCCCCGATGGCGTCGAAGTATCCCGGGGTCACGGAAGTGTAGAGACCATCGAATCCTTGGGACGGTGAATTCGGATCGGCTTGCGCGGCGAGTCGCCTTCACTCGCTGGCATCACGCGCTTGGCATTGGTCCAGTTCCCGTAAGGGACCATGGTCGAGAGGCGCGGCTGGCGGACCCGGGCAGCTCGCGGACGCGTTGCACCGCGGCGAACATCAAACGCTTGGCGGCTGCCTCGTCGGTATTGGCGAGGGTGAAATCCATCTCTGTCACGATGTTGTCCCGATGTTCAAAGCCGAGATATGACGCCGACTGGCTCTTGAGCGCGCCGCGCAGGAACAGCCCGGCCCCGAAAAGCAGCAGGAGAGCGAGATCTGCGCCATGACGAGGAGTTGGCGCCCGGCGAAGAAGCGGCCGATTCAGCCGGCCGAGATGCGCAGGTTCGCCGATCTGTTGCTTCAAATCATTGACCAGATCCGCCTTGGTCGCTTTCAGCGCCGGCCCGAGACTGAAGAGCAAGGTCGCAAAACAGAAAGAAAGGTGACGCCGAGGACGAGTGCGTCGGGCTTGACCGGCAGGGCGACCGAGAAACTCATCGAGCCGAAGAGGGTGCCGAGCGAACGGACGAGCAGGCCGTTGCTCCACAGACTAACGAGTAATCCGAGGAAGCCGCCGGCGAACGCGAGGAGCAGACCTTCGCAAAGCAATTGGCGGATGATGCGCCAGCGCGACGAACCGAGCGCGAGCCGGATGGCCATTTCCTTCGCGCGCGCCGTGCCACGGGCCGCAGCATGTTGGCCAGGTTCAAACACGCGATGAGCAAAACGGCGGCGGCCATCGCCATCATGAGGACGCCCATGAGCGCGACCGGGCCTTCCTCCGAAGGGCGTCGTGCTGATGCTGAAGCGCGACGGTTCCTGCACCTGCAATTCGCGCGCGCCGGCGGAATCCGGCGGCTGCACCGCGGTCACGCGTTGGGCCAGAATCGGCAGGCGCGACTTCACGGTTTCCAAAGTTAGTCCGTGGCCGAGACGACCAATGACATTGAGCGTGTAATTCTTCGGCTGCGCCAGATCGTGCAGCCCGTTAGAATCGTTGAAGGCCGAGGAGAGCTGCGAATAGATTCCCAGCGGCAGCCAGACATCGGGCGCGAGCAGCGCGCTGATGCCGCTGAACCCCTCAGGCGTGACCGCCGATCACGGTGAAGGGCTGGCCGTTGACGAAGAGCGTGCTGCCGACAAAATCCGGACGGCCGCCCATGCGCAGCCAGTAGCCGTAGCTCGCGACCACCACCGGAATGTTGCGCATTCGGCGGCGCTCCTCCGCGTTGTAGAAGCGGCCCATCGCGGGTTTCACGCCCATGAGCGTGAAAAAATTCTCCGAAGCAAGAAACGCGAAGCGAGCGCCGCACCCCTTCGTCGCGGCCGAGACCGGCGAGCGCGAACTGCACCGCCGCGACGTCCGAAAACACATCCGCGCTCTCGCGCAGGGCCATGTATTCGTTAGCGAAAACTGCCGGTAATCCTTGTTCGCCTCCTGGCGCGCGGTGAAAACGTTCACCACTTCCTCCGGTCGCACCGGTACCACCTGGCTTGAGCAGGACGCCGTTGATCAGCGAAAACATGGCGGCGTTCACCCCGATGGCGAGCGCGAGGGTGAAAACAGCAACGGCCGTAAAGCCCGGCGTTTTGAAGCTGGCGAAGGGCAAATCAAAATCCTGGATCATAGGTTTCTGATGAGATGCGTGCGCGAGCCGCGTTCGGATTCAGAAATATGTCGTATAGGTCCCATGTGACCCATGCGACCTATCCGACCGCGAGATGGAAAATCGTCCTCGCGTTCACCACGCTCTGCGTGGTCTGGAGCTCCACCTGGCTCGCGATCAAGGTCGGCCTGGCCGACCTCCCGCCGATCTCCTTCGCGGCGATCCGATTTCTGATCGCACTTCCTCGTCCTACGTCGCGGTCTCGGTCGGGCGGGTCCCGCTTGCTGCCACGCAAGCGCGCCGACTGGTGGATGCTGCTCGCCTTCACCGGCGTCCTCATGTTCGCGGTAAATTACGGCCTGCTGTTCTGGGGCGAGTCCGCACGCCCCCTCGCCGGCCTGGCGGCGGTCCTGACAGGCGAGTGATCTCCGGTCGCGGGCATGCAGCTTCGCGCATTGGCTGCTTCCGGCGGAGCCGTTGCGCTGGCAACAGGTCGGCGGTGCGGCCCTGGCCGTGAGCGGCGTCGCGCTGATTGGCGGGCGCCTGTTCGGTCACGGCGGCATCCTCGCCTTCTGGGGTGCGGGCTGGGCATCGTCGTCGGCGTCGGCGGCGCGGGCGCGGCCTTTCTCGAACGTCCTCCTGAAACGCCGCGCGCTTGCAGCTGGCCCCGGCGATGATCGCCGCCTGGCAAATGGTCTTCGGCACCGTGCCGTTGCTCTCGTTAGGCCTGATCGTCGAGGGCAACCCGCTCCGCTTCCACTGGACCGGACGCTGGCGATTTTTTGCCCGCTCTGTCTTGCGATCATCGGCTCGGCCCTGACCTTCCTCCTGCTCTACTGGCTGCTGCCGCGCATTCCGGTAAACAAGCTCCAGACCATCTCGCTGATCACGCCACCGGGTGCGGTCATGTTTGGATATTTGATCGGCGGGGAAACTTTCTCGCTCTGGTCATTGGTTGGCGGGGCGTTCGTTCTCGCCGGGGTCTGGATGATTTTTCGCAAGGCGGAACCGACGCGCGAGCGGGTCGAATGTGAAGCCGCGATGCGCCGCGCCTAACGACCCATTCAGAAACAACACTCGGTTCGAGGTCAAGAATGCTTTTCGGTTCCCTCATCTTCCGCCGCAACTCCTCGGCGGGACTTCCCTTCCCAGCGGCTGATCACGACGGTGGCGACGCCGTTGCCGATCAGGTTCGTGATCGCGCGGCATTCGCTCATGAAGCGATCGATGCCGACCAGCAGGGCGAGCGATTCGATCGGGACCGCGGGCACGACGGCGAGCGTCGCGGCCAGCGTGACGAAGCCCGCGCCGGTCACGCCGCTGGCGCCCTTCGACGAGATCATGGCGACGAGCAGCAGCGCGATCTGCTGCCGGAGGTCGAGCGGCGTGTTGGTGGCCTGCGCGAGAAAGACCGCGGCCATCGTCATGTAGATGTTCGTGCCGTCGAGATTGAAGCTGTAGCCGGTCGGGATGACGAGTCCGACGGTCGATTCGCGCGCAGCCCAGCCGCCGCATCTTTTCCATCATGCCGGGCAGCGCCGTCTCCGACGAACTGGTGCCGAGCACGAGCAGAGATCTCCTCCTTGATGTAGGCGAGGAAGCGGAAGATCGAGAAGCCGCCGCCAGCGCGATCAGCCGAGCACGACGACGACGAAGAGTGCCGCGGTGAGGTAGAATCCGGCCATCAGCGCGAGCAGCCGATTGAGCGCGCCGAGGCCGTAGCTGCCGACGGTGAACGCCATCGCGCCGAACGCCGCGAGCGGCGCCAGCTTTGACGACGATGTGCATGATGCCGAAGAACACTTCGCGGCCCCGGTATCGATCGCGCGAGCACCGGCTTGCCGCGTTCGCCCATGAACGAGATGGCGAAGGCGGTGAGCACGGAGACGAGCAGCACCTGCAGGAGATCGCCGGTGACGAAGGCGTCGAAGAACGTCTTCGGGAATGATGTTCAGCAGGAAGTCGACGAGACTGTGTCCGTGCGCTTTCTGTCGCGTAACTCCGGCCGATGCTGCCGGATCGAGCGGCGGGGTCGATATTGAAAGCCCGCGCCGGGCTGCAGACGTTCACGACGACCAGCCCGATGATCAGCGCGAGCGTGGAGACACGACCTCGAAGTAGAGCAGCGTCTTGCCGCCGATGCGGCCGAGCTTTTTGCCAGTCGCCCATCGACGCGATGCCGTGCACGACCGTGCAGAAGATGATCGGCGCGATCATCATCTTCACCAGCTTGATGAAGCCGTCGCCGAGCGGCTTGAGCGATTTGCCGAAGTCCGGAAAGAAACAGCCGATCAGGATGCCGAGGACAACCGCGAGCAGCACCTGGATGTAAAGGATGCGATACCACGGTTTGTGCGGCGCGGGATTCGAAGCGGCGGTCATGAACGTCCGCTGTCACTGGAAACCGCCTCTACTCCGCGCGCAACGCGATCATCGGATCGACCGCGTGGCGCGATAAGCGGGTAACCAGCAAGCGAGCAGCGCGACGACCGAGCAGAAACATGGCCACGGACGAAACGTCACCGGATCGACGGCGCTCACGCCGTACAGAATCGCTTTTCAGCAATCTGGTTCCACCAAACGCGATCGCCAATCCAATCACTGATCCGATCAGCGCCAGCATCATTCCCTGCTGCAAAATGAGCCGACGCAACATCTGCGCGATTGCGCGCCGAGCGCCATGCGCAACCCGATCTCGCGTGTGCGTCCAGCGACCATGTACGACATCACGCCGTAAATTCCGACCGCGGCAAGCACGAGCGCAAGCACGCCGAAACTTCCGAGCGCGCCCGCCGCGATCTTCGCCGGGAAAGAGCGGAATGTTCATGTGTTCGGTCAGCGTCTTCGCGTCGTAGAGCGGTAGCGTCGGATCGATCTGCTGCATTTCGGCCCGGAGCGTTGCAGCACGGTGCGCGGATCGCCTTTCGGTCCGCGCGACGAGCACGGCGAGCCAATCCCGTAATAACGCAGAATCGGCGGATAGACGGCCGCTTTCGGTTCCTCGCCGAGCGTGTTGTATTTCCCATCCGGCACCACGCCGATGATTTCCCAAAACGGATCGTTAGGCCCGGGCCAGTTGAAACGTTTGCCGATCGGATCCTGCCCGTGAAAAACTTGCGCGCGAACGTTTCGTTCACGATCGCGACGCGCGATTCCTTCTTGTTTTCGTTCAGGCGAAAATCGCGGCCGCGCAGCGGGATGCCCATCGTTTCGAAATAACCCGGGCTGCACCGATGCGGAATCGCGAGCGGCAACTTGCTCGTGCCTCGTGACCGGCTGGCCTTCGATGTAAATGGTGGTCGAGTTGTAATTGAGACCGAGCGGAAGGTAATCGGTCAGCGCGGCGGACGTCGACCTGCGGCAGTGCGCGGACCCGCTCGAGCGCCTGCTGCTGGAAGGTGCGACCTTTCGCTTCGTCGTAACCCTGCAAACCGAGATCGAACGAAAGCATGACGGCATTTTCCGGATTGAATCCGGGCCGCATCCGTTGCGCGGCCTGCAGACTGCGCACGATCAGGCCCGCGCTCACGAGCAGGACTAACGAGAGCGCGATCTGCGCGACGACGAGAGAGTTGCGCAGGCGCGAGCGGCGAAATCCCGCCATCGACGCTTTCGTCCTTCAAGGCCGGCACCAGTTCCGGTTTCGACGATTGCAGTGCCGGAATGCAGGCTGAAGAGAATTCCGGTGACGAGCGAAAGCACGAGGGTAAAGATGAGCACGCGCCAGTCGATGCGCAGATCGAAGACGAGCGCGATATCGATCGGCAAGTTCGAATGCGCGCGACAGAATGATTGATCAACGCGGCGAGCAAGACGCCGACCGCGCCGCCGGTGAGCGAAAGCAGGACGCTTTCGGTCAGCAATTGCCTAACGAGTCGGCGCCGACTCGCGCCGACGGCGAGACGGATCGCGATTTCCTTGCGCCGTTCCGTGGCGCGCGCGAGCAGAAGATTGGCGAGATTGACGCAGGCGAGGAACAAGACGAGCGCGCCGACACCGCGAGGAGCAAACCGGCGAAAGCCGAAGATCGAGTTGCGGATATCGGGGATGAACAAGGCCGGGCGTCATCAAGCGCAATGCCGCGGCCGGCATTCTCTGCGGATATTCCTTCGCCATCTGCGCGCGTGATCGCTTCAGTTGCGGCCTCGGCCTGCGCGTGCGTCACGCCGGGTTTGAGACGGCCGACGACAAAGAGATTGTCGCTGTCGCGTTGCTCGAGCCAGGTGCTGCCCGGCTCGATTTCGTTTCGCCATCATCATCGGCACCCACATTTCCGGCGCATACGCGACCTCGGTGCCGACAAAACCTTTCGGCGCGACGCCGACGACCGTGAACGGATGACTGTTGAACGAAACCGTCTCGCCCGACGATCGAGGGATCGGAACCGAATCGTTTCTGCCAGCAGCCGTAGCTCAAGACCACGACCGGATGCGAATCCGGCGTCTGATCTTCCTCCGGCAGAAACGCGCGGCCGAGCATCGGCTTCACGCCGAGGACGTCGAAGTAATTTCCGGAAACAAGATAGCCCCAGACGCGCTCGTTGACGCCGTTGTGGCTGAGGCTCGCGACGACGAAGCGATAGGCGAGCATGTCCGGAGAAGACGGCTTGCGGTCGCGGTAATCCTTGTAATTCAGGATACGACTGGAGCGTGAAGTCGGCGCCATTCTGCAGCGTGCCGTAGAGCTCGACCAAGCTGCGACGGTTCGTGCACCGGCAAGCGGCCGCAGCAGCACCGTATCGACCAGGCTGAAGATGGCAGTGTTCGCGCCGATGCCGAGCGCCATCGAGATGATGGCGAGCGCGGTGAAGCCGGGATGCTTGCAGAAGCTGGCGAGCGCCGTAGCGGAGGTCCTGCAAAAGCTTTTCCATAGCCGCGTCTACGGAAGTGAGATGCCGCGCATCCGCGCATTGGATTCAAATTTTTCTCAGTCAGGCTGATTACTCATAGCGGAGAGAGATCATGGGATTGACCCGCGATGCGGCCGAGCCGTGGCGTTACGCCAAAGAGATGGAAGAAATTCGCGGAAGCCCGCGCACCTTGCACTCGTTCCGGCTCGGAGCCGCTGGTGAGGTTGAAGTTGGCTTCTTCGTAGCCGGCGATGGATTCGAACCGCGTCGCGCGCTTCTGCCATTCCGTGAAGTTGCTCAACGCGACCGGCACGCGATCGCCGATCAATGCGCCTAACGAGGGGTTCTTCTCCCAGATCATGACGAGGCGATCGGCGCGCGGAAACGGCAGACCGCGCAGAAGGACGGCATCGACGACGCTGAAGACGGCGGTGTTGGCCCCGATGCCGAGCGCGAGAACGGCGATGACGATGAGAGAAAACGCGGGAGTTTTCCGGAGCAGGCGGGCCGCGTAGCGCAGGTCAGCAAGGAACAAGCTCATGACAGATCAGGTCCGCGCGAGATTGCCGCGCTTCAGTGCCATGACATACAAGATCGTGCCGCGGGCGCCAAGCGAACCCCGACGGTCCTCACATTTGTTGTGGGTACCGCGCGCGCAGCTTTTCCGTGCGATACGAGAAGATGCGCGCCACATCGTGGCGGACGAGCAACCAATTGATCAACGGACCACCGGGCACAGCGTAACGCACGTGATCAATCGCGAGTGTGCCACCATCGCGCGGCTCAAAGCGGTGTTCGTGAATCCAGCGGCGGAAGGGCCCATGCACTTGCTCATCGACGAACCGCACGGTTGGCTCCCAGACCGTAATCTCGCTCCGCCAGCGCAGCGGCAGTCCGTGAACTCTGAGCCGGTAATCAATCTGCGCGCCGACATGCATCGCGATCGGTGACGGCGTGACGATCTGAAAGCTCAGCCACGACGGTGTGAGTTGTTGCAAATTTCCCGCATCAGCAAAGAACGGAAACAGCTCTTCGAGCGCAACCGGCAGCCACTGCTCGGATCTGAATTCGTGGAGCGTCATGGACGCGGCGTGGACGCAGCAGGCCGGCGTTCACTTCGAAGGCGATCGAGCGCCTCGCAGCACTCCGCGAGCGAGGCGACGACCACCGCACCGATCCGCGAGAGCGTCTCCCCATAAGCCGGCGCCGCACGACCGCCAGCGATGATGCGCGTGTCGGAAGGGAGAAAGCGCCGCAGGCTAAGGAGTTCGTCCGGTAGTTCCGGGTCGTCGTCGGGATAGATGATGCTCAGCGCGATCGCGGCCGCTTGATTCTGCATGGCGGCTCCCGCAATCTCCGCCGCCGGTAGTCCGGCGCCGAGATACGCTACGCGCCAGCCGAGATGAGTCGCGGCCACGCCGACCATAAACGCGCCGAGCTCGTGCAATTGTCCCGCCGGCGTACACGCAATCAGGTTCGGCATCCCCGGTCCCGCCGCGAACTGTCTGCTCATGTGACCGAGAAAAACTTTCGCCGACGCGGTGAAAAAATGCTCGTGCGCCGCGGTGATTGTCCCGTCACGCCAGTGCGCGCCGATCTCTTCGGCGAGCGGAGCGACGACCACCTGGAGAAACCCCTGATGCCCGAGTGCCACGAGCCCGCGCTGAAGCGCCTGCCCGAGCGCTCCGGCATCAAGCCGCTTCACGGCATCGAGGCATTCGGTGCGGAAAACGGCGCCGGCGTCCACTGCGCGAATGATTTCCGCGCTCTTCGCAATCCGCGCCTTATCGACGAGACCTTCGATCTGTTTCGCACTCAACGCGCGATCGTACTGATTGGATGGCCCGCCTGCGTCGCATTTCGCAAAAGCGTTAACCTCTCGATCTCCTCGTCGGAATAAAGCCGCCGCTTTGAATCGCCGCGTTCCGGCTTGACCGCGCCGTAGCGCCGCTCCCAAACCCGGATGACGTGCGGGCTGAGGCCGGTGCGTGCAGCCGCGACTTGGATGGGGTGTAAGGGCTGGTTCATACAATGAGACACTACTTAGACACATGACAATGGAATGACAAGCTCGAAACCGTCCTATAGTGGAAATATCTTGAATTCAAAGTTAGACAAATCAGTTGACACGATGTTGAGCTACGGCTTAGACATGTATCTAGACAAGGATGAAAGTAGCTCGCCGTCTCATGAAAATGTTTAGCCAAAATATCGAACCCCGCGGCCGCGCAATTCGCGCCGTTGTTGGTGCCATTTTTGCCATCGCCTGCGTCGCCACCTGGCCGCATTCACGGGTCGCCGCCGCCGTCTTCGGACTGACCGCGGCCTTCATGTTTTTCGAAGCGGCGCGCGGTTGGTGTGCGGCTCGCGCGTGCGGCATCAAGACCCCGTTTTGAGGATCCCATGAACAAAGACGTCATCATCATCGGCGCCGGTCCTGGTGGTCTTGCCTCAGCGATTCTCCTGGCCGCGGCCGGAGTAAAAGTGAAGGTTCTCGAACGTCTACCGACCATCGGCGGGCGCACGTCAGCGATCGAGGCGAACGGGTTCAGGTTCGACCTCGGTCCCGACGTTTTTCCTCTACCCGCGCGTCCTCGAGGAAATCTTCGCCGCAGCGGGCACGTCACTCCGCGATGAGGTGAAGATGGTCCGGCTCGACCCGCAGTATCGGATCATCTTTGGCGAAGGCGGTGTAGCTGGACGCGACCCCGGACATCGCGCGCATGGAGCAGCAGATCGCCGCGATCGCACCGGGCGACGCTCCGGGCTTCCGCCGTTTCCTCGATGAAAATCGCACCAAGCTCCAGCGGATGGAGCCGTGCCTCGAGACGCCGTTCCTGGGCTGGCAGGACCTCATCAATCTGCGCCTGCTCAAGATGCTCCCGATGCTTCGGCCGCATCAGTCGATCGACACCTATCTCAGCCGCTTCTTCCGCGATCCGCGCATCCGCCTCGCGTTTTCCTTCCAATCAAAATACCTCGGCATGTCGCCGTTCCGCTGCCCGAGCCTCTTCTCGATTCTTTCATTCCTCGAATACGAGTACGGCGTCTTCCATCCGATTGGCGGTTGCGCGGCGGTGACCGCGGCGATGGCCCGCGTCGCGGAGCGGCTCGGCGTCGAGATCCGCACTGATTCGCCTGTCGAGGAAGTGCTTTTCGAGGGCCGGCGCGCCGTTGGGTCCGCACCGCCGCCGGCGTGGAGAAAGCCGGCGCGATCGTGATGAACGCCGATTTCGCGCGCGCGATGCAACGTCTCGTCCCCGACCGCCTGCGCCGTCGCTGGACCGACCGCAAGATCGCCCGCAAGAAATTCTCCTGCTCGACCTTCATGATGTATCTCGGCGTCGAGGGCGAGTTCGACCTGCCGCATCACAACATTCACATCGCCGCCGACTACGCGCGCAATCTCGACGAGGTCGAGAATCAGCATGTGCTCTCAGACGATCCCTCCTTCTACGTGCAGAACGCCTGCGTCACCGATCCGACACTCGCGCCGCGCGGCATGAGCACGCTTTACGTTCTCGCGCCGGTCACGCATCAGCATCCGAACGTCGATTGGTCCCGCGAGCGGGAGCGCTTTCGCGCGAAAATGCTGCGGCAAATCGCGAAGGCCGGTTTCACCGATGTCGAGCGCCGCATCCGCTTCGAGCGCATTATCACGCCCGCGGATTGGGACACGAAATACGAGATCCACCAGGGCGCGACCTTCAATCTCGCGCACAGCCTTGATCAGATGTTGCACCTGCGCCCGCACAACCGCTTCGAAGACGTCGATGGCATTTATCTCGTCGGCGGCGGCACCCATCCCGGCAGCGGCCTCCCGGTTATTTTCGAATCCGCGCGCATCAGCACGCGCTTGTTACTCGCCGACCTCGGCATCACGCCGAAAACCGACGCGGTGCGCGTCCCGCCGTTTGCGCGGCGAGATCTGGAGCCAGCATGATGACTTCGACGATTGAGTTGCCCATGGCGCCCGCGCTTGAGCCTCGCACTGCAATGCGCGCGGCCCAATCACGCTGGGCGCTCACGCCGATTCGCGAACGCTTGAAGGTCGTCCGCGAACTCCGTCATTTCATTGCGGAAAATGCGGAGTCACTCGCTACCGCCGCCGCTGCGGTGAGCGATCGTCCGCTCGCCGAAAAGCTCGTCTCCGAAGTTCTCCCGCTCGCTGATGCGTGCCGCTGGCTGGAGCGGAATGCGAGGCGCGTCCTCGCGCCGCGTCGCTGCGGCAGGCGCGGGCGGCCGGTTTGGCTGCAAGGGGTTTCGTTCGAAGTGACCCGCCAGCCCTTCGGTCTTGTGCTCGTGATCGGACCTGGAAATTATCCGCTCTTTCTGCCCGCAGTTCATTCGCTGCATGCGCTCGTCGCGGGGCAACGCCGTGCTGCTCAAACCGGCGCCCGGCACTCGCGAGGTCGCGCTCGTCTTTTCCAATCTTGCGCGCGCCGCGGGTCTCGATCCCGCGCTGCTCACCATCTTGCCCGAGAGCGTCGAGGCCGCGCGCGACGCCATCGCTGATGGCGTGGACAAAGTCATCTTCACCGGTTCCTCCGATAACGGCCGGGACGTTCTCGCCGCGCTCGCGGAAAGCAACACTCCGTCCGTGATGGAACTCTCCGGGGAAGACGCCGTGCTCGTCTTCGCCGATGCCGATCTCGACCTCGTCGTCCGCGCGTTGCGTTTCGGGACGCGCCTGAACGATGGCGAAACCTGCATCGCACCGCGTCGCCTCATTGTTGTGCAATCCATCGCTGACGAATTCGTCGCGCGCCTTTCCGTCGCCGGTTTCTCGCCGCCGCTCATCGAGCGCGTCCGCGACGAAGAGGCTGCGGTGCAGCGAGCGAATTTTTCCGACTTCGCCCTCGGCGCATCGATTTTCTCGCGCGATATCGCCAGCGCCCGCGCCCATGCCGCGCGGATCAAGACCGGTTTCGTGACCATCAATGATCTGATTGTTCCGACTGCGGATCCGCGCATGCCGTTTGGGGGCGTGAAGGCCAGCGGTTTCGGCACCACGCGCGGCGACGAAGGTTTGCTCGAAATGACTTTCCCGCACGTCGTCGCCGTGCGGCGTGGTCGCCGGCATCCGCACTTCGACGAGCCGGACCGTCACGATGCGCAGCTTTTCTCCTCCTACATTCGCGCCGCGCACGGACGCCATCGCTTCGCCGCGATCCGCGAACTCGTCGCCGCGCTCATCGAGAAATCCAACCGACGAAAATCATGAAACCAATCGGCATTATCGGCGGCGGACTTGCCGGCCTTTCCGCGGCTTGCGTGCTCGCGGCGCGCGGGCGCAGCGTCGTCCTCTTCGAGCGCAACGACTGGCTCGGCGGCAAGGCGGCGCAACTTCGCGGCGACGGTTTCCGCTTCGACATGGGTCCGACGATTGTCACGATTCCGTCAGTGCTGCGCCGCATCTTCAGCGAAGCCGGCGCGCGCTTGGAGGATTACCTCGAACTCGTGCGGCTCGATCCGCAGTGGCGCTGCTTCTTCGACGACGGTTCGACGCTCGATCTCGCGCAAAATCCCGAAGCGATGGCGCAGACGCTCGACGCCTTCGCGCCCGGCACGAATTCCGGCGCGCGCTACCGCGAGTTCATCGACTACAGCGCGCGGCTCGACGGCATTTCCCAGCGACACTTTTTCTACAAACCGATCGGCGGGATCATGGACATGTTCGAGTGGAAGGCGTCGTTCGATCCGAAGATGTTGGGCGACGTGCTCGCGATGCGGATGGGCCGTTCGGTCGCGGGCACCGTGCGCGCGTTCACGCCCGATCCGCGCGTCGCGCAGATGATCGATCACTTCACGCAATACGTCGGCTCCTCGCCCTACGGTTCGCCCGCGGTGCTCTGCGGCATCGCGCACATGCAAACCGACGAAGGCGTGTGGTATCCGGTCGGCGGCACGCGCGCCGTGCCCGAAGCGCTCGTTAGACTCGCGCACCGAGCTCGGCGTCGAATTCCGCACCGGCACGAAGATCGAGAAAATCCTGTCGCGCGGCGGCGAAGTCACTGGCGTGCGCACCGATGCCGGCGAGGAGATCGCGCTCAGCGCCGTGGTGTCGAACTGCGACTCCGTGCGCACCCATCGCGAGCTGATTAACGGCGCAGTCGGCCAGGCCTTCGAGCGGCGGCGTAACTACGAGCCCGCGTGCTCCGGCGTCGTGCTCTACCTCGGCCTGAACAAACGTTACGAGCACCTCGCGCATCACGACTTTGTCTTCAGTCGCGACCCGCACGAAGAGTTCGACTGCATCTACAAGAAGGGCGAACCCGCGCCCGACCCGACTTGCTACCTCGCCGCGACGACTTGCACCGAGCCTGGCACCGCGCCGCGCCGGCGGCGAAGCGCTCTACGTGCTCGTCCACGCGCCGTATCTGCGCCCGCATCACGATTGGAAACGGATGCTGCCCGAGTATCGGCGCGTCATTTTGGAAAAGCTGAAGCGCACCGGCCAAATGCCCGACATCGAATCGCGCATCGTCTTCGAGCGCGCGCTCACGCCGCAGGACATCCACGACCGCTACCACGTGCTCAACGGCGCGATCTACGGCCTCGCCAGTCACGGAAAATTTCTCGGCGCATTCAAGCCCGGCAACCGCAGCCCCGATCTGCGCGGCCTCTATCTCGCCGGCGGCGCCGCGCATCCCGGCCCCGGCATGCCGATGGTGCTGATGTCCGGCTGGATCGCCGCCGACACGCTCGACCGCGACACGGCTGCCGCAAACGTTGCGCAACCGCGCGAACTGGAGATGGCAGGATGAAAACCGCGCCGCGCGCCACGCTGCCGCGAGTTTCCGCGAGCATGCTGAAAGTCTTCGTCGCTTACAGCCGCCGTTACGTGGGCCGGCACTTCCATGCCATTCGCATTTTGAAAAGCGGACTGCCGCCGAGTGACTGTGCGCGTCCGCTCGTGATCTATCTCAATCACGCCTCCTGGTGGGATCCGCTCGTCTGTCTGCTCCTGTCGCGCGAGTTCTTCCCGAACCGCACCTCCTTCGCACCGATCGACGCCGCGATGCTCCAGCGCTACGGATTCTTTAAGCACCTCGGCTTTTTTCCAATCGAGCACCAGTCAACTCGCGGTGCGTTGCAGTTTGTCCGCAGCACGCGCGCGCTTCTCGCCTCGTCGCAAAATGCCCTTTGGCTCACGCCGCAGGGTCGCTTCATGGACGTGCGCGAACGGCCGCTCCGTTTGCAAGACGGCCTCGGCGCACTGGCGGCGCGCGAGCCCAACGCCGCATTCATTCCGCTGGCGATCGAGTATGCCTTCTGGACCGAGCCGCGCGCGGAAATCCTCGTCTCCTTCGGCGAGCCCATCGTCCCGAATCTCGAGCCCGCGCGCAGCGTCGACGACTGGACCCGGACCTTCACCGACGCGCTCGAAACTACGCAGGATGAACTCGCCACCCGCTCCTGCCGGCGCGACGCGACCGAGTGGCGCACGCTCCAGCGCGGCAAGTTCGGAGTAAACGGAATCTACGACACCTGGCGCCGGCTGCGCGCCCGGGCACGCGGCGAGAGGTTTGTGCCCGAGCATCAAACGGAGGCAACCCGATGATCACCTGGATCGCCGCCGCGAGTTGCCTTCTCGCGGTCATTCCCGCCGCGCTTTTCGTGCGCAATCTTGCCCTGTATCGGCCGTTGTCTCGGCCGGGCGTCAGGAAAGCACGCTGCTCGATTCTCATCCCGGCGCGCAATGAAGAAGCGAATATCGGCGCAGCGCTTCGGTCGGTTTTGGGGAGCGAGGGGATCGATTTCGAAGTCATCGTGCTCGACGATGGCTCGACCGATCGCACCGCGGAGATCGTGCGTGAGATCGCCGAGGGAGATGCGCGCGTGCGGCTGGAAAGCGCGCAGCCATTACCCGCCGGCTGGTGCGGCAAGAACTTCGCCTGTCATCAACTCGCTGCGCTCGCGCGACATCCGCTGCTGATTTTCCTCGACGCTGATGTGCGTGTCTTGCGGTCTAACTCACTCGCGCGCCTCGCGCGCTTCATGGCACAAAGCCGCGCCGCACTCGTCAGCGGCGTGCCGCGCGAGGAGACGCGCGGTCTGATGGAGAAGCTGATCGTTCCGCTAATTCATTTTGTGCTGCTCGGCTTTCTCCCACTGCGGCGAATGCGCACCAGCACCGACCCGCGCTTCGCCGCCGCCTGCGGACAAATCCTCGCGGTGCGGCGCATTGACTATGAAAGAGCGGGCGGCCACGCCGCTGTCGCCGATCGCCTGCACGACGCGGTCGCGCTTGCTCGCACGATGCGTGCGCGCGGCTGCAGAACCGACCTCTTCGACGCCACCGACACTTTCCACTGCCGCATGTATCGAAGCGCGTCGCAGGTCTGGAGTGGTTTTGCGAAAAACGCGCATGAAGGCCTCGGCTCGCCGCGACTCATCTTGCCCGTGTCGCTGCTGTTGTTAGGCGGGCAAGTGCTCCCGCTGGTCTTGCTCGCGTCCGCTCCATCGCCGCTCGCGATCATCGCCACGATTGCAGCCTTTCTCCCGCGCCTCATCGCGGTGGCGCGATTCCGCCAATCCTTCCTCGGCGCTCTGCTGCATCCGGTCGGCGTTGCCATTCTGGTCGCAATCCAATGGGCTTCTTTCTTGCGGACGCTGCGCCGGCGACCCGCGGTTTGGAAAGGCCGCTCCTACTCCGCTGCCTACGCGACATGAAAATCTTTGTCTTCTTCGCAGTTCTCGCGCTTCACACGGCGACATTCGCCGCGCCGGTCGCAAAGCTCAGCGATTTCGAGCTGACCGATCAGGAGGCCAAGCCGCGTCGCTATCGTTTTCCCAAGGAAAAAGTCACCGTCATGACCGTGGCTGATCGCAAGGGCTCCGAGCAACTCGCGCCCTGGATTCAGCGACTGCACGCGCGTTACGAGAAGCGCATCGACATCGACGGCGTGGCCGATGTCTCCATGGTCCCGAAGCCGTTTCACTCCATGCTGCGGGAGGCTTTTCGTAAACAACTCGCCTACTCCGTGATGCTCGATTGGAGTGGCTCGGTGGTGAGGCAATTCGGCTACACGAAAGGTGTCGCCAACATCTACGTCATCGACCGTCAGGGGCGCATCATGAAGCAGGTCACCGGCCCCGTGGGGGACGAAGGCATCCGCGAACTCACCACGGAAATCGACCGCGCCATGGCCGGATCATCTACCCAACCGAACGAAGGCTAAACGATGAGCATTCGATCGCCAGATTTCACTGCCAACCAAAGGACCCACCCAAACGAGTCCGCATCTTGCGCGCTCAACCATAGTGGTCGTTAGACCCGCCTCGCTTATGTTTACAAAAATTGATCATCCATTTCTCATCGCCACCCTCGCAAGCTTCGTCGCCAGCGTCTCCCTCTGGTTTCTCGTTAGTCGCGACTACGGCCTCTTCGTCGGCCTCTGGGTCCCGAGCATCCTCGGCCTTTGGGTCGGCGTGCGCGTAGTTCTGCTCGCCGGCACTATCGCTCGCATGCGGAAAGGATGACCCGCGATGGACTACGTCATCGTCATTTTTTTCCTGGGCTTGATTGTCACCTTCATCGTGGTGATCGGGCTCGCCCGTGCAGCCGAGTTTGCCAAGGCCGAGTCCGCCGGGCGGGTTGAGATTGATCCAATCCCCAAGGACTGGGACCTCACTCCTCCGACGGACCGGAAGTAGCGCCCGCCGAGGTTCCTGGTCCGCGGGCGCGGCTGCAGATGCGCTCCGGTTCGGAGCCGCTGCGTGAGGTTGAAGTTGGCTTCTTCGTAGCCGGCGATGGATTCGAACCGCGTCGCGCGCTTCTGCCATTCCATGAAGTTGCTCAGCGCGACCGGCACGCGATCGCCAATCAATGCGCCTAACGAGGGGTTCTTCTCCCAGATCATGACGAGGCGATCGGCGCGCGGAAACGGCAGACCGCGCAGGAGGACAGCATCGACGACGCTGAAGACGGCGGTGTTGGCCCCGATGCCGAGCGCGAGGACGGCAATGACGATGAGAGAAAACGCGGGGGTTTTCCGGAGCACGCGGGCCGCGTAGCGCAGGTCAGCAAGGAACAAGCTCATGAAAGGAATTCATGGGAAACTGGTGTGGCTTAAACCTCAGCGACCGCTGGCCAAAGGCCTTCAAAGATCGAGCCGATCTTGCCGAGATTATGAAGCTGACCCCTTCTGCCCCCTTTGCCGCGTCGTCAGTTGCTCGGCGTTGCGGCGAGTGTGCAACTCCGCAAAACGCCCTTGCTGCGATTCGCTTTCAGTGAACTCGCGCCATCCAGCATTATGCTCTCTGCGCAGAATTGTGCTGAATGCCGCCCAACTAGACCCGCTGCGAGATGCCGTAAAGTCGACGCCGAGCGGAGAGCCTGTTCCGAGAAAGCATTTCGACTCAAGTTCAGATGCAGCGTACTACGCGAAGCGTCTCGTTCTCGGCGCGATTGCGATTTGAATCCCTGCCCCGACCCAAAGAATTGCCAAGACCGACGCGGATGGCAACTTCGCGCTGGAACTGCCCTACCAAAGCAGGTTCGCGTTGGGAGCGCAGCACCACGCGGCAAGTCCTCGATGCAATCAGAGTCGTATCATTGGATGGTTGGGCGCCTCGCGACTGCGGGAAGTTGCTGTTGTCTAACGACAATATGACATCGGCGAATGCGCCAGACTCGGTAATCAATGCCGACTTAGAGGGTGGGATTAGCACAGGTGGCCCCTCAGAGGTCTTGCTGAAACGTGCTGAGGCGCTGGCGCGCGCGCTAGGATCGGTCACCGGCGTACATCCGCAGGCGCCAGGAGTGGTTACCGGCGCGCCTCCGGCGCACGTCAAATGCTCACGCTTATCAAGCCCGTCCGCGTCCAAGTAAGATACGGCGAAACGCGGAACGCATTGGCCGGCAGAAGCCGCCTCCATTTGCGCTGCCCTAGCAGGTCGCGAATCTCCCAGCCGATTACGGCAACGAAACGATACAACTGCCGTTACCGCGACCGATGAAAAACCTTAGCGAGAGAGATGCTGTCCTCCGGCGGAGCAGCAGCCGTCGGCAGCCCTCGGTGCCCGACGACTAGCGGAGCCCCGAGTCTGGACTCCGCCGCAACGTCATCACGTAGACGATCCGTGACTTTCCGCTAGCTCGCGCCGAACGGCCGTTCGTCGCTTAAAGGCGAACATTTTTTCCGTCTATCCCGGCTGCGAGGGAGAGGGTTGTTCGCCCACGGGGCTGCGGATGCTCCGGCCCGGTTTGCGGCAAACACGAAGGGATCAGTCTCGGGGTCAGTCTCATAATCTCGGCAATTAGGCGCCCGGGCAGCTAAATTCATCCTGCGCGGCCGCCCGCCAAAGATCGAGCCGATTTTGCCGAGATTCTGAGACCGACCTTCTGCTTCCAGCATCGCGCGCGGTTGGACAATCAGTGATCTGTGAGCGTAAGGATATCCAGGGGCAGATAAATGCGAGGTTCTTATAATCTTGGGCGAATCGCGGGGATCGACGTCAAAGTGCACGTCACGTTCTTCCTCCTGCTGGCCTGGATCGGGTTCGTCTATCACCGCAGCGGCGGAATGCCCGCCGCCGTCAACGGCGTCATTTTTGTTCTTCTGATTTTCCTTTGCGTGCTCTTGCACGAATTCGGCCACGCCCTCGCCGCGCGCCGCTACGGCATCAAGACGCACGACATTACCCTGCTGCCAATCGGCGGTGTGGCGCGGCTGGAGCGCATGCCGGACAAGCCCTCCGAAGAAGTCGTCGTCGCGCTGGCGGGACCAGCGGTCACCGTGGCGATCGCAGGGATCCTCTGGATTTTCATCGGACTGACAGGTGGCTTGCCGGACCCAGAGTTAATGCACCAAACCGGCGCGACGCTCGCGGTCCGACTTTTCACGGTCAACATTTGGCTGGCGCTTTTCAACATGATCCCGGCATTCCCGATGGATGGCGGACGCGTGCTCCGGGCCGTCCTGGCGATGCGGATGAACTACGCGGGTGCCACCCAGATCGCGGCCACCATCGGCCAGGGAATCGCGTTCATCTTTTTCATCGTCGGCCTTTGGTGGAATCCAATGCTGCTCTTGATCGCGGTCTTCATCTATTTCGGCGCCAGCAGCGAGGTGGCGATGGCGCAAATGAAAAGCGTCTCGAAGGACTTGCGCGTCTCGGCCGCGATGGTGACTCAGTTCCAGGCGCTGCCCCTCAACGCCACGCTCAACGAAGCGGCGGAGGCGTTGTTGCACACCTCGCAGCACGAATTTCCGATCACGGATGAGGTCGGCAAGGTGCATGGCATTCTGACCCGCGATGACATGATCGCCGGCCTCCGCAAGTCGGGCGCGGAAACACCCGTGGCAGAGGTGATGCGCGTCGACATCCCGTCTGTGCATGACTCGATGTTGTTCGACCGCGCTTTTGAAGTGATGCAGCAGTGCAGTTGCCCGGCGCTGCCGGTGCTTGATGCCGGTGGACGTCTGGTAGGTTTGTTCACTCCGGAAAACGTGGGCGAAATGATCATGGTGCAAAGCGCGCTCAACTCGCGCGGTCAAATGCGCGGCGCACGGCAAGTTGCAGCTAGACCGGGGTCAGTTTCATAATCTCCGCTTCAGCGTCATCACATAGAAGATCGTGCCGAGTGCGCCCACGGCGGTCGCACTCAAGAAGTTCACCTGCGGTCCGAATTTCCAGAGCGCAGCTCCCAACAAAGCGGCGCCGCTCACGAGCACGTCGCGGATGAGGTAATACGCGCCCACCGTTTGCCCGCGACGGCTCGGGGCCGCGCAGCCGATGATCAGAGCTTTGCGCGCGGCGTCTCCAAATTCCTTCAAGCCACGAATCGTGAAGGCGAACAACAGCATCGGGAAGGTGGTCGAGTAGAGCAGGATCAGCGGGAAGAGGGTAAAGAAACCGAAGGTCGCGACGACAAAGGGCTCGCGTCCGTATTTGTCGGCAAAATGCGAGGCCGGGATGATGCACAAGGTCGCGGCCAGCATCTCCACTGTCGTCAGGACGCCGAATTCTTTCGCGCTGAGCCCGAGGTTGTCCATCGCGTAGATCACCACCCAGGCGAAGGGAATGCGTTCGCAAAAGCGCACCAGGATGTCGCTCAGGAGCAGGCGGCGCATGGGCCCGTTGAACTCGCGCACGCTTCGCCAAAGGCTCCAGCGATCGGCGTGATCCACCGTCGGCCTCGGATCGTCGCGCAACTGGCGTTGCACGAGAATGGTGAGCAGGGAGACGACGATCGAGATGGCGAGCGCAATGCGCACGCCGGTGACGATGCCGTAGCGATCGATGAGCATTCCGCCGAGAAAGGGCGCGATCATGATCGGGATGCGTTTGATCACCGCCTGCACGCCGATGCCGGTGGCGTGACGATTCGCGGCGAGCGACGCGCCGATGAGTGAGAACGACGCCGGCAACGAGAAGCAGGTCCAGGAGAGGAAAAGAAACATGCCCGCGATGACCGCGCCCCAATGCGGAACGAGCAGGACGAGCGAGTAACCGATGATCGAGAAAATGTTGAAAGCGACGAAGGCGTGCCGATGGCCCCAGCGATCGACGAGGAGGCCGCCGGGATAGGCGTAGATCGCACCGAGGAAATTCCGCAGCGCGTCGAAGAGACCGATGATGAAAACCGTCGCGCCGAGCGCTTGCAGATATTTCGGGAGGAACCGCATCCACAATTCCTCGCCCGCGCCGATGGCGAAGGTGGCGATGAGCAGGATGACCAGATTGCGCTTGAGTCCGAAGAACTCCGCGAGGCGCTGCCTTCCGTTCACGCGCGCGCAGCGCTCGATGGCCAAACTTTGACCAAACCCGAACGCCGAATTGGTTCATCGTAGGTCAGAAACGGCAGACCCAACGCGCGCGCCGTGGCCACGAGGATCCGGTCCGCGGGATCGCGGTGAAATGTTCGCGGGATTTCAAAAAGAGCGCGGGCGACAGGCACGCCGATTTGGAGCAAATCGATCGTCGCGGAACTGGCCGCGAGTGCGAGCCAATCATGGATCGGACGTCCCGGCGTATAGCGTTTTTTCTCCACCAGAACCGAGAGTTCATATAGGCTGATGACGCTTAGCTTTGGTCGCTCTGCCGGCGAGAGAGCGTCGAGCGCCTCACGATCAGCGCGGCGGAGATCCGCAGAACCTTCGATCCACCAGATCCAGATGTGGGTATCAATGAGCGGAGCGGCGGCCACGTTTCTTGTTCCAGATCGTCCTTGATTCTTCGTCCATGAAGCCGTCGATCTCCGCGTCGCTCATGGTCGGCGAGACGATGTCGCCGTGGATGATGCCCGTCCCGCGCAGCGCCAGCCACGGCTTCTTGGAATCGGCCGGAGGCGGGGCCAATTGTGCGATGACTTCACCGTGCTTGGTAATCAGGATCGATTCGTGTGTTTTCTTGACCCGTTCCATCAGACCAAGGCACTTCGCTTTGAATTCGGTGGCCGTCACTTTCATGCTGACCAGTTAACATGACCAGTCCTGTTTTTTCAACTCGCAAATGGTCGCAGTGAAGCGCTATGCCGCGGCCGGCACCGCGGAGCTGGGAGCGCGCCGTTTTATTTCCTCAACTACGTCATCGGCGAGGACTTCGAGGAGACGCTGCTCGCGTTCGCTCAGCCGCCGCGGTTTGGTGTCGAGAATGCAGAGGGAACCGATCGGCAGATCATTGATGCGCAGAGGAACACCGGCGTAGAAGCGCCACCCTCGTTCGCTGAGCAAGGGGTTATTCGCGAAACGGCGATCACGCGCGATGTCTTCCACGGTCAGCGATTGATCGCTCGCAATGACGTGACCACAGACGGAGGTAGCGCGCGAGGTCGAACCGGCCTCGGCGAGATCCGGCGGCAGTCCCGTAGCTGACTTAAACCACTGGCGGTCGCGATCGATGAAACTAACGAGTGCAATCGGGACCTCGAAGATTCTCGCCACTTTCGCCGTGATCCGGTCGAAGGCGTCTTCCGGCAGAGTGTCGAGAATGCGCTGCGCCTCCAGTTCTCTCAGGCGTTCTTCCTCATTTGCCGGGACCGGCGCGGGAATCATCTCGTCGGTGATGGTGACGGAAAACTTCGCTAGTTGCACTACCGCCTCCGCGAGCGAAACCACCACTTCATCCGCGCCGGAAGTGCGCAGCCGTTCGGACATCTCGAGCGTGTTCTCGGTCGCACCCCAAAGTCCGACGACGATTTTCACCCGGGGCAAGGCGGCGCGAATTTTCCCGCTGACGAAGCGCGCATGAATGAGCGTCGAGGGCGCCACGACCGAGACGCAGATCGTTTCCACCTCTGCCTTCGTGGCCAGGTCAATTATCTCTTCCGGGGTGAGCACGGCTGCGGCGTTTTCCACTTGAAAGCCCTGCTGCTCGAGCAACTGCATCAGCATCCGGCCCGCCAGCTCGTCGCGGTAAGCACGCGCGGGGACGCAGAGCACCTTGCAAGTTGGAACGATCAGCGGCTGTGGGGTATTTCCGGCGGCCGTCTTGTTGTCGGCCTCCGCTTGCAAACGGGTTGGCGAAACCGAGCCGAGGTCTTCCACGATGTCGTGGACGTATTGTTGGATTCGCGCGCGCTGGTCGGCATCGAGCTGTTCCCGTTGGGCGTCCATCTCGGCGAGCGTGATCACCGGAATGAGGACCTCATCATAGAAGGCGGTCAGTGAATTGGCCTTTTGGTAGGCCTCTGCGAAATCACTCCCTTCGGCGAGGCCAAGCCGGAGGAGGCGGTAATAACATTCCTCGTGCGGCTGAAGCGCCTCTTCTTCGCTCAAAAGCACGCTGAGAAATTGCAACTTCGGAACGTGCCGCCCCATAACCGCGAGACAGACAGTCAGCGGCGTCGAAAGCAGAAGACCGACCGGCCCCCAAAGCCAGGTCCAGAAGACGGCCGCGATGATGAGCGCGAGCGACGAGACGCCGGTACTCGCACCATACAACCAGGGCTCGAGGAGGTTGGCGTTGATCAATTCCAGAACCACAAAGAGCGCGAGGACAAGAATCGGGCTGATCCAATTCGTAGAGACCGCGAAGGCGATCAACAGCGGCATGGCCGCAGCGATCCACGCGCCAAGATAGGGAACGAACCGCATGAGCGCGGCGAAAGCACCCCAAAGCGCCGCATTCGGCACGCCGATGAAATAGAGGCCGATGGTGACCGAGACTCCGAACGTCAGATTGATCAGCAACTGCATCGAGAGGTAGCGCGCGACGCGTTTCCCGGCGTCATCCATCGCGCGGGTGGTCGCGCTGATCCGCCCCTGACCAATCAGGCGAATCAGCCGTCCACGCAGATCCTCGCGTTTGAAAAGCATGAAGATGACAAGCAACAAAACCAGGCCCGCGGTCCCGAGCGGCCCAAGAAGTCCGGTAGCGGCGGTTTGGAGCAATTTCGGAAGGCGGCTTTGCGCTTCCACGATCCGGACCGGCATCGGCTTCGAGTCGCTCGGGGGAGCGTTGCGCTCAACGCGCGGCGTCGGCTCAGTCGAGCCCGCCGGCGGTTCCGACGAATTCGGCAACTGCTTCTGGATCTCATCCACGCTGTGGGTAAAGCGTCCGAAGGTGCCACCCTTCGGGAGCCGAATTGCGTGCAGTTTGCTCTCGATGTTCGCCTGGTAATCGGGAAGCTTGGCCGCGAGATCGATCAGTTGTCGGGTCAAGAGCCAGCCCGTCCCCCCGATGACGCTGAAGAGCATCGTCACGACGATGAGGACGGCGGCAATGCGGCCGATCCAGCGCTCAATCCGCGCGACCAGCGGGGCGAGGAGAAAGGTGAGCATGATCGCCAGCGCGAGCGGAATGATGATTTCACGACCGACGTAGAGGACGGTGATGACGAAGGCGGTGAGCAGCACCGTCCAGATGCCGACGAGGGCAGCAGTGGACGCGTTCTTGTTTGCTCTCATGGTGAGATCATTCGCAGGTTAACGACCTTCGGGCGTTAGGCGAAGCCCGACAAGTTCAGCCAACTGTGCCCGATCAGCAACGCGCTTGGAATGGGCGCCGGAGCGCGCAATTCGTCGGGCGGCAAGGCCGGTTGGGGAAGCCACCGCTCGGGATCGACCGATCTCCGGCGCCGCGAGGACCGGTTCACCGTCGGGAATAGTTGAATTCTTTCCACCCAAAGCGTTGACCGCGCGCGTTCCGCCCTATAGACCTTGTCGTGAGGTGAAATGAAAGCATTCGCCTTTGCTCCCCCCTTCCGGCTGACTGTCGCCGCCGTGTTGTTGAGCTTCTCCGGCGCGATCCAGGAGAGCGACTGCGCAGGCGGGTTCCTCCCAGATTCTTACGATCAGTCGCACAAACCAAAGCGTGTTCTTGACCTGGTTCGCGCGACAACCGAGGTGGTGTATCAGTTGGAATCGAGCCCCGACTTGGCGGCGCTGGGGCTACTTTGGGTTCGGCTATCATCGGCAACGGGAATTTTATTAACTTCCCCTTCCCAATTGCTGGACAGAGCCACGGCTTTTTCCGGCTGACAGTTCCCAGGCGTCAACTCCGCCGTCTTCGACCCCGGGACGGGCATGCTGAGCATCACCGGGGATGCCCTGGATAATACGCATCACGGTGAGCCGCGACGCCGCCGGTAATCTGCGGATCAACAACGGCACGGTCATGATCTCGGGCGGGACTCCCACAGTCGCGAACACGACGCTGATCAAGATCTTCGGGGGTGAGGGGAATGACACGCTCGCGTTGGATGAAACGAACGGCGCTTTGCCCGCCGCGAATCTGTTCGGCGAAGGCGGCAACGACACGTTGATCGGCGGATCGGGCGCGGACATGCTCGATGGCGGCCCGGGAAACGATATGCTCTTTGGCGAAGGCGGCGCCGACATTCTGCACGGCGGCGACGGCGATGACACGCTCACCGGCGGAACCGGAGACGATCAGGTCTTTGGCGATGCGGACAACGATCGTCTGATCTGGAATCCCGGCGACGGCAACGACATCAACGAAGGCGGCAGCGGCAACGACACCGTCGAGGTCAACGGTGGCAATGGCGCTGAAGTTTTCACCACCACCGCCAACGGGACGCGCGTGCGTTTCGATCGCGTGAGTCCCGCGCCTTTCTTCCTCGATATCGGCACGTGTGAGAAACTTGTCCTCAACGCAAATGGAGGTGACGACCAGTTCTCCGCGACGGGAAACCTCGCCCCGCTAATTCAGATCACGGTAGATGGCGGCCCGGGCAACGACACTCTCCTCGGCAGCAACGGAAACGATGTGTTGATCGGCGGCGACGACAACGACTTCATCGACGGCAATCAGGGCAACGATACGCTCTTCGGCGGCAATGGGAACGACACGTTCCAGTGGGACCCCGGCGACGGTAGCGACACAATCGAAGGTGAGGGCGGCAACGACCGGCTGATCTTCAACGGCGCCAACATCAACGAAATGTTCGCCGTCTCGGCCAACGGCACCCGGGTCCGCTTCACTCGCGACATCGCCGCCATCACGATGGATCTCAACGGCGTCGAGAATCTCGAGGTGAACGCGCTCGGTGGAACCGATAGCCTGACCGTGAACAACCTCGCCGGGACAGACCTGAGCAACGTCCTGGTTCATCTCGCCGCCACTGGTGGTGGCGGGGATGGAGCGGCGGACACCGTCACGATCAATGGCACGAATGCCGATGATATCATCACGGCGACCCTGGCCGGCGGCAGCCTTCTGGTTAACGGCCTGGCCGCCAGCGTCACCGTGGACGGTTTCGAGACAACGAACGACACCGTCCGCATCCAGGGTCAGGCGGGCGACGACATTATCGACGCCTCCGCGGTGGCCGCGGGTGGCCCGCTCCTCGTGCTCGACGGCGGCGCCGGGAACGACATTCTCCTGGGTGGCGTTGGCAATGATACGCTGCTCGGCGGCGATGACGATGATGTGCTGCTGGGCAATGGTGGCACCGATGTCCTCGACGGCGGTCTGGGCGAAAACGTTCTCATCGCGGACGGGGTCAATATTACTACCGGCATCGTCTCGGTTTTTGGCGACGACGCGGACAACACCATCACGATCAGCCGCGATGGCGCCGGCAATATCCTCTCGAACGGCGTTCCCATCCCCGGCGCCACCGTGGCGAATACGAACTTGATCCGCGTTTTTGGCATGGGCGGAAACGACATCCTCACGCTCGATGAAGCCAACGGCGCCCTGCCCGCGGCGATGCTCTTTGGCGGCTCGGGCAACGATACGCTCACGGGCGGGTCGGGTGCCGACTTGCTCGTCGGCGGCATCGGCACCGATACCCTGCTCGGAAAAGGCGGCGCTGATTTCCTCTTCGGCGACGCCGGCGACGACACGCTGACCGGCGGGACGGGCGATGATCAGGTCTTCGGCGATGCGGGCAACGACCGGTTCATCTGGAATCCCGGCGAGGGCAACGACATCAACGAAGGCGGCAGCGGCAACGACACCGTCGAGGTGAACGGCGGCAATGGCGCTGAAGTTTTCACCACTACCGCCAACGGCACGCGCGTGCGTTTTGATCGCGTCAGCCCCGCGCCTTTCTTCCTCGACATCAACGCCTGCGAGTTCCTCCTCCTCAACTGCAATGGCGGCGCCGACCAATTCTCGGCGACTGGAAACCTGGCCCCGCTGATTCAGATCACAGTGGACGGCGGCCCGGGCGACGACATCCTGACGGGCAGCAATGGAAACGACACCCTGATCGGCGGCGACGACAACGACACGATCACCGGCGGACAAGGCAACGATACGCTCATCGGCGGCAATGGCGACGACACCTTCGTATGGAACCCGGGCGACGGCAGTGACACGATCGAAGGCCAGAGCGGGAATGATACGCTGGCATTCAACGGTTCGAATGCGAACGAGATCATGGACCTGTCGGCCAATGGCACCCGGCTGCGGCTGACCCGCAACGTCGGGGCCATCACGATGGACGTCGATGGCGTGGAGCAGGTGAACGTCAAGGCCCTGGGCGGCACTGACACTGTTACCGTGAACAGCCTTGCCGGCACCGCCGTCGCATTGGTTGACGTGGACCTGGCCGCCACGGGCGGGGTTGATGACGCGCAGCCGGATGTCGTCACGCTTCCGGCAACGGCGGGTAGTGACACCTACAACTTCGTGGCCAATGCCGGTGCCATCGATGCTTCCGGCTTTGGCACGACGCTGGTCCGGGTGCATGACGCGGTGAACAGCCTCGACGCGATCAGCATCACCGGCGTGGGCAGTGATCTGGTCAACATCAACGGCTCGGCCGGGGCCGACATCATGACGGTCATTGCCAGCGGCACCGTGGCGCAAGCCAGCACGAGCGGCTTCCCCATCCCGGTGAGTGTGAGTGGTGCGCTGACCTTGACGATGAACGGGCTGGGCGGGGCGGACAACATCAGTTGCACGGGCAATCTGGCGGCGATCGTGCCGCTGGTGCTCGATGGCGGGGATGGCAACGACACGATTAACGGCGGCAACGGTGCCGACATCATCATCGGCGGAAACGGCGACGACACCTTAGACGGCAATCAGGGTAACGACACCGTGTTCGGCGGTGCGGACAACGACACCTTCGTCTGGGACCCAGGCGACGGCAGCGACACGATCGACGGGCAGGCGGGCAACGACCGGATGCTCTTCAACGGATCGAACATCGAGCGAAATCTTCGCCCTCTCGGCCAACGGCACCCACGTTACCTTCACTCGCAATGTCGCCACCATCACGATGGACCTCAACGCCATCGAGCAGTTCGACCTCCGCGCGCTGGGCGGCACCGACCAGATCAGCGTGAACGATCTGACCGGCACGGGCCTCACGCAGGTGAACGTCGAGTTGGCAGGGACAATAGGCGGCAGTACCGGCGATGGGGCGGCGGATATCGTCACCGTCAACGGGACGAACAATCCCGATACCTTCAACGTCGTGGCCAACGCCGGAGTCGTCGAGGTAAACGGTCTCGCCGCTCAGGTGCGGGTCTTACACCCCGAGGTCGCGAACGACAACCTCACCCTCAACGGCCTCGGCGGCGTGGATATTTTCAACATCGGTCCCGGCGTAACCGCGCTCATCGGGGTCACGACCAACCAATAAACTAGACCCGCGGAGAGCGGGCTCGTTGCTGCTGTCGACGGAAACCGACCGGAGCATCACTCGGAGATGGCAGCAGTGGACGATCAGCAACGCGCTCGGAAACCGGCGCGGGATTCACACCATTCGTTAGGCTGCAGTGCTCGGCGAAGCGGTTGAATTCTTCGCATAAAGCCAATCCTGGAGAAACCTGGCTCAGAGACGGCGGCCACGAGACATGCGATTGCAACGATCGCTTTGCGTCGCTTCGTTCCGTCGGGCTCGGGATTCGCCGGACTTGCGAGACGCTACGGCAGGAAAGTCCCCGACTGCGCGCGCACCGAGATAGTATCGCCGCTATTGATGGAGCCATCGGCATTCACATCCGAGCGGAAGTTGGTGCCATCGGTTACCTGGCCGGAGCGATTGCGTGTTTGCAGGGAGTCGCCTGAGTTAACGACGCCATCACCGTTCGTATCCCCGACGAGCACCCCCATCGGAATGACGACGTCGGTGGTGGTGATCCCATCATTAACGCCCTCCAATTTTACTGAGAGGCGCTGTCCGGTTGTCACGCTGGTCAAATCGACGGTCGCAATCGCTGTCCCACTGCCTCCAAAACCTACCACCGTGCCGCTACCCGACGTCAAAGAGGCGCCCGTAAAGGTGATCGCGCTGGGGAAGGTGACAACTATGTGATAGTTACCGTTCGCTCCACCGCTGCGACACTCGATCCCCGAAGGACCCGTGCGGGGCAGCGTGATGTCGAAGTCACCTGAAGCGCCGTCTCGCAAGAATACGGCGATCGCTAATCCGCAGAACTCGATGTGCCGTTGAGTTGAAAGGCGCACTCGGAGGGGGCGCCAGGAGGAATAGAGTTGCTTAGCCACAAACTGATGAATGGCGACATTTGGGAACGAATTTGGGAACGACTCTCCCTTGCGCCGAGAGTGCTCGTCGTTTCCCAATAGACACGTCCTAGCGCGCTGTCGTTGCTCAGCGGGCCGTTGTGAAGGGCGAGCCAATAGGTGCCGGCTGGCAAGAATTTTGGAGTGATGTCGAACGTTGTAACGTATTCGGCATAACCGAAATAAAAAGACCCCGTCGCCACATGCGTTAAGTTCGTGGATGTGCCGCTGAAAAGTATTGTGCCCGGTGTACCCCCCGGGGCGTTCGAGTAGATCTGCCATACGATAGAACCTTCGAAGCTCCCAGCGCCTTCAAAGCTCCAAACTTTCACGCTCTCCAGGCGGGCGGCCACCTCCAGCGTGAAGTCATCTGCCTCAATCCAATGAGTCAACTCGAAGCCGTTCGTCAGACTGGGCGGGCCATTATCGTAAAGAAGCTCCGCGGGCACGGGGAGCGGACCCAAAAAGCTAATCGCTAACAGTAAGGCAAGGAAAAATGACCGATTCATGGACTGGAGTTGCCTGTGTTTACGGCGTTATTTAAATCCGCGGGACTGTAGAGTGCCCAATCCAAGCATTTTTTCGGAAAGTCGTCGAACAATTTGTGGGTCCAGAGGATCGTCGCTCTGTGACTTTGTGAAACCGACAGCGCGTAAAAATCGGGGCGCGATCAACGAACGCAGTCTTGTTCAGCAGGCTACCGCAACAAGGTAAAGGTCGCCGAGCTGAGCCGGGCAAGAAAGCGATCGTGGCCGTCGCCCGGCAGCTCGCGGTCTGGGCCAACGAGCGTAAATTTCCCGTCGCCATCGGCGATAGCATCGACGATGAAAGGGCGCTCGCTGGCGATCTTTCGTGCCTGCTCCGTACCTGCTCTTGCAGATGTTCGCTTGGTGAGGAAATCCCGCCTTGCTTCGGATACCTACAGGGCCGGCTGCTGCTGGGTGAGGCAGTGGAAGGCGCCGAGGCCCCAGATTAGTTCGAGGCAATCGATCCCGATGGCGCGACGCGTGGGGAAAAATCTTGCGATCGTCGACAGGGCGATGGCGTCGTGCGCGTGGGCGTATTGCGGGACGAGAATGCATTCGTTCGCGATGTAGAAATTGGCGTAACTCGCCGGGAGGGTGAGATCCTCGCGCTCCATCCGCGGAGGCGTCGGGAGGTGAACAATCTCCAGGGGCTGGCCGTCGATCCGGATCGCGTGCAGACGCGCGAGATTTTCCTGGAGCGGGTCGTAGTTCGCGCTGCTGGCATCCTCTTCCACGACCGCGAGCACGGTGCGTTCGCAGACGAAACGCGCGAGGTTATCGATGTGCCCATCGGTGTCGTCGCCCTTCAGTGCCACGCGAGAGCCAGAAGATGTCGCGCACGCCGAGGAAGTCGCGCATCCGCGCTTCGATCTGCTCGCGGGTCAGGTTGGGATTGCGGTTCGGATTGAGGAGACACGACTCGGTGGTAAGGAGCGCGCCGCGGCCGTTCACGTCGATCGCGCCGCCTTCCAGAATCATGCCGCCATCGTAAACCGGCACGCCTAACGACTGCGCGACGCGCGTCGGCACGACTTCATCGAGATCGAAGGGCGGATACTTCCCGCCCCAGGCGTTGTAGTTCCAATCCACCACCGCGAGGCGCGGCTCCTCAGTTCTCGTTAGGAAAATCGGGCCGTGATCGCGGCACCACGGTTCGTTCGTCGGAATTTCGTAGTAGGTGATGCACTCTGGCGCGACGCCTTCGAGCACCGCGCGCGCCTCCGCTTCGTGCGCGCCGTTACTGACGTTGATGCAGACGGGCTCCGATTCCACGAGCGCGGCGACCATGGCGCGGAAGGTGGGCATGACCCGATCGTAGGCCTCGGGAAAACTGATCCCTTCGCGGCGCGGCCAGGAGAGCCAGGTGGCGGCGTGCGGCTCCCATTCCGCCGGCATGCGGTAACCGAGTGAGGCGGGTGTGCTTGGCATCGGATTATTTAACCGCAGAGGCGCGGAAGGCGCAGAGATTTTGTGGATTTATTCTCTGCGCCTTCTGTGGTCTCCTTGGTCTGAGACTGAATTGGGAGTCGCTGCTGCCTGTTTTCGCAAATATCGATGCCACTAATCCCACCCGAAGAACAGCGACCCGGAACGGCGCTGCGCATTTTCGAGACGGTTCTCTACGCTGACGATCTCATCGCCGCGGAAGGCTTCTACCGTGAGGTCATGGGTCTGGAAGTAATCAGCCGCAGCGACCTCTTGGTCTCCTTTCGCTGCGCGAACTCGGTGCTCTTGATCTTCAATCCCGCGCTCAGTTCGCAGCCCGGGCGAGACGTGCCTTCACACGGGACCGCCGGTGCCGGCCATGTCGCCTTTGCTCTTCGGCCGGAAGACTTCGACGTCTTGGAAAGCGTCGACTCGACGCCGCTGGCGTGGCCATCGAGCAGGAAGTGGAATGGGAGGAAGGTGGCCGCTCGATTTACTTCCGCGATCCGGCCGGAAACAGCGTGGAACTGGCGCCGGCGACGCTTTGGGGCGGTGGCTGGGAATTCTAAATCGCCGGGACGAGGCCGAGGCGCCGCTGCTGCGCGGCGAGGAGTGGCGGAAATTCCAGGAGCGCGGGCGAAGTTGTGTTCTCGACAAAATGCTGCGCGGCCGCTTTGAGCTGGCGCCAGCGATCCCAGTCGAGGTCGGGGGCATCGACGATGTGCCGCAGCAGGCTGCGCCATTCCATCAGCGCGCGCTCGATGTCGCCGGAGCGGAGCGAATCGTTCGTCAGCTTGTAACGAGCAGCCGGATTCGTCACGACCTCGCGGATGACTTCCGACGCGCCGGAGCCGTAATGCACCGGCATACCCATTTCCAGATATCCGGGATGATCGGCGCGATCGTAAACGCGCTGGCAAAGAATGCCGAGCCGTCCGCCCATGAGCGCGTCCTCCCCGGCAAAGCGCGGACCGGCGCGGATGTTCGCCAGATCGAAAACGAGATCGTCGATCGGATAGCGTTCGTCTTCGAGCGCGGCCGCGATGGCGAGGCCTTCGCCGGCCTGGAAAAAGGAAAAGATCATGCCACGTCGGGTCGGCGTTCCATCCTCGTCGACCAGCCAAGCTTGCGCCACGCGTAGGCAGGCGAATGCGATGATCGGAACGGTGAGATCGTGTTCGAGTTGATCGCAATCGCGGCAGACGACGCGGGATCGCTTCGCGCTCGGGCGGATCGTGCAAAGCGCGACCGCAGCGAATCGATCATGGCGCTGACTTCGATGGACGAAAAATCGATCCGCGCGGAGATGGTCGTGTCGCCGCGAGTGATCTCATGAATCGCGGCCCCGCCGGTGGCTTCCGGGACGAGAGCGCGAGCATGCTCCTCCAGTTCGGCGCGGGAGAACTGTCGCGCGCGGTCTATGACCGCCGGCGTCGCGGGGTTCGGCGTCAGCGACCGCCGTCAGCGAGGAGTTTGCGGAGCCATTTTACCGGCGCGATTGCGTCCTCTCCCACGACCGTCGCGAGCGGAATCTCGCGGCCGTAGATTCCCTTCTCGCGCAGTTTGCAAAGATTGCCGAAGCCGCGGCCATCGAGCATTCGCGGCAGAGCTGAGCGCGCGGACCCAGCGATCATTCTCCCGAACGAGGAGTTCGCCTAACGAGACCGTCTGCAGCGCGCGGTCTTTGGTTCCCATTCGTTCGCGGAGTTGAGCATTTCGGTGATCGGCCGCCGGACGAAGCGGGCGCGCTCCGCGTCCACCCAAAAGCCACACGGCCGTGGTCCCGTGGCGAGCGAATGCTCCACGCCGAGCGGAACCTGTTGCGTGCTGAAGAGCGAGTGACTCAATTCGACCGCCGCGGCGAACGGCTGCTCGCCGCGATCCGCCGCGCCGCGCATGACGCTGATCAGACTCGGCCAGTCGACCTGCGTGGCGCGCTTCAACTGCCGCGGGCGCGCATCGCCGAGTCGCGGAATATCCGGCAGGACGAGGACGTAACCGATCTCATCGAGTCCGCGGCGGCCGGCGCGGCCGAACATTTGCAGGAGCTCATCGGGCTGCACGTGCCGCTCGAAATTTCCCGCCAGGTAACGCGTGTCGGTGATCGAGAACGGAGCGCATGGAGAAATTGATCCCCGCGGCGAGGCCCATCGTCGCGACGACCACATTCAGCTGACCGGCTTTCGCCAGCGGCTCGATCAAGCCGGCGCGCACGGCGTAGCTGAGTCCGCTGTGATGATAGGCCACGCGGCTGCGCAACAGCTTCGCGAGTCGTTTCCCGGCGAGCGCTTCCTGCGCGGCCGAAAGCGACAACGGATCGCGGATCGGGCATGCGCGGAGGCGATGGCCTGCGCCATTTCTTCGCTGGCGTTGCGGCGCGGCGCGAAGACCAGCACCGGCGCCAGGTCCGCGCGCAAGCGCTTTGCCGATCATTCGCGGCCAGAAAGCTTTCGTCTGCACGAACTGGGAGTCGGGCAAGTTCGCGCAGATCCATTTCCTCGAGCGGAACGGGTCGCTCTTGATGCGAGATAAGAACTGCATCGCGACCGATCCGCTCGAACCACGCGACGATATCCTGCGGATTCGCGACGCTGCCGCTGAGCAGGAGCAATTGCGTCTCGCGCGGCGCCAGAGCGAGCGCCAGTTCGTAATGCACCCCGCGAACCGGATCGGCGATCATCTGATATTCATCGACCACGAGGAGCTGCGGACCGTCGCGACGGAGGAAGCGGGCGCGCTGCGTTTCCAGCGTCGCGACGATGACCCTGGCGTCGAGATTCAGCGCGAGATCGCCCGTGGCGATGCCGACATCCCAGCCGCGCGCGCGCCATTCCGCGAGTTTGTCGTTCGCGAGCGCGCGCGTCGGAACGGTGAAAATCGCCTGGCCTTTGAGGGAGGGATAAAGCAGTTCGAAAATGTAGGTCTTGCCCGAGCCGGTCGGGGCCTGGACGACCACATCCTGGCCCGCCCGCAGAGCGCGCACCGCCTCCTGTTGCCAGAGATCGGGGACGACGAGATTGATCTCGAGTCCCTTAAACATCGCCGAACATCTCACGCGATGGCAAAGCAGTTCAACCCTTGCGCGTGCTCGCAGGAGGTTCCCTCTCGCGTTTGCGCCTCCGCTTCGTAAGGTCAGACGACAGTGAGTGGAGGACTATTTGCGCTCATCGAGACCGCTTCTCCTCCAGACGAACTGGAATCCATCAACCTTCTATCGACATGAAATTCTTTGGCTTCGGCTCCTCCACGCCTCCACCTCCGCCGCCGCCCGCGCGACCGCCCTCGCCGCCCACGGCAAAATCGGCCGCGGCGAAGGAATCGTCATCGACAACTCCAGGCATCGTCGGCCGGTGGAAGGAACCGAATGGCAATGACATCACCGAATTTCGCGCGGACGGAACTGTCGTGGAAAGGCCCGCGAGCGGCGAAGTCATCCGCGGCCGATATTCGCTCGCAGGCACAAAACTGAAGATCACGCTCGAGGGCGTTCCTGAGGAACTGTCCTTCGCCGCGTCGATCAAAGACGACACCCTTGAGATGAAGGATCCCGACGGCCAGGTCACAGAGTATCGCCGCGTGTAAATGCGGTCCTGCGATTCGCGAATCACCCGAATTGAAAAAATCCCGCGCGCCAATCAATTACGGATTGACGCGCTCGGTCGAAACTCCTACTCACAAAAGACATGAAACGATTCCTTGCGGCAATTCCCTTCCTCCTTGCGGCCACCAATCTGCTGGCGCAAGACACGGATGCCGATAAGGCGGCCGGCGCTGCCGCCGGTTTCCTTGGCTTGGGTTGCTCGTGCATCATCGGCCTGGTCTGCCTCGGGATCTGGGTTGCCCTGGCCATCTGGGTTTATCGCGATGCCAAGAGCCGCGGGATGGATAACGCGGTCCTGCTCACGATCGTGACCGTGATCACCGGCATCCTTGGTCTCATCATTTACCTCTTGATGCGTCCGAAGGGGAATCTCGTGCCGTGCCCGTCCTGCCAGAAGAAGCGGATGGAAGGCAGCGCGAAATGCCCGCATTGCGGCAATCCGTAAAGCGCCGCCGCGTCTGGATATTTTTCATCGTCGCCACAGGCATCGCCGTGGCCGCGATCAGTGACTGGACCAAGCCTGCGACGACGCAGGCGTCGGTGCAGTTCTACAATCGCGCGGTCGTGACCGGATACTTCCGTTACGTCCGTCCGGTCACGTCCCGTTTTGTGCGCTGCCGTTTCCAGCCGACCTGTTCGATTTACTCGATCACCGCCATGCAGACGCACGGCTTTCCCAAGGGATTGTGGCTCACCGTAAAACGCCTGTGCCGCTGTCTGCCCTGGGTTCCATTGGGCACATACGATCCAGTGCCGCCACCGCCGCCGGCGAAGGTGCAACCCGCCATTACCCCGCAGCACAATTCTCTTCCCTAAGTATTCCAGGGCGCCGCGCGGCCTAGGAGTCTTATTCGGACAACTGCACTAAACAGCGGCGCACAACCTCCGGCCCCTCGATTCCCGAATCGCAGGTATGAAATCGAGCACGAAAGACAAAATCAAAGGCAAGATGGACCAGGCGAAGGGCGCAGCGAAAGAGAAGGCGGGCCAGGTCACCGGCAACTCCGACCTGCGAGACCGCGGGACTGCGCAAAAGATCAGTGGCAAAATTCAGGACAAAGTTGGCGACGTCGAAAAGGTCTTCGACAACTAAACCCGAGGAACGCGGGACGGGAGAGCCCCGATCCCCCAGCTTCTGAAGCGGCGGTCACGGAGAATCAGCTCTGGCCACGGCAACGAAAAGCGCTGCGTCCTTTTTCTAGCACGCAGCGCTTTTTGATTTTTCCGATTTCTAACGAGTGCGGTTATTCGTCGCCGCCGTCATCATCACCGCCGTCATCATCACCACCGTCATCATCGCCACCGTCATCATCACCGCCGTCATCATCGCCACCGTCATCGTCTCCGCCGTCATCATCTCCGCCGTCATCGTCATCCACCATCGTCATCATCGTCCTCAGAATCGTCGGCTCCGCCGTCGTCGTCGCCGTCTCCATCGAAGTCTTCCCCATCGTCATCCGAAGGATCTTCCATGCTGTCGTCGTCGTCAGTGTCATCGGCTTCCACTTCGGGATCGTTATCTTCCGCTTCGGCAACCTGTTCTTGCTCCGGCTCGCTCATGTCCACGGGCTCGTTCTCCGCGAAGTCCTCCTGGGCATCGATCTCCGGTTCGCTCATCTCTGCCGGAATCGAAAAGTCGTCCGCCGGATAAACATCGACCGTCGGGACGGCATCTACCCAGACGTAGGGGCTTGGCCCCCAGGTATCCACGTAAGGATCCCATGCGGTCGTCCACGTCGGGACATTCACCCAGTCATTCCGCCAGTCCTTGTCAACGTAGTAATCGTAGCCGTAGAGCAGGCCTTCGAGTTCATCCAGGAGGTAGAGTGTGGCGAGAAATCCGTCGAGCGTCTCCGGCGCCTTGACCACGCGCTTCGCATCCGCACCAATCTTCTTCAGGCCGCGCGTCAGGCCTTTGTCCTTTTTGGCCTTCGCTTCCAGCGCCTTCACTTTCGCGAGGAGTTCTGCCTGCTGTTTCTTTATCTTCGCGAACTGCTCTTTCTCCTTGCGCCGTCAGTTCGCCGCCTTTCTTCTTCCGGTCGGCTTCCTTCGAGAAATCGGTCCGCAAAACGGCCAGCGCACGTCCCAGCTTCTTGCCCGCGTCGATCACTTGCTTGTTCTTTGAACCCGTTAGCTGCCAATCGACTTTCATCTGCGCTTCCGCGGAGCGCGCACCGCTGATGCCCTTGAAGAAGTCATCGTTCTTTGCCGCGAGGCCTTTTTGCGCCAGGTCAAGCTGCTTCGAGAGCTTCTGGGTCGCGCTCCAGAATGGTTTGTTCTTTGGCGTCTTCGGATCCAGCCCCTTGTCCGCGCGCGCCGTCTTGACCATCACGGCGAACGCCTTCCGTGCGCCCGCGAGCGCGCCCTTTGCATCGACTTTGCCGGTCGCCACTGGGGGCGCCTTCGGCTTCTTGGCTGTCGTCGCTTTCGGACTCGTCTTCGGTTTCGGGCTGGCCTTCGCCTTCGCGGGCGCAGTGGCACCGGCCTTGGGTGTCGCACTCGCCTTCGGTGTCGTACTAGCCTTGGGCGATGCACTCGGCGCCACACTGGGAGTCGGCGTGACCTCCGCCTTCACGACCCTCATGGTTCGTTGCACGCCGTAGCCGACAAGCAGGACGCACATCGCCATCCTGCTTAAATTTTTCAGAGAACTGAGCTTATACATATGAATATGGGGCGGGAGACTAGCACAGAGGTCACTCCTGCAAAGAAGTTAATCGGCGAAGGGCCTTAGCGTGTCTTCCTCGAGCAAAAAAAGCGCGACCATTTCTGGTCGCGCTGCCGACGCCAAGGAAATATTGCTTTTGTGGTGTGCTTCCTGGTCCGCAAAAGCTTGGTTAAGCAGCACTGATGCCACAGTCGCGGAACCGTCGAACTTTTCGTGATTTCGCGCACGAAACCGCGTTCCGGAATCTTCGCCTACACCGCCGCGGCGCTCGCCTTCGTTTCGGCGAGTGCTTCCCATTCCCTGGTCGCCCGTTCGATTTCCGCGCTCACGCTCAACATCTCGCGATTCAGCTCCATCACCGCCCCGCCGCGCTCGTAGGTTTCCGGTTTCTCCAGCTCGGCCGCGAGTTCACGTTGCCGGCCTTCCAGCGACATGATGTGCATCTCGATTTCGCGCGCACGCTGCTCCTGCTCGCGTTTCACTTTGGCTTCGGCTTTGCGTTGCTCCGCGGCGGCGCGCCGTTCTTCCCGCGTCTCCCGCAGGCCCGGGCTGGCGAGCGCGACCTTCGCTGCGCGGCCGACCGCGACCGGCTGTGCATTGTGCAATCCGCCGCCACTCGTTAGGGCGGCGCGCGCGGACGTGGCGCGCGATTTCTCCAGGTAGTAATCGTAGTCGCCGGCGTAGGGCGTGAGCTGGCCGGCGCTGATGTGCAGGACCGACTTGGCGAGCGCGCGGATGAAATAGACGTCGTGGCTGATGAAGATGAGCGTGCCCTCGAATTGTGCGAGCGCGCCGATCAGCGCGTCGATGCTGCCGACATCGAGATGCGTCGTCGGCTCGTCCATCAGCAGCAGGTTCGGCGGATCGAGCAGCAACTTCACCAGCGCGAGCCGGGTCTTCTCGCCGCCGCTCAGCACGCGGTGGTTTTGAAAACGTCGTCGCCGCGGAAGAGGAACGATCCGAGCACGGTGCGCACGAATTGCTCGGAGACCGGATTCGGCATGTCGAGCGCGTCTCGAGGACGGTCATGCTCGGCTTCAACATCTCGACGCGATACTGCGAGAAGTAGCCGACCTTCACGTTGTGCCCGAGCTCGCGCGTTCCGCTTTGCACTTCGAGCGAGCCGCCGAGCAACTTCAGCAGGGTGGATTTGCCCGCGCCGTTCGGACCGACGAGCACGGTGCGCTGTCCGCGCTCGGCCTCGAAATTCAATCCGCGATAAACCACGATTCGCCGTAGGCGTGATCCGACGTCTCTCGAGCGTGATCACGCGATGACCGCTGCGCGGCGGCTGCGGAAAGTGGAAGTTGACCGTCTTCTCGCGATTGAGCGGCGCCTCGATCTTCTCCATGCGATCGATCTGCTTGAGCTTGCTCTGCGCCTGCGACGCCTTGCTGGCCTTGGCGCGGAAGCGATCGGCGAATTCCTGCAGCGAGGCGATCTCCTTCTGCTGATTCTTGTAGGCGGCGAGCTGTTGTTCTTCGCGCGCGGCTTTCTGTTCGACGTAGCTGTCCCAGTTGCCGCGATAACGATTGAGCCGCCGGTGCGCGATCTCGACGATCGAGCCGACGAGCTGGTTCAGGAACTCGCGATCGTGCGAGATCATGAGAATCGCGCCGGGATAGTTCTTCAGATATTCCTGAAACCAGACGAGCGACTCGAGATCGAGATGGTTGGTCGGCTCGTCGAGCATCAGCAGGTCCGGCTCCTGCACGAGCAACCGCGCGAGATGCGCGCGCATCACCCAGCCGCCGCTCAGCGTCCGGGCCGGCCGGTCGAAATCCGATTCGCGAAAGGCCAGACCATGCAGGATGCGTTTCGCCTTCGGCTCCACCTGCCAGCCGCCGTGTTCGTCAAAGGCATGCAGCGCATCGTGATGCTCGGGAGAATCTTCCGGGGTCGTTTTCAGGATCCGCTGCACCCTGGTCAGCTCCGGCGAAATCGCGGTCGCCAGTTCCAGCACCGTCTCGTCGCCCGCGGGCGCATTCTCCTGCGGGAGAAAACCGACCGTCGCCGCACGCTCGAGCGACACCTTGCCGACATCCGGCGAAGCCTCGCCGAGGATCAACGAAAAGAGCGTCGACTTCCCGGCGCCATTCGGACCGACCAGGCCGACGCGATCACCGCGGTTCACCTGGAGCGAGGCGTCTTCGAAAAGCGTGCGCCCGCCGAAGGCTTTTGTGACTTGAGAAATGGTGAGCATTAGCGGGCGCCCAATGTCGTCAACACGCGCGCGGGCGCAAGCCGGATGGAGAATGGTGCGCGCTCGCGTTTCTGCTGACAAATCTTGAAATCAAAATACCCTTGTGACTCATGCAAAAAGTCAACCTCAACGAGATCAAGGAAGGCGAGCGGCGATCGCCCACCGGGAAATACCACCGCTTCTTCAAGGACATCTCGATCGCGCTCGGGCGTGAGCAGGATTCGCTCGATTTGAACAAACGGCATCCCTTTGATCTGGCGCTCACCCGCATCCCGCCGGGCGCGTCGTACTGTCCGTATCATGCGGAAAGCGCGCAGTGGGAACTGTACCTCGTCGTGAGCGGCCGAGGAAAAGTGCGCGACGCCGCTGGCATAACCGAAGTTTCCGCGGGCGATGCCTTCCTTTTCAAACCAGGCGAAGCGCACCAGCTTTCGTGCGCGGGCGACGAAGATTTCGTCTACTACGTGATCGCCGATAATCCGATCGGCGACTCCTGTTATTATCCCGACAGCGGCAAGTGGGCCGTGCGGAAAGAAGGCGACGAGACGGCGATCGTCAAAGGCGCGGAGACGGATTACTTCGACGGCGAGGAGTAGAAATGAAAATGAACCGTCGCGATTTTGTCCGCACCACGGTCGGAGCCAGCCTGGCCGCGGCCGCGCCCCGTACGCTGCTGGGCACAGGCTCCGAACATTGTGAGTTCGCAATCGATCAAGCCGGTGGTGATCTCCTCCGCCAACGGCAACAAATTCAAGAATGGCGGCGACATGACCTGCGTGCACAAGGCCTGGACGATGATGACGCAAGGGGCCGACGTGCTCGATGCGCTCATCGCGGGCGTGAACATCGTCGAGCTCGATCCGCTCGATGACAGCGTCGGCTACGGCGGCTTGCCGAATGCTGATGGCGTGGTGCAACTCGATTCCTGTTGCATGCATGGCCCCAAGAAACGCGCGGGCGGCGTCGCATGTATCGAAGGTGTGCGCACGCCGTCGCTGGTCGCGCAGAAAGTGATGGAGATGACCGATCATCACCTCATCGTCGGCAAAGGCGCGCAGGATTTCGCGCGCTCGATGGGATTCAAGATCGAGGATGATCTGAACACGGAACATTCGCGGCAGCTCTGGCTGGAATGGAAGCGTCGGATCGATCCGAAGCATTACCTCGACCCGCAGAAACGGGCTGAGGCTGGGCGCCGCGCCACGTCTGAAATGATCGCGGAAGGTTTGCTCGACAGGCAACACCTCTATGGCACGATCAATTGCGACGGCATCAATGCCAAAGGAGAGATTTGCGGCGTGACCACGACGAGCGGTCTTGTCCTGGAAAATCCCAGGACGCGTTGGCGATTCACCGATTCTCGGGGCGGGACTCTACGTCGACGGCGCAGATCGGCGCGGCCGGTTCCACCGGACGCGGGGAAGCGAACCTTTATGGACTCTGCTCGTTCCTCATCGTCGAAAACCTGCGGAAGGGCATGCACCCGAAAGATGCCGGCTTGGAGGCCTGTCGCACGAATCAAGGCGAACACGGTGGAGAAGCGACTACTCAACAGCAAAGGCAACCCAAACTTCGACATCAACTTTTATGTTCTGAATGCGAAGGGAGAGTATGCCGGCGTTTCGATGTACCCGGCCTACCTCCGTGAGAGCACAAAGGAAGTCATCCAGAGTACCTATGCCGTCTGCACGGAGAAAGGTCCCGAGACGCTGCCGTGCGAGTCCCTGCTGCAAGGGAGATCCGACGAGTAGGAAATTCGAAACAAGAACCGAATGTTCCGGACTTTTGATGATCTGCTGATCAAGTGCTTCGAGCACGACAGCTGGGTGTTGGGCGATGAGCCTCATGTCTCGCTCCATTTCTCGGAGCCGAAGATTACGCGCACGATTGATGCGAGGACGCGCCGTCTACGTCGGCGGTTGGAAAGATCGCGATCTTCCGCGATGGTCGCCGCCATGAGCAATCCCCAGAATCCGTGGATCGACATCTGCCCCGGAATCAAACGCCGCACAGTCACCACCGGCCAAAACATGTATCAAATGCTCGCGCAATTAGATGCCGGCAGCCGGATGCCGGAACACAAGCATCCGCAGGAGCAGATCGTGCACGTTCTCACTGGCCGGATGCGGTTGATCGTGGCGGGCGTGCCGCACGAATTGCAGGCGGGCGAAGCATTTTATCTCGCCAGCAACGTCCCGCACGGCGTGGAGACAATCGAAGAGACGACGGTGCTCGATACCTTCAGCCCGCCGCGTGAAGATTTGCTCGCGATGGATGTGCAGGCGCGAAACGCTCAGCAGTGAAGATCATTTCCGGCGGCCAGACCGGTGTGGATCGCGCGGCGCTCGATGCGGCCTTCGCCTCCGGCGTGGAAGCCGGCGGATGGTGTCCGGCGGGACGACGCGCGGAAGACGGAATCATTCCTGCGCTCTACCCGCTGGAGGAATTGCCCGGGAGCGGCTATGCCGAGCGCACCGCGCGCAACGTGCGCGAGGCGGACGGCACCGCGATCTTTCACGGCGGTGCGGTGCGCGGGGGCACGGCAGAGACTCTGCGCTGCTGCGCAGAGATGCGGAGGCCGTTCCTGCTCATTGATGCCAGCGAGGCGTCCGCCTCCGAAGCGACGTTGCGGCTCGCCGAATTTGTCAGGAGAAATAATCTCCGCGTGCTCAATGTCGCTGGACCGCGCGCCAGCGAGTGGCCTGGCGGCTACGATTTCGTCCGGGCCAGTCTGGGTGAATTTCTCCGCGATCACCGCGCGGAAACGAGAGCGCCGCGGCTTTCCTTCATCGTTCCGGCACACAACGAGGAGCACGAGTTGCCGGAAACGTTGCGCGCCATTCAGAATGCCGCCGACGCCTCGCGACAGCGCTATGAGATCATCGTGGTCGATGACGTTTCGACTGACGCGACCGCGGAAATCGCGCAGCAGCTTGGCGCGCGAGTCGAGGCAGTCAATCTCCGTCAAATTGCCGCGGTGCGTAACGCCGGGGCGCGCGTCGCGCAGGGCGAGATTCTCTTCTTTGTCGATGCCGACACACGGATTACGCCAGGACATGTGGCGGCGGGCGTCGCGGCGCTGGAGCGAGGTTGCTCCGGCGGCAGCGCACGCGTGGTCATGGACGGTGAATTCGCATTGTGGGCGCGCGTTTTCCTTCGCTGTTTCGGCGCGGCTTATTTTGCAGGCGGATTTGCGGTGGGTGCATTCATTTTCACGCGGCGGGCAAACTTCGAAGCCATCGGCGGATTCGATGAGCAATACTTTGCCGGCGAAGAAGTCTTTATCACCCTCGCGCTAAAGAAGCTGGGCCGGTTCCAAATCCTGCGTGAACCGATCGTGACCTCCGCGCGCAAAATGCGCATGCATTCGTCTGGGTTTGTTCTCGCGCAACTCTTCTTCGTCTTCTTCGGCGGCCAACGCGCCCTGCGGAAACGCGAAAAGCTCCACCTATGGTACGACGGCAAGCGCGAAGGGAAACCGGCTTGAAGCCCGACACGGTCGCGATCCGCGTCGCGGAAACACCGGCGGCGATCGGCCGTTGTTACGAAGTGATGCGCGAATTGCGCACCCACATTAAGACGCGCAAGGAATTCGTCGCGCGCGTGCAGCGGCAACGGCAGGAAGGTTTTCGCCTGGCCTTCCTCGAAGCCGGGGGCGAAGTGCGCGCGGTCGCGGGCTATCGCATCCAGGAAATGTTGTTCTCCGGCCGGACCCTTTACGTCGATGATCTCGTGACGCGGGCCAACGACCGCTCCCTCGGCTTCGGCGGACAGCTTTTCGACTGGCTAGTGAGCGAGGCGCGCCGGGAAAAATGCGCGGCGTTCACCCTGGATTCCGGTGTGCACCGGTTCGAGGCGCATCGCTTTTATCTCATGAAGCGGATGAAAATCGCCTCCCACCATTTCACGCTCGAACTGGAGCGCTGATTCACTCTCCAGCAGAGTTGACGCTGGAATGCTCTCCTGCTGGAAATAGCCACTGACGGCTGATTGCACCCGGCCGACTCCATGCCGTTCGTTGACGAGGCTGCCATCCCAGTGAAACCCGCGGGCGTTCGTCCGCGGCTCGATCACGTCGATCTCCTGCGTGGCTGGGTCATGATCCTGATGGCCCTGGATCATACCCGCGATTTCTTCAGCCGGGACGCCATGCTCTTTGATCCGACTGACCTGACGCAAACGCATGGCGCTTTATTCCTGACCCGTTGGGTGACGCATTTCTGCGCGCCGGTTTTTTGCTTTCTCGCTGGCAGCGGCGCGTTCCTCTCGTTAGGCCGTGGCAGGAATAAACGCGAGCTCTCATGGTTCCTGGTCACGCGCGGGCTTTGGCTGGTCTTCCTTGAGCTGACCCTGGTGAAGTTCGGCTGGACGTTTCGCATCGACCCGCACTTCTTCGGCGGGCAGGTCATCTGGGCTCTCGGCTGGTCAATGATCGCCTTGGCGGCTTTGATTCACCTCCCGCTGTGGGGCGTGGCGGCATTCGGCATCCTCATGATTGCGGGGCACAATGCGCTCGATCCGATTCGTCCGGAAGCGTTCGGATCGTGTGGCTGGCTGTGGATGGTCCTGCACGTTCAGGGTCCGGTGCAAATTTCACCGGACTATTCCTTCTTCGTTGTTTATCCTCTCATTCCCTGGATCGGAGTGATGGCAACGGGGTACGCATTCGGCGCGCTCCTGCAGCGCGAGCGCGCCGAGCGCCGTCGCCTTCTCCTTTGGCTTGGTCTCGGAGTGACCGCCGCGTTTGTGATCATTCGGCGCAAGTAATGTTTACGGCGATCCGCGATCGTGGTCGGTCCAGAAGTCGCCGCTGTTTACCTTCTTTTCGTTCATCGACTGCGCGAAATACCCACCCTCGCTGCTGTACCTCTGCATGACCCTCGGCCCTGCGCTCATCGCGCTTTCGATCTTCGATCGCGACCTCGGCAGATGGTCGCGGCCGATTATTGTCTTCGGTCGGGTGCCGCTCTTCTTCTACCTGCTCCACATACCGCTGATTCACCTCCTCGCGGTGGTGTTCGCATATCTGCCACACGACGCGGCTGGGAAGAATCACGGCTGCGGATTACCCGGCGTGTATGCCGTTTGGTTCCTCGTCGATTTTGCTCCTCTATCCGCTTTGCCGATGGTTTGCAGATCTGAAACGGCGCCGGCGCGACGCATGGCTGAGCTATTTCTGACCGAACGCGGAAGATTTCCCGCCTTGTCCGAGGAAGACGAGGGCCCGCCTTGCCAAACCGCTTTCTTCATCTACAATCGCGACCTTCGTTTATGGCAGAAAGCAGTGACACGATGGACATGAAGGAGTTCCAGCTCCACGAGAAGGATACCGGCAGCGCGGATGTGCAAGTTGCGCTCCTCACCCGCCGGATCGCGCAGCTGACCGAACACCTCAAGAGTCACGCCAAAGATCATTCCTCGCGCCGCGGCCTCCTGAAGATGGTGGCGATGCGCCGGAGCTTGCTCGATTATCTGAGCAAGTCGGAGTCCGACCGGTATAAAAGCCTGCTCGAGAAACTCAACTTGCGGAAGTAACGCGCAAGCGATCTCTGGCGCAGCTCTCGTCCTCGTCGTTTCGCCGCTCGAGCCATTCGTTAAACAGAAAGAAAACCCGGCGCATCCAGGCCGATAGTTCCACCTTGATTAGAGGTTTTAGTCCCGAAAGCGTTCGGGGTTAAAACCTACAATCAGGGTGACCGGCCTGGAATTCGCCAATTCCAGAAAGCAGTAGTTATGCAACACAAGGTCACGGCCCAAATCGGGTCCACGCAAATCTCAATCGAAACCGGCAAAATCGCCAAGCTCGCCGACGGCGCCGTCATCGTTTCCTGCGGCGACACCATCGTCCTCGTCAGCGCCGTCTCCGCCACCACAGATCAAGGAAGGTCAGGATTGGTTCCCGCTCACCGTCGATTACCGCGAAAAAGCGGCGGCGGTCGGCAAATTTCCCGGCGGCTATTTCAAACGCGAAGGTCGCCCGTCCGAAAAGGAAATGCTCACCTCGCGCATGACCGATCGTCCGCTGCGTCCGCTCTTTCCCGGCGGGTTATCTTTACGACACCCAGATCATCTCGCATTCTGCTCAGCGCCGATGGCGAGAATGATCCCGACATTCTCGCGATCAACGGCGCGTCCGCCGCGCTCTGCGTTTCCGACATTCCGTTCGCCGGCCCGATCGGCGCGGTGCGCGTCGGCCGCGTGAATGGCCAGTTCATCGCCAACCCGACCCACGACCGAGCGCGAGCGAGAGCGATCTCGATCTCGTTTACGTCGGCACGGAGAACGACGTCATCATGATCGAAGGCGCGGCGGACGAACTGCCCGAAGACGAGTTCGTCAAGGCGCTCGAGTTCGCGCACGGACATGCGCGCGAAATGATTCGCATCCAGAAGGAACTCGCGGCGCAGGTCGGCAAGCCGAAGCGCGAGATGCCGTTGATGACGGTGAACCAGGAGATTCTCGAAGTCGCCTACCACGTCGCGGGCGATCGCATCGAAGGCGCGCTCTACAACCGAAGCAAAGTCGAGCGCAGCAAAGCGGTCAACGCCTTGAAGGAGAAGTGAAAGCGGCGGTGCTCGAGAAGTTTCCGGAGGCGGACAAGTTCGCGATCTCGCAGGCGTTCGATTACGTCCAGAAGAAAGCCTTCCGCATCAGCGTGCTCGACAAGCAGAAGCGCATGGATGGCCGCGGCTACGAGGATTTGCGCCAGATCACCTGCGAAGTCGGCGTCCTGCCGCGCGCGCATGGCTCGGCGATTTTCCAGCGCGGCGAAACCCAGGCGCTCGCGCTCGTCACGCTCGCGCCGATCGAAGAAGCGCAGAACATCGACGCCTACGGCGGCGGCGAAACTTCGAAGAGCTTCCTCCTGCACTACAATTTCCCGCCGTTCAGCGTCGGCGAAACCGGCCGCACCGGCGGCGCGAGCCGGCGCGAGATCGGTCACGGCGCGCTCGCCGAGCGTTCGCTCGAGCCGGTCGTTCCCGAGCGCGGATAGATTTCCGTTACGCGATCCGCATCACCAGCGAAGTCATGGAATCCAACGGCTCCACCTCGATGGCGAGCGTCTGCGGCGGAATGCTCGCGCTCATGGATGCCGGCGTTCCGATCAAGACGCCGGTCGCCGGCATCTCCGTCGGCCTCGTCACCGAATACGGCGAAGACGGCGAGCTGAAGCGCTACGAACTGCTCACCGACATCATCGGCTCCGAAGATCATTTCGGCGACATGGATTTCAAACTTTGCGGCACCGAAGACGGCGTCACCGGCTTCCAGCTCGATCTCAAACTGCCGGGCGTCAGCCACAAGATCATGGCCGAAGCGATCATCGCGCGCGAAGGAAGCGCGCACCAAGATCCTCGGCGATCATGGCGAAGACGATCGACAAGCCGCGCGCGGATCTGAGCAAGTACGCGCCGCGCATCGAGACGATCAAGATCAATCCCGAGAAGATCGGCGCGCTCATCGGACCCGGCGGCAAGACGATCAAGGGCATCGTCGCGGAAACCGGCGCGGAGATTAACATCGAAGACGACGGCTCGGTGCACATCTACGCGACGAGCCCCGAGAGCATGGCGCGCGCGAAGGAAATCATCGGCGGCATGTCGCGCGAGATCGAAGTCGGCCAGACCTATCACGGCCGCGTCGTCTCGATCAAAGAATTCGGCGCCTTCGTCGAAGTGTTCCCGGGCAAGGACGGCCTCGTCCACATTTCCGAGCTGGCGGATTTCCGCGTCAATCGAACCGAAGACGTCGCCAAGATCGGCGAGATGATCTGGGTCAAGTGCATCGGCATCGACGACAAGGGCCGCGTGAAATTGAGCCGCAAAGCCGCGCTCAAAGAACGCGCCGCGGCCGAGACCGGCCAGGCCGGCGAGCCTGAGCGCGTCGAGCGTCAGCCAGTGCACTAAGCGAAAGTCATTTTGTTCCTGAGGGGCGAGACCACCTGGTCTCGCCCTTCTTGCGTACCGATGCACACGTTCGCGCGCGTCTGGGATGCACGAGCGTTGGCAGCATGAGTGCGCGGGCCTACAATGCCGCCGATGAAAGCCGGCTTTCTCGACAAACTGATCGAACGCCTCGGCCGCGTCGGTCCGGAGGAGGTGCAGAATTATCTCCTGCAACTCGCGCAGGAGAAGGGGCTGATCGAGACCGTCTTCAACGCCATCCAGGAAGGCATCATCGTGACCGATGCGACTGGTCGCATCACTTACCTGAACGAAGCCGCGTGCGAGCTCTTCGGCCTCGAAGCCGAGAAAGCAATCGGCAAACGTCTCGATGAACGGGTGCGAGGGCTGGATTGGCAGGCGCTCTCCAATTCCACCGGCGCGCTCACGCGCGACATGGAAATTTTCTATCCGGCGAACCGGTTCATCAATTTCTACATCGTGCCGCTGCTGATCGAGCGCCGCGCTGCCGGCGAAAGGTCCGAGAACGCCGGCCGAGCCGGTCGGTCACGCGATGATCCTGCGCGACATCACCGAGAGCCGGCGCTCGACGGAGAAGACGATCGAGTCGGAGCGGTTCAACGCCCTGACCCTGCTCGCCGCGGGCGTGGCGCATGAGATCGGCAATCCGCTGAACTCGCTGCACATCCATTTGCAGTTGATGGAGCGCAAAGTGCGCAAGCTCGATGGCCGGGTGAAAGAGGAACTGCAGGAAGCGATCGCGATTTCGCGGGCGGAGATCACCCGGCTCGATTCGATCGTGACCCAATTTCTGCAGGCGATCCGGCCGTCGAAGCCGCAGCTCCATCCGGAAAATGTGAACGCCATCGTGGAAGAAGCGGTCCGGTTTCTTCGCGCCCGAGATCGAGGATCGCGACATCGTGGTCGAGACAGGAACTGCGTTCCGATCTGCCGCTGCTGGAGCTGGATCGCGACCAGATGAAGCAGGCGTTTTACAACGTGATCAAGAACAGCTTCGAAGCGATGAAGCGGCGCGGAATTCTGCGTATCCGCACCGACCTGGATGCGACCGCATGTGAAGATCAGTTTCACGGACACGGGCGGCGGGATGTCAGCGGAAAGTTTGAGCCACGTCTTCGAGCCGTACTTCACCACCAAGAGTTCGGGCTCCGGTCTGGGCCTGCTGATTGTGCGGCGGATCGTGCGCGAGCATGGCGGCGAAATGGCGCTGGAGAGCAACGAAGGCAAAGGCCTCACGCTCACGATCAGGCTGCCCTACCTGGACAAACGCGTGCGGATGTTGGAAGCGGGCCGCGGGGCGCAGGATGCAAGCCGTTGATTCATCTTGCTGCACCGCGTCTCGATCCTTTGTTCTTAACCTAACGACATTGCGGCTTCGAGACGGACGCGCTAGAGATCGTTGATGAGCAAAACTTTGGCGCCGGAAGAAATTGAGCGCGGCCGCGCGCAGTTTGCCGAAGAAGGCTATTTCGCGCTCCCCGCCTATTTTTCCCCGGCGGAGATCGCCGACGTTCTCTTCGCCGTGGAAGAGGCACTTCGCACCAAAGCCATGGAGATAGTGGTCGACAATCTCGGCAGTGGCGAGCGCACGTTCCTTGGATTGGCGCAGACTCCTGAGTCGCTGAATTTCAAATACAACGATCTTTATTTGATCGCCGAGGAGATTCGGCAGTGTGCGCTCGATCCGAGTCTAACGGAGTTGCTTCGCGTTCTACTCGGCGGAATGCGTCCCGTGCTCTGCAATACCCTCAATTTGATGAAGGGAAGCAGCCAGGCCGTCCACATCGATTCACTCTTCATGACCCCGCAGACTCCTCGTCATTTGATCGCGACCTGGATCGCGCTTGAAGATGTCGATCCGACCGCTGGACCGCTGGTTTATTACCCGGGTAGTCATCAGATCCCGCTTTATCGATTTCGCGACCGGTCCTATCACGCGACCGGGGAAGAGATGCCCGACTGGTCCCGGTACATTGAAAGCGAAATCGAACGGCGCGGGCTGGAAAAGAAAACTTTTCTGGCACAGAAGGGCGACGTTTTCATTTGGCATTCCGACCTGGCCCACGGCGGCGGCACCATCCATGATCCGCATAAGACCCGACGCTCGCTGGTTTGCCATTACTATACCGAACCTGATTCGCGAAAATTCGCGGACTGGCGTCTTGACCCATTAAACGGAGGATTTTGGTTCAATCGATTGCCGGCACCCGTACGCGTCGCACCAGATCGGTTTGACGATCTGCATCCGTTCCCTGAGGAAGCTTATTTCCGTCGCAATCCAGATCTGCGAGCAGCTATCCAAGACGGCAGGATCGCCTCCGGTTTTGCGCACTATCAGTCACACGGCTACGCGGAAGGACGCGCTATTTGATTTCATGACGCGCGTGTCGGAAGCGGTGAACCCAAACGTCCGGTAACTTTCAGGCAAATCTAATCGCAAATTTCTCCGGCGCTTCGAATAGTACCCGTTCAACCGCGTCGCAACCATGACCATCCGAAAATCGCTTTCCCTTGCCGCTGCTCTGGCGTTCTTCGCAGGAACCCAGCCGCTCCCCGCGCAGACAAAGATCATTCCCGAAGATTGGCTGCCGGCTCTCTCGCCTTCGATCAAGTCCGCCTTGAATCAGTTGCGCGACGCTAATTCGCAGGCCGAAATGAATTCGCTTAGTCGTCAGGTCGCGGAGATGACTGATGCGCAGCTTTTCATTGCTTACGCGCGTCTCTACGAGCGGCTCTCCGTGAAAGAACGCGCGACCCTGGTGACGGAACAAACCAAGTGGCTCAAGGCGCGCGCGAAGGCGGCGCACGCTGGAATCGAATCGACCGGCGGTTCGCTGGCACCACTCGAAGCGAACAATGCCGAAGTTACCTTTACCGAAAAGCGTCTGGTGGAACTCCGGGCACGTCTAAAGGCCGCGCAGGCAAAAGCGAAGAAAGATGGCGATGACGATTAGCGTCAGGTCTTTCCGGTCGGAATAATCCCGGCGCGTTCGACCATGAGGATCACGGTCCGTTCCGGCGCGCGCGGCCGATGTTTCACGCCTTTCGGGACAACGAAGCCATTTCCCGGCGCGAGGTCCACGGTCCGATCTTCCAGGTCGATCAAGAACCTCCCGCTGACCACGTAGAAGAATTCGTCCTCTTCTTCATGATGATGCCAGTGATACTCGCCCTCCACGATGCCAAGCCTAACGACTGCTTCATCCACTCTGCACAGTGTCTGATTGTACCACTGATCCTGGCAGGTCGCGACGAGGCGCGGCACATCGATCACCTCCAGCGGCCCGTGCAAAACATTCAGTCGCGTGTTGTAGGAAAATCCCGCTGGTGATTTGTCGTCAGTAGCACGCACTCATTGCTGCCGCATTCTCTCAACTCTCAACCGTCAGCGCTCAACTTCTTTCAGTCCCGCTTCCGGATGCTGCCTGCGCCGTTGATCTCCTTCGAGACCGTCGGATTCCCGGAGTACGTCACCTTGCCCGCGCCCGAGATCGACACCTTCAAAACCTCGGTCGCATTCACCGAGGCTTTGCCCGCGCCACTGATCGACAACTCCATCGCCCGCGTGACCAGCGATTCCGCGTCCAGTTTGCTCGCGCCGTTCAGTTCCCCCGACATCGCATTCACATTGCCGGTCAGCGTCGCCTTCGTCGCCCCGTTCGCGTCGAGATAAAATTCCGTCCCGGAAAGATTCGAGGCCGTGAGTTTCACCGCTCCATTCAACGTCACCCGCTTGAGCGACGGGCTCGCGACTTCCACCTTGATGCCGCGCGTCCCCTTCAAAGGCTTGATCCACTCGATGCGCAGTCTGTCGTCCGACACGTCGGTGCGAATATATTCGAACAAATTCGAATCGGTCGTGATCTTGAGTGAGGCAGGACCGGGGGTCCAGTTGATCGTAAAAGCGCCATCTGTCTCCAGCTTGGTGAAATTCGAAACTGCCCGGCTGTCGGTTCGTCACCTTGCCGTTACCGCGCACTCCCACCCAGTGACAGCCGTTCAGGAGGAGCATCACAGAATGCGAGCGCGGCGAGCGTCGCCAGCTTCAAGGTCAATAGTGGTCGAATCGGGATCGTATTCATGGCTTTCAAGAGTGAGACGCGGCGGCAGGCAGATTTGGATTCAAGAATCTGCTACCGGGTGCACAGGCTGCCGAGCCTGTCGCGTGCTCCGGCAGCCTGCCGAGATGCTGCGCGCAGCGCCCGCAGCCACACGTCAGAAATCCGCGCTGCCGGTCGGGTTCACCGACGCAGTGGCGACGCTTCGTTTAGGGTGCGGCAAAAGCTTTCCGCTTGGATTTCGCTTTGCTGCCCCACCGGCGGGCGGCAAGCAAAGCCGCTCCAAAACCGAGCAGCATCACCGACGCCGGTTCGGGCACAGGGATGTAGACGAGACCGAGTAGATTACCCGATCCGGTGGATCCAATCAGAGTGGCCGCGCCTGTGGCCATATTAATGGTGTAGAGGCTGTCCGTATTATTATCGACCAGATACAGCATCTGGTTGTCCCGATTGTAGGCGAGACCATTCGGGTTGGTCGGTCCGTTCAACGGGCCGATCAATGTGACCTGGCCGGTCGCCCGATTCATCGAGTAGAAACTGTCGGTGCCGCTGTTGGTCGCGAACATCTGGTTCGTCATCGAGTTGTAACCAAGATTGGTGAATGAGGTCAGCCCCGACGTGCCGATCAGCGTCGCGAGTCCAGTTAGCGGATTGATATTGTAGAGGCCGTTGTTGTGCGAGGAAACGCCATATAAGATGCCGGTGCTGTCGTCGTATTCGAGTCCGTGCATGACGATCGCCGAATCGCCATAGAGGCCAATCAGCGTCGCGTTGCCCGTGGCCAAATCGAGCGAATAAAGGGAGTCGGTGCCAGTGGATGTGAGATAGACAATGTTGTTCACGGGATCGTAGCACAGACCTGCCGCAGTGCTGGCGTTCGCGCTCACGGTTCCGACCAACGTTTTCGCTCCAGTGTTCATGTCGATCGTGTAGAGTGCGCGCGAAGAATCGACGGCATACAACTGCGCGCGGGCGCTGGAAACCAGCGGTCCGGCGAAGAGGAGAGGGAGGCCTAGGATCAAGGCAGCCTTCAAGAGGGGGGAACTGCTATTTTTCATGCCCCATTTTCTAGCGATTCCGCCGCTCGGTGACAACGCTAATAAGACCCGCCAAGCGAGCCGCGGCGCTAAAGTCTCGACGCTTCTCTTGGCGGGAGCGTCCCGGTCGGCGATTAAGGCGTCTAACGAACCATCGCCTCAACCCAATCGCCGCTAGATTTGGCCGCTTCGGAGCAACAGGAGAAGAGTGAGCGACGCCAGGGTCACCAGCTTCAGGGTCAACAAGGGTCGAATCGGAATCGTATTCATGGCTTTCAAGAGTGAGATGCGCGGAGCAGCCCGTTTGGATTCAAGAATCTGCTGTCGGGTGGCACAGGCTGCCAGACTGTCGCCAGTCTGCACGCCTGTCGAGATGCCAGCAGTGCAAACTGTGCACAAGGTGGCAACTCTGCGGGGGCTCATGTGATGGATTTTCTGCGTGGTTTTGTAGTGGAAGCGACGGACGCGCGCCAGTGCCGGAGCACGCGATGCTGCGGGACGGCGGTCGCGTGATCGCTGGCGCTCTCAATCAACTCACGGCGGCGCAAGAGATCGAGCGCGGTTTGCACGGCGCTCTTCGAGAGGCCGGTTGTTTCCGCGAGCATACGCAAACTGGCCGGGACCGGCTTCCACTTCGCGCGCGCGGCCTGGCCGTAGAGATACAGGTAAACCAGATAGGCGGCGGGTTGGCGATCGTGCCCGACGATGTCGCGCATCAGGACATCGAGCACGTAGTCGTCGATGGGAATGGTTTCGCGGAATCTCAAGAGGTGAGCTATCCACAGATTACGCAGATTTTCACAGATTTATCTGGTCTGAATCTGTGCGAATCGGGACCAGAGGGAATCTGTGGATGAATAACCCGCTCCAAGTTTGCTTGCTATATCTTTTAACGGACAGCACTTTCTCCGCGCAAATGCGGCTCGCCTCTGGACGCGGAGGTAGCGGCGCTTTTACGCTCGGGCTTACCATGATCAAACAAATCAAATTCGTCAGCATCCCAGTGGCCGATCAGAACCGGGCCCTGGATTTTTACACCGAGAAGCTCGGCTTCACCATCATCACCGATCAGCCATTCGACGAGAAACAACGCTGGATCGAGTTGCGCGTACCCAAGGCCGAAACGCGGGTGGTGCTCTTCACCGCCGAGGGCGAGGAAAAGCGGATCGGCTCGATGATGCCAATGTCGTACGCCTGCGACGACATCGACCAGACCTACAAGGAACTCACCGGGCGCGGGGTAGAGTTTGAAGGGCCGCCGGAGAAGCAGCCTTGGGGGACTTACGCGATGTTCAAGGACAGCGAAGGCAATCGCTTCGTGCTCTCGGCAGACCGAAACGGCAGCTGAGTTTCAGCGACCCCGCGAAAAGCGCTCGGCTATTCCCGGCGCACGAGCAAAGCTAGCGGGCGTGAAGACGCTCGGCATGATCGGTGGGACGGGGCCGGAATCGACGATCGAATATTACCGCCGCCTGATTGCGGGCTACCGCGCGCGAAACGCGGAAGGTCGTCCGCCATCGATGGTCATCAACAGCGTCGATAACAAAAAGCTGATCGACTGGTTCACGGCGAACGAGCTGCCACCGGTAGTTGATTATCTAAGCGACGAAATCGAACGGCTCGCGCGCGCCGGTGCCGATTTCGCGCTGATCGCGGCGAACACCCCGCACCTCGTGTTCGATGAGGTGCAGCAGCGGGTTCGCATCCCGCTGCTGAGCATTGTGGAAGCAACGGCCGATGCCGCGGCGGCGGCCGGCTTGCGGCGGCTGGCGCTCTTCGGCACGCGGTTCACGATGCAGGCGCCGCTTTTTCCAGAGGCATTTGCGCGACGGGAGATGGCGATCGTGGTGCCGAACGAGGACGAGCAGGCGTTCATCCACGGCAAATACATGGGCGAGCTCTTCGTCGGGACGATCCTGGATGAGACGCGGGCGGCGTTGCTCGAAATCGTGGAGGCGATGAAACAGCGCGACGGCGTTGACGGATTAATTCTCGGCGGGACGGAGTTGTCGTTGATCCTGCGCGAACCGACGGCGGCGGGTCTGCCGGTGTTGGATACGACGCAGATCCACGTCGACGCCGCGATCGATTGGCTGCTGCGGCCCTAACGACAAATCCCTAGAAATGCCCCTGCTCGCGGAACCAGCGCAAGGCGAGCCGCACTTCGCTCCGCTTGAGCCAGTGTTCGCCCATGAAATGCTCGACGCGCACGCGTTTGAATCCGGTGCGGCGAAGCGAAACTTCCAGCGCGCCCTGCTTGGAAGGCGAAGCGATCAGGTCGTCCATCCCGCCGCTGATCCAAATGGGAATGTTGAGGAAATCCGCGCCCGGTTGGTAGTCGCGGTAGGCGACGCTGAGGCGATCGTCGTTGATCCCGGCGAGATAGAAGCCACAGATGTTGACCATTCCGGCCTTGGCCAGCATCGCGCCGAGAACGCCGCTCCGCTTGGCGCCGCCGGACATGCCCGCGAACGCGACCGGCCATTTGGCACTCTGCGGCCAATCTTTTCGCATCGCTTCCAAAGCCGCGCCTAACATCCCGAGACGCCACGGAGTGGAATCATGCTGGGGTCTGATCGTCGCATCGGAGGCGAGAATCACCCAGCCTTCGGCGTCGGCAGGAGGATGGTACCACTCCGCATCCATCATACTGGTGCGAGCGCGATCGGTGGTGGAGCTAACGATGAGCAGGGGCCAGGGTCGCGCGGGATCAAAGCCGGGCGGAAACGTGAGGATGGCTCGTCCAGTCGCGCAATGCGGATTCCCGCCTTGGGCGGCGAAGTCCTGATAATATTTGGAGACAAGAAATTGGATCTCGACCGTGCCGCCACCCCGGACTTCTTTCCCTGCGAGCGTGGCCCCGCGAGTGATGGCCTGAAACGAAAAACCAAGAACGAACAAAAGCGCGATCCGCGCGTGAGTGATCAGGCTCATCACCATGGGATGACCTTGCGGTCCCTGATGAATTTCCCGGTGAGATCCTGTGGTGCCTCGAGGGCCAGCCAGACGATGCCCGCGGCGCCTTCGCCGACGGAGCGGGTGGCGTTCTTGCCGCCCATGTCTGTGCGAACCCAGCCAGGGCAAACGCAATTGATCGCGAACTTCGGCAGAGCGGCGGCGAGTTGCACGGTGACGCCATTCAACGCCGTCTTTGACACGCAGTAACCCGGCGCCCATCCGTCGGCGCCGCCTTCGAGCTGGCCGCCGCCGCTCGAGACGTTGACGATGCGCGGCGCGCCGCTCTTCTTCAACATCGGCAGGAATGTTTGCGCGACGAGCCAGGGTCCGAGGGTGTTCGTGCGGAAGGTCGTCTCGAAAATCTTCGGCGTGACGGTGAGCGCCTCTTTGTCGTCGTCGAGTAGAATGCCGGCGTTGTTGACCAGGACGTCGAGATGCCCGGCCTGGCGTGAGAACTCATCGGCCGCGCGATGGATGCTCTGGGCATCCGAGACATCGATCTCAAGAAACGTTGCCTTCCCATCGGCGCTGAGTTTCTCGGTGGCGGCGCGCCCGGCGACGACATTGCGCGCGCCGACGAAAACCTGAAACCCATGTCGCACGAGCTGGTGGGCCACTTCAAAACCGATGCCTTTGTTGGCGCCGGTGACCAGGGCGACTTTGTCCTTGTTCATACCAACAATTTGCGAGCGGATTGACCGAGTGCAAAGTCCGCGAGACCAGCTCGCACCCGGATTCGCTTATCGGAAATGAAAGCTGCCGACGATGACGAACGCGCTCCGCGCAGCCTGGGTCAACCCCAGCAAATCGTTCGCCTTGCCTCCTCTTGATACTTGACACCATTTCACAAATGCCACGTCATGTGCGGAGAGCCGGGCAGACTCTCTCATGCTCTCTGGAATGAAAAAATTGCCCAGAAGGGTGGCATCGATTGGGTTGTTCCTTGTTCTCGTCCTGCCGGCGGACGAGGCGGTCTGCATGGCGACAATTTTCTCGAAACGAAAACTCAACCTCACGCGACAAATCATGCAGGAAATCGGCCAGTCGACCGCAGTAGTGCACGGCTACGACGGGAGGACGGAATACTTTTGAACACCGAGCACGAGCACCGATCCCGGCGACGATAGAATTGCTCGCCGACGACGCGAGTGTTTTGGTAAAGTGCGGAGAGGATGAGATCGCGCTTACAGTTGCGGATCATCGCATCGGTCGTGCTCACGGCACTGCCTTTCACGATTTGCGCGCGGGCCGGGGAGCCGAAGAAGGAAGCAACGAGAATAAAGGAGAGCGCGTACTACGAATTTCGCGGACACGTGGCGGATCGGAACACGATCGAGAACACTTTCACGCTCGGGTGGGACAAGGGATCGCAAGTCATCGTGGTGACACCCAAGACGAAGATTTTTCGACACGGGCAAGCCGTGAAATTGGAAAGTGTAAAGGCCGGCGATGCCGCGCGTGGCGTAGGCCAGGTAATGAAAGGAAAGCTAGTCGCCAGCGCGGTCGCGTTTGGCGCGGAGGACGTCGAGCTGCCGTCGAACGTGAAGGTGCCGGGCTCGATTACGCTCCCGGGGCAGTAATTGTGCCGGAGGCTGTCGCTTCAGGCGCTCAGCTCGCGGAGACGCAGCCGTCGAAAACCCTAAAGGCCGGCTACTTGCAGCGCCGTTTTTCCGCCACCCATCGGGTCCTTTTCAGGCCGCAGATCGCGCAGCTTCGAAGCGGGCGTTTGCTCGGATCCCTGAGCCGTTTGCGAACTGCTGTCGTTAGTCTCCTCGTTGTTGGTATCCGCATCCATATTTTATCTCCATTTACGTTGCTTCATTGGGAGCGACCGCACAAGTTCGCCAGCTACATTCCCATTAAAAACAAAGCTGCTCTCGCGCCAAGCGGAGGCACTTTTCCAAAAGCGGCCTCCACTCAAATGCGTCGACCAAGGCGTGCAGGTGCGATACAATCACAGATTCCCCTTAGCGGCCGCCGATCGGCTTCGTTTCCCTTGTGATAATTCCCGCCTTCAACGCCCGAGCTTTTGTCGTCTTCGTGCTCCTCTCTTGCCGATTCGCGCTGCCCGAAACGCGCGCCGCTTCCTTTCTCTTCGACGCCACCCACGCGGAGACGGCCGGCAACGCCGATTGGGTGATCGACGCGGACAACAATATTCCGCAACGCATCCCCACTCCCGATCAGGCCAACGTCACCGGGGCGACCGCAGAGACTTACTGGAAAGGCGGCATCTCCGCCTGGGGAATTGCCCTGGTGCAGCGCGGACATCACGTCGAGACGCTGCCGCTGGGGACGGCCATCACCTACCAGAACGCGGGGAACGTCCAGGATCTCTCGAATTACAAAGTGTTTGTCGTGGATGAGCCTAACAAGTCATTCACCACCGCCGAAAAGACCGCGATCGTGAAGTTTGTCCGCGATGGCGGGAGTCTCTTCATGGTCGCGGATCATGTCGGCTCCGATCGCGATGGCGACGGAAAAGATTCCGTCGCGATTTGGAACGATCTCTTCGCCACCAACTCCATTCAGGCCGCTCCCTTCGGAGTCACGATCAACGAAAACAACATCTCGCCGAACAACGAATCGGTTGATGGTTCGGCGACCAATCCGATCACCCATGGCGCCGCGGGCACGATCACGCAGTTTGCTTATGCGGCTGGCGCTTCGATGACGATCGATCCGACAAAAAACGCGAGCGTCCGCGGCGCGGTCTGGACTTCCTCCTCGCACACCAACGCCAACGTCATGGTGGCCTACGGGACCTTTGGCGCCGGGAAGTTCGTCGCCATCGGTGATAGCTCGCCCGCGGACGATGGGACGGGCGCGAGCGGCGATACCCTCTTCGACGGCTGGCACGATGCCGGTGGCGATAACGGCGATCTGATTATCAATGCTTCGCTTTGGCTGGCGGCCGCCACTAGCCGGGGCGCCGCCGGCGAACGATAACTTTGCCGGTGCGGTCACTCTCACCGGAACATCGACCTCGGTTTCGGGGACCAATCTGAATGCGACCAAGGAAATCGGCGAACCAAATCACGGCGGGAACCCCGGCGGCAAATCGGTCTGGTGGAAATGGACTGCTCCCTCCTCGGGTAACGTCATTATCGACACCAACGGCAGCAATTTTGACACGCTCCTCGGCGTTTACACCGGTACCGCCGTGAACGCGCTCACCCAGATCGCCAGTGATAACAATGGCGGACCAAACCTAACGAGTCAGGTCGCCTTCGCCGCCACGGCTGGCGTGGTCTACCGCATCGCCGTCGACGGCACCAGTGGACTCTCCGGCACCATCCAACTAACCCTCTCCCTGACCGCTCCGCCCCCCGCAGGGACGGACACGATCGCTTCCTGGAATTTCGACACCACGCCTTATCCGAATCCCCTGCCGGCCACGATGGGAACAGGCGCGATCGATTTCACCGGATGGGGCGGCGTGGTCACGAACTTCGGAGGCGTCACCGGTCAGGCGCTGGCGCTGCAAGGCACCGCGGGCAACGGCACCTACATTGAAATTACATTTTCCATGAGCGGCTACGCGGCGCTCAACATCGCCTTCGCCACCCGCGGGACCACTACCGGATACACCAGCGGACTGTGGTCCTGGAGCGTCAATGGCGGCGGCTTCACCACGCTCCCGGGTGTGAATACCGCCACCACCTCGACCACCTTCGTGGACAAGATGGTTGATTTTTCGAGCCAGACCGCGCTGAACAACGCCGCCTCCGTTAGGCTTCGTTACACCCTCGATGGCTCCAGCGGACAATCACCCAACGTCCGCATCGATGATCTCGTGGTCAGCGCGACCCGCGTCCCCGTGATCAGCGTTGTCGTCTCCAATCCGGATGCGTTTGAACGAGGCGCACTGCCGGCCAGTATCACGGTCAGTTCTTCACTTGCGGCCGGTGCAGGTGGATTGCCAGTCCAATTCCAGTTGAGCGGAAGCGCGACTCCCCCGGGATCTGCGAACGCGGACTATGTCGTGACCGGCGCCTCCTCAGCCAGCACCGTCACCATTCCGGCCGGCGCGACCAGCGCGACGCTGGTGTTGACACCCGTGAGCGACAACGATCCCGTCGAGTTCGATGAAAACGCGACAGTCACGCTGCAACCCGGCGTCGGCTACTTCGTCGGCGCGGCCGGGTCCGCTTCGGTGACGATCCACGACGACACGCCCTACAACGCGACCTGGGCAAACCAATTTCCCGGATTCAGCGGCCCGAACGCCGCCGCTCTCGTTGACATCGAGGGCGATGGTCTCTCGAACTTCCTCGAATTCGCCTTCAATGGCGATCCCTTCCATTCGGACAGCGCGGTCCTGCCGCTGCCCGGCACGATGAATTTCGCCGACCCTAACGACGGCAACATTATCAAACCTTATCCGACCATCACCTTCCGCCGGCGGACCGATGCGCCCAACCTCACCTACTTCGTCGAGAACTCCGGGAACGCGATCAATTGGGCAAACGAGGTCGAGCAGATCTCCGACACACCTGGACCGGGACCGAACATGGAGGTCGTCGTCTATCGCGGCCTCACGCCGTTAACCGGCAACGGCGCGGTCACGCCAACCCTCCTCCGCGTGCGCGTGACGGACGACAACTAGAGACGCCTCGCGGTCGCTCCAGCAATGGTCCTCGCGGTTGCACTTCGCCGCTTGTTGATGTTTGATCTGACGACGAGAGGAGCGACAGAAGAACCAATTTTATGGTCACGATTGCAACGTTCAACGAACCGACCAAAGCCAGGCATCTCAAGGATCGGTTGCTGGAAAAAGGCGTGAACGCGGATGTCCACAATGAAGGGCATTTGCAGTCCGTCGCCTTCATGTCGAAACCGCAGGCGAACGCCAAGGTCATGGTCGATGAGAAAGACTTCGAGGCGGCGCACAAGTTGATGGTCGATTGGGAAGCGAGCGATCCGGACCTCGGCGCTTCCGCGATTCGTTGCCCGCAATGCCAGTCGCCCCGGATCGAATATCCGCAGCTGACGCGCAAGTTTCTCACGCCCGGACTGGCCGGAATCATGTTCGCGCTTGGGATTTTCCAGAAGGAATTTTACTGCCAGGACTGCCACTTCACCTGGGGCAAGGACGGGGAGCAACTGCCTCGGCCGGCCGCTTGGGAAACCTTTTCTTAGCTCCGCATCGGCAGCTGTCGCGGACAACCATGGCCGTCACCGCCTCGACTGCCTGACGACGCGCGGCTCCGGACCCGGCAGAAGGCGATTCAGAATGACCGCGACGCTCATTAAGTGGCTTTTCGCCCTCCTGCTCGCAGTGGTGATCTTCGGGAGCGCCGCGTTCTTCAGTTACCACATCATCATCAAGCCCGAGCTGGCGGTGCGCGCCGAACAGAGCGGCCAGGTGCCGGAAGAGCCGAAGGTGGACGTAAGCCTGCCGGAGTTTCAGGCCGCGGCCAAGCTTCGGCAGGAAGGCAGGCTGAGCGACGCGCGCGCTGCGCTGACCGCGTTCCTCCAGAAGTATCCCAACGGCGCGCATACCGAAGAAGCGAAAGATGTGCTCGGCGACATCAATATCGACATCCTGCTCTCGAAATATCCGTCGCCGGAAAAACAGGAATACATCGTCAAGAGCGGTGACGTCCTCGCGCGCATTGCGGCCAAGACCAAAACGACTCCCGAGTTGATCATGCGCACGAATAATCTCAGCGGAAACATGCTCCGTATCGGCCAGCGTCTCTTGATATCGCATCCGGATTTCTCGCTTTTCATCCAACGAAAAAGCAAAAGCGTGACCCTGTTGGACAAGGGCGTTTTTTTTAAGCGCTATCGCCTGCGCACGGTGAAACCACCACCGAAGACTCCTCCACGCATCACTACCCGCGTCGCCGAAACGATGGCGTGGCAAGGGGATAAGCGGGTCGGTTTCGGAACCAAGGATTACGCCGGCAGCCTGCGCTGGATTCGACTCAATACCCCCGGCTATATCCTCTACGCGGAGGTCGATCGCGCAAAGTTTCCCCGGAGCGTAGCCCCGCCGCCTTTTGGCCTCGGGATGGCCGCCCCCGATGTGGAAGAACTGAGCGGCCTTGTCAACGGCAAGACCACTGTCACCATTACTGATTAGCGATGGAAGTTAAGCCGCTCGATTTTGAAAAGCCGATTCTGGAATTGCAGCGCCGCCTCCAGGATCTGAAGAATCATTCGGACGAACACGAGATCGACTTCGAGACCGAGGTCGAGTCCATGGAGAAGAAGATCCGCGAGACCCGCCGGGAGATTTACGACCACCTGACCGCCTGGCAGCGCGTGCAAATTGCTCGTCACGTGCAGCGCCCTTTCGCGCTCGATTACATCGGGCGCTGCTTCACCGAATGGATCGAATTGCACGGCGATCGTTTCTTCGGCGACGACCGGGCGATGCCGTGTGGCCTGGCCAGGATCGGATCCGCGCGTTGCGCGATCATCACCCAACAGAAGGGGCGCGACGCAAAAGAGAGCGTCATGCGGAACTTTGGCTGCGCGCTACCCGGAGGGCTACCGCAAGGCGCTCCGGGTCATGCGCCTGGCAGAGAAGTTCGGCCTGCCGGTGATTTGCCTGATCGACACGCCCGGCGCTTATCCCGGCATCGGTTCCGAAGAACGCCACATCGCGGAAGCGATCGCAGTGAATCTCCGCGAGATGATGAACCTGCGGGTGCCGATCATCGCCGTGGTCATCGGCGAAGGCGGCTCGGGTGGCGCGCTCGGCATCGGGGTCGCGGATCGCGTGCTCATTCTGGAGCACGCCTATTACTCGGTGATCACTCCGGAAGCCTGCTCCGCGATTTTGTGGAAGGATGGGCGTCATGCGGCCGAAGCTGCCGATGCGCTCAAGCTCACTGCCGACGACCTGATGCGGCTCGGCGTGGTCGATGAAGTCGTGCCCGAACCGGAGGGCGGTGCGCATCGCGATCACGATCTCGCGGCGGCGCACTTGGGGAGCGCCTTGCGCCGGAATCTCGAACGCCTGACGCCACTCGGCATCGACGAACTCCTGCGAGCGCGTTACGCCAAATTCCGCAAGCTGGGCAATTTCGCCGAAGGCGAAGCAGCGGTCGCCGCGCCGGAAGGCGCTCTTGAATCAAAGGTCTAACGAGACGCTCCGGCAGCGGAAAACAAGGCACGCAATTCCTGGCTCACGCGCTTCGGGCGGCCGGTGTCTGGGTTGATCGGACACCAGAGCGTGCGCGCTTGCGCAAGCAGCCGCTGATCTGCGCGGCGCGCAATTTCCGTATGCCTTTCGAAGGCGAGTCCCTTCACCGTGCCCACCCACGTCCGGACGCGCAGTTCATCGCCGAGAAATCCTGGCGCCTTGTAATCGATCTCGTGCCGCACGGCGACCCAGCCGACGCTCGTTTGCAGGTCCACTGATGCCAGCGCCAGCCAGTGCGCGATCGCCACCTCCTGCGCCCAGCGCAGATAGACGACATTGTTGACGTGGCCTTGCTCGTCGATGTCCGCGGCAGCGACGCGGACCGTAATCTCGAAGGGCGCGGAAGACGAAGCCGTGGACACGATCAGCGCGGCAGAGGCTGCTCGATATTCGCCAAGCCGTACGCGGTCACGGCGGCGACCGCCGCATTCTCCGCCAACTCCTTTGGCACGATCTTGTCCAAAGTATCGGCTGCCGTGTGATGATATTGAAAGTAGAAGCGGCCGTCCTGGATTGGATGGAACGTCGGGACGCCCGCAGGCTCCATCGGGCTAATGTCAGCGCCGGCGTTTTCGACCAGGCTGAGCAAACCCGCGCCGGATGATTGCAGGATTTTCGCGACCGGCTCGAGCATCGCTTTCACTTCCGGCTTCGCTCTCATGTTCATCCCCACGGGATGACCGGCCCCGCCGTCGATCTCCATCGCGGCGAAGTGATTCGCCATCTCCGAGGCGTGATCCGCGGCATAGGCCTTCGCGCCGCGCAATCCATTCTCTTCGTTCATCCACGCGATGACGCGGATTGTCCGCTTTGGATGCAACCCGAGTTGCTTGATCAGATTCGCCACCTGCATCGAGACCGCGACACCCGCGCCGTCATCGATCGCGCCGGTTCCGAGGTCCCAGGAATCGAGATGCCCGGAGACAATCACCACCTGTTCCGGATGCACGCTCCCTTTGATATCACCGATCACATTGAAGCTTTCCACCTCCGGCAGTTCCTGCGGCGTGAGCAGCAACTTCATCCGCACCACACCCTGCGGAACGAGCGACGCGATCAGCTCCGCATCTTCCGCCGTGACCGCGGCGGCCGGGATCTTCGGCGCGTCTTCCGCGTAATTCGTGGCGCCGGTGTGCGGCAATCGGTAGTCCGCGCTGCCTACGGAGCGGATCAGCGCAGCTGCCGCACCGAGCCGCGCCGCCGCGCTCGGCCCGTCACCGCGATAGACCACCGCCTCGCCATATGCATCGCCGGCGTGGCCCTGCGCGGCCATCGCCTTGTCGTAGATCGCATTGAAGAGAACAATCCTGCCCGCAACCTTCTCCCGGCCTAACGACTTCAGTTCATCGAAATCGCGCACCACCAGCACCTCCGCGGTCAAGCCTTCAGGCTTGGTGGCCACGCTGCCGCCGAGCGCGGTCAGGACAATTTTCTGCGTCGTGTTCGCCGCCTGCCCGGGAATTCCGTCAGCGCGCCGGTTTCTTCTCCGCGCACCCAATGCGGCACCATCACCTTTTCCGTCCGCACTTCGCAGCCGATCGCTTTCAACTCCGCGGCCACATATTCCACCGCCTTTTGCGCCTGCGCCGAACCACTCAAGCGCGGCCCGATGTTATTCGTCAGGTGGGCCACCTGCCGGTAGGCGTAATCACTCGTTAGGGCGGCTTGTTGCAGACGCTTCAGGTCAGCCAGCGTCTGCGTGGAATACAACGTGGGCGTGGGAGCAGGCGTTGGCGTTGCCTCCTCCGCTTGCGCCCCACCCAAAGATAGGGCCACCGCGAAAGCCAGCGACGCATGAGTTTTCACGCCGCAGCTTTCCACAGGTCCGCACTCCCCGCATCCTTGAGGGCGGCCTCGGATTGCTCGGTCGGGATGGCAACTGTCGCCCTGTTCCAGAAAGCGCTAGACCAGGCCCTGATCCATCATCGCGTTGGCCACTTTGAGAAAGCCCGCGATGTTCGCGCCATTCACGTAATTGCCCGGCGTCCCGTATTTTTCCGCGGTCCGATGGCAATTCTCGTGGATCGTCTTCATGATGTTGAACAGGCGGGTATCGACTTCTTCGCGCGTCCAGGAAATACGCATGCTGTTTTGCGCCATCTCGAGGCCGGAGGTCGCCACGCCACCGGCGTTCGCCGCTTTGCCAGGGCCGAAAAGAATCTTCGCCTCCAGGAATTGATTCACGCCCGCGATGCTGGTCGGCATGTTCGCGCCTTCCGAGACCACGTAGACGCCATTGCGCAGGAGATTGGCCGCGTCCTTGTCGTTGATCTCGTTCTGCGTTGCGCTCGGGAACGCGCACTCCGCCTTATGATCCCAAAGCGGATTGTGCTCCAGCTTCGGATCGATCGGAGTAAAAATCGCGCCCTTGAATCTGTCCGCGTATTCCTCGATCCGGCCGCGGCGGTTGTTCTTCAGCTCCATGACAAAGGCGAGTTTCTCGTGATCAATCCCCGCCTCGTCAAATATGTAACCGCTTGAGTCGGAAAGAGTCACTGCACGCGCACCTAACGAGATCAATTTATCCACCGTGTATTGCGCGACGTTGCCGCTGCCGGAAACGAGACACGTTTTGCCTTTCAATTCCTCTTTGCGCGTCTTCAGCATTTCCCCCGCGAAGTAGACCGCGCCGTAGCCGGTCGCTTCCGGCCGAATGACCGAACCGCCCCAGGTCAGGCCTTTGCCGGTCATCACCCCGGTAAACTCGTTCCGGAGCCGCTTGTACATCCCGAAGAGAAAGCCGATCTCGCGCGAACCGACGCCGATGTCACCCGCGGGCACATCTGTGTCCGGGCCGATATGGCGGAAAAGCTCACACATGAATGCCTGGCAAAACCGCATCACTTCGCTGTCACTCTTGCCCTTCGGATCGAAGTCGGAGCCGCCCTTCCCGCCACCCATCGGCAGGGTTGTAAGCGCGTTTTTAAAGACCTGTTCGAAGGCGAGGAACTTCAAGATTCCGAGATTGACCGTGGGATGAAAGCGGAGCCCGCCTTTATACGGGCCGATCGCGCTATTCATCTGAATGCGGAAACCGCGGTTGACCTGCAACTCGCCGGCATCGTTCTGCCAGGGCACGCGAAACATGATCACGCGCTCTGGCTCGATGATGCGCTCAATTATCTTGGCCTTCCGATATTCCGGATGCTGGTCGAGGACGACGGCGAGCGACTCCGCAACTTCCTGAACCGCCTGATGAAACTCCGGCTCCGACGGGTTTTTGGCTCTGACATCGGACATCAAGGTTGAGATGAAATCGGTCATAGGGTGCTCCTAACGAAGGGCGAAACTCCGAGGGTATGTCTCACCTGTCTGAAAACAGGAAGCAAAATCTTCGTCAATCAGCCTCCTGGCCTAGTTTCGGCGCTTCTCATCCAAATCGAGCAGATCGGGAATCGTCACGATGTCCGTCCGGTGGGGCACGCCGATCTTCTCCTTCAGCTCCTCCAGACGCTTCGTGACCTGATCGTTCCAGCCGAACTTCGAGACGAAGGAGTTCCAAATCAGGAGATCACCATCATTCAGACGCCGTCCCTTTTCGAAACACCACTCGAGGATCTCTTCGTCGCTCCCGCCCTGCAGAACGCGCGCGCGTAATTCCGGATATTCCACGCGTAGGAAACCGACGCAGCGCTTGTCCATTCCGCCGCCGAGATTTTCGTGGTAGTCCTCGGTAAGCTCGCCGCGCGCATGGAGGCGAATCTTATCCACCATTCGCGGGAACCACATCATCCCGCTGGTCATTTCTTTGGGGCTTTTCGGGTAAGTGTTCATGGTTTTCTTCTTCAAATCGCGGCTGCGCAGGGGCCGGCAAGATCAGGGATGCGCAATCTTTGCTCATCGGCTTAGCTTGCCCTAATCGCAACCTGAAACCACGGACCGCGATTCACGACATGAGGAAGAACTCCGCACCCATCTCCGTCCGCGCGGGACGGACTGAGTTTCTCAAGATCAACGCCGCGCGCGGCGGTTGGCGTGACATTTATCACCGCGTTCTCTCGTTAAGCTGGAAGCATTTCGCGCTTACGCTCCTCGGCAGTTACATCCTCATCCATCTCGTCTTCGCACTTCTCTACGCAATCGGCGGTCCGTGCATCGGCGAGATGACGCCGGGCTCGTACCCAGAAGCTTTTTTCTTCAGCGTGGAAACGCTCGCCACCGTCGGCTACGGCCACATGTATCCGGCCACGCTCTACGGTCACGTCATTGTCACGATCGAAATTTTCTGGGCATGATCTGGATCGCCGTGATCACCGGTTTGATCTTCGTGCGTTTCTCGCGGCCCACCGCGCGGATCCTTTTTAGCCGCCACATCCTGATCGGGAATCACGACGGCAAACCATCGCTTATGTTCCGCGTGGCCAATCTGCGTCATACCACCATGGTGGAAGCGCGCTTTTCCCTGCTGCTTTCGCGCGACGAACGGGTGCTGGAAGGCGAAGACATCCGCCGCTTTCACACGCTGAAGGTTTATCCCGAGCAAATGGTTAACTTCCCGGCCGCGCTCACCATTCGCCACACCATCGATGAGCAAAGTCCGCTCTACGGGGCCACGCCGGAGGTCCTGGAGAAATGCGATGCCTTCTTCGTCGCCTCTGCGACTTCGATTGAAACCGTTATGGCGGCCTCCGTGCAAAGCCAGCAGGATTACAACTGGGATGAAGTGCGCTGGGGCGAACGCTTCGTCGATGTTTACGAAGAGACCGAAGACGGCAAGCTAAAAGTCGATTACGGCCGGCTGCACGAAACCGAGCCGGTGCCTGCCGTTGACGGTTGAAGTCCTCGTCTAACAAGTAGTGGAAAAAGACCGCGCGCCCGGCGACTACCGCCGCCGGCGCCCGTAGGAATAACCGCCGTGCGTCCGGCCACCGCCGATCGAACGTTTCCCGCCGGTGATTGATTCCGGCTCGAAAAGCGCGGTGTAAAGGTAGGAAAATCCTTCCAGCTTGAGCCGGGGAATCTTCTGGCCGATGAACTGCTCGATCGCTTGCAAGGAAGGAAGCTCCTCGCCGTTCATGAGGGTGAAAGCGTCGCCCACCTTTTGCGCGCGTCCCGTTCGCCCGATGCGGTGGACGTAATCTTCGCGTATGCTCCGGCACGTCGTAATTGATGACGTGACTGACGCCCGCAATGTCGATCCCGCGCGCCGCGATGTCCGTCGCGACCATGATCTCGTACTTGCCGCTCTTGAAACCCTCGAGCGCTTCGACGCGCTCGCGTTGCGTCCGGTTTGAATGCAAGACCGCCACGGAATGGCGACCCTGTTTCAGCTTCACCGCGATCTTGTCCGCGCCGTGTTTGGTGCGGGAGAAAATCAGCGCGCTGTCGAAATTCGTCCGCTCCAGGAGCGCCATGAGCAGATCGAACTTTTGCTCCGCCGCCACCGGATAGACCGCGTGGCTGACCGTTTCCGCCGGCGTACGTTGCGCGCCGATCTCCACCACCTGCGGATCGCGCAGGACCCACGCGGCCAGGCGCTCAATCTCCGGCGGCAAGCGTGGCGGAAAAAAGCAGCGTCTGCCGGTCGGTCGAGATTTGCTCGACGATGCGGCGCACGTCCGGGAGAAAACCCATGTCCAGCATCCGATCGACCTCGTCGAGGACGAGGATGTTGACGTTGCGCATGTTGATCGTGCGTTGCTCCATGAGATCGAGCAACCGCCCCGGCGTTGCGCAAACGATGTCCATCCCGGCGGCCGCTTCTTCACGTTGTTTGCCGTAGCCGACACCACCGTGCACCACCGACACGCGCAGATCCGTAAAACGTCCGTAATCGCGAAAAGCCGTCTCCACCTGCGCGGCCAGCTCGCGGGTCGGCTCGAGCACGAGACAGCGAAACGCGCCGTGTTGCGCGAGATTCGTCAGGATGGGCAGCGCAAAGGCGGCGGTCTTGCCGGTCCCGGTCTGCGCAGTGCCGATCAGATCCTTGCCCGCGAGGACAATGGGGAAAGCGCGCAGTTGGATCGGCGTCGGGTCGGTAAAGCCCATCGCCTGAGTCCCGCGCACGACCTCGGGCGAGAGGCCAAAGTCTTTGAATGACACGGGCGGAAGATAGGCGTGGAAGCTTCAAATTCCAACATCCAAGCTCCAAAGAAGCTCCAAGCTCCAAATCTCAAAGTTATCGCGCATCGATCTTTTGAGCTTGCGGCTTAAAATTTCTCTGGAGCTTGGGCCTTGGAATTTGGAGCTTATCGCAGTGCAAAACGCCGCTTCCCTCCGCATCCTGGTCCTGGCTGACACGCACGATCATCTGCCACCGAAGTTGGATGAGCTCGCGGCGGACGCCGACGAGATCTGGCATCTCGGCGATGTCTGCTCACCGAGCCTTCTCCAAAAGGTCGAATTGGTCGGCCCGCCCGTGACTATTGTCCGGGGCAATTGCGACACCGAGGAGGACTGGCCCCTCTCGGTCGAGTTCGAGCGGAACGGGTTACGCTTCCGACTAATCCATATCCCGCCCGACAAACCGCCGCGGAACGTTGATGTCTTGTTGCATGGTCACACCCACGTGCCGCGAAACGAACGATGCGGCGACGTCTTATTCCTCAACCCGGGCTGCGTCACGCGGCCGAATCGCGGCGCGCCGGCGAGCATCGCTCATCTCGAGATCACGGCCGACGGGAAGATCGACTGGCGCCTGGTCCTGCTGCCTTAGCTACTCCGCACGCAGGGCAGTGATCGGATTGACTCGACACGCGCGACGCGCTGGCAGCCAGGCGGCCAGGATTGTTACAAACGTAAGAATGAAACCGACGATCGCGTAGATCTGCGGATCGACCGGCGTGACGCCAAAGAGGAAGCTCTGGATCAAATGCGCCGAAGCGGTGAGACCGATCGCACCGGCGGCCAGGCCGAAACCGACGAGGCGGAACCCGTGACCGAAAACCAATCGTCGGATATGCGCCGGCCGCGCTCCGAGGGCGAGGCGGACCGCGATTTCACGCAGGCGTCGCAAAGTGGTGAAAGCAAGCACGCCATACAAACCGACCGCCGCGAGAAGCAGCGCGAGACCGGCGAAGATAGCCAGCAAAAAGGTCAGGAGCCGATGCGTGGCCCAAGTTTCCGCGACGCGTTCTTCCATCGGGCGAATATCGAAAACGGGTTGCACCGGATCGAGGCGGGCGACGATTTCACGCACGGATTTTTCGAGCCGCTTTACGTTCCCGGACGCGCGAATGAGCAGGACCAGATTGGTGCGTCCGACCTGCGTCTGCGGGAAGAAAAACGACGGCACCGGCGTAGCGTCGTCGTAGCCCCGGAATTTCAGGTGGGGAACAACGCCAATAATCTCGTGCAGCCGTGGGCCGCCCGAAGAATCGGACTCGGTATCGACCATGAGCCTTTTCCCCAAGGGATCCTGTCCTTTGAAGGTCAGCTCGGCCAGCGTCTGATCGATGATCACGACCGGTGGAGAATCTGCCCGATCGTGCTCGTTGAACGTCCGGCCACGAATCAGGCTCGTCTGCAGCGTCGCGAAATAATCGCCCGTAACCACTTCGTTGTCGGCTGACGGTTGCTGGCTTGGATCGGTCGGCGGTGCGCCTTCCGGCTGGAAATTCAGCTGCCAACCGCTGAGCATCGGAGGGTTGGATGAGATGGCGGCACTTTGCACTCCGGGCAACCGGCGGACCTCGTCCAGCAATCCATTGGTGAAATTCAGGATCGTCTGCACATCGTTGTATTTGGTATACGGCAATTCGATGCGCGTGGTGAGGATCCCGCGGGGGTCGAAGCCGAGCGCCGTCGATTGCATCCGGGCCAGGCTCTTGAGAACAAGGCCCGCCGCGCTTAACAGCAGAATGGTCAACGCGACCTCGACAATCACGAGCCAGTCACGACTGCGCCGGGCGCCCTTCGTATCCGAACTGCCGAACGAGCCAGCTTGCAATGCACTCTGAATATCTCCATGCGCTACCTGCCAGGCGGGCCAGAGTCCGAACAAAATCGTCGTGAGCGATGCGAGGGCGAGAGTGAATCCGAGCACGCGCAGATCGAAGCCAATTCCTTCAAAACGTGGCGCGCCGACCGGAGCGAATGCGACCAGCGCGTCGCGTCCCCAGATGGCGAAGAGCAAACCGAGCGCGCCGCCTGCGAGGGCGATGCAAAAGCTCTCGATCAAAAGCTGACGAACGATTCGAGCGCGCGACGCGCCGATAGCCGCGCGGATGGCAAACTCCCGGGCGCGAGCGGCGCCCCGTGCGGCGAAAAGGTTGGCCAGGTTGGCACACGCGATCAGGAGCACGAGTCCGACCGCGCCAAGAAGCAAGGTGAGATTCGTGCCGTAGCTGCCGAGCAGATTCTCCAGCAGCGGTTTTACAACAACGCCCGTGCCGGCATTCGTTTCAGGGTAGACGTGTTCGAGGCGCGCGGCGATGGCCTTCATCTCGCTGCGCGCCTGCTCGAGCGTGACTTCGTTCTTCAATCGTCCCCAGCCATAGAACATTGGGTGGTTGGCGCGATTTTGCCATCCGGGGTTGGCGCTCCGGCGCATGACCGAGAACCAGGCATCGACGCCGTGGGGCGCATCCATCTCGCGCGGCATGACGCCGGTGACAGTGAATGGCTGGCCGTGAAACATCACCGCGCGACCGATGATGTTCGGATCGCGGTGAAAAGCGCGCTCCCATAAGCGATCACTAAGAACAACCAGCGCCGGTGCACCGGGTTTGTCTTCATCTTCGGTGAAGGTACGGCCGATTTGCGGATTGAGGCCGATGACGTTGAAGAAGTTCGCGGTCACGAACGCGACCGGGACGCGTTCCGCTTCGCGCCCAGCGATCCCGCTAAGATTGCGTGATTCGTTGCGAGTGAGCGCGAGATGTTGAAAGGACTTCGCGTCGTTTCTCCAGTCGAAATAATCCGGCAAAGCGATCGACTGATCGACTCCGCCGCTGGTTTCATTCAGATAAACGAGTCGTTCCGGCTCCGGGTAAGGCAGCGGTCGCAGCAGAACGGCGTTGACCACGCTGAAGATCGCGGTGTTCGCGCCGATCCCCAGCGCAAGCGTGAGCACGGCGATGACGGTGAAACCCGGCTGCATAAGCAATGTCCGCGTCGCGTAGCGCAGATCTTGAAGCAGGGTGTTCATCGCCGTAACGCGATTAACGCCTAACGAGGGATTTCATGTCGCGCGCGGAACAGTGTTCGCGCTGCGGAAGCAAAGATCTTGCATCGGAGTTCAAGATCGGCACGCGAACCGCTCTCGACCGCCGGGGCGGGATCAACCGCGATCCGCCACCACTGTCGGTTGCGGGGCGGCTTTCGCGATCACCGAGGCGGGTGCATTGCTCGTGGCCGGCATGCCGGGGAGAGCGACCGAATTGGAAGCGAACTGCCAACCGGAGAAAGCAGTGCAGAGGATGATGAGAGCGTAGATTGCGCCTTCAAAAAGAGAGCGGCCCTTTTCTTCGGAGCCAACGAGGAGCGAGTAAGTTGTCTTGGTAGTTTTCATGGAAGTAGTTGTTTCGCCATCTCCTGTTGCAGGGGCTGTGCCAATGAAGAACGGAAATCACAACGGACACTCAATGAGCGGGTTACCGCTTGCGCGGCTGTTTCGCGTCGACAAGAAATGTGTCGCCGTTGGGATGTAGCCGTTCCAGTTGTGGGACGGCCCGCCCGATTCTAGGCGCGTCGGCTTCTGACCTCGGAAAAGAAAAGCGGCGGTCAAAAAGACCGCCGCCCCAGAATCTTGCCTAACGAATAGAATCCTACTCGTCGGCGTTCGTTTTTTCTTCAGTTTTCTTCGCGGGCTTGCGGGCGGGCTTCGCTTCGGCGGGAGTCTTGGCTGTCTTGCCCTTCTTGCCCTTGCCCTCCGCGACAGGCTCTTCGGTCACCACCGGCGCATCAACCCACTCAATAAAGGCGACGGGAGCGGAATCGCTCTTCCGGGCGCCCAGCTTGACGATCCGGGTGTATCCGCCATTTCGATCCGCCGAACGCGGCGCGATGTCGTCGAACAATTTCTTCACCGCACCTTTTTGCCGAAGCACGGCCAGGGCGGTGCGGCGCGCATGCAGCGAACCTTTCTTGCCGAGCGTCACCATTTTTTCCGCGAGTGGACGAACGGCCTTGGCTTTGGCGAGCGTCGTCTTGATGCGCTGATGCTCGATCAAGCTGCAAACCTGATTCGCGAGCATCGCTTTCCGGTGCGCGGCCGTTAGATCCCAGTTTGAGAGTCTTCTTTTGGTGTCTCATGGATTGATCCTTTGCGAGCTGTCGAAATGCCTAACGAGCGCTTAAGTCTTTTCTCCGTCGGCCGCGCCATTCATGCTCGTGGCGCCGTTCGCCGCTGATCTGGCGTATCGACCAGGCCGGGGTCGAATTTCATCCCGAGGCCCAACTGCAAGCTGCTGCAGCTTGTCCTTGATTTCGTTGAGCGATTTCTTGCCGAAGTTGCGATACTTGAGCATCTCCGCCTCGGTTTTTGCGCGAGCTGGCCGACGGTGGTGATGTTCGCGTTGTTCAGGCAATTTGCCGCGCGCACGCTCAGTTCGATCTCATTCACGCTCATGTTCAGCAGCTTCTTCAGCTTCATGTTCTCCTCGCTGACGCCGGCCGGAGTTTCGTCGAACTCGATCACGTCTTCGTTGAAGTTAACGAAGACATCGAGGTGATGGCGCAGAATCGCGGAAGCCTGGAGCAGGCGTCGTCCGGAGTCAGCCGGCCGTCGGTCCAGATTTCGAGGATCAGCTTGTCGTAATCGGTGCGCTGGCCCACGCGCGTAGTTCTCCACGGCATACTTCACCCGGGTCACCGGTGAGAAGATCGAATCAATCGGGATGAGACCGATCGGCTGATCGGCGCGCTTGTTCTCGTCGCCGGTGGCAAACCCGCGTCCGACACGCACTTCGAGTTCGGCGTCGAACTTGTGCTTCTTGTCCAGTCGTGCAGATGAGCTGATCGGGATTCAGCACTTCGTAGCCTTGGATGAGCTGGATGTCGCCTGCGGTCACTTCGCCTTCCTTGTTCGACCGTCAGAGAAAGCTTTCGCGGCTCGTGTTCAGCCGCCTTGAATTTGATGCGCTTCAGGTTGAGCACGATGTCGGTCACGTCCTCGACGACGCCCGGGCAAAGTGGCGAACTCATGTTGTGCACCGGCGATCTTGATCGCGGTGATGGCAGCGCCTTCGAGCGACGAGAGCAGGACGCGGCGGAGCGAATTTCCGACCGTGTGGCCGTAACCCGCTTCAAAGGGCTCGGCGATGAACCTCGCGTAGGTTTCAGTGGCCGTGCTTTCCTCTTTGACGAGGGTCTTCGGCATTTCAAAACGACCGTAATCGAACTGGCATATATTGATTTCGGATTTCGGATCGCGGATTGCGGAGAGATTCTTTTCTTTCCGGATATCCGGTTTCCACTTTCCGATATTTCCTAAGCGCCGGGTTACCCCTGACGAGTGCGGCTTCCGTCCAGCGACGGGAACCCAGGGACCAACGGCGCAACTTCAAAAACTCGCTGCGGACGGGGAATCAACACCAGCCGGGCCGCTTTGCAAGCGCCACGGCCTTCACCCTTCGACAATGTCGTCCGGAAGCTCGTTTCGATCGTGGTGAGCCGCGGGAAATGCTGGGCCAGCAATGCCCGGCGCTCCTCGATCGCTTCCACCGAGCGCATCCGTGAAAGCCTCGGTTTGAAATGCTCGCGCATCGCTTCGACCAACTGCTGCCAGAACTCCTCGCCGCACTTCTGGTGAACGCCTTCATCTCCGACAACGGCAAATTTCTGCGCTCGCGGCGCGACGAGAATCAGGATGGCGTTTCGCTCCGTCGTCTTTTCCATTCCGAGCTTCGAGAAATTTCTTCTCGGCCAGCGGCAGAGCGTCACCCGCCAGTTCGCCGCGCTGAATGAAGACACGAATCTGGCCGGACGTTTTCGCCTCCGCCGCAGTGATCGCAGCGACGATGCGATTGTGGTCGAGACGGGCTGATGAACTCTTTTGTTCGCATAATTAACTTACCAACTAGATCCTGCCACCGCCGCCACCGAAGCTTCCGCCACCGCCACTGAAGCCGCTGAATCCACCGCCGGAGGAAGACCCGCCTGACCACCCTCCTCCGCCACCACTGCCCCAGCCGCCGATAAACGGTCCGCCACGGCCGGAGTAACCCTAGCCTCGTTCTTTGCCGCCGCGAACTTCGCACAACCATCAGCAGAATCAGAATGAAGATGACGAACATCAGGCAGGAGAAACCGCCAGCTTTCTGACTGCCCGATTCGGCAACCGTTTTGCCCGTGCCCTTGTATTCGCCGCGAATGGCTTTGCAGCATCAGATCGATGCCCGTCGGCCAGTCCGCCTTCGTAATCCTGCGTCCGGAAATGCGGCTTGATGTGTCGCTCAGTGATGTCGAAGGCGGTCACGTCCGGCAGCACGCCTTCCAGGCCATAGCCGACCTGGATGTACATCTTCCGATCCTCGATGAAGACGAAGAGGACCGCGCCGTTACGCTTGTCTTTTTGACCGACGCCCCAGGATTGGGCGACGCGTTGGGTATAATCCTCGATCGAGGAATCCGTCTCCATCTTGCGGAAGACGGCGACCACGACCTGGTTCGAAGTCTCGCGCTCGAACTGCGCGAGTTGCTCGTTGAAACGGAGCGCGGCCTCATTCGAGACGACGTTCGCGTAATCATTGAAATATCCGGCAGGTTTGGGCGGAATCACTTCCTCCCCGCGAGCGCCGGCTGTGCAAAGGTGAAGGAATACTGCGCCAAGTAGCGCGCACGCTATCCGCGCTCTATTCGCCGAGAGAGGTCCCCAGATGCGCATGCGAGGTCCTTCGCTTCGCTCAGGATGACAGGTGTGCAGTGATGGATTGTTGATTCTACGGCGTCGCAGCCGCGGTCGCCGCTGGAACCGCGGGTGCCGGTGAGCTTCCAAATGTCCCGAAATTCACGCTCGGCGCTTTCTCCGAATCGGGCTGCGCGTTAAAGAAAGGTTTCTCCTTAAATCCGAACATCTTGTTCAACATGTTCGTCGGGAAAGTTTGCATCGCGGTGTTGTACTCCTGGACCGCGGCGTTGAAATTATTTCGCTCCACCGAGATCCGGTTCTCCGTGCCTTCAAGCTGCGCCTGCAGGTTCTGGAACGCTTCGGTCGCGCGGAGCTGCGGATAGTTTTCGCTCACCACAAGGAGACGCGAGAACGCAGTGCTCAGTTGCCCCTGCGCTTGCTGAAACTTCTCCAGCTCAGCCGCATCCGTTGGCGCCTTGCTTGGGTCGAGCTTCACCTGGCCAACGCTGGCGCGCGCATTCGTCACTTCGGTCAGCGTCGACTTCTCGAAGTTTGCCGCGCCCTGGACGGTGTTGACCAGATTTGGAATCAGATCAGCTCGGCGTTGATAGACCGACTGCACGTCCGCCCACTTCTTGTTCACAGTCTGATCAAGGGTAACCAGTCGATTGTAACTCCCGCAACCGCTGAATCCAAAAAGCACCGTCGCCGTGAGTAGGAATCCTCCGCATTTGCGCGCCAGTTTTTTCATAGGTGCAAGAGCGTTCAGTAAACCGCCGGGCAAGTCAATGGACCACTCTTCCGATCACGTTCGCTGCAACCCCTGGAAGAAAGCGGGAAGCCTGCGCGACCTTTCTGGCGCACGGCAAATCTCAAGCTAAGATAACCCTGCCGTTACCGGCCTTCCCGCCCCGTGCAAAAACCAGCCGCCATTTCCTACGCCGTCTTCGCCCTGCTCCTCATCCTGGTGGCGGCCTTACACCTCGCGACCCCGTTCATCGGCGCTCTCTTTTGCTACCTGGCCCTTCGGAAGCTTGCCTTCTTCGGGAAGAAATGGATCGCCATTACCCTCTTTGTCGTGCTCCTGGCGGTGGGATTTTCCTTTTTCGTCTTCTTCCTGAAACGCGCCCTTGTCGTTTTGCCGGAAATCGTCGAGACCGCGATCCCTGTGGTGGTGAAATATGCCGAGCAACACGGCATCGAGTTGCCCTTCACGGATCTGGACAGCCTTCGCGGAGTCGCCCTGGAGGGCGTGCGCAGTACTCTCGGCGACCTCGGAAATTACGTGAAAGTGGCGACCAAAGAGTTCGCCTTCCTGGTCGTCGGGATCGTCATCGCGGTCGGCGTTTTCCTGAATCCGGATTTCGAGCCCGAGCGCCGCAACGGTGCGGCGCAGATGAATCTTTATTCGTTCTACACTGGCTGGATTCGGAAGCGCTTCAGCTCGTTTTACAAGAGCTTCGAGACGGTCATCAGTGCGCAATTGATCATTTCCGCGATCAACACCGCACTGACCGCGATCTTCGTTTTCGCCACCGGGATCCGCTATGCCAGCGTCCTGCTCGTCCTCACCTTTGTCTGCGGCTTGTTGCCGATCATTGGCAACATCGTCAGCAATACGGTCATCATCGCGCTCGCCTTCACCGTCTCACCGAAGCTGGCCGCGTTCGCGCTTATCTTTCTCCTTGGAATTCACAAGCTGGAATACTTCTTGAACAGCCGGATCATCGGCGGTCGCATTCATCATCCGATGTGGCTGATGTTGCTCGCCTTGATCATCGGCGAACGCTTGATGGGGATCGCGGGAATTATTCTTGCGCCCGTCATCCTCAGCTTCGTCAAAGTGGAGCTGCAGAAGATTTCGGTGCAGGAATCTGCCACTTCGAAACCAAGGGTGACGCGGCGCGAGTTCGCGGGCGTTTAGCCAATCACGCGTGTCTTGTAGGGCGTTTCTATGAAACGCCACGACGAGCATGTTGGCGACGCGCGGATGGCGTCTGACACAAACGCCCTACAAGAGCGACGTCTGCGCATCAGCCGCCGGCTCGGCTGTTGAATCACCTTCAACGGTCGGGGCCGCTTCAGGTTCCGGAGCTGCCTTGGGGACGGCGGCCGTGGGAAGGTATCGCCGCCGCAGTTCCTCGGCGTTTGGCAGCTCGTCCAGATTCCGCAGAAGAAAGTGGTCCAGAAAAAATTGGGTCGTCTCGTAAAGCAATGGTCGCCCGGGGACCTCCGCACGCCCGGCTATCCTGACCAGGCCGCGTTCCATCAAGCTTTGCAGGACACCATCGACCGCCACTCCACGCACCGCCTCGATGTCCGCACGAGTAATGGGCTGGCGGTAAGCGACGATCGCGAGCGTCTCCAAGGAAGGCGCGGTCAGCCGAGCCGGCTTCGCCGCTGGAAACAATTGCCGCACCCAGCGCGCGTAGGCGGGATCGCTCGCCAATTGCCAGCCCTCCGCTCGTTCCATGAGCTGAAATCCGCGCCCTTGTTCGATGTATTCGATCTTCAACTCTTCGAGTGCCGCGGCGACTTCGGCTTCCTTTGTTCTTGCAAACTCGTTAGGCAAGAGCTCGTCCGAATCGCCGGCTCCCTTGATCGCCGTGACCAGCTCGCGGGTGCTCAGGGGCTTCTGCGCGCTGAAAAGGAGCGCTTCGATCACTCGGTTCAAGGTCATAAGTTATCGCCCGTTCCAATCGCGCGCTCAATCGCATCGGCGATTCGGTTTGCCTGGCGATCGATCTGCGAAAGCTCGCGGCCTTCAATCAACAACCGGATCTTCGGCTCCGTCCCGGAATAGCGCAGCAAGACACGACCTTTGCCGTTCAGCTCCGCCTCCGCTTCGCCCACGAGTTTCATTATCGCCGGCAACTCCTCCAGAGGGGGCTTCTCTTTGACGCGCAAGTTTCGTTGCGCCTGTGGATACTTCGTCAGGCAACGCTTCAATTCGCTCAACGGTTTGCCGGTCGCTTTCATAATCCGCAAAATCTGCAGCGCGCTCACAATCCCGTCGCCCGTGGTGCTGAAATCACGGAAGATCATATGCCCGCTTTGTTCTCCGCCGAGATTCAAATCGCGACGGACCATCTCTTCGATTACATAACGATCGCCGACCTTGGTCCGAAAGACTTTGCCGCCCGCCACGCCGAGCGCTTCGTCCAAACCAAAATTGCTCATCACCGTCGCGACGAGTGTATTTTCCCGCAGCCGGCCCGCTTGCAGCAAATCAATGGAGGCGATCGCCAGGATCTCGTCACCATCGACGATCTCGCCATTCTCATCGCAAAGCAGCACGCGATCGGCATCGCCATCGTTCGTGATCCCAACCTGCGCGCCGCTCGCTTTCACGATCCGCTGGATTTCCGCCGGATAGGTGCTCCCGCATTTTTCGTTGATGTTGGTTCCGTCCGGCTCGTTGTGCTCGACGGTGATGTCGGCGCCGAGTTCGCGGAGAATGCAGGGGGTCGATTTGTAACCGGCGCCGTTCGCGACATCGACCGCGATGCGCATTTTTTCGAGCGACATCCCGCGCGGAAAACTGGCCTTGGCAAACTCAACGTAGCGGCCGAGCGCGTCGTCGATGCGGGTGGCGCGCCCGATTTTCCCGGCAGTTGGCCGCACGGAATCGATCTCGCCGGTGAAGACCAACTGCTCGATCTGGTCTTCGACCTTGTCGTCCAGCTTGTAGCCGTCGTGGCGGAAGAATTTGATCCCGTTGTCCTCGTAGGAATTGTGCGAAGCGGAGAGGACGATGCCCGCATCGGCGCGCAGCGAGCGCGTGATGTAAGCGACGCCGGGCGTGGGCAGCGGCCCGATCACGAGCACATCCACGCCTAACGAGGTAATGCCGGCGACGAGCGCGTTCTCGAGCATGTAACCGGAGAGCCGGGTGTCTTTGCCGAGAACGATCTTGGGGCGCGCGCCGGATGGATGCGCGCGCGGATTCAGTTGCGTGAAAACATGCGCCGCGGCCCGGCCAAGCTTGAGCGCGGTCTCCGCGGTGACCGGTTCCACGTTAGCGACGCCGCGCACGCCATCGGTGCCGAAGAGTTTATTGGGCTGAGCCACGGGATGATTGAAACGCTCGCGGCTGCTTTCGTAAACCGGAAAGTCTGAAACGTTACGAACGCTCCCCGAGCTTTCTCGCCGGCACGCCGCCCCAGATTTCGAACTCCCGGATGGTCTGGGTGACGACGGCACCGGCGCCGACGATCGCGCCGCGACCGATATGCACTCCTTTTAGGATGACGACATTCACTCCCAGCCAGACGTCCTCGCCGAGGATGATCTCTGCCTCCGCACCTTCCGACTGTTCCCGCATGGGGGTGTCGCGCCGAGCCGAGCCGTGGTCGTGATCAATGAACTTGCAGCCGGACGCGATCAGACAGTCGGCGCCGATTTCAATCCGCCGCCGCACATTAAACTCGCAGCCAAAGCCGAGGAAGACACGGTCGTGAATGATGATGGAAGGTCCGGGCGCCCAGATGCCGTCATACTTGAAATAGATGTCGTGCTCGAGCCGGCAATTGCTGGCCTAACGAGACCTGATGCGGCCAGGTGACGTGCACTTTCGGTAAGACCGTGCCGGCGCCGATTTTCATTCCGAGCAAGCGCCACCATGCGGTGCGCGCTTGTCCCATCGCTGTCGCAATGTTTGCGCGCAGACGAAAGTTCGCGCGCGCGCATGGTCGCGCTCATAAGATTGCGGGACGCGTCCGCGCGTCCAAGACATGCAGAAGCACGTCCCTCCGAAGACATCAGGGCGCAGGCAGCCTTTGCCGATCGTGGTCCGCGAAGAAGATGCACTCGTTTTCCAGTCCCAGCAGGGTCGCCCATTTGAGCGGGAACTTCTGCAAATCCACGCTCCGCAGGATTACCCCGGCCCAGTCCCGGTATTCGCCCTTCAAAATATCCGACAGCGTGTTCTGACTGCCGCTGATCGGCGTAAGATAAAGCCCATTCACGGGTGCGCCGAAAATCCCGTAGTCGTGGAACTCGGTGAAAATCTTTTGCGTTTCCGGGAGCCAGACGGCCCGGCGGCCTGCATACCAGGCGATCGCCCACGGCATGTCGGAGGCGGTGATCTCCTCCGGCTGCATCCAGTCGTTCAGGATGGCGATGTAGGGCGGGATATACGGCGGCCAGCGAACGCCAACTTTAGTCGACGGGAGGGCGACGGTAAAGATCGTCGGGATACTGCAAAGGACGAAGAGGAGGGTGATGAACCCGATCCGGGCGAGCCGAATATCGATGTCGAGCCGGTTCCATTGCACGAGCAGGTAGGCGAGACCGAAACAGGTCATGATCGGGATGAACAGAAGATGCAGCTGATTCGCCGCCACCCCTTGTTCCTCCTTGACCCCGTAAATGGTCATGCCGAGGACCGCCCCGAGCCACATGACCAGAACGAGCCAGCGCATGGTCGCGGTTTCGGGGCGTTTGAACTGGTGGAGCAAGCTGGCGAAGAACATGCAGGCGACCACACTCCAGCCGAGGTATCCGAAAATTCCCGCGAGCTGAGTCTCGAGATTGTTGGCGATTTTGTTGCGGAACGCGCCGGGGCCCACGCCTTCCAAATCCAGGTCCACCCGCCGCATGTGGCCTGCTTCGCTGTGATTCATGCCGTCGAGCACCGAGTAAATGGCGACGCCGCCGACGTTCCCGCAGACGACGTAATTCCGCACCAGCCACGGCGAGTAGATGATGATGAAGGTTCCCAGGATAATGACCGCCGCCCAGCCGCGCGGACGGAAGAAGAAAATGCAGAAGATCAGTGCCGCGACGAAAATCCAGATCGTCAGCGCATGGGTAAGGGCGAGTAAACCAAACCCAACTCCCGCCGCGCCGAGCCAGAGGCCAACCCTCCCGCCGCCGTATTGCGCCTGGACCGCGCGGATCAGGAGATAGATGGTCGCGTTGAACAAAAAGAGCAGGAGCATCTGCGGCAGGCCCGAGAGCGAGTATTGCCAGATCGTGTCGCAGAGCAGAACGAGCGCGGTCCCGAGCATCGCCAGTCGTTCGTCGAAGAGGCGACAAGCGATCAGGTAGAGAATGACGAGCGAAGCGAGGAAGAGGAGGATGGCGACGAAGGCGATGATCTTGTCTCCGGCGTAGATGGTATCGATCGGCGTCATTTTCCAATGCGACTTGATCGGCCAAAGGGAGATGGCGTTGACCAGCGGCGGCAGGGGCGCGTTGTAGGTGTCGTACCAAATCCGCTGGGCCACGTTCTTGTGGTGCGCCTGGAGCTGACCCACCGCGCGCGGCCGGATGAAGTTGGTGCTCCAGCCCTGGCGGCTGGCAATGTTCCGGCCGATCTGCGCCTGGTCCATCGCCTGCGAAGTGGCCAGCCCACGGAACTCGTGAATGAAATAGAAGAGCGCCAGGCCAAGAACCACGAGGACGGCCAGCACGCGCCTGATCCAGACAGCGGTGCGGCCCTCTTCGAGAGCGTGCACTGTCCGTTGAACAAAATCTGCGGCGCCGGGCATAGGGAGGTCAGGGATCGAAGGTCACAAGTCAGCTATCACTCAGAGACAAGGCGCGGAGTGTCTCTCCCGGATGCCCCGCTGTCCAGTTCCTCTTTCGGCATTTCCTTCTCACGGTTCATCTCGTTGATCTTGCGATGCAGGGTGCGGCGGCTGATTCCGAGCTTTTTCGCCGCGGCGGTGATATTGCCGCTCGTGCTCGCGAGCGCCTGCAGGATCAGCTTGCGCTCGGTTTCGTGGAGATCGAGCGGGCTCCCCTTCGCCCGCCTCGCGCGGGCGGCGAGGCCTCCGGGCAAGGCGCTGCCGCCTGGCGGACGTTCATCGGCAATTCGCGGAGCGTGATCTTCGGTCCGTTCGCCATGACCACGCCGTGCTCAATCGCGGTGCGCAACTCGCGCACATTTCCCGGCCAATCGTAGTTGAGCAGGGTGTTCATCGCGTCGGTCGTCAGCTCGAGCCGCGGTTTCTCGTTCGACCTTGCCGAAGTGTCGCAAGAAAGCGCGCACGAGAAGCGGAATATCCTCCTTCCGCTCGCGCAACGGCGGCATCGTGATGTGGACCACGTTCAAGCGGAAATAGAGATCGTCGCGAAACTTCCCCTCGCGCACCAGCTTCGCCAGATCCTTGTTCGTCGCCGCGATCAGGCGCACGTCCGCCTTCAAGAGTTGATTGCCGCCCACGCGCTCGAAGGCGCGCTCTTCGCTGATCACGCGGAGCAATTTCACCTGCGTGCTCTGGTCGATCTCGCCGATCTCATCGAGAAAAATCGTGCCGCCGTTCGCCTGCTCGAACCGGCCGATGCGGCGCTCGTGCGCGCCGGTAAATGCGCCGCGTTCGTGCCCGAAAAGTTCGCTTTCGAGCAAGTGTCGGCGAGAGCGCCGCGCAGTGGACCGTCACGAATTTCGCCTTGTTCCGGCGGCTGAGATTGTGGATCGCATGCGCCGCCAGTTCCTTGCCCGTGCCGCTTTCGCCGTCGAGCAAGACGTTCGCGGAAGAGGGCGCGACCTGGCGGATGGTGTCGAGCACTTCGCGCAAGGCGAGCGATTCGCCGACGATGTTTTCCAGGCCGAAGCGCTCATCCACCTGCTGCCGGAGCGTCCGATTCTCCTGCTCCAGCCGGCGGCTGCCGAGCGCGCGCGCGATCAGCATTTCCACTTTGTCGAGATTGAGCGGCTTGGTGACGAAATCGTAGGCGCCGCGCTTCATCGCCTCGACCGCCGTATCGACCGAGCCGTAGGCGGTCATCATGATGCAGATCGGCGGGCGCGGCATCTTGAGCGCGCGCTCGATCAAGACCATGCCGTCGTCGCCCGCGAGGCGCAGATCGGTCAGGAGGACATCGATCTGATCGCGCTCCAGCACGTCCATCGCGCCGGCGATATCGGCTGCGATGTAGACGTCGTAATCGTCCTCGAGCAAACTGCGCAAGCCGTCGCGGGTGTGCTTTTCGTCGTCAACAATGAGGATGGTGGGCTGCATCGATTGGCCGACGCTGCAGAGCCGGCGGAGCAATTTTGGCTCAATCGCCCGATGTCACAACGTTTGAATCGCAGGATCGGTCTTCCAAAAGTCTTGCCGACGATTCGCCGCCGGACTCAAGCTAGCTCGCATGGCAACGCAACCAACCTCTTACGCACACCCCGAAGCTCTGGTCGATGCCGCCTGGATCGAGCAGCATTCGAAGGACAACGATGTTCGCATTATCGAATCGAACGAAGACATCCTCCTCTACGATACCGGCCATATTCCCGGTGCGGTTCACATCGATTGGCGCACCGATCTGCAGGATCCGGTGATTCGCGATTACATCGCGCCGGAAAAATTCGCCGAGCTCTGTCGCCGGAACGGGATCACGCCCGAGACGACCTGCGTTTTCTATGGCGACAAAGCGAACTGGTGGGCCTGCTACGCGCTTTGGGCTTTCCGGCTCTTCGGCCACGAGAAGGTGAAAATCCTCAACGGCGGTCGCGACAAATGGAAAGCCGACGGCCGCACGATGACGCGCGAAGTGCCGAAGTATCCGGAGTCGCAATATCCGGTGCCGACGAAACGCTACGACAAAGAGATCCGCGCCTTCGCCGATGAAGCGCTCGCGCAAAGCAAGAGCGGCAAACCCTTGATCGATGTTCGTTCGCCCGGTGAATTCAAAGGCGAGATCACGCACATGCCGGAGTATCCGCAGGAAGGCGTTCTCCGCGGCGGGCACATTCCCGGCGCGAAGAGCGTGCCGTGGAAGACCGCAGCCAACGATGACGCGACCTTCAAATCCGCGGCGGATCTGGCGAAGATCTACCTCGAAGGTTGCGGCGTCTCTTCGGACAAGGAGACGATCGTCTATTGCCGCATCGGCGAGCGTTCGAGCCACACCTGGTTCGTGCTCACTTATCTCCTCGGGCTCGACAATGTGCGCAATTACGACGGCTCATGGACGGAGTGGGGCAACAAAGTGGGCGCGCCGATCGAGCGAGCCGCGTAAACGTCGGCAGCCTATCATGAGCGGGTGCAGCAAACTCGACGAAGCCGGCAGTGGATGCGACCCCGCGGCTCATTATCCGCCAAAGCTCGACAAGATCATCAATCTCTTCGAGATGCTGCCGGAAGTGGAGCGCCGCGAGACTCTGGTCTCGTACGCCGATAGCGCGAAGAAACAAGAACCGCGTGAAGGCGAACAGTTCGAACTCGAAGACATCCGCAAAGATGAAGAATGCGCCGATACCGTGGGCGTTTATCTGCAAGTAGACGAACAGGGGAAGGCGCACTTCCGCATGACGCTCGGACCCGAAGTGCAGACGCTGACGCGCGCCATGACGGCCATCCTTTGCAAGGGTCTCGACGGCGCCACGCCGCAGGAAATTCTCGAATTGCCGAGCGATTTCGTGACGCGGATCGTCGGCGCCGAGCTTGTCCGCGTCCGCAGCCAGACGACCTATTACATCCTCACGCGGATGAAAGGCATCTGTAAGGTCTACCTCGACCGGCAGCGCATGGCTGCGAGCGCGGCCTGATCAGGGCAAGAAGGTTCCAGAACGCGCGCGGACGACTGCGGCGTCGCCGCTGTTGATCGTCCCGTCGGCGTTGGCGTCGGCGCGGAAGTTCAGGCTGTTCGTGCTTTGGCCGGAGCGATTCCGGACCGCGATGGTGTCGCCGCTGTTCACGCTGCGGTCACCATTTACGTCGCCGATCAGCACATTGAACGCGCCGGTGACGAGGTTGTTCGTCTGGCCGTAGGTGTCTTGCAGATTCGTTAGGCTAATGTTCAGTGTCTGCGCATTCGTGACGCCGGTGAGATTCACTATGTATTGCCGCGCGTCCGCATCGACCGCGCTGCTCGTCACCAGGCCGGTGCCGCTCGTCACGGTCGCGCTGCCGACATCGGTCAGCGGATTCGTGAAAGTGAAGACGAGCGTGTAGTTACCGCTGATCCCACCGCTGCGACATTCGCTGCCGCTGCCACTGCCGAGATCGACGTCGAATGTGCCGGCGCTGCCGTGCGTTTTGCGCGACTTGAGCGCGCTCAATTGCAGCGATGGCGGTGGAACCGACATCGGCGGAAGCGATGCGACGACACCATTCGGCGTGATCTGCACGTTCGCATTCACCGAACCAAAGTTGCCGCTGACACCATTGAAATCGAGTGGCACAAACGGGTCGTTAGGCAACGGCACGTAATTGTCGAAGGTGTAGATATTCAAGCGACCGCCGAGCGTGGCGCTGCCGCCGACGCGCACCTGGTCGAACTGCTCTTTCTCGCCACCAAAGGCCTCGAGCGCGAGCGTGCCGTTCGAACCCTGCGCGAAACTGCCGGTGATCGGGATCAAACCGGCGGAGTGACCGGGCGTGATCACAGCGCCGTTATTGGTCACGTCACCGATGATCGGGCCGTTGCCGCTCAGAATTCCGCCGTCGAGCTCGACCGGACCGCTGATCGAGAGACCGGTCAGGTCAAATGAGCCTGCGGTTTGGACGAATCCTGGCGTGTCGTTCGGCGTCTCGCCGCGATTCGTTGTTCCGCGGACGTTAATGGCCGCGGCACCGCGAACAAAGTTCCCGCCGCCGGTCGCGACAAGCGCGCTGCCATTGTGGCCAACGAAGCCGTTCGAATGCTCGCCGATAATGCCATTTGAGTTTTCGCCAATGATCGCCGCTCTGCCGACGAGATTCGAGCCGTCCTGTGAGATGAGCGGATTGCCGTTCTTGTCGACGAGACCGGCCGTGCGTCGTGCAATCGCGGTGCCGCCGTCATTCGAGATGACGTTGCCGGCGCCTTGCGAGACGATCTGCGCGCCGCCTTCGCTCACCAGCGTGCCGCCGTCGTTTGAAACGACCCTGCCGGAGTTGGTCATCGCGGCGACTGCAACCGGTCGGACCTCCGGCGGCGGCGGCGCGCTGGGCGGCGGCGGCGGATGCGGACTGCTGCCGCGCCGTCCACCGGCAGGACGATGGAAACTGGCGACAAGTCTGTTCCAGATCCTGCCGATCGCGGCGAAGAAACCGTCCCCCGTGCCCGGAATGCCGGTGATGCCGCCTTTGCCATGGATTTTGAGGCGCCCGTTGTTCGTGATCAATCCGCCGAGCTGCAAATCGGAGTCGTTGATCATGAGCATCGTCGCGCCGTCGGCGACGTCGATGTCGGTGTAGACGCGGCCGCCGCCGACGGTGAAGAAGCCGGTGATGGTGAGCTTCAACGGCGTGCTGCCGACGTAATTGATCGTGGCGCCGTTCATCGAGACGGCGCGCACTTGCACGTCACTCGTGAGCGTGACGCCGGTGTGGCCGAGCACGGCCATGTCGTTGGCTCCGGGAACAACGTGGTTGCCCTGGCCGTCATCCCAGATCGCCGGGTTGTTCCAACTGCCGTCGGCCGTGAGATAAAGAATGCGTCCCGGCGCGGCGGGCGCGACCCGCACGTGCACCGGCGGCGCATCGCCAATCACGCCGAGGTCGTCGGTCGCGACTGCTTCGATAATGTGATCGCCCGCCACGGTGGTGGTGTAGAGCGTGGTGCCCTGCTGGCCGGCGAAGTGGTCCAGCGTGTCGCCGTCGTAGATCAACGACAGGCCTTTGATCTGGCGTCTGCTATCGGCGTGCGCGCTGACGTTGAACGAACTCGACGGCGGGACGATGGGCGAATCGAAATCCTGCCCGGGGTGCCGCTGACGCCGGGAATGGTGAGGCTGACATCGGCCGCCGGATCGTAGATGAAGGTGTAGGGTCCATTCATGGCCGAGATGCTGTCCACGTAACCGGACGCACTGGCGATGGCGCGGAAGTAGATCCCGTCGCCGGATGGGTAATCATCCATTCCGAGGTAGAACTCGTTAGGCGCAGGCGTGTTCGTGTCCTGGTCCATCGTGGCGACATCAACCCAGCTCCCTTCTGACGTCGGCGTGTTTGCTCGTTTGGATGCGCACGCTAATGCCGGACTGCAGCGACTCTTCCGTCACGCCCCAGCGGATGTTCGCCACTGGGCCGTTGTGCGTGATGAAGAGATTCGTTTTGCCCAGACGCGGCGTGTTCGACTGCAGATCGAAGGGGCCGACGATGTTCGAGTAGGTGTCTGCGCGATCCGGCGCGGTCGCATGCACGCGGAAGTAAACCGCCGCGCCACGCGGATAAATGTTCGTGCCAAGAACAAAGCTATCACTCTGCGGATCGAACGGCATGAAGCCCTCCGAACCATTCGTTAAGTTTTGCCAGCTTCCGTTGTCATTCGGTGTGGTCGAAGCCTCCACCGTCATCGCACGACCGGCCGGGGCGCCGGCTTGTTGCGCCACGAATGTCAACACCGTGTCGGCGAGACCGGTGACCGGCGGATTCGATCCGGGATATGCCGGGTCGGTGCTGCCATTCACGGTCAGCAACGGCGAGCCATTGCCGATCGTCAGGAAGACCGTGCCGGTCGCAGTGTCAGCGCCATTCGTCACCGAGAGCCCGATCTGAATCGGATTGATCGTCTGACTTCCCGCCGGCGGAACACCGGAGATCACACCGGTCGTGGAGTCGATCACGAACCCATTCGGCAATCCGGTCGCGCTGAATGTCAGGGGGCTCTTCGCGGGGAAGAATGCTGTCAGGATGTGATAGGCGAAGTGCCGCGTCACCACCGCTTCCGCGCGTGCGGCTGCTGATGATGCGCGGCGACGCCTGCCTGAATGGCGAGCGTCGGCTGGTCGGGCAATTGCAATTCGCCTGAGATCGTGGATGATGAAATGCGGCTGGTCTGTGGTGACGGCCACGTACTGATAGGTCGGCGGGAAGTATTCGGAGATTGTCTGCATCGCCACCGGCGTGGAGGCAACGCTGTAGGTCGAGAGCGGTTGATCCGTCATCACGCCGGTGAAATCCCGGATCTGCCGGTTCGCGTCGGTCTTGACCAACCACCAATCGGGCCGTTGGCAACCGCTGCCGTGGCCATTCACGCTCACCGAGTAGCTGTAACTGTTCGTCGCCAGAGCCATAGCCGCCGTCCGTCGTCTGGATAACGCTGGTCGTCGCCTGCCCGCCACCTTCCTGGAAACCTTGCGAGCCCTCGATGCCCGGCCCGCCGAAGATGCTGGCGAATTGCAGCGCGCCATTGCCGCTCACCTTCATTAAGAGCGCGTCCCAGAAGTCGCCCTTCAGATCATCCTGATTTCCCGCTGCGCCCCCGATGAGCAGACCGCCGTCGGAGGTCTCAAACAGACTTTGCGTGATCAGTTGCGTCTGCTGGTGCGACGTTGCCGTCGACTGTGATCAGGTCGCGGAAAACGACCGTGGATAGATCGCTGCTCAGCTTCGCGATGGGGCCTGCATTGTTCAAGCGTCCGAGCGTCGCGAAGCCGCCGTCGGCTGTCGCGATGACTGCGGCGGGGATCTCACCACTGTTCAGGTTCGGCTGGAAACGCCGCTGACCGATCAAGTTCCCGCTCAGATCAAAGACGAGCAACGTCGCACCATCATAGACGGTCGGGTCGTGGAACGGCGCGGTGTCGTAGTCATTTGGCAGAACCATCAAGTAACGCGTCCCGTCCCTTGACTGGCAGATTGGTCCGCCGCCAGAGATGCTATTGCCTGCATGGGTGTAGATTTTGTAGAAGGCGAGCGTGCCGCTGGCGCTGAACTTCGCGATCACGGTTTTATAGTCCAGTTGCGTGAGAGAAATCACCACGCCGCCATCACTCGTGAGGCACATCGCGCGGAGATATCCTGGAGAAACAGATCGTAGCTCGACGGCGGATTGCCGTCGGTGATCGTGACGTGATCGATCGCGTTGTCCCAAAGCATCTGGCCCTGTGGCGAAAACTTCGCCACCATAGGCAGGACTATAGCCTGCGCCGGGGTTCCACTGTTTGGTGCCGCAGACAAAAATGTTGCCCTGTGCGTCGGTCGCGATCTGCTGGATGGAGGTAACTCCCGGCGACGACCTGCGCCGTTGTTGGAGTTCGTGGTGTCGTTATCCTGCCGCAGGATTTTCTGCCAAAGAATCGTCCCGTCGGGCGCGAAGCGAACGAGCGATGCCATCGCGTAAGCGCCGGTGTGCCACGCGCCACCCGTGCTGCCGGGAATGAGATAGAGACTGGGCAGATCAATTCCGCCGGCCACGACGATAGCCGCCATCGGGCATCGGCGCCATACTCGTCGGCCAATCCCAACCCGAACCGTAATATTGGTCGATGGTGAAGTGCCCGGCCGAATCGTAGCTATCGACGCCGTAGCTTTGGGCGAAGCTCGGGACGGCGAAGGAGTTGGTTGCGCTGGCGGCGGTGAGGAGCGCGACGAGCAGGAGGCAGAGAGGGGCGGTTTTTCGCATAGGGATGGGTGCTGTTCCTTTCTCCCTTCTCGCCACGAACGGGATGAAATCGGGTCATGGAAATTTCGGAAATTTTCCATGCCTCTGGACACTGCACCGCAAAAGGCGCACCATCTTCGAGCCGTGAAAGCGCAGAACGATTCCGAAGCCGAGGCTGGTGCAGACATTTGCGAGCCTACGCAAGTTCTGCTCGGGCAGGACATTGACACCGGCCCGTTGAACGCCGCGCTTCCCGCGATCTACGACGAGCTGCGCTCGATGGCCTCGGCGTATCTGCGCCACGAGCGACCGGATCACACGCTCCAGCCGACCGCGCTCGTCCACGAATCGTACCTCCGCCTCGCCGGCCAGCATGCCGTGGACTGGAGCAATCGCCTCCAGTTTCTCTCCATCGCCGCGCGGATGATGCGGCGGATCTTGTCCAATCATGCGCGCTCGCGCAGTCGCTTGAAGCGCGGCAAGGGCGAGCCGCGGCTGGAGCTGGATTCGGCCGTTGAACTTTACGACACGCGCTCGGTAGATGTGGCAGCGGTCGATGAAGCCCTGCGTGACCTGGAGAAGCTCGATCCGAGACAGGCGCGTGTGGTCGAGCTGCGGTTCTTCGGCGGACTGACAATGGAAGAAACCGCGGAGGTGTTGGGGTTGTCTCCGACGACGGTGAAGCGCGAGTGGACAGTCGCGAAGCGATGGCTGCGGCGCGAGTTGTCCGGGAGTAGCTAATTGCTTGGACGAGGAATTAACAGCCGAACGCTGGCAGGACGCTAAAGCTATTCTGGCTGACGCATTGGAAGAACAATCAGCGGAACGTCGCGCCGTGTTGATTGCGGAGCGCTGTCGCGGTGATCGCGTCCTACAAGCCGAAGTAGAATCCCTTCTCGATCAGACAACCGCGGTGTTTGACGAATGCGCCGCGGATGCCGCGAACCGGCGCGACATGCCAGCGTTGGAATCCGGCCGGCGGCTGGGCGCTTACGCTATCGTTCGTGAGATAGGTCGCGGCGGAATGGGTGCTGTTTACCTCGCGGAACGCGCCGACGGCGCCTTCGACCGGCAAGTCGCAATCAAAGTCTTGAAGCGTGGCTTGGATACCGACGAAATTTTGGCGCGCTTTCTTGCTGAGCGACAGATTCTCGCGCGGCTCGACCATCCGGGCATTGTTCGCGTAGTCGACGCCGGCACCAGCGAGGATGGCTTGCCATATCTGGTCATGGATTACGTCGAGGGCGTGCCCATCGCGCAATATGCACGTGAGCATCATTTGTCTGTGCGCGAGCGGCTCGAGTTATTCCGCACGGTCTGTTCGGCAGTGAGCTATGCGCATCAGCACCTGATCGTCCATCGCGACCTTAAGCCGAGTAACATCCTGATCACTCCAGGAGGCCAGGTAAGATTACTCGATTTCGGGATCGCCAAGTTAGTTGAGCCCGATGCAGCGCCGTTTCCAATTACGGTCACGATGTTTCGGATTATGACTCCCGAGTACGCCAGTCCCGAGCAGGTAAAAGGTGAACCTGTAACTACGGTAAGCGATGTCTACTCATTGGGAGTAATCTTGTATGAGTTACTCACCGGCGAGCGGCCATACCACCTGAAGAGCCACACCGCGGAACAGATCAACAAGGCAATTTGCGAGCAGGAACCCGAGCGACCCAGCACCGCAGTGACTCGCAGCGACAGGCAGGTTGAGCGCCGCGAAGAAGTCCGGCGGCAGTTGCGTGGTGACCTGGATAATATCGTCCTAAAGGCACTGCGCAAGGAGCCACAACGGCGCTATACTTCGGTCGAACACCTATCCGAGGATATTCGCCGGCACCTGGACGGCCTGCCTGTTCAAGCAAGGAAGGACACCGTCTCCTATCGTGCCGGGAAGTTCTTGCAACGCTACAAGCTCCCTGTCGCGGCCGCGACCTTGTTTCTGCTCGCGTTGCTCGCCGGAGTAATTGCTTCCAGTTGGGAAGCGCATCGCGCGCGTCTCGCCGAAGCAAAAGCCGAGAAGCGTTTCGCGCAGGTTCGCCAGCTAGCTCATTCCGTGTTGTTCGATTACCACGACGAAATCGCAAGTTTGCCGGGTGCGACCAAAGTCCGGGAAAGGCTGGTCAAAGATGCTCTCAACTATCTCGATAACTTGTCCAGAGAGGCCGGCAACGACAGCTCACTTCTAAAAGAGCTCGCCGCTGCGTACGCAAAAGTTGCCGCTGTTCAAGGTGGCGCGGTTCTGTCTAACTACGCGCTGGTTTCCTTCTCCAGCCTGGGCGACACGAAAGGGGCGCTGGAGAATCAGGTTAAGTCCGTAGCCATCTGGGAACGGTTATTGCAGGCCGGGCACGACGTCCGGAGGGACCTGGCAAGCGCCTATACCGACCTCGCCTTTTACTATCAGACGCTTGGTGATCCAAAAAAGGCGCTGATATACACGGAAAAATCAATTCCGCTCTTTCAAGCGCTGCTCGCGGGAAACTCCGCTGACGACACGCTTCAGTTACAATTGGTGACTTGTTATGTAAGTATGTCTAAAGCGCTGGGTAACCCAGGCGTCGCGAACCTCGGCGATAGAGAGGGTGCACTCGAGTGGAAGAACAAAGCGCAGCAACTAACAGAAAAGCTGGTAGCAGAACATCCCGATAAGCGGTTTACCAGGTCTATCTTGCCAGTGTGCACAACATGGGTGTCCTCATGGCCGACGAATGACAAAGAATCACTGGACGAGGCTTTGAAGGCGGTCGCGATTTTTCGGGCGTTGGTGAAAGCAGATCCGGCTAGCGCCTTTTATCGCCGTGAGCTAGCGATCGAGCTGGGCAATGTTGCTTCCAGCCTCCTTAGGCTCGGCGATAAGAGTGGTGCCCTGGAGAATGCGAGGGAAGCGCAATCGCTTTATGACGACTTGGTCACGGCGGATCCAAATGATGCCAGCATGCGGGGGAGCGCCGCCTTGAACCGCCGCAAGCTGGGTTCCACTCTCAGTGCGAACGGAGATTACGCGGGTGCGCTGGCCAGCTTCCGCGAGGCCCAGCAAACATTTGCCGGCCTGGTCGCCAAGGACACAAACAACGCGGAGTTCCGGCGGCAATGGGCTTATGCCTATCTCGCGATGAGTCGCGAGCAGTTACAAGCCGGCGAAACGCAAGAGGCGATTAGGAGCGCATCTGAAGGAATAAAGATTGAGAGAGCCTTAGTAGCCGACTCGCCGGCGAACGCCAATGCGCAAAACACGTTGGCACTTCTTGAATCGCAGCTTGGCGACACGGAAGCGAAGCTGCAAAATTGGACGGCGGCAGAAGATGCTTACCAGAAGGGACTCACCGTCTACGACGAGATGCGAAACAAAGGTATGCTACCCGAGGCAGATGCAAAGCAGGCTGACGAGTTGAGGCGAAAGATTTCTGAATGTGAGGCTGCGGTGCATGGCGGTTGAGCGGGTCGAGTTCGACGGGTGCCAATGATTACGCTCGATCGCGATTCATCCGTGACCTTCTGAGGTTTTCGTCTATAGTCCGCTCGCTCCAATGCCGCGGAACAACGACCTTCACAAAATCCTGCTGATTGGGTCCGGCCCGATTGTCATCGGGCAGGGCTGCGAGTTCGATTATTCCGGCGTGCAAGCCTGCAAGGCGCTGCGCGAAGAGGGCTACGAAGTCGTGCTCGTGAACTCGAATCCGGCCACGATCATGACCGATCCGGAGTTCGCGGATCGCACCTACATCGAGCCGATCACGCCCGAGGTGATCGAAGCGATTCTCGAGCGGGAAAAGCCGGACGCGATTCTGCCGACGATGGGCGGCCAGACCGCGCTTGAACGCGGCCATGGAACTGAACCGCAACGGCGCGCTGGCGCGGCACGGCGTCCGGTTGATCGGCGCGAACGCGCAGGCCATCGCCAAAGGGCGAAGACCGCCAGCTGTTCAAGGAAGCGATGCTGCGGATCGGCCTCGATGTTCCGCGCTCCGGGGTCGCGCATTCGCATGGCCGACGCCAGCCGAGTCGCGGATGCGATTGGCAAGTTTCCGCTCATCATCCGGCCGGCCTTCACCCTCGGCGGTTCCGGCGGCGGCATCGCCTACAATCGCGATGAGCTCGATGAAATCGTCGAGCGCGGTCTCGCTCTTTCGCCCGTCACGCGAAGTGCTTGATCGAAGAATCGCTCGTCGGCTGGAAGGAATTCGAGATGGAGGTGATGCGCGACTGCGCGGACAACTGCGTGGTCATCTGCTCGATCGAAAATTTCGATCCGATGGGCGTGCACACCGGCGACTCGATCACGGTCGCGCCGGCGCAGACGCTTTCCGACAAGGAATTCCAGATGATGCGCGACGCGTCGTTCGCGGTCATCCGCGAGATCGGCGTCGAGACCGGCGGCTCGAACATCCAGTTTGCGGTCAATCCGCAGAACGGCCGCATGGTCGTGATCGAAATGAATCCGCGCGTCTCGCGCTCCTCCGCGCTCGCGTCGAAGGCGACCGGATTTCCCGATCGCGAAGATCGCGGCGAAGCTGGCCGTCGGTTACACGCTCGACGAAATCCGCAACGACATCACCCGCGAAACGCCGGCGAGTTTTGAGCCGACGATCGATTACTGCGTCGTCAAGGTTCCGCGCTTCACCTTCGAGAAATTCCCGCAAGCCGACGCCACGCTGACGACGCAGATGAAAAGCGTCGGCGAAGCGATGGCGATCGGCCGCACCTTCAAGGAAGCGCTGCAAAAAGCGTTGCGCTCGCTCGAGATCAAAGCGCTTCGGTTTGTGCGGCGATGGGAACGAGAAACGCGGGTCGATCGCGGAGACGCTTGCGTCTGAAGCTCGCGATCCCGAACGCGGAGCGGATTTTCCATCTCGCGCAGGCGTTCCAGGATGGCATGTCGATCGATGAAGTCTTCGAGCTGACCAAGATCGACCGCTGGTTTCTGCACAATGTCAGACAGATCGTGGAGGAAGCAGCGGAACGCGACACTGCGCACGTCACGGCACGATGCCTGGCGCCGATGATCGCGCCGCTGAAGAAGCTCGGCTTTTCCGATCGGCAGCTGGCCGTCGCGCGCGGACGTTTCCGAAGCGGAGATTCGCGCCGAGCGAAAGGCTGCCGGCGTGATTCCGACCTATCGGCTGGTCGATACCTGCGCGGCGGAGTTCGAAGCGTTCACGCCGTATTACTATTCGACCTACGGCACCGAGAACGAGATGCGGCGCAGCGACAAGCGCAAGATCATGATCCTCGGCGGCGGACCGAATCGCATCGGGCAGGGCATCGAGTTCGATTACTGCTGCGTGCACGCCGCCTTCGCGCTGCGCGAGCTGGGATTCGAAACCATCATGGTCAATTCGAATCCGGAAACGGTTTCGACCGATTACGACACGAGCGACAAACTCTACTTCGAGCCGCTCACGCTCGAAGACGTGCTCAACATCTACGACCAGGAACATGCCGGAAGGCGTCATCGTGCAGTTCGGCGGGCAGACGCCGCTCAATCTGGCGGAAGGACTTGCAAGGCCGCTGGCGTCCCGATCATCGGCACCCAGCCGGAGAGCATCGAGATGGCGGAAGACCGAAAACTGTTCGCCGCGATGCTCGACAAACTCGGCCTGCGCCAGACGCCGAGCGGCATCCGCGGTCAGCGCGGAGGAAGCGGTTTCGATCGCGCAAGAGAATCGGCTATCCGGTGCTGGTGCGGCCATCGTTCGTGCTCGGCGGCCGGGCGATGGAGCTCGTCTACAACAGCGAAGATCTCGCGCCGTTACATGCAGAGCGCGATCGAGGTCAGCCCGGAGCGGCCGGTGCTGGTGGATCGTTTTCTCGAAGACGCGATCGAAGTGGATGTCGATTGCATCGCCGATGGCGAGATCAGCGTCATCGGCGCGATCATGGAGCACATCGAACAGGCCGGCATTCACAGCGGCGACAGCGCCTGCGTGATCCCGACCTTCTCGCTTTCGCGACGCGGTGCTGAAAGAGATCGTCGACCGCGACCAAGGCGATGGCGCGCGAACTGAAGGTGCGCGGACTGATGAACGTGCAGTTCGCCGTGAAGGGCGAAGACGTTTACGTGCTCGAAGTGAATCCGCGCGCCTCGCGCACCGTGCCGTTCGTGAGCAAGGCGATCGGCGTGCCGCTGGCGAAGCTGGCCGCGCAAGATCATGGCCGGCGAAAGACCTTGCGCGAACTCGGCTTCACCAAGGAGATCATCCCGAAACATTTCTCGGTGAAGGAAGCGGTCTTCCCGTTCCTGCGTTACCAGGGCGTCGACATCGCGCTCGGGCCGGAAATGAAATCGACCGGCGAAGTCATGGGCATCGACGCCGATCTCGGCCTGGCCTACGCCAAAGTCGCAGATGGCCGCGCCGCCGCCGCTTGCCAAAGGGCGGCAACGTTTTCATCAGCGTGAAAGACGACGACAAACCGAGCGTGATTCCGCTCGCGCACGAATTCGTCGGACTCGGTTTCAAGATCATCGCCACGAGCGGGACCGCCGCGACGCTGGCGGCCGCCGGCGTGCCGGTGACGCGAGGTCTTCAAGATTCGGCGAAGGACGGCCCCACGTGCTCGACCTGGTCAGAAACGGCGACATTCATTTCATCATCAACACGCCGAGCGGGAAAATCCCCCGCGAAGACGAAGTTCGGATTCGCAACGCGTCGCTGGCGCGGAAAATCCCGATCATGACCACGATTCGCGCCGCGCAGGCGAGCGCGCAATGGGATTCGTTCGCTGCAGAGAAGCAGCCTGCAGGTGAAACACGCTCCAGGAATATCACGCCAGTGCTGGAATACCCAGAACCGGCACGAATTTTCGTGACGTTGAACGTTCGTGACGGTTGACAGCGCTTGACCGTGTCACGGTCAGCCATGAAACTTACATTGCTTTGTTGCCTGATCGGATTGGCCCTTGGCGACACGTCACTGCGCAGTGAGGACAAAAACGAAGAAACAGACCCAGAAAAAAAGAAACGACCCCAATGAATGAACCCAGCAAGAAAGAAGTAGCCGTAATCAAAACCAGCGAAGGCGAAATGGTCGCCGAGTTCTGGCCCGACGTCGCGCCGAAGACGGTCGAGAATTTCAAGAAACTGGCGAAAGCCGGGCTTCTACGATGGCACCGCGTTTCATCGCGTCATCAAGGGATTCATGATCCAGGGCGGCGATCCGCTGACCAAGGACGACGAGCAAACAGGCACGTTGGGGCACCGGCGATCCCGGCTACAAGATCAAGGCGGAGTTCAACAAGAAATCGCACGAGCGCGGTGTGCTTTCGATGGCGCGTTCGCAGGATCCCGATTCGGCCGGCAGCCAGTTTTTCATCTGCCTCGGCGACGCCGAAGTTTCCTCGACGGGCAATACACCGCCTTCGGCAAACTGATCAAAGGCGACGACGTGCTGGAGAAGATCGCGACAACCAAGACCGCGCACGCCAACGATCGGCCGGACAAGCGCGATGAATGTCGAGAGCATTAAGATCGTTCCGGCGGATTCGGTGAAGTAGCTGTGATGCGATGTCAGTGACTGGTGATTGGTCGTTTCCTATGTCACGATCACCACTGTGCACGAAATGTCGAGCGTCCGAAAACAAGATTGCGCTGATCCAGATGCAGTGCGGAGCGGAGCCGGAGGCAAATCTCGCGAAGGCGATCGATTTCATCCGGCGAGGCCGCGCGGACAGGGGCGCAGATCGTTTGTCTGCCGGAGTTGTTCCGCTCGCAATATTTCTGCCAGTCGGAGGATCACGCGAATTTCGCGCTGGCCGAAGAAATTCCCGGGCCGACGACGCGGTCGTTGGGGAAAGTCGCGCGGGAGACTGGCGTGGTCATCGTCGCGTCGCTTTTCGAGAAACGCACCGCTGGTGTTTATCACAACACCGCGGCGATCATCGACGCCGACGGCAAGTTACCTGGGGAAGTATCGCAAGATGCATATCCCGGATGATCCCGTCTTACTACGAGAAGTTTTATTTCACTCCGGGCGATCTCGGCTTTCAGGCCTGGCCAGACCGCGCAGGGAAAGATCGGCGTCTGCGTCTGCTGGGACCAATGGTATCCGGAGGCCGCGCGACTAACCGCGCTTCGCGGCGCGGAGATTCTTGTTTTATCCGACGGCGATCGGATGGCATCCAGCCGAGAAAGCAGAAATACGGCGACCGCGCAACATTCCGCCTGGGAAACGATGCAGCGCAGTCACGCGATCGCGAATGGCTGTTACGTCGCGGCGGTCGAATCGCGTCGGCCACGAAGCGCCGGCCGGTGGCGATGGGATCGAGTTCTGGGGACAAAGCTTGATCGTCGCGCCCAGCGGCGAAATCCTCGCGAAGGGGAGCGTTGATCGCGAAGAAATCGTCCTGGCCGAAATCGAATGGAGCGGGTCGACGAACATCGCACGCACTGGCCGTTTCTGCGCGATCGGCGCATCGACGCCTACGCCGGGATCGAGCAGCGTCTGATCGACTGAGCGCAGCGACGGTTTTGCGATCCCGTACGCGCGCTGCGTTGCCCGTCAACCGCCAACTCAACACAACAACATCATCACACAATTGGAGAAAATCATGCACGACATTGACACCATCCGAATGGAATACGAACCCGAAGCCGAGGGCTTCAATTATGAAGGCGACTTCGAAGGAGCAACCCCACTCAACGAAGCCGAGGAGGAAATGCTCGCCGCCGAATTGCTCGGCGTGACCTCCGAAGCCGAACTGGATCAATTCTTCGGCAAACTGTTCAAACACGTGAGCAAGGGTCTCGGTGGCGTGGGCAAATTCCTCCAGAAGAACGCCGGCCCGCTGGTCGGTGCACTCAAAGGAATTGCCAAAACGGCGCTGCCAACCGTTGGTGCGGCGTTGGGCACGGCCATACCAATTCCTGGCGTCGGCACGGCGGTCGGCGGCATGCTCGGCAACGCCGCCAGCAATCTGCTCGAAGCCGAACTGGAAGGCCTGAACGACGAAGATCGCGAATTCGAGATGGCCAAACATTTTGTCCGGCTCACCGACCACGCCGCAAAAGCGAGCGCCCACCGACCTCCCACAATGAACCGTCGCGCGGCCACCGTCGCCGCGGTGAAGGACGCGATGCGGCGTATGCACGCACGGCGGACTGCGCGCGCGCGCGCTCGTTCGAGTCGAGGAGCCAGCGCGGGCGCAGCACCGCCGCCGTCGAGCTTTCCAGATTCCGGGGCAACGGGAGACGCCGCGGCTGACGATCTCGGCGACCTCGGCGGTAACGGTATCGACGGACGCTGACCCCGGTGCGACGCCGATACTCCCGCCGCCGGATCGGGGGAATTCGAATGGGAAAACGCGTCGCCCGTTGCAGGCGCGCGCAGCGGCCGGTGGGTTCGGCGCGGCGGCAAAATTATTTTACTCGGAGTGTGATGCCGTGAACCCGGCGGATGCGAGTCTCCGATTTCTTGAGAACGAGGCGCTCGCGCTCTTAACCCGATTGGATCGCTTGAAACCGTTTGCTCTCCAGATACCGTCGGTGCTCGCGGCGGCCGTTTCGCCCACGGCGCAAACCGCCATCGAGCAACACCTGGCCGAGGGTCGGCGCGACCTGCGGCAACTCGTGCGGCGTTTTCTGGATTGGCTTCGTGGCGCAATGGGCCGGGTGCGTGGACGTGGCGGAAGCGCAACGGCGGTTCACCATCGTTCGGTTGCGGTTCAACACCGTGCTTGCGCAACTCGAATATCTTCGCCGACGCGTTGGTGCAACGGAGCGAGCACGAATACGGAACCTGGCTCGGAGGGCTCGACGTGGTGGCGGCCGACGCTCTCACGTTGCCGGGCTATTTCGAAGCGCCGCCGGTCGTGTGTTACCTCGATCGCGGCGCGGGCGCGGCGATACGGCGGGCGCGCACTCGGTTGCCGGGCGGCGGTGACAATCCGGTCGCAATCATTCGAGTGCCGCGCGAGCGGATGATCGGCAGCGGCATCGCTTCGTCGCTGGTGCATGAAGTCGGGCATCAAGCCGCCGCGCTGCTCGGCTTGGTGGACTCGTTGCGGCCCGTCTTGCAGGCGATGGCAAACCGCAACGAGCAGGACCGAACGGCCTGGCGTTGCTGGGAACGCTGGATTTCCGAAATCGTCGCCGATTTCTGGGCGGTGGCGAAACTCGGAATCACGGCCACAACGGGATTGATGGCCGTGGTGTCCGTGCCGCGCGCCTTTGTGTTTCGCGTGTCGCTCGACGATCCGCATCCGTTTCCCTGGATTCGAGTGAAGGTCGGCTGCGCGCTGGGACAAGCATTGCATCCCGACCCACAATGGCAGCAGCTGGCTCGCGCTATGGGAATCGTTCTATCCGCGCGCAGGGCTCGATGCCCACCGCCAGAGTTGCTCGCCGACCTTGAACGCACCTTACCAGGAGTTCGTGCAGGTCTCTGATTCACGCACCGGCCCCAATCGCTACGCGGCCGTTCGCTCATCGAAGTGCTTCAGCCCGTGCACCGCGCGCCGCGCCACCTTCGCTCCTTCTGGAGACAATGCGCGTCACACGCCAGACGCGGTGAAAGCCGCGCCACCCACGCTGGCCTTCGCGGTCATTGGCCAGGCGCGCGCCGATAATGCCATCGCGCCAACCGAAGAAAGCGAGTGGCTGGGAAAGCTCCTCACTTTTTGGGCGCTGCGCGGGACGCTGAACATGTCCGAACTCTGCGCCGCCCAACACCGATCACATTTCAACACCAATACCCAATGAAAGGCAATCTATGAGCAATACAGAAACAAAATACACCATTGGAGAAGGACACACTCAAGCTTCAGTGCCGCCGGCGCGGATTCGCTGCGTGAACTCGCGGGGCCACTCCAGGCAAGTGGAGTTGACGCGCACCAGCGCCACGTCCGACACGAAAGGCGCAACAGGCGCTGTGGACGGCCATTCGCACGAGCACGAACGCAACGAACTTCAATCTGTTCAACGCCTATCTGGACAGGGTGTTCTGCACTGGCAATTACAGCCGCAGAAGGAGCCAGCGAAGACGCTCTTCACTGACTTGCCGAGTAGCGCAAGTGCCAACTACACGTTCATGGGGTTGGACGCCTACAACCTTCTCAAGAAGGCAACTGAAGCTTTTCTGATCGTCCATTGTGGAGTTGTAATTCGCAATGAGAAGGGCACTTCGTATCCGTAGGCACAGGCGGCGATGAGCGAAGTGACTGACACCGACGCAGTCACTGATGTCGATAGGCTGTCTGAAAAGCTTCGGGTTGGCAGCGCCTGGACTTACAAGGAGGCCGGGGACGCGCTGACCAAGTACTCAGCACCAGCGGCACGCTTCCGTACCTGGACCGCATCGTCACCGCGCTGTTTGGGACCACAAATGTGAGCGAAGGCAAGCCGTTCTGCGCCGACATCCTCAGAGTACCGGTGGACGTATCCCTCACTCCTTGAATTCATCTGGTCCTTCTGGCACGAGGAGGGCACGTTGGTCCAGACGATGAACGCCATTGCGCTGCGTTTTCAGAACCGGCGCTCGCCCAATTTCCGCGATCCACTGGCTCACTTGAAACTGGATCCGCTTCGTCCGCTGAACAACCTGCTTTGGGGCTATATCCAGGACGAAATCAATCGCCTGACCCTGGCGCGCCGCAGCTACGAATACGCCCAACAGTACGGCCTGGCTTTGGTGGGCAAAGCCGTGCCGCAGATGCAGGCCGTCGACAATCGCTCCAAGTTCCTGGAAGCCTTCAATAACCTGCTGACCATCTCAGCACGGTTCTTCAAAGAGGACGACGACAAGACGATCCACCCCGACGCCTTTCCGACGTTGAACGCCCTGAAAGACGTTCACCTGCACCTGGCCCAGGGCGCGGTCAATCAATTTGGCGATTTGCCGTGGACCTCGCGGGTGGAAATGCTGATCCAGAAGTGGCTCCTATCGCGAGAAGGAGATCCGCGAATACCTGGGCCGGAACCCAATGGTGGCTTACAGCGAGCCTTGGATGTCCCAAGTGGAAACCATGAAGAATTTGCAGGGATGGTCTGACGTTTCGATCAGTCACTTTCGCGACCTTGGTGTGTTTGGCGAGCAGTTGCTCCTTTCCATCCGCTACGCGGACTGGGGTAATATCAACGACACCGACCACGCGGCCGACTGGGCGCGGTACTGGCGCTCGGAACTTCAGGCTTATATGTATTCCTACCGCGCAGTTACAGGTGTAGACCTCAGCAGCGAAGTTGGGGACAGCCGCTCGGCAGCCGTGCGTTACCTCCAGCCAGCTGTCCTGCACCGCCGTCGCGCTGAACAGCAAAGCGCTTCGCGCAACGGAGAATTCAGCAGAGCCGAGGCGCAAGCCTCGTTAGTCTAACCCCAATTGAAACCTACCTGCATTCAAGAACGGTTATGAGAGCAAAGCTTTCCACATTTGACGAGTTGGAGTGGCTCCCAGAACTAGAGACCGAATGGGAGTCTTACGGCGGGTCGAGTGCCAACGAAAGCAAGTTGGTCAGTTCGTCAATCCGCCGAGGCACGACCGACGAAAATAGCTTGACGGATTTGGTTTTCTTCCGGCGGCACCCCGAACGGAACGGCCGCTCGATTTCTAAGAATGAGCGGAATTATCAAACCCTCGCCCAGGAATGGTTGCGCATCCGCGACACCTTGGTGAGACCACTGCTGCGCACCCCGAACTCCAGGCTTCCATCAACTACGCCCACATCATCGGCCCCTATGTCCGGATCAGTCGCGGCTCGGATACTTGATGAAGCCCGCAGACGCGTAGGCTTTCACGAGGGGCAGAACAACGACAATCCATTCTCTGCCTATTTTAATGTGCCAAACGTCCCTTGGTGCGCTTATTTCGTGAGCTACGTTTATACAAAGGGTGGCATCCCGCTGAACATCGGCTCGTCTGACGCCATGCTCGACTATCTCCGGACACGCGGTCAGTTCTTTTCCAACACTACCATGCCCCAGCCGGCTGACATTGTCATCTTCGACTGGACTCGGGGCGATCATGACCCCGCCGAGCATGTCGGTCTAGTCGAAAAGGTGTATCGCAGTTCGTCCGGCCAGACCCACGTTGGCACGATTGAAGGTAACAGCAGCGATGGCGTGAATCGCCGCGATTACCCTCTGGGCGATGCCCGCATCGTCGGCTTCGGCCGTCTGGCTGCCTCGGCAGCGACAGCACGGGAATTCGACGAGTTGGAGTGGCAACCGGAGTTCGAGGATGAATGGGAGTTGGAAGAAGAAGCCACCTTCAACTTTACCAGTGAAGTTCCCGCCTCGGTGAAACGTTTGTTGCCGCCTTCGGGCCAGCGCAACGAGCAGCGCGAAAGACAAGCGGTGGCGGAAGCAATCCGGCTTCGAGACTGGAACGAGAACCACCTGAGCGACATCGTTTTCTTCAATCGGCATCCGGAGCGCAACGGCGCGTTCATTCAGCGCACCGAACGTAACTTTGCGACTATAAGCCGCGAATGGCTCTCGATTCGCGACAGTGTAGTGAGACCTGTGTTGCAGAGCGGGACGCCAACGCCTCCCTCTACGATGCCTGGGCCATCGACACCCTCGGGGCTTGATCTCGTGGCCCTGAGCTGGTCTAGGACGCACCTTTCAGGTGGCCCGCCAGATTGCCGCGAAGGTGCAAGCGCTGCTCGAAGCCGCAGCCGCTGATGGCATTCAATTGACAATTAACAGCGCCTACCGGGATCCATCCCAGCAAATCGCGTTGCGAAAGAAGAATTGCGGTTCGAGTCAGTACGACGTTTACGAAAAGCCGTCATCCCAGTGCACTCCACCGACCGCGAGACCGGGGACTTCGAACCACGAAAAAGGTCTGGCCATCGACTTTGGCGTGAGTGGCGGCAAAGTGCAGCACGGCACGCCGGCGTTTGATTGGCTGTCGCGCAACGCTAAACAGTACTTCGGCTTGATGAACTACTCCAAGGAGCCTTGGCATTGGTCCGTGGACGGGAATTGATTCGTGGCACCTCGCCTGAGAGATCACGATGAGGACGCTCGACGATCTTCTCGACGAGTTCGAGTGGGCTCCTGAACTCGAGGACGAATGTGACTGGGAAGCAGAAACCATCTTCAACTTCAGCAAGGAGGTTCCTGCCTCAATCCGGGGCTTGTTACCGTCTTCGGTTACTTGAGACGAACAACGCGACCTCAAAGCTCTCGCTGAAGCGATCCGGCTTCGAGATCGGAGTGAGAATCACTTGAGCGACATTGTGTCCTTTGACCGGCATCCAGAACGACAGGGCAAGTTCATTACAAGGATCTACCATCTCGATGATCATCGATTCTCACTGTCACGCTGGAAAGGGGACGGCCTAACCGGACCGTGGGATACCGCCGCGCCTTTGAAGAATTATCTAATCCGGGCGGACGAGGCTGAAATCAATCGCACCGTTCTCTTCGCAGCCTTTCATTCAGATTATCGAACGGCCAACCGTCAGGTCGCTCATATCGTGGCGAGGCGACCGGATCGGTTCTACGGTTTTGCATTTCTCCACCCGCTGCGCGACGCGGGCCGAGTAGGAGCACTGGTTCGCGAAGCCGTCGAACAACATGGCTTTGTCGGGATCAAGGTCCATCGGCATGACGCGAGAATAACGCGCGAAATCTGCGAGGCCGCGCGCGTGTACACGATTCCGGTGCTTTACGACGTCATGGGGGAGGTCTCGGTAGTCGAGCTGTTGGCGAAAGAATATCCAGATGTGGCGTTCATCATTCCGCACCTCGGCAGCTTTGCGGACGAATGGCGTGCCCAAATCGGTCTGATTGACCATTTGGAGCGTCACCCAAATGTATTTACAGACACGTCAGGAGTGCGCCGTTTTGACTTGCTTGTGGAAGCGATTGACCGGGCTGGACCAGGCAAAGTCCTTTTCGGTACGGACGGGCCCTGGCTGCATCCCGGCCTTGAATTGGAGAAAGTGCGCGCGTTGGACTTATCTCCCGAGGACGAGGCTTTGGTGCTAGGCGGTAATTTCCTGAATCTGATCCGAGGGGTGCGCAAAACTTTAGTGCGACCATTGAGGCCAACGGTTAGGGCGGCAATGGACGATAGCCAATCGACCGATCCATGGTCTCCACCTGATTTCCAAGCGGCTTGATACTCCGATGACCCGAAGAGGTGGTTGATTTGGCTGCTGATCCGACGCCACTCCTCACTCAGTGCGCGGCGGACGGTAATTGCGACTCGCCTTCGGTCATTCGCGTTAGTTCGTCGCTCACCTGTGCATTTCGCGTCACTAGTTGCTGGATAAATCGTCTCGCCCAAGAGACGGGCCAACATCGCAAGGTTTCTGTGGCTGGCCAAAGCGGCTCATCGCTGAGTCCGCGCGCCTTGTGAAGTTGCTTCGCCGATTCGCGCGTCGCATTTGCAACGCCCGATCCGTAACGCCGAGTTTGATAGCAGCCCGTTGCACGTTGCCTTGGGAGTCGCGTAAGGCGATTTCAATTGCCACTTCAGCGGTTCGCTCTTTCAAGTCCGGAAGACGCACGCCTTTGGCAAGCGCACGGCGGACTGCGATTTCCAGTTCACCCTCAGTCCAGTCGTGCTCTGTCATCTTGATCGCAGTGCCTCGATCGTCTTCGGGAATGTCGCCCACCGTGATCGGTCCGGGACCGACATGCCGCTTGGCAATGCGCAATACCAGTTGCCGCAGCTCACGCACGTTGCCGGGGTAATCGCGCGTAACAAGGAGTTCCTCAACGGCAGGATCGAAACCCTTTTCGGGGAGTTCGGCGGATATGGACTGTAGAAAATGACTCGCCAGCGGCAGAATGTCCGCGGGCCGGTCGCGTAGTGGCGGCAGATTCAAGGTGACGGCCGCAATGCGGTGATAAAAATCGAGCCGGAAGTTGCCGCGCGTCTCCTCCGCTTTAAGGTCGCAATTGGTCGCGCAAATCAACCGGAAGTCGGTGCGTTTCCAATCATTGCCGCCGACTCGTTTATAGGTGCGCTCCTGCACCACGCGCAGCAGCTCCGCCTGCAAGAGACGGAGTCAATTCGCCAACTTCGTCGAGGAACAGCGTTCCTTTGTCCGCCAGCGCAAACGCCCCGTCTCGCGCGCCCACCGCGCTGGTGAAAGCACCGCGCTCATGCCCGAAGAATTCGCTGCCAGCGAGTGTCGGAACCACCGTAGTACAATCAAGTATCACCAGACGGCGCTTTTCCGGTCGCGTGTCGAGCGTGTGTATCAGCCGGGCAACAAGTTCCTTGCCGGTGCCGCTTTCGCCAGTAATCAAACGGAAGCGTCTGTGTAGCGAGCCAACTCCATCAATTGCCGCAACACATAACCCACGCGCGGCTTCGGCCGACTAGGTCGCTCGTTACCAGCTCGCGAGTTGACTAATCCTCCACGGCTTGCCAGCGCTGGAGACCGTGCCGCGATAGCAGCGGCAGGCTCGTCCAAAGCGTCCCACGCCATCACGTCCGAAGCTCCGGCCTGCATCAACTTCCACGGTCTATTCCCCGCCAAAGCCGCTTTGTGAGTCGCGACAACCAGAACGCGGTGTAAGCCATCGTGACTCGAATTCTTGATGAACTCGAAGAGGTCAGGGGTTTCTTTGTCAAAAAAAACCAGACCCAAAGTAGACCCTGGACCTTCGTCGCGTCGTCCGCACCTTACTCCTTCGCCCGCCAAAGCACCCACGATGTATTGTTGCGAATGCGAACCCTCCGCGCTGTGGCAATGAAGCCACACTGACATGGGCTCGATTCGAACTGCCATTTTTACCCCCAAGTTTCTGGACGGGCTTAGCGGCAAAACATGCCGTTGCGAACAAATTTTGGTTAGGGGAACGGCTGATTGTCGAGCCGAATCTTCTTCGCGCTTGGTCGCCCCGCTTGGGCGTGAATTCTACCAGTCGTTACCGGCCTGGCTGCGGGCTCGTGCTACGACGGCTGCGACCGCAGTTTACATCCTGCGCCGCGCAGGCGTATCTTCGATTCATGAAAAGCCAATCCTTCAAGCCACTCAACGTCGTCGTGCTGGTTGTGATCGCGTTGACGCTCGTTCTGACGAATGCGTCCGCACAGGAACCAACGAAAGCGATCGCCGTCCTGGAGTCCGCTTCCGGTAGCCAGGTGAAAGGCACCGTCACCTTCACCAAAGCGGGCGATGAGGTGAAGGTCGTCGCCGATGTGACCGGGCTCACGCCGGGCAAACATGGCTTCCATATTCACGAGTTCGGCGATTGCTCCGATCCGAAAGCTGCTTCGGCCGGCGGTCATTTTAATCCGACGCATCACGACCACGGCGCGCCCGATGCCACCGATCGCCACGCCGGTGATCTGGGAAACATCGAAGCCGACGCCTCGGGCAAAGCGCATCTGGAATGGACCGACAAAATCATGAAACTGAGCGGCAACGATTCGATCATCGGCCACGGAGTGATCGTGCATGAAAAAGCCGATGATCTGAAAACGCAGCCGACGGGTGACGCGGGCGGCCGCGTGGCCTGCGGAGTGATCGGCGTGGCGAAGCCGTAGTGGAACTGTTGTCGCTAAGCGAAGCGCGGCGCCGTGTGCAGACCGGCACGGTGGTAGCGCGCGTACACGTGCAGGTGGATGCCGCCGCGGCGAAAACGACCCGCGAAGGGAAACCGTACTGCGAGTTGATGCTGGCGGACGCGGTCGATCGCCTTTTGCTGCGTGTCTGGAGCGACAACCCGGAATACAAATCGTGCGAGTCGCTGCGCCCGCAGGATTTCATCGAGTTAAGCGGCGAGTTTTTCCAGCACCAACAATACGGGCTGGATGCGAAGCAGCGTAAAGTGCGCGCGCTGAGCGCGCAGGAAATAGCGGAGTTATTGCAGGGGCCGCCGGAACTGCGCGCAAAACAGGCGGCGGATTTCGCGCACATCATCGAGCGCGTGACTGCGATCGCGGACCCGCGTTTGCGCGTGCTCTGCGAAGCGTTTCTCGCGGACTATGGCGATCGCCTTCGGCGCACCGCGGGCGCGCGCAGCTATCACCACGCCCGGCGTGGCGGATTGGTCGAGCACACCGCGCAGATGATGCGCGTGGCGACCGCACTGGCGCCGCTTTATCCGCAGCTCAATCTGGATCTCCTCATCGCCGGCATTCTCTTTCACGATGCCGGCAAGCTTTGGGAAAATCATTTGCCCGAGACCGGCTTCACCATGGGTTACGACGAGCGTGGGGAATTACTGGGTCACATCTCCATCGGGCTGGAGTTGGTGAATTCGCTCTGGCGAAAAGTGCAGACCTCGGAAGCCGCGGCGGCGTGGAGCGGACTCTCGCCCGCCTCGGAAGATGTGCGCCTGCACCTGCTGCATCTGATTGGCTCGCATCACGGCGAACCGCAATTCGGTTCGCCCGTCGAGCCCGAAGACGCCGGAAGCGATGGCGCTCAACTACATCGATAATCTGGACGCGCGGCTGGAGATGTTCGCGGTGGGATATCTGGTCGCGAAGCCAATTGCGGAGCGCATTTACGATCGCGTGCGCCCCCTGCCGGGGAATCTGGTCAAGCCGCTGGAGAAATTCGACCCAAGATAGCTGCCCGTCCGGGTGCGGTTATTGCTAGGTAAACGAGAGGCGCCGCGCGCCTTCATGAAGGTCTCCGTCATCATCCCGTGTTTTAACGAAAGCCTCACGATCGCCAGGATCGTCGAAGCGGTGCGTGCTGCGCCGATTGAGGAAATCGAGCTCGTTGTAGTCGATGATGCCTCCACCGACGGCACGGCAGATATTCTCCGAGGCGAGATCTCGAAGGCCATCGATCGAGTGATTTTTCATGAAGTGAACCGAGGCAAAGGTGCCGCCTTACGGTCCGGGCTCGCGGCCGCGACCGGCGAGGTGGTCCTGATTCAGGATGCCGACCTGGAATACAATCCGGAAGATTATCACATTCTCCTCGAGCCGATTTTTTCCGGCAAGGCCGATGCCGTTTTCGGGTCGCGCTTCATGGGTGGGCGTCCGCATCGAGTGGTTTATTTCTGGCACATGGTGGGCAACAAATTTCTCACCTTGCTCTCGAACATGTGCACCAATCTCAACCTCACGGACATGGAGACCTGCTACAAAGCCTTCCGCGCTTCGGTCGTTCGCGATCTCGTCATTTGCGAAGACCGCTTCGGTTTCGAGCCGGAGATCACGGCGAAGCTGGCCAGGACGCGCTGCCGCATCTACGAGGTGGGCATTTCGTATGACGGCCGCACCTATGAACAAGGGAAGAAGGTGTCCTGGAAAGACGGGTTCCGCGCCATCTATGCCATTCTGAAATACAATTTTTTTGCTCCCCAGCGGCTTCAACCAAGATCCGCGGCGGGCGCGCCTCGTGCTCTTCCGATGATGTGCGAACGCGACCCTTCCTTCCAATAACCTGGCACACGCTGGTCTGTGCGATCGTCGGTTGCGCATTCGTGGCGGTGAGTACTCCGCGCGTCTGGGGACGCATGTCGCGGCGGCGTGGGCCCAGTGGCGCCGTTTCACACCACCGACTATTTCTTGTCGACTTTGCTGGGAGCACCCGGCGGATCCGAGCGGCTGATTCATGTCTTTTCCGCCTTGCCGGCGAAGGCTCCTGTCGCGGTTGTGATCCCCAAGGCACAATGGGGGAGCATGTTGACGGCCTACATTCTGGCCTACTTCGGGTGGCCAAGAGAGGTGCGTCTGATCGAGGTGACGCGAGAGAACGTGAACAACCGGTTGCAAGCGCTCGATCAGACACAATTGGCCGCGATCTTCTTTTGTGGAGTCAGCCCGGCAGCAACCAGTCAGCCTGGCATACGGCTCGGGACAAATCTGGTGGTCATGCCGACGGCTGCGACCCAATAGACGCTGATGATTTTCGCGGGAATGATCGCGGCATTGTGCACGATGCTCTTTGCGGGACTCGGGGCCGCGCTACTCCTCCTGCGCGAACGGGGGCAGATCAATCTGCTCGAATGTGCCGCGCTTGGTTGGATTTTCGGAACGGGGATCACTTCTCTGCTCCTCTGGAGCGGCGGGATGCTCTTTTCGGGCCCTCCATTGCAGGTTGCGACTGCAGCCATTGCCCTTGCCGTGGGAGCGTGGGGCTGGATGTCCCTGCGGAAGGCCGGCGGAGGTCTTTTTTTTCCCAGGCCACAAAATGCACTGCAATTGATTCTCGGCGCAGTCGTCGCCCTCGAGATTGCCGTGATTGTTTACAGCTCATTCGGGCATGGCTTGAATTGGGACGGTTTGTTGAACTGGGAAGTCAAGGCCCGCTACGCATTTCAGAATGACGGCGTTATCCCTGCCGCGTACTACACCAGCGAAACACGCGTCTTCACCCATCCAGCCTATCCGTTGCTCATTCCTCTGACGGAACTCTGGCTTTATCTCGGCATGGGTGAAGCGCACCAGCTTTGGGTGAAGATTATCTTCCCACTCTATTACGCCGCGGGTGCGATCCTCCTCGCCACCACAGCAAACCGCCTAACGAATCGAAGCTGGCCCGGACTGCTGGCCGCCGCCCTGTTTTTCTTTGTTCCTTTCCTCACCCAAATGCCTGGCGGCGCGACTGGAGGTTACGTCGACGTGCCCCTCAGCGTGGTTTATCTCACGACGGCCGCTTACCTCGTCATCTACTCGATCAGCCACGATGCCAGCGCCTGGCGGATTTACTCATGCAGCCTCGCACTACTGCCCTGGGTGAAACGCGAGGGCGCCATTCTCTGGGCGGTGGCGGCCTTGGGTGGCGCCGTGCTCATCTGCCGGGAGCGACGCTGGGTTTCTCTGCTTTGGCTGGCGCCGGGAGTGGTTCTCATGGCCGCGTGGAAGATTTTTCTCGTGGCGATGAAAACTGCCGAGGCGCGCGAATTCACTCCGATGACGGTGGCGACGCTCCAGGGAAATCTTTCCCGCGTTCTCCCTATTTGTCGCTCGGTCCTCGAGGAGATGATGGAAACCGCGCGCTGGAGTCTCTTCTGGCCGATTGTGCTCCTCGCTTTTGTTTCTCTGCTTGTCCGGTCGCGCGATCGCCGCCTGCCCCTTCTCTTTATCGCTGTCGCCGCACCGATTGGCTTGTATGCCGCGACTTACCTGTTCAGTGCGTGGCCTGATTTCTTAGACCACTTCGCGGCATCGTTCCGTCGTCTTCTCTTGCATGTGATGCCGGTGGCGTGGCTCGCCATCGCGATCGCGATGACGAGACCCACGGGCCCGGTCCCGAATTCACCCGATTGATTCAAGAAGCGCGTTCGGTCCGTTGCGCCAATCGCCGGCGCGCTTCGACGAGATATTCTTCATCAATTTCGAAGCCGAGGAACTGCGGCACTCCACATTGCTCCGCGGCCACCGCGGAATTCCCAATGCCGAGGAACGGATCGAGCATCGTCTGCACGTGCGCGACCCCGTGAAGCTTGATGCAGTTCACCGCCAGCTCGACCGGAAATGTCGCAGGATGCGGCCGCTGTTTGTCGCGACTCTTGATTGTCTGGTACGGAACGAACCAGGTGTTGCCGCGGCAACGTCGGTCGCTCCCGCCGGTGTGCTGCCAGCGCGCGATGTTCGACTTGTCGGCATACGGAACCCCGAGCGCCAGCCGGTCGATCGGGGTCCGCCCTTCCGGAGTGAGGTGGAAGACGTATTCGTGGCAATCGTTTAGATAACGCGGCGAGCTGATCGGTTTGAAGTGCCCGCGGGAAATGGCCGCGCCGCCTTCGTCTTCCACCGTGATGGCCTTGATCCAATGGATCGTGTTTTGCAGGACGAAGGAACCTCGAAGGCGCAAAATTATTTCGTGAGGCAGCATCGGATTCGAAGGTGACGCTCCGACGTTGAGAAAGAGCGAACCTTCTGTTGTGAGCACCCGCCGCGCTGCCGCAGCCCATTGCTCACACCAATCGAGATAGCTCGTGCGGTCCTGTCCGTCCGAAAATTTGCTGTAGGCGATGCCGAGATTGTACGGCGGCGAAGTCACGATCAGGTCGACCGAAGCTTTTTCCAGACGAGTCATGCCCGCAACGCAATCGCCGTAGTGCAGATCGAAAGTCGTCATGGTGAAACTTGCCCGAAAAAGCCAGCCGTACAACTGCACGCTTTCCCCGACCGATCACTTCGAGCGCGCAGCTTTTTGTGTTACCTTCGTTCCATGTCCGACAAGCCTTCAAAGCTGAAAATCGCCGACCGCGAATTCACCTCCCGGCTCCTCGTCGGCACGGGCAAATTCGCGTCTAACGAGTTGATGCGCGACGCGCTGGAGGCGAGCGGGACAGAGATCGTCACCGTCGCCCTGCGGCGCGCGGATCTCTCCGGCAAAGGCGATCCTTTTGCCAACATCCTCGATTTCATCGACCCGAAGCGTTTCCTCCTTTTGCCCAACACCAGCGGTGCCCGCAACGCCGCGGAAGCGGTGCGCCTTGCGCGGCTCGCGGTCTCGGCCGGACTGCCAAATTGGGTCAAGCTCGAGATTCATCCGGACCCGCGCTACCTCCTGCCGGACGGCGTCGAGACTCTGGCCGCGGCCGAAATTCTCGTGAAGGAGGGCTTCGTCGTCCTGCCTTACATCAACGCCGATCCCGTGCTCGCGAAACGTCTGCAAGATGTCGGCACGGCCACGGTCATGCCGCTTGGTTCGCCCATCGGGAGCAATCGCGGGATCGAGACGCGCGCGCAGATCGAGATCATTATCGAACAGGCGACCGTGCCCGTGGTCGTGGACGCCGGCCTCGGCGCGCCCAGCCAGGCCGCGGAGGCATTGGAAATGGGAGCCGATGCCGTGCTCGTGAACACGGCGATCGCGATCGCGTCCGATCCGAGTCGGATGGCGCACGCTTTTCGCAAAGCGATCGAAGCGGGTCGCGAGGCCTACGAGATTGGCCTGGCCGAGAAACGCACCACGGCGAGCGCGACCAGTCCGTTGACGGCGTTCTTCTCCACCTCTGCCGACCAGTAGGATCCGGCTAGAGGCTTCGCGAGTTCGCCCAAGATTGGCGCGCCTCCAACCCTTGGGCTAGGCTCCGCCCGCATGCCTTCCGAAACCGTAGAATTGCGCGGCCACATCATCGACTCGCTGATCCTGCCCAAAGTGCTGGATACCATCGTGACCAGCGGCGGTAGTTTCAAAATCGGCGAGATTCGGATTGGCGAAAAACGGGCCGATCAGAGCTATGCGCAGGTGGAGGTTTCAGCCCCGACCGGAGAGGCGCTGGACGAACTGATCCTGCGCCTGCGGCAACACGGCGCTGAGGCGTTGGAGAAGAAGGAAGCGCAGATCGCGGCCGCTCCGGCGGACGGGATTTTCCCCGCGGATTTCTACGTGACGACGAACCAACAGACCTTCGTGCGCCTCGGAAAAAAGGAAGTCGAAGTGCAGCCGGTGATGATCGATAGCGGCGTGGCGGTCGATCGCGAAAAGCGAACGGCACGATCGGTGAAATTCTTCGATGTGCGGAAGGGCGACCAGATCGTGGTCGGCCATCAGGGCGTGCGCGTGGTCCCCTTGCAGCGCTCCACTTCGCGCACGGATGTTTTTCAATTCCTGAACCGAACCGTCTCGGCAGAGCGGCCGAAGAGCGCAGTGATTCGCGAGCTGGCCTCCGAGTTCCGACGAGTGCGCAACGAAGGCGGAAAGATCCTCGTCGTCGCCGGACCGGCCGTGGTCCACACGGGCGCAGCCGGACATTTGGAACAGCTGATCCACCGCGGTTACGTGCAACGTCTCTTCGGCGGCAACGGTCTCGCGGTTTACGACGTCGAGAGCGTGCTTTTCGGAACCTCGCTTGGAGTAAGCCTCGAGCGTAGTGCGATCGTCGACCACGGACACGAAAATCACATGCGCGCGATCAATACCATCCGGGCAGCGGGTGGTATCGCCGGCGCGGTGGAAAAGAAAATCCTGACCCGCGGCATCATGCACGCGTGTGTGAAGCACGGCGTCGAGATCGTGCTCTTCGGTTCGATCCGCGATGATGGTCCGATCCCCGGTGTCACGACCGATACGATCGAAGGGCAAAAGATCATGCGCGAAAAACTGCAGGACGTTTCCCTCGTCTTGATGATGGGGAGCATCACGCATTCGATCGCCGTCTCCAACATGCTGCCGGCGTCCGTCCGGATCGTGATGGTCGACATCAATCCCTCGGCGGTCTCGAAGATCACGGAGCAGCAATCCTTTCAATCGATCGGGCTGGTCACTGACGTGGAACCGTTCCTGCGCGAGTTGGTGGAAGACATTGCGGCGCAGGAGAGCGCGGGCGGCGGCAGTGGCTCAAAGTCCGGACGCTCCGCGAAATAATTCGGATGCGCGACCTGCTTCTCTGTCCACCGGATCACTACGGGATCGAGTACGAGATAAATCCCTGGATGAGTCGCGCCCGCGGCGCCGATACCCCAAAAGTGCAGGCGCAGTGGAAAGGCCTGCATGCGACGCTCTCGCAGCTGGACACCAGGGTCCACCTCATTCCGCCAAAGGAAAGGCTGCCGGACATGGTCTTCACGGCCAACGCGGGCCTGGCTGTCGGCCGTCTCTTTATCCCGAGCAATTTCCGCCATCAGGAACGCGCCGGAGAAGCGCCGCTTTTCGCGCAATGGATGAAAGACCACGGCTACGAGATTGTCTGGCTGCCGCCGAATTTATACTTCGAAGGCGAGGGCGACGCGCTCTTTGCCGGCGATGCGCTTTTCTGTGGTTACAAATTTCGCACCGATATCAATTCGCATCGCGCGGTCGCGGACATGCTCGGTTGCCTGGTCATTTCGGTCGAGCTGGTCGACCCGCGCTTTTATCACATCGATACCTGTTTCTGTCCGCTGACCGATGGCGGCGCCATGTGGTTCCCTGCGGCCTTCGATGAATATGGGCAGCGCACCATTCGCGATCACCTGCCGAACCTGATTGACGTTTCCGAGGAAGAAGCCGGCGTCTTTTGCTGTAACGCGGTGGTGCTCGATCACGACATCGTGTTGCCGGAAGGCGCGCCGAAGTTGGTCGGCCAATTGCGCGACCGCGGCTACACCTGTCACCCGTTGCCGATGACGGAATTCCTGAAAGCCGGCGGCGCGTGCAAATGTCTGACCATGTTCATGCCGCAGCGCGAGAAGGCGTGCTGAGGCGCACCGCCCTCTCTGGGTAGCGCACGCGTCTCGCGTGTGGGCGACCGGCGTCTCGCCGTCGCGGACTTTTTGTCATCAGTCAATCGCCGCTGGCTGCGCAACTGCAAAGTTCGTTTTGGCGGGACGCCAAAACCAGCACGCGGGACGCGCGCGCTACCCGGATGACTTGCGCTTTCGCGCCAGCTCGATCTCGATTTTCCCGAGCGGCAGACAATTCACCACATCGGCTTTCGTTAGCCATCCTTTCCGCGCGGCGCCGATCCCGAACCAAAGTTCCTGCAAGTCGATCGACCGCGTGCGCATCCGGATTGATGACGCACTTCACGCCTTTCTCTTTCGCGAGCGGCCACCAGCGCCAGTCCAGATCCAGACGCTTCGGCGCGGCGTTGAGCTCGATCCAGGTGCCAGTTTCCGCGGCGGCTTCGATGATCGCGGGAATGTCGACCGCATAAGGTTCGCGTTTCAACAGCAAGCGACCGGTCGGATGCGCGAGGAAGGTCACATAGGGATTGCTCATCGCGCGGATGATGCGCTCGGTCATCTCAGCTTCCGACAGAGTGAAAGCGGAATGCACCGACGCGACGACGTAATCCAGTTCGGCCAGCAGTTCGTCCGGGAAATCGAGCGTGCCGTCGCGCAGGATGTCGCACTCGATCCCCGCGAAGATGCGGAAGTCCTTCCGCTCTGCGTTCAAGCGCACGAATGTCCGCCATCTGCGCGCGCAGCCGCACCTCATCGAGACCGCGCGCCTGAATCGAGCTGCGGCTGTGATCCGCGATCCCGAGATATTGCAGACCCAGTTCCTCCGCCGCGGTCGCCATCTCCTCGAGCGAACTGCGGCCATCGCTCGCCGTCGTGTGGCAATGAAACGTGCCGCGCAGATTTTCCTTCTCGATCAAGCGCGGCAATCGTCCTTCCGCGGCGGCTTCGAATTCGCCGCAGTTCTCGCGCAACTCCGGCGGGATGTAATCGAGGTCGAACGAGCGATAGAGATCGGCCTCTTCGCGAATCTCTGGAATTGGCTGCGCTTCCTTCTTCTTTTTCGCGGCCGGATCGGCCGGCGCCGGCGCGAGCCGATATTCATTCAAGGTCCAGCCGCGTTGCAGCGCGCGATTCCGCACCACGATGTTGTGCTCCTTGCTGCCGGTGAAGTAGTTGAGCGCAAACGGATATTCCGTCGCCGTCACCACGCGCAGATCGCATTGAATTCCGGAACGCAACCGCACGCTCGATTTGGTCGCGCCTTGCGCGAGCACCGACTCGACCAGCGGATGCTTGAGGAAGAACTTCGAGACCACCTCCGGCGCCTTCGTCGCGACGACGAAATCGAGATCGCGCACAATCTCCTTCCGCCGGCGATAGCTTCCCGCGATGCAAACATGGAGCGCGTCATCCAATCGCGCGCAGATCGTCTTGCAGCGTCTCTGCTTCGTGCGCGATCTGGCCGAGCTGGAAAGATCCGGTATGCTTCGCGCGATCCGCGATGGCGCGGGCCAGCTTCTCCTGCGTGGTCTTGCCGAAGCCGGGCAACTCCGCCACGCGATCGGTTTCGCACGCCTCCCGCAGCTGCGCGATCGAGCCGATATGCAGTTGCTCATACAAGGCCTTGATCTTCTTCCCGCCCAAGCCGGGAAGCGTGAACAATTCCAGAATGCCTTCGGGAAATTCCGCGCGCAGTTCCTCGAAAAACTTGAGCGAACCGGTCTCGACCAGTTCCTTGATTTTCGCGGCGATCGCTTTGCCGATGCCGGGGATTTTTTCCAGCGTCTCCTGGTCGCGCAGATCGGAGACATTGCCGCCCCAGGTTTCGATCGAGCGCGCGGCGTTGGTGTAAGCGCGAATCTTGAACGGGTTCTCGCCCTTCAGCTCGAGCAGGGTCGCGATCTTCTCCATCGTGTCCGCGATGCCCGCCTTATCCATCTGCTCACCGTTAGCGAAGAATTACCGCACGTCGACCTTTGTCCCGGCGTCAGAACGGGTGCAGGTGCGCTGAGCGAGTGCTAGCATTTGGCTGGCCTATGAGCTCGTGCCGCCGCCAAAGTTTCCTCAAATCCCAGCTCGTCGTTGGCCTCATCGCCGCCTGGTGCTTCGCCGTCCCGGAAACATCCGCCGTCATTCTCATGGGCACCGGAGATCCCGCGGCCAACACCACTCCGCCCACTGGCGATCTTGCCGGCAGCGGCTGGCAGTTTGAGGGTAACTACGGTCCTTTTCTCGGGACGACGATCGCGCCAAATTTTTTCATCACCGCAAAACACGTGGCCGGTTCCGACTCGGTTTTCTTCTTCAATGGAACCCCTTACCCGCTTGTCCGGCTGTTCAGCGACGCCTTCAGCGATCTCACGATTTGTCAGGTTACCGGGACCTTCCCGATCGTCGCGCCGCTTTATTCCAGCGGGGCTGAAACCGGCCAACGCCTGGTGGCCATCGGTCGCGGCACGCAGCGCGGAAGTGAGATTTTCCTGGGCGGCACCTTGCGCGGGTGGCATTGGGGCGCGGGCGACGGCGTGCAGCGCTGGGGCGAGAACTACGTCAGCGCGATCGTCCACGACGGGCCCGCGAACGCTTATGTCTATGCCACCTTTGACTCGAACGGATCGCCTAACGAATCGCACCTTTCGTCGGGCGATTCCGGCGGCGCGCTCTTCATTCAAGAGGCCGGCGTCTGGAAACTGGCCGGAATCAACTACGCGGTGGACGATCTTTACACGGACGCGGCGGGCAACGGCCAGTTCGTCGCTGCGGTGTTCGATGCCCGCGGCTTCTACACTCAGGATTCCACGAATCCGCCGCATTACACTCAGATCACCGGCGCAAGACCTCAGCCCACCGGGTTCTACTCAACCCAGATCTCCTCGAAGCTGGCCTGGATCTACAGCGTCATCGCGCCGGCGGGAGACGCTAACGGAAACGGCGTCTCCAATCATCTCGATTACGCCCGCGATTTGAATTCACCCGAGCCAGCCGGACCCGGTGCGGCCGCCGGTGACCATTGAGGGCGGCTTTCTCACCCTGACCTATCGAAAGCTAACCACGATTAACAACCTTCTCTACACGATCAAGAAATCCGCCGACCTCGTGAATTGGATGCCCGTGACTCCGGATGAGACCGTGCTCACCTCCGGAGACGACATCCAGACGATTAAGGCCAGGGTGCCGCTCGCCGGCCCGCGGATGTTCCTGCGGCTCGAGATTTCTGAAGTAGCTTTATCGAGCTACATCCGGCCGCGTCGCTTGTAGAACTCGAGACGCGCCAGGATTGTGTCGACGTATTTGCGCGTACCCGGGAAAGTCGATATTCGCCCGGAACGTGTCCGGCGGAATCACCGCCACGTCGTCACCGCCTGCCCAACGCTGCGCGCGGCTGGCGCCGGCATTGTACTCGGCCAGCGCGAATGGAACCGGATCGGCCTGCGTTTTCCAATGCTGCATCGCCCGCGCGCAGATACCACGTCCCGGCCTGCAGATTCACTTTCGGATCGAACAATTCCTCGGCCCGAAAATTCTCCACGCGCGCTTCCTTGCGCCCATTCCTGGCCGCGCGTTCCGTCACCTGCATCAGGCCGCGCTCGCCCGCGCTCCCGAATTTCTGCGCATCGAACCGGCTCTCCCGCCAGACGACCGCCTTCACCAGCATCGGATCGAGATGATGTTCGCGCGGCCACGGATCGAATCAACGCGTCATGTTGCTGGAAACGCGCCGGGCTGATCCACTCCTGAAGTGTGTAGGCCGGGTCGCCGAGCGCATCGCCAGATAGGCGGCGCTCGCGGCCGCGGCGAGCAGCGCGCAAATGATCACCTTAAGCAGAAATCGAGCATGATCTTGTCGGACGAATCTGAAGAGCGGCATAACGCTGGACTGCGGATGCGAAACTCACATCGCAATCCACGTATCGATTCATCGATCAACGAAATTCCCGTTCACCCGAACCGCTTGAACACAATCTTACGCCCGCGTCATCATCGATCGATCGATTCATCGCGAGCTCGATTACCTCGTCCCGGAAGACGTTCGCCGATCGGGTCGAGATCGGCTCGCGCGTGCGCGTGCCGTTTCGCGAGAAATCGCGCGCTCGCCACCGTGGTGGCGCTTGCTCGAGGAAACGGACGCTGCCGAAGGTATTCGCCCGATCGAGGCGATCGTCGGCGATAAGCCGGCCCTGAGCGAAAGCTGCTCGAGCTCGCGCGCTGGATGAGCGCGTACTACTGCTGCCCGATCGAAACCGTCATGCGCAGCCTCCTGCCGCAGGTGATTCGACGCGCGGAAGTCGGCTGGAAGAAACAGCTGTTTGTCCGCGCCGCGCGACGTGATCTCCGCGGAAGAGATCGAAAAACTGCGCAAGCGCGCCCCGCGCCAGGCCGAACTGCTCGAGGCGGTCGCGCAAGCTGACCGCGCCGATTCTCGGCCGCCGATCTCCTGCGCCAAACTTCGCTCGATAATCAGACCCTGCGCGCGCTGGAGAAGCGCGGATTCGTCGAGCTGCGCGAAGAAGCCGTGCAGCGCGATCCACACGCGGACGAGCAATTCATCGCGTCGACCGAATCTCGTCCTGAATGCAGAGCAGACGGCGGCCTTGAGCGCAGTCGAGGAAGCGCTGGCCGCACCGGAAAACGCGAAGCCGATCCTGCTCCACGGCGTGACCGGCAGCGGCAAAACGGAAATTTATCTGCAGGCGATCCGGTCCGCGCTCGCGCGCGGCAAGACCGCCATCGTGCTCGTCCCGGAAATTTCGCTCACGCCGCAAACGGTCGAGCGTTTCAAGAGCCGCTTCGCCGAAGCCGCAGGACATGGTCGCGGTCTTGCACAGCCATTTTCCGAAGGCGAGCGGCACGATGAATGGCACAAGATTCAATCGGGCCGCGCGCGGATCGTGATCGGCGCGCGCAGCGCGGTCTTCGCGCCGCTCGAAAATCTCGGGCTGATCGTCGTCGATGAAGAACACGAGACTTCCTACAAACAGGAGGAAGCGCCGCGTTATCACGCGCGCGACGTCGCGGTCGTGCGCGGCGAAGATGGAGAAGTGCGTCGTGCTTGCTCGGGACGCGCCACGCCGTCGCTCGAAAGTTATTCACAACGCGACCCGCGGCAAGTATCGGCTGCTGCAACCTGACCCAGCGGGTGGACGACAACCAGATGCCGCTGATGCGCATCGTCGATCTGCGGCAGGAACGGCGGAAGGAGAAAGGCGCCGCGATTCTCTCCGAGAAACTGCGCACCGCGATCACCGACCGGCTCGAAAAACACGAGCAGACCATCCTCTTCCTCAATCGCCGCGGCTTCTCGACCTCGCTGCTTTGCAGCGCCTGCGGCGAAGCGCGCGACTGTCCGAACTGCAGCGTCGCGCTCACCTTTCATCGCGCCGCGGCGCGCTTGAGCTGCCACCTCTGCGGACACACCGCCGCGGTGCCGAAGAAATGTCCGGCGTGCGGCGAGGACGCGCTCATTTACTCCGGCTTCGGGACGGAGAAAGTGGAGGCAACGTCGCGCAGCTCTTCCCGAAAGCAGTCGTGCGGCGAATGGATGCCGACTCGATGACGCGGAAGGATGCCTATCGCGAAACGCTCCGCGCCTTTCGCGCCGGCAAGATCGACATCCTCGTCGGCACGCAGATGATCGCGAAAGGTCTGCATTTTCCGAACGTCACCCTCGTCGGAATCATCAACGCCGATCTCGCGCTGCACATGCCGGATTTCCGCGCGGGCGAACGGACGTTCCAACTGCTCACCCAGGTCGCCGGCCGCGCCGGCCGCGGCGAAACGCCGGGCGAAGTTTTCGTGCAAACCTTCACGCCGTTCAGTCCGTCGATTCAATTCGCGCGGCATCACGATTTCGCCGGCTATTTCGAGCAGGAGCTGGAATTCCGGGAGCGCTGCGATTTTCCGCCGTTCAAGCATGCGGTCCTGATCACCGTGCGTTCCGCCCACGAAGCGCGCGCGCAGTTTCTCCGCGGAAACTCTTGCGCGCCGCTTGAAGGAAGCGTTGCCGGCCGAATTCATCCTCAGCGCGCCGACGCCCGCGCCGCTTGAAAAACTGCAAGGCCAGTTCCGCTTCCACATCCTGCATGCGCGGCGAAGCGATCATGCGCCTCAGCCGCCTCGTGCGCGAGACGCTCGACAAGCTTCCGTTCCCCGAAGACGTCGTCGTCTCGGTGGACGTGGATCCGTATCAGCTGCTCTAAGCGTTAGCTCCCGATTGTTTTCGCCGGCGCAGTTCCATGGCCCAGAGCCCGGCCACCGTCAGCAAGTCGCTCACGAGGTGCGTGGTGCTCACGCTGCCAGGAGTCGCTGGCTTCAGTGTCGGCTCGAGCAAATCACGCACGGACCTCGAACCGGCCGCGACCAACTCGCCATTCGATTGTTTGATCGCCTCGAGCGTGGCCAGGCGCTGGCGCGTCGCCACCTGGATCGCGTCGTGATTTTCGTAGGCGAACAAAAGGAAGAGGACCGACACGATCAAGGTCGTGAGAGGAGCGGTATTCTTGCGCAATGAGGAAAAGGCGAGCAAGCCGCCCACGATGACCACGTAAAGGTTCCAGTACGATTGCAGCGCGTTCGAACGTTCGAAGTAAAGTTGGATGAGTTCGCTGTAGTTCATAGATGAGGCCGGTGAGGCGTTCATTGAACTGAAGCCTCTTCCCGGAGGCGAGCAGAAACGACTTCAGGCGGGCGTCGGCCGGTCGCGACTCGAACTTCGCCAGGGCCCGTCGAATCTCCGGCCTAACGACAATCGATGGTCGGACCCCGCGTAAGCGCGCGATGCCTTCGTCGATCGTGCTCACCTGGCCGGTGACCAGGAGCCACGCGATCACCGCCGCGGCGCTGCGCGAATAACCAATCTTGCAATGCACGTAGACGACGCCGTTTTGGGATTGTTCCGAAATGAAGCGCGCCATGAGTGTCGAGTTGTTCGTCCGTCGGCGCGGTGAGATCGAGAACTGGGACATTCAAGTAGCACAGATCTTCGAAACGCCTTCGGGGCCGAGAATTCCGCCGTGAGATCGAGCACCGCGGTGACGCCGGCATGAACCGCCTGCGCCGCTTCACGTTCGTTCAGCACCCGCCCGATCCAGACATTCGGCGTGACCTGATCCCACGCGCGGCATTGTCTCCGATAATAAAGACGCGACAGATGTTGCCCGAGCAGACATGGCCCGAGCGCCCAGCACGTGCTCCAAGGAACGACTCCATCCGTCTTTGCGAAAAATCGCCGGGCCGACGTTGAAAATACGCCGCCGCGACGAGCGCCAGTGAAAGAGCCGGCCAAAGGAGCAAAGCGCCCCAAGGCCAAAAGACGACCGCGGCAGCGCTGAGCACGACTGCACCCGCGAGATAGCGCCGACCGATCCGCCGGTCGGGAACCACCGGCAACTCCGCCGGCGTCTTCGCGAATGAAGTAGAAGCAATAACCGGCCAGCGCCAATCCGCCGACCACATCCAGGATGTGATGTTGCCAGGTCAGGACGGCAGACGCGGCGATCAGAACGAACCAGCCGCAAACCAAAACTCGAATCACCCCGCGCGTGTGACGCGCATAGGTCACGACGAGCAAACTGCCGAGCGCGATGTGGAGCGACGGAAAAAGATTGTAGGGCAAATCCATTCCGCGAAACCAATCGAAGACCGCGCCTAACCAGCCGTCGGCCTGCGGGCGATCGAACGCGAACCTTCGCGGGAACAGCAGGAAGCACGTTCCCGCCACGACAATGGCCGCGGCGATTCGCTTCGCGAACGCCGACAGTTCGCGCTGACTCCGGCAGAGAAACGGCGCGGTGACAAAGAAGAGATCGATCGACAGGTAAGGCACGATCATCAGCGGGACGAACGGAATGTGGCGTTCCCACGCGAAGTAGATCGTGCCGACGTCGCCACGCCGCGCGGTGATCCAATTGCAGCCGCTGTAAACGACGAGGAAGAGCGCGGACAAGCCGGCCGAGACCGCCAGTGCCCTAACGAAGGTCGGTCGCAAGCGCGTTCCTCAGAGAGCGACTGCGGCGCGCGACCGAGACGCTAAACATTCCCCATTGATCGATCTCCATCTCGATCTTCTCGAACCCGGCCCGCTGCACCAGTTCGTCCATCTCCGCGGTCGTGCGCCGGCGCATGATCCACGGTTGGCCTTCGCGATTGCGCAGAACGCGCGCGATGAATTCCACCTGCGGATGCCAGGGCTGGTTGGTGTAAATCAGATGGCCGCCCGGCTCGATCGCGTCGGCCAATCCGGCGAGCGATTCCGCCACGAGCGTCGTTCGAGGGAAATAATTCGTACAGTCCCGAGACGATGCCGATGGTCGGGCGCGGCTCGATCGCCGCGAGAGATGTGCGATCGAAGGCGTCGCCTGGTGCACCGTCACGTTCGTTAAGGCCGAGCCGCTCCGCGAGCGCGCGCGCAGCTTCGACATTCTCCTGTTTGTAATCGCGCAGGAGAGCGGTCATCGGAGTTTCCGGTCAGCGCATGCAGCGTTTCGAGAACGTAACGTCCGCCGCCCGCGGCGATGTCGAGGATGCGCACGCTCCGGCCTGCCGCCTGCGTGTCCTCGATGGCCTTCCGCAGCAGTTTTTCCAGATGAACTTTCCGCTGCCGAATGCCGCGCCAGCCGATGCTGATCGAGGTACGCCTGGTCGATCAACCGCCCGAGCCGCGTGGAGCCCTGCGGCTTGATTTTCGTAAACGTAATCGAGCGTGAGACCGGAATCGAAACCGCTGCGCCAGCCGAGATCGATGCCTTTGCTCAAGCGGCCGCCCGTCTTCATCGCCGCGCGGATGAACGGAAACTGCGGACCGCCGCGCAGCTTCAAGCGTTCGTACTCCTCCCAGGTGTAGCCGACGTTGTCGGCATCGAGGAGCGAGGTGGCCGGCGCGGGCTGCGCGAATCGTTCCAGGATGAACTCGCGGACACGGTCGACCACGTGGGCTCGATCCTTCTCGTGAAAAATCGCGTGATAGGCCGCGGGGAAAACGTGCATCCGCTTCACCGCGGAGGAGAGCCCATTGAAAAACTCGCGCTGCGCTTTCAGACTAACGACCCAATCGCGAGCCCGCGCCCAGCATCAGCGTCGGCACGTTGATCGCGCCCGCGTCCGCGAGCAGACGCTGTCGCAGGTGTCGTGCAGATCGAGCAGAATGTTGACCGCGATCTGGCGAAAAATGAGCGGATCGGCGTCGTAGCGCGCGGCCTGCACGGGATCGTGCGTGAGCATCTTCGCTTTCACGTAGCTCTTCACGTAGCCGGGCCCGAAGAGCTTTCTGTTTTAGGCGCAACGCCGGCACGGCGAGCGGAACGTAGAGCTTCACCCGGAACGCCGCCGTCGCGAGAATCATCGCGCGAATCGGCGGCGCGTAATCATGCACCCACGTCGCGACGCTCACCGCGCCCACGCTGTGCGCGAGCACGATCATGTTCGCGCAGCGAGATCCCGGTGTGCGCGGAAACGTGGCGCACGAACGCGTCCACATCTTTGACCAGGGCGGAGAAGCTTGCCGCCGAGCCGCGCTCGCCTGGGGAACGCCCGTGCCCGCGCGTATCCCAGCGAAGATCGCGACGTCCTTGAGCCCAAGCAGCTCGACCATTTCCTGCCAGCGGCCGGAATGTTCGTGGCCGCGATGGAAGAGCAGCAGCGCTTTATCGGTCGGCGTTTCCGGAGTCCACGAGCGATAGAACAGCTCCGGCCGTCCCAGGTTGTCATCGTGTGTTCGGCGGAGGTCATGGGTTTGTGCCTAAATGCTCTACCGCGTGGCGCAAGCTCCGAGGCGATCGCGGCAATGTTCGCTTTGTCGGCGGGACGCGCGGCGTAGTTGCGCGGGCGGCCGATGATCAAGCGCACTTTGCGCGGTCGCGGCAGCGGCGGCCCTTGGGCCAGGCCGCGAAACGCGCCCTCCAGATAACAGGGGAGCACAGGGACATCGCGGCCCGCCAGGAGCGCGCCGATGCCGCATTTGAATTCCTGCAGCGCGCCAGTCGTCGAGCGCGTTCCTTCCGGGAAAATGATGAGAATGTTGCCGGCATTCGCGAGCAACTGACGGCAGATCGGCCAGGCTCTGGCGGACTTGGACGCGCCGCGCGAAGGGCAAGGCATTGACGACCACGGACGCGATCCAGGTGCGCGGGACGCTTTGGAAAAAATAATCCGCGGCCGCCGCCGGAAAGGCGCGATGCAATCGGCGCAATGGGCAACCCGGCGAGAAGGCAAACCGTGTCGAGATGACTGGAATGATTCGCGACCAGGACAAACGAGCGATCATCCCGCAGATTCTCGGCGCCGACGATCTCGAAGCGGTGATAGGTGCGCAGCAGTCCGCGAATGATCAGCGCCACGAGCGAGCGCAATCCATAGACCAGCATGTCCGGCTCGCGCGGAAAATTCCGCAGCCGCTCGACCACCGTTTGATCGAGATCCGCCGCGGGCGAGTAGTGCCATCGTTTCATCGCAGAGGATAATAGTAGCCGGCCATGTGCATGAAAAGCGGCGCGACATAAATCAAGACTGTCGATCCGATCGAGAATGCCGCCGTGGCCGGGAATCGACGCGCCCATGTCCTTGGTGCCGATGTCGCGCTTGATCACGCTGATCGAAAGATCGCCGAGTTGTCCGCCGATGCCGACGATCAGTCCCGTCGAGGATCAATTGCGCGCGGGCCGAATTCCGGAAAGGAAAAGCGCAGCAGCCACGGCAGAATCATGGAGACGGCGAGCGCGCCGCAGCGCGCCTTCCCAGGTTTTCTTCGGACTGATCTCGCTGCGCAACGGATGGCGGCCAAAGAGCCGGCCGAAAGTGAAGGCGGCCACGTCATTCAGCTCCGTCGCGAAAATCACGTAACACAGATAGCCATAGGCGTTGACCGCATTGGCGAGAAATCCGAGATGCCCAAACATCCAGCCGATGTAGACAAACCCGACAATGCCTAACGACATGCGCTGCAATTCGCCGCGGAAGCGGTTGCGCAGGATCGGGATGATCAGGATGAGCGCGATGGCGAAGACCGGCACCGCCACGAAGAAGCCATACCAGCCCGAGCCCGGTTCCTCGCCGTGCGGATGTGGCATCAGGGAAGCCGCGCCGACCGTCACGATTCCGGCATAGACCGCGCCGGTCATCCACCAGTCGCGATACAAGTCCGGAGGCGCGCGCAAATTCCTTGAATCCGAAAATCGCGAGCAAGGTGACGCCGATGATGGACGGGACGCGGCCGGCAAAGATGATGCCGAGCGCGAGCGGCGCCATGACCAGCCAGGCGCGATAGGTCTGCCAGATGGAGGCGATCTGTTTCTTGAAGACGAATTGCAGGACTCCGAGAATGGCACCCGCCCGGCAATGGTGATCAGGACAATCCGGACGTAAGCGAGAAAGATCGGATCGTGCAGCGCGGTTTGCGGAGACATCAACGAGCGGCTGACTTCAGACGCAGCGCCGTCATGATGCGATGCAATCGGATCGCGATCGTTTGCCCGCAACCCACGATCACGAGCAGACAAGTCCAGTCGAGCACGGTCAGCGGGCTCGAGACGGAATCCGCCACCCCACACAATGGCACGCCGCAGCGATCCACGCCCCGACGTGCAGCGTCACCATGCGCCACGGCTTCGACATGATTCCGCTAAACTCTCGTTGCACGCCCACGGCCTGTCCGAAGATTCCGACGTAGGCCGTCAGGAGCGCGAAAATTGCCGCCCAATAACCGATCATGGGATGCATCAAGCCGCTGTGCGCCACGCCGGCGAAGATCACCACATCGGAAACGCGATCCGGCAAATCATTCAGAATTTCACCGCGCCAACTCGCCTGGCCCGAAGCGAGCGCGACCATGCCATCGAGCATGTTGCACCAGAGGCGCAGGTAACAGAAGCCCGGCGCAATCACCAGCAGCCAAAGGCGCTCGCCGCCTTGCCAGAAACAGATCGCGGCCAGCACCGCGGCCACGAGCGAAAAATACGAAATCGTATCGGGATGAATTCCATGTCGCACGCACCAGCGCGTCGCTCCTTCAGCCGTGGAACGAAAAGCGGCCGCGATCGGCCGGCGTGACGTGGGAGCGTAGTCGGCCATTGGTTCGGTTTGAGTAAACCGCGCACTCGGAAAACGCGACCAGATCTTCCACGTCATGGGCATGAGTTTGCGTGTGGGCGAAACCTTGAGTGTGTAGCGGCGGGGGAATTTGATCTCGCGCCCCCGCCACAAGCCACCGAAGCTTCCGCGATGAAGACTTTTGCCGTTTACCTTCTTGGCCGCGATCAACCCGTCGAGGTGCAGGCCGATTGGTTTGCGCTCGTGGGCGAAAAAGGAGATCAATCCTATCGCTTCAAAGTGAAGACGGCGGAAGGGAGCGAAGTCATCGGGGAAGCGCCCGCGCACAATCTTCTCCTGATCATGGAGAAAGACGCCCTCGCCTAGCGAGTTCAGTCGCGCGCGAGCGAGCAAGCCCGATAAAAGTTGGAGTTTTTCTGCCCAACTTACTACAAGGTTCGACGTTGCGACTGATGACTTCGAACCGCTCCTTACCTTTTCTATCATCGCGATGAGCAATCAGGTTGGGAATGTCGAGGCGGCCGTGGAGCGTCGCTATGCACTCAATGTTGGGACGATCGGCTCGGCCGCCAGCAGACATGAGCGCCCCCATAAGCCCGTTCTATTGCTGACCGTCCTTGATCTCATCGCCGTAGGACGTGCCGCGCCAGAAAGGATCGATTGGTCGAAGGAGCTACGCGAAGAATTCAAAGACTACTTCACCAAGGTTCAATCCTTGAACGATAGCTGCACGCCGGAGAATCCGTTTCTCTATCTTCGTGGAGACGGCTTTTGGCAGCCGGTCACCGCTGCCGAAGAAAGCGGTTTTTCCAGGATTGCCTTCAGTCGAAGCGCGCTTCGATGATCGAGAAATCATCGTCGAGTTGATGCGAGCCGCGGAGGAGTCGCACGTGCTCGATTAGTTCATCCATCACGGTTTCTGCACCCTGGCTCAAGGTCGCCAGATAGCTGACGCAGGCGGGCAGATCCCAGGCAGCATGCTCGTCAGTGAAGATTTCAAACACCCCGTCGCTAAAGATGAGCAAGCGCGCCCCGGGCGGGATGAGGCAAGAGTTAGCAGGAAAGTTCGCGCCGCGCAGGATTCCCATCATCGGACCTGTCGAGGAGAGAAAAACCGGAGCCGGCGCGTCTGGCGCAAAGAGAAGCGAGGCGTGGTGTCCCCCGCCGGACCAGGTCAAAACCCTGCGTAGATGAAGAGTAAACACCATACCAGATGGTAAAGAACTTGTTGCTGTGCTGCCGTCCCTGGAACGACTCATTGAGCGTCGCGAGAACCTGGTCGGGTCGACGCATGTCCGCTCCCGGAAGCGACCCGGATCGAATCACATTGTTGATGCTGACAGAAAGCAGCGCCGAGTCCAGGCCGTGCCCGGTGACGTCGATGAGATAGAGCGCGAGGTGATCGTCATCGATCCAATGATAGCCGATGGTATCGCCTCCCAAGGTGGAAGAAGGAATGTAGCGCCAATCGACCGCAACCTTTCCCTGCATCGGCGGCGGGATGCAGCCACGCACATAGGCGACGCCGGCCGCAAATTCCTCCCGCATCCGGTCGTCACTTAATTCCTTCAGCAACGCCGCCGCCTCCACCAGATCGGGAGTGGTGAAGCCCTCCGTGAAACCGCCATGCGCCGCCGTCATCGCTTCATAAGCTTCGTGGCCGCGATCCTGCCTGCGCCAGAGGCGCGCGAGGCTCGTGGTGGCGCGCAGTTCAAAGGACCGGCTTTGTTGACGGCGAGCGGTCTCGATCGCCTGACGAAAGCAGTCCTCGGCCATCGTCTGATCGCCCGACTCGGCGAGCAACAACTCACCGCGAAGGCGCAGCAACTCGGCTTCCTGAAAATGCTCGTCATTCTTTTCCACGAGCGTGAGGGCCTCATCCAAAGCGCGGTGCGCGTCGTTGAACCTGCGCGCCTGAATGCAGGCCTCTGCCAGCAGGCTGAGATAGTAAGGGAGCCCGAGTCCGGCACCCGTGGCGCGATATGCTTTCAGTCCATTTTCCAGAAGCGCCAGCCCTGCTTCCAGCTTGCCTTGCAAGCAGCAATCCCGCGGCGCGGTAGAGTGTTCCCGACGCATGCCAGAAGGGAAAACCTTGATCCGTCGCGATCCGTATTTGTTCCTCACCGGCCGCTTCGGTTTCCGCGCCGAGCCGGCAGAGCTGATGCAGCCAGCCGGTGTGATGCAGGGCATATTCGAGACTGAAAGAATGATTGATCTCCCGCGCCAGCGTGAGCGTCTCGCGGCTGAGTTGCAGAGCACGGTCGGGATAGCCGAGGTGCCACAGGGCGAGCGCCAAATAACAACGGTTAGTGACGCCGGCATCTTCGCCAATCAGCGTGGCCCAGTAGGCGGTTCGCGCGCGGTCATCGTATTTCGCGATCGAGCGGTCGCACCACTCGTGAGCGCCGAAGAAATCGCCGCGATAGAGCATCGTCAGCCCGCGCAGGAAAAGCGCTTCCATCAGAATGCCGGGATCGTTGAGCCGCTCGCCAAATTCCATCGCCTCCTCGGCCAGATCGGCACAGAGCCGAAAGTCGCCGCGCACCACATGAAAGGCGATAGTTGCCCCACATCATCGCGAAGCGCTGCGGCGTTTCTCCGAGCCGTTCGCAAAGAGCGCGGGCGCGATCGAATACCGGGCCGACTTCAGGATCGGCATAACCGCGCGATGCGATCGTCGCGGTTCCCAAGCAGCCCGAGCAGTTCCAGCTCACGGGTGTCCCGCTCAGGCGAGGGATCCAGCCTTTCCAGCAACGCCAGCCCTTTCGTCAAGTGGGAGATCGCCTCGACATTGGCAAACCTCTCGCGAGATCGGATCGCCGCCTTGAGCCTGTAACCGACGGCCTTCCCGGGAAGACCAGCCTCGGTGAAATGCTGGGCGAGCAACTCGGGCTGCCTTTCGGCCACTTCGGGAAAACGTGTTTCCATCGCCTCCGCGATCTTGCGGTGAAACCGCTTTCCGTCAGCTTCGGAAAGCGCATCGTGCAGCGCCTCCTCCAGAAGCGCGTGCTTAAAAGCGAACGTGCAGTTCGGCGGCTGCCCTTTCACGCAAAGAATCTCCGCGCTCACCAGTTTCTCCAGTTCGGCCAGAAGCGTCTGCGTGTCGGTGCTCACCACCGCGGCAAGAATGTCGTAGTGGAATTCGCGCCCCAGCGTGGCGGCCAATTGAGCCACCTCGCGATTGCTCGACATGCGATCGAGTCTGCCCAGCACGAGGTCTTGGAGCGTGGATGGAATGTCGCTCGCATGCACCGATTCGCGAACGATGCGGGTAAATTCCTCGACCAGAAGAGGCACTCCGCCGGTGCGTTGATAAATCTGCGCAACGAGCGAATCCGGAAGGGTGCTCGCCGTTTCTCTGCGCATCAATTCGCCCACCTGGCGCCGCGTCAGGCGATTGAGAGCGAGGCTGGTCTGGTGAGCCACCGCCGGCCACGGCGTCGTGAATTCCGGGCGGAAAGTGAGGACCGTGAGGATGCGATCGTGCAGCCCCTCCGCGATAAACTGTCCGAGAAATTCCAGCGTCGATGCGTCAATCCAATGCAGATCCTCAATCACGAAGAGAAGCGGTTGCCGATCCGAGCAAGCCTTCAGCCATTGCCGCATCGCGCGAAAGGTTTCCTCCCGTTCGCGCACAGGAGTCAGGCCCACTGCGGGATACCGCTCGTCCGGCGGCAGAAACAGAAGCTTTGCGAAAAGCGCGACCAGGTCCGCCCGGCCCAGGCCAAAGTCATCGAGGTGCCGCGCGAGCCGGTCGAATCGCGCCGCTGTCGATTCATCGCCGTCAAAATTGAGAAAGCGACTGAAGTAATCCGAAACCGGGAAGAGGCCGCTATTTCGAAAGCGAAGCGAGCAACGCCACTCGACGACTGAACAATCTTGCGAAACGTCCACGGCTTCTGTCTCGGCCCCCGGCACCTTCGCGCTCCCTTGTTCCGTGACGATCTGCTTGATCGTGTGCACGAGACGCGACTTGCCCAAACCGGGTTCCCCAACGATCAACACCACCTGACCCATCCCTTCCTGAGCCTGCTCCCAGCGATCTCTGAGCAAGCTTACTTCGGTATCGCGACCGGTCAGAGAAGTGAGCGTGATTGGCGCTGGCGCCTGAATTCCACTTCGACCGGCCGCGCTCTCCTCCGGTCTAACAAGCTGTTTGAGCGCATTCACGATTCGCGTCCGTCATTCTGATCTTCGGAGCGGCCACGGCTCAAGCGCAAAAGGCAGAGGAAGGCGCTCAGCCGAGCTTCGTGACGACACGACAGATCAGGAGATGAGGCGCTCCGTGCCACTCCAGACCAAGGAGGAATTCGCGAGGACGACCTTCGCCTAACGAGTTCAGCCGCGCGGCTTGAACATGGCCGCATCGAGAATCGACCAGAGATGGACGAGCCATCCGAGGAGCACGAACCAGAGGATCCCGGCGAGGACGAATTGAATGATCGCCATGAGCAGCCGGCCTTGGATCAGTTGCCCCAGCCCCGGGATGAAAAAACTGCACAACGCCGCGATCACATTTCCGGTGGAACCCTGACCTGCCATGGGAAACGCTTCAGCGTTCCACCCAGGGCGACAAGTTGTTTTTTGCGAGCGCAAACTTGAGGCGTTCAACTACCTCGACTTGCATTTTTGCCTCGTGAACGACGTCACTCGTCTTCACAGAGGGGAAGACAAGCGACGCGCAAACTCATCACGGCGAAGGGATCCTAGAGATGGTTTTCGGAGGCCCGCGTGTGCGCTTGCAACTCCCGCGCTTTTTGCGGGACGAACTTTGTGGAGAAAAAGTTGGCAGATCGCCATGCCAGGTTTGATGGCAATTGGAACTTCGCCAACATTGGTGATCTCAAGCGTGAGACAACCAGTGAAGTTCGGATGGACGCCTACAGCAGTCGCAATGATTAACCCTCGTCTGCCCCATGCAGATTTTCCGATGACATAGCCTGCGATGTTCTTTGGCAGACGAATCCATTCGAGAGTAACTCCGAGAACAAAATTTCTGGGATGGAGGACAAACCGCTCACCAAAAGGGACATAGCTGCTACGCATCAGGTTAGCTTCGTTTGCTGACACCGTTCCTTTAATAAAATCCCTGACTTCCAGGGCTTGGGACCCAGTCAAGCCCGCGCGTTGAGCTAAGTCTTCAACTTCATCATCTACTCGGAGTAATGAGAGCTTGCTGTGACGCATTGAGGAAAACCATGTTCCGAGACGCAGGTCCACAGACGCTGTTCCACTCGAACGAAGGCTCTCCAAATCTGGAATGGGGCGGATATAAAGCCTCTTATCTGCTGTCGCTCGCCGGCTCAACACGTCCGCGATCTCTTTGCTCGACAGCATAGCAAATTATGGTACCCGTTGCTCGATTTCTAGCAGCTCAATGTTCTTGAGCACAAGGTCCCGTAGCATCTTCATTTTTGCCCGATAATCAGTGATATGCGGCCAGAAGGCGGGGCGATTAAACACATCCCCACGCTGCATTGATGATGTTCGTCAAACTTCCGGCGGACGAAGATGGCACCACTAACCGATAATCCTTCAAAAGTTTGGCCTTTTTCGTCTTGTTGAGAGTAGGAACTCTTGCCTTTTTCAGGAGCTTCGTAACGAGCTGATAAATAGTCGCTCCCAAGTTTGACGCCGCCGCGTCGGCAAGGGAGACGCGGAACCTGATATCCTTGTCTTGAGGCTCATCCGCATCTTCGAACTGAGTTGAATAGTTTGCCGGCACGGAATACAGCCGCGAGGATTGCTTGCGAAAATATGAGGCGGCCTTCGTCAGACTTTTTATTCGAGGCAACGTATTGGGATAATCAAAGACTCGGGGAGACGCAGCGCGCGGCGCGAGAAGGTACGCATACGCGTGCAAAAAAGCTTCATCGAACAGATACAAGCCCACCGCATCACAAAAATACTCTTGCGTCTGAGTCAACGCCCACTCGACGGAGTCGGCAATATACTGTTTCACTGGGATATCGAGATCTAATTCTGCCGCAGTCGCGGTGATCTTCACGAATCCGGGGTACATAGAATCCAGCTCCGGCAATCTGCCCGCGAGGATTGAGAGCATCGCTCTCTCGACCCGAGGGTAGAACAACTTGTCGAACTCGTGAGCAGCCCACAACGTGTGGCCAAGCTCATGGCCCGCGAGCGGCAAGACGAGCGGATTCTCCGACTCGGAAGCGGAAATCCCTATGAATACGTGGTCCGGCAGGGGCGGAACGTAGCGGAACGTAAACGGTGAGAATTCCCACTCGGAGGACAGAATGAGCTTAGTATTTGGGCCAATTATCTGGCGAGCCAGTCGCAAAATGGGTCCATAGACCTCGAAGGCGTTTCGTACGTTTGTCGACCGCAGCAAAAAGCCTAACAGCGGGATGTTTTCGAAGATGTCGTACAAAGCCTCAGCGCAAAATGTGCCCACAATCAGGGGGTCCTTGTCAGGCGGAAGGGCGGTTAGCTTTTTAATGTGCCCTCGAAAATGTTGCCGAAGCGCTTCCAACGCTTCTTGGGAGTGCCTGTACGGAAACTCTCCCTGTGCAAGGCGTTCGACTTCGGCCAAAACCCCAAAGAGCCGAGCCTTGGAAAACTCCAATGCCGACAATTCTATCTCCGAGGCAAACGGCCGCTGCGTGTATAGGCGGACGGTCTGTAAAGGGCTGCCGCCTTCGCGAGCGCAAGGCAAAATTGCTTCAGTTCCTGCAGCTGCGATTTCGCCTCTGAGGCGGCTTCGAGTTCTTTAGAAATGTTGGTCGCCACGGTGATGAAATCCGTCATGTTATCGACGCGCTGTTCATACGGGGACCGGTTTAACGCGTGACAAAAAACCGCGACGGTGCCGGAACGGACAGTCGTTGGTTCTTCTCCCTTCGTCTTGCTGGCCCTGATCGCCGACAGCAACAGCTCCCCGAGTTGCTTGCTTGCTGGACTCGTCGTACTTCGCTTGTGCAGTACATCATCGAGTTCGCTCGCCGCTTCAAGCGCGAGCGCCGGGATATTCGCGCGAACGCTACTTAGTGCACCAAATGCTCGGGTTGGTAATTCCGTTACCGTGGCAATTTTCTGATTTTTGACCTTGGGTGTTTCAATAGTCATCATATCGTTTTTCTCTTTGCGATGGTTCCTTCAGAAATTGCTTGTTCAATTCCACGGGCGACGAGTCTCTCTGCAGCATCCGCAGGGTTTTTCCCGTAAAGACCCGTAGCCACTAGACCAAACAGATAGTCGCGGATGGGCATCGTCGTCGATATCGTAATCTTTATCGACGGGAGCGAGTTTTGCGATCTCGCCATGAAGGCGATTTAATTGCCATTCTAATACAATAACAAGCTTTTTTTATGGGCATGCCCTGAGAAATATTTATGGATGCTTTTTTAACCAAGCCGAAACCAAATTGGAGTAATCGTTGAAGATCAGCGACGCGGCATCGAGGCCTGCGGCGCTGCAAAGCGCTGGCAACTGAGTCAAAAACGCAGAATAGCGACTGAATATCAGGGCCCCGCCTGGGATCATCATATGCGGACGCGCAGTCCGAAGAAAATTTCGTGTTACGCCGATAAGATTGCGTTCAACACAATTGTGCGCGCAGATGTCTTGGCCGGCGATGTCAGAGATGAATTTTTGGAATCGGTAACGCTCTCTATCGAGGATCAAACAGACTTTCTTTTTCTGAACGCCGGTTCCGAATTCTTTGGCCGCCAAAAACATCCCGAGTTCGAGCGGCATGTTGAACCGTGGGAGCTTGCTGGTCTTGTCGACTTCAGTTCGGGAGATATCATGTATTCCCAACCGGCAACCGGCAATGAGCCGAAGAATTTTCGTCACGCGAATTTGACTCGCGTCGTTAATTTCTAGAGAGCAGCGGGCGATATATCCACAGTCGTGAACCGTAAAGACCGTAGCGTGAAACGACCGGAGATACGCCTTGTCGAAAGGGCAGTTGATAAAGACGCTCTCTTCAAAATCTGGCGCGGTGCGCGAGGCCACAATTAAGGCGGTTATCGTTTCGCGGCTTTCGAAGCACTCTTTTTCGGACTCGCCACAGGGGCGGCGCGAGGAACAGGTGTACCGCTAATTGCCGTTTTCTTCACAGCATTGGCTATTTTGCTTCGGCTGACGGTGCCCACCAAGTTTGATGTTCGAATGGTTCTGTATTTTCCAGATTCCATAGTTTTGAATCGGCTTGTCTCTTCCTTTTCAACATAAGCCGGCTATCGGACTCGAACCGATGACCTGCTGATTACAAATCAGCTGCTCTACCAACTGAGCTAAGCCGGCATCACGAAATAATGGGATCACTCTGCGCGTGCCTCGTCGGGAGGCAAGTTCATTCACCAAGGCCACCGCGCACGGTGCCGTGAGATTACTCGATCGCGTACAAGAACCCGTCGGTGCTTCCGATGTAGACAACGCCGTCCATGACCAGCGGTGTGGAAAAGAAGGCGCCGATGCTCATCTGGCGATCGATGCGCGACCGTCGGGACTTCGCGCCAGTTCGAGGCGTAAAAGAACGGCGCATTGAATCGCCGATCGGCGGTGAGAATCCAGCCCTGGTTCTGTTTGGAAGTTTCGGTCTGGAAATCCCAGAGCAGTTCACCGGTCTTCAGGTCGCGCGCTTCCAGCGTGCCGTTGAGCACGCCGAGCAAGACCACGTCACCTGCGACGACGGGCGAAGAAAACGTGTACGCTTTGACGTCCTGGCGCAGAATCGATTTGCCGGTGGATGCCTCGACCACGTGATAAAGACTCGAGTCCGAGGTGCCGAAGAAAACCTTTCCCTGCGTCACCGCCGGCGAGCCGATGACCCAACTCAGCTCGCGCGTCGAACTTCCATTTCTCCTGACCGGTGGCGGCATCGAGTGCGTAGAGGTGCGCGTCGCGGCAACCGGTATAAACCGACGCCATCGACCACCGCAGGCGACGACTGGAAGCCGACCTGATTGTGAATCAGCGGATCTTCGCCGGAATGGAATCGCCACTTCTCTTTCCCGGTCGCCGCGTCCACCGCGTAAAAGTAGCTGTCCCAACTGCCGAAGAACAGAACACCGTCGACCAGCGCGGGCGAGGAGTGCACCACGTCGCCGGTCTTGAATTTCCACCGCAGCTCGCCCGAAGCCGCGTCCAAGGCATAGAGATTTCCGTCGCCGCTCCCAAAATAAACCGCGCCCTGGCGCAACGACCGGGCTCGAGAGAAAGACATCGAAAGCATCCGCGATCGTCTGGTCCTTCGGCAGCATTCCGTGCGAGCCCTTTCGCTTCAAAGCGCCGCTCTCCGCCCGTGGCGAACTTCCACTTCACCGCGCCGGTCTTCTCGTTCAACGCATAGAATTTCCCGTCGTAGCTGCCGACGTAAACCGTTCCGTCGACTACCGCCGGAGTGGCGCAAACCGGGCCGCCGGTCGCGCGCTTCCAAACCTGCCGGCCGCTCTCCGCGTCAACCGCGTAAACGTTGCCGTCGTCGCCGCCGAAGAAGATCGTCTTGTCGTGCCAGACCGGCGAGGAGACGATGCGATCGCCGGTCGCGAAGCGCCATTTGACGCGATGAAATTGACGAGGCGCCGGGACCGGACAGCACGCCGGTGTGCGCGGCATCTCCGCGAAACATATTTTGCGCCTCGCAAATCGCGGGCACAGACAAAGCCGTGAAGAGGAATCGCGCCCGGCTGAAAAGTGCGCCGGTCACGCCTCGCAAGATTCCATTCAGACTCGAGTCATTTGGCGTTCGCCGCAACACCAAGGGCGTCTCGATCGATCCCTGGATGATGACCCCTTTGAGTTCCCGATTGAGAAACCGGCCTTCGTAGCTGAGGCCGGTCGGCGAAGTCGACCGTGAGGAAGTCGCCTTCCTGCGTCACCAATTCCACCGGGAGGTTGTTGACCTTCTTGCCGACGACGACGAATTCCGCCGTCGCTCCGCCCGTCGGGCGATTGCATCAACTTGATCGTGACTTTTCTGGTGTAACCAAGCAGCTCGTACTCACCCTGCCACTCGCCCTCGAGGTCCTTCGCGATGGCAGTGCTCGGCGGCGGGAATTCCACCTGCGGCGGTCCGCTTTTCTCCAGTGAGAACGGGCGCCGTGTTCCCGCCTTGCAGGAAATCTCCGGTGAGTTTGGTGCCGTTGATGCGCCTTTGAATCTGGCCGCGCCGCTGTTTCGAGTCACCGAGTGCGGTTCTTGATCGCGAAGGCTTATGTCTGCGCCGGAGGCCACGATGTCGGTGAGCGCGGCGCCTTTGATGATCCTGCCAGGAATGGTGATCGATCCAACCCATGCTTCGTTTTGTCGCGCCAAATCGACGATCATTTTCAGCTCTCGTCCCGGGATTTGAACCGAACCTTCCCAGCGACCTGCGGCGTCTTCCGCCGCGCGCGCGATCAACGCGGAAGCGAACAAAAATAGCAGGACAATCCGCGCCACAGCGCAAGCCAAACGCAAAGGTCGTGCCGCATCTTCGGCGAAGTCACAACGAATTGCTGGCGAAGTCTTTCGGTCTTAGATGACTGCGCTCGATGCTTAATCTACTTCCCGCACACGGGACCAGACGGTTCCACTTTCGGGAAGGAATCGCGCGCGCCGCCGCTCGTCAGCTCAACGATTCGAAACCGTCAACGGTTCGGCCGTCTCGAGATTCTTGATCACGGTGCTGAGGTAGACGGACTCAGGATGGAACGCTTTGTATTTCGTAATCTCGGCGCGATTCATGACCCGAAAGCCGTAGCGCTCGAACATCCTTTCGCCGCGGCGGCTCTCGAAGGTAACGATTTGTCCGTAGACCCGCTTCTCGCCGGAGCGATGCAGGTAACTGAAGTAGGCGCTGAGCAGAGCGCGGGTGGTCGACATCTTGCGCGCGTCGGGCAGGAGATTGATGTGGAAATGCGGGGTGCGGCGCGGGGCGGCCGGAACTTCGCGCCAGCCGTTCATCAAGATCCAGAGAATGAAACGGCGCGAACGCGCGTTGTAGCGCCGGTAACGCAGCAGAGCGCGCAGAAAAAGACAGACGTTTTGGTAGAAGGAATAAAGCTGATTCAGGAGCGGCCGGCGCGAGCCGAGGAGATACCCGACGAGCTCCCCACCCTCTTCCACGACGAAGGATGATTCGGGTTCGTGGTCGGTGTAGTAAGTGGTCAGAAAATCAGCAAACAGCTCGCGATCTTCGTAGATCGGATCGATCGCTTCCCCGAGAAAACCGGTCTGACAACAAAGACGTCGCACCGCCTCGCGATCGCTCGGCCGGTAACTGCGAATCGTGAAAGGGTCGTCGTTTTTCATTCGGTCACGACCTCCTGTAGCTTGCGATGACTTCGCGGTAAATGGAAAACAGTCGCGAGAAGACTCGCGGCCAGGAATAACGCTCCGCGACCAGCTTCGACGCCGCAGCACCCAATTCGGCCAAGTCACGCGCGGTCATCTCCTCGATCGCGTTCGCCAATGCCTGCGCCGTGTTCGTCGCAGCCCACGAGCCTTGATCATGGAGAATGACGTCATCCATGTAACTCCCGCGAATGCCGATGACGGGCGTCCCGCAGGCCTGGCTCTCCAGCGCCACCAGGCCAAACGTCTCTTCGACCCCGGGATGAACGAAGAGGTCGGCCGCGCGATAATATTCGGCGAGCTGTCTTGAATCCGTGCAGTAGGGAATCCAGCTCACTCGCCCGGTGGTCGCTTCCAATTTTTGCAAAACTTCGCGCTGTTGCCCATCACCGATGACGAGCAGATGAAAATCTGCCGACGGACGCTGCCGCAGCAGAGCAAAGGCTTCGAAAAGTAGCTGGGTGTTTTTTTCCTGGGCGAGCCGGCCGACGTAGAGCAGCAACTTGCGTTCGTGAGGAATTCCAAGCGTGGTTCGCGATCGCGGCGGCGTCCGCCTGCGAATGGAAGATCCCGGTATTCACTCCCAGTTCGACCGGTTGCGTGTTGCGCACTCCCCACTCGCCCAGAACCTCAGCAAGCTGACGCGAAGGCACCAGCGTCGCTTCAAAGCGATTATATAAACGCCGCACGTACGCGCGCGCAGCCTGCAGGAGCAACTTCGCTCCGCGCGGGCCAAGTCGCTGCGCCGGTCCATGCAGGTAAGCCTTCACGAAGTGCGAATGGTAAAAGGCGACCACCGGAATGCGATTCGTCCGGCCGGCGCTGATGGCTTTCCAACCCACTTGATAGGGATCGGCGGATTCGATCAGATCCGGTCGCTCCCGCTCGATGATCTCGCCCACCGCACGCAGGTTCAGCAGCGCGCGATATTGTGTGCTGCGCGAGACGAGCGGAGAACGAATCGTGTAGAGCCGCGATCGTTCGGTCGAAATGCATTCCGTCTTTGCGCCGGGAATGATGAGCACGTGTTCATCGTCCGGCGAAGAACCTTGGATAAACGCGATCTTCTCCTGCACGTACCGCTTCACCCCGCCACTCAGCGGCGAATAGAACTGCGTGAGGTCGCAGATTTTCACAAAACTGGAGGGAGCTGTTTTGTCGGCAATCCTGCGGGCGCGACGACAGAGCGTCGCGCTCCAGAGTGGCTAATGTTCTAGCCCGCTTAGATATTTCTCCGCCTCCATCGCGGCAGCGCAGCCCGAACCCGCCGCCGTCACCGCTTGCTTGTAAACGCGATCGGCCACATCGCCGGCGATGAAAACGCCCGGATGTTTGCTCTCGGCGAGATGCCTAACGAGCAGATAACCATCAGGATCGGTCTCCAGTTTTCCCTGGAAGGCTTTCGTGTTCGGATCGTGCCCGATCGCGACGAAGACACACGCGACCGGCAGCAGTCGCTCCTCGTGCGTCTTCACATTACGCAACTTTACCGCCTGCATTTCCCCTTTTTCATCCGGGAGATATTGCGTGACCACGGTGTTCCAGATCGGCTCGATCGTTTCGCAGGCGAGCACCCGGTCCGCCATGATCTTCGAGGCGCGAAGTTTGTCGCGGCGATGAATGAGATAAACCTTCGAGGCAAAGCGCGTGAGGAAGAGCGCCTCTTCCGCCGCGGAATCGCCGCCGCCGACCACGCACACCGGGACGTTGCGATAGAACGCGCCGTCGCAGGTCGCGCACGAGGTCAGGCCGTGACCGATCAGCTTCTCTTCGTTCTCCAGCCCGAGCCAGCGAGCGGAGGCGCCGCTGGCGACGATGAGCGCCTGCGTTTCCATCCATTCGTCGTCCACCTTCAGGCGCACGTGGCCGTTGGCTGGCTCGTAGTCGGTCACTTCGGAGTACGAAAAGCGCGCGCCGAATTTCTCTGCCTGCGCGTGCATGTTCATGATCAACTGCGGGCCGTCGATGCCTTCGGGAAAGCCGGGGAAATTTTCCACCATGCGTGGTAGTCGCGAGCTGACCCCCGGGATGGCGGCCTTCCAGAACCAGCGGACTCAAATTCGCGCGCGCGGCATAAATGGCGGCGGTCAATCCCGCGCAACCGCTGCCGACGATGATCACTTTTTCCATGGGCCGCAAAGGTAGCAGGGCCGCAAGCTTGCGACAACGGCCGCGCGGAAGGATAGCTTGCGCATGCCAGAGCTCGCAGAAGTCGAATACTACCGCAAACAGTGGGACGGCGGTCTGGGCGGAAAGATCCTGGCGGTGCAACTTCATGCGCAGAAGCGGATCTTCCGCGGAAGCAATCCGCGCGAGATTCGTCGCGAACTCACCGGCGCGCGCCTCTTGAAATCAACCGCTCGCGGCAAGCAGATGCTCTTCTGTTTCTCGGGTGGGAACTGGCTCGGCCTTCATCTCGGCATGAGCGGCACGTTGCGCTGCGAGGTGGCGGACTTTCGACGCGGAGAAACATGACCATCTCGTGCTGCGTCAAGCGAAGCGCGCGCTGGTCTTTCGCGACCCGCGCCAGTTCGGGAGGGTCCGCTTTCATCATGGCCAATCAGAGCCGCCGTGGTGGGGTGGGCCGCCGGAGATCAGCTCGCCGGACTTCAATGCAAAATACGTCGCAGCATTTCTGAAGCGCCACGGCCGGGCGCCGATCAAAGCAATCATTTTGCGGCAAGACGGGTTCCCGGCATCGGCAATTGGATGGCGGACGAAATTCTTTGGCGCGCGAAGATTGCGCCCTCGACCCTTGCCGGTGCACTCACGCCGAAACAGCGCATGGCGCTCCGCCGCGCGACCAGATTTGTTGCGCGCGAATCCCTCCGAATTATTGGCCAGCGATAATTCTGATCCTCCGGCGACGTGGCTGATTCATCAGCGTTGGAAAGCGAACGGTGTCTGTCCGCGCCATGGCACGCCGCTCGAACGCGCGACGATTGGCGGACGCACGACCGCCTGGTGTCCGCGCTGCCAGCGTTAACGCATCCTACGCCCGGACGTAGACGACAATCTTGTGAAAACCGCTCGTCCCGGACTTAAACGGTCGTTTCTCGTCGAATGTCTGTAACTCGCCGTCGGCATTCGTCGCGCGGACGACGAGCGTGTAGTCCCCGGGATTGGCTGGCCGCCAGTCGTAGCTCCACAGCGCCCAGCTGAGACGTGTCCCGGGATAATCGAGCTTTGCCTCGGCCCAGCTGTTCCCGTCGTCGGTGCTCACTTCCACGCGGGAAACACCGCGGTCGCCCCCGAAGGCGACGCCCTTCAGCTGGATGCCCTTCAGAGCGGTGGCGGCATCGATCCAGGCGTTGTCGTATGGGACATCGATGCGCGACCGAATCGGCACGATGAAATCCGGCCCCCAGCCTTGCTTCTCGTAGAACCCGACAGCGTCTGCGCCCGCGAGCTCGATGCGCGTGATCCACTTCACGTGTTTTTCGCCGAAGTAACCGGGAACAATCGCGCGCGCCGGAAATCCGTGCCGATCCGGCAACGGCTCACCATTCATTTCGTAAACCACGAGCGTGCTGGGATCGAGCGCCTTCGCCAGAGGGATGGTGTCGGTGTAATTGTCCACGCCGTGCAGTCGCACCTTCACCGCCTCGCCCAGCGGAGAAGCCGCTTCGAGCAACGTCCGCATCGGCACGCCTTTCCAGACGGCGTTGCTCATCAGACCGGCATCGAGCCCGTTGCTGATGCACATCAGTGTCGTCTCCTGGGTCACCGCGGTCAGGCTCTTGAGGCGATCGAGCGTGTAATCGCTGCCGGGTCTTGACCAGCCCGGTGACTTCGAGCCGCCAGACCGCTGCGTCCACTTTCGGATCGACGACGTTCTTGGTCACGCAATAGAACTGCTCGTTAGGCGTGATCCCCTGGACGATCTCGCCTTTGTATTGCGTGCCGTCGTAACTGAACGTTGCCGCACGGTAGAGCTTCCGCAGGACCGCGGCACCGCCACCGGCGACGAGCAGACCAAGGCCGCCGAGAATCAAGGCCCGCCGGCCGATGGGCGGACTAAACTCCACCTCCGCTGGAATCGAGCGCGAGCGCCCGATCAAACCCGCGAAGCTGAGCACGAGTGTCCGCTCGAAGGCGACAAAGGAAACGAGCAGGCCGACGAGCGTGAGAGCAGTCGCGCTGGAAATTGGGTATCCGCCATAGTGCGTGCCCAGCACCGGCCAGAGCACTGCGCCAACCACCAGGAGCGGGAGCACGATAAACACGCCAATGGAAAACATCCGCCGGCGTGCGGCCGAAAGGTGAGGCGCCTTGAGCGCGTAAAGCAGACCACCAGCCGCGCCGACTAAGAGCTGCCCAAGGAACACCGAGCCGACGCCGAGCTGCTTCATATGGTTGTATCCGCCGACTCGTCCCATGAGCGATAGAAACGTGTCCGCGGGAATGAAAACCGAGAGTCGGTCGCCGAAGATGGCGAGCGGAGTCGCGATGCCGAAGATCGAGGCGAGCAAGAGCATCACCGTCGTCATTACAATGCCCGCCAGCGCGCCTGCCAGCAGTCCTGCCGCGAAGCGTTTGGCGCCCGATGGTTGGATCGGCGGTAATGCTCATGATCGTGCGACAGGCTGCGCGAGCTTTTATTCCCCCGGCTACATTCCCACAGCAACGCGAAAGAGTGTGGCTAAAATGCGTGTCCCAGCGACGAAAGTGCCGCGCAACGTGCCGGATACCTTGGATTCACCACCGGTGCGGCAGCGATGGTTCACCGGCACTTCCAGAATCCGCAGGCCGGCACGAGCGGCGCGCATCTGCATCTCGAGATTCCAACCGTAGGTCTGCTCTTTCATCCCAAGCTTTTCGAGCGCGTTCCGACGAATGGCGCGGAACGGGCACATGTCGGTGTAACTGACGCCGTAGAGTAACCGCAGGAGCACGCCGGCGAGCCCGGCCGGAAACGACTTGCTGGAAGTTCATGCTTCCGGGCTCACGTTCGCCGCGGGTGCGCGAGCCGATGACGAAGTCCTGCGCGCCGTCGACGATCGGCTGCACGATTCGCGGCATCAGCTCCGCGCAATCGCTGCCGTCGCCATCGAGAAAGACCACGATCTCGCAGATGGGCGAGACCGCGCGCACGCCTGCCGCGCACGCGCGCCCATATCCGCGCGGCGCCGCCACCACGCGCGCCCCGGCTTCCCGCGCACGTTCCGCGGTGCGATCGGTGCTGCCGTTGTCCACCACGATCACCTCGTTAGGCAATCCGGTCGCCAGACACGCGCGGACCACATCCGCGATCGGCTCCTCCTCGTTTAAGGCCGGGATGACAACCGATATCGGCGAAGCACTCACTTCGCGATCTGGTGAACGATGCCTTTGCTGCGCAGGATATCGGCCGCTTCACTGAAGTAATCTTTCACGTCGGCCTGCGCGCGGATCCAATCGAGATACCGACCAATCCCGGTGGCGAGATCGACCTGCGGTCGATAACCGGCCGCCTGAATGCGCTCGGTGCCGCTGGTGAGATGGCGCATTTCGCCGGGCCGGAATTCACCTTTCGCTTCCGGCGCGATCCGAATGCCGAGCGCATCGGAAATCTGCTCCGCCACTTCACGGATCGGGACACCGCGATTGCTGCCGACGTTCACCGGCAAGCCGTCGAGCTCGTCGGTGGTCGCCGCCAACAAGTTCGCGCGCGCGATATCTTCAACGAAAGAGAAATCGCGCGTTTGTTCGCCATCCTCGTAGAGCACTGGCGGCAGATCATTTAGCAGTCGCGTGCAGAAAATTGCGATCACGCCGGTGTAGGGATTGAAGATCGATTGCCGCGGGCCGTAGGTGCACGAATAGCGGAGCGCGACGGTTGGCGTGCCTGACTGTTTGCCCCAGAGGAGCACCAACCTTTCCTGATCGACTTTTGTCAGGCCATAAACCGTCTCGCCGCAAACTGGTGCGCTCTCCGGCGTCGGCACGGACGTTGTCACCGCGCCGCAGATCGGGCAATGCACCGCCCAATCTCCGACGCGAAGTTGTTCGATCGGCCGCACGCTGGGAAAAACGAGGCCGTGCTCCGGACAATGGCCCGTGCCTTCGCTGTAAACCGCCTGGGAGGAGGCGACGACGACCTTTCTGATCGGCAGGTTTTCTTCGCGAATCACTTCCAACATTTGCGCCGTGCCGAAGCTGTTGACCTGAACGTATTTCGCGATCTCCGGCATGTAGCCGCCATAGGCCGCTTGATGAAAGACGATGTCAATATCCCGGAGCGCTGCCGTGATCGTGGCGCGGTCCCGCAGGTCGCCATCGAGGAATTCGGCCGCGGGATTGATCCATTTGGGCTTGCCCTGTTTGTGGGTGTTGGGCTCGAGATTGTCCAGGATCCGGACTTTCCAGCCTTCGTGGACCAGCAGATCGACCAGGTGCGAGCCGATTAGTCCGGCTCCGCCAGTAACCAGAGCGCGTTTGCCATGCCTGTTCATGTCGAGAGTTTTGAAAACGTGTCATCCCGAGCCGCGCAGACGGCGAGGGACCTCACCATAGCTCCACGATCACTGCATTTTCGCAATGCCAGAGCCGTTGGCGCTGTGGAAACTATTCCCGTTTTGCGGAGGCACACGCCGAGATTGCGGGGTCCTTCGCCGTCTGCGCGGCTCAGGATGACCACGCGGGGACATAACTAAATTAACTCGTTAGGCCAAATGCGGCCCCGGCCTTCCAGTTCGATGAGGTTAGAGAGAAATCCTTTGGTCTCGATTGCGGCATAACCCGCGGACGAACTCCCTCCGTCGAGCAGTTCCTCGCACAACCGCCGCAAAGTTGCGCGATCGTCGATGTCGTAACCGACCGGCAAGAGTTCGACGGCGACGCCTATTTCCGCCGCGCGCTCGACGGTCTGCTGAAACACACGATCCGTGCTCCAGTCGATCTCTTCGAAGAGGCGACGATGCATTTTCTTCAGGCCGATCAGGTAGTAGCCGCCGTCATCCGACGGTCCGAGAACGATCCGATCCCCCGGTTGCGCAAGTAGCCGGGTTGCCTTCGCATAGGACTGCGGTGACACCGTGGGACTGTCGGAGTTGATCAGGCAGACAGACGCGAAACCAATCCTCAACAGGTCCTCCGCGGCGGCTATGAGCCGTTCGCCGAAAGTGTCGCCGCGCTGCGGAACCATCTCGAAGTGTGCCGGCAAAATACCTGCATATGCTGCTTCCTCGCCGACAGGTGTGTAAACGACAATTCCCCTGGCATGACCTTCCGATACAGTCGCTGCTAAGGCTGTGGTCGTATCGCGCAGAAAACAGATGTTCAACGCCGCAGCTTCATCCGGAGTGAGCGGAGGAGTCAGCCGCGTCTTCACTTTTCCGGCCCGCGGCGCCTTGGTCATGACCGCGAGAGCACAGAGGTCAGGCGGCACCTGGACCTCATGCGCGGGATCGAGGACACGGTGAACGGCATTCATCAGGCCGTGCTGTCTGGGTTCGGACGCCCTGCGCGTCAAACTTTTTCGCAGAGAGCGTATTGATAACGCCCTGCCTGCCACGTCTTCACCTGCCGCCAGGGTTGCGAGGCGAATAGTTTTCTGAAGGCCGAGGCCGACAAAACCGTAGCCTGACGTGGCTCGCAATAGCCGTTATTCATTCGGGTCACCCCGGCGAGCAACCACATGGCGAGCAGGGGCAGCGACGCCCATATAGCGTAGCGCGGCTCGGCAATCAGACACCGGCCTCCCGGACGCAAGACGCGGTGCATCTCGGCGACGGCGCGTTCCTGGTCGGCCAAAACGGTGAAAAGGCGAGCCGACAAAAGGACGTCGAAGGTTTCGTCGGCGTGAGAAAGATAGAGGACGTCGTCGCTCGCGAAATGACAGTTCTCCAAGTGAAGGTTCTGCGCTTTTTGTTCCGCCCACGCAAGCTGCCGCGCGGAGCGATCAACGCCGAGGACAGAAAGCTCTTCTAGTTTTGCGGCCAAGCCGCAGGAGTAAAAGCCCGGACCGCAGCCGAGTTCGATCACCCGCGTCCCGGCTCTTGGCCTTTCCTGAGGCCACAGCGTCCGAACGAAGCGATCCGTATCATCACGGAAAACTCGCTCGCGGAAAAAAACGTAGAGCCAGGAAAAGTGTTCGTACAGACTGTCATCCGGCCCCGTCGCTGCCCTGACTTGTTGCGAAGGAACCAGACGCGCGGTTTTGCCCACATTCGAGATTGCTCCTGTAATGGAAAACCTCTGTTCCGGTTGGACAATCGTATTCATCCCGGGTTTTACACAATCTCTCTATGATTAATTAAGCAGCACTACACCATTTCTTAATCATATGCGCGCCAATAACAAATGCCCGTGAGCGCTTGATACCTCTGAAACAGTTTGGCGGGAAGCCATGTAAATAAAACTCAGTTTCAGTTCGAACAAGGCGGCCAGACATGAATGAAGACGAATTTATTGGGCGCTTATTCGAACATGTTGGCTTCTTGTTGAGAGATGCATTAACACAGCGAAATGAGGCGGACGAGTGGTTGGCTTTGCCTGGCAGTTTTCATGGCCGCGGAGGCCACGGCGACAAGAATAAACGCAGAGGAGCTGAGCCTCGCGCGTATCCAACAAGATCCTGGTTGGAAAAAAACTCGTGGATTTAACGCACGCTTTTGCACCCGGCATCCCGCGCTGGCCCGGGTTTCCTGATGAAAAAAGGGAGACGATTTATTGGTATGAAAAGGGCAAAGGCACGATGGGCGACGGCTTTTTCTCCGAGATTTACACGCACGTCGGCCAATGGGGAACGCATGTGGATCCGCCTGCCCATTTCATCAAGGGCCTGCGCACGGTGGATCAGATCGAGCTAAAGGAAATGATTCTGCCGCTGGCGGTGATCGACGTGCACGAGGAGGTGGCGCGAAATCCTGATTACACGCTGACTCTGGAGCGAGTGAAAAAATGGGAGAAGGATCACGGACCGATTCCAGCCGGTTCATTTGTGGCAATGCGCACGGATTGGTCGAAGCGCTGGCCAGACACGGTTGCGCTCGAGAACAAAGATAAGCAAGGCGTCGCGCATTACCCGGGATGGAGCAAGGAGGCGCTCGTGTATCTCTATGAGGAACGCAAAATCACCGCGAGCGGCCATGAGACGACGGACACCGATCCGGGCATCGCTGCTTCGAAGGATGATTACGCTTTGGAGGCCTACATCCTAGGGACGAACCATTATCAGATCGAACTGCTGACGAATCTGGATCAGGTACCTGAAGCGGGTGCGATCGTCATCGCAACTTTTCCGAAGCCGAAAGGCGGTTCGGGATTTCCGGCCCGGGTATTCGCTATCGTGCCGAACTGATCGCCGGGACTCTCGAGAGCGTTGTTCCTGCGAGCGGCGTTCTCCGCCGGCGCCCTATGGCTTTGTTGTGCTCGCCGTCTTTGGACCGTGGCTTAAGTCGACGAGGTCGCCGAGGATGTTGAGCGCCTCATCGCGTACTGGATCCAGCGCCGGCTCCTTTGTGCCGTCACCGCCGCCGAGGATATCTGAATCCTCGTCGCCTGTGGCCTCCGGCGCCACCGTGTTCTTGTTCGCTGCCGCCATCTTTCCTGGAAACATGATGAGTTGCAGGTTCGGCTTGTCGACCGTGTCGAGCGTCAGCCGATAAATCTTCGTATCGTCCGCCGCCCGCGCGAGGCGATCTTTGGCGCGCGCGTCCTTGCGCTCCTTGTCCTCGTTCAGCTCTGCCCGGCGTGTGTCTTCATTGAGCGAGATCCTGTTATCATCAAGCCGCTGGCGGAGGCGTTCCATGTCTTCCATGACGTAATGAAACTCCGGGCTGGCCTGCACCCGTGCGGCGGAGCGGCGTTTCAATTCCTCGAGGAAGACTTCCGGCGTTTCGGGCCACTTGGCGTACCTCGCCTTCGGCACCTGGTCGTACGGCAGCGCGTTCTTTAACGCCCCTTCCCCGAATTCCGGCAGATCACTAAGGGACGGCAGAACGATATCGGAAGCGACTCCCTGCAACTGGGTGGAACCGCCTGCGACGCGATAGAATTTCTGAATGGTCAACTTGAGAGCCCCATCTTCCTGCGAGCCGCTCCCGAGGAGTGAAGTAAAGCGGCCGATTTCGAGAATTGTTTGCACCGTGCCTTTTCCGAAGGTGTTCTTGTCGCCAACAATCAGCGCGCGGCCGTAATCCTGGAGCGCAGCGGCGAAAATCTCGCTCGCCGACGCGCTTTGCCGGCTGATCAAAACGACCAGAGGACCAGTATAAGCGATACCCGGGTCAGGATCGCTCGAGACGACGATATTTCCGTTGGAGCCCTTAGTCTGGACAATCGGGCCCGATTTCAGAAAGAGCCCGGTTAAAGAGATCGCTTCTTCCAGTGAGCCGCCGCCATTGCGGCGCAAGTCCACCACGATCCCGGTAACCTCTTCTTTCCGCAGACGCTTCAGCAGCGCGAGCACGTCCTTGGTCGTGCTCTTCTGGTGCTTCTCCATGTCGGCATAGAATGAGGGCAGCGTAATCCAGCCAAGTTTCAACGGATCGCCGTTGCGATCCTTCTTGATGATGATATCGGCGCGGGCCTCCTGATCTTTGAGCTTAATTTCATCACGCACCAGGTCGATGGTCTTGCGCTTCGAAGGATCGGGCGCGTCCGAGGGAATGATGAGCAATCGCACCCGGGTTCCCTTTTTTCCGCGAATCATCTCGACCACTTTATCGAGGCGCATGTCGCGCACGTCGGCAAATTCCCCCGCGCCCTGCGCGACCGCGGTGATGCGATCACCCACCTTGATCGTCCCGGCTCTTTGCGCGGGGCCGCCCGGGACCAGGCTTTCGATCTTCGCGTAGCCATCCTCGGTTCGCAGCATGGCCCCGATCCCGACGAGCGATAGACCCATGTTGATGCTGAAATTCTTTAAGTCGGCCTTGCTCAGATATTCGGAGTGCGGGTCGTAGGTTTGCGCCAGCGCGGAAAGGAAAAGCTTTACCTGCTCGGGCTTGTCCTCCTCGTGGACGCTCCGCATCAGCCGATCATAACGCCGTGCCACCAGCTGCGGGCCGGGCTCGATCGGATGTTCGCTCAGTTTCTCCTGAAGCAGTTCATTGGCGATCCGCGCACGCCAGGTTTCGTCGGCTTCCGCCTCGTCTTTCGGCCAGGGCGATTTCTGGCGGCTTAATTCGATCGTGGTGTCGGGCTTCACGTCGATCGGCCCCTTGAGTAATTCCTTCACTTTCGCGACACGATTGTCCACACGCTCTTGGTAGAGATCGTAGATTTCGTAAGCGGGCTTCAGATTGCCAAGAAGAACGTCGTCATCGATGGAGGTGCCGTATTTCGCGTAAAGCGAATCCACGTCCTGCTGGGTGAAGAAGAGATGGCTGAAGTCGAGCAGTTCCAGGTAAGTGCGGAGGAACTTCTTCGAGACCTCGTCGTTCAGCGGCTGATGAGTATAGTGCCCCTCTTCCAGGAGCCGTCCGACCGAGATCTCAACCTGTTCCAGATCTGACTTCGCCTGGAGCGGCTGCACCGCCATCGCCAAGGGCAGAATAGTGGACAAAACAGCCAGCGACTGACGGAGTGAGAGCTTCATTCTTGAAAAAAAGGGTTTCGTAAAGTCGCAGAGTTCGTGTTTGGCGCAAGGTGGCGGCATGGACGTTGAGCGGAGTGTGCAGAGGTGAGACAACTATTACGTCTGAAGATTCAAACACAGGGCGTGAAAAGCTGCACGACCTCATTTTCCCGCTCGCCTGCCGGGCCGTCGCCATTTTTATTCATGATCGTGCTCCCGCTAGTAATTGGCCCTGTTTTCGCCACGTTCGATTAGGATTACGTTTACGGGCATGAACAGGGCCAAATACGAGACTTTCTGTGGAGGCATTTTCGAGACGAATTGCTACCTGCTGCATGCCCCTGATGGGGACATTCTCTTCGACGCCCCGGATGGTGCCTGCGAATGGCTCGAGTCACGCGGCCTGACTCCGAAACTGCTCCTGCTCACCCACGGTCACTTCGACCACATCCCGGACGTGGCAAAAATCAAGCGCCGCTTTGGCTGCCAGCTTGGCTGTCATGCGGAGTGCGTGCCGATGATTTCCGATCCGGAGTTCTTCCGCAGCTACGGGTTCGAGCTTGATGTGGAAACGGCGCAGCCGGATTTCTTGATCGAGGCCACGCCGGCGCGCGATTTTCTAGGAATGGAATTCCAGATCCTCGAGGTGCCTGGCCATTCGCCGGGCAGTCTCTGCTTTTATTCGCGCGCCGATAAGCTTCTCGTCGGTGGTGATGTCCTTTTTGCTGGCGGCGTCGGCCGCTGGGATCTGCCTGGGGGCGATGGGGAACTGCTCTTTCGCGGGATCAAGACCAAGGTTTTCCCGCTGGGCGACGACGTGACCGTTCTGCCGGGCCACGGCCCGACGACTACTATTGGCCGGGAGCGACAGACGAACGCCTTCCTCGCGTAGGCCTTAAGTGAATCGCATGGCTAACTTGAAGCCTGCCACGCCGGCAAACTCGCCAACGCCTCCTGCAGCATCTCCGTTCCCGGTATCGCCGTGAGAATCGAGCGCAAGGACGCGAGCGCGGTCGGAATGTAATTGAGGAAGCTCTTGTTGCCGCGGACCAGGCCGAGATTGCCGTACGCGCCGAGCGCCTGCATCAGCCGTTGCATCGCGCAGAGGCGAAAGATCTCCTCGTCATCCACGCGCAAAGGCCAGCCGGCGCGTTCCCGGAACGTGCGATACACATCGAAGAGCTCGGCGCGCTCGGTTTCGGTCAGGTGCACGTAGGGATCGTAGAGCAGCGAAGCGAGGTCGTATTTCGACACCCCGGGCCGCATTCCCTGGAAGTCGATCAAGTGCGCCTGTCCATCCCGGATGATGATGTTCTGCGATTGGAAATCGCGATGCACGAGCACGCGGGGCAGACTTCGCCAGGCGCGGCGCGATTTCATGTAACACCGGTAACGCCGCCAACTCCGTTCGCAGTTTTTCTTCGACGCCGAAATAGCGGCCCAGACAGTTGTCGAAGAAGTAATGTTGTTCCCAGAGATAAAGCGCGGCATCGAACTCCGTCGGCAAATCCTTGCGGATTTTGTCGGCCGCGGAAGTCGGCAGGCAATGCAGTTTCGCCACTTCGTCGAGCGCGGATTCATAGAGCGGCCGCCGCACCGCCCAGCTCTCGTTCCGATAACTCCAAAGATCTGTCTCGCCCAAATCCTCGATCCAGATCAACCCCTCCTCCGGATCGTGAAAGTAAATCTTCGGCGCGCGGATATCGTGGTCCGTCAGGAACTGCGCGATCTGCACATACTGCCGGTTTTCGCCGCGCTCGAGGTTGTATTTCACCAAAATGAGCGAGTGCTCCGGGCTCGAACAGACGCGATAAAAACGCCGATCGGAGCCGCCTTTCTCGATCGGCGTGATCTCCACCTGCGCTTCTTCGAAACGCGGAAAGTGCAGCCGCGTCTGCTTCAGCAGCAGTTCAGTTTTTCGGGCGGAGCTAGATATCGATGTCACGCAAGGTGCCTTCAGCTTTTTGATTGGCGCGGACAATACAGTTCCGCAAGTCACTTCGCGAAGCGATTTGTGCGCCCGGCAATACAATCGTGTTTTCAACCACGGCATCAGCACCGATGCGTGCGCCTGAGCCGATCGAGTAGAATCCGGACAGACGCGCACCTGGCTCGACGATCGCGTCGGGCGCGACCTGCACCGGCCAGTCCCGTGCCGTGACGTAGTCCGGCCGCCATCCATCTTCCGCGATCGTGCGGTGAACCTCGAGGTAGCCATCACGCGAGCCGATGTTGAACCAATGGCGCTCATTCAACACCACCCCGCCGATCTTCCCGCCGGCTCCGATCCACTCGCCGAGCACTGGCACAAACGAAATCTTCTTCGCCGAAGGAATGCGGGCGAAAATGGCGGAGTTCCAAACCGAGATGTTAGCAAAATCGTAAGCGCCGGGATGCCCGTAGCGGTTGCCAATATCGATCACGCGGCCATCTCGCACCGCGATGCCGGTGGCGAGACCCGTCTCGCGCAACGCGAGCGTGACGTCATTGCCATTCGCGAAGTGCTGCTCGATGAGCGGCAGCAGATCGAGGTCGGTCAGAATGTCGCCGCTGTAGACGATGAACGGCTCCGGCTGCAGCAACGCCTCGGCGTTTTTGATGCCACCGCCAGTTTCCAGGAGTTCCGGCTCGTGCAACAGCCGGAGCGGAAGGCCCGCATAAGTTCCGTCCGGGAACTCGCTCTCAAACTGTTCCGGCAGACGGTGCGTATTGATGACGAATGATTCGATCCCGATGCTGCGCAAATGATCGAGCGAAAATGTGATCAGCGGTTTTTGAAAAATCGGCACGAGCGGTTTGGGCAACTGCGCGGTGAGCGGTCGCAGCCGGAGTCCTAATCCGGCGCCGAGGACAAAAGCCTGTGTGATCTGCGGCATGGTAATGTTTTTGCCTGCGAAAGCCGTCACCCTTAGCCGGAACGGTGAGAATGGAAACCGCGGATTTGTCCGGGGCGGCCCGGCCGCAAGCCTGGGTAGCGCGCGCGTCTCGCGTGCTGGTGACAGGCGTCCCGCCTTCACGCACTTTTTGAAACGCGGTGGCAATGCAGAAAAGAAGTTCGTTGCGGCCAGAGGCCGGCAACCAGCACGCGAGACGCGCGCGCTACCCAGAACTCCCTTCCGCGATGCCCGTCGGCATCGCAGCCTCCCGCTTGTGCGGAAGCACCGGCCTTGCTACAACCACATCATGTCCGAAGAAACGATCTGGCGCGGGACTTCCTCGCAATACAAAAACCTTGGTCTCTACATTCTCTGCGTCCTTGTGGTGCCTATCCCTTGGGCCGTCGCCCGTTACCTGCAAACGAAAAACAAAGTCTACGAACTGACGAGCGAGCGCTTGAAAGTCACCCAGGGGGTCTTCAGCAAGGCAACCAGCACGGTCGAACTCTACCGCGTCAAGGACATCGAAGTGCGTCAGCCGTTCTGGTATCGCATCCTCGGTTTGGAAAACCTGCACGTCACCACTTCCGACATCTCCTCGCCCTTTCTCCTCCTCGATGCCATCGCGGTGACCGCGGGGCTTCCCGACAAACTGCGCAATCAGGTGGAAGCGATCCGCGTGCAAAAGCGCGTGCGCGAAATCGATCTCGAATGACGACGTCATCGTCGCTACGCACAGGCGACAGTGCAGCACGATTCGCTAGCCCGATTTGCTGGGCATCGCATTTTGTTTCGTCGTGTGGCTGCAACGACTATTACTAGTGGCACAGTGTTCGCACCAGCTCCGATGTCTGGTGTTGGGCCGAGTCATTGTCGCCGAGAATGTACAGACCATCGGCTGTGCAGCGCGTCGTTTCATCTTACGCGACACCGAGATCTCACCGTTCCAGATTCGGCACAGCTTGCTATCGTGTCTGCTCTTCGCTGCGAGTCCGGCTGGAGTTGCGTTGGCGCACTTCGCATTCGCCGCGATTGGATCATGCCAAGAAAGCGCTACATGACCGTCACTGCATCCGTCCGCGACCGCTGGCGTATTCGACTCGTCATCCGAACCGGAGTCGTTAAGACATCGTCATGCGGAATCTGAGGCTATGCCACGTGGCATTGGTTGCCCTGCTCTTCGCTCTGCCCGGTTGCGACAAGTCCCGCAGCCAGATCATCGGGAAATGGAAAGTGCGTCGGCGGCTCCAGTGACGTCGTCTGGGAATTCTTTGCGAATGGGAGCGTCTCGACCGGTGGCACTCCCGGGAAATACACCTTCGGCGATGGCCGCCGGATCAAGATTCAAACGCCGACGGCGACCTTCGTGCATCAGATCGAGTTCGTCGGCGACCGCATGATCTGGAAAGAGCTGGATGGAACCAGGACCGAATTGACGAGAGTGAAATAGGTTCGGGTGAATCGCCGCCACACATGCTGAAGATCGAGGCGGTTTCGAAAAAGTTTCGCGCCGGGAATTATGGCTGCCGCGACATCTCGCTCGAACTGAAGTCCGGCGTCATCGGTTTGCTGGGCCCAAACGGCGCCGGCAAGACCACCCTGATGCAAATGCTCGCGACCGTGACCCGGCCGACGAGCGGCCGCATCACTTTTGGCGGAGTGGACATCGTGGCCCGGCCTAACGAGTTAAGACGCAGGCTCGGATATCTGCCGCAGGACTTCGGGGTTTACGAAAATCTGACCGCGGTCGAGTTCCTGACCTACTTCGCGGCGCTCAAGGGCGTGCATTCGAAGAAGCGCGTGACCGAAATGCTGGAGATGGTCAATCTCCATACCGCCGCGCATCGCACGCTCGGCGGATTCTCCGGCGGAATGCGACAGCGCCTCGGCATCGCGCAGGCGCTGATCAACGATCCCGAGTTTGTCATCGTGGACGAACCGACCGCGGGGCTCGATCCGGAAGAGCGCGTCCGCTTCCGCAACGTCCTTTCGGAAATCGGCTTCGGGAAGCTGGTCATTCTTTCCACCCACATCGTCTCGGACATCGAATCGATCGCGACGGAAATCGCGGTCATGAAGGAAGGCGCGCTCCTCACCATCGGCGCGCCCGAGACGCTCTTGCGCGCCGCGACCGGGAATGTGTGGAAGAGCGTGGTGCCGTCGGAGGAATTCGAACGGTTGCGCACCACCTTGAAGATCTCGAGCGCGATTCGGAAACCGGATGGCGTGCATATTCGTTTCGTCGGGCCCGCCCCCGCCATCTCCGCGACCGCGGTCGAGCCGGAACTGGAGGACGCGTTTCTGCACCTGATGAATTTCGGCGCGGCCAAGCTCCGTGGCGGCATGAACAATTCCCTGTCGCGCATCGCCGCGATCGTGCGCGCGGATTTTCTCGTTCGCTTCCGGCGTCCCTCCACCCTGGTGGTGTTTCTCCTGCTCAGCGCTTTCGCTTATCTCTGGATTCCCGCGCCCTCCAGTGGCCGCGCTCTCCTGCAGGTCGATGGGCATCGCGCGCTCTACAACTCCGGGGCGATCGGCATGGCCACGGCTTCCATCGCCATGATCTTCGTCGGCTTGTTCGGTTTCTACGTCATCTCGAATGCGGTCCGGCGCGATATCGTCACGCGCTGCGGAGTGATCGCCGCCTCCACGCCGATGCGCACGATGGAATACCTCTTCGGCAAATTTCTCGGCAACGTCACTTTCCTCGCCACCTTCACCGCCGGCTTCATGCTCAGCTCGATGGCGATGCTCGCGCTCCGCGCCGAGGCGCCGCTGGAACCTCTTGTCTTCGTTAGGCAATATCTCCTGCTCACGCCGGCGGCCCTCACCTTTGTCTCCGCGCTCGCGGTCCTCTTCGAGTCGATTCGCTGGCTCTCGGGGAAACTGGGCGACGTGGTTTATTTCTTCCTTTGGGTCTCTTCGCTCGGCGTCGTGGCGTCACAAGAAGCCGGCCGCAGTGGGATTACCTGGGGGCGTTACGTCGACTTCACCGGGTTCGGATTCATGATCGGTCAAACGCAGCGCACGCTCGGCGTGACCTCGATTTCCATTGGTTCCGCGCCCGTCGATCCCGCACTGCCGCCGATTGTTTTTCCGGGACTAGCTCTGACCGCCGATTGGCTGATGCCGCGCATCATCTCGATCCTTTTGCCGCTCGCGCTCCTTCCGCTCGCCGGGCTTTTCTTTCACCGCTTCGATCCCGTTCGCACCGGGCGCGCGGCGGATAAAGGAAAGCGCAATTGGATTGGTCGCATCCAAATGTTGTTCAAACCAATCAGCCGCCGAGCCGTGGCTCTCCTCATGCGACCGGCGCGCGGCAGTTCTTTTCTCTCCTCGATTTGGGCCGATGCCGTTCTCACGCTGACGCTTTCACCCTTCGCTCTGCTCGCCATCGTTCTCGCTGCTTTCGTCACGCTCGTTGCGCCGGGCGCAGAAACGCTGCCAATCGTTTTCGCCGCGCTGGCGATCATCATCTGCGGACGTGGTGACGCGCGATGCGCGCGCGGCCACCACCGCCATTATTCACGCTGCTCCCCGACTGCGAGAACGCCTGGTCTGGTGGAAGCTCGGATCCACTTTCGTGCTGGCGGCGCTGCTCTGCGCGGTTCCGCTTTTGCGCAGCGCGGCGCACGGTCTGCATACGCTCGCTCCGCTTCTCGTCGGCGTTTTCTTCGCCGCGGCCATGGCGACATCGCTCGGTGTCCTGGCCGGAAACTCGAAGGCCTTCATCGCCGCGTTCCTGAGCTTTTGGTATTTGGTGGTGAACGATCGCGGCGCGACGCCGCTTCTGGATTTCGCAGGCTTCTACGGCACGGCGTCGCGCCAGACGATTCTGCTCTACCTGACATTGAGCATCGCCGGATTGGCCGTCGCGGAAATTTTCCACCGGGCGCGGCTGCGGCGTGCTTAGGCGGCGGCGCGCTACTTCTTCAGGTAAAGCGTGCGCGTGCCGAAATCGATGATGCCGTTATGGCGCTGAAGAATTTCGGAGCCAAGCAATCCGGCGACCGGCGGCGTGGCGTCGAGCAGGTCGGTCTGGACCAATCCCTCCAGGTTGATCACGCCCACTACCTTGCTCCGGAGATTGACCGAGCCGACCGAGAACCGCGAGATCGTTGCCAGTTGCAAGTTGTGTTGTCTTAGATTCACGCCGGCGGAGTTGAAGGCAGTCCGGCGCAATGGGATTTTCATGCGGCGCACAAAAGGCTGATGGAGGAGCGTGGCGAATGCGCCTGTGTCCACCAGCAGCCTGGCGCGCGCCCCGTTGAAGGTGCCGTCCACATAGAGATTGAAACCCGAGCTAACGTGTATCGGCACCCTGGTGAGGCCGCGGTAATCCAGCCCCGTGATGCCGCCGCGAACTTTCGGATCGATTTTCAAAATGAGACGCTGCGCGCGACAATCGAGGACCGCGTTGGTCGGAAACAAAACGTCGGCCCCGAGGATGCCATCGACCGCCTGTTCGTTCATCATCTTCGCCGCTTTCGACGTGCTCCCGAGATCAATCGCCACCATTGGTTCGTCGACCAGGTTCAAGAGACCGAGACGCAGGCTCCGCGCCATCACCACTCCATTGAAGCTGCCGTTAATCTGGAGGCGTGCCGGGATCTCGGAGTTCGCTCGCGCCGGCGTCATCCCGAAATGCGCGAGTCGAGTGAGAGAGATCGCACTAACAGGTGCCCCGGTGTCGACGCCCAGCAATGCGGGTTTGCCGTTAATGAATGCCCGCACGAGGAGATGATTTTGGCGCGAGCGCTCCAGAGGCAGCGCGACAAACTGCAAATCGCGCGGGGCGGTCTGTTCGTTAGACCGGAAAGGACGGCGCTGCGCGCTTTCCGGCGGACGACGCGGGGCGGCGAGCGCGGGCGAAGCGAGCGCGAGGATGAGGAGCGCGGCCCACGCCTTCCGATAAAGCGAAATCTGTCCCGCGGTTGAACACGCGCGAGGATAGCACGCGGGCTCTCCGGGGAACATTGGGATTCAACTGCGCGAACAAAGACGCCGGCCCGCCTCCGTCAATCCTTGCTTGCCCGCGTGGGAGACGATAGAGAAACACCTGTTATGACGCCCTTTGTTTGTTTTGGCTCATTTCAAGGTAGCTGACCCTCCGCGAAATCCGACCCAATCAGATTCAAGAGCTTCATGTCACAGCCACCTGCCACCAACGACGAAAAGCTCGTTCAAGGATTCGGCTTGCTCGACTCGACCATGCTCGTCGCGGGCTCGATGATCGGCTCGGGTGTTTTCATCGTCTCGGCGGACATCGCGCGGCTGGTCGGCTCGCCGGGTTGGCTGCTGGTGGTGTGGGCGGTGACCGGCGCGCTCACGATCACGGCCGCGCTCAGCTACGGTGAGCTGGCCGCGATGATGCCGCGGGCCGGCGGGCAATACGTTTATCTGCGCGAAGCCTACGGTCCGCTCTGGGGATTCCTTTACGGCTGGACGCTGTTCCTCGTGATCCAGACCGGCACGATTGCCGCGGTGGCGGTGGCGTTCGCGCGATTCCTCGGCGTGTTCGCGCCGAACGTTTCCCCGACGCACTGGGTCATCCCGCCGATCATTCTTTCGACGGAACTACGCCGTCAGTCTTTCGACGCAGCAGTTGGTGGCGATCCTGGTGATCGTGTTTTTGACGTTTGTGAATACGCGCGGCCTCCAACTCGGCAAGCTCATCCAAAACGTCTTCACCTCCGCCAAGACGTTGTCCCTGCTGGCGCTGATCGTCCTCGGCCTTTTTGTCGGCCGCAATGCCGATGCGCTCAGCGCCAACTTCACGAACATGTGGACGCCGGGCGACAGTGTCGCCGATCAAGTCCGACCTGTCGTTCGTGGCATCGGTCTCGGCGACGGGCGGTGCGCTGGGACTGTTGATTGCCGTGTGCGTGGCGCAGGTTGGCTCGCTCTTTTCCGCGGACGCCTGGAACAACATCACGTTCACCGCCGGCGAAGTGAGAAACCCGCGCCGCAACCTGCCGTTGTCACTCGCCCTGGGCACCGGGCTGGTCATCGCGCTCTACCTGCTGGCGAACGTGGCTTACCTCTGCGTGCTGCCGTTGGAAAAAATCCAGCACGCGCCGGACGATCGCGTGGCACGGCGGCGATGTCGGTGATGTTCGGCGGAGCGGGCGCGGCGATCATGGCGGTGGCCATCATGATCTCGACGTTTGGCTGCAATAACGGACTGATCCTCGCCGGCGCGCGCGTCTATTACGCGATGGCGCAGGACGGCCTGTTTTTCAAAGCCACGGGTCGGCTCAACGCGAGGCACGTTCCCGCGATGGCGCTGGTCTTGCAGGGCATCTGGACCGCGTTGCTCGTGCTGCCGCGCACGCGGTTGCGCGATCCGGTGACCGACGCACCGATGCTCGATGCCTCCGGGGCCGAGCAGTACGGCAACCTCTACGGCACGTTGCTCGATTACGTCGTGTTCGCGGTCCTGATTTTCTACGTGCTGACGATTGCCGGTTTGTTTGTGCTGCGGCGCACGCGCCCGGACGCCGAGCGGCCCTATCGCGCCTTCGGCTATCCGGTGCTGCCGGCGTTCTACATCGTCGCGGCCACGGTGATTCTGCTGGTGCTGGCGATTTACCGGACGCAAACCTCGTGGCCCGGCTTGCTCATCGTGCTCGCGGGTGTGCCGGTTTATTTCCTCTGGAGGAAATCACGGCCGGCCGCGACTGACATTTGCTTGACTTGCCGCGGCGGCAACCCAAGCAACCAAAACCCAACCATGAACTTGTTTCGACGAAAAAGCGTCACGGATCTGCAGGCTGAGGCGCTGAGCGACCACAGCCTCAAACGCGCGCTCGGCCCGATGAACCTCACCGCGCTCGGCGTCGGCGCGATTATCGGCACCGGCATCTTCGTGCTCACCGGCACGGTCGCGGCGCAGAATGCCGGGCCGGCCGTGGTGCTCTCGTTTGTGCTGGCCGGCATCGCGTCGGTCTTCGCGGCGCTCTGTTACAGCGAATTCGCCTCGCTCGTGCCGATGGCCGGCAGCGCCTACACCTACGGCTACGCGACGCTGGGCGAACTCGTCGCCTGGATCATCGGCTGGGACTTGATCCTCGAATATGCCGTCGGCGCGATCACGGTGGCCATCGGTTGGTCGGGCTATGTGGTGTCGTTCCTGCACGATTTCGGCATCGACATTCCGCCGGCGTTGTCGGCTGCGCGCGGCACGGAGTTGATTGAACTTCCCGCCGCCCTCGCTGCGCTGCTGAAAGCGAAGGCCGGCTGGGTGGTGAGCAGCGGAGCTCTGCTGGATCAAATCAAGGCCGTCGGGAACCGACCCGGCGACGCTCCCTCAGGTCACCGCGATCTTCAATCTGCCAGCCGTGCTCATCATTTTTGTCGTCACGACGCTGCTGGTGGTTGGCATCAAGGAATCGGCGAACTTCAACAACGTCATCGTGCATGGTGAAGGTGGCGGTGGTGCTGCTCTTCATCGTCGGCGCGGTTCATGCCATCAACGCCGGCGAACTGGCATCCGTTCATCCCGGCGAACACGGGCGTGTCCGGTCACTTCGGCTGGAGCGGCGTGATGACCGGCGCGGGCATCGTCTTCTTCGCCTACATCGGCTTCGACGCGGTGAGCACCGCGGCGCAGGAGGCGAAAAATCCGCAGCGCGACATGCCCATCGCCATCATCGGCTCGCTCCTGCATTTGCACGGTGCTCTACATCCTCGTCTCGGGAATCGCGACCGGCGTTGTGCCCTACGGCCAGCTTGACGTGCCGGATCCGATCGCGGTGGTGGCGGACCACGCGGGCCTGGGCTGGATGGGGCGGTTGATCAAGCTCGGCGCGATCGCCGGTCTGTCGTCGGTCATTCTCGTGATGTTGCTCGGCCAATCGCGCGTCTTTTACAGCATGGCGCGCGACGGTCTGCTCCCGCCGTTCGTGAGCCGGGTGCATCCACGCTTCCAGACGCCGTGGCTGACGTCCATCGTGACCGGCATCGGCGTGGCGATTTTTTCGCGCCCTGTTCACCGTGCGCGAGGCAGGCAGCCTCTGTTCCATCGGCACGTTGCTGGCGTTTGTTATCGTCTCAGTCGGCATCCTCGTGCTGCGGGTGCGCGAGCCGAACCTGCCGCGCAAATTCACCACGCCGTGGGTCTGGTTTGTCGCGCCGGCCGGTGCGCTCTCCGCCCTTGCGCTCATGGCGGCGCTGCCCTGGCCGACCTGGCGGCGGCTTGCTCGTCTGGTTCGCCATCGGCATCGTGATTTACTTCTGCTACGGCGTGCGCCGGAGCAAGCTGGCGCAGCCCGCCACGACCAACAGCAAACCTGCCACGGGCGGTTGAAGCGCCGGACGATATGCCGATTTTCGCCCTGCAGGTTTTCTGCGGACCGGGGGCGAGTGCTTCAGGTTTCACTGGGCAATCCTATGGGAGGCGATTTTGTTGAGCGATCGTGGAGATCAACAAGTCGTTAGGTATCACCATTAAATTCTCAGTCCGCAGACAACCCGCTTATGAGCAAGGAAAAGAAAACAGTGGAATGGGGCACGCGCGTTGGAGTCATCCTCGCCGTTTCGGGCTCGGCCGTCGGCTTGGGAAATTTTCTGCGCTTCCCCGGCCAGGCCGCGGCGCACGGCGGTGGCGCCTTCATGATTCCCTACGTCTGCGCGCTGCTCTTTCTCGCTTTGCCCATCGGCTGGGCGGAATGGGCCATGGCGCGGCACGGCGGAGACCAAGGATTCCATAATGGGGCGGCGATTCTCGGAGTGGTCGGGAAAGGCCGGATCGCGCGCTACTTCGGAGTGCTCGCGATCCTCATTCCGATGGTCGTCTACATGTATTACGTCTACATCGAGGCGTGGTGTCTCCGTTACGCCTGGGAATATCTCGATCGGTGGCGTGCAGCTAACCGGGACGCATCGAAGAGCAGGTGAGAGCCGCGGATATTCTTCGGCCGACGCGACGGGCACGAGCACCGACGGCGTGTTGAACATGAGCGCCGTCTTCTGGCTCATCGTGGTCGCGCTCAATATCGTTCTGGTTTATCGCGGATTGAGCGGCGGCATCGAGAAATTCTGCCAGTTACGCTCTGCCGGCAATGGCCGTGCTGGCCGTCATCGTCCTGATCCGGGTGCTGACGCTTGGGCACGCCGGATCCGACTCACCCGGACCAGAATGTGTTGAACGGGCTGGGCTTCTTGTGGAACCCGGATTTCTCGAAGCTGACCGATTTCGAGACGTGGCTCGCCGCCGCGGGACAAATCTTCTTTAGTCTCTCAGTCGGGTTTGGCGTGATCCTGAATTACGCGTCGTATCTGAAGAAGAAGGACGACATGGCGCTTTCCGGTTTCACCGCGAGCGCGACGAACGAACTCTTCGAAGTTGGTTTTGGCGGTCTCATCACGATTACGGCGGCCTTTGTTTTTCTTGGCGCGAGTGGTGTGGGCGGCGGCTTCGGCCTCGGCTTTCAGACATTGCCGGTCGTCTTCGATCAAATGGGCGTGGTTGGGCGATGGATTGGTTTCGCCTGGTTCTTCCTGCTCTTTCTGGCCGCCATCACCAGCTCGATCTCGATGTTGCAACCGGTGAAAACCTTCTTCGAGGAAGCGCTCGGGATCACTCCGGAAAGGCGATTGCCTGGATCTCCGTGATCTGCGGGCTCGGTTCGCTTCTGGGTGATTTGGTTTAGCAAAAACACGGTCGCGCTCGACACGATGGATTTTTGGGTCGGCACGTTTTGCATCTTCCTGCTCGCGACCGTGCAGATCATCTGCTTCGGCTGGGTTTGGGGAGTTAAAGAAAGGGTGGCGGAGCTGGACCAGGGAGCGCTGATGAAGATCCCGCGCGTCTTTCTCTTCATCATGAAGTGCGTGGCGCCCGCTTACCTGCTCGTGGTCCTGGGCGGTTTCATTTATTCGCAGACTCGCGCAGAAGGCAGTCGAGCTGGCGGGAAATCCGATCGCACTCTGGACGGTGATGATTATCGTGCGCAGTGACGCTGTGCTTGTTGATCGTTGTGGTCGCGATCGGCGAACGCCGATGGCGTGCCGCTGGCCTCGATCTCGACGGACGCAATGATTGAGAGGAGTAATTAACTCATGAACACATGGTGGTTGGATTTTTATGTTCACATCGCTCGCCCTCGTTTGGGGGACGACGATCTGGGCTTACTGTCGTTTGTTAGGCGCACCGCGCGAGGAGCCGAAGTGACCGGCACTAACGTCGCCCCGATGCGCTTCACCGCCCGAGCCGTCGCGCGTCAGACCCTAGGCGCCGCCGATGAGCTTGATCAGCGTCGCTGCACTTTCGTCGGATGATCGCCTCCGTCCTTGCCGCTCTGCCGACGGTCCCGCTCGCTCTTCGGGATCCCGATCGATTTCATTCTCGTTCGCGCTCACGCTGCTCGGGGTCGCGGTTTTTCATCATCACACCCTGCGAGTCGCCCTCACGGGTCTGGTGACGATCGCGATCTACAAGATCATCTTCACCGGTTTCAAGACCGGTCCGGGCGCGACCGGCTTCCTTTTTCACCTCGAGCATCACTGGGTCATCCTCGTCAATTTGCTCTGTTTGCTGACCGGCTTCGCCTTGTTGTCACGGCACTTCGAGAAAAGTCACCTGCCGGTCGTGCTGCCAAGATTCTTGCCGCAGGAATGGAAGGGCGCCTTTGCTTCTACTCGTCCTGGTCTGGGTTCTCTCGTCCTTTCTCGATAACATCGCGGCCGCGTCTGATTGGCGGTGCGATGGCGCATCAACTCTTCCGCGCCAAGGTGCACATCGGCTATCTCGCCGCGATCGTCGCCGCCTCCAACGCCGGCGGCGCGTGGAGCGTGGTCGGCGACACCACCACGACCATGATGTGGATCGACGGCGTTTCGCCGTTGGCTGGTCTTTGAGGCGATCATCGCTTCCTCGGTCGCGCTCTTCATTTTTGGCATCCCGGCGGCGATCAAGCAACAGAAATACTCGCCGATCCTGCGACACACTCACGAACACACCCGCGTCGATTGGGCGCGCGTCGGAATCGTCGGGCTCATTCTTGTTCTCGCGATCGGGACCAACGTTACGGTCAACATCAAAGTTCCCCGCGCTCGCGGCCCATTTTCCATTTCATCGGCGTGGCGGTGTGGGTCGCGATTCTGCTTTCCGTCGTCGTGCGCCGGCCGGATTGGGAAGTGCTGCCGGAGACTGTCAAGGGCTCGATCTTCCTTCTGTCGCTCGTGCTCTGCGCGTCGATGATGCCGGTGGAAAAATTGCCCGCCGCCTCCTGGCATTCGGCCTTCGGCCTCGGCATTCTTGTCCGCCGTCTTCGACAATATTCCACTCACCGCGCTGGCCCTCAAGCAAGGCGGTTATGACTGGGGCTTTCTCGCTTTCACCGTCGGCTTTGGCGGTTCCATGATCTGGTTCGGCTCATCCGCCGGAGTGGCCGCTGACCAATCTGTACCCCGAGGCCAGAAGCGTCTGGCAATGGGTGCGGCACGGCTGGCCCGTCGCCGTCGCCTACGTCATTGCCTTTTTTGTCATGCTCTCGGTTTGGTCGTGGCATCCCGACGCACCGCACAAGAGCGACGCCGTCGAAATCAGTTCGCCGCACTGAGGCGGGAAGCGGGTCGGCAACCAACTCGGCGGCGCTCACGCGCCGCGACTGCTGCCGCCAAAACCGCCCGCAGGGCTCGACGACGATCCGACACCGAGGATTCTCTCCAGTTTTCGCTGGAGGCGAGGATCCGCGGAACGCGCCCGCGCAGAAGCGTCCGCGGTCGAGCGCGCCGTTTCCACCGCGCGAGCGAGTTCTCGTTGTTCCGATGTCGAGGTTTGCGTTCTCCGCCGAGGTCACGCGCTCGCAGAGATCAGCCAACATCGCGGTTAAGGTCGCGTTCTCCTGTCGGGTGACCTGCAAGAGATCGACGATCCGCTGAAAACTCAGGTGAAACGGAACCGTGGCGAAATCGACTTCTTCGTCCGTCGCGTACGCGTCCGGCGGCGTCGTGACCAAGGCAGAAGTCGCGAGGCAATGAAAATGTTGTCGCCGGATGATAGTAACCGATCTCGCCGCTGTATGCCGCGTCGGCGTCCGCGACGGTGACGTAGCAACTGCCAGCCATCGGTTCGACTTCGACCGCAGTTTGTTCTGTGCCGTCGGAGTCTAACAAACGCAGATGGACCTTGCGCTCCTTCGACGCCAAACCGCGAAAGGCCGCGTTCCAATCAATATCCCAGAAGGCGAAGACGGTGTGGGGATCGCGCGCGAGAAGGCTGAGTGTCTCAGTTCCGTAGGAACGTGGCAGGTGCGAGGCCCCAGCGTCCGGAGATTCCGCATCCGTTCTCGACACGACCGGCCTCGCCGAAATGCGAAAGCTCGAATCGGCGTCAACTAGTGGCGGCTCGATGAGATCTTCATCGGCCGCAGCTGACATGGTGTCTTTGAATTCCATCGCGAGGAGGTGTGAAACCAGAGATTACTCGTGCGCGCGCCGTCGCCAAAGGAATTTTCGCTCCATTCGGATTGCTGATGAAATCCCGCGACGCAGATTGCTACCACTCGCCGTGAAAACCCGTATCATCTGCAATCCAACCGCTGGCAGGGTCGATGACCGAGATTCAATTCGCGAGAAGCTGGAGCAGTTTCCTTCGGCAACGGTGTATTTTACCGAGAAAGAAGGCGACGCGACTCGACTGGCCCAAGAGGCGATCGCGGACCACTGCGAACTCGTGATCGCGGCCGGTGGCGACGGCACGCTCAATGAAGTGATCAACGGCGTGGCTTCGCAGGCCGAACGCGTCCATGTGGGACTCGTCCCACTTGGAACTGGGAACGATTTTGCGCGGATGCTCGATCTGCCTGAGTCGATCGACGACTGCATCGACGTCTTGCGCGCTGACCGTGCGCGCCCTACGGACCTGGTTCGGATGACGAGCGATCGTGTGCGCTATTTCATCAATGTCTCGGCTGGGGGCTTCAGTGGCACGGTTGACGAAAAGATGACTCCGGAGATCAAGCAGAACTGGGGACCTTTCGCCTACTTGCGCTGTGCCGCGGAGGCCCTCCCGGAACTGCAGGCTTACCGGACGGAGATCATCCTGGACGACTCAGAAGTGCTGGCGCTTGATTTGTATAACGTTGTGATCGCAAATGGACGCTACGTCGCCGGAGGCACGTTGATCGCACCGGAGGCGTCGATCGATGACGGACTGCTCGATATCGTTCTTGATTCCGCAAAACGGTGCGAGTGACATCGCGTTGGTCGCTGCGCAGATCCTGGTCGGGAGTCATCTCACGAGCGAAGGGGTTGTCTTCCGACGCGCGGCGAAAGTCGCGGTGAATTCCATTCCCGGGATGTGGTTTAACGTGGATGGTGAATTGGTGGGCAATGAGCCAGCCGTTTTTGAAATCATGCCGCGCGCGCTCCAATTTCTTGCGGGACCACGACCATGACCGCGAAGGTTCTGAGCGTCGATGAACTGGCTCGCGTTTCGAAGGCGTTACGCGCCGAAGGCAGGCGGTTGGTCGTCACCAATGGCTGCTTCGATCTTCTTCATGTCGGCCACGTGCGGTATCTGCAAGCGGCGCGAAAGCTGGGGGACGCTCTCGCGGTGGCAGTGAATGGCGATGCGTCGGTGCGGGCGCTAAAGGGCGAGGGACGTCCGCTCAACCGGGAGACCGATCGCGCGGAAGTTCTCGCCGCGCTGGCTTGTGTGGACTATGTCGCCGTCTTCCAGGAAATGCGCGCGACCCGGTTTCTCGAGGAAGTGCAGCCGTCGATCTACGTGAAGGGCGGGGATTACAAACCAGAAACGCTCGACTGCCGAAGAGCGCGGCGTGCTGGAGAAACTGGGCGCGGAGATCAGGATTATCCCATTCGAAGCGGGCTATTCGACGTCTCGCCTGATTGAGCAAATCAACTGCGCGTAGGCATGGCTGCGATCCGGATTGGAATTCTTGGATCCGGCAAGGGAAGCAACTGCCGCGCGATTCTCGAGCGGATTCGTGATGGCACGCTGTGCGCGGAAGCGCGGCTGGTGATCTCCGATGTCGCTGATGCCGGAATCCTGGAGATCGCGCGGGAATTTGCCGTGCCTAACGAGTACCTTCATCCCGGCCGCTTTCGCACCGTGCTGGAGCCGGAGGCCGAGTTCGCGCTTGTGCGGAAGCTTCACGCGGCTGCCGTCGATCTGGTCGTGCTGGCCGGTTTCATGCGCGTGCTGAAGGCGCCAACCTTGACCGCTTTTCCACATCGGATCCTGAACATCCATCCATCTTTGCTTCCGAAGTTTCCGGGATTGGAAGCCTGGAAACAGGCGCTTGCGGCGGGCGAGGCGGTGACGGGATGCACGGTCCACTACGTCGATGCCGGCGTGGATAGTGGGGAAATTATCGCGCAAAGCGAGGTCCCGATCTTGCCTAACGATACTCCCGAGACCTTGCACGCCCGGATTCAAGTAGCGGAGCGCGAATTGTATCCCAAAGTGATTGGGCAGTTCTGCCGATAGTGCCCAGGCCAATTTCTCCGTGGCCCCACGCGAGCAAAATTGTGCCTCAGGCTCGCTCGGACTTCTGATCTCTTCCCAGCAGATCTTGCAGCCCCTGGGCGGGAGGCTTGCCTTCGTAAAGCACCGCGTAAACCTGGTCGATAATTGGCGTCTCGATGTTCAATCGACGGGCGCACTCGTAGGCGCTCTTGGTGGTCGGGATTCCTTCGGCCACCATCTGCATCGAGGAAGTGATTTGATCGAGCGTGCGTCCGCGTCCGAGTTGCTCGCCGACGCGACGGTTGCGGCTGTGTTGGCTAAAACAAGTCGCGATCAAATCTCCCGCACCGCTCAAACCGTAAAACGTCCGCGCATTGCCACCCATAGCGGTGCCGAGGCGCACCAATTCGGCCAGGGCGCGGGTGACGAGCGCAGCCTTTGAATTGTCGCCCAAACCAAATCCGTCGCTCACACCGGCCGGAATGGCGAAAACGTTCTTGAGCGCGCCACCAAGTTCAATGCCGGTCGTTTCGCTGCTGGAGTAAATCCGAAAACGGGAGCTGCCGAGGTATTGTTGAAGTTCTTCCGCACAGGCGATGTCCTCGCAGCCGAGGACCGTCGCGGTGGGCAAATCACGGGAGACCTCGACCGCCAGATTGGGTCCGGAAAGCACGGCGACGATGTGGCCTGGCAGGGTCTGCGTGAGGATCTCCGTCATCCGCATGCCGGTGCCGTGTTCGATACCTTTTGTGCAACTTAGGAGGATTGCATTTTCCGCGATGTGTGGGCGCAGACTTTCGGCGATCGAGCGGACGGCAACTGAAGGCGTTACGACTACGATCAAGTCCGCCTCAGCGCAGTCCGCGAGGTCGCTGGTAACGGTGATGGCAGGCGGAAGCTTGTACCCGGGAGATACTCGGCGCTTTCGCGCGATGCTTGCAATCGTGCCGCGCGTTCCTCGTTGTGGCCCCACAACGTTATCTCGTTGCCGCGCTTGGACCAGAGCACTGCCAACGCGGTGCCCCAACTGCCGGCCCCAAGAATCGCTGTTCGCTTAAGGTTCATTTCCGGATGGAACGCGGCTCGGTTCCGTGGAGAAGGCGTGACAAGTTTGATCGATGGCGCCAAACGACAATGGCTGTCATCACGATTGAGAAATAAACAAGAACGATCCCGTGGGTCAGCTCCAGCCGAATCAGCACTGCAACAACAACGGGCAGTGCGCAGGCCGCGGCGACCGAGGCGACCGAGACGTAACGCGTGGTTTGAAACACCAGGAGCCACACGAGAAATATCGTTACGGCGGCTATGGGCATGATGCCGAGAATCGCGCCTGCCGAGGTTGCGACTCCTTTGCCACCACGAAAGCCCAGCCAAATGGGAAATGAATGGCCGGTCACGCAAGCCGCGGCCGCGAGGATCGCGTAGAAATCGAGGTAGTGAGGTCCTCCCGGCGCTCTGGCGGCGATCAACACGGCGATCTTAACGGCGGCAAACCCCTTGAGTGCGTCGGCAAAGAAAACAGCAAATCCCCATGTCTTTCCAACAATACGTAAGACATTTGTGGCACCAACGTTATGGCTACCATGATCTCGAATATCAATTCCCTTTGCGCGCCCAACAAGATAGCCAAACGGTATGGATCCCAAGAGGTATCCGGTAACAAACACGCCGATCGAAAGCAGCCACATCCATGCATCCGCTATTGGCCCATGATGCGGAGCCATTCGCCGTTCGCTTGGCGCTGTTCTTCGCAAGCCAGATCGACATTATTGCGATGTCCGCGGGGGTAATGCCGCTGACTCGGCGTGCCTGCCCGAGCGTCGTCGGACGGATGGCACCGAGCCTTTGTCGCGTTTCAGGTCGCAAGCCGTGTATGCCGCCGAAGTCGAGTCCGTCGGGAATCGCCTGGTCCTCCCGGGTAGACAGATGGCGATTTTGCGCGGCCTGACGTCGAACGTATCCCTCATTCTTTAGGTCAGCTTCGACGAGTTCCCAAATCTCATCGGGGAGGGCAGTTCGCAGATCCTGTGGTAAGAGTTCGATGGCGCGGCGCGGCTGCCTCAATAGGTGACCGACAGGCTTCCCGGACACCTTCGTGTTCGCTGCGAGTTGATGGGCGCGCTTCAAGAGGGCGTCTTTTTCTTGAAACGCAGCCCAGCGCAGCGGATCCACCAAGCCAACCTCATGACCACGTTTGGTCAGTCGCTGATCGGCGTTGTCCTGGCGGAGCGACAGTCTTGCCTCCGCGCGACTGGTGAACATTCGGTACGGCTCTTCGGTTCCCTTGCTCACAAGATCGTCGATCAAGACACCTATGTATGCCTCATCCCGGTTGAGTATGAATTCTGATGCCCCTTGAACCTTCCTGGCCGCGTTCGTGCCAGCGACAAGCCCTTGCGCAGCAGCTTCTTCGTATCCGGAAGTTCCGTTTACCTGGCCCGCCAGAAACAGACCGCTGACTATTTTCGATTCAAGTGTGTGCCGCAGCTGCGTGGGCGGAAAGTAGTCATACTCGACTGCGTAGCCAGGTCGCATGATCTCCGCATCTTCCAATCCTGGAATAGTGCGCAGGAAATCGATCTGCACCTCATAAGGAAGGCTGGTTGAAATTCCGTTCACATAAAACTCGTCGGTCTGCATTCCCTCCGGCTCAAGAAATAATTGATGCGCAGCTTTCTCCGGGAATCGGACTATCTTGTCTTCAATTGACGGGCAGTACCGCGGGCCTGTTCCGTGGATCCGGCCAGAGTAAAGTGGAGAGAGGTGAAGGTTGCGCCGAATAACCGCGTGTGTTTCGGGGGTACTGTGAGTAATCCAACAGGGCACTTGTTCCATGTGGAACTCTCCATGATTCAGCGTGAAAATAGCGGTCCCGCTGGAACTCTCGGGAGGCAAGTAGCTGAAACGAGGAGCGGGGACGTCGCCGTGCTGAGCCTCGCACTTTCTGAAGTCAATCGAGTGGCGATTGATTCGGCAAGGGGTCCCTGTCTTGAATCGGCCAATCGAGAATCCCAGTTGTCGCAGGCTGTCGCTAAGTCCGGAAGCACCATCAGCCATTCGTCCGCCAGGTTTTGATGTCTCCCCGATGTGAAGCAGTCCCCGCAAGAAAGTGCCAGAAGTAATGATGACGGTTTCGGCGCGGATCAGCACCCCTATGTCCGTCTCCACTGCTGTCACGCGACCATCTTGAGTCAAGACCTTTAGCACCGAAGCCTGCTTGACGTCCAGGTTTGCGCGTGCCTTCCAAAATAGCCTTAGCCCGGAACTGATACGCCTTCTTGTCGCATTGAGCGCGGGGTGCACGAACACTGGACCCTTTAGTGCCGTTCAGCATGCGAAACTGGATGCCAGTCGCGTCCGTATTCCCGCCCATAAAGCCTCCCAAAGCATCAATTTCCCTGACAATGTGGCCCTTCGCCAGACCTCCTATGGCAGGATTGCAAGACATCTGACCAATCGTGTCGAGATTCTGGGTTAGCAGGGCGGTCTTGCAGCCGAGACGACTCGCGGCTAGCGCGGCCTCAATCCCGGCGTGACCGCCGCCCACTACCAATACGTCATACTGCTTCGCGAGGCTGAACATTGTTCCACGTGGAATTATCTCAAGATTCCCTGGCGGCTCAAAGGCAGTAAACCATTCAATGTGAACCGTTGAGTTAGTCCAGCCAACGTCGAACTGACGATCGGCAGGTCGGGACTGAATTCCGCCAAAACCTGTCGACATGCACCACATGGCACGATCGGCTCGGCGGAATCTGCGGTGATCGCTAACAGTGACACCTTAGTGGCGCCAGATTGAACCGCACAACCAATCGCTACACGCTCGGCACACATCGTGAGACCAAATGAAATATTTTCCACGTTTCCGCCCGTGAAAACACGCCCATCTTCCGTTAGCAATGCTGCTCCCACGCGGAACTCGGAATAAGGGGCGTACGCCTTCAATCGTGCCTCCAAAGCGGCCGATATGAGTTCTGCATCAATCATAATAGACTGGAGGGAAGGCCCTTGATCGCAGCTAAATCCGGATCAATTGTCGACGACGCCTTCGTGCGTGCCGCATTCTCGGCCTCCTGCAGCAACCGGAGGGCTATCCTCCCAAGCAATACCAAAACGACTATCGATGTGACAAGACCGCCGCCCCAGACCAAGTACTCCACCCCTCGAGGATGGCTCTTGCCTCTCACGAGATTCAATCCGAGTTGGCCGAGCGTTCCCAAATACGCGTACAAGAAAAGCCCGGGTGCCTGACCTACCGCCACCCAAAGCATGCAAGTGCGAAACCGAATCTGCGTGAGGCCATACAAATAATTCAAAAGACTGGTCGGAAACAGTGGGTGTAATTGGCTTAGGAGTATGATCTTCCAGCCCTCCCGCTCGACCGCGGGCTCCAAGGCTTCGAGGGTAGCATTGCGCATCAGCTTTCGTCGGAGCCATCTGCGCCCGATCCATCGGCTGATGAAGAAGGAGATCGCGGCGCCGGCGACGTTTCCCACCAGAATGATGAGAAACCCCCACCACAGTCCGAAGAAAAATCCGCCGCCAATGCTCAAGAACCCGCCTGGAAGCAGGAGAACGTTGCAGCAAGCGTAGAGTAATGGGTAACAAATCGCGCTCCATGCACCGAGATGCATCACGCGTTCCTGCACCGCCGCGAGAGTATCGGCCACCGCGACGAACCGCGAAACGACAAGAAGCCCTAACGAGACGATCAAAAGACCCGCGACCTGGACAAAGACGGCACGGCGGACTTCGAGCATTGTGTGACCTTCGTCACTTCACGTGCCGCGCGCAAACTCTGGCAGATCGAGAATCTGAGCGGAGTCACATTCAATAGTCTGGCGCCGCTGTCGCCGCGGCGCTCGAGATCACACCGCGATCGGCGCTTTGATCGCGGGATGCGGGTCGTAGTTCTCCAGGGTGAAATCTTCGAAGCGAAAATCGTGGATGTTCTTGATTGCCGGATTGAGCCGCATCTGCGGTAGCGGCCGGCATTCACGACTCAGTTGTTCGCGCGCTTGCTCGAGATGGTTCTGATAAAGATGCAGATCGCCAAAAGTGTGGACGAATTCGCCGGGCTCGAGATCGCAGACCTGCGCGACCATCCTCGTGAGGAGCGCGTAGGAGGCGATGTTGAACGGGACGCCGAGGAAGAGATCCGCGCTGCGTTGGTAAAGCTGGCAGCTCAGCTCGCCGTCGCGCACGTAGAACTGAAACAGCACGTGGCACGGCGGCAACGCCATCGTTTCGATTTCCGCCGGATTCCATGCGCTCACGATGAGGCGACGGCTGTCCGGGTTCGTTTTGATCTGGGCGATGACGTCGTCGATCTGATTGATCCGTCGTGCCATCGGCACCTCGCCAGTTCGTCCATTGCGCGCCGTAGACTCGGCCGAGATCGCCGTTCGCATCCGCCCACTCGTTCCAAATCGTCACGCCCTGTTCGTTGAGAGAGCGGACATTGGTGTCGCCGCGCAGAAACCAAAGCAGCTCGTGGATGATCGACTTGAGATGCAGCTTCTTCGTCGTCAGGAGCGGGAAACTTTTCCGCAGATCAAATCGCGCCTGCGCCCCAAAGACCGAAATCGTCCCGACGCCGGTCCGATCGGTCCGCGGCTTTCCGCTCGCCAGGACGAGGCGGAGGAGATCGTGATATTGACGCATGAGATAAAGCTAGTGATGCCGCCTGAACTCGCGAATGCTCACAGAACGTTGCTGTGATCGCGAGCGGCGGCTGCAACCAGATTGATCTAGCTCATGAATTCCACGCCGAGCAATCGAATCCTCATCGTGGAAGACGAAACCGATGTGGTGGACATGCTCACGCTCAATCTGCGCAAGGCCGGCGGCTTTACCGTCTCGACCGCGGCGGATGGCGCGGCTGGCTTGCGCAAAGCGCGCGAGGAACTCCCAGCGCTCATCATTCTTGATCTCATGCTGCCGAAAATGCCCGGCCTCGAAGTCTGCAAAGTTTTGAAGACCGACCCGGCCACCAAGCACATCCCGATCATCATGTTGACCGCGAAGGCCGAGGAAATTGATCGGATTGTCGGGCTTGGAATTTGGTGCGGACGATTATGTGACCAAGCCTTTCAGTCCGCGCGAAATTGTCCTGCGGATCAAGGCGATCATGCGTCGCGGAACCGGTGCGAGGCCGCGGACGAGAAGATGACCATCGGTGCGATCAGCGTTGATCCCGCGCGGCATCACGTGACGGTCGGAGGGAAAACGGTGCGCCTAACGAGTGTCGAATTCAAATTGCTCGCCATGCTGATGAAACGGCGCGGCCGGGTGCAGGCGCGCGACCGCCTCCTGAATGAAGTCTGGGGCTACGAGAGCATCATCGATACGCGCACCGTGGATACGCACGTGCGCCGCCTGCGCAAGAAGCTCGGCAAGGCCGCGGACGCGATCGAAACCGTCCGCGGATTCGGCTACCGACTGCGCGAAAGCCGATGATGGTCTGGCTCGCAATCAGCCTGGCGCTTGCGGTCGGCTCTGCTCGGAGCGTTCCGCGTCTGGCGACGTTGGATCGAGCCGTGGCGCGAGGTGGAAGAACTGGTCGGCGACGTTATCGCTGGGCGTCCGCCGCGAAAGTTTCTCATGAGCGCCAATGGCGCGCGCGCAAGACATTGGGCTCGGGATCGAGAAGATCGCCGAGCGCCTGACCGAGTTGGAACGGACGGCGCATGAAGGGACCGCAGCGTTCAGACGATCCTTGGCGCGTTGCCCGATGGCCTGGTGGTCGTGGATGAAGGCGGTCGAGTTCAAATGGTGAACGCGGAATTCAATCGCGTCTTCGGAGAGGGCGGCCGCGGTGGCACTCTCCTCGAGGCCACGCGTGATGCTTCGGTTGATCGGCTACTGGGAGCGGCTTTGGGGGATGGAACGCCGCATGAGGGAACATTAACGATCTCGCGTTCGGCCGGCGAACGGATTGAGTTAGAGATCAGCGCCGTTCCGTTCTCCAGGAATTCCCGAGGGATGGGTGGCGCGGTCGTTTTGTTCCGCGACATCACGCATGTCCGGCAGGTCGAAGAAATGCGGCGGGACTTCGTCGCCAATGTCTCGCATGAACTGCGGACGCCGTTGTCGATCTTTCGCGGCTACCTCGAGACGCTGCTGGACGATCCGAAGCAGCCGCCCGGCGAATTGGTCCGCATTCTCGAAGTGATGGAGCGCCATTCCGAGCGTCTAACGACTCTGGTGGACGACGTTCTGAGTCTGGCCCGGCTCGAAGCGCCGGAGTCGCACCTCGATCTCGCGGAGATTTCGCTGCGTCCAATTCTTTCCGAGATTTTGCGCGATTGGGAAAAGCGATTTGCCGCCAAGCAATTGCGCGCAGAACTCGACGCGCCCGCCGACTTGCCTGACATCGAGGCGGACGAAGGCCGCGTGCAGGAAGTGATCTACAACCTGCTCGACAACGCGGTGAAATACTCGCAACCGGGCGGGCAGATTACGGTGCGCGCCGAGCTGGCGGGCGACAAAGTGCGTGTGAGTGTGAGCGATCAGGGCGTCGGGATTCCGGCGCGAGAATTGCCTCGCATCTTCGAGCGTTTCTACCGTGCGGATAAGGCGCGCAGCCGGGAGCTTGGCGGGACTGGCTTGGGCCTTTCGATCGTGAAACACATCGCGCAATTGCACGGCGGGAGCGTCGAGGCGGCCAGCGAAGTCGGGCGCGGGACCACGATCAGCGTCTTACTCCCGCTCGCACCCGTCGGTCAGGCCGCCTCCGTCACAGAATCGTAACACAAAAGACCTTCCGGCCTTTGCCGCTTCCGCCCATCTTGGCGGAGATGGAAAGAGCCGCCGACGACGTCCGACTTCTGCCGGTGCAGAAACGCTCCGTCTTGTCGAAAAGGGGCGTCGAGGAGCTGATCAAAGCCTACTTCGGTGGAAACGCTTTGGTCGCCGTGATTGTCCTCGCGCTGATCACGGTTTTCCTCTTCCGGGAAGGGTTCGGTTTCTTCGGGCAAAATCTCGCGAACCTGCGGCTTTATCGCTCCGCCGGGTTGGAATACGTCGATATCATCCGCGGACGGCGCCGAGCAGCACGCTGCCCTTTCGCGCGGCCTGAGCGAACTGCGTTTGCGCCAGATGCGAGCGTCGCAACTCGCCGGCGCCAGCGCGGAATCAGTCAACGCGTCGCTCGCCGGATTCGATCAATTCGCGACTACATTCAGTGACACGGCAACGGACCTGAACGGCCTTGTCTCGGATCTTGGCGATCAGGCGAGCGCACTCAAGGAACAGCTATTTGCCCGGGCCGAACTCCTCGCGCAAGGCAATGCGTCCGTGCCGGAAGTGGATCGCGCGACCGCGCTCGCGGCGATCACGGCGGGAACGCCCGCCTTCGAAACCGCCAGCGCGGCGATGACTGAGGCGATCAGTCAGCTGATCGCAGCCGCGCCAGCTTTCCCCGATACAGGAGTGCAGAGCGCCTTCGGGAAATGGAAAACCAAAGTCCGTGATTACCTGGCCACGCTTCCCCTGGCCGCAGAAAAATTGCGCACGTGGTCGGCGGACGAGCCGGTGCCGTGGTATCGCTCGATCAGCGCATTCCTTTTCGGCCGCAATTGGATCACGGCCAGTTTTTGGCAGGATTGGTATGGCATCCGCCCGCTCCTCGTCGGCTCCATTATGGTTTCGTTAGTCGCGCTCGCCTTTGCCGTCCCGCTCGGGGTCGCGTCTGCCATTTACGTGAGCGAAATCGCGTCGCGTCACGAGCGGCGTTTCATCAAACCCTACATCGAATTCATCTCCGCGATTCCGTCCGTCGTGCTCGGTTTTTTTCGGCATCGCGGTCGTTGGCCAGGCCGTGCGCACGCTCTCCGAACTGCCCTTCTTCAGCTGGGTGCCGTTTTTTCCCATTAGCGAGCGGCTGAACATTTTCACCGCCGGCAGTCTGCTCGCCTTCATGGCGGTGCCGACAATCTTTACTCTGTCGGAAGACGCTTTGCGGAACGTCCCGCGCGGCTTCAAGGAAGCGTCCTACGCGCTCGGGGCCAATCGCCTGCAAACCATCGCGCGCGTCCTCGTGCCCGCTTCACTTTCTGGGATTGTCTCCGCGATCTTGCTTGGGCTCGGCCGTGTTATCGGTGAAACCATGGTGGTCCTCCTCTGCGCAGGAAATCGCATCGAGATTCCGGATTTCTCCCAAGGGCTCGGCGCAATTTCCAGCCGGTGCACACCGATGACGGGGATCATCGCGCAGGAAATGGGGGAAGTGGTGCGCGGGAGCACGCATTATCGCGCGCTCTTCATGGTCGGCCTGGTGCTTTTCGCGCTGACCCTCGGGATCAATTACGTCGCGCAGAAATTTGTCGCGCGTTTTCGGATAGAGCATCGGGTGATAGGACTCATACGACTCATATGACCTATGCTCCTGCCAAGACGCGCCGCACGCGCTGGACGCAAAACATCTTCTTCTGGCTTCTGCGATTGGCCACTTACTTCGTGCTCGCCTGCGCCAGCTACATCTTTCTCGACATCGGGATCAAAGGCAGCCGCACCCTCTTCACGAGCACGGCACCATTCATCAACATCGCCTTCCTGACCAAGCCGCCGGAGACGCTCTACGTCTTCGAGCACGACGGGAAGAAGATCACACTCAGTGACCGCGAATTCCGCGAATGGAAAGCGGCGCACGACGACCCAAACGTGAACCCGCCGAGCGTCGCGCACTCCGCCGGCGGCATCTTTCCATGCATCGTCGGCACCGCCTTCCTCGTCATCGGCTCGATGTTCCTCGCGCTGCTCATCGGCATTAGCAGCGCCATCTACCTGAACGAATACAGCCGGCAAGGGACGCTGTGATTCGCTTCATCCGCCTTGCCATCCTCAATCTTGCCGGCGTGCCCTCGATCGTCTTCGGCCTCTTCGGCTTGGCTTGTTCGTCATCTTCTTCGGTGGAATGTCTCCCTCCTCGGGGCTCGTTCACCCTCGCTTTGATGACTCTGCCCGTCGTCATCACCGCCAGCGAGGAATCCCTGCGCGCGGTCCCGCCCGGCTCTCGCGAAGGCTCCCTGGCGCTCGGCGCGACCAAGTGGCAGACCATCCGCAAGAACGTCCTGCCGTACGCCCTCCGGGCATCCTCACTTCCTCCATCCTCGGCAATCCGCGCGTGCCGGCGAAACCGCGCCCATCATGTTTACCGCGGCCTATGCCATGAGCGATAAGCTGCCCGTGGCAGGTCCAACGCTGGACCATTTCCTTTTCCACGGCGTGATGGCGCTGCCCGTACCACATTTACCTCGTTAGACTCGAAGATCCCGCAAAACGAATCCACCGAGCGCGTGCAATACGGCGCCGCCTTCGTCTTCCTTGCCCTCGTTATGATCATCGCCCTGACCTCGATTGTCCTGCGCGGAAGAACTCGGAGCCACTTGTCATGTAAACCTCCGTCGAAATGCCTGAAGCCCCTTCCCCTCCCGTCGACAAGCCATCGTCCCGCGACCGCCGCGCCGAGACCGCCCAGGCCGTGATCGAGGTCCGAAAACCTCGATTTCTCCTACGGCGAGCCCACGCCCTCCACGACCTTCACCATGAACATTCCGGGCGCGCAGTCACGGCTTTCATCGGGCCGTCGGGTTGCGGCAAGTCCACGCTGCTCCGCTGTCTCAACCGGATGAACGATCTCGTCGACGGCGCCCGCATTGCCGCGGGCTCCATCCGAATTGACGGGTCGACATCCACACCCGGGACTTGATGTCGTCGATCTCGCCGACGCGTCGGCATGGTCTTCCAGAAAGTCCAACCCATTTCCGAAATCGATCTACGACAACATCGCCTACGGCCTCGATTGCCGGGATCACCAAACGCGCCCTCTCGATGAAGCGGTCGAGAAGAGCCTGCGCACCGCCGCGCTCTGGGACGAGGTGAAGGATCGCCTGCACATCAGCGGTTCGGCCTCTCCGGCGGCCAGCAACAGCGCCTCTGCATCGCCCGCGCCATCGCCGTCGAGCCGGAAATCATCCTCATGGATGAGCCGTGCTCCGCGCTCGACCCCATCGCGACCGCGAAGGTCGAGGAACTGATCCGGCAACTGAAGACGCAATACACCATCGTCATCGTGACGCACAACATGCAACAGGCCGGCCGCATTTCCGACCACACGGCCTTCTTCTACCTCGGCGAGTTGATCGAGTTCGCCGACACCACGAAAAATCTTTACCAACCCCGCGCAGCGAACAGACCGAAGACTACATCACCGGCCGGTTCGGTTAGTGTCTAACAAGTTATGATCGCGCAAACCCACATCCTCGGAACCTTTGACGAAGCGCTCTCTTCGTTGCGCAATAACGTCCTCATGATGTCGAGCCTGACGGAACGCAGCCTCGACCATGCGATTCGCGGCTTGCTCCAGCGCGATGACGAACTTTGCGTGACCGCAATCGCGGACGATGAGGAGA
>CAWATC010000029.1:0-14417 GCA_963784865.1 uncultured Verrucomicrobiae bacterium | reverse complement strand
AGAGTTTCGCGGAACGCTACGGTGTTCCGCATGCAGAAACCAAAGAGATCGAAGCGGCGTGTCCGCGGGAGTGCGGCGGGAAGCGTGATTCGATCCGATTCGTCGCAGGCTTTGATGCGGACTTCCGCGACGGCGGCGGCGCTGGCCAACGCGTTGATTTTCTCCGGAAACGCGCAGGCGCAAACGCCGCAGCGTCGCAGACGCCAACGACCAAAACGCAGACAGCCGAAACGGAGGAGAGCGGGCGGCGACGATGCCCGAGATCGTGGTGCGCGGACAGGCGCTTTACAAACCGACGAACGTCGAGTCGCGCCAATACACGGAGCCGCTGCGGGACGTTCCGCAAAGTGTGACCGTGGTGCCACGCGCGCTGATCGAAGAACAGAACGCGGTCACCCTGCGCGATGTCTTGCGCAACGTGCCGGGCATCAGCATGCAGGCCGGCGAAGGCGGCGGCGGCCCGGGCGGCGATTTCCTTTCGATCCGCGGTTTCAATGCGCGCAACGACGTTTACATCGATAACATCCGCGATTTCGGCGGCTACTCGCGCGACCCGTTTAACATCGAGCAAGTGGAGGTGGTGAAAGGACCGGCGTCGTCCTATACCGGACGCGGCTCGACCGGCGGCTCGGTCAATCTCGTCTCGAAGGCTCCGTTGCTCGATTCATCCTTTTATCAGTTCGACGCTGGGCATCGGGACCGACGAGTTCAAGCGCTTCACGGTCGATATCAACCAGGAACTGACCCCGCTGTGGGAAGGCCGCGACGGTGGAAACCGATGGGTCGGGCAAAGACGAAGGTGGTGATCACCGAGCCATTCTTGAAAACGTCCCTCCGGCTCAATGCCATGTGGACGGAAGGCGATGTCTCGAACCGCAACGAGGTGGATTACAGTCGCTGGGGCATCGCGCCGTCGCTGGCGCTTCGGGTTCGGCCACGATGCGACGCTGACGCTGAGCTATTTTCACCTCGAACAAGACAACGTGCCGGACTACGGCATTCCGTGGGTGCCGGCGACGCAGGCGGTGTTGCCGCCGAGCTACTGGAACAAGCCGTCGCCGGTGGACTTCGACAATTTCTACGGCCTGCTCGATCGCGACAAAGAGAAGATCAGCACCGACATCGGCACGCTGCGTTACGAGCAGAAGGTCGGCGATTCGTTCAGCCTGCGGAACACCGTGCGCTACGGCCAGACGCACCGCGATTCGATCACGACCGCGCCGCGTTACATCCCGGGCGTGACCGACCCGAGCGTGGTGATCAACCGTCAATTCCAGGCGCGCGATCAGACCGACACGATCCTCGCGGAGCAGTTCGATGTGCGCTTCAGCTTCGAGACCTGTGGGCGTGAAACACGAACTCGTCACCGGCTTCGATTACGCGCACGAAACCGCGGAGAACAAACTCCGCGCCGCGGATCCCGCTCCACCCGCGGATCTTTACCATCCGGATCCGCACCAGCCGTACCTCGGTGCGATCCGCTACACCGGCGCGGTGAACGAGAGCACGTCGGACGACGTCGGCTTGTTCCTCGGCGACACGATGAAGTTCTGGCAGGACAAGATTCAACTCAGCGGCGGCGTGCGCTGGGATTACTACGAAGCGGAACTCGAACAGCGCGCCGCGCCGGTCGTGCCCGGCGGTCCTGCACCACGCTCACTTTCGATCGCATCGACCGAGTGTTCAGTTATCGCGTCGCGCTCGCCTACAAGCCGGTCCCGATCGGCACGTTCTACGTCGCCTACGGCACGTCGTTTAATCCGTCGGCGGAAGGCGCGGTCTCGCTTGCGCCGCTCACTGCCGCCACCGCGCTGCTCGAGCCCGAGGAAAATCGCACGTTCGAAATCGGCACGAAATGGGATCTGCTGCAACGAGCGCCTGGCGTTGACCGCGGCCATTTTCCGCACCGACAAAACCAACGCCCGCACGCCCGGACTCACGCCTAACGACCCGCCGATGGTCCTGGATGGCGAGCAGCGCGTGCAAGGTTTTGAGATCGGCGTCGCCGGCAACATTACCGAGCGCTGGAGAGTCTTCGGCGGCTACACCTATCTCGACAGCGAGATTCTCGCGACCAATGCCCTCACGACTCGATCCGCTCACCGGCACTCTCGTGCCGCAAGTGGGCAATCAACTGCCGCAGACGCCGGAGAATTCCTTCAGCCTTTGGACGGCCTACGCGCTGCCCTGGCAGATCGAAATCGGCGCGGGCGCGAGTTATGTCGGCGCGCGATTCAGCTCGGCGGATAATCTTGCGCGAAGCGCCGGGCTACTGGCTCTTCGACGCGCTGATCTCGAAGCAGTTCACGAAGAACATCAAGGCGCAGATCAACGTCTATAACCTCGCCGATGAAAGATACATCGACCGCGTCGGTGGCGGACACTTCATTCCCGGCGCCGGACGAACCGTGGCGCTGACGGTCGGGGTCGCGTTTTAACCGAACGCACCAAATTCCCATGCTCCTCCGAATTCCCGACATCCTCACGCCCGAACAGGTCGTGCAAGCGCGACAGATTCTCGACAAGGCCGAGTGGGTCGATGGCCGCGTCACCGCCGGCCATCAATCGGCCCAGGCGAAAGACAACATGCAAATCGCCGGAGGGCAGTCCGGCCTGGCGCGAGCTCGGCGAGATGATCCTCGAAGCGCTCGGCCAGAATCCGCTCTTCCTCTCCGCCGCGCTGCCGCTGCACGTTTTCCCGCCGCTCTTCAATCGCTACTCCGGCGGCCAATCGTTCGGCACGCATGTCGATAACGCCATCCGCCAGGTGCCCGGCTCGCCGCACCGCATCCGCACCGATATTTCCGCCACGCTCTTCTTCGCCGAGCCGGATGAATACGACGGCGGCGAGTTATCGATCGAGGACACCTACGGCGTGCATCGCATCAAACTTCCGGCCGGGCACATGGTGCTCTATCCCGCGACCAGCCTGCATCACGTCACGCCGGTCACACGCGGCGCGCGCATCTGCTCGTTCTTCTGGATTCAAAGCATGCTGCGCGACGACGGACAGCGCAGTCTGCTCTTCGATCTCGATCTCGCGATCCAGCGGCTCGGGCGCGATCTGCCCGATCAGCCGGTCGCCGCAGCAGACCGCGGTCCAACTGACCGGCGTCTATCACAATCTCCTGCGCCAGTGGGCGGAAATGTGAACGCGCATGAAGCTGCGCAAGATCGTCTTTTGGATGCATCTCACCGCGGGCCTCATCGCGGGCTCGGTCGTCCTGGTCATGTCGGTGACCGGCGTGCTGCTCGCCTTCGAGCGGCAATTGACCGAATGGGCGGACCGCGATCTGCGCGTCGACTCCGCCTGTGCCGGGCGCGCCGCGGCTTGTCCATCGATGCGCTCATCGCCGGCGTCCGCGCGGCGGAACCGGATGCGATGCCTTCCGGGCTGACGCTTGCGTTCCGATCCGGCGGCGCCGGCCGCGATCAGCCTCGGACGCGAACGCACGGTCTTCGTGAATCCCTACACCGGCGCGGTTCTCGGCGAAGGCTCGAAGCGAGCGCGCGAGTTCTTTCCGCTCGGTGACGAACGTTCATCGCTGGCTCGGAACGCCCGAGAAGAACCGCGCCATCGGACGCGCCATCACCGGTGCCTGCAACCTCGCGTTCCTGTTTCTCGTCATCTCGGGTTTCTATCTTTGGTGGCCGCGCAAATGGACGAAAAGCGCGGGCCGCGCCATCGTCATTCCCGAGCTGCGGCTGCGCGGAAAAGCGCGCGACTTTAACTGGCACAACGCCATCGGCTTTTGGTGCTGCGCCGATCCTTTTCTTCATCGTGCTCAGCGGCGTCCTCATGTCGTACCCGTGGGCGACAAATCTTCTTTATCGCCTAACGGGAAGTGAGCCGCCGCCCGCGCGCACCGCGGCTGGCCGGCGTCCTGGCTCACCGAAAGAAAGCAGTTTCATTCCCAGCGACATCGATCGCCTCTGGACCATCGCCGAGCAGCACGTTCCTGATTGGAAGACAATCAGCGTGCGCTTCGAAACTTCGCCGTCCGCGCCACTGACCTTTTCGATCGAGCAAGGCCAGCGCGGCCGGCCCGATCTTGCGTTCGCAATTAACGCTCGATCCGACGACCGGCGAAGTCGTGCGCTGGGAACCGTTTTCCAGCTTCAATCTCGGCCGCCAGCTTCGCACCTGGGCGCGCTTCGTTCACACCGGCGAAGCGGGCGGTGCTGCTCGGACAAACCATCGCTGCGCTCGCCTCCGCCGGGCGCTGCCGTGCTGGTCTGCACCGGCTTCGCGCTGGCCTGGCGACGCTTCCGGGAACGCAAACGCCGCGACCGATCCGCGCTTCTGAATCGGCGAGGTGCTGAGTTAACATGAACGAACGAGCAACGCGGAACAGTCGCCGGAAGTCGCAACGCCATGGCCAGCGGATGGATGAAACGCGGCATCGCGTTGCTGAACGAAAACACCACGGCGAGCCTGACCGAATCGCTGCGCTGGTTCGAGCGGCGCGATCGAGTTGCGGCGTTCGCTGCCGCTGGACGAGAACCCCTGGTATCGCTACGTCCTCGCCGCGGGATGGATGAATCGCGGCGATGCGCTGACGCGGCTCGGCTCGACAGGAAAATCTCGCGGAAGCGGTGCGCTCGTACGATCGAGGCGCTGGCGCTGCTCCGGACCCTGGACCTCGAAAGCAACCCACTGTTCCGCAAACGGCTGGCGGTGGCGTGGATGAATCGCGGCATCACTTTGCAAGAGCAGGGAACGCCGGTGAGTTTGCGCGCGGCGCTCGAATCTTTCGATGAAGCGATTGCCGCTCCTGCGCGATCCGCTGCCGTCGAGTGCGCGGAAAACCGCCCGATCCTGGCCTGTGCCCTAACGAATCGCGGCAATGTCGTTGCTCCGCATCACGCCCCCGGCGCCCAGCTCTGTCTCGCGAATCAGCCGAAGAGGCTCTGGCCTTGATCGCCGGAACTGAAGAGCAGGAACTCCTCGCGGCCGAAACCGGTCTCAAAGCACGGCACGTTCTTTGCCGGGCGATTGCCTTTCAGCTCGCGGACCGTACCACGCCGATAGCGCCGGAAGATTTGGTCGCCGCGGCCACGGACGCAGTGGACGACGGCATGAAGCTGGCGCGACGTTGGGAGGCGCGCGGCGAGTGCCGCTTCCGTGATTTGGCTGGCGAACTTTTTCGGTTCGGCGCTCGCGCCTACCAGATGCACCAGTCGCATTTCCTGACCGAGTTCCTCCTCGAGAACCTTGACCCATGCCACGTCACCACGATGCGTTTCCCGTCGATTCGAAAATGCATACGGCGGCCGGCGAAGCGATCGCCCGCGCCTTTGCCGAAATCCAGCGCGACGGATTTCGCTCGCTGAACACGCCGCGCTTCGATCGATTCCTGGAAACGCTGCGCCAGTTGCGCGTCACGAAGACGCGCCTGGATGAACTGTGCCGCGATCACTCGTTAGTCGCAATCCGCTCATAGGAGCGTGCGCTTCAGGGACACCTCCGCGGTTAACGCGTCCCGAAACGCGATTGCTGTGCGGCGCTGAAGTCGATACACATCGGCATAAGACTGCGATGAAGGATCTCACAGAAGGCCCGGTGATTCGCCACTTGCTGCACATGGCCGCGTTCATGGCCGTGAGCATGTTCGTGCAGACGCTCTACCTGTTGGCCGATCTTTACTGGGTGGGCCGGCTCGGGAAGGAGGCGATCGCCGCGGTGGGGGTGGCGGGAAATCTGATGATGATCGTCCTGGCATTGACGCAGACGCTCGGCGTCGGAACGACGACGTTGATCGCGCAAGCCGCCGGGCGAAAGGATCAGCCACACGCGGAGCGCGCCTTCAATCAATCGATGGTGATGTCGCTGCTCGTCGGACTCGGGTTCGTGTTGCTGGCATTCCTGGGACGCGATGCGTATTGCAACGCGCTTAAGCGCGGACACGGCGACGGCGAGCCTGGCGAAAATCTATCTGCTTTGGTTCATCCCAGGACTGGCGCTGCAATTCCCGCTGGTCGCGCTCGGCTCAGCGCTGCGTGCGACGGGGATTATCAAGCCGGCAGTGGGATTGCAGGTGCTGAGCGTGGTCCTCAACATCATCCTCGCGCCACTTTTCATTTTCGGAATCGGCCCCTGGCCGCGAATGGGCGTGAGCGGTGCGGCGCTGGCAACGTTCATCTCCATCCTGATCGCGGATGTGTTGATGGTGCTCTACTTCGAGAAGAAATATCACTACCTGCGCTTCCGGTTTTCGCAGTGGCCTCCACAAATGAAGATGTGGTGGGCGATGCTGAAGATTGGTTTGCCGGCCGGAGCGGAGTTCGCGCTCTGGACGCTCTACGCGATGATTGTCTATGTAATCATCCGACCGTTCGGCGCGGCCGCGCAGGCGGGGTTCGGCGTCGGCGGTCGCGTGATGCAGGCGCTCTTTCTACCGGTGTTGGCGCTGAGCTTCGCGGTCTCACCGGTGGTGGGACAAAACTTTGGTGGCCGCCGCGCGGATCGCGTACGGCAATCGGTCTTCGCCGCGATTGGGCTCGCGTCGGCGATGATGCTGGTGCTGGCGATCACCGTGTGGTTGACCGCGCCGTGGTTGATCCGCGGATTCTCGAAGGACGCGGAGGTGATCGCCTACGGAGCCGAATTCCTCACGATCGCGTCGCTCAACTTTCTCGCGGCCGGGATCGTCTTCAGCAGCTCGAGCGTCTTCCAGGGAATCGGGAACACGGTGCCGCCGCTCTTGAGCACCGCTGTCGCGCTTGTTGCTTTTTGCATTGCCCGCCGCGTTGCTCTCGCGTCTGCCGGGATTCCAGATCAGACAAGTGTGGTACGTCTCGGTCGCGTCGCAGGTTCTGCAGGCGTGTTTGAATTTGTTGCTACTGAAGCGGGAGCTGGGTCGGAAGCTGAAGTTCGAAGAAGTGTCGATCGCCGGCCCGGCGTAACAGAAGTCAGAGACAGGCATGCGACGGAACGCTTGCTGCTAGCAGGATTCCTGACAAAATCCCGGCTCCGCTTCCAACACCCACCGCTGCATGCCGACATTTCAAACCTACAACGTCATCCCGATGCTCCCGCCCGCGCTCGAGCCGCTGCGCGAGATGGTCTTCAATGTGTGGTGGACGTGGGAGCCGTCCGCGCGGCGTCTCTTTCGCCATCTCGATCCGGAACTGTGGGATCGGACCAATCACAATCCCGTGCGCATGCTTCAGCTCTCGCGCCAGGCGCGGCTGGTCGAAGTGGCGCAGGACGATGATTTCCTGCGCGAGCTGAAGGAAGTTTACGATACCTTTCGCAATTATCTTTCGCGCCAGGACACCTACGGCAAAACCGGCAAGGGCAGCGCGATCAAGAAGACCGATCGCCTATTTTTCGGCGGAGTTTGGCTTTCACGAATCGATCCCGAATTATTCCGGCGGTCTCGGCATTCTCGCCGGCGATCATTGCAAATCCGCCAGCGATCTCGACCTGAATTTCGTCGCCATCGGCCTGCTCTATCGGCACGGCTATTTCAAACAGCAGATCGACAAGGAAGGCGTTCAGCAGGCGGTCAGTCTGAATCAAAATTTTCATCACCTCCCGATCCGCGAAGTGCGCACAGGCGATTCGAACCTGCTCATCTCGGTGCAATTCTGGAGCCGCGAGGTGTTCGCGAAAATCTGGCAACTCCAGGTCGGCCGCATCAGTCTTTATCTGCTCGACACCGACACGCCGGAGAACAACGCCGGAAGATCGCTTGATCACCGCGGAACTTGTACGGCGGCGATCTGGAAATGCGGATGCGCCAGGAGATCGTTCTCGGCATCGGCGGCGTGAAAGCGCTCAGCGCGCTCGAATCGACGCGGAAGTGTTTCACATGAACGAAGGCCACTCGGCTTTCCTCGCGCTCGAACGGATTCGCCTCATCGTGGTCGAGAAGAAACTCGATTTCTATTCCGCGCTGCAAGTTGTCGCGGCGGCGAATGTCTTCACCACGCACACGCCGGTGCCCGCGGGCAACGATGCGTTCCCGCGCGAGATGATGCGCCGTTACTTCGGCGAATTTCGCGACCGAGCTCGGCATTCCTTTCGACGAACTTTTTCGGCTTCGGCCAGACGCAGCGTCGATCCGCTCGATCGCTTTCAGCATGACCATTCTTGCGCTTGCGCATGAGCCGGCAATGCGAACGGCGTGAGCAAACTGCACGGCGAAGTCAGTCAGGCGCTCTGGAAAGATGTCTGGGCCGGCGTGCCGATTCACGAAGTTCCGATCACCAGCATCACCAACGGCGTGCACACCAAGACGTGGATGGCGCCGGAGTTCTCCGCGCTCTACACGAAGTATCTCGGCAGATTGGGAAGAGCACCTGACCGAACCCGATTTCTGGCGCGGCGTGATCGACATTCCCGACGCGCAGCTCTGGGAGACGCATCAGAAAGCTGAAGCTGCGTCTGATCGAGTTTCGTGCGCGAACGTGTGCGCGCTCAACGTGCGCGAACGCTCGGCGAATCGCCCGAATCGATCCGCGACGCCAACCGCATTCTCGATCCGGAGATTCTGACGATTGGTTTCGCGCGCCGCTTCGCCACCTACAAACGCGGTGCGCTCTTGTTCAGCGACAAGCGAGCGTCTCGCACCGTTTGCTCAACGACACGACCCGCCCGGTGCAATTCATCTTCGCCGGCAAATCGCATCCGCAGGATGAAGGCGGCAAAGCGCTCATCCAGCAGGTTTACAAATTCAGCCGCGAAGCCGGGTTCGAAAATCGCGATCGTTTTCGTGGAAGACTACGACACCTACATCGCGCGCCGGCTCGTGCAGGGCGTCGATCTTTGGCTGAACAATCCGCTGCGCCCGCTGGAAGCCAGCGGCACCAGCGGAATGAAATTGCCGCCAAACGGCGGACTTAACCTGAGCGTGCTCGATGGCTGGTGGTGCGAAAGCTACAACGGCAACAATGGCTGGGCCATCGGTGCTGAGATCGAGGACGGCACGCGTCGAATTCCAGAGCGAGGTCGATGCGGCAGTCTTTATCAGTTGCTCGAAAACCAGATCATCCCGCTCTATTACGCCAAGCCCGACGGCAAACTCCCGCTCGCCTGGCTTCAATTGATGCGCGAATCGATCCGCAGCGTCACGCCCGTCTTCAACACCCATCGCATGGTGAAGGAATACACCGAGCGCCTCTACATTCCGGCCGCGAAAGGCGCACGAGGAATTCGTCCGCGACAACTGCACGCCGCGCCGAGCAACTCAGCAAATGGAAAGCGCAGATGCGCAAAGACTGGCCGCAGGTGCGCATTTCCGATGTCGTGCAGGTCGGCAATGCCGATCGACAGAACATTCTCGTCGGCGAAGCCCTGGAAGTTTCCGCGAAGGTCCATCTCGGCGCCGTCGATCCGAAACATGTGCGTGTCGAAGCCTATCACGGCGAAACCGACAACGGCAGCATTCGCAATCCCACCGTAACCGTTCTCGAACAAAGCGATCGCGCCGATAACAACGGCAATTACATTTACCACGGCGCGGTTCCCGCGGCGGAAAGCGGCGACCTACGGTTTCAGCGTGCGCGTCGTGCCCACGCATCCGCACTCTGATGCAAACGCACGAGCTGCGTTTGATCACCTGGTCGTAACCCGTTAAAGAAGTGTGACTCCTTTCACTTTCCGACCGGGTTCTTCCATTTGAGTCCTCGGAAGCGCGAAAAGTCGGCGTCAGTGGATTGGAGCACGCAGTTGTGTTCCACGGCCAGCGCCGCGAGGTGGGCGTCAGTGACCAGGTTGCCGACCGCATTCCCGCCGCGCAGCATTTGTTGAAAGATCGTCCAGTGCGCTTCGGTGGGCTGGATGATGCGCACGCATGACTGGTTGAGCCAGCTTTGCACGCGCTCGGTCGCCTCCTTGAGTGTGAGCGGGCGCTGGTGCAGTCGCGCATTCGTCGCGATGCGCAGGAAGGCGCTGAGCACGGGCCAGCACAAGCCCACCGGATCCAACCCGCTGAGCTGGACGTCCCACCAGGTCCGGGCGGTTTCGTGGTGCTCCGAGAGGCTGTCTTCGGCGTAGAGCAGAAGATTTGCATCAACGAGGATCATGAGTGGTCTTCTCCTTCGGCCGAGGCGATCAACTCCGAGATATTATCGTAACTGAAGCCCCGGCGGAGACCCATCGGGCGCGGCTTGGTTCGATAGGGTTTTGCCATGGGCGGCGAAAGGATTTCCTCGAGTCCCACGCGGAGGGCCGCGTTGATGATCTCTTTGAAAGGCTTGTGCAATCTGGCTGCCCCTTTCCTCGCCTTGGCGGCAATGTCAGGGTCGAGCGTCAACGTGGTTCTCATATGAGCATCATGATGCCTTATGTGTCGATGTCAACGCATAGCTTACAGCGTGAAACGACAACTGCCGGTCTGAAATCGTACGGCGCGTCGTCGCGATCGGAATGCGGCATCCAGAAAAAAGCTGCAAAAAGAGTCTGCTTTCCTGTGCAATACGGGTAAAGCTAGACCTGCGACCCGCGACCACTGGAGACCGACGTCTTCGAGTGAAGGACTGCATATCTTTCGAAGCGGGCGCTCAATTGGAGGATTAGGAAAATGCTCAGGAAAATATGGACTTCGTTCACACTCCCGCTGCTGCTCTTGTTCGTGAGCAGTAGCGCGGGAATTTCCGCGCCCCTGTCGGCGCCGGGTGCTCCGGAAGGTTTTAATCCAGGGACCCGATATCATCACCGGAGATATCGGTGAAATCGGAGGTCTGGCACAATTTGGAAGTAGCGGGACTCAGGTCGGCCTGGGGGTGAGCACGACCTCTTGCAATGCCGGAGACCAGTTCGTGAATTTTTTTGCGCTGCCCAGCACCGACCATCCGGTCATCCTGCACAATCTTTATCGAATGAGCGGCGGCGCGAGCAACAACGACCGCTTCGAACAAATTGGTCAATCCTGGGTGAAGCACGCCTTCGCGGCAGACCAAGGCGGACAACTGCTTGGTTGCAGCCCGGTGGTGACTTCACTCATCTTGGCGTGGGATGTTCCGATACCTACGCCGCAGTCTCAATGCGACGTCAAACTGGCCTGGGTTCACGCGCGTGGGTAAATCCGTTTACCGGCGTCTTTCCATGCGACCCAGCAATCACACCGGCCACATTCACACCGGCACATCGCACCGGATTCTGGTGGAAATGCAGCGACCTGAACACCACGCTGAATCCGGGCGCGACCTATTACGCCGAAGTGCAATACATCACTCCGCACGAGTACGCCTGGTGTCAGTCGCACCCGGGCAATGCAACATGTATAACAATGCATCCTACCGTCGGTTCAACGTCAGCGGCACAACGAGTTTCAGCTTTTTCGCCCGTTGGATCCACGGTGCGAATGGCACCAGCAATCAGTGCCTGGACCGGAGCAACCATCAATCCGATCGAACCGGAGCCGGGAGTCGATGGTCGTGCCTTCATCGCCTACAAAGTGACGGGTCCAGTCCGCCGGCGTCTGGCATTATGAATACGCGATCTATAACCAGAATCTCGATCGTGCGATCCAATCCTTCAGTGTGCCGATGGGATGCGGGATCACGGTGAGCAACCTTGGATTTCATGCGCCGCCGAATCATCCTGGATTTGCCAACGATGGAACGCAAGGAGACGCGGGATTTAGCAACGCGGCCTGGACCTCGAATCAAACCACCGAGCGACTGACCTGGAGCTCGGAGACCTTTGCGCAAAACCAGAACGCGAACGCGATTCGCTGGGGCACGTTGTATAATTTCCGATTCGATTCCGACCACCCGCCGCAGGCTGCGAATGCGACGATCGGCTTCTTCAAGACCGGAGCGCCAATTACGGTCGCGATTATGGGTCCGACTGCCTGCGACTGGGACCGCGCCCGACACCTACCGCTACGCCAACCCCAACGGCGACACCAACACCAACTGCAACACCAACGCCAACTGCAACGCCAACGCCGACCGCGACACCGATTCCAACTCCCACAGCGCAGGCCGTCAACATCTCGACTCGGATGCGCGTCGAGACCGGCGACAACGTGCTCATCGGCGGCTTCATTGTTACCGGGACACAACCGAAGAAGGTCATCGTGCGCGCCATCGGGCCATCGCTGAAGCGTGCAAGGGATGCCGGTTCCAGGACGCCTCGGAGATACGACCCTCGAACTGGTGGGCCCGGGCGGAACCATCGCCATAAACGACAACTGGCGCACTGGCGGACAGGAAGCGGATATCATTGCGAGCACCCTGCCCCCCACCCGGGGGGAGGAGGGCGGGGGGGCCTGGGGAACTCTCCCCGAATTCACCCGAGGAGGTCATTCCCGCCCGCCCGCCGGGAGGCGCGAGGCCTCCTGGGCGGGGGTACTACCCTGGAAATCGCCGACCAAAACGGAGTGATTCTGGCGACGAACGATAACTGGCGAAATTCGCAAGAGGCGGAGATCATCGGCACGACCGTGCCGCCGACCAACGACCTGGAATCGGCCATCGTCACGACGCTTTCCGCGGCCCCATACACCGCGATCGTGCGCGGCAAGGACGGCACCACCGGCGTCGCCCTCGTGGAAGTTTACGCGCTGGATTAAGTCGGCGAGCGAGCGCCTCCGGGTTCCGAGTTCCGAGTTCCGAGTTCCGTCACGGCAATCGGAAGCGCGCGGGATTCTTGTCGCGCCAGCGCGCTTCGGGCGAATCGAACTCGCGCATATAGCGTGCGCGCGTCGGCGTGAAGTGTCGCATCGCATCGGACCAGGACATCTTCGATGGCTAATGCTCGACCTGCCGCGCTGATCTTCCACGTCCATCCCGAGACGGAAATCAGCGGTCGAACGTGAAGCGACGGTGCAGCTTCGTCGCGAGCCGTTGTTCCGGCGTGTCGTGCTCGCGCATGTAGCGCTGCCATTGCGGAGCGATCTCCCGCATAAACTCGATCCACGTCGGCGGCTGCCGCAGATGACTGCGGTGCAACGGCTCGCTCGCTTCCCGCAACCGCAGATCAAACGTATTCACGTCTTCGCTCATCGGATTCCTTCCTCCACACGGTGGAGCGATTCTTCTCCGCCGAATTGCACTACCAGCTTGCGAAACTCTGGATCACTTACATCGATCTTGCACGTCGTGAGCAGATCGAAGATGTCACTCCAATCCGCGGCACCGGAGCGACGGGTGGCTGATTTCGCCGCAGTAAGTTTCATCGCAATGAGATGCCACGGATGCGGCACCGACAGGCGCATACCTTCGCCCGCATCGCGCTCCCCCGCCTTTGCGAGGAGCTTCGTCCAGGTGTCTTCGTCCACCAGCATGAGATCGACCGGCGGCATTCCTCCCGGCGTATCCGGCTCGAGTCGAATGAACGCGTCCGTGCGATGATAGACTCGATAGCTGAGCCGCTGGAGAAACTCCAGCCAGCGATCCACGACCTCATCCGGCACGACGAAATCGATATCCCGCGTGAAGCGCGGCGCCTGATAAAGAATGACTGCATGTCCGCCAACGAGAAGACACGGCAACTTTTCCGCTTGCGCTCGCCTTAGAATCTCGACGACGGCGTTCAAGGCTCAGATACGGCGCAAACGGCAACTAGATGAAGAATCCACCTGTACACCGCTCGGACTGTTTCACACTTTCGCCCATATCCCCAAGAAATCGGGATCGTAATCTCACGACACTGGCAATGCGAACAAGTCGTCGCTCGCGCGGCGTCGCCGGCCCCTTTTCCACTTCCGCATTTCGCATACTCGAACAGGCCAAGCTCGCGCCCTTGCTGCGACTGAAATACCACGATTCCATCGCCGACGCCGTAGCCGACCTTGGCAACCCGGATGAAATCAGTAAGACGTTCGCTGGCTTCCAAAAGTATCTCTACGCAGAGAAAGTGGCGTAGCCCAACGCTGCGATCTCCACGCCATTCAAATGATGCCTCCTCGTAAACTCGACCGCTTTAAGCGGTCAAGGTAACGCCGGGATGATTTTATCGAGCAAAGCGGCCGGGCGACGGGGTCCAACTGCGTTCGCAAAGGAATCTTGTTCAGGCCGACGATCACTCCGATGGCAGGGCGCGGAGGAGTTCGGCAAGCGGCTTTTCTTCGCGCACGGCTTGATTGAGCGCATTCAAACGTTGGTCCGCCGCTACTTCCGGAAAGCGCACGCAGCACTTTTGCGTTCCGTCGTCGAACACGATTTCGTCCCATTGAATCGAGCGGATCGCATGACTGAACTTCGCCACCGCCCGGCCGCGGAAGAAAGCTCGGGTTGTCTCCGGCGGCGTGGAGATCGCCGTGGTAATTTCTTCGTCGGTCACGACGCGACGCATCGAACCTTGCCGGGTCAGTTCGTGGTGGAGCCCTTCTCGGGCATGATGCTGTCATACTCGAGGTCGATCGCCTGGAGCCACGGATCGCTCCACGCAAGCTTCTCGCTTTCCTGCATCGCCGTGAGCAGAAGCTTCTTCGCCACCCAGTCGACCCGGTCGCCGACTA
>CAWATC010000028.1:0-56039 GCA_963784865.1 uncultured Verrucomicrobiae bacterium | reverse complement strand
GGCACGGATTTGTGCCACCGGTACAGGAGGCGTTGTTAGTCACATACCAGGCCGAGGTCGGCACGGTGGCGTTGGTCCCGCTGATCGTTTCCCATACCCTGGTCGTGCCGGCGATGAGGTGGCCGCAGCCGGTGGTCGCGCCCGCGGGCCCGCAGTCATCCCCGCCGGGAATGCCGCCGTGGAAGAGATTGATCGGGAGAACGAATGACTGTTGGTCGCCGGTCCAACTACCCCGACTGCTGCTCCACGAGGCGCCGGAGTTGGTGCAGTTGTTAACGCAACGGCTCAGGCCACCGCTGTTGTTGCCCTCCCAGACACGGAGGCTCGTGCCAGTGCCTACGGGATCGATCTGCCCGGAGAATCCATCACCTCCGAGACCCATTTGCCATTGGACGGGACCGGTCGGGATCTCCAGAAACGAGACCGAGCTGGGGCCGTTGTCCTGCGCTCCGCCGACCGCGATCGACGGGGTAGAGTTGGCAAAATTGCCGCTGATGTCGCCCGCGTAAAACTCGATGGTGTTCAATCCATTGTCCATGTTGAACCACGTCGGGCGCAGGGTGGCCTCCTGGGCGGCGTTGGCATTGGTGGTTCCGAAGATCCCGCCATCGCTACCTTCCAAGAGAATGCTGGAGGAGCCGGGGACGAAGGCCAGGGCATGATGGTCCACGTGCACCACGTGATTGGACACAGCGCTGCCGCTATATCCGCAGGTAATATTGTAAAACTGCGTGCCCGTGCGGAGAGCCAGCCAGGTGTCGAAGGTGTCCACGAAGAGGCGGTCAGGATTATTCGGATCAACCGCCAGGCCCTGGTCGTACCAATTCTGCGGGTAATCGCCGCTCCCAAGAGTGGCGCTCGATCCCGTGCCACTGGTGCCACCGGTGGCGCAGGATCGCAGTGAGCCGCCGGCTGAGCCGGGCATGAAATTCCAGAGGACGCCGCCGTCGATGCTCGACCACACCCCGAGCTGGCAGCCCGAGCCGCCGCCGCAGCCGCTGGCGCTGTTCCCGGCGATGGAGCCGGCCTGGACGTAAATGTAATTTGGATTGCTCGGCGCTACCGCGATATCCACGCGGCTGAGCTGGGTTCCCACGCTCGTGCTGGAATAGGGAACTCCGCTGCCCGCATTCATAAGCGCTCCCGATGCGTAGGGACTGCCGGTGACCGCAGCGCCAAAGACAAAGCCGTTGTCGTTGCGTGTGATGAGGGTGAAATCCGACGGGCAACCGCTCGCCGGCATCGTTCCCCGGTAAACTCCATTGGCTCCTTGCAGTCCAAGATCGTACTGCACTGTGGTGGCGAAGCCGCGGGTGCCGACGGCCGCGAGAATACGCGTCACGCCGCCGCCCATGTTCGAGAGTTCCAGACCGGTGATATCCTGGCGTTGCGAGGTCATGGCGTTGGTCAGGCACGGGACCGGACCAGTTCACGCCGCGATCATAGGAAAAGTAGAGCCCCTTCTTTGTGCCCGCGACCACTCTGCTGCTGTTGTTCGGATCGACCCGAACTTTGCCGACCGCGTTGTACTGCGGGAATTGTCCAGCCGGTTCGGTGTAAGCCGGGCCGAAAACACTCGCGCCCAAGACTGTCCAGGTCGTCCCACCATCGGTGGTTTTGAGGATGCCCTGGCTGCCCATGGAGAAAGAGCCGAAGTTCAAATCGCCCGTGCCGGCATAGACGACGTTGTGGTTGTTCGGATCGATCGTCAGGGTGTCGATGGCGGTGGTGCTGATCAGCGGATCGTTCGTGAGCAAAGTCCAGTTGGTGGAGCCGCTGCAGCAGTTGGTCGTCTTCCAGACCCCGCCGCCCACCGTGCCAATGTAGGCGACGATCGAGCCGTTGGTGGTCGTTGTCGGATCCACCACGATTGTGTTCACCCGGCCTTGGGTAATGCCGTAGTCGTAGCAGCCAGAGCAGCCGGTCATGCGTTCGGGAGCCGGCCCGAGCGCGGTGAAAGCATTCGGGTTCAACACCAATGGTGCGCCCTTGCTGTCGACGAGATTCTCGGCCTTGATGCCGAGAGGCAGTTCGCGCGAGATGAGCGCATCCTGCGCCGCCGCCTGCCGGACCCACTCGGGATTGAAACGGCCGGTCGGATAAGTCAGGCGATCGTGCCACGCCATTTCAATCCGGGCGAGGTCATCCGCTTTCTCCCCCGGGACCGGCATGTAGCGCGGGATGTCTTCGGTGGATTTTTCAGCGGATTTAACCAGAGCGGACGGAACACCGGCGAAAGCCAGGAATGCCAGGAGGCCGCTGATGGAACAAAAAGCCAGACCAAGCACGAGGCGTTGCTTGGAAAAGCCGGATTGGGTGGGAGAAGTTTTTTTCATTTGGGATTTTTGGGGCTGGGTAGAATGCGCAGAAGCGTCGACCGTTTACGAGACGAATCTTTGGATGCGGGGGCGTGCCGCATCGCGCATGCCAACAGCTACGGCAGCGCGGGGCCAGAGCGCGAACGCGCCGCGGTCGTGTCGCCGCTGTTGACCATGCCGTCGGTGTTCACGTCGGAGCGGAATTGCTGGCATCCGTCGTCTGACCGGCACGGTTGCGCGTCTGCACGGTGTCGCCTGTATTGACGAAAGCATCGCCGTGTTCAAAATCGCCCCGCGGCCTGCACGGTGACAGTGCGCATGCTCCAGTGGTTTGGGTCGGACCGCCATTATCTTGCAAGCCCGCGGGATCCAGTAGCGGGTCGGTGTTGATTTGATCGTCCGTGCCGGTCAAAAAGCCGCCGCCATTGTCACTGCTCATGTTCCAGCCCTGGGAGAAGACTGCGCCGCCGTGATTGACGATAGTGACGGCACTCTTCAGGATAGTGCTTGTTAGGTTCAATGTACCACTGTTATCGATGTCCCCGACAAGCGTGGAGTTGATCACGTTCAAGTCCCTGCTACCGCTGCCGCCGTTATAGATGCTGGCGCCTTGGCTGGCGGTGTTGCCGCTAATCGTGCTGGTCTTGAGTGTCAGGTGGTCATTGTTTTCTACGGCGCCGCCCTTCGAAGCGCTGTTGCCGCCGAGGGTGCATCTGTTCACCGTCAGCGTCCCCATGATATTGGAAATGCCGCCGCCATTTCCCGCGGCCATGTTGCCGCTGAAGGTGCAGTTAGTTCCACCGTCGCAGTCGCGGACGAACTGCTAACGTATCAGGACGCATAGATGCCACCGCCACTGCCCTCAAACGTGGTATCGCCGCTGAACGCGGTATTGCCGCTGAAGGTGCAGTTAGTTGCCGTCAGAGTCGCGGGAGCACTGCTGCTGTCGGCCAATGACAATCCCACCGCCATTGCCATTCGTAACGGTGTTGCCGCTGAGAGTGCAGTTGATCAGCGTCAATTGGCCTGTACGTGCTGAAGACACCGCCACCGCCATTGCCACGAGTAGCAGTGTTCCCGCTGATGATGCAGTTGGTCAGCGTTAGGCTGCCCCTAGCTGTTGAAGATACCGCCGCCGAATGAGATCGTTGCCGTTGCTGATGGTCAGCCCGGAAATACTGACGGGGCTGGCCTAGGGCGGCGAAGAAAACGTTGAAAATGTTAAAGGCGGGCGTGCCTTCGGCCGTGCTGCGCTGCACCGTGAGCAAATTCGCGCCCGGCCCCAGTATGTCGATATGGGTGTCGATATTTTGCAGAGCGGAGGTGAGCGTGATGACGCCCGTGACGCCAGGAGCAAAGTTGATGATGTCATCGCCCGCTGCGCCATTAGCCGCGGCAATGGCTGCGCTGAGCGAGCCGACGCCGCTGTCGTCCGTCGTAGTGACGGTAAAGATGGCGGCGCGGGCTGGCGCTTGGAACACACGATCAGCCCAAACGCGGTGGATAGGAAAGCGAATGCCAGGCTCCATTTCTTCGGCAGACGTATCCCTGAAAGGAGCAACGATTTCTTCCCCTCATCGACTGACTCCATTGACGAGCCCATTCTGGCAGGATGTGCGCGCCAATATCGTCCGCGACGTCTGCCGCGGACAAGGGTGGGTAAACCCAAAGCGCGAGCTGGCATATTCCCCGACGGTTCCTTCTGCGAACGATACTCTCCCCGCGGGCCCTCGAGCAAGTTTAGTTATGCGTCGTCGCCTACATCGTTCGTGGATTGGTTTCCACTTTCCACCGCGAGACTGACCGAGCACCAAGGCGGCTGACACAGCCGCCGCTACATCTGTTTACCGACTACGGCAGCGCGGTGCCAGACCGCGAACGCACCGCGGCCGTGTCGCCGCTGTTGACCAAGCCGTCGGCGTTCACGTCCGAGCGGAAGTTCGTGGCGTCCGCCGTCTGACCGGCGCGGTTGCGTGTTTGCGTGGCGTCACCGGCATTGACGAAGCGATCGCCGTTCGTGTCGCCGAGCGAGCACACCCATCGGAACGGTGACGTTGCTCGTAGTCAGTGCCGTTGTTGACTCCGAAAAGCGTGAGGATGATCGTCTGCGCATTGGTCACTCCCGTGAGATTAACCGTCACCTGCCCGCCGTTGACCGGCTGGAGCCACTCACGCTGCCAGTCCCTGTCGTGACGCTCGCACTCGTGACCGTGACCAGAGATGGAAAGGTCATGATCACTCTGATGATCGCCATTCGCGCCGCCGGTGCGGCATTCGATTCCGGCGGTGCCGGTCAGCGGCAGGCCTATGTCAAAGATCGCCGCCGCCGTGCAGCTTTCGCGATACACGCGAAGGGCGCGAACAATTCAAATGCGCCGATGTCTGTGCCGTCTCCGCCGCTGGCATTTGGGATCGCTGGATCGTCGAAGGTGCGCGGGAAGCCGCGTTGATCGGTGGTTGAGCCGCTGGAGTGGCCTTTGTCGATCGCCGGGCTGCCGGCGAGCAGGGCGCGGGTCAAAGTCGATCCGCCGTTGTTTTGCAACGGGCCGAGCAGCGGATTGATGGGCGAGCCCGGAGTGCCGATCTGATCTGCTAATTGTGCGGGCGTGATCGTTACGCCAGAATTGTTGCCAATGAGGTTGAAGTTGTCCGAAGTCAACGTGCCAAACACATCAGGGCCCGAAGGAGCAGTGTTGAGGGCAATGATCGTGTTCCTCGATCGAAGCGTGCCACTGCTGTTAATGCCGCCTCCCCGGAACTGGGCGGTGTTGCCGGAGATGGTACTGTTAGTGATCGATACTACACCGCCGCCGCTGTTCTGGATGCCGCCACCGCTACCGATGCCAAGAGAAAGCTCACTGACCGAGTTACCCGAGATGGTGCTATTGGTGATTTCGGCTGTGCCAGTGTTATAGATGCCGCCGCCGAAACCATTGGTAGCTGAATTACCGGAGATGGTGCTGTTGACGATACTTAGCGTGTGACTGCTGACAATACCGCCGCCGCTGCTGCCAGTGGTGTGGCCCGAGATGGTGCAGTTGGCGATGGTAAGCCCGCCAGTACTGGAAATACCGCCACCGTTACTGGGAGAGTTTCCATTGGCAATCGTCAGGCCGGAGATAATTACGTTGTTGGCACTGATATTGAAGATGCGGTAGCTACCGCCGATGTTGCGCCGCACAGTGAGCAGATTCGCGCCGGGACCTTGGATGGCCATGTTGGTGTTCAGAGAGGGTAGCGCGGCAGCCAACTGAATCGTACCTGTGACGCCAGGGGCGAAGGCGATGATGCGACCCGCGTTCGCATTCGCGGCGGTGATGGCTTCACGCAACGTGCAATCCGTCGCGTCGCACACGCCATCATTGTGATCGTCCACGGTGGTGACGAGCACGCGCGTCGGACATTGGCTGAAGATTTCCATCGTGTTCGTCGCCGTCGTTGGCGCGTAGCCGCCTCCCAGCCAAATCCTGGTGCTGCCATCGGTGTCGGTGGGGAAGTTGCGCCGCGCGGTGAAGAATGACGGAACAGGCGAGCCAACCGTCCAGGTGTTATTAGCTGGGTTGTAGATATTCACCTCATTTGAGGGGTTGGGCGCGGTTCTGCCCCCACCTATGACCAACATCAAGCCATTGAAGTTAAGCGCTCGGGTCTCGCCTGTCGCTCGCGGTATGCTCGCGATCGCGCTGATACTATCCGCTACCGGGTTATACTTAAAGGAGTTCGTAGTATCGGTCGGCACGCCGCCGGTGATACTGCTGCCCCCACCAGTGTAGATGAGGGAGCCAATGGTCGTCGTGGGTATGTATCCGAGCGGAACTGGCAGGACGGTGCTCTTCTGCACCCAGCTAGTCGGAGGAGTAAACTCCCAGATCTGGTTGGTCGCAACTCCATTGGGAATGTCGAATCCGCCCAGGATGTAGAGCTTGTTCTGGAAGATCGTGAAGCCGCCCGGCAGAACCATTCCCTGAGCACCGGGCCAGGGAGCGGCAACCGAGGTGATCACGTCGGTAACAGGGTCATAGCGGAAGACGCGGTCAGTCGTGCTGGGATGCCACATCCGAGCCGCCCACGCAGTAAATGTATGGCGTTCCAGCGTCGGATAGCACGCCGCAAGCCATGTTGTTTACCTGAATGTCAGGGTAAGTCGCCGACTTGGTAGTCCAGCTGTTACTGCCGGGATCGTATTCAAACGGATGGGTAAACTCGTTGCCTGCCGTATCAGAGCTTCGGCCGCCCATTCCATAAAACTTCCCATTGGCCTGAAAATAAACGCCAACCAGGCCGACCCCGGTAATTGGAAGATCCGCACCAGGTGACCAGTCCGGCGTGCAAGTGAGAGTCGGCACCAACGTCGGGGGTTCTGCAGGGACTGTGCCCGTGTTGTAAATCCCGCCGCCATCGACATCGGAATCGCCTGACCCTTTCGCGATCATCAGGCCGGAGATGATGACGTTGTTGGCCGCCGTGGCGATCGCTTGAGGGAGCGTGAGCCGCCCCGGACAACTGCCGCCCGCATCGGCGGTTCTGTTCGCAGCATCAACCGAGACCGCCAAGAGCAGCGCCGAGATGAATCCCGCGAGCGAAGTTCGGTGCCGACAGCGTGACGTTTTCACAAGCAAACACCTTTCTTTGTCCGAACGAACCTTTCGTTCGCCGGTAACCTTGCGGGAAGAAGGTGAGGTGCTGTGCTGGAGGCGCCCGACAGACTTGACGCAGTCGCAGCCTAATCAGGATCGGGGGCTAGTGTAAATGTTTTTCGGTAACAACTGGTCTGGTGATCAAGCACAAGAAGCTAGCAGCTACGGCAGCGCGGTACCAGAGCGTGAACGCACCGCGGTCGTGTCGCCGCTGTTCACGATGCCGTCGGCGTTCACGTCCGAGCGAAAGTTCGTGGCGTCCGCCGTCTGACCGGCGCGGTTGCGCGTTTGCGTGGCGTCGCCGGCATTGACGAAGCGATCACCGTTGGTGTCGCCCACGAGGACGCCCATGGGGACGGGGACGTCGCCCGTGGCCGTACCATCGTTGGTGTTCGTGAGGGTGATGCCAAGGGTTTGCGCGTTAGCCACGGTAGAAAGATCGACCGTAACCACTCCTCCGCTAACACTGCGCGTCGCGGTCGCCAGTCCATTACTGCTGGTGACAGTTACCCCGCCGACGGTGACGTTATTGGCAAAGGTCACGATAACCTGGTAGCTATCGAAGGTCGCCCCGGTGCCTCGACGACACTCGATTCCCGGATTGCCGGTCAGCGGCAAAGGAATATCGAAATTCACTCCGTTGTGATTTCTGCGCGAGACCGCTTGTTGCGGCACCGGGCCCGAGGGGAATTTGAACTTGCCGATGCGCGTGTTCCAGGCGGAGGTGCTCGTGGCCGAATAGTATTCGTGCGTATGCCAGAAGGTGGCGTTGTCCGCCGGATCGATGCTGAGTGCGCTGTAGTCGCCCCAGCGTCCGCTGGTGCTGGTTTGATGTCCGCCGCCCGCCTGCATGATAGCTTCGCCTTGCGCGAGCGTGTTGAGCGGATCGCCCGCGAGACGTCCGGCATAGGCGATGGCCGGCTCCGTGGTGGCGCTCGATTCGGCATAGGCGATGGCCATGTTGCCCTGCGCGTCCACGGCGATGCTGGGCATCCAGCGCCATAAGCCATCGGCCCCGTTGTTGAAGGTTTGCTGTTGCGCCGCCGTGGCCGGAATGGTGCCGCCGGTAACATTGAATTGGTACCAACGAATGGCCGTCGGTCCGGTTCCGCCCTGATTGTTGTTGATGGTCTGTGACGCCCAGAGCGATTCCGTGCCGCCGCGGTTTTGGTAAACGAGCGGGGTCATTAGCTTGTCACCGAGAGTATCGAGCAAACGAACCGTCCCATTCTGCGGAACCAGAAGGGTGGTGGTGGTAAATGCGTCCACAAATGGGTTGACCGTGATGTTTGCATCCGGCGTGTGGTTGGGGCCGGCACCGAAGGTGGAATTCGCGGGCGTGACGAAGTCGACGTGGAAACGCCAGGCATGGACTTGCGTTAATGATACACCGGCTGAAGCGGGACTATCGACCGCGAGAAAATATTCCGGCGTGCCTGCCGGAGGCGGCAAACCAGTGCGGAAAGTCGCCGGGACCAGGCTGTAAGCATCGCCGATATTCGCCGCCGTGATCGTGAAGGCGATCGCGTTGGCGTTGGGCGCGCCAGTCCCATTGATCATGTCGAGGCGGGGCAAGGCAAAGACGCGCACGCCATTGAAGGTGGTGCCGTTGGAGAAGAGATTAACCGAGAAATAATAGGCGTCGGGCCACAAACCAAACTTCGGGTAATCGCCCAGGAAGCTGGGGTTGGCCGCGTCCACTCGCACCGCGTAAAGCCACCAGCCGCCGGCGACCGGGTCGCTCGTCTTGGAGACGCCGACACATTGGTAAAATGAGGTGCCCGGAAACGCGGGGAAAGCGAAATCGCTCACCACCCAGCGGTCGGCCAGATGATCGTAGAGCACAAATCCATCGCCCTGGTTGCTGGAGCCGCAAGACGTGCCGCTGGTCGACAATGCGGAGAAGAACGAATTATAGGTGGTCGGTGCGAGGAGCTGGTTGCCTGACTTATCAATGATTTTGATTCGGGAGTTAACGTGTTTGAATGTAGTGGTTCGGGCCGACATCGCCTTGCGTGTCCGGCGGCAAACAACCGCACGCGCTCTGCGCCGAGGTGATCCCAGGATAAGTGGCGATCGGAGTCGGCATGGCGGCTGGCTGCGCGGCTTGTCTGATCGCCTGGATCGGATCGTCCTGTTTGTCAGTTGAAGTGGGAAGCGGATGCCGCCTCAGAGGCACCTCGTCCTCTTCCAGCATCGATGGAATTTCGGGAAGCGTCCGCAGGTCCTGGTCTTGCGAAACCGGGCCCACCATCGCGATGACGTCCGGCGCGCCCGGCGTCTTCGCGTTTTCCTTCGATCCCTGGGCCTGTGCCGACGCACCGGGGAATGCGCCAAATCCGACGAGCGCCAGGATGATGCCAGAGAAGACCAGACCGAAGGCGAGAAGCACGCGCGGCCTAAAGAAAGCAGATATGGAGGTGACCTTGTTTTTCATGGGACTAATTACTCCGGAGGTGGATGAGGTTGGGATTTCCGAAGTCCACTGAGAATAGGATTTGTGACGCTTGATGTCACGTCTTTAGCGGGAGCACTCGCGGATCTGACGCGCCATTGACCTCGCGCGAAGCGAACAGGCTCTAACTCTTTCTGATCACCGAGACTGCGGCTAAGAAAGGAACGTTCCCGCCTTAGGGAAGGGCATAAACCTCCACCAAGCCATTTCCAATGCCATCATTGCTGCCGCGGAGCTGCGCCGTGTAATTGCCCGGTTGCAGCGTCATGACCATGGCCGACTCAAGGTCATTCGTAGGTTGCAGAGTGGTCGCAATAATCTCGGCTTCCTGCGTGTCTCTCCAGTTATCGTTAGCCAAAATCAACATGCCGTTGACATCGCGCAGCTCGAGCGTCGGGTCGGCCAGGGCGTTTGGAACTCCCAGCGCGGTCAGCGAAGGCCCGATCCCGCGAATCACGACTCTGACCGGATTATTGACGAGAATGAATCCGCCAATCATGAGGTTATCTCCGGTTTGGACAAAGCCGCGCGTGCTGACGTTGGCATATCGGGCGAGTGAGGGCAGGCTGAGGTCGTAAGCCTCGGCGAGGCCGATGCCGGTGGTGTTGTTGAATCCCCGAATCTGCGCGGTGTAATTGCCCGGAGCGAGCGTCGCGATCAGAGCCGACTCCGCGTCGTTCGTGGGCGCGGCGCCCGTGGCCTGGATCTCCGCAACTTGATCGGCGGTGATGATTCCGCCGATCTGGGTCGTTCTGCCAATTGTCGTTGCTCGCCAGGAGGGCGCCGTTGATGTCGCGAAGTTCGAGGGTTGGATTAGCCAGTGCGCCGGGGACATTGGTCGAAGGTCCAATCCCGCGGACGAGCACTCTCTTGGTCGAACCCGACGGTCCCGTGATGATAAATCCGGTGATGAGAATATTGTCGCCCGTGCCGACCGGCAGCCGCGTCGAGATGTTGGCCGCGGAACCGGGCGTCGGCGTTGGAGTCGGAGTTGGAGTTGGAGTTGGAGTTGGAGTTGGAGTTGGTGTTGGAGTTGGAGTTGGAGTTGGAGTTGGAGTTGGTGTTGGAGTTGGAGTTGGAGTTGGAGTTGGTGTCGGTGTTGGAGTTGGTGTTGGAGTTGGTGTTGGTGTTGGAGTTGGAGTTGGTGTTGGAGTTGGTGTTGGCGTTGGCGGCGGCCCAGTAAGAAAAGCATTCCGCACTGATTCCGTGATGCTCTCCGAGCCGTTGTGGTTGCCGCTGCGATAATAACCGCGAGCGCGGATGTAGATGTTCTGTCCGGTCGGGAGGTTCAAACCTGTCAGGGTCCAGTTGCTGCCGGCCGCCGTGCCGTTGCCCAGGGGAGTGTAGTTCACATTGTCGGTTGAAGACTCAAAGGTAACGCGCGTGAATTGCGGGCTGGAGCCGCCGCGGGTCCAGGTAATGGTGGTTTGCGTCACGGCCAGGTTTTGCAGCGCGGCGGTGTCGTTAGTCAAACGAGCGAAACGGTTGCGCGGCTGTCCGCCGATGCTGGTGAAAAAGCCGCCCGCCAAGAATCTTGCCGTCCGCCTGCACCGCGATTGAATGGACCAGTATCGTTCGCGTTCGGGTCGAACGAATCAGCCAAGCCGGTGGTGGCATCGAGCCGGGCGATGCGGTTGCGCGTCTGTCCGCCGATGCTGCGTGAAATCGCCGCCCGCTAGAATCTTGCCGTCCGCCTGCACCGCGATTGAATGGACATAACGTCGTTCGCGTTCGGGTTGAACGAATCAGCCAAGCCGGTCGTGGGATCGAGCCGGGCGATGCGATTGCGCGTCTGTCCGCCGATGCTACGCTGAAACCGCCGCCCGCTAAAATCTTGCCGTCCGCCTGCACCGCGATTGACTCGACAAAACCGTTCGCGTTCGGGTTGAACGAATCAGCCAAGCCGGTGGTGGCATCGAGCCGGGCGATGCGGTTGCGCGGCTGTCCGCCGATGCTGTTCGCTCCATTGAAAAAGCCGCCGACAAAATCTTGCCGTCCGCCTGCACCGCGATTGAATGACAACATCGTTCGCGTTCGGATTGAACGAATCAGCCAGGCCGGTGGTGGCATCGAGCCGGGCGATGTGATTGCGCGTCTGTCCGCCGATGGTTCGGTGAAAGTCGCCGCCCACCAAAATCTTGCCGTCCGCCTGCACCGCGATTGAACTGACAACGATTGTTCGCGTTCGGGTTGAACGAATCTGCCAAGCCGGTCGTGGCATCGAGCCGGGCGATGTCGATTGCGCGCCTGTCCGCCGATGCTGTTCGCTCCATTGAAATCGCCGCCCACCAGAATCTTGCCGTCCGCCTGCACCGCGATTGAATAGACAACGACTGTTCGCGTTCGGGTTGAAAGCCGTGTCGAGCGTGCCGTCCGTGTTCAATCGGGCAATGTTGTTGCGCGTCACGCCCAAAACGGTTGTAAAGCTGCCGCCGATAAGAATCTTGCCGTCCGGCTGCACGGCGGTGGCGCAAACACAGACTGCCGACGATGCTGAGATTGAGCGTCTGGTCGAGCCTGCCGTCGGTTTCCAACCGGACGATGTGGTTGCGCGTTTGTCCGCCGACGTTTGTGAAATCGCCGCCGGCTAGAATCTTGCCGTCCGCCTGCACCGCGATTGAAAGGACAAGAGCGTTCGCGTTCGGGTTGAACGAATCGGCCAGGCCGGTGGTGGGATCGAGCCGGGCGATGTGGTTGCGCGTCTGTCCGCCGATGGTGGTGAAAAAGCCGCCGGCCAAAATCTTGCCGTCCGCCTGCACCGCGATCGACTCGACAGTCGTCGCTCGCGTTCGGGTTGAACGAATCGGCCAGGCCAGTGGTGGCATCGAGTCGGGCGATGTAATTGCGCGTCTGTCCGCCGATGCTGTTCGCTCCGCTGAAATCGCCGCCCGCGAGAATCTTGCCGTCGGCCTGCACCGCGATTGTCTCGACAAAACTATTCGCGTTCGGGTTGAACGAATCAGCCAGGCCGGTCGTGGCATCGAGCCGGGCGATGCGGTTGCGCGCCTGCCCGCCGATGTTGATGAAAAAGCCGCCGGCCAAAATCTTGCCGTCCGCCTGCACCGTGATCGTCTCGACCGTATCGTTCGCGTTCGGGTTGAACGAATCGGCCAGGCCAGTGATCGGATCGAGCCGGGCGATGAAATTGCGCGTCTGTCCGCCGATGCTGTTCGCTCCGTTGAAATCGCCGCCGACGAGAATCTTGCCGCCCGCCTCCACCGCGATTGACTGGACAAAAGCGTTCGCGTTCGGGTCGAACGAATCAGCCAGGCCGGTGGTGGCATCGAGCCGGGCGATGCGGTTGCGCGTTTGTCCGCCGATGCTGTTCGCTCCGCTGAAATTGCCGCCCACCAAAATCTTGCCGTCCGTCTGCACCGCGATGGTATAGACAGAATCGTTGGCGTTCGGGTTGAAGGCGGTGTCGAGCGTGCCGTCCGGGTTCAGCCGGGCGATGCGGTTGCGCGTGACCGCCGCTCCGCCATTGGGTGAAACGCTCGTAAAATCGCCGCCGATCAGAATCTTGCCGTCCGCCTGGACCACGGCGACGTAAATCCTGCCGTTGGCGTTTGGATCGAAACCGTCGAGCGCGGATTGTCCGCGGACCGACGTGGTAGCCCAACCATGAAATCGTCGCGCAGGCGGCAAGATGGAATGCGAGTCTCATATTGGAGGCAGAGCCGGGATTATTCTGGAGAAAAGATGGCGGAGTTATCTGAGGGACTGCAGGTGCGGCAATTGTGCAGGAATATGCGTAACAATTGCAAGCTCGGACTCCCGTCCGCAAGCGGGAATCGAATCGCTGGCGTTACGGCAGGGACGTCCCCGAACGGCTGCGCACGGCGGTGGTGTCGCCGCTGTTGACGAAGCCATCGGTGTTCACATCGGAGCGGAAGTTGGTCGAGTCCGTCGCCTGACCGGAACGGTTGCGCGTCTGGATCGAGTCGCCGGTGTTGACGAAGCCATCGCCATTGGTATCGCCGGTGAGGAAGCCTGCGCTCACCGCCGTGTCTGGAAGCACTTGAGCGAAAGTGTCGGTCACGTTGCTCAAGGTAACGATCAGCGTCTGCGCATTCGCGACGCCGGTAAGATCCACGGTCATCGTGTTGCCGCTGAAAACAGGTGCGCCGATCACGCTCCCCATGCCGCCAGTGACCATCGCGTTGCCGCTCACCACTGAGTTGCTGAATGTAACGACAAGCGTGTGATTGCCGTTCGCTCCGCCGGTGCGGCATTCGATGCCGGGCGCGCCGGCAAGTGGCAGATTCACCTCGAAGTTTCCGGCGACGCCGTGCGCCTTGCGCGAAACCGCGGCACCGAGGGCCAGCGCGGGCGCGGTGGTGTGGATGCTAAAAGCGGTGTCCTTGACCAGAGTGGCGTAGCCGGCGCCGATGTTTGTGTCGCCAGCGGCGGCTCCGGCCACGCGGATAAAGGCGAGATCGCAGGGATTATTTGTGCCTGGCGGCAAGCTCCCGGCCGGCAGGAGGAAGGAAGTCTGAGTCGTCGGGAAACGGACCGAAGGTCGCCGGCATTGCCAATGATGAGTTCGATGAGATCGGCGGCCTGCGCGTTGGAAAAAGGCGCCCAGGTAATGTTGTAGTCGAGGGTGGGATCGATCACGATCGCGCCGCTCTGCCAGTTGCCCGCGGGCACGGTGATCTGGGGGTCGTCGGATAACCGAAGATTGCCAGAAGGAAGACCGCGCGCGAGAAGGAGCCCGCACTGGTGTCGACGTTGACCGTGTAGTTGTTGTTGTTCGCATAAGCGGCGTCCAGCTGCGCCAGCGTGGTGAAAGTATCGAGAATCGAGAAAGCGCCGCCGCCGGCCGCGGTATAAGTGCGCGGGCTGGCAGTGCCGGTGAACGTGAGCGTGGCGCTGTTGATCGTGGCCGTGCCCATGCTGATGAGCGAGCCGAACTGGAACGGCTGCGCGGCATCGCTGACCGGCGCAGCGGAGCTGGTTTGCTGGAAATTTTGTATCTTCCCGTGGAGGAAACCGCCCACGTTTTGGGCGAAACTGGTCGCGGCGCAGAGAGTGAGCGCGAGAAGCAGGAGAGTCCAACGCGCGCAGGAAGGCTGTCGGGGGGATTTCATGCCGGCGAGTGTAACGAAATGGATGCGTTGGTGGAATCCTATTGTCTCGGTGTCATCGCCCGGTCCTGCGGGCCGCGGTGCGCACGCTCACGCCGCCCGGATCGAAGTGCGGTGCAGAATTCGGATTGCCGGCAAGCGCTGCATTGACGTCCGCAATCAAAGGTGAACCAGTCGCAAAGAGACAGGCTTGCTTGCCATCGGAGTTTGTGACGCCGCAGGTTCGCCGCGGCGACATTGCTCGCGGTTTCAGCCACCTCGGTGCCGCCGCTGCCACCAACACTCTACCCTGAGAGTAGGTGTGCGCTAGCCATCGAGGTGACATTATTCCGCCGGAAGAATGTGCCGTTACTGTCGGTGTATCGGACCGCCGTCGGCTGAGCCAATGGAAGTCGCGCGCGCCAGAGCGACGCCGAAGTTGTAGCTGTCAGCTCCGGATGTTGTCTGAACCTGGCCGCCGCTAGCTGCCGCTCGCGATGGCTGTTGCCGCTGCCGCCGTTGCCGCCATATCATGGGTAAGAAGTGGCACCGCTGCTGACATTAACATAGCCGGTTACGCCTGTGCCGGTGGCGGTCGTCATCGCATTGCCAGTGTTCCCTGGCACAGTGCCATTCCCACCATATCCGGCCTGACTATTGCCATTGACCGTTAACGAATTGTCCGCGGTAGTCGAGCCGGTGATAGTTGCGGTGGCGTCCCCACCGTTGCCGCCATTCGCTCCGCCTGAGCCACTGCCACCCGGTCCGCCGGTTGCACTGCCGCCCAAATTCACGGAGCCGGCGTTGCCACTGGCGTTTCCGACGACGGTAGCTGTGCCTCCATTGCTTGCGCTGCCAGAAGCATTACTGCGTCCTCCGCCCATGCCGCCATTGGCAGTTGGCGAAATCGTCAGCGCGGAACTCGTGCTTCCATTTACGGTGAGGAAGAGGATAGCGTTGCCGCCGCGCCCGGTGTGCCGCTGTTACTCGAACCAGCCGTTTCCGCCGTAAGCGGATTGCCCGAGCGCCAGTGGCCCTGTTCGGTGCTGCCGGAGATTGCATTGGTAAGTGTTTCGCTGGCGCCATTCCCGCCATTGCCAGTGTCCGCACTACCGCCATTTGCACCATAAACCGACCCGGACACGTTAACGTAGCCGCCATTCGATGATCCGGTCACGGTGCCAGACTTGCGATCCCCCCGTTGCCAGCATTGCCATTACCATTGACGGAGCCGCCGCCGTAATTGCCTTGGTTCCCGGAGCTGGCGTTAACCGTAACAGTACGATTGTCATTGGCTGTTCCGGTAGCTGAGACAATAGACGTACCGCCATTGCCCGCGGTACTGCTTGCGGTACCGCCCTGGATGTAACCGCCGTATCCGCCAATGCCGCTCGCGGACGCGTTCACGCCATAAATACCATTCACCGAGCCTGTCGCGTTGGCGGTGGCTGACGCAGTTCCGCCATTCGCACCGTTCGCGCCGCCATTGCCGGTGCCGCCGTCGCCGCCTGTGCTGGTGGCATTGGCAGACGCGTATCGGCGCCAGCAACGTTTACTCGCGCTCGAATTTGAGGTGGCTGTTCCTCCGGCCGCCGCCGTGCCACTCGTGTTATTGCGCCCGCCGCCATTTCCGCCAGTGGCCGTTGTCGAGACGGAATTGTATGGATTGCTGGCACTGTTGCTCAGCGACGAACTGGCGTTGCCCGCGCTTCCAGCAATCCCGCCGTCGCCGCCGTTTCCGCCGATTGCAGTTTGTCCTGAATCCGACTGGTATCCGCCAGTGGCACTGACGGCATTAGTCAACGTCTCGCTCGCGCCGTTGCCGCCGTGGCCGGAGACTGCGGAACCGCCACTGCCACCGGTCACCCACCCGCTTACCGAGACGGAACTGTTGGGAGACGAAGAGGTGCCGCTAACCGTACCCAAGACTGGCCAAAGCCGCCATTGCCCCCGTCTTCCGTCGCCGGAGAACATAGCCACCGCCGCCGCCGGTCGTGTGTGCAGTTACGCCCACTTCGGAATTGTTCCCGCTTGCCATCCCTGTGGCCGACATACTCGCGTTACCGCCATTACCAGCACTGTTGCCCGCGCTCGAATTCGCGATATAGCCGCCGGAACCGCCGACGCCGCCGCCGTAGTAATAAGAGTAAGCATTCACCCACGTGTGCACGCCGTCTGCCGTTGTCGATGCGCCGCCGTCCCGGAAAAGTTACCGCCATTGCCACCATTCCCGCCATTGCTGGCACTAGCTCCGCCCGCTCCACCGTTGCCATCCACTTCTGCAGATCACCAATCCGGTATTGCTATTGGCCGAGGCGCTCGATGTGACATTGCCTCCCGCCCCTCCGTTGCCGGGTATTCCCCCGCTTCCAGGATTCCCGCCGTACCCACCAGTTCCGCCATGGGCGATGGCGAATGAACTCACATCCGGGACCGACGCGTCTGTGTTCGAAGCCGTCGCGCTCGCCGTCCCGCCCGCGCCGCCGTTACCGCCATTCGCGCCGTCGACATCTCCGTTTCCGCCGTTGCCGCCGTTTCCGCCCGTTGCCCTCGCGTCGTTGGACGCGTCGATGCTGCTGGCATTGGCGCTGGCGGCGCCGCCGTTGCCGCCCACTGTCCCCGGATTGCCGTCGGTGCCATTCGTGCCGGGAGTGCCGGTGTCGCTGACGCTCGCATCCGGCTGCGGAAGAATCGTCTGAAACTGAAACGATCCGAGATTCGGCGCATCTGTTTGCGATCGCTTCTGCCAGAGTCGTTAGGCCGATATCTGTTTGCGATCGCTTCTGCCAGAGTCGTTAGGCCGATCGAGACTCTGGGCCTCCGCGGAAATTGCTGCGATTAGTAAGGACAGGGCTGTGAGAACAGATCTGGTGGTTAACGCTTTCATAAGGATGGTCCTTGGGTTGGGCTCACGGAGCCGCGATTGTTTTCAAAACGCGGAAAAATGTAAATACGCCGAAGCGCGTACGTGGATAATCGCGCCATGCGCGCTGTCTGGCGAACCGCACTTCGCAAGCTCCGCCCCACGAAAAGGATTGATCCAGCGGCAAATTTTTGAGACATCTTGCGCAGAAAGCATCGAGAGCGAGCAGGACGATATGAAGCCCCCCAGCGCACGACGATCACGTGGTGGTGCACGGACCGCGCGGCGTGATTGTGATGGGGGCGGACGGGCGCATTCGCTGCGCCGGAACTGTGGCGATTGATTACCTAACAAGATACTTCCCGCACACTAATGTTTCGGAAAAGCTCCCGCGAAAACTGGATCAGTGGCTCGCTGGAAAAACGTGTCGCAGCAGGCCTCTCGTGCTTCAACATAACGGCAGTCGTCTCATCGTGACAGTGGTTGCGGCCGAACCACGCGAGCCAATATGCCTGGTGCTGGAAGAATTTGCCGTGCAACCGAGGAACGGAAATTCGAGCAAGCTCACGGAGCGCGAAGTGGAAGTCCTTTCCTGGGTCGCGAGGGGCAAAGCGAATTGGGCGATCTCGAGAATTCTTGATCTAAGTCCGGGCACCGTGCGCAAACATCTCCAGAACATTTATGCGAAGCTCGGCGTCGAGAATCGGACGGCTGCGGCAATCTGCGCCGCGGAAATCGTGCGCTCGATCGGTCAGGATTGGCCTCCTTTTTGATTAGCGGACGACGACCGGTGAAGGTGTAGTGGTGTCGCTTGCGCGCGGCCCAGGTTTCCCGTAGTTGAGCAGATGCTCTTCGCTCGCGGGAGAGACCTCACCTACTATGAAAAATCGCCTGCAAATTCGTCTTGCCCTCGTAACCCTTCGTCTGGTCACGCTGCTGCTTTTGCTTGCGATCGTTGGTGTCGCACACGCGGCCGATCCGACTCCAACCCCGGCGACGCCTATGACTGAAAATCCGCTGCTCAAGGAAAGCACGCTGCCATATCAGTTCCCGCCGTTCGATCAGATCAAGGATGAGCATTTCCAGCCGGCGATCGAGCAGGGGATGCAGGAGCAGTTGAAGGAAGTGGAGAAAATCGCGGACCAGAAAGACAAGGCGACCTTCGAGAACACGATCGTCGCGCTGGAAAAGAGCGGGCGCTTGCTCAGCCGCGCGAACCGCATCTTCTCGAATCTGAACGGCGCGAACACCAATCCGGACGATGCAAAAGATCGACAAGGAACTGTCGCCGAAGCTCGCCGCGCATCAGGACGCGATCCGCTTGAATGGTCCGCTCTTCACACGCATCGAGACTCTCTACAACAGAACGCGAGAAGCTGGGGCTCGATCCGGAATCGACCTTTCTGCTCGAGCGTTACTACAAGGATTTCGTGCGCGCCGGCGCGAAGTTGTCCGACGCCGACAAGACAAGCTCAAGGCGATGAACCAGGAGATCGCGACCTTGCAGACGACGTTTGAGCAGAACGTGCTGAAGGAGAAAAACGCCTAATCGATCGTGGTCGACAAGCGCGAGGAACTGGATGGCTTGCCCGCGACCGGCGATCGCCGCAGCGGCAGCAGCGGCCAAGGAAGACGAGCAAGGAAGGCAAGTTCGTCATCCGCCTGCAGAACACGACCGGCCAGCCGCTCGCTCACCAATCTGAAGAATCGCGCGCTGCGTCAGCGGATCATGGAGACGTCGCTCGCGCGCAACAGCAAAGGCGGCGAGTTCGACAATCGCGAGGTCGTTTGCGAGCATCGCCAAGCTGCGCGCGGAACGCGCGCAGCTTCTCGGCTACGCGAATCACGCCGCCTATCAGCTCGAGGATCAGACGGCGCAAGACGTGCCGACGGTGAACAAGATGCTGGCCGACATTTCGCCCGCCGGCAGTCGCGAACGCGCGCAAGGAGATCGGCCGAGATGCAGGCGGTGATCGATCAGCAGAAGGGCGGTTTCAAGCTCGCAGCCGTGGGACTGGGATTTCTATTCCGAACAGGTGCGGAAGGCGCGCTACGCCTTCGATGAATCGGAAATCCGACCCTATCTTCGAACTCAATCACGTCCTGATCGACGGCGTCTTCTACGCCGCGACCAAGGTCTACGGCATCACCTTCAAGGAACGCAAAGATCTGCCGGTTTACCTGCCGGACGTCCGGGTCTTCGAAGTCTTCGACGCGGACGGCACACCGCTCGCGCATCTTCATCGGCGATTACTACGCGCGGCCGTCGAAGCGCGGCGGCGCCTGGACGAACGAATACGTCGAGCAAAGCAAGTTGTTAGGCACGAAGCCGGTCATCGCCAATCATCTCAACATTCCGAAACCGCCCGAAGGCCAGCCGACCCTGCTCACCTAGGACGAAGTGCGCACCGCGTTTCACGAATTCGGTCACGCGCTGCACGGCATGTTCTCGAACGTGAAGTATCCGCGCTTCAGCGGAACGAGCGTGCCGCGCGATTTCGTCGAGTATCCGTCGCAGGTCAACGAGATGTGGCAGGACTGGCCGGAGGTCCTGCAGAATTACGCGAAGCATTATCAAACCGGGCGAGCCGATGCCGAAGGAGCTGCTCGACAAGGTGCTCGCGGCGGAAAAATTCAATCAGGGCTTCAAGACGACCGAATATCTCGCGGCCACGCTGCTCGATCAGGCCTGGCATCAATTGAAGCCGGCCGAAGTGCCGAACGATGCGCTCGCGCTTCGAAGCGCAGGCGCTGAAGAAAGCCGGGGTCGATTTGCCGGTGGTGCCGCCGCGCTATCGCAGCCCTATTTCTCGCACGCCTTCGCCGGCGGTTACTCGGCTGGCTACTACTCCTACATCTGGAGCGAGGTGCTCGATGCCGACACCGTCGAATGGTTCAAGCGAGCACGGCGGCCTGAAGCGCGAGAACGGCGACCACTTCCGCGAGACCCTGCTCTCGCGCGGCGGGAGCGACGAAGCGATGAAGCTCTTCCGCAACTTCACCGGCGCGCGAGCCGTACATCGAGCCGCTTCTGAAGCGCCGCGGTCTGGAGGCGTCGCCGGTCCCGGAAGCGCCGCCTCCATCCGCGCGCACTAGCCGGTAGTGATCTTCGTTCGTGAAGCGGTTCATCGGCGCGACGATCTGCGTCGCCGTGATCGTGGCTTTCACCGGCTGCGAGCACCGTGACCGATATGGTGACCTCGAATGTGCCGACGAGTGCATTCGGGTCGCGCCTTCCGTGGTGGTCAAACTGCATGAGCAACAGGCGTATCTTTACCGCGGCAAGGAACCTCGCCGCGATGTCGCAGGATCTCGAGTGGCCGCGAGGGACATCGAACGCCTATCGGGCGTTTCAGTGTCATCCGCAAAGATGCGGATCATCGTTCCAGTCGTCTACGGCAATTACGTTTCCGCTTCCGGAAAGGTCGTTAGGGCGAACGTCGATGTGCGGAAGGGTGGGAAGCCGCCGCATTCGCGATTCGTCGGCGCGTCGATGCCTTTCTTACATGGAATTCCTACCGAGCTACGGATTGCACGCCGGCTATCTGCCGGGCCAGCCGGCGTCGCATGGATGTATTCGGATGCCGTATTGGAAAGCGCGCCAGTTCTACCAAACGGTGCACATCGGCACGCCGGTGGTGGTGAAGCCGTGAAGACTTTCCTGACCCATCTCGAGTGCACCTCGTGCGGGCTGCGGCACGAGTGGTCGCAGGCTGCAGAATCTCTGCACGGCGTGCAGCAAACCGCTTTTCCCAATCTACGATCTCGCGGCCGTCGGGTCGCTCGCTTACGCGTGAGGTGTTGGCGACGCGGGAGAAATCGCTCTGGCGTTACCGCGAAGTGCTGCCGCTGCCGCTCGACCTCGAGCCGACGACTCTGGGCGAGGGCGGAACGCCGCTTCTGCGCGCCGCGAAGTTCGGAGCGCGAACTCGGCCTAACGAATCTTTGGGTGAAGGACGAAGCGCAGAACCCAACCCAAAGTTTCAAGGCGCGCGGGATGGCGGTGGCGGTTTCGATGGCGAAGCATCTCGGGGCGACCAAACTGGCCGTGCCGACGGCCGGAAACGCCGGCGGTGCGCTCGCGGCGTATGCCGCTCGGGCCGGTCTGGAGGCGCACATCTTCATGCCGAGCGACACGCCGCGCGCCAACATCATCGAGTGCCGCGAACTCGGCGCGCACGTTACCTTGATCGATGGCCTGATCACCGATTGCGGCGCGGAGATCGCGAAGCGCAAGGCGGCGGAAGGTTGGTTCGACATGTCGACCTTGAAGGAACCGTATCGGGTGGAAGGAAAGAAAACGCTCGGCTACGAGCTGGCCGAGCAATTGGATTGGCGACTGCCGGACGTCATTCTTTATCCGACCGGCGGCGGCACGGGCCTGATTGGAATGTGGAAAGCATTCGATGAAATGGAGGCGCTTGGCTGGATCGGATCGAAACGGCCACGGATGTTTTCCGTGCAGGCGAGCGGGTGCGCGCCGATCGTGCGCGCGTTCGAGGCCGGCGCAAGCTCGGCCGCTGAATTCCCCGACGCGCACACCTGCGCCTCCGGTCTGCGCGTGCCGAAAGCAGTCGGCGATTTCCTGATCCTCGAAATTCTGCGCGCGTCCGGTGGCGGCGCAGTGACGGTCGACGACGACGCGATGATCCGGGCCACGCGTGCGGTCGGCGCGCAGGAAGGCCTGTTTGTTGCGCCGGAGGGAGCGGCCTGCTTTGTCGCTCTGAAGTCGCTCGTGGTTGCCGGAAAGATCACGAGCGCCGAGGAGGTCGTGATCTTCAATACCGGCTCGGGAATCAAATATCTCGAGTGCTACGAGTGATAACGCGGCCGAGCGTGAGCCTGCCGTCGCCAGACGCGGCTACTGCGGGCCAGGTGATCGATCCTTCTCCCAGCGCTCGAGGTGGAATTGATAGAGCTGTTGCACGGCAACGGAGAGAGGATCGCGCTCGCGCGCGATCGCATACATCGCTTCCGCTTCGGGAAAGCGACACACTTGATCGTAAGCAAAGGCGAGGTCGAGCGGATAGGTTCCGTCCAGCGGTGCGATTCGGTGCGCCTCCTGAAAGGCCGCGATCGCCTGCTCGTGCAAAGCAGGGTCCCGGTCCGCGGGGTCGGATTGGTGCGAGGCCGCGATCAACGCACGGCCAAGATAAAAGAACAGATCGGGATTGCCCTTCTCGTGTTCGAGAGCTTGGTGGGCGAAGAGAATGGAAGCAGTCGGATTCTCATCGCGCAGAGCGGTGCGCGCGCTGTTCGCCATAATATTCTCCCGGAAAAAGCCGGATGCTCTGAAGCAGAAGAATCGCTCCCAAGAGCGCGGTCACTACTCGCGGGATGATCGCCCATTTGCTTGGCTGGCGCGGCTGAGCGATGGGGCATGCCAGGGTTCGCGACGAGCCCGAAGACAAACGCCAGTAACATCGCATTCGCCGGAATGTGCAGATTAAAATCAACCGCGGAATGGACGACGTAGGCGGCGATGGCGGCGAGGGCTCCGAGATGAAGGGCGCAGCCGGGTGCTGAGTAGTGCGCCGCCGCCGCCGCTATTGGAGGCGAAACGGATCAGGCTGCGCCATCCGTGCCGCAGGTGCGCCGAGAAAAACAGCAAAAATCCGGCTAGGCCCACGACGCCGTACTCGCAAAGCAGGTGCAGGTAGTCGTTGTGCACATCGACCGGATCTCTTTGCATCTCCTCGCTCCGAAATTGCCTTCCGTAGAAGCGGTAGGTGCCGGCGCCCGTCCCAAAGACCGGGTCGAGGTGCCATTGCTTCAGCGCCGCGCTCCACAGTTGGAGCCGCATATTTTTCGGATCAATAATGTTGTCAGCGCGTTCCTTGAGAAAGCCGTTCCGCTGAATCAGGAGACCGGCAGTGCCGACGAGGATGCCCAGAGCAACGACTCCGATGAGTGCGAATGACAACCAACTGCCCGGGCGCTTCCGGCGGAGCACGATCAGACTAACGAATCCAAACGCCAGCAGACTCGCGAGCACGCTCAAGTAACCTCCGCGGCTGCCGGTCAGGGCGACCCCCGCATAGCAGGCGCCGGCGGTGTAGGCCACGAGCAATTTCGACCAGAGCGGCCAGCGACTCCAGCACGTCAGGCTCACGCCGAGGATGCCGATCACTTCCAGAAAGCCCGCCAGGTGATTGGGACAGACAAGAAAGCCACTCGCGCGCTGGCCATACTCCCCTCCTCGCTGCAAGAACGGAAATTAGCATGTAGTTGTCCCCCCGGCTGAATTGAATCAGACCGATGACAACCTGGACCACGGCAACAGCGAGCAGAGAGACGATGATCGCGGCACGAGCGGCGCTCGAGGTCAGCATCGTGGCGGTCAGACCGTAAACGGCCAGCGCACCGACAATGGAAAACAGGTCCGGCCTGGCGAAATAATCGGGCGAAAGCCACCCGCGGATGAGGAGATATCCGAAGAAAACGGCGGTGGCGCCGAGGCAGAAAGAATCTGCCCTAACGATCGGGCGCGATGCGGTGGCGACTGCGAGCAGAGCCGCCGCTCCGATAAGACAAAGCCCGGGGAAGCAAAAAAGGAGGACTCTGCCTCCGATCAACGTCTGGAGCGTGACCAGACCCGCGGCCAGCAAAAGCGCGGGTAACAGCCCCGCACGGCGATGAGCCGAAGGGGCCGTCACAGAGATGGTGCTGAGTCTTGCCGCGATCGCTCGCGGCGTTCGGAGCTGTGTCCTATTGATTCTGCACCGGTGTGGGCATGCACATGCCCATGGTATCGCCGTGATCGAGATGACGCTGGTACTCGAGGCCGTCACATGGAAGGGTCATTGTCGTGACCCGCCGATGACAAAGCGTGCATGCTCCCTCCGCCCAATGCAGCGGCCAAGGAGTCGGTCACTAACCAGAAAGTCGCGCTCAAAAGTACGACGACGAGAACAGCCGCGGACGTCAACGACCGAAGCGTGCGAAAGCAGCGGCCGGGGGAAGCCGAATTATTCATGGAAGGTCCTTTCTGTGTGTCTTTCTTGTGTGTGTTTGTGTCGGTTTTAAAATTGCGCTGGCGATTCCAGACGTCCTATTGATTTTGACCGTGTGGGTCGGCACGGGCCCAAGGTATCGCCGTGATCGAGATGGCGTTGGTACTCGAGGCTGTCACAGGAAAGCGTCACTGTCGTGACTCGCCGATGACAAACCGTGCATGTCCCTCCCAACGCAGCCGCCAGGGAGTTGGACACTAACCAGAAAGTCGCGCCTAACAGCGTGACGACAAGAAGGCCGGCGGAGGTCGAAGACCTGTGCGCCCGACACCAGCGGGCCAGGGAGACAGAATTTTTCATGGGGGGTACTTTCGTTGTTGCACGGCACGCGTGGGAACCAGATCCCACCACTGAACACGCCGTGTGTTAAGCCCTAGATTGCACACCCGAGCATTCGGGATCAAGCATCTTCTTTGTGAAATTCTCATTTTGGCGTCTTTTTTTTGTGACTTTTCTATGGCCTTTACAGATAAACTCGGACCGTTCTGGAATCATGGAAACTCCGCCCGCGTCGCTTGATTCCCTCGCCTTGTGCCCGCGGTGTGCGATTGACACAGCACCGCAAACGCGGTTGAGAGTTAACCGATGAGCCGAATCCTGATCGCGGATGACCAGAGCGACGTCCTGGAAGCGTTGCGTATTTTGCTGAAGGGCGAGGGGCATCAAACCGACGCGGTCACCTCGCTGGCGGGCGTGTTTCAGGCGCTGGAGAAACGCGATTACGCGCTTCTCATCATGGACCTGAATTACACGCGCGACACCACCTCCGGTCAGGAAGGACTCGAGGTAATTCCGCGCATTCAGGCGCTCGATAATACCCTTCCGATCGTGGTCATGACGGCGTGGGCCACGATCGATCTGGCGGTCGAAGCGATGAAACTTGGGGCGCGTGATTTTATTCCGAAGCCGTGGGATAACGAGCGGTTGCTCGCGGTCGTCCGGACGCAAATCGAGCTGGCGGGCGCGCTGCGCAAAGGGCGCCGGTTGGAGGCGGCGAATCAACTTCTGCGCGGCAATGCACCGAAAATCATCGCGGAATCTCCGCGCATGCGCCCGGTCCTCGAGATGATTTCCCGCGTCGCGCCGTCCGACGCGAACGTTCTCATCACGGGCGAGAACGGCACGGGCAAGGGACTGGTGGCGCGGGCAATTCACGCGCTCTCCGCGCGCGCTTCGCACAGCATGATCACGGTCAACATGGGCGGACTTTCGGAAGGAATTTTCGAGAGCGAACTGTTCGGCCATGTGAAGGGCGCGTTCACCGATGCGAAGACGGATCGCGCGGGCCGCTTCGAATTGGCGGACGAAAGCACGCTCTTCATGGACGAGATCGCGAACGTGCCGATGAACCAGCAGACGAAGCTGCTGCGGGTGATCGAGACGGGCGAATTCGAGCGCGTGGGATCTTCGAAAACCCTGCATGCGAATGTCCGCATTGTCTCCGCGACGAACGCGAACCCGCACGAGGAAGTCGCCGCCGGACGTTTCCGGCAGGACCTGCTCTTTCGTCTGAACACGATCGAGATCTCGCTGCCGCCGTTGCGCGAACGGCGCGAAGACATCATGCCGCTGGCGAACAGTTTCCTGCGGCAACATGGCGCCCGCTATCGCAAGAACCTGACCGGCTTTGAAGAGGCCGCGCGTGATCTCCTGATGAAGCATCCGTTCCCGGGCAACGTGCGCGAACTGGATCACGTGATCGAACGCGCCGTTCTCATGACCCATGGCCCGCAAGTGAAGGCGAACGATCTTGGCCTAACGAGTGGCCGGGAAGATACCGCGAGCATCGAGGACATGAGTCTCGAGGAAGTGGAAGCGTTCCTGATCAAGAAGGCCCTGGGCCGATTCGATGGCAACGCGCGGCGCGCGGCCGAGGCGCTCGGCTTGAGCCGGAGCGCCTTCTATCGACGGCTGCAGCATTATGGTCTGTAATCGCGCGCGGCGCTGGGCATGAATGGCTCGCCCACCGCGGGAAAACGCAAGCCGCGGCAGCGTTTTACCCACGAAGGCCGGATCACCTGGCTGACCGTGGGTGCCGCGTTTCCCGCGGCGCTGGTGGCGCTCGCGCTCCTTTGGTTCGGCGATTACACGGCCAAGGTGCAGTGGACGCTCACCCTGATCATCGGTGGCTGCGGGTTGGGTTTCGTCATGAGCGCGCGCGAACACATCGTCCGCCCGCTGCAGACGATGACGAATCTGCTCGCCGCTTTGCGCGAAGGCGATTACTCGATCCGGGCGCGGGGGGCGCGCGCCGATGACGCGCTCGGCGAGGTCTTGCTCGAGATCAATGCAGCTCGGCGAAACCTTGCGCACGCAACGCCTCGGCGCCTTCGAAGCGACCGCGCTCCTGCGGACGATCATGGCGGAGATCGATGTCTCGGTTTTCACTTTCGATCCTGAACGGCGGCTGCGCCTGGTGAATCGCGCGGGCGAAATTCTGCTCGGGCAACCGATCGACAAATTGCTCGGCCGACGCGCGAGCGATCTCGGTTTGCAGGCATGTCTCGATGCCAATGAAGATGCGCCGCTGACGTTGACGTTTCCGGGAGGCTCCGGGCGTTGGGGGGTGCGGCGAAGTTCCTTTCGCGAACGTGGTTTGCCGCACGAGTTGATGGTGCTGACCGATCTGAGCCGCACTCTGCGCGAAGAAGAACGCAACGCCTGGCAGCGCCTGGTGCGCGTGCTCGGTCACGAGATGAACAATTCGCTCGCCCCGATCAAATCGATCGCGGGCAGTCTGGAGACTTTGCTGCGACGCGATCCGCCGCCGCCCGATTGGCGGGACGACGCGCGGAGCGGCTTGAACGTGATCGCCACGCGAGCGGAATCGCTCAGCCGCTTCATGCAAGCCTATGCGCGGCTGGCGCGGCTGCCGCCGCCGCAGAAAGAGCCGTTCAATCTCGAAGAACTCGTTAGGCGAACGGCCAGTCTGGAAACGCGGCTGCCGGTTCAGGTGAAGCAGGGCCCGACTGTTCCGCTGCGCGGAGACGCCGCGCAGCTCGAGCAGTTGCTGATCAATATTCTGCACAATGCGGTGGATGCTTCGTGTGAAACCGGCGGCGGCGTCGTGGTCGGCTGGCGGGAAATGGCGGATTGCGTGGAGCTTTACGTGCAGGACGAAGGGCAGGGGATCATGAACCCGACCAATCTATTCGTGCCTTTTTTCACGACCAAGCCAGGAGGCTCCGGAATCGGCCTGACGCTCAGCCGGCAAATCGCGGAAGCGCACGGCGGTTCCTTGACCCTGATGAATCGCAAAGGGCAGCGCGGCTCGGAAGCATGCTCGTCTGCGACTAGCCGAAGTTAGTTGTCTCGACAGCGCTCTGCTCGACGTCCCGAGCGCAGGCTGCGGGCCGAGTCAGCTGGAAGCCTGCCTCGTGCGAGTAGTCCCACGCGCGGGACGGTGGAATCCCAGTAGCGGCGTTTCCTCAGCGACGCGAGCTCTTTGCACGTCCGTCGTAAACTACTGTCACGTTGTTGCTTGTAACTATGCACGGAGCCGTGGCACGGGCATTGCAATAGGCTCACGCGATCACAGCGAATTTTTGAATCCAAAAGAGATGCCAGGCGCATCTCATGGAAAAGAACACAACCATGAAACCTACCTTTCTATTTACCGGCGACACTGGTCGGGCTTCTTTTTTTACCGGGGGGCAAGCATCTCGATCGCTGCACCTCGATTACAATTTCCAAGCTCGCGCGGATCGGCAATTTCTCCGGCAAAGGCAGCGGCAAGTGCGTCCCGCCATTCCACCGCCTCAGTGAAAATTATTTCAATCGCGAAGCGCGCATCCATTTCGCCGCGGAAGCGGCCTTCTTCGGCTTGATCGTCCTGACCGCGGCGGTCCCGGTGCTCGAAAGCATTCAAGCGCTCTTCCGGTTCGTCTACGGAACGCTGTAACCAGAAATTCCAAGTGATGTTACAGGGAGTCCGAAGCTAAAAAAAGAAAATATTGTGCGACCGAGCGGATTCACGCAAAGCACTTCCGCCATGGATGTGCCGCGCGCCGGGGTCGCCAAACAGAAGCGCAAGAAACGGATCATCATTATTTCCGCGGTGGTCCTGGGTTTGATCCTGGCCACCTTCGGCCTTTCGCGCTTGAAACCGGCGGTGCCGAGCGTGGATCGCTCGACCGTCTGGATCGACACCGTGAAGCGCGGACCGATGGTCCGCCAGGTGCGCGGTCTCGGCACCCTGGTGCCGGAAGAGATTCGCTGGATCGCGGCGCGGACCGAAGGCCGGGTGGACAAGATCGTCGTTCGCCCCGGCGCGCACGTTGAACCGGACACGGTCCTGGTGGAGCTGACCAGTCCCGAAGTGGAACAGGCGGCGCGCGATGCGGAATTGCAATACAAAGCCGCGGAAGCCGAACTGACCACGCTGCGCGCGACGTTGCAGCGCGAGCTGCTCGAGCAGGAAGCGAACGCCGCGCGGTCCACTCCGAGTTCCAGCAGGCCAAGATGGAGAACGAGACCAACGACAAGCTCGCACAAGAACGGCCTCGTCGCCGATCTCGATCCACAAGACTTCGAAGATCAAAGCCGAAGATCTCGGAATCGCGACGCGATCGAGCAGAAGCGCCTCGACTTCGCCCGAAGAACAACATCGAGCCGCAGACTCGCGGCCAAGCAGGCGGCGGTCGATCAAGTGAAAGCGACTCGCGCAATGCTGAAGAAGGATCAGATGGAGCAGCTGAAAGTGCGCGCCGGTTTCACCGGCGTGCTGCAGCAGTTGCCGGTCGAAGTCGGCCAGCGCGTGACGCCGGGAACCAACCTCGCCCGCGTGGCCGACCCGACGAAGCTCAAGGCCGAGATCAAGATCGCCGAGACGCAGGCGAAAGACATTCAAATTAATCAGCAGGCGTCGATCGACACCCGCAACGGCATCGTTGCCGGTCACGTCATCCGCGTCGATCCCGCGGTCGAGCAGGGCACCGTCACGGTCGACGTCGCGATGGACGGCGAATTGCCGAAAGGTGCGCGTCCCGATCTGAGCGTCGATGGAACGATCGAGCTCGAGCGTCTCGACAACGTCGTCTACGTCGGTCGTCCGGCCTTTGGCCAGGAGAACAACACTGTCGGCATCTTCAAACTCGTCGCAGGAACTTCCGAAGCGGTCCGCACGCCGGTGCAAGCTTGGCCGCAGCTCCGTTAACACCATCGAAATCCTAACAACGGTCTGCAACCCGGCGACCAGGTCATCCTCTCCGACACCAGCGCGATGGATGCGCACGAACGCATCCGCCTCAACTAACACCCAACTCACTCTGTCCGACTAAAAACCAACCACCATGCCCACAACTGAAACGACAACTGAACAACTCCGCGCCACGCGGGGACTAACGGCTCCGCTACCCTCCTCAAGCTCGATGGCGTCACCAAGGTCTTCCTGACCGATGAAGTGGAAACGCACGCGCTCTCCGGCATCCACCTCGACATTCGCCAGGGCGAGTATGTGTCGATCGCGGGTCCGTCGGGCTGCGGCAAATCGACCTTGCTCTCCATCCTTGGCCTGCTCGACACACCATCGGGCGGCAGCTATTCGCTCAAGGGAACCGAGGTCGCGAATCTTTCGTTTCCGGATCGCGCCCGCATCCGCAATCGCGAGATCGGCTTCATCTTCCAGAGCTTTAACCTGATCGGCGACCTCACCGTTTTCGAAAACGTCGAGCTGCCGCTGACCTATCGCGGGATGGGGTGCGAGCGAACGCAAGACCTTCGTCGTCGAAGCGCTCGAGCGCGTCGGCATGGGCCATCGCGCCAAACATCTCCCGAGTCAGCTCTCCGGCGGTCAGCAGCAACGCGTCGCCGTGGCGCGCGCGCTCGCCGGCAAACCGGCCATCCTCCTGGCTGACGAACCGACGGGCAACCTCGATTCGCGCAACGGTGAAGCGGTCATGGATCTGCTCAAGGAATTGCACGCCGGCGGCGCGACCATCTGCATGGTGACGCACGACGTTCGTTTTGCGCAGCACGCGGATCGCACCATCCACTTGTTCGACGGTCGGGTGGTCGAAGATCACAGCATGGCGGCCTAACGAGTTGCGGTTCTCAACTCAGAGAGATGTAGTCTTCGAACCAGAAAGGAGCGCCGATGAGACGCGCGATTGTTGTCCTGTTGCTGCTGATTGCCAACGCGCTCTTCGGCTCCAACAAGGTCAAGACCGCGCCTGAACGCGCCGCCGGGCGAGACGGAGGTGGCGCAAGCTTCCAGTCTCGCGGCCGCTGGTTCCGTGCGAGCCGGAAGCGCGCCGCCAGGTTATGATGCGCGACTTCCGCTACGCGGTGCGGATGCTGATCAAGACGCCCGGCTTCTACGATCATCGCCATCCTCGCGGTGGCGCTCGGCATCGGCGGATCGACGACGATGTTCTCGGCGATCAACGCGCTCCTCCTGCGTCCGATGCCGTTGATGCAGGATCAGGATCGGCTGCTCTACGTCAACCAGTACTTCACCAAACCGCCGGACCAGGACGCGGGCGTGGCGTTCCCCGATTACCTCGAGTGGAAAAAGCAGGCGACCACTTTGGAAGGAATCGCCGCGGTCGGAGGAATGCGACCTTCATCGTTTCCGGCGGAGACAAACCGGAGCGCTATCTCGGCGCGCGCATCTCGGCCGACGCCTTTACCTTCCTCGGAGTGCAGCCGATCCTCGGTCGCCAATTTCGTGCGGAAGAAGATCAGCTCAATGCGCCGCCGGTCGCGCTTCATCGGCTACGACATTTGGAAGAATCATTTCGGCGGTGATCCCGCGGTCGTCGGCAAGGTCATTCCGATTAACGGCAAACAGGCGACGATCATCGGCGTGATGCCGAAAGGCTGGCGCTTTCCCGAAGTGTCCGACATCTGGATGCCGCTGCAGATCGACGAGAAGGAACATCCGCGCGGCAACTTCTTCCTCGATGTCATCGGCGAAACGAAAGGCCGGCGTCTCGCTCAATCAGGCGCGCACCGACCTCGAAGCGATCACCGGCCGAATTGCCGCCGAACATCCCGACACCAACGCAGGCTGCAGCGTGCACGTGAAGCCGTTACCGCGAGCAGATGGTGCACAATTTCAAAACGCTCACGCTTCTGGTCATGGGCGCGGTGCTCTTTGTCCATCTCATCGCCTGCGCGAATGTCGCCAATCTCCTCCTCGCGCGCGGCGCGACCCGGGCCAGGGAAGTCGGCGATTCGCCTCGCGCTTGGCGCGACCCGGCCGCAAATCGTGCGTCAACTTCTCGCCGAAAGCGTCCTCATTGGCGTGGCTGGCAGTGCGCTTGGTTTGATCTTCGCCGTCTGGGGCGTCGATCTGATGTTGCGCGCTCTGCCGAACGAAATTCCGTATTGGATCCACTTCGATTTCGACTGGCGCGTCTTCGCTTTCGCGCTCGCGATCGGAATCATCTCGAGCGTCCTCTTCGGTCTGCTGCCGGCGCTGCAGGCATCGCGTCCGCGGCTGGTCGATGTGCTGAAGGAAGGCGGTCGCTCGCGGCGGTGGCAGTGCCAAGAGTCAGCGCATGCGCAATGGACTCGTCGTCGCGGAAGTCGCGCTCGCGCTCGTCCTGCTCATCGGCGCCGGGTTGATGATGCGCAGTTTCAAAAATCTGCAGCGCACCGACATCGGCGCGGATCCATCGAACACCCTCACCTTCCGCATCGGTCTTGCCGGAAACGCAATTCACCGATCACGAGATGCCGCGACGCTTCTTCGAGCGCTCTGATGCAGAAACTCGGCAACCTTCCGGGCGTCGAATCAGTCGGCGCCACCACCTCGCTGCCGGCGACCGACAACATCGGTGTCGACGCGCTCATTCTCGAAGGTGAGCCCGAACCGAAACATCTGCAGGACGCGCGCATGATGCGGCACGCTCACGATCACGCCCGGTTTCCTCGAGACCGCGCGCATCCCGTTTGTTGCGCGGTCGCGAGATTCACCGCGGCCGACAGCAAAGACGCGCCGCGGGTGGCCCTGATCGATGAAGAAGCCGCGCGCACTCTGGTTCCCAAATCAGGATCCGATCGGCCGACAATTCCGCTCACTCGGCAACCGGGCGAGGAGCCGAAGTGGGCCACGATCATTGGTATCGTTAGGCCGGTGATCTACGACCGCATCGTCCGTCAGCGGATCTATCCCGGTCGCCTATTTCGCGCAGGCGCAGGATCCGGAACGCTTCATGTCGGTCGCGCTGCGCACGCGACCGATCCGAAAAATTTCGTCAATCGCGGCGCGCACCGCCGTCCTGCGACGAACAAGGACGTCCCGATCTATCGGATCGCGACGATGGACGAAGTGGTGGCGAAATCGTTCTGGGATCAGCGTTTCTTCAGCTCGCTCTTCACCATCTTCGCCGGGCTCGCGCTCTTCCTGGCCTCGTTAGGCCTGTACGGCGTGATGGATTACTCCGTCCGGCAACGCACCCAGGAGATCGGCGTTCGCATGGCCCTCGGCGCGCAAGCGGGCGATGTCCTGCGCATGATCACCGCGCACGGAATGCGGCTGATCGGCCTTGGGCTGGTCGTCGGATTTGTCGGCGCCTATCTTCCTCATGCAATTGCTGGCCAGCAGCCTGCACGGCGTTTCCGCGCACGATCCGCTTAGCTTCACGGTGGTCCCCGCTCATCCTTTTCGTCGTCGGTCTGTTCGCCTGCTACCTCCCGGCGCGCACCGCCACGCGGTTGGACCCGATGGAGGCGCTCCGTTATGAGTGAGTAAAGAAATGACGAAGCTTGAATGACGAATGACGAAACAATGACGAATCCCGAAACCCGAAACCAGCCCGCTGCTTCCTCATTCGTCATTCGGTCATTATTTCGTCATTCGTCATTCCAATTTCGTCATTAGAGTATGCTCAACGATCTCCGTCTCGCCTTCCGCAGCCTCATTAAGACGCCGGGCTTCACGCTCGTCGCCGTCGTCACGGTCGCGCTTGCCATTGCTGCGAACACCGCCGTCTTCAGTCTCGTTAACGCGCTCCTGATTCGCCCGTTGCCGTACCAGTCGCCTAACGACCTCGTCCTGCTCTTCGAGAAATTCCCCGCGCAAGGGCTCGACCAGATTCCCGTCTCCGCGCCGGAATATCTCGATTACGTCAAGGAAACGCGCAGCTACCAGAGCATCGCGGCGTTCAATTTTGACGACTTCAATTTGACCGGCGGCGACATGCCCGAACGCATCCCGGGCGCGGTCGTGACTCCGAGTTTGTTCCCGCTGCTCGGCGTGCAGCCGATCAAAGGCCGCGTCTTTAGCGAAAGCGAATTCGGGGAGGGGAACGACAGCGTGGTCGTGATCAGCGAGCGCTTGTGGCGCCGGCGTTTCAACTCCGATCCGAAGCTGGTCGGCACGCAGCTCGCGATCAACGGCAGGAGCTACACCGTCGTCGGGATCATGCCGGCGAAGTTCGAGTTCCCGCTTCCGCTCTTCGGCGTGCAGGGCGGCACATTTGCCGAGCGCGCCGACATCTGGAAGCCGATCGCGTTCACGAAGGACGATCTCGAATCGCGCGGCTCGCGCAGCCTGGGCGTGATCGGGCGTTTGAAACCGGGCGTGACGCAAACGCAGGCGCAGGCCGAGATCGACACGATCATCTCCAGTTGGTTCGCGCGTTTTCCCGACAACTACAAAGCCGAGACGAAATTCGGCGCCTCGCTTTATCCGATGCAGAAACTGGTCGTCGGTGGAATGCGCTCGGCGCTGCTGATTCTGCTCGGCGCGGTCGCCGTGGTCCTGCTCATCGCCTGCGCGAATCTGACCACCATGTTGCTGGCGCGAGCCGGGGCGCGCGAACGTGAGTTCGCCATCCGCGTTGCGCTTGGCGCCGGCCGGATGCAACTCGTGCGACAGATGCTGACCGAAAGCGTGCTCCTCGCGGTGGTCGGCGGAGCGGTCGGCGTGATGCTGGCGGTTTTGGGAATCGATCTCTTGCGCGCGATCGGTGCGCAAACCGTGCCGCGGATTGCGGAAGTGAACATCGATCTGCGCGTTCTGCTCGTCACGCTTGGCGTCGCGGTCGTCACCGGCATCGTCTTCGGCCTCGTCCCCGCGCTTGCGAGCGGCAAACCGGAACTGACCGAAGCGCTGAAGGAAGGCGGTCGCGGCTCCACCACCGGCGTGCGGCGCAATCGAGTGCGCAACGCGCTCGTCGTCACGGAAGTAGCGCTCGCGCTCGTCCTGCTCGTCGGCGCCGGTCTGCTCATGAAGAGTTTCGTTAGGCTGCAAAACGTCGATCCGGGTTTCAATCCGAAGAACGTGCTGACGATGGAGGTCGCGTTGCCGCAGTTGAAATATCCGCGCGGCAAACCGGTGGCCGATTTCTTCGCCGAAGCGACCCGGCGCGTGAAAGCGTTGCCGGGGGTGGAGGCGGCCGCGTTCACCTCCATCCTGCCGCTCAGCGGGACGAACAGCGACAGCTCCTTCGCGATCGAAGGCCGCGATCCATTCGCGGAGAAGGTTTTTCCCGACGAAGAAATTCGCAACATCACTCCGGAATATTTCTCGGTCTTGAAAGTCCCGCTGCTCCAGGGCCGCGTCCTGCAGGAGAGCGACCAGTTCGAGGGACCTGCGCGTGGCCGTGGTCAACGACGCATTCGTAAGAAAATGGTTTCCGAATCAGGACGTGGTCGGCAAGCGCATTACGTTCAGCGATCCGCGCAAGCCGGATATCAAATGGGTCACGATTGTCGGCGTGGTCGGCGACATGCGGCATCGTGGTTTGGATCAGGACCCGAAACCGGAATACTACCTGGCCGCATAATCAGACTCCGTATCGCGGGATGATTCTCGCCGTGCGAAGCGCGCAGGATCCGCGCTCACTTACTTCCGCGATTCGCCGCGAGATCAGCGCGCTCGATCCCGATTTGCCGGCGGCCAATGTGCGCACCCTCGAGCAGGTCACGGCGGATTCGATCGCGCCGCGGCGTTTGTCGGTTGTGCTCATCGGCGTCTTCGCCGGCGGTCGCGCTCGTCCTCGCCTCGGTCGGAATCTATGGCGTCATGTCGTTCCTCGTCGTGCAACGCACGCATGAGATCGGCGTGCGCATGGCCCTCGGCGCGCAACGGCGCGATGTCCTTTTGCTCGTCGTCGGCCGCGCGGCGCGGCTGCTCGCGATCGGAACCGCGATCGGTTTGATCCTGGCGATCTTCTCCAGCCGCGCGCTCGGCTCGCTCCTTTACAACGTGCCCGCGTTTGATGTGCCGACGTTTTTGCTGGTGACTTTTTCGCTCGGCTTCGTGGCGTTGCTCGCCAGTTACATCCCCGCGCAACGCGCCTCGAAATCCGATCCCATGATCGCGCTCGGTCACGCGCAATGAGCACGACTCTCTTACGACTTCGTTACGGCGTTCCGCATGCTCCTGAAGCACAAAGGCTTCACCGCCGTCGCGGTGATCGCGCTCGGTCTCGGGATCGGCGCGAACACCGCCATCTTCAGCCTGGTCAACGGCGTTCTCCTCCGGCCGCTTCCGTTTCCGAACTCGGAACGCATCGTCTATTTCGAAGGAAACAATCCGGTGGCGGGCATTACCGACAGCCACATCTCGTATCTCGATTTCACCGATTGGTCGCAACAAACCGATCTCTTCGCGAGCACCGCGGCCTACTGGACCGGGAACGCCGACCTCAGTGGCGACGGAGCGGAACCGGAGGCCGTGCCCCGCGCTGGCGTAACGACCGGGTTCTTCTCCGTGCTCGGGGTCCAGCCTGTTCTCGGCCGAGCGATCCTTCCCGGAGACGACAAACCGGCCTCATTCAACGAAGGCCGGGGAACCGTCGCGATCATCAGCCACGGGTTGTGGAAGCGACGCTTCGGATCCGACCCGGCCATCGTCGGGAAGGTGGTCCAGATGAAGTCGAGGCCTCTCACGATTATTGGCGTGATGCCCCCGGGGTTTGAATACCCGGAGCAAACCCAGATTTGGGTAAACAGCGCGGTCAATCTCTCAGAAGAGCCGCGCAATCACCGGGCGTGGTCGGCGATCGCCCGTCTCAATTCCAACGTCGATCTGAAGCAAGCGCAGACTCGCGTGAGCGCCATCAACGCGCAGCTCGACAAGCAGTTTCACGAGACGAACAAAGGCTGGGACGTTTCTCTTTGGACGCTCCACGAACGCCTCGTTCGGGAGGTGAAACCATCCCTTCTCGCACTCCTCGGCGCCGTCGGATTCGTGCTCCTCATTGCCTGCGCGAACGTAGCCAATCTCCTCCTCGCCCGCAGCGCCGCGCGGCAAAAGGAAATTGCGATCCGGGCCGCGATGGGCGCGAGCCGCACGCGCGTTCTGCGGCAGATGCTGACCGAGAGCATTCTGCTCTCGGCGATCGGCGGGATTGCGGGACTCGTCCTCAGCATTTGGTTAACCGACCTGCTGATGTCGATGTTGCCCGAAGGCGCGCCGCGGCTCGAGCAGATCGGGATCGATTATCGCGTTTTGACATTCGCTCTCGGGGTCTCCGCGCTTACCGGAGTTCTTTTCGGCATCGTTCCCGCGCTTCAAGCCTCGAAGCTCGACGTCACCAGCGCATTGAAAGAAGGCGGACGCAGCGGCGAAGGACATCGCCGGACGAGCGCGCGCAGCCTGCTGTTGATCGGTGAGGTCGCTCTCTCGCTGATGCTGCTGGTTGGCGCTGGATTGCTCATCAAGAGCTTCCTCCGTCTCCAGGAAGTACGGCCGGGCTTCAATGCCCACAACGTCCTCATCGCCAACCTGGCGTTGCCCTACCCGAAATATCAGTATGAGCAGTTTGAGGAATTTTTCCGCCGGCTGAAAGAGCGGCTTGAAGCGTCGCCCGGCGTGCAAGCGGCCGGAGGCAGCATCACTCTCCCGCTCAACGCGAGTGGTGACACGTTTGCACGCGGATTTATTCCGGAAGGCCGGTCGCTCACGGTGGACGAAAACAGGCACGCGATGTTCTCCAGCATCACCGGCGACTATTTTCGCGCGCTGCAAATTCCGTTGCTTGCCGGACGCACCTTTGAACTTCGCGACAATGCTGACGCACCGAAGGTGGTAATCATCAACGAGACCATCGCGAAACGTCATTTCGGTTCGGCCGCGGAAGCGATCGGCAAGCGCCTTTCCATGTGGCGCGATGAAGAATTCATGCGCGAAATCGTCGGGGTCGTCGGCGACACGAAGACCGGTTCTCTGACTGGAGAGGGGGGCGCGCAAATCTACGTGCCGAACGCCCAGGCTCAAGTACAATCTCATGGGGCTGGTGATTCGAACCGCCGGCGACCCGGCCGCTTTTGCTACCACCTTGCGACACGAAGTGCAGGCGCTCGACAAGGACCAGCCCATCTACAACGTCCGCACGATGGACGACGTCGTCGCGAACTCGTTAGGCACGCGGCGCGTCTCGATGCAGCTCTTCACCGTCTTCGCCGATCGCCGCGCTTGCTCCTCGCCGCGATCGGCATCTACGGCGTGATGGCTTACTCGGTCGCGCAACGCACGCAGGAAATCGGCATTCGCATGGCGCTCGGTGCGCAGAGATCGTGATGTGCTTGCGCCTGGTCGTTCGGCAGGGCATGACGCTGGCGCTCGATCGGCGTCGGCGTCGGCCTGGCTGGCGCCTTCGCGTCTCACGCGTGTGATCGCGAGTTTGCTCTTCGGTGTCGGCGCGACCGATCCGGTGACCTTCGTTGCGCTCTCACTGCTGCTCGCGCTCGGTCGCGTTCCTCGCCTGTTACCTGCCGGCGCGGCGCGCAGCAAAGCTTGACCCGATGATCGCGCTCGCGCGCAATTAAATTTATGCCCAACCCACTAATCGAACTCAAACACGTCGAACGTTTTTACCCGCTGGCGAAAGGACAGTTTTTCTACGTCCTGCGCGATGTCAACCTGAAGATCGAGGAAGGCGATTTCGTTTCCATCATGGGGCCGTCGGGCGCGGGGAAATCGTCGCTCCTCCATGTGCTCGGGATGCACGATCACGCCTGGACGGGCGAATATTTCCTCGAGGAAACCGCCATCCATCAGCTTGAAACCGAATGAGCGCGGCACCCTGCGCAACGAGCAGATCGGTTTCGTTTTTCAGCAATACCATCTGCTCGACGACCTGACGGTTTACGAGAACCTCGACATCCCGCTTTCCTATCGGCACGTCGGCAAGATCGGAGCGCGCCGCGATCGTGGCCGACACGCTCGACCGCTTCTCACATCGTCGGGAAAAAGGATCTCTATCCGCGCCAACTTTCCGGCGGTCAGCAGCAGCTCGTCGGCGTCGCGCGCGCCATCATCTCCAATCCGAAACTGATCCTGGCCGACGAACCGACCGGCAACCTGCATTCGAGCCAGGGCGAAGAAATCATGGAGCTGTTCAAGAAGCTGAACAGCGAAGGCACGACCATCGTGCAGGTCACGCATTCGGATAAGAACGCCGCTTACGGCAATCGCATCATTCAACTGCGCGACGGCTTCGATCGTCGACAGCAACCAAGGTAAATCATCATGATTCTCGAATCGTTTCGTCAGGACATCCGTGTCGGGCTCCGCGTCCTCTTGAAGGACAAGGTCTTTCTGTCTTCTCTCCATCCTCGTGCTCGCGCTCGGGATCGGCGGCGCGATGACGCAGTTCACGGTGGTCAACGCGATCGTGCTCCGCGGGTTTTCATTTCCGCATCCGGAACAGCTCGTCAGCGTCGGGTTGATCGATCCGAAAGCGAGCGACCAGAACAACAATTTCGGCAACGGCAATATTCCGACCGCGCAGGATTACGAAGACATGAAGGCGGCGCAGCACTCGTTCGCCATGATGGCCGGCTATCTCAACGGCTCGACCATCAACGTCACCTACAACAACAATCCGCAGCGTTACACCGGCGCGTACGTCACCGAAGACCTGTTCAAGATCATCGGCGTCTCGCCGGTGCTGGGCCGCGATTTCACGGCGGAAGATAACAAGCTCGGGCTCACCGAAGACCGCGATTCTCGGCGACGAAATCTGGCGCCGCGATTTCAACGCCGATCCGAACATTGTCGGACAGAGCGTCACCATTAACGGCAAAGCGGCGACGATCATCGGCGTGATGCCGCGCGGGCTTTAAGTTCCCGATCTCGGAGGAACTTTGGACGCCGCTCTACAATGAGTGGCCGCCCACGCCGCGCGGCGAGCTTTTCCTCGGCGCGAACAGTCGCGCGCCTGCGGTCATGGGCCGGCTCAAAGCCGGGCGTCACGCTCGACCAGGCGAACGCGGAGATGATCGCGATCGCGCGCCACATCGCGGAGGACAATCCGAAGACGAACCAGAATTTCACCTCGGCCAGCGTGCAGCCGCTGCTCAATGCCTTCACCGGCGTGCAACTGCGCCAGATCGTCTGGGCCATGCTCGGCGCGGTCATTGTCGTTCTGCTGATCGCGTGCGTGAACGTGATGAACATGCAATTCGGCCGCGCCGCCTTGCGCGCGAAAGAACTGGCCATTCGCGGCGCGCTCGGCGCGACCCGTTGGCGACTCGTTAGGCAAATGCTGACCGAGAGTCTGGTCGTCGCCTTCTTCGGCGCGATCGGCGGCTCGCTCATCGCCTATTGGGGCGTCGACATGTTCGACAGCGTCGTCAAGGCCGCGCCGTTTCCGCCGCCCTACTGGTGGCAATTCACGATCGACGGGCGCGTTCTCATCTTCACGCTCGCGATCACCCTCGTCGCGACCGTCGTCTCCGGGTTGCTCCCCGCCTTTCTCAGCTCGCGAGGCAACGCGGCGGAGGTGATGAAAGAAGGCGGGCGCGGCAACAGCAGCCGCCTCGTCAATGTCATCACGCGCGTGCTCGTCGTCGGGCAGATCGCGTTGACCGCGGCGCTCCTGATCGCCGCGACCTTGCAGATCAAATCGATCCGCAACCAGACGAAGCTCGACTACGGCTACGACGAGAACGGCCTTTATGCCGCGCGCCTCGCCTTGATGGAAGGCACCTATCCGAGCGAAGATTCGCGCCGCGAATTTTTCACGCGCGCCGTTCGCGCGCTGCGCGCCAATCCGCAGTTCGAAGCCGCGGCCATGACCGATCGTTTCCGCATGACCTTCGCGCCCGGCGGGCAATACGAAGTCGATGGCCAGAATTATCTGACCGATCGCGATCGTCCGCGCGGCAATTTCGAATCCGTCTCCGACAACTACTTCACCACCCTCGGGCTCAAGATTCTCGAAGGCCGCGATTTCACCATCGACGACAGCGACTCGAAGCAACCGGTCGCGATCGTGAACGCGAGCTTTGCCCGGAAACATTGGGGCAACCAGAGCGCGCTCGGACATCAGGTGCGCATCTTCAATCCCGGCAAAGAACAGCCGTGGCGCACCATCGTCGGCGTCGTGCCGGACACGTTGATGCAGGGTCCGTTCGATCAGCAAACCGAGGCCGCCGGATTCTACATGCCGCTGCTCGGCGCCTCGCCGGCCACGCAGTTTGCCACCGTACTCGTTAGGCCGCGCGCCGGTCAGCGCGCCGACACGCTCGGGCCGGTGCTGAGCAAAGCCGTCGCTGAGATCGACTCGAATCTGCCGACCTACTTCCCCGGAACGCCCGCGCAGTTTCACAACGACATCCTCTCCGGCAGTCGCGTGATCGCGACGCTCTTCACCATCTTTGGAGTCGTCGCCTTCATCCTTTCCGGCGTCGGCCTCTACGGCGTGATGAGTTTTTCGGTCAATCAGCGCACGCAGGAGTTCGGCATTCGAATGGCGCTGGGCGCGGATGCGAAGCGCATTTTGCGCATGGTGATGAGCCAGGGCGCGTGGCAACTCGCCATCGGGCTGGTCCTCGGCGTCGGCGGCGTCGCGCTGCTTCTCGGCGTGGTCGCGGCGGCCGCGCTGAAGAACATTCTCTTCAAGGTCAATCCGCTCGATCCGACGATCTACTTCGCCGTCGCGGGATTGCTCACGCTCGTGGCCGCAGTGTCGTGTTTTCTGCCCGCGCGTCGCGCGACCCGCGTCGATCCGATGGTCGCACTGCGCTATGAATGACCTGCGTTACGCGTTCCGCATGCTGGCGAAATCGCCGGCGTTCTCTGCGGTCGCGATCCTGACGCTCGCGCTCGGTATTGGCGCGAATACCGCCATCTTCTCAGTCGTCGAGGGGACGTTGCTGCGGCCGTTGCCGTTTCCGCACGCGGAACGACTCGTTAGGATTTACGAAGCGCAGGAGGAAAGCGGCGCGCGCGGCGCCTCAGTCAATTTGAGTGAGCTGACGGTGGAACGATGGCGCGAATCCGGTCGCGACATCTTTGAGGGAATCGGGGCGGCGACCGGTGTGGACATGACGGTGGGCCTGCCCGACGGCTCGCCCGCGCAAACGGTTTCGGCCGCCCGCATCAGCGCGAATTTTTTCTCCGTTCTCGGTCTGCCGCCGGCGCTCGGCCGCACTTTCACGGCCGATGAAGATCGTCCCGGCGGGCCGGCGGTCACCATGATCAGCGACGATTTCTGGCGAAACACGCTCAGCGCGCGTCCCGATGTTCTTGGCAGTTCGCTAACGCTCGATGGCCGCCCGCACACGATCGTCGGCGTGATGCCGAAGGCATTTCGGCATCCCTATCGGGCGAGCGTTTGGGTGCCGCTGGCTGCGCCGCCGCCTGTCGTCGGTGCGACCGGCGGTCACTTTCTCTACGGGGTCGGCCGGCTGCGGCCCGGCGTAACCATCGCGCAGGCGGAAGCGGCCTTGCGCCGAATTTGCGCGGCGATCAATCAGACCGATCCGAATCCGATGAACCCGCGCGCCGCTTATCTGCCGCCGCTGCGGGAAAGTTTCGTCATGGATCTGCGTCCGAAAATTTTGGTCATCGTCGGCGCGGCCTTGTGCGCGCTTGTGATCGCCGCGGCGAACTTCGCCGGACTGCTTCTCGCGCGTGTGATCGAGCGCAATGGCGAGTTCGCGTTGCGCGCGGCTTTGGGCGCGAGTCGCGGCCGATTGATCCGCCAACAACTCGCCCAGGCCCTGGTGCTCGCCGTGCTCGGGACGGCTCTCGGTTTGCTCGTGGCCTCGTGGTTCACGCCCGCTCTGGTGGCATTGAGTCCCGAGGGCGCCGATGCCACCGGGAGTGCGATGCGCGAATTTGATAACGCGGTGCGACTCGATCTGCCGGTGTTTGCCTTCGCTGCCGGCGTCATGCTCCTCACCGGTTTGGGATTCGGTCTGCTCCCTGCGATTCGCGCGGCGCGCACCGATTTGCGCGGAGCGATGAGCGCCGCGTCGCGCAGCGCCACGCTCGACCGCAGCACCCGCCGGCTCCTCGGCTCATTTGTCGTTGTTGAACTCGCGATCGCCGCCGTTCTCCTGACCGCGAGCATCACCGCGACGCAATATTTTGAAAAGCTGATCAACGAACCGTGGGGTTTCGAAACGCAGGGCCGCATCGCAGTTCAACTGCAACACGCCGGAGCGTCTCTTCAGTTCGCCGAGCGGCGAAGCTGAACGTCCTCAACGCTGCGCTCGCGCAACTCCGCTCGCTCCCCGGCGTCGTCTCTGCCACTCTGACTTCGCCCGCGCCGCTGAATCCGCCGCGCGACCTGATGAGCTTCAATCCGGAGGGCGTCGCCGTGCCGGAGCCGCGCGGATTTTACATGGCTTACGAGCGCGCCGCGGCGCCCGACTATTTCAAGAACACTCGGCCAGCGACTTTTGCATGGCCGCGAATTTCTCGAGAGCGACAACGCGGATGCGCCGCCGATATGTATCGTGACCAATGCCTTCGCGCGGCGCTTTTGGCCGGATCAGGATGCGATCGGCAAACGCGTGAAGTGGGGCCGTCTCGACGGGCCGCGTCCGTGGCTGACCGTCGTCGGAGTGGTCGCCGACATGAAGGTGGTCGCGGAGCCCGCCGACGGCGAAGTTATCGGAACGATCACTCGCCCGATTCCGCAAATGCTGGCCACGGATCCCGGGCAATTCGACGAGATCACGTTCATTGTGCAGTCGAAAGGCGAACCGCTGACCGCGGACGTGATTCGGGGCGCGCTCGCGCGGGCGGACTCGCGCCTGGCCGCGTTCAACGTGGTCTCGCTGGAACAGGCCGCGGGCCGGATGCACGCGACCGAGCGCTTCATTTTCGTCCTGGTCTCGGCGTTCGGTTTGCTCGGTTTGGTTCTCGCCGGGATCGGCCTCTACGGATTGCTCTCGTTGCAGGTCGCGCGCCGGGAGCGGGAATTTGGAATTCGCAGCGCGCTAGGCGCGACCGCAGCGCAAATCATCCGACTTGTCGCGGGGCAAGGTACGACTGTGCTTGGGATTGGTTTTGTGACGGGGGCACTCACGACCTGGGGCGCGGTCCGGCTGGTGCAGAGTCAATGGGCGGAGATGCCCGTGCCGAACCTGCTCGCCTGGATTGGTGGAGGCGCGGCTTTGTCGATCGCGGCTGGACTCGCTTGCTGGTTGCCCGCGCGAAGAGCATCCCGCATCGATCCCGTCATCGCCCTGCGTGCGGAATGATCACTTTGGACTAACAAGAGCTAATTCTTATGATGACCGATTTCAAATATGCCCTGCGGATGCTGCTCAAAGCGCCCGCGTTTACCATCATCGCCGTCCTGACGCTCGCGCTCGGGATTGGTGCCAACAGCGCCATCTTCAGCGTGGTCGACGCCGTCCTGCTGCGGCCACTGCCATTCCCGCACCCGGACCAACTGGTCATGCTGTGGGGCGCCCCGCCGCGCGAGCCGCAGGCGAAAATGACCGGATCGTTTCCCGACTTCTACGATTTCCGCGCGCAGAGCCAGAGCTTCACCGCCATGGCGGCCTACTCGCGCGCGGGCGCGATTCTCTCCGGCGCCGGGGAAACGCAGGAACTGCACGGCCTTGCGGCCAATGGCGACATCTTTCGCGTCATGGATGTGCAGCCGATGATCGGTCGCGGGTTCACCGCGGAAGAGGCGAAGCTCGGTCAGCCGGATGTTGCCGTGCTCAGCTATGGACTTTGGCAGCGCGCCTTCGCGAGCAATCCAAAAGTCCTCGGTCAGCAGGCGTCGTTTTCCGATCGTAAACTGACCATCATCGGCGTAATGCCGCCGGGCTGGAAGTTTCCCGTCGACGCGGAATCGAGCGATTACATCATGCCGCTGGAGCCGCTGGTGGCGAAAAACGTAACGCAGCGCGGCGCGACATTCCTGCGCTTCATCGGACGGTTGAAACCGGACGTGAGTCTGGCGCAGGCCGAGGCGGAATTGAAACCGATCGCGAAGCGATTGGAGCAACAATTTCCCGATACCAACACCGATCGCGGCGTGCGCGTCCTGCCGTTGCTCGAAGATCTGGTCGGCGACGTGCGCCCGGCGTTGTTAGTCTTGTTAGGGGCGGTCGCGCTCGTCCTGCTCATTGCCTGCGCGAATGTGGCCAATCTCCTCCTCGCGCGCGCGGCCGTGCGCAGTCGCGAGATCGGCATCCGCGCTGCCCTCGGGGCCAGTCGTTCTCGTATCGTTAGGCAACTGCTTTGTGAGAGTCTGCTTCTCGCGCTCCTCGGGGGCGCGGGCGGTTTGCTCCTCGCCTGGTGGGGTGTCGATGTGCTGCGGGCGTTTGGTCCGCGCAATGTCCCGCGCCTCTCGCAGTTGCACGTCAACGCCACCGTCGGCGTGTTCACCTTTGCGCTGGCTATTTCCAGCACGCTCATCTTCGGACTCATTCCTGCGTTGCAACTGGCGCGAGAAAACTTGAACGCCGCGCTCCAGCAAGGCGCCAAGGGCACGAGCGGCGGACAACACGGCGCGCGTCTGCGCGCCTTCCTCGTGGTCTCGCAGGTTTCGCTTTCGCTCCTCCTGCTCGCGGGCGCGGGTTTGCTGATCAAGAGCTTCTTCAATTTGAGTCGAACCAATCCGGGCTTCAGTTCCGAGCGGGTCCTGGTTCTCGACCAGGTGGTGCCGCGTTCGCGCTACTCCGAGGAACCGGCGCAGCGCCGCTTCTATAATGATGTGCTGGCGAAATTGGCTGCGCTTCCCGGCGTCGAAGCGGTCGGCGCGGCCATGCCGTTGCCCATGAGCGGGCAGGATAACTACTCGTCCTTCACCATCGCCGGCCAGCCGCCGATCGCGCCCGGTAATCACCCCGGCGCGTCGCATGTCGTCCTTTCCCCGGGCTATTTGCGCGCCATGCAAATCGGCCTGCGCGCCGGGCGCGACTTCGAGCCGCGCGACAACGAAAACGCCGCGTCTGTCGCGATGGTTAACGAAACATTCGCGCGCCGTTTCCTCTCGCCGGGCAATCCCGTCGGGCAACGCATTCTGCTCGATCAAGACGAGGGCGAACCGGCCGCGCTCGAGATCGTCGGCGTAGTCGCCGACACCAAGCAGGACAACCTGGGCAGCGAGATCGCGCCGGAATTTTATCAGCCATTCGCGCAGGCCCCGCGGCGCGAGGTTTGGCTGGCATTGCGCACGGCTAACGAGTCGCTTGCCGGTCTGCAGGCATCCGTGCGCCGGATCGTGCAGGAAGAAGATCCGCAGGTCTTCGTGGGCGATTTGCAGCCGATGCGAACCCTGATCCGGAAAGTGCTCGCGCAACCGCGCTTCAATATGATGCTGCTCGCGATCTTCGCGGGCGTGGCGTTGCTTCTTGCGGCGATCGGGATTTACGGCGTCATCGCCTACAGCGTCTCGCAACGCACGCGCGAGATCGGCATCCGCATGGCCCTGGGCGCGCAACGTGGCGACATGCTGACGATGATTCTGCGCCAGAGTTTGACCGTCGTGGCCGTCGGGCTGGCGATTGGAATCCTGGCTGCGTTCGCCGGAACACGTCTCCTCGCGAGTCTGCTTTACGGTGTCGGCGCGAACGATCTTTTCACCTACGCCACGGTTGTCTTCTTGTTAGGCCTGGCCGCGTTGTTCGCCAGCTACATTCCCGCGCGCCGCGCGATGAAAGTCGATCCGATGGTCGCGCTTCGTTATGAATGATTTCCTCGCAGAGATCCGCCTCGCCTGCCGTTCGCTCTGGAAACGGCCGGGGTTCAGTCTGGTGGCGATCATGACGCTCGCGCTCGGCATCGGCGCGGCCACCGCCATCTTTAGCGTGGTCGATGCGGTCCTTCTGCGACCATTGCCCTATCCAGCGCAGGAACGTCTCGTCGAGGTCCAGGAACTGAATGAAGCGGGGCGCGGCATGCGGGTCGCCCAACCGAATTTTGACGATCTTGCCACGCGCAATCGCAGCTTCGATGCGGTGGCCAGCTATTTCGTCAGTCCGGAGGCGGTCGCCGGTGGAAATGAGCCGGTGCGGACGAACGTCTGCGGGGTTTCCGCGGATTTTTTCCGCGTGCTCGGAGTCGCGCCGACTCTCGGTCGGCTGATTTCTACCGAGACGTTGCGCGAAGGAAATCAAGTCGCCGTGGTCAGCTACGGCTTTTGGAAGCGAATGCTGGAGGGCCGGACAAATTTGGAAGGAACCGCGCTCCGTTTTGCGAATCGCAGTTTCGCGGTCATCGGCGTTCTGCCGCCGGAGACGGAGTTTCCGGCCGGCGCCGATGTTTGGTACCCGAGCGCAATTTATCCGCCGTACGAATCGAGAACCGCGCACAATTTTCGTGTCATCGCTCGTTTGCGCGCGGACGTTTCCTTTCAACAAGCGAGCACCGAAGTCGCGAGCGATTGGTCGTGCGTTGAAATTGGAACACGGTTCGCAAACCGATGCCGCCAGTTTCGGTTTGCTTCCGTTCCGTGAGCGTTTCGTGCGCGACATCCGCAGCGTCTTGTTTGTCTTGTGCGGCGCCGTCGGATTGCTGCTCGCGATCGCCTGCTCGAACGTCGCGAATCTTTTGCTCGTGCGCGCGACGGCGCGACGGAAGGAAGTGGCCTTGCGCGCGGCGCTGGGCGCGTCGCGCGCAAGATTGGCGCGGCAATTCATCGCGGAAGCGCTGCTCTTGACGCTCGTCGCCGGAGCGATCGGCACGTTGCTCGCATCGTGGAGTGTGCGTTTGATCGTCAGTCTTTATGCCGGCGATCTGCCGCGCGTCGGCGAGATCGGAGTGAGCACGAATGTTCTTCTCTTCACTCTGGCGATTTCGTTGTTGATGGCGGTGGTGCTCGGTTTCGTGCCGGTCTTTCACGCTTCGCGCCGGCAACTGCAATCCGATTTGCAAGACGCGGGTCGCGGTGGTTCGGCCGGCACGCAGCAAACGCGTGCGCGCAATCTGCTCATCGTCGCGCAGGTCGCGCTCACCGTGATGCTGCTCGTCGGCGCGGGTTTGCTCGGACGAAGTTTTCAGCGACTGCTCGCGGTCGATCCCGGTTTTCGCGCGGAAAACGTCATCGCCATGACCGTCTTGCTGCCGCAACCGGAAGAGCCGGCGGCGATGCGATCCCTCGCGCAATTTTATCATCAATTACTCGAACGTCTCGAGTCTCTTGCCGGGCGTGACAAATGTCGGCGGCATCAGTGCGCTGCCGATGAGTGGCGACGGGGCCAACGGCACTTTCATCGAAGAACGCGGCGGCAAGCCGCCGAGACCATGCCGGAGCTCATCCGGCAACTCGACGCGCTTTCCCCGGGCGAGCGCGCGCGCGACGCGGATTATCGCGCGGCCAGCGCCGGCTATTTTGCCGCGCTCGGTATCCCGCTCATTCGCGGCCGATTGTTTCAAGAGAGCGACGGACCGGACGCTCCTCACGTAGCACTCGTTAGTCAGGCACTCGCCAAACGTTACTGGCCTGGCGAGGAGGCGATCGGCAAACAGATTCAATACGGAAACATGGATGGCGATCTGCATTTGCTGAACATCGTCGGGATCGTCGGCGATGTGCGCGACAACGGGCTGGATCGCGACCCACGTCCGACGGTTTACACAAATTATTTTCAACGACCGGCGGCCACGGCGGAATTTTCCATCGTCGTGCGCGGTCGCGGCGACGCGGCTGCGCTTGACCGCGGCGATGCGGCGCGAAGCCCGTGCCTTGAATCCGGAAATGCCGACGAAATTCCAGACGATCGAGCAGATTGTTTCCGCGTCGTTCGATCAATCGCCGTTTCAGCATGATCATGCTCGGCGTTTTCGCCGGTGCGGCGCTTGCTGCTTGCCATGGTCGGGCTTTACGGCGTCATGGCTTACATCGCTTCGCAACGAACGACGGAGATCGGCATTCGCATGGCCCTCGGCGCGCAGCGAGTCGATATGCTGCGGTTGATTCTGAAGCAAAGTCTGATTCCGGTCGGCGCGGGCCTGGCGGCGGGAATCATTGGGGCGCTTGGCGCCACGCGAGTGCTGGCGATTTTCCTGTATGGTGTCGCTGCGACCGATTTGCGTCACGTATTTGACGGTGATGTTGCTCCTCGGGTTCGCGGCGCTCGCGGCCAGTTATCTGCCCGCGCGCCGCGCGATGAACGTGGATCCGATGGAGGCGCTGCGACATGAGTAGGGCGGTCGCGTTCGCGCTCCTGTTCCTCGGCTGCGGTGTGGCGAAGAGCACTCCACTCCAGGAGAAGTTCGAGCAGACTTACCCGCTGTCGCCAGCCGCGGCGATCACCATCCGCAACACTGATGGGACGATTTACGTTTACGGTTCCGAAGTGAACGAACTGAAGGTCTTTGCGCGCAAGAAGGCGTACTCAAAGGAGCGACTCGACGGCATTTCCATCAAGGTCTCGATCGATGGCGACAAGGCGAGCATCGACACGATCTATCCGCCGGGTCCGAAAGGTTTGAGCCTGCAAGATCGTTCCGGGCACGGTCGATTACGTGATCCTCGTCCCGCAAACCTGCTCACTTCCGCAGGTCGAGCTGGTCAGCGGAGAGATCATCGTCGACGGGTTGCGCGGGCCCGCGGTGAACGCGCGCCTAACGAATGGTATTATTTGGGCGCAGAATTGCTTCAGCGCCGTGCATCTCACGGCTTCGGAAGGCAAGATTGCGGTCGAATACAATTGGTGGGAAACGGGCAATGCTTTCGCTCCTGGCGGAACTCGCGCATGGCGAGGTCAGCGTCCCTTGCCACCTGATCCTGCGGTCCGGCTCGATGCCGCAAGCGTGAGCGGCCGGATCACGCAACCAGTTCGGACAGGAGCACGGCCAGAGCGACGGCCGAACCCTGCGGACGACGATTGGCGCGGAAGGCGGCGCGGAGTTCAAGATCCGGACGAACAGTGGCAACATCAAGATCGAGCGAGGCTACTGATTGTTGGACGCGACGCGGTCGACGCCGCCGCTGCCGAGCGTGAGGTCGATATGATTCAGGACCTTCGCTACGCGGTGCGCATGCTCTTGAAGAGCCCGGGATTTTTTGTCGTCGCATTCTTTGCCATTGCCCTCGGGATCGGGGTCAACACGACCATCTTCAGCGTCGTCAGCACGCTGCTCTTGCGGCCTCTCCCGGTCGGGCATCCGGATCGGCTAGTGCAGATTTACACGCTGGACGCGCGCAACGGGAAGCAGGCGAATTCGTTTCTGAACTTCGTCGATTTCGCGAAGGAGAACACCGTCTTCACCGGCATCGCGGCCTATCAATTCATGCCGATGGGAATGTCGAGCGGTGGCGAGACGACAAATGTTTTTGCCCAAACCGTGAGCGGAAATTACTTCTCGCTCCTGGAGGTAACGCCCGCGCTGGGCCGGGCGTTCCGACCCGAGGAAGATAAGACGCCCGATCGACATCCGGTCGTGGTTCTGGCGCATCATTTTTGGAAAAAACTCGGCGGCGATCGGGGCATCATCGGGAGCGCGCTCACGCTGAACGGACGGCAGTTCACGGTCATCGGCGTGGCGCCGCAGAAATTCACCGGCACGGATGTGGGCGTAGCGCCCGATCTCTGGGTGCCGATGGCGATGCGGGGCTGGGTCGCGCCCGGTCTCGCTCGAATGGTACGAGAACCGCCGGGCCTTGATGTTGAACCTGGTCGCGCGTCTCAAGCCGGGTGTCTCGCTCCCGCAGGCCGAGGCGCAGATGAAGACCGTCGCGCGTCATCTCGAACTGGCCTATCCGGAGTTTAACAAGGAGCGCAGCGTGGTCCTGGCGACACTCGAATCGGCCAAGACGCAAGGTCTCGGCGGGCCCGACAGCGAGAATGGAGTGGTGAATATTTCGGCACTCCTGGTCGTGGCGGCCGGGAGCATTTTGCTCATCGCCTGCGCGAACGTCGCCAATCTCCTGCTGGCCCGCGCGACCACGCGCCAACGCGAAATGGCGGTGCGTCTGGCCCTGGGTGCAAGCCGCGGACGTATCGTTAGGCAATTGCTTACCGAGAGTATCCTGCTCGCGTTGCTCGGCGGAATCGGCGGCGTGATTCTGGCCTATTGGCTGGGCGATCTCTTACTCGCGCTCTTGCCGGCGACCCCGATGCCGCTCGCGCTCGATTGTTCGCCCGATCTCCGGGTCCTCGTTTACGCCTTGCTCCTCGCACTTTTCAGTGGCGTAATCTTCGGACTCGCTCCCGCTTTGCAAACGGCCCGCTGGGATCTCACGCAAGGGCTGCGCGAACGCGCGTCGAGCAGCTGGTGGCGGCACGTCGCGTTGGAACTTGCGGAATCTTCTCGTGGTCGCGCAAATTGCGGTTTCGCTTTTGCTCCTGATTGGCTCAGGTCTTTTCCTGAAGGCCTTTCACAAAGCGCAGGCGATCGATCCCGGCTTCCGCACCAGCGAGCTCGCGCTCCTTTCTTTCGATTTGAACCTGGCCGGTTACGACAACGCGCGCGGGCTGCAAACCATCCACGAATTACTCGAGCGTCTGCGACGCAATCCGCAAGTGCGCCGAGCCGAAGCCGGCGAATGGGTTCCGCTCGGTTTTGGCGGACGCGGCCGGACGATCTACGTCGAGGGGCGCGATTCCGACGCGGAGTTGAACCGCCGGTTTGCGAACTTCAGCACGATCACTCCAGGATATTTCGACGCGCTCGGCATTCCTTTGTTGCAGGGACGGAAATTCAACGAGCACGACGCGGAAAGGAGCGCAGCGATGGTCGCGATTATCAATGAAACCATGGCGCGTCAGTTGTGGCCGGGAGAGGACGCGGTTGGACGGCGTTTTCGTTTTTTCCAAAGCGAACCAGTGGAGGTCGTCGGCATCACGAAGGACGTCAAGGCGGTGACTCTGAGCGAGAGGCCGGCGTCGATGGTTTATCTCCCCTTGGACGAAGCGCCGAAAGCGGCGGTGACGCTGTTTATCCAAACAGCCGGCCCGCCCGGACCGATGCTCGCGGAGGCGCATCGACTTGTCCGCGCGACCGACACCCGCATCCCGATCACCTACGAAAAAACCGTGGCCGATCACATGGCCTTCGCGCTTTGGCCTTCGTGGATGGGCGCACGTCTTGCTGGGCGCATTTGGTTTGCTCGCGCTGGTGCTCGCGTCCATGGGCGTCTATGGCGTGATGGCCTACTCGGTCAGTCAGCGGACGCGCGAGATCGGGATTCGCATGGCGCTGGGCGCACAAGGTTGGGAAGTGCTTCAACTCGTCCTGCGGCAAGGGATGGTGCTGGCAGCGATCGGGTTGGTCGTCGGCTTGGTGGCCGCGTTCGGCGTAACGCGGCTGGTCGCGGCGCTATTGTATGGAGTCAATCCGAGTGATCCGAGCGTGTTTGGCACCGTGACCGTGCTGCTGGCGGCGGCGGCGTTTGCGGCCTGCTATTTTCCGGCGCGGCGCGCGGTGAAGATCGATCCGGTGATCGCACTGCGTTTCGATTAGGCCAGCCGAGCCGCCCGAAATTTTGCTGCCTGCGAGACCTACACGCGCGGTCAAGTTTCTGCCGACATAACAGATGCTGTTATTGCCCCAATTTCTTCACCTAATCGACTCGCTTCGTTTGTTAGTTCGATTATTTCCTCTTCAAGAAGCGCCGTCTGCTTGCTGACAATCTCGTCGAACATCTCGGCGTTCCTTGCCGTCAGTTCGTAAAGTTCGAATTCGGGACTCTCACGGAGTTGTTTCGTCGCTTCCAAAACACGGAGAATCTCCATCTCTAAACTTTCCAAAAGTTTCCCCAGCCGGGCGGCATGTTCCTCTTCCCGGAAGTCGAGGCTCGCCCAGCCTTGCCGCAAAATGAAACCGTGCGGATCGCTGGCAATCTGCCGAAGCGTGTCGAGGTCGCCGCTGTCTTTTGCTCGATTGATCGCAGCGGTCAGTTTGCTGTAGGTTTCGAGCTTGTCCGGCTCATGGGCGAAACGGTCGGGGTGATACAGCTTCACGAGCGTTTTCCATAGTTTGGCAAGCTCGCCTTCTTCTTCGGCGGTCAATTCCTTCTTCGCGGCCATCGCCGCCGCCGTCTCCTGATACTCGCGGTCGCTGCGCGCCGCGCCTCGTGATATTCGCGCCGCACCTGCTCGGCTTCCGTCGTCGCCCTGCCGCCGCAGCGCATCGAGAAACTGCTTGCGATAGCTCACGATGAGCCGGAGCCGTTCCCTTTCCTGATGCTGCTGCCGCAACCGGCTGAACAAGCGCGCCTGCAAGCCATCCACCTTCGCCTTTTCGATCGTGTAAGCGGCTTCCAGCTCGGCTAACCGTACCCGCGTCGCATCTACCATTGCACGCAGTTTCGCCAATTCCGGATTTTCATAAACGACGGTGTCTTTCATGGCGTCTAGTGCTTGTCCTTGAACTCTTGGTAGAGCGCGTGAGCAGCTTTGTATTCGGAAGGTGACATTAATGCCGCCAGCGCCGTAGCTTCCTCCTTAGCTTTCTCTTCCCCTTGGTCAGCCGCTAACTGGAACCAATTATAGGCTTGGAGCGTGTCAATCGGCACGCCCCAGCCATTGGCATAGGATAGTCCAAGGCTGTATTGCCATCGGCGTTTCCTTGTTCTGCAGCATTTCTAAACCATTTAACAGCCTCCACATAGTCTTGCGACACGCCTTCGCCGTGGTAGTAGCAATAGCCGAGATTGATTTGTCCACGAGCGCCCCCTTGATCAGCGGCTTTACGCCACCACTTCACTGCCTCCACATAATCCTGCGGCACGCCTGAACCACTATAGTAGCAAGAGCCAAGGATGTTTTGCGCCCAAGCGTCCCCTTGATCGGCAGCTTTCCGATACCACTTATAAGACTCCACATAATCTTGTGGCACGCCTTGGCCGTCGCCGTAGCAACCGCCAAGTTTGTATTGTGCCTTAAAGTTTCCTTGATCGGCGGCTTTCCGATACCACTTAGCAGACTCCACATAATCCTGCGGCACCCCATCGCCTAGTTCGTAGCAACAGCCAAGGTAGTATTGGGCCTTGCTGTGACCGGCCCCTGCAGCGGGAAGGAACAGCCCGAATGCGCGAATGTTTTCTTCCGTCATTCCATGGTATCTGCAATAGAGACTTTTCCCATCGCGCACGAGGGCATTAAGGTCGACCGGCACAGGGGCGAAACCTCTCGCCAGCGCAAGAGCTTGTTCTACAATTTCGGTCAGAACCCTGGTTGGTCGCGCCGCTGCCTTTTCAAGAGATAGGTCGGGCCGGTGAATCAGCGAACGGCCTTCATTGTCAGCCATACCGTGACTCTTACTCTTGTAGATTATTATCCATCAGGATGCACCAAGGACGGACGCCAAATAGGCTTCCGCGGCTGCTATGACTTCACGTCTCCGTGTCTCGTCGAAGGCGACGCCTCGCTTCAATCGCGCCTTGATTCTGTTCGCGTCGAAATATTCTTCAGAGTTGCCTGAAATCGCATCAGAAATACTGGTGTGAACATTCATCGGGAAAAATGGGCTGCACCTTCAGACCTTCGTCAAAATATGAAATAATGCCTTTGGCCTGAAAGCCGTCGTAAAGCGCGCGCACTGGTTGATCGAAGGTCAGGATGTAGGGAATCACAAAATCTGCGTGCTCGGATATCCCCCGCGCTGCAGCACCGGTCAGGTCAAGAACCGTTCTCGGGTGAGCGAGATCCCATGCCATGTTCCGTAGTTTCTTACTGAGTTCCTTTGCATTCGCCTGGACGTGACGAAAGAACTTCTCTTGGTTACCTCGCTCAAAAAAAGCGTGCGCGAAGAAAAGCTCTTGTTGAGGAAGTAAGCCGAGTTCAGCTTCGAGAAATGAAAGCAGCCTTTGCAAGCGGTAACCGGCTGATTTTCTCGGGTAAGCAAGATGAACGGCCGAGGCCGCAAGCAGAACGACATAGGCAACAGACCAATTCATTCGCGCATGATCAGCACGCCTCTGCCAGTCGGTTCCGCGAAGCACGAGAAGCACTTCCTCTAGACTTTCGATCAATTCTTGCTGCGATAGCTTGCATTCAATTATTCCTGATGCTGCTAATTTGTCTTGATCTGCTTGCCTGAACGACAGGTAGGCGTGAAGCGTTTCCCATACTGGAGGTGAGTCTATGCGCTCTGCGTTTTCAAAAAGATACAACTCAATGTCCACCCCGGAGCGATGAGGTACCAAAAACTGAAGACACTCCGTAATGGCCTCATCGAGATCGCCCAGCGACTTTCCTCGTGCCCTACTTCGAAGGTAACTCGGGAAGTTGGTGTCGAAAGAAATTGTATATGTGTAATTCCAAGTTCCGCCTTCACCTCGGTTCTTCACATTCATGATTCGACGAGAGGCCAAGAAGGAGTGCAGGTAGCCTTTGCCACGGAAGTCTCGGCTCGGTGGAAGAAAATCCCTCTCGTATTTCGGGTCCGTAACACAGAAGACGCTTCGCGCTGTTCCCAGGGTATAGAAATGCTTGTTAAGAACGGCCATGATTTCGTCTCCCACACCTGTTTCGCAAACTAAGGTGAGTTCAGACATGACGGCCAGCCGTTCGTCGAATGTCATTGAAGCGATCGGGCTAAGAATCTCCCTCGTCACTGCAAATCACAGAAGGGGTCGATTCTCCCCCCTCGCAGCCAAGTTGAGAATCCACGCCGCTACGCCGCATGCAGCGCTTCCGGGTGATGCCGGGCCACGGCGAGCAGGCGCAAGGCGGCGCCGCTGGGTTTGCGCGTGCCGTTTTCCCACGAGATGGCGGTGACGCCGGGACGTTGAGCAGCACGGCGAACTCGGTTTGCGTGCAGCCCAGCCCGAGACGGATGGCGCGGATTTGCTTCGCGGGGATCGGCTTGACCGGCGGCGGCAGTTTCATCGTGCGTTCGCGCGCCGGTTGCCGTCCGGCGGCGAAGCCTTCCACGCGGGCGACGAGCGCCTCGGCATCGAAGGTGATTTCGGGTTTCTTCGTTTTCGTTTTCATCGGTTGTAGCTGGCTTTGATGGTTTCGACTGCCGCCCTCAGCCGCGCGAGCAGCGCGGGCGGGATGTCCGCCTGTTTCGCCTTGGTGTAGAGCATGAAGAGCACGAAGCGCCGCGCCTCCGGCAGCCAGAGGTAAATCACGCGCGCCCCGGAACTCCTGCCCCGGCCCGGCAGCTTCATCCGAGCTTTGCGCAGACCGCCCGAATGCCGGATCAAATCCCCGGCTTCCGGGTCGGGCGGCCAGCTCCGCCTCGAACTGCCGCAGCGTCTCCTCATCGGCGACGCGCAACACTTCTTCGGTGAAAGCCTCCAGCTCGACAAAGCAGACAGTCATCGGAAAGGAGCATGATACATGGTATAAGCGCCGTCCAGTGCCGATCTCTTGCGTTTCGATTAGGCAGACAGTCTGCCGCTACATCTCGAGGTCCATTCCGAAGGCGCCAATTCAATCGAGATCACGCCGATAATCGCGAGCGCCGTGCGGTATTCTTACGACGGGGATTCCATCGTCGCGCATGGTGGAGAAAACCAGATAATTGCCGACAGGAAAAAAAGCGCAGGCCGTGGCGAGGTCGTCGTGACTCTTGCCCGAATGCTGTAGTGCGAACAAAAAACAGTCGACAAGCGAAAATCGACCATCGCAAATC
>CAWATC010000027.1:0-31178 GCA_963784865.1 uncultured Verrucomicrobiae bacterium | reverse complement strand
CCATCCCGCACAAGATCGCCGGCGCGCGGGTGGTCGATGGGATGGACGACTTCGCGCGCAGGGTGGGCGCGATCAACACCGTGCGGATCGACGGCGACAGGCTCATCGGCTCGAACACCGACGGCCCCGGATTCGCGCGGGCGATCCGGAGCGAGTTTTCGGTCGACCTGCGCGATCTGCGCGTCCTCTTGTTAGGCGCGGGCGGCGGCGCCGGGCGGGCGATTGCGATGCAATGCGCGGTCGAGAGGCTGCGAGCGATTGGTGCTGGTGAACCGAACCATCGCGACAGCGCAGCAGCTGGCGGCGGAGCTGAAGCCGTTCTTTGTCGATACGCGCGTCGCCGCGCGGGTGCGCCGATTGGAAGCGGTGCCTTGGGGAAGAGCGAGCGCTGCGAGCGCAAATCGCAAACATCGACCTCGTGGTCAACGCCACCTCGCTCGGCCGTAAGACACTCGGACCCGCCCGTGTTGCCACCAGTGCTGCTCGCTCCGCACCTGATGATTTACGATACGATTTATGCGCCGGAACGAACGTCGTTACTGGACGCGGCGGCCGAGGCGGGCGCGCGGGGAGTGAATGGCCTATCGATGTTACTGCATCAAGGCGCGCTCTCATTCGAGACGTGGTTCGAAGGCGAAGCGCCGCTCGCCGCAATGCGCGCCGCCCTTTAGCAGTTGAGTCTTAGGCGCGTGGCCAACGTAGGGGCCGACGAAGGGAGCGGAAGGCGGCGCTGATCTGACGCTGATCCTGGCTTCATGCAGGCTCTGGGAACTTCTCGTTTGGCCCTTGGCCACGGCCAAAGAGAGTTCATCGTCGTCATAGGAAGAGGGCAGAAAAACTGTGATCGGAACCTTCATTCACGCGAAACGGGTTTCCAGCCAATTTTGGTGTTTGGCTCGGGACCAATCGCGGCTGGTCGGAAGAGCTTCGGATCGCTGGGCGAAAGCCTTACCCGCGCGGTTGAGCAGGGCCTTGGCGCCGGCCGCCAAGCAAACGAGTGCGCAGAAAGCGGCGATCGCGCCGCCGTAAATGAGCCAGCGCGGACGATATTGCAGAACCAATTGACCGCTCGTTCCAGCGGGAACTTCTACGACAGGGATCATGTTGCGGTAGGAGTGGACCTCGAATGTTTGCCTGGCCGATATGTGCCTGATAGCCGCGGAAATACGGGCGCGAAAACGCGATCTGCGCCGGTGGCCCACCGTCGGGCACGGCAATCTCGGCGATGGCGCGGTGACGCGAGTCTTCGATGACGCGGACCGTGGCCGCGCCGAAAGAATTCCTCTCCTGAGGATCGGCGATGATGTGTTCGGATCGAATACTCGGGAACGCCGCGCCACGCCGATGATAGACGCGGCCTTCATCTGAGGAATGGACGAGTTCCCACTCCGTGGCGGGCTGCGGTGTCACTGCGAGTTCGCTCGCGACAATGATTCCATCCACTCCGATCCGCGCCAATTCGCCGTCGGGCCCGCCCTGCCACTCGGGAAAGATACTCGCCCGCCCAGGGAGCGATTTCGCCGTGAATCGCGAAGTCGAATTCGCGCGCCACCCCGGCCGGTCGGATGGGACTGTAGCCGTTGATCAAACGCACGCCGCCCCACATGGAAGTGCTGCCTGGCCGCAGGGTCGTGCCGAAGGGCATCGGTCTTTTCTCGAGGCGATAATCAAACTCCGGCGCTGGATAGATGCTGAGATACAGGCGTTGCGGGTCGAGCGGCGCCGGCTGCGTGAGCTTTTGATCCAGGTTGTATTTCGGGACGCCGCCGTTCGTCGGGAGGCAAAGGTAAGTCGCAAGGAACGCCCCGAAGGTGAGCGTCGGAAGGGCCCATGATTTCAGCGCAGCCGATACCGGCAACGTTTGCACCGCCGCCCAGGCGATCGCCATGGCCAGCATCCAGGGATAAAGTTGCCATCCGAACGGGCCGGCGGTCCCCCCCAGCCACATCGCAGCGCCGATCGCCAGCAACAGCACGATGGCGAACGATCCCGCGTTCCACCATCGGGAGCGATCGGCCACGAAAAGTCGCACCGCTTCCGCCGCGCAAAGCGCGACGATGAGATGCAGAAATGGCAACCAGCGGAAACTCCAGCGAAAGACATTCGCCGTCGGCAGCATCGAAACGATGAGCACGAGCACAAGCAGCCCGAGTTCCCACCTGAGTCGCCTAACGACTGTAAGCCCGCGCGAACACAAGGCAAAGAGAAGGACCACCGGCGGGACGAAACCGCCGGCCATTTCCGTCGCACTGTGCGGCACCGGGTGCGTGAAAAAATCCGCCCAGTTCACCGTCCACGCCGGCAGGATGAAGCCAGGCAGCGCGGCCGGCGGCACGATCCATTGGAAATGCGCCGAGCTGTCCTGGGCCTCGCGCGCCGAACCGCTGACGTAATCAAGAAGCGCCAGCCAGGCCGGCGCGGAAAGCCCGACGCCGAGAAGCATCCCGACTGCGAGCGGCCAGATGGACGAGAGCGTCCGGGTCTGCACGATCGACTTCAGCGACAGCCAGGCGACGAGCACGGTCAGCATCACGACCGTGTAGGGAAATCCGCCCGTGATGAGCAGGTAGACGAACGGCGCGGGCCACAAGAAACCGATACCGCCCGCGGCGAGAATCCAGCGCGCGCTCGAGTCCCCACCACGCCCACGGGAACCAGGCAAAGGCGCCGAGCGCACCGAACCAATCGGTTGCGCCCCAGCAAACCATCCAGCCATTGAGCGCGGCCACCAGGCCCACCATCAGCGCGAGCGGCTGCGCCAGATTCCGGCCGCGTGCGAGGAAGTATCCGCCCATCGCGAGCACGAAAAGATGCACCAGGGAAAGCGCGGCGGCTTGCTGCGGGAAAATTCAGCGGCAACTTCCAGATGAGCACGACCGCGGCATTCACGAAGACGGAGAAGGTGCCGTATTCAAACTCGCCCGCGAGATTGCTGCAGACCCAGGAGTATGGGCTCAGGAGCGGCAGATGGCCTTCCGACCAACTGCGCGCGACATCGGCGAAGACCGGCAGGATCGAGAGCTCGTAATCGTCATTCCAAAAGAGCAACGGATCGCGCCAGAGGAGAATGGCAAAGAAGAGAAGGACGAGCGCGCCGCACGAAAGCGCGCCTAACAAGTCGCTATGTCGTCGTCGCCTCGGACTCGCTACTGGGATTGGAATCATGACCCGGCTGGCGTTCCACAGAAACGCCCTACAACACGACCGGCGTGCCCTCAGTCATGACGAGAACCTTCTTCTCGATCCCATGCTCGCGCGCGCAGGCGAGCAAACGCGCGGGCGGTTCGTCCAGCGGTTCGTAGCCGAGGCGGAAACTGCCGTAATGCATCGGCACGAGCGTTTTCGCGCCCAGTTCCTGGAAAGCTTGCACGGCTTCCTCGGGATTCATGTGCACTTCGCGGCCGCTCGGCGCGTCGTAGGCGCCGATGGGCAGGAGCGCGATCTCGATGTCGAAGCGCTTTCCGATTTCCTCGAAGCCCTCGAAGTAGGCACTGTCGCCGCAGTGGAAGATGGAGCGGCCTTCCGCTTCGATGAGGAAACCGCCAAAGCCCCGATGCGAATCGTGCAGCATTCGCGCGCCCCAATGATGGCAGGGCGTGAGCGAAACGGAAAGCGGCCCAAGTTCCACGCGCTGCCAGTCATCCAGCTCGTGCACGATATTGAAACCGAGATCGTGCACCAGATTCCCGACGCCGATGGGGACGACGATGGGTTGATCGGACGCGACTTTGCGCAGAGTGCGCCGATCGAGGTGATCGAAGTGCGCGTGGGTCACGAGGACGAAATCGATTTCCGGCAGGTGGAATAAATCAAACCCCGGCTTCTTCAGGCGCTTGATCACTTTGAGCCACTTCGACCAGTTCGGATCGATCAGGACATTGACGTCCGGTGTTTGAATCAAGAACGAGGCGTGCCCGATCCAGGTGATGCTCAGTTCGCCCTTCTTGACCTTGGGAAAGAGCGGCAGTCCGCCTTTGCCGGCGCGCTTGGTGAAGAGCGACGGAATGAGGACACTGGTGAGGAAATTGCGCTTATGCCAATCGGCGCCGGGTCGCAAACTGACGCGGGTGGAGCTGCTCTTACCGCCGTTTTCCGACGCCTGGACGAGGTTCCGCTGGCTCTTCTTGGAAAAAGGAATCGGCACTGGTGCGCAACCATATAAGCTGCGGAGGGTGAATCAAAATCTTTCGCGCCGATGACGGTGAGCTGGCCGAACAAGCGGGCCGTTGCGACAAAGCTTCTGAAGGTCCTGGCCACGGCAACCCTTCATCGGGCTGGCCTCGCGAGCGATCGTCGGCATCGTCGTGGCGGATGCGACACCGCATCCATCGTTAGGCTCGACCGCAGCCTTGGCGCTGGCGATCGTCGCGCTATCTCGCACGCCGATCGGTTGCGACCTACGGGTTCGTGCGTCGCCGTTTTCTTCTTCCTGCACAGCGAGAGCCAGGTGAATTCGCCCAGCGTGCGACTCGCTCAAGAGCTGGGCGGTCGAGACGCATGCGCGATCGTCCGCGGCGTCGTGGTGAGCGAACCGAAGATTTCCGAGCGCAACACCGCGTCGTTCCGCCTGCGCGCGACCTCGATCGAAATCCACGGCGTCGAGCGATTGGGCGCCGTGACGCTGCTGGCGCGCTGGCACGGAGACGTGGCCTACGGCGACGAGGTGCAGTTGTTCGGCGTCCTCACCCCGGTCGAAGGTCCGCGCAATCCCGGCGAATTTGATATGCGCGCGATACCTCGCGCGTCATGATGTCCGGACCGCGTTCATCGCGCGCTATCCGGAGAATGGCCGGATTCTCCGGCACACGCCCGGCAACCGATTTCTCCGCGCCGCGCAGGCTTCTCGCAGAATGATGGACGCGGCGCTCGGTCCGTGGCCTGGAGAACGCACCCGAGCAGCGCAGCCTGATTAGCGGAATCGTTCTCGGTGTGCGCGACGCCACCCCGGATGAAGTCGAGGAGGAATTTCAGCAAACCGGCACGATTCATCTTTTCGCGGTCGCCGGACTGCACGTGGCGATCGTCGCCGTTCTCCTCTGGATGATCGCGAATGCGCTCCGCGCTGCCTCGAAAAATCGCGATCTGCCTTGATCGTTCCGGCCCTCTTTTTCTACGCGGCGATCACCGGCTGGAACACGGCCAGCGTCCGCGCGGCTACGATGGCGGCGGTGATCCTCGGCGGAGCGCTTCTCGATCGCAGGGTCTCCGCGGGCAATAGTCTGGCGGCGCGCGGCCTTTCTTTTGTTCGACACCAATACTCAGCAGCTATTCTCGATGGGTTTTCAATTATCGTTCGCGGTCGTCGGGACGATCATTCTGATGGCAGATCGCGTTTTCAAAACAATGGTGAACTGGGTCCAGCCGGACCCGTTTCTCCCGACGAGTCCTGCTCGGACGCAATATCGCGCCTCGGTCTGCACCTCTGGCGTGGGAATCGCGCGCGGCGCCTCTGTTTCGCTCGCGGCCTGGATCGGTTCGCTTTTCCTGATCCTGCCCTATTTCTACCTGATCACGCCGATCTCGCTCTTCGCGAATCTGGCCGTCGTGCCGATTGCGTTCTTCGTCCTCGCGGTTGGTTTGATGTCGCTCCTAAGCGCGACGATGGCGCCCTGGCTCGCGCTCATTTTCAACAACGCGAACTGGAGTCTGGCGTCGGCGATGCTCGCCATCGTGAATTTCTTCGCGCATGCGCCCGCGGGACATATCTATCTCGAGTTGCCGTCCTGGCCGACCGGGGCCGTGGTCGAGATCACCGCGCTGGATCTCGGTGCAGGCGCGGGGATGTATCTTCGCGGAAAGAAGAGCGACTGGATGTTCGATACCGGGACCGGAGCGGGATTTCCGCCGAATAGTGCGCGGATATTTGCGCTCGCGCGGGGTGAATCGCCTCGACGGCTTGATCCTTTCGCATGGCGATGCCGGCGCACATCGGTGCCGCCGTTTCGGTCGAGCGCACGTTTCGTCCGCGCGTGCTGATCGATACCGCGGCGCCGGATAGATCCCCCGCGCATCGTGATTTGATTGCCTATTGCAACGCTCATCACATCCGGCGGCAGTTTTGGGCGGCCGGCGATGAAACAGAATTGGATCCCGAAATCACTGCGCGGGTTCTTTTTCCTCCCCGGAATCTCTCGACCTCGACCGCAGATGATCAGGCCCTCGTCGTGCAGCTCGAAGTGCATCGCCACTGGCGGGTTCTCCTGATGTCGGACGGCGGCGAAGCCACGGAACAGTTGCTCTTGAAGAGCGGAGCGGATCTCCGCAGCGACATCTTGATTAAAGGACAACATCATTCCGGAGTCTCGGGCACGGCTGAATTTCTCGACCGTGTGCAACCCCAGGCGATCATCGCCTCCGGGCTCGATTTTCCAGAGAACGAACGCATCAAGGAGGACTGGGCTGAGAGCGTGACCGCTCGCGGGATCAAGCTTCTGCGGCAGGACGAGACTGGCGCGGTGACGCTGCGTTTTTTTCGCGATCGGTGGGAAGCGATTCCTTATCTGCGTCCCGAAGTCTTGCGCAGCGACAAGCGGTAAATCTCCATCCCGCTTTCCCGAAAACGTCCCTCGAAGGTGGTGGATGGCAAGGCCTCCCCGTGGGCGACGCGACTGCGCGGTGAAGATCGGGACGCTCCGCGCCACGCGCTCCATCTCCGCAAAGTATTCCGCGTGATCAGTCGCGATCCGCAATTCGCCGTGCGGACACAGCGCGCGCGCGGCAGCGCGAAGAAATTCTTCCGAGACAACGCGACGATTTTGATGACGTCGCTTCGGCCACGGGTCCGGAAAGAGAAGGTGAAAGACATCCACGGATTCGCGTGGAAGAAGGTGTTGCACCGCGTGCAAGATCTCGAATCGAAGGATGCGCGCGTTCGACAATTGCCGTTGCCCGATCTTCCGCGAAGCGCCCCGCCAGCGACCCGCCAGACGCTCCACGCCAAGAAAATCCCGCTCCGGATTTCGCTCGGCGAGGGCAGCCAGGAAGGTTCCGTCACCGCAGCCGAGATCGACTTCGAGAGGCGCGGAGCGTCCGAAGATTTTGCGCAGATCCAGCGGGGCAAGGATGCTCTCCGGCACGACCACGGCCGCAGAAAAGATGGTGCGGTTGGTTCGCATGGCTCAGGAAGGACACCGATGATGCGCGCTGCCGAATACGCTTTCGGGCGGGAATATTCAACCGCCGCTCCGCTCTCATCCGATATGTCCAAGACTTTATTGCTCGCGCTGACGCTCCTCGGGCTCACGTTTCCCGCCGCGCAAGGCGGAAAACGCGCCAGCCTCCTCCACCAAAGACCGCGATTTTCGCGGGCGGTTGCTTCTGGTGCATGCAACCGCCGTTCGATCACGCGAAGGGCGTGGTCAAGACAGTCGTCGGTTACACCGGTGGCAAGGAATCCGACGCGAACTACAGCGCAGTCTCAGGCCACAAGACGCAGCACCGCGAATCGATCGAAGTGACCTATGACCCGTCGCAGATTTCCTACGATCAACTGCTTGATATTTTTTGGCGGAACATCAATCCGACGCAGGCCGACGGGCAATTCCACGACATCGGATTGAGCTATCAGGCGGCAATCTATTACGGAAACGAGGAAGAAAAGAAAATCGCCGAAGCGTCAAAGGAGAGCCTCGGCAAATCCGGCAAATTTCAGAAACCGATCGTGACCGAGATATTGCCCGCGGCGAAATTCTATCCGGCGGAAGAGTATCATCAGAAATATTACCTAAAGAACAACGCCGACTTCGAAGCCTACCATGTGGGCTCCGGACGGGTCGCGTTCTTGGAGAAGATCTGGGGCAAGGAAGCGAAACCCTAGCGGCTGCTCCGCTCCCCGTCACGCAACGCCGGCGAGAAGATAACGAAACATCTGGTCATGCGTGGGCTGGGCTGTTAAGCAGCGCTTCCACATATGAACAGAAACATCTTTTACATCATCGGAGTTGTCGTTGTGATCATTATCGTGCTGAAGCTGCTCCGACTCTTCTAGGCCTTCGCGCAAATGGGGCGAAGTCATTCGCTCGACCGCTTCCGGATCAGCTGCCAGACATGGCGCAAATGTTCTTCGGTCGTCAGGATGTTGCCGAGGCCAAGGCGCATCACCACCCGGCCGTGTAGTTTCGTCTGCATCAGATAAGTCTCGCCCGCGGCATTTAGTTTTTCGACCGTCCGGCTGTTGATCCGGTCCCCGGCGGTGTCGTCCGCGCCGCGCAGTCGAAAACAAACAATGCCCATCGTGACCGGCGCGGATAATTCAAACCGCTCGTCGCTTCGCAGCCATTCGGCAAAAAGTTTCGCCAGCCGCAGGTGTTCGCGGATGCGAGCGGCGATCCCGGCGCGGCCGAACGCCCGCCAAACCATCCACGCCTTGAGCGCACGAAAACGGCGGCCGAGTTGCACGCCGTAATCCATATAGTTCACTTCCGCGCCATTGGCATCGCCGCGCAAATATTCCGGCACGAGCGCGAAGACGTTGCGCAGCCGCGCGATCTCGCGCACGTAGAGCGCGCTGAAATCGAGCGGGACGAAGAGCATCTTGTGGGGATTGATGACTAACGAGTCAGCGTCGTTCCAGCCCTCCTTCACCCAGGCGCATTCCGGGAGCAGCGCGAGGCCACCGCCGTAAGCCGCATCGATGTGCAGCCACATCTGGTGCTCGCGACAAACCTGCGCGATCGCCGGTACCGGATCGACACTCCCGGTGGAGGTCGTTCCCACGGTCGCGATCACCGCGAGCGGCATGAACTCTTTGCGCAGATCACTCGCGATCGCCTCGCGCAGAGCTTTGACCTCCATCTTAAATTCGGAGTCGCTCGCGATGCGGCGGACGTTGTGTTCGCCGAGACCGAGGGCGATGGCAGCTTTCTCGACCGAACTGTGCGCTTGATCGGAAGCGTAGACGCGAAAGATTGGCAACTCGCTGCGCCCGGAAAGACCAAGGGTGCGAACCGAGGTGCTCGCTTCCTCCCGCGCCGCGGCCAGCGCATGCATCGTGGAAACGGAAGCCGTGTCGTAAACGACGCCGTCGAATTCGCCGTCCAGTCCGAGCCATTGCTGCAGCCAGCCGAGCACGACGGTCTCCAATTCCGTCGCCGCCGGCGATGTCCGCCAGGTCATCGCGTTCACGTTCAGCGCCGCGGTGAGCATCTCGGCGAGAATGCCCGGACCAGTCGTGGTGGCGCCGAAGTAACCCATGAATTGAGGATGGGCCCATTGGGTAATGCCCGGGGCAATCACGCGCTCGAAATCGGCCATGATCGCTTCGATCGCCTCCCCTTCCTCGGGCGCGGCTGCGGGAAGCGCCGCGCGGATGGCTCCGGGTGGCGCTGTCGGAGAAATTTTCTGGGTCGCAATGCCCTCCCGATAATCGGCAATCCAATCCGCCATCTCATGCAGATGTTTACGGAAAGCGTCGCCGGCAATATCACCGAGTGAACCGTTGCCTGCGTTTTTCTCGGTCGCTCTCATTGGTCAGGAAGGAAAGTTTGTACAACGCCGAGCATCTGCAAGATCAAGGTTTTCCTCTTCTCTAGAAAGCAAATCCGAAACTGAAGTGGAATGCCCCTCTGGCTTCAAACTCGTGTGGATCTGGATTGACTCCGTAATCAAGTCGCACCGGACCAATCGGCAGTTTCCAGCGCAACCCCGCGCCGATCGCGTAACGCATGTCGTTCAGGCCGGCATCTTCAGAACTCGGAAGGAGATTACCGGCATCGAAGAAGACAGCTCCCTCGATCTCGCCAAAAATCGGGAAGGTATATTCCACGTTGAAGATGGTGAAGAATTCGCCCCCGATCGGATCGCCGTTATCGTGCGGACCGAGATCGCGTTCCGCGAAACTGCGCACGGTGGTGCTGCCGCCGTTAAAGAAGCGTTCGTCGATCGGAAGCGTGTAGGGGTCACTCGCGTTGGGCCCTAACGAGTGGATAATCCCGACCCGCGCGCCGAATGCCACCGAGGATTGGCGGAACCAGCGCGCGAAACTTCCCGGTTCCGCCTCGCCGGCCACCACCACGACTTGTTTTTTGGGCGCAAACGGCAGGTAATAACTCACCCGCGCGGTACTGCTGACAAATTCGATCTGGCTGCCGAGGGCGGACAAAGCGACATCGAAGGTGTTGTCGAAGACCAGCCCGCGCGGCGAAACCAACGGGCTGTCGCGCAGATCGAGCGTCTGGGTCAGGCCGATTGAATTCACCAGATAGGACGTTTCCCCGAGGAACTCCGGCGCGATATCTGCGCTCGTGATCTCTTTGTGATGGGCACTGAAAACGGCGCCGATCTCATACTTCTTCGTAATGTTCCGGCTCAGATCGATGCGACCGCCGAACTCAAATTTGGAATAGCCGTCGTAATCGTAGGTCAGGGCGGAGACGCGCATCTTGAGATGATTCTCCGTCTCGAAAAGGTAGGGATCTTCGTAGAGAACCTCGAATTTGTAACCGCGCGAGGTGTACTCTGCGGAAGTCGTTAGGGGACGTCCATAGCCGAAGAGATCCCGGTCGCGGAAGGAAACCCCGACGATTCCACCGACATATGATCCGTATCCGAGCGAGAAACCGAATTCCCTGCTTTTCGCTTCTTCGGCGGAGATCTGAAGGTGAAGCATGTTGCCGTCAGTTGGGACGGGTTTGATCTGGAGAATGTTGAACAACCCGGTCTTCATCAGATCGCGGAATTTGCCATCGAGAACGTCCGGGCTGTAGGGTTTGCCGCTGAGCTTGCGGAAGCGATTGGTGACGTAACCCGGCCGGAGCCGTTGCAATCCAGTCACCGTTGCGCCGTCGAAATAATAAATGGGACCGGCAGCGATCGTTACCCGGACGGGCACGCGGCCGTCGCGCGCCGCAGTCGGGGCGCCCACCGCGTCCACTTTGACGGCGAAATAACCGCGGGCCTTATAATAGGCCTGCAAACGCCGCGGAATGTCCGCCAGGCGACCGTCGGTGTAAGGCAGGGCGAGCAGGTCAAGCATTTGACCGCGCAAGGTTTCCGCATCGTAAATCGTCTGCCCGGCAAAAGTGATGTCGCCGAAAAAATATTGCCGTCCTTCGACGATCGCGATCGTCACATCGACGCGGCCGCCGTCCGCGGAGAACCGGTAATGCGGCGCCTGCACGATCGAGTCGAGGAATCCTTCGGCGACGTACAGCCGATGCACGAGGTTGACCCCTTCTTCCAAATCGGAGGCCACGAATGGCAGTTCGCGTTGCGCTTTGGAATAACGTTCCCGCGTGGGGGCAAGGGCGAATTCCAAGAGTTTCGTTGAGGGCTCGTGGTCATTGCCGACGAAGGTCACGGTCCCGAGGGTGACGAGCGGTCCTTCGTCAATATCCAACTGCAGCCGACCGCCACCCGGCAGCGAGTAGCGCACCCTCGCTTTCGAGTAACCATGCTTTCGATAAAACAGCTCCAGGAAGAAAGCCGCGTCGTCCGCTCGCGCCGCAGAGAGCCCGAATTCCTCGATCGCCCCGATCTCTTCCTTCAATTGCGTCCGCAGTTCCTTGTCACTAAACGCGTGGGCCCCGTTGATTTCCACATTGGCCGATTGCGCGATCTTGTTCTGTTCCGTTGCCATCTCGCGCGCCGCTTTCTCCTTCTCTTCCGGACGCGGCACTCGCGCTGCGGTCTGGCCTTGGGCGACTGCCGCACCCAGGCCGCCGCAAAGGAGTATGAAAAGAGCCCGACGCATCTATCTGAATCGGATCAGGTACTTCACGATTCCGCGAAAATCTCCGCCCACCTGCAAATCACCGATGAGGACAAAGTGCTCGTTAAGCTTGAAGCGGGCGGAGGCGGTCTGCTGTCCGGTGCGCGGATCCACATTTCCGATATCGAGCTGCAAGCGATCAAAGACGGAACTGCTCTGGGCAGCCTCGCCCTTCTTAAAGACTTTGCGATAGAGTTGTTGTACCAGGAGCATGGCCGCACGTCCCGCGAGCACGTTATTGCCACCGAGCAATTCTTCGCGGGTGGTGCCCGTGGCCAGCAGCGAGATGATTTCTTCCTGAGGCAATGGCGGCTCACTGGTAAAGACCGCTTCCGGAGCGAGCACCGTGCCGTAGACGTAAACATGAATCGTATAATCGCGGATGAGGGAGATGCCCTGCATATCCATCTTCGGATTGAAGGAATCGTTTGGATCGAATTGCAGAAAGCCCTGGGTGATTTCCAATCGGCTGAAGGGCAAGGTTGCTTCCACTTTTTCGAGGCGAACGAAGCCCTGCAACTCTGGTCGCAAACCGGTCCCACCCAGATGCAAATCCACCAGCGCCCCGCCCTGCGCGAGATTGCCACGAATCCGGAAAGGATCTTTTGTCTTGATCGCGACATCGAATTTCCAGTCGCGCAGCGGCGGCTGCGGAAAGGAAAAATCGGCCTGCGTGGCGGGCAGCTTCGGCCGCGGCGCCGGCCGGCCGGGGAGACCGATCGGAATCAGGTCGATGTTCTTCAGGAATTGACTATTCGTTAGGGCGACATTCCCGGTGACGGTTGCGCTTGCGAACGGTCCGACAATCCGAAGATCCGCGTCCGCCCGCGCGGTCAGATTATCGTTCCGGGCGACCAGGGCGCTCGTCGCCTTGATTTGCAAATCGAAGGTCGGCTCGGTCAGTTTCGGGAAAATCAGGCCGCCGGAAACAGTGAAGGTGCCGCCCGCGAGATCGCCTCCGAAACGTTCGAAGGTGAGCCGGTCACGGTTGAACACGAGGCGAGTCTTGAGCCCACGCAACGCGGGCCAGGTTGGATCACTGAAGCGTGCGAGATTGATTGTCATATCACCGGTGCCGCTCAAGACCGGCTGCGCGATCGTTCCATTCACGTTCACATCGAGCACAAGGTCGCCATCGAGTTGTTCAAGCTGGGGAACAAATTGTCGGATGAAGTTGACCGAACTGCGCGGCATTTGGACTCTGGCCGTCACCGGCGTCGTTTCATCGAACCTTTTCGCCTCGATGATTTTCTCGACATCGAACGGCAGCTTCGCCTCGAGCGTGATCGGTTGCAGACGCGATTGCTGAAACTTCCCGGTGATCGCGAGTTGCTTATCCTGCAACTGCGCGGTCACATCGAAGGTCGCGGGATCGAAGTTCGGCAACTTCTCGGAACGCAAATCGCGCATCTGCATTTTCAGCTGCGCACCGAGGTTCGCGAGCGTCCCCTGCGCCTCCACTTGCAGACTCAGCAAGCCCGAACCGACCGGCGCCACCCCGATGTCCTGGCAAAGTTTTTTCAGGTCGAGATTCTCGGATTGGAACGTGACCACCACTTTCCCGTTGCCGTCGACCACTGGCCGCGCGGTCCCGACATTTTTCCAGACAAACGGGAACGAAACGATAGCCTGTGGCGTATTTCGCTTTTCCCTGATCGACCTGGATATTGGTGACTTCGAGAGTGCTGCCATTCGCCTCCGCAACGGCCTGAAAGAGCATTTTGTCGCTTGCGAAATAGACGATCGGGGCCGTTAGCCCGTCCGGTGCGTAGGTAGCCTCCACCCTCGCCTGGAGCGATTGCAGATTCGCGTAACGGCCTTTCTCGAGAATCAGGTTCAGGTCACCCGAGCTGTTGAATATCGTGCCGACCTGACCGCGGCCGTGCCAGTCGATTGCCAGAGAGCCGGCAAGTTCATTCTTGTTTCCCGCCGCCTCGAGGAGCGGCTTGAATCGCGCGAGGTCCGCGATCTTCGCGGTGATGCTGCCGCGCATAGCGGTGTGGCTTGGCGAGCGCGAAGGTTCCCCAGGCGCGCGCGAAATCGTGTTCGTTCAGGCCGGCGGTGAAATCATTCAGGTAAATCACGTTTCGCGAGATCGCGATCTGTGAGCTCACTTCCGGAATGACAAAGCTCCGGCTGCGCAGATTTGCGCTGTAAAGCGAGAGCAACCCCTCCGCGAATCCGTCCTTCAAGCCGATCTGGCCGTCGATTTGCAAGGGGCCGGTGATCTTGTTAGGCGATTCTGCGGTCCAGAAATCTCCCACCTCCGGAGCGTTAATCGAAACCGTCAATTCCCCCGGCTGCATACGCGCACGGGAGAAGTCGCTCGGCAGGTGGTAACTCCCGCGCACGGTGGCGGAATTCGGCCCCCGGACGGCGAGGAGTTGTTCGAGGGTAACCAAATCATCGGCGCTCTGAACCTTCGCGCGGATCGCGTCGATGCTGTAGTCGCCGCTGCGAACATTCTTCATCTCGAGGTTGGTTTCGCTTCGGAGATCTGCGTAGTAGACCTTCTCACTTCGCGCCGGCGGCATCTGTTTGCTAGCCGTCACCAGCGCGGTCGCCGCTTCCGCCGAGCCCCCATTCCAGGCAATCGCTCCGGTGGAAATCTTGAACGCCATCTGCAGGGTGGCGTTCGCGATATCAGCGCGACCTTCCAGCGTAGCGGAGCCCGAGAGCGGTTGCGGGAGACTGGCGGTCAATGCCTGGAGATCCGGCAGGGTCCCGCTGATTTGCAGCGAGGCGGGAGCACGGCCGAATTCAGCAATGTCGCTGGGCAAGGTCAGGTTGCCGCTGAGGCGCAGCTTGTTCTCGCCTTGCGCGAGTTCCGCGGAATCGATTGTCGCCACACCGTCCCGTGCGCTCAGCCTAACGATAGCCTGGTCCAGGAAAATATTGTCTTTCTTGAGATGGCTGAACTGCGCCGTCACCGTTCCATCCCACGAGCGCGGCGAATCGACTCTGCCGCTGCAGACGATCTCCAGATGATCAACGTTGCCGCCCAGAAACTCCGGCGGGCGCCCCAGGTAGCCGCGCAATGTGTCGAGGGAAATATTGTCTGCGGCCACGCGGGTCTTCATGCCGAGCGAAGTGCCGATTTCGCTCAGGACCATCGATCCCGTGAAAGTTCCGCCCGCGAGCGAGCTGTCGAGGGTGAGAGCGAGGCTCTTGGATTTGATATGGGAGGCATCGATCGCGAGCGAGCGAATCTGATTGCCTTCATCCAGGACGAGGCCGCTAAGGACCAAGTTCTTGTTCGCATAAGAGGTCCGAGCGGAAAGGTTCGACCAAGCCGGCCGCGACGGGATTTGCAATTTCCCCATCCGCAGTTCGCCGGGACCTTCCGGGTTGAGTTCTAGATCGAGGTGTTCCAGAACGAAATCTTGCGCAGCCTCGGTGGAACGAACGTGCAGGTTGACGTCGACCAGGCGCACCTTCGCGGGGAAGACGGTTGGCAGAGTGATGCGTTTGTTCGGATTCGGAATCTTCGGCTTCAGCGAAGCCTTGTTCGGATCCAGCACCGCCCGCACGCCCCGCGCCTCGACGTTCTCGAGAAACTCCGACAGTCCCCCGCGCCAGAGGCGGAACAAGCTGTAGTCGGCCCGGAGGTAATCCGCGTCGATCGACTCCACGATAGTGGGTCCGACCGGCACGACGCGGAGATTGCGAATAACAAGACTGGTGAAAACCGTGCCCTCGAGACGGCAATCCAGTTTCAGGTTTTCTTTCGCGGCAAAGTGATTCGCAACCCGCAGGCCAACCGAGAGGAGCAGCGGTCGGTGGAAAACCAGCAGGCCGAGCACCAAGGCGATCCCGGTCCTCTTGAGCCAGATGCGGGGCGCAGAACCTCTGGCCGGGTTTTCATGCACGAGGGCGGTAATCTAATTTCCCGAGGGTAAAGAGCAAACTGTAGCGGAAGATAGCCGTCCCGGCCTGTCTCCTCCGCCTCAATTCCCCATTGCGCGCCATATTGGCAGACGTGACGCTCATTTCGCCCGATGAATCCCGACAAGCTCTTTGACTACCTCGACGGCAAACTTTCGCCCGCCGACCGTGAGCAGCTGGAGAAGCAACTGGCGAACGATTCGCAGCTGCTCCGTCAGCTCGCGATTGCGCGCGATATTCACCGCAACATGCGGGGCTCTCGCGAAGTCATCATGCCGAGCGATGATCCGGCAGTCGCGCAGCGGGCTGGCCGGCTCGGTCGGCGCATCGCCACGGCCGCGATCGTCCTCGTGTTTATTAACGTCCTCGTGGGCGTCGTTGTGATTGCGGGAAAGGGTGGGAAGCAGAGCAAACTCAACGCGCAGGAAGCGGCGATCCGGGAGCAACTGGTCACGTCCCTCGGCGCGGCGGGACAAAAGGCTTTGCCCGTGCCTTCGTTTGTCGAAGAAGAGATTCGGATTTCGGCGGTGCGCGCGGAATGGGACACGGTCGCGGGCCGAGTGATGTCAGCGGCCGAGAAATGCGGTGGATCGGCCGCGAAAGGCTTGCCGGACGAAACGGCGTTAACGGTGGTGGCAGACGTTCCGACAGCGCGGAGCTCGGGAATTTCGTCACCTGCTCGTCCCGGCGATTGCGGATGCCAGCGGCGAACGCCGAAGCATCCCCCTCCCCTGCGCCTAACGAGCGGACGATTGTGCAAGTTCGCATCGCCGAACCCGCGCAATGATCGCGGTCACTTTCGCCCTGCCCGCCGAAAGTTCCGCCTTCATTCCCCTGTTGGAGAATCAGTCGCGAGAGAATCGCGCCGGGATCGACATCGTTAGCGGCGACCTCCACGGCCGCGCAGTTGCCGTGATGCACACGGGCGTCGGAGAAAAATCAACGCGTCTCCGACTCGCGAAGTTTCTCGAAGGGGGGAAGCCAGCTGCCTTGATCAGTGCGGGATTTGCTGGTGCTCTGCACAATTCACTCGCGGTCGGAGACCTCCTGCTCGCCGACAACCGTTCGTCTCCCACGATGTTCCCGATCGCGCAGCACGCCCTCGTCACGGCTAAACCACAAGTCGGAGCACTCACGACTGCGCACGCCGTCATCGATTCGACTGCAATGCGGCAGCAGATCGCGCACGAAACAGGCGCGGTCGCGGTCGATATGGAAACAGAGTTCATTGCGGAACTCTGCGCGCCCTTCGCCATCCCGATGATCTCGCTGCGTGCGATTACCGACACCCCCGACGCTCCCTTCCCTGCCCCGCCGCGAGTCCTGTTTAACCTGGAGAGGCAACGGACGGAATTTGCGCCGCTGTTTTGGTATCTTCTTTCGCATCCCGCGGCGATGCCCCGGCTCATTTCTTTCGCGAGCACGATCGCGAAGTGTCGCCGGCAGCTCACGACGGCGCTGGACCTTCTCCTGCGCGCGGCGCTCGTCTAGGTCGCGAGGGTGGCCGGTTCCACATGCACGAGCACGTCGGTGATCCGAGGATTGGTCGCGCGAATCGCCGCTTTCACCTCGTGCGCGATGTTGTGCCCGCTTCGCACCGAGATTTCGCCATCCACTCGAAGGTGGAGATCGACGTAAAAGCTGAGACCCATTTTGCGGACGAGGCATTTTTCCACTTCCACAACTCCCGGAACTGGCCGGCCGCTGCGCGAATCGGCGTCGCACATGTCGCCGCGCGGCGCCGTATCCATGATCTCGTGCAAGCGCCGGAGAGAGCAGGCGATAACCGTTGGCCCCGATCATAGCGCAGGCGAAAAGCGCAGCCCAAGCATCCGCGCTTTGCCAGCCTTCGCCGCCGATCAGGGCGATCGAAATGCCGATGAAAGCCGCGATCGACGTGAGCGCGTCGGAGCGATGATGCCAGGCGTCGGTTTGCACGGCGGTGCTCTCGACATTGCGCCCGATCCGAATGACCGAGCGATAGAGCAATCTCCTTCACGACCACGACAACGATGAGGACGACCAGGGTGAAAGGCGCCGGCGCGTGATGCGGCAGAAAAATCTCGCGCACGCTTTGCACCGCAAGACCGACGGCGGCGACAAGGACTCCGACGGCCACGATGGCCGCGGCGATCGGCTCCGCTTTTCCGTGGCCGTAGGGATGCGTTGCGTCCGGCGGGCGCGCGGCGAATTTCAGTCCGCCCCAAATCACGACCGAACCGCCGATGTCGAGAGCCGATTCGATTCCGTCCGCGATCAGGACATAGGAATTTCCGAGAATGCCGGCGGTGACCTTGGCGATCGCGAGGACCACGATTCACGATCATGCCGAGCAGGGCGACGCGCGCGCCGCTTTGCAAATTGCTGGCGGGAACGTTCGATGTAGGATGGGCTGCGGGCATCGAATGAGCAAAAGTATACGCGCCGCGATCTACGAAACGCACGGAAATCCGAGCGAAGTCCTGCGAGTGGTCGAGCAACCGTGGCCAGTGCCTGCGGCCGATGAAGTGGTCGTGCAGATGCGTGCGGCGCCGATCAATCCGGCCGACGTCAACGCGATCGAAGGGAAGTATCCGATTCGCCCGACGTTGCCGGCAACGCCTGGCATGGAGGGCGCTGGCGTGGTCGTCGAGCTGGGAAGCTCGGTCGCGTGATGTCGCATTGGGCGACCAGGTGATTCTCCCGCACGACTTCGGCACGTGGCGTGAGGCGGGCGCGGTGACGGCGGAAAAGCTGATCGTCGCGCCCGCGGAGATCGAGCCGGTCCAGGCGGCGATGCTGAAAATAAATCCGCTCACTGCCTGGCGCATGCTGCACGACTTTGTTTCGTTAGGCCAGGGCGATTGGTTGATCCAGAACGCGGCCAACTCGGCGGCGGGACGCGCCGTCATTCAGATCGCGCGCGAGCTTGGTTATCGCAGCGTGAACGTGGTGCGGCGTCCGGAATTGCTCGACGAACTGCGCGCGGAAGGCGGGGACGTGGTCCTGCTCGACGACGAACAACTGCGCGACGAAGTGGCGGAGCAAACGGGCGGCGCGGCCATTCGGCTGGCGCTGAACGCAGTCGGCGGCGAGAGCGCGCTGCGGATGGCGAAGACGCTCGCGTCGGACGCGACGATGGTGACCTACGGCGCGATGAGCCTGCAGCCGATGTCGATTCCCAATGGCCTGCTCATCTTCAAGAACCTGCACTTCACCGGTTTTTGGGTGAACAAGTGGTACGACCACGCGACGCCGGCCGAACGGGCGGAGACGTTCGCGCCGCTTTTCGAGATGGCGCAGCGCGGGTTGCTGCGGACGAAGGTGGAGAAAACCTACTCGTTAGGCGACGCGACGGAAGCGGTTCGGCATGCGATGCAGAACAAACGCAGCGGCAAGATCGTGTTCGAATTCTAGCCGCAGCAGGCGTGCGCCTACGCCGCCGGTTCGCGCTTCGGCTGGCGTTTCAGAAGCGTGATCTGCTTGATCCGGGCGGAATCCGATGGGCTCCAGGTGGCGACATCGGGATCGTCCTTGAACGCATTGTGCACGATGCGCCGCTCGTAGGAATTCATCGGCTCCAGCTGAAGGGAGCGACCGGAAATGCGAACACGCTCGGCCAGTTCCCGCACCCGCTGGACGATGTTGATCCTCGCGCATCGAACGGTAATGCTCGCAATCGACGATCACTTTCGGGGCGTCCTTGATCTTTCGCCTGAATCAGGCGGTTGAGCAGAAATTGGATCGCTTCCAGCGTCTCGCCGTCGTGGCCGATCAAGCGTGTGGCTCTCCTCCATGTAAATCTGCAAGGTCGGATTTCCGCCTTCGCTTTGCGTCTCGTCGATCTGCACGACGAAACCGAGATAACCGAGAATCGTGTCGAGTAATTCCTTGGGCGTCATGGTCGTCCTTTGCGCGACTTTTTCCCTGGCGGCGCAACTTTCTCCAGAACCGGCACCGGCTGTCTCTGGTTCTGCTAAAGCTGCAGAATCGTGAACAGGTTCTGCGTCGTGTAATACAATGCCAGCGCCGCCGCGAAATTGTAGCAGAAAAATAAGAAGATCAGCGGCATGAACATCATGACGCGCTGTTGGGTGGTGTCGCCGGTCTTCGGCGTCATCCGCATGAGCCAGACGTTGGTCGCGCCCATGATGAGAGGGAGGATGTTGATCGGCAGCCACGCCGGATGCCGAGGGGAATCCAGCCGATCCCGGAATGAACAGGTGTCGGGCTGGGAAAGATCATGCACCCAGAGGAACGATGCGTTCCGCAATTCCGCGGCCTGTCCGAGCATGCTGAACAATCCGAAGAAGATCGGGATCTGGATCATCATCGGCAGACAACCGCCGACCGGATTCACGCCATGCTCTTTGTAGAGCTTCATGACCTCCTGATTCATCCGCGTCGGATCGTCTTTGTACTTTTCCTTTAGCTCCTGCATCTTCGGCGCGAGCGCGGACATCTTGACGCATCGACTTGTTCGCCTTGTTTTGCAGCGGCCAGAGAACGCCTTTCACGCAAGCGGTCAGGAGGATGATGGCGCACCCGTAATTCCCGACCCAGCCGTGGAGCAGGTTCATGAAATTCAGCAGGGCCTGGCTGACCAACTTCAACATGCCGAAGTTCATGATCTCGGCTTCGTCGTGCTCGAGTTTCGCGAGGCGGCCATAGAGCTTCGGCCCGAGCGTAAAGTTGAAAACGCAGCGTGCTCGTTTGGCCGGGCTGAAGCTTGAAAGCCAGGCATGCCCATCGCGCCGTCCATGCCGAGGAGCGTCTCGGTCCATCCGATCGCTTTGATCTCGAACGGCCGCGCCCAGACTTCGACCGCTTTCGCATCCGAGCGGCGTGATGATGGTGGTGAAGAACTGATTGGTCATCGCGGCCCATTCCGCGCCATTCACCTTCTCCTGGTAAATCGGCTGCGCCGCGCGTTTTTCCACGCCCGACGAAGCGGATAATTTTGCGCGGCGAACCAGCTCACATCGATGCCTTTCGGCTTTGCCGTCGATGCACCAGACGAGCGCGGGTGTAGGTCGGCATGTCCTTCGGATGAAGCGGCAGCGTTGAACCAAGAGAGACGAAATAGCCGGGGTTCTTGAACGGCTGCGGCGCCGTCGTTGCGGAAATTCGACCTCCATCTCCGCGACGAAGTTGTCCTTCTTCTCCGTGGCTCGGCGGGAAGAGAAAACTTCTTTCGGATCGTTGAGGCCCTCGGGTGTCGTCGCGCTCGAACTGGACGCTTCCATCCGGCTGCCGCGCGATCGAAAACTCGGGCAGCGCGGGCGCCGCCGGCTGGTCGATGATGGCGCCGATGGGCGTGCGGTCGGGCGAATTCAGGACGACCACGCCCTGGCCATTCTCCCCGGTGTGCTTGAGCAGACCGCTTCGCTGATGCCGCCACCGCGATTCGTCAGGCGCAGTTCGACGTCGGAGTTGCTGCAGCGTCTCGGTCTTCTCCTCGAAAGGCGGCTGGAGCCGCAGGCGCTGGCGTTGCGCCCGCGAAGGCTCGGCGGTGTGCTAGCCTGAGCGGGTCGAGCCGCGGTTACGCCGGACGGGGATGCCGCGGACCGCTGGACTAGCCGCAGGAGTCGCGGGCGTCGGCGAGGCGGCGGCCGCCGGTGCGACCGGCGGCGCATGTGTCGTGATGTAAACCTGCCAGCCGATCAACCCGATGACGCAAAACGTGACGGCAATCCATGCTTGTCGATCCATACGCGGTGTCCGCCGGCCTATTCACAAACAAGATGGTGAACTTTGACGCGACGCGCGCGGAGGAACTGGGTCGTGCCCCTGCCCACCCCACGGCTGACAACGGCCGAGCCGCCGCAGTCCCAGCCAACCGCCGCGCCACAAACCGTGCGTTTCCACGGCCTCGAGGAAGTAGCGCGAGCAGGTCGGCTCGAAACGGCAGCCGTTGCCCGGTCCGCCCAGCCATGAGAACACGGGTGAGATCGTCCATTGATAGGCGCGAATCAAAAAACGCACGAGCAGAAGCATCAGGGCGCTAGGATAAAAGCGCGCTTTGCGAGACGCAACCACTCATCTTTCAGCGCGCGATAAGTGGCACGCGCCGCGGGCGGACGCGCGATGACGACGAGCCAGATCCCGCGCCGCAGTGCGTGTTGATGGCGCCGCACAATCTCCCGCAACCGCCGCCGGACGCGATTCCGCACGACCGCGCCGCCGACTCTCTTCGAAGTGACAAACCCCGCGCGGAAGGGGGCTGGGGCCTCGCTCTCTGATTCCAGGACGCCGACGATCATGAACGATCCGCGCTGGGCGGTGCCTTCGGTCTTGACGCGAAGAAACTCGGCCGAGCGAGTCAGCCTTCGGGTCTTGGAGAACGCGAGGGATGGGCGCGTTTCATCGTTGCTCACGCGCCTCTTCTAGCATGGGGATCGAGCGGAAGCGGGTGAAATCACACCCGCTAAGATCAAAACGCCGGCTTGAACTTCATTCCATGCGCCTCGGCGACCGCTGCTGGGTTAAGCGGCCGTCGCGCGTATTGATCCCGCCGGTCAGGGCGGGCTGCTTCTTGCAGGCACCTTCCAAGCCGAGATCGGCCAGCAACTCAACATAACGCGCGGTGGCATTGCTCAGCGCCTGCGTGGAAGTGCGCGCGTACGCGCCCGGCATGTTCGCGACGCAGTAATGCGTGACACCTTCCTTCACGTAGACGGGATTGTGATGGGTGGTCGCGCGCGAGGTTTCCGCGCAACCGCCCTGATCGATCGCAATATCGACGAACACGCTGCCCGGTCTCATCTTCCGCAACATTTCGCGCGTGATCAGTTTCGGCGCTTTCGCTCCGGGCACGAGCACGGCGCCGATGAGCAGATCGGTCGTCGGCATCAACTCGGTCAAGTTCGCTTCGTTCGAATAAAGCGTGTTCACATTCGGCATGGTCAGATCGAGGAAGCGCATCCGTTCGCCGTCCACTTCGAGAATGGTCACATCCGCTTTCAATCCCAGCGCCATGCGCGCGGCATTCACGCCCGAAGTTCCGCCACCGATCACGACCACTTTTCCCGGCAACACACCGGGAACACCGCCGAGCAAGACGCCATTGCCGCCATTATGCTTCGCCAGATAATACGCGCCCATCACGACCGACATGCGCCCGGCGATCTCGCTCATCGGTTCGAGCAACGGGCAGCTTGTTCCCGACCTGAATCGTTTCGTAGGCGACGCCGGTGACGCCGGATTTGAGCAGCGCTTCCGTGAGCGGTTTGCTCGCCGCGAGATGGAGATACGTGAAAAGAATCTGTCCCTTGCGCAGAAGTCGGTATTCCGCCTTCAACGGCTCCTTCACCTTCACGATCATCTCCGCCTGCGCGAAAACCTTCCTCGCCGTGTCGACGATCTTTGCGCCGGCCGCGACGTAATCCTCGTCGGGATAACCCGAGCCAACGCCGGCGCTTTTCTGCACCAGAACAGTGTGACCGCGCCGGGTGAGCGTCGAGGCGGTGGAGGGAATGAGCCCGACGCGATGCTCCTGCGCTTTGATTTCTTTAGGGACGCCGATGATCATGGGGGAAGTGAAGAGTGACGAGTGGCGAGTGACAAGCGCTAATGTTTGACAAGGTCTTTCCTTGTCACCCGGGCCGATCCTAGTTCAGTGACGGATCGTCCGGCGCGGCGGCGAGCATTTTGTACCACGGCCCGAGACCGCGCATGATCTCAAACCAAAGTTTCGGCAGACGCTCGGGCGTGAACGCTGCGCGGGTCGGCTTCTGCAGAATCCAGGCCTTTTGTTTCATCTCCGCCTCGAGCTGTCCCGCGCTCCAACCGGCGTAACCGACAAACGCCCGGATGGAAGCCGGATCGTCGTCCGGCGCGTTCGTGCGCTTCGTCCACGTTGACATTGTGATTCAGCGTCAGGCCATTCGCGTCCTCCCATTCAAAGGCGGCGAACATCAACTGATTCTTGCCGACCGGTCCGCCGAGAAACACCGGCACATCGGCCAACCCGTCCGGCGGCGGATCGCTCACCAACTCCGACGACCTGCTTGTCGAGCGGCCGATTGATGATCACACCCATCGCGCCGTCCCTCGGGTCGTGCGCGGAAATGAACAGGACGCCCGGCGGAAATTCGGATCGAGCATGTTCGGATGCGCGACCAGCAACGAACCCGCGAGACTTTGCGGCACCTCTTCCCTCAGGTTGCGCATATGAAAATTAGAACGCACTCGCCCAGCTTTCGCAAGAGGGACGTGCACCGTCTCGCCTCCTGTGGTCTTAATCCGAGAGGAGCAGGATTATTCGCGCTGAAGCCTCCCGCCGCCCAACCGCCAGACCGGCCCTTCCATTTGCTCCTCCTGCCACGTCATGCTCGTGGCGGTGACCAATTTTTGCGCCTCGCCAGGCAGCGCACGGAGCAAGCGATTCCGCCGCTCCGGATCCAATTCGCCAAAAATGTCGTCGATCAGGAGCAAAGGCGGCGCGCCTTCCTCTGCGGCGAAGACGCGCGCCTGCGCGATCTTCAACGCCAGCGCCACGGTCCGCTGCTGGCCTTCGGAGGCGAATTGATCCGCCGGCATTTCGTCCACGAGGAGCGTGATATCGTCGCGATGCGGGCCGACAACGGTTTGCCGCAGGCGCAATTCCTGGGCGCGCGAGCGAGCGAGATCACCCGCGAAATCCTCCGTGTTCCCGGGGCTGAAATGCAGCGCCAGCGTTTCGCTCGATCCGCTGATCTCCGCATGTGCGGCCGTGGCGAAAGGTGCCAGTCGTTCCACGAGACGGACACGGAGGGCTGACAACTTCGCGCCATGTTCGAGCAACGGCGGATCGTACGCCGCCAGCTCGCGTTCCCTCGCCTGGGGCGATTTCAGGAGCGCATTGCGCGAGCGGAGAGCGCGCTCGTAGGCGCGCAAGATGGGCCGGTAACTCGGCTCGATTTGCGCGCCGAGGAAATCGAGAAAACGACGCCGAAATTCCGACCCACCACGGACCAATTCGATATCCGTGTTCGCGAACGAAACCACCCGCCCGAGGCGCAGATATTCGGCCACGCTCCGCTGCTCGGCGTGATCGAACGCAAGTTTTCGGCGGAGGGCGCTATAACGAAACTCCAGCTGGTGTCCGGCAGCGTGGCCCGCGAGCGCGAACGATTTCTGACCGATCCGGATCAACGGCGCGAGGCTGGCGCTGCGTTGCGATTGGAGCCGCAGGAGAACGCACGCCGCTTCGAGGATGGAAGTCTTGCCCTGTCCGTTTGGGCCGACAAAAAAATTGAAGCCGGCGTCGAACTCGACGCGCAACGCTTCGAAGCAGCGGAAATTTCGCAGCTGTAGCTCAGTCAACATTTCGAAGTGAAGGCTATGCACCGCCTGCGCGCCGGCGGTCAAAGGTGAATCAACTCCAGGCGCGAAGTCATCGTCGCCTCAAGCTTGCGCTCGTGAAAAAAACTCCCGGCGATCGGCGTGATGTCCGCGGGCAGCAATCCGACAGCCGCGGCGATGAAGTTGTGATTGCAAAAGACGCCGTTCGTCGCATCCATCCCGACCCAGCCCGCGCCGGGCAAGAACACTTCCGTCCAGGCATGGAGTGAACCTTCCGCGCGGCGCGACTCGGCTTCGTTCTCCCGCAAATACCCGCTCACCAGACGCGCGGCCAATCCCTGCGCACGCAATACTTCCGCGAGCAAGACCGCGACGTCGCGACAAGCTCCGCGGCCGAGACGCAGCGTTTCTGCCGGACTCAAAGCCACGCCTTCTTCGCGACGTTGGTAACCAATGCTTTCGTGCAGCGCATGCACCAGCGCGACCAGGGAACTCACCGTGCCCTTGCGTTCCTCCGCTGGTGGTGTCCAACCGGGGATCGCCAGAGGCTCAGTGGTCTGGCGCTGCACGAACGGCGCCAGGATCGGCATCAGGTCCGGATCGTAAACGAAGGGCATCTCGACGGCATCGCCCTTTAAAATGAAATCGAAGGCGTCCTTCTCTTCCAGATCGAGATCGATCTCGACGTCGAAGCGCAACTCAGGCAAGCGCTCCGGAAAAAAACAGGACGCCACCACGTTGTCGAAGACATCGCGCGAAAAACGAACGGCTGCATTGCCGTTGACTTTGACGCCGAAACGGCGAACATGGCCATATCGATCGGCCCGTGGAAACAGGCGAACATCATGCGGCGAAAAGCTAACCGGCTCGTCGTATCGGTAAACGGCTTCATAACGCAGTCCGAGCTTCACGGCTGGAGCTTAAGGCCTTTCACGGCACTCGTCTTGCTAGTTAGGAGAAATAGGTTGCTCGAAACGAAGAAGCACGCTTACTTCGTCCGCAAGTTTTAAGAATGTTCTGGGGGGAACAGCCGCCCTTCACGTCCTTCGGGCGTGGGGGGCGGTACTTTTTTTGCCGAATCGATGAACACAGAACCTCGGCGCGAACGGAAGTTTTCCTGGGCCCTCGCCCTCACGCTCGTCTTTCTCATCGGTGCGGTGCTGGTCGCCTTTCTTTTCTGGCGCGCCGAGTCCTGGCCAATGCGGACGGCGCAGCAAGGGAGCGCGGAACTCGAGCGGCTCGGGCGCAAGGCTCGCGATGCATTTGTCCAAATCGCCGGGCTGCAGCCGCGGGTCACAATTAACAACCGCGTCTACCTCGAGCAGTCCACCGCGGTGGCGGAACTGGCGATCCTCAGCCGCCAGGTCGAGGTGGAGCGCGAGTTCGAACACACTTGGGTCGGGAGCACGAAACGGGTGAAACTGCATGGCACCTTCAAGGTGAAAGCCGGTTTCGATCTGCGACAGAATGTGTTCGTCGATGTGCGTGACGCGGAAATCGCCGTGCAGCTTCCGCCCGCCACCATTCTTGGAGTCGAACAGGAACATGTGGACGTGCTCGAATATGAGAACGGCTACTGGAATTCCATCTCCGCGGAAGACCTGCAGAACGAACTCGCCGTCCTGCCAAGGCTGGCCCGCGAGCGAGCCGTGCAAACGGGCCTGGCGGGTGAAGCCGAAAACGCTTTGCGGAAGCAACTGGAAGCGCGCCTCGGAACGGAGCGGCCGCTGCGTCTGATTTTTAGGCCGGCCGCAGAGCCACTCCCGTAAGCGAGTTAGCCTGCCAGCCAGCGCGCAAGGCGTTCCTTCAGCTCGGCCGACGGTTGCACGCGGAGATCTGCCCCGGCGTTCATCCGGATAATCTCCCCGTTTCCGCTCTCAAACATCAACTGCACCAGCGCCGCCCCCGGCGAGGCAGCGAGGATTTGCCGCACGTCCAGCAACTCCGCCGACGTCGCCGCCGCGGAAAAACGCAGTATGATCGTCGTCCCTTCGGGATCGGCCGTGCCGTTACCTCGCGCTCCATTCTGCGTCATTGCGGTCAGAAATTTCACCTTCTGCGCGATCGCGCGCACGGTGTCGTCGCGTTTATCGAGCGTCCCCTGGATCGCGATCACCCTCCCAGGCACGAGGGCGTCAGAAACTTTCACGTAAACTTCATTCCACAACACCACCTCCAGGGTACCGGTAAGATCTTCCAGCCAGACGACCGCAAATGGCTTCCCCTCTTTCTTCGTGAACTTTTTGTCCACCTGCACAATGGCGCCGCCGATCCGGAAAGAGGCGCGATCCGGCAGCTCGTTTAACGAAGCGATCGTTTGATATTTCCCGGCAGCGAGCAGCGGCCGCATAGGCATCGAGCGGATGTCCGGTGACATAAAAGCCGAGCAGCTCCTTCTCGTACGACATTTTCTCGTGCTCGGTCCACGGGACGACTCGCGTCGTGCGCCGGTCTTCGCAGCGGGCGCCGGCAAGTCATCGAAGAGCGAAACCTGGCCGCTGGCCCGGTCGCGGTGCGACGCGGTCGCAGCCGCGAGCGATTCGTCGATGCAGGCAAACAGCTCGGCGCGTTCGCGCCCGAGAAAATCGAACGCGCCGCATTTCACCAGGCTCTCCAGCATCTTGCGATTGGCGATGCGGGAATCGAGTCGCCGGCAGAAATCCTCCAGCGAAGTGAAATCGCCCCGCTCCTCCCGCTCGCGAATCGCCGCTTCCATCGCGCCCTGCGCCGACATTCTTGATCGCGGCCAGCCCGTAGCGGATCGCCATCGGGACGGTCCGCCGTGTTCTCTCCGGGCGCTGAACTTCAGCTTCCGGCTGCGATTTACGTCCGGCGGCAGGATCGGAATGCCCATCCGCTTACATTCGCCGACGAAGATCGAAATCTTGTCCGTGTTGTTGATCTCGTTGCTCAGCAAGCCGGCCATGAATTCGACCGGATAATTCGCCTTCAGATAGGCGGTCTGATAACTGATCAAGCCGTAGGCCGCGCTGTGGCTCTTGTTGAATCCGTAGCCGGCAAATTTCTCGAGCAGATCGAAAATCGCGTTCGCTTTCTTCTCCGGCGATCTTGTTCGTCGCGCGCGCAGCCCTCGATGAAGTTGGCGCGCTCCTTCGCCATCTTCTCGCGGTCCTTCTTGCCCATCGCGCGCCGGAGCAAATCGGCCTGGCCTAACGAGTAACCGCGCCAGCCGGCTCGCCGCCGCCATGACCTGCTCCTGGTAAATCATCACGCCGTAGGTGTCCGCGCAGACCTCCTCGAGCAGCGGATGCTCGTACTTGATCTTCGTCAGGCCTTTCTTGCGCTTGATGTAATCGCGGAATCAGATCCATCGGCCCGGGCCGATAAAGCGCGATCAAGCGCGATGATGTCGTCGATCGTTCTGAAATCGAACTGTTTGCAGAAGCCGGTCATGCCGCCGGATTCCAACTGGAAGATGCCGATCGTTTCGCCGCGATTGAGAGGGCGAAGGTCGCCGCATCATCGAGCGGAATTTGTTCGAGTCGAAAAATCCGGGACGCGTTTGCCGGATCAGCTCGCACGGCATCGTGCGATGACCGTCAGCGTCTTGCAGCCCGAGAAAATCCATCTTGAGCAGGCCGAGATCGTTCAGCGGACCCATCGGATATTGGGTGATGACGTCCTTGTCCTTCGGTGTCGCGGCGGAGCGGGACGTATTCCGACAGATCGCGATCGCCGATGACGACGCCGGCGGCGTGCACACCGAAGTTGCGCGACAGCCCTTCCAGCATCGTCGCGTAGTCCCACAATTGCCGCGTCGCCGGTTCCGTTTCGATCGCGCGTCGTCAACTCCGGAGTTTTCGCGGCGCGCGTCCGCGAGCGTGATGTTCAGCTCGTTCGGGAATCATTTTCGCGAGCCGATCCGCCTCGCCGTAGCTAAGCCCGATCACGCGCCCGACATCGCGCACGACGCTTTTCGCGTTCATCTTGCCGAACGTGATGATCTGCGAAACGCGGCGCTCGCCGTATTTTTGCCGAACGTATTCGAGCACTTCGCCGCGGCGCGCTTCGCAAAAATCGACGTCGATGTCCGGCGGTGAAACGCGTTCCGGATTCAGGAAACGCTCGAAGAGCAGACCGAATTGCAGCGGATCGATGTCGGTAATCCCGAGCACGTAGGCGACGAGCGAACCGGCCGCCGAACCGCGCCCGGGTCCGACCGGAATCCCGCGCTGCTTTCGCGAAGTGGATGAAGTCCCAGACGATGAGGAAGTAACTGACGAACCCGGTCTTCTCGAGCACGTCCAACTTCGTAATCGAGACGCTTGATCAGCTCCGAATCGGTTCCCGCGCGATCGCCGAAGCGTTCGTGCAGACCCTTGTAGCAAAGTTCGCGCAGATACGCTTCGCGCGTCTTGCCTTCCGGCGCCGGATACTCGGGATATTTCGACACGCCGAATTCCAGCTCGAGGTTGCAGCGCTCGGCGATCTCGAGCGTGTTCGTGATCGCGCTCGGGATAATCGGGAAAGAGCGCGCGCATTTCCTCCGGCGATTTGAAATACAGCTCCGGCACGTAACGCATCCGCCGTTCGTCGTGCACCATCTTGCCGGTGCCGATGCAGATCATGACGTCGTGCGCCTCGTGATGGCTCGCGCTCGAGAAAATGCACGTCGTTGGCTGCGACCAGACCGAAGCCCGAATTCCTTCGCCAGCTGCGGCAGAATCGGCGTTGCATTTGTGCTGCGCCTCGATGCCGTGATCGTGCATCTCGAGGAAGAAATTCTCCGCGCCGAAGATGTCGCGAAATTCCGCGGCGCTCTGGCGCGCCTTGGCCAGATCGTCCGACTGGATCGCCATGTTGATTTCGCCCTTGAGACACCCGCTCATTCCGATCAGACCCTGGCGAATGCGCCGCGAGAAGTTCCTTGTCGATCCGCGGTTTGTAATGAAATCCCGTCGAGATGCGCGGTGGAAATCAGCTTCACCAGATTGCGATAGCCGGTCTCATCCTTCGCCAGCAGGGTGAAATGATAAGCGGCGTCGCGCATGGTTATTCGGCCGATCCTTGATCGATCCCGGCGCCATGTACGCCTCGCAACCGATGATCGGTTTGATGCCCGCCTTTGGTCGCTTCCTGATAAAATTCGATCGCCCCGTACAGATTGCCGTGATCGGTGATCGCGACCGCCGGCATCTCGAATTCCGCTCGCCTTTTTCATCAATTCCTTCATCCGCACCGCGCCATCGAGGAGGGAATATTCCGTGTGGAGATGGAGGTGAACGAAGGAATCAGCGGGCATCGACCGCAGTATAAACTGAGCGTGGCGAGCAGCAAGAATTCTCCGCAGCCTCGCGCACACGTTCAGCGCGGGCTGGCAAGAACAAAATGGCTATTGCACGTTCCGCGGCACATTGTAAGACATCACGTGCGTTCCCGCGAGCACTCGCTGAGGACGTTTCCTGGCGATCGCTCGCACCTGATTTCCTTTGAAGAAAAGCCCAGCACCCGAGCTAACCTCACATGAAAAAACTCGAAGCGATCATCAAGCCGTTCAAACTCGAGGAAGTAAAGGAAGCCCTGGCCGAACTCGGCATCGAGGGCATGACCGTGACGGAAGTGAAAGGCTTCGGTCGCCAGAAAGGCCACACCGAAATTTATCGCGGCAGCGAATACACCGTCGATTTTCTGCCGAAAGTGAAAGTCGAGGTCGTGCTCGCGGACGACATGGTCGACAAGGCCGTCACCGTCGTGGTCGCGCGCGGCCAAGACCGGCAAAATTGGCGACGGCAAAGTTTTCGTGCTCCCGGTCGAACACGCCGTTCGCATCCGCACGGAAGAAATCGGCGAGAAAGCGGTGTGAGGAAATGACGAATGCCGAATGACTGATGCCGAATCAATCACGAAGCCCGAACGACGAAGTTCGCTCGGCGAACATTTTCGTAATTCGTCATTGATTCGTCATTCGTCATTTCTTTTTTCGAATTCCAAAAACTCATTCGCTCATTCACCATGGCCAAAGAAAAAACCGCTTCTGACGTCAGCAAATTGATCAAGGACCGCGAGGTCAAACTCGTGGACTTCAAGTTCACCGACCTGCCAGGGAGCTGGCAGCATTTCACCACCACCCTGACCGAGTACAACGAGGACATCTTTCACCGAGGGCCTCGGTTTCGACGGCTCCAGCATCCGAGGCTGGCGCGCGATCAACGCCAGCGACATGCTCGTCATTCCCGATGCCACCACCGCGTGGATCGATCCCTTTAACGCCGAGCCGACGCTCAGCCTCATCTGCACGATCGTCGATCCGATCACGCGCGAGCCGTACGATCGCGACCCGCGCGGCGTGGCGGAAAAGGCC
>CAWATC010000026.1:0-20180 GCA_963784865.1 uncultured Verrucomicrobiae bacterium | reverse complement strand
GCCAGCGCCCGGAAGTATTTGCCGAGACGCTGCGAAGATTGGTGCGCGCGGCCGATCCGGAGTTGGCGGTCAATGATGTCCGCTCAATGAATGCGCGCATCGACGCCAGCCTGATCGCACGTCGATCGCCCGCGCTGCTCGCCGGAATTTTCGCCGGCGTCGCGCTGCTTCTGGCCGCGATTGGAACCTACGGCGTGCTCAGTTACGCCGTCGCGCAACGCACTCGGGAGATCGGAATTCGCATGGCAGTTGGGGCGCAGCACCAGCAGATCACCGCGCAGTTTCTAAGAGTCGGCCTGCAGTTGCTCGCATTAGGTCTCGCGCTTGGAATGATCGGCACGGTTGCTTCCGGGCGAGTAATGCAAAGCCTACTCTACGACGTCTCCACCTTTCAATTCACCACGCTCGCTGGCGCGGCCGCAGTCATGACGCTCGTATGCCTGCTCGCCTGCTGGCTGCCGGCCTCGCGTGCGGGTCGCCTCGATCCAGTGGAAGCCCTTCGCAGCGAATAACTCAACCACTCGTTAAGATCATGATGAACGATCTTCGTTACGCCTTCCGGCAACTGGTAAAGAATCCCGGCTTCACCATCGTCGCCATCCTCACGCTCGCGCTCGGGATCGGCGCCTGCTCGGCGATTTTCTCCGTCGTCAACGGCGTCCTGCTGCGGCCGCTCGATTATCCGAACGCCGATCGCATCGTCGTCATCCGCGAAACGCAGCTGCCGCAGTTTCCGGAGTTTTCCGTCTCGCCGCCGAACTACATCGACTGGGACAAAGCAGACGAAATCGTTTGAGCAGATCGCCGCCTACGCCGGCGCGCAGATGAATCTGACCGGCGAAGGCGAACCGCAGCGTCTCATCGGTCAGCGCGCGACCGCGCATTACTTCGATGTTTACGGCATCAAGCCGTCGCTCGGTCGCAGGTTTTCCGCGGAGGAAGATGCGCCGGGGAAGAATCACGTCGTCGTCTTGAGTTATCCGTTTTGGCAACGCGTTTTCGGCGGCGCGCGCCAATGTGATCGACGAGCAGGTCCAGTTGAATGGCGAACCCTACACGATTGTCGGTGTCGCGCCGCCTGGCTTCGGTCAGGCGAGCAAAGTCGATGCCTGGACGCCGATGGCGTTCAAGCCGGACGAAACGGCGAACGACGCGCGCGGTGCACATTATCTCACGACCATCGGTTTGTTGCGGCCCGGCGTGACGGTCGCGCAGGCCGATGCGGAAATGCGCGTGATTGCCGCGCAACTGGCCGCGCAATATCCGAATTGCAACAAAGGCTGGGGCGTCTTCATGATGTCGGTGCTGGAATACAGCACGCGCAATGTGCGCGTGGTTCTCTACACTTTGCTCGGCGCGGTCGGCTGCGTCCTGCTCATCGCCTGCGCGAACATCGCCAACCTCCTGCTCGCGCGGGCCACGGCGCGCCATCGTGAAATTTCCATTCGCGCCGCGCTCGGCGCCGGCCGCGGACGACTTGTTAGGCAACTTCTCACCGAAAGTGTTTTGCTCGCGTTCTTCGGGGGCCTGGCCGGTTTGATTCTGGCGCATTGGGGCTTGGCGGCGCTCCTGGCGCTCGCGCCGGCGACTTTGCCGCGCACGAGTAACATTCATCTCGACGCGCGGTCGTGGCCTTTTCTCTCGCGACTCAGTTTGCTCACCGGAATCATTTTTGGTGCGGCGCCGGCATGGCTGGCCGCGCACACCGATGTGAATGAGGCTCTGAAACAAGGCGCGCGTGGTTCAACCGAAGGCGGCGCGCGCGGAAGATTTCGCAGCGCGCTCGTCATCCTCGAAGTCGCGTTTGCCCTGGTCTTGTTAGGCGGCGCCGGTTTGCTCGCGCGCAGTTTCATGGCGCTGACGCATGTCGATCCCGGATTCGTTCCGGAAAATGCAACCGTTCTCCGGCTTGCCTTACCGGAGAAAAAATACCCGAAGCCCGAACAACAGAAGGCGTTCGTCGATTCTTTGCTGCAACAATTGAATGCGTTGCCCGGCGTGCAGGCCGTCGGCGCCACGCAGGTCATCCCGTTGGAAGGCGATTACTCATTGACCTTTGAGATTGAAGGCCGTCCCGAATTACCCGAGAGCGATTGGCCGAGCACGACCTACTACGCGGTCACGCCGGATTATTTCCGCGCCATGGGAATCCGATTGATGCGCGGTCGAGTCTTCACCGCGCAGGACGACGCGCGCGCGCCGCGCGTCGCGATCATCAATGAAACGCTCGCCCGACAATTTTTCCCGAACGAAGATCCGATCGGCAAACGGATCAACATTCCAAATGACGCGCCGGGTTCGCCGAAGGTCTGGCGCGAAATCGTCGGCATCGTTGCTGACGTCAAACAGTATGGTGTGGATAAAGAGACCACGAGCCAGAGTTACGAACCGTTCGCGCAAAATCCGTTCGAGATGCTCAACGTCGTCCTGCGCACTTCCGGTTCGCCGGCGGCGATGTTGAGCGCATTGCGCCCGGCGGTTTACGCGGTCGACAAAGATCAACCGATCGGTTCGATTCGTCCGCTGGAAGAAATCATGGCGGAGAAAATTTCGCAGCAACGTTTCGCCATGTTGCTGCTCACCGTTTTCTCAGCGGTCGCGCTCGTTATCGCGGCGGTCGGAATTTACGGCGTGATGGCCTACAGCGTCGTGCAACGCACCGGCGAAATCGGCATTCGCATGGCGCTCGGCGCGCAGACGCGCGATGTCCTGCGGCTCGTGCTATCGCAAGCCGGCAAACTCATCGGCGTGGGTTTGTTCGTCGGTTTGCTTACAACCTTCGCGACTTCACGCGCGATGGGCTCGATTCTATTCCGCACCAGCGCGTACGATCCGCTTACCTTGATCGGCATCACTCTAATTCTTGGTGCGGTCGCGCTGGTCGCCTGTTTCTTGCCGGCGCGGCGCGCCACGAAAGTTGATCCGATTATCGCCCTGCGCGTCGAATGACCACTCGTTAGGCCACGATGAACGATCTTCGTTACGGTTTTCGCCAACTCCTGAAACATCCGGGCTTCACGCTCGTCGCGGTCCTTACGCTTGCGCTCGGCATCGGCGCCAACACCGCGATCTTCAGCGTCGTCAATGCCGTCCTCCTGAAACCGCTGCCTTTCCCGGCGCCAGAACAACTCATCGCTGTCGGAATGATGAACACGCAGCAAAAAGTGCAGGACGAACTGGGCTCGCTTTCCTACCCGGACTTTTTCGATCTTCGTGGGCAAAATCATACCCTCGCAAGCGTCGCCGTTTACCGTGACGCGCACCTTCGCGCTCGCTAACGAACAGGAGGCGAAAAGCGTGCGTGCGCAGATCGTAAGCGCCGACTTCTTCGACGTGATCGGCAGCAAGCCGGTGATCGGCCGCGGCTTCTCGCGAACGGACGAGCAAGCGGGTGGTGGACCGGGCGGATTGAAAGTCATCCTCACCCACGAAATGTGGCGAACGGCAATTCGGCGGGGACCGGAGCGCGCTCGGGCGGACGATCACGATGGATCGCCAGCCGTACACCGTGATCGGTGTATTGCCTGCGGGTTTTCAATTCCCGATTCGAACCGACCCGACCGATCTCTACGTCACGATCGCGCAGGATGCGCCCAATGCCGAGGAGCGCGGCAATCACATGCTCGAGGGAGTGGCGCGTTTGAAGGCGGGTGTCGCGATCGAGCAAGCGCAGGCCGATCTCACCACCATCGCCGCCGCGCTGGAAAAACAGTACCCGGAGAAGAACACACATACGGGCTTCGCCGCCCGGCCGCTGCGCGAGGAATTGGTCGGCGATGTGCGGACCGGGCTTTACGTCTTGTTTGGCGCAGTCATTTGCGTGCTCCTGATCGCGAATGCCAACGTCGCGAACCTTCTCCTCGCGCGCGCTTCTGTTCGCGGAAAGGAGATTGCGGTGCGTGCGGCCATGGGTGCAAGCCGTAGCCGCATCATTCGACAACTTCTGACCGAGAGCTTTCTCCTCGCCGGCCTGGGCGGTCTGCTGGGTTTGTTGATCGCGCAATGGGGAACCGAAGCGCTGGTCGCCGCGGTTCCGCAAAACATTCCCCGGGCCGCGACCATCCAGCTCGACGGGGTTGTGCTTGGGTTCACACTTCTGGTTTCGCTGGGCACCGGCATCGTCTTTGGGCTTTTCCCGGCGTGGCAGGCGTCGAAGTTCGATTTGAACACGGCACTGAAATCCGGCACGCGCAGCGGAGGTGGCGGGGAACGGAAAGCGAAATTGCGCAACGGCCTCGTGATCGTGGAAGTGGCCCTCGCGCTCGTGCTCCTCATCTGCGCCGGTCTCTTGATCCAGAGTTTCGCGCGCCTTGGCCGCGTGCAGCCGGGCTTGCGCACGGAACACTTGCTGACCGCACGAATCGGATTGCCTGCCGCAGCCTATCCGCGGAGCGAAGACGTCAACACGTTCTTCGACCAACTACTCCCGAGCATTCGCAATCTTCCGGGTGTTGAATCTGCCAGCACGATCATGCCGTTGCCGTTAGGCGGCGGGAACGCAGTTTCCTCTTTCGACATGGAAGACCATCCGAGGCCGGAGGGAAACCAATTTAGCAGTCCTACACGAATCGTTAGCACGGATTATTTCCACACCATGGACATCCCCGTTCTCCAGGGGCGCGCATTCGATCAGCGCGAGCGTTTCGATTCCGCTGCCGGTAGTGATCGTGAACGCGCGCTTCGCTCAGCGATTCTTCCCGGGCGAAAATGTCATCGGCAAGCGGATCAAGCCGAGTTGGAACGTGGAGGGGACGGAGGAAATGATGCGCGAAATCATCGGCGTAGTCGGGAATGTCAAGCACCTCTCATTGCGGAACGACGACACGCCGGAAGTGTATCTGCCGCAAGTCCAGGTTCCCATGAGCTCGCCGACTGTCGTCGTGCGGACAAAGGTTTCCAATCCGGCGGCCCTGGCCCCAGCACTGCGCGCGGAGCTCGCGGCGATCGATCGCGGGATCCCGCTGACGAACGTTCGTGTATTTGAGGATTACATGACGCGTTCATTGGCCCGGCCGCGCTTCAATGCCTTCCTCCTCTCCATTTTTGCGGGCACTGCGTTGCTCCTGACCGCGATCGGCATTTACGGCGTGATGGCCTATTCGGTGGCGCAACGCACCAACGAAATCGGCATCCGCATGGCGCTGGGTGCGGCACAGTCATCCATCTTTCGCTTGATTGTCGGGCAGGCGATGACGCTGGTAGCGATCAGTCTCGCCATCGGATTGGCCGGTGCCTTTGCCGCCACTCGTTTGTTGAACAGCCTGCTCTTTGGCGTCGGTGCGTCCGATCCACTGACCTTTGCCGCCATCGTTCTGCTCGTCTCCGTGGTCGCCTTTCTGGCCGCGTGGCTGCCAGCGCGTCGCGCCACCCTCGTCGATCCCATGCAAGCTCTGCGCACCGATTAACCATTCGTTAGACTATTCCCATGCTCACCGACATTCGCTACGGCTTACGCCAACTCATCAAGCATCCCGGTTTCACGCTCGTCGCCATCCTGACTCTCGCTCTCGGGATCGGCGCCAACACCGCCATCTTCAGCGTGGTCAACGCGCTCCTGCTCAAGCCGCTGCCGTTTCCCGCCGCCGAGCAGCTCATCGCCGTCGGCATGACCGACACTCGCCAAAAGGAGACGGCCGCGGAACTCAATTCGCTTTCCTATCCGGATTTCTTCGATTTCCGCGACCAGAACCGCACGATGACGAACATCGCCGTCTATCACGACGGGCCGTTCGCGATTACCAGCGAAGAAGGCGCGACCAGTCTGCGCGGGGTGAAATCGAGCGCCGAATTTCTCGACGTGCTCGGGATCAAACCAATCATGGGCCGGAATTTCACCCGGGAAGATGAACAGGCTGGCGGCGGGCCCGGAGGCTTCAAAGTCATCCTCGGGAATGATTTCTGGCAGAAGCAATTCGGCGGCGACAAGAATGTCCTCGGACGAACCGTCGAACTTGATCGCCGGCAGTACAACGTGATCGGCGTCTTGCCGCCCGGTTTTCAGTTTCCAATTCAAAACGACCCGATCGATTTTTATGTGACGATCGCGGGCGACGCGGCCAATCCGGATGGCTCGAAGCCGCAGACCGAGCAGCGCGGGAGTCACAGCCTGCAGGCGATCGCGCGTTTGAAGCCGGGCGTCACGATCGCGCAGGCGCAATCTGATCTCTCGACGATTGCCGCCAACCTGGAGAAGCAGTTTCCGGATACGAACACCCACTTCGGCGTCGCTACGAAGCCGTTGCGCGAGGATTTGGTCGGCGATGTCCGCACCGCCCTTTACGTTTTGTTCGGCGCGGTCGTTTGCGTGTTGCTGATCGCCAATGCCAATGTCGCCAACCTTCTACTCGCGCGCGCTTCGGTCCGCGGAAAGGAAATGGCTTTGCGCGCGGCCATGGGCGCGAGCCGCGCACGCATCATTCGCCAATTGCTAACCGAAAGCGTCCTGCTCTCCGGACTCGGCGGCGCCTTCGGATTGCTCTTCGCGCAATGGGGAACCGATGCGCTGATCAAGACCGTGCCGGAGAATATCCCGCGCATCAGCACCATCCAATTGGATGCGCCCGTGCTCATTTTCACCTTGCTGGTTTCGCTCGGGACCGGCGTCATCTTCGGACTCGTCCCGGCCTGGCAGGCATCGCACGTCGACCTCAACACTTCGCTCAAATCCGGCACGCGCACCGGCGGCGGCGGAGAACGCAAGGGTCGGTTGCGCAACGGGCTGGTCGTCGCGGAAGTGGCGCTCGCGCTCGTCCTGCTGATTTGTGCCGGCCTCTTGATCCAAAGTTTCGCGCGTCTCGGTCGTGTCCCGACCGGGCTGCGCACCGGAACGCCTTCTGACCGCGCGTGTGCAACTGCCTGAGGCCGGCTATCCGAAGAACGAAAACATTATCGCCTTCTTCGATCAGTTCCTGCCGCGGGTCCGCGCGCTTCCCGGGGTGGAATCGGCGAGCGCCATCGTTCCGCTCCCGTTGAGCGGAAGCAACATGGTGACGAGCTTCGACATGGAAGAGCATCCGCTCCCGGAAGGTCAGCGCCAGGCCGCTCCGGTCCGCATCATTGGGACTGATTACTTCAAGACCATGGGCATCGCCGTGCGGCAAGGCCGCGCCTTTGATGAGACTGATCGGTTCGATTCCGCGCCGGTGGTGATCGTGAATGAACGCTTCGCGAACAAATTCTTCCCGGGTCAAAACGTCGTCGGGAAACGGATCCTGCCCGGTTTTAGTGCGGATGACTCTGGTGAAAAAATGCGCGAAATCGTGGGCGTGGTCGGGAACGTGAAACACCGTCGCCCTCAAGAGCGACGACTCGCCCGAAATGTACCTGCCGCAGACGCAGATTCCGTTCAATATCATGTCGCTCGTGATCAAGACCAACGTGGCCAATCCCGCCGCGATCACGGCAAGTTTGCGCAAAGAACTGGCCGCGCTCGATGGGACCATTCCCCTAACGAGTGTGCGCGTTTTCGATGAATACATCTCGCGCTCGCTCGCGCGTCCGCGCTTCAACGCTCTCCTGCTTTCGATCTTTGCCGGCACTGCGCTCTTGCTCACCGCGATTGGAATCTATGGCGTGATGGCCTACTCCGTGGCGCAGCGGACGAACGAGATCGGCATCCGCATCGCGCTCGGTGCCGGGCAGTCATCCATCTTCCGGCTCGTCGTTGGCCAGGCCATGGTCCTTGTTGGCATCAGTCTGGTCGTCGGCCTGGTCGGTGCTTTTGCCGCCACCCGTTTGTTGAGCAGTCTTCTCTTCGGGGTCGGCGCTTCGGATCCCGATCACGTTCATGGCTATCGTTCTGCTCGTCTCCGCGGTCGCGTTCATCGCGGCGTGGCTGCCCGCGCGGCGCGCGACGCGGGTCGATCCGATCATCGCGCTGCGGCGGAATGAAGATAACTTGATGCCTAACGAAGAGAGTAATCTAGATATGATGACCGACATCCGTCTACGGATTGCGCCAGCTGATCAAGCATCCCGGCTTCACCTTGATCGCTGTCCTCACGCTCGCGCTCGGGATCGGCGCGAACACTGCCATTTTCAGTGTGGTCAACGCCGTGCTGCTCAAGCCGCTGCCATTCCCCGCACCCGGAGGAACTCGTGGCCATCGGCAGCGTCGATCTGAGCGAAACAGCCTCGCCTCCCCGGCTCTACTCGTTATGCTTTCCGGACTTCGCCGATTTTCGGAACAGAACCGCAGCTTTTCGAGCATGGCGGTTTATCGGGACCGCACCGTTGCGCTGGTCGACGAAAAGGGAGCGCAAAGCGTGCGGGGAGAAAAGGTGAGCGGGGAATTCTTCGACGTGCTCGGCATCAAGCCGATCCTTGGCCGCGGTTTCACGCGGGCGGATGAACAGGCGGGCGGCGGCCCCGGCGGTCTCAAAGTTGTCCTGAGTTACGGATTCTGGCAGAGCCATTTCAATCGGGCTGACGATGTGATTGGCCGTGTGCTCATGCTGGATGGCCGTCCGAACACGGTGATCGGCGTGATGCCGGAAGGTTTCCAGTTCCCCATCCAAACCGATCCGCTCGAGCTTTACACCACCATTGCCGAGGATGCGTCGACTCCCGATGGGAGCACGCCCAAAACGCAGCAGCGGGGTGATCATTGGGTACAGGGAATCGCCCGCGTAAAAACGGGGGTGCCGCTCGCCCAGGCGAACGCGGAACTGCGGACGATCGCGGCGGCGCTGGAAAAAAAATATCCGGAGACCAATACCAAAGCCAGCGCCGGATCGCAGCCACTCCGCGATGAAATGGTGGGAGACGTCCGGACCGCGCTTTACGTCTTGTTTGGCGCGGTTGCCTGCTTGTTGCTCATCGCGAACGCCAACGTCGCCAACCTCATGCTCGCGCGCGCGTCCGTGCGCGGAAAAGAGATTGCCCTGCGCGCGGCTCTCGGTGCCAGCCGCGGGCGGATCATTCGCCAATTGCTCACGGAGAGCGTGCTTCTGGCTGGGCTCGGCGGGTTGCTCGGATTGCTCATCGCACAATGGGGAACCGAGGCCCTCGTCGCGGCCGTGCCGCAGAATATTCCGCGGGTCAGCGCGATTCAGTTGGATGGAGCGGTCCTCGGTTTTACCCTTTTTCTTTCGCTCGGGACCGGCATCGTTTTCGGTCTCGTTCCTGCGTGGCAGGCCTCCCATGTCGATCTTAATACCGCGCTGAAATCCGGCGCGCGCGGCGCCGGCGGCGTAGAGGGAAAACATCGTGCGCGCCATGCCCTGGTCATGACCGAGGTGGCACTCGCGTTGATCCTGCTCATTTGCGCAAGCCTGCTAATTCAAACCTTCACGCGCCTCGGCCACGTTGAGACCGGCATGCGCACCGATCGTCTTTTCACGGCACGGGTTGGACTTCCCGAAGCCGACTATCCACGGCCGGAAAAAATCGTTGCGTTTTTTGATCAGCTCATGCCGCGGCTGCGGGCGATTCCCGGGGTCGAATCTGCCACAATCGTATGGCCTCTTCCCCTCAGCGGCAGCAACAACGTCAGTTCGTTCGACATCGAAGAACATCCCATGCCCGAAGGACAACAGCCGGCCTGCCCTAACCGGATCGTGGGTTCGGATTATTTCAAGACGATGGGAATTCCAGTCCGGCAAGGCCGTGGCTTCGAGGAGACCGACCAGTTCAAGTCCCTGCCGGTCGTAGTCGTGAACGAACAGTTCGCGCAAAAGTTTTTCCCGGGCGAAAACGCCGTCGGCAAACACATCAAGCCGAGTTGGAATATCGGCGACGAGAAACCGCTCATGCGCACCATCGTTGGCGTTGTTGGCAATGTGAAGCACCGCACACTCACCATGGAGTTCACGCCGGAGCTTTACTTGTCGGCGTCGCAAATCCCCATGGCCGGTATGTCGATCGTGGCGCGCACGAGTATCTCCAATTCCGCGGCCATCACTTCCGCGGTCCGTTCCGAGCTTGCCGCCGTCGATCGCAACATTCCTCTGGTGCGCGTCCGGGTATTTGACGAATATCTGGCCGGAGCGCTCGCCCGGCCTCGCTTCAATGCCTTGTTACTCTCGATTTTTGCCGGCACCGCCTTGTTGCTCACGGCGATCGGGATCTACGGCGTGATGGCGTACTCCGTTTCGCAGCGCACGAGTGAGATCGGCATTCGGATCGCGTTGGCGCCGCGAAGAGCTCCATCTTCCGGCTCGTCGTCGGCCAGGCCATGACGATCGTCGCCATCAGTCTGGTGGTGGGACTTCTCGGCGCCTTCGCCGCCACGCGTTTGTTGAACAGTCTTCTCTACGGCGTCGGCGCGTCCGACCCGGTCACGTTCGTTGCCATCGTCCTGCTCGTTTCCGTCGTCGCGTTTTCTGGCCGCGTGGCTGCCGGCCCGCCGCGCGACGCGCGTCGATCCCATCATCGCCTTGCGCACGGAGTGAACCTTCGATGAGCGATTTTCGCTACGCTTTCCGCAGCCTGCTGAAGACGCCAGGTTTTACCGGCGTGGCCATTATCGCGCTCGCGCTCGGCATCGGCGCGACCACGGCCATGTTCGGTGTCATCTACGGATTTCTCCTGCGGCCGCTGCCTTATGCGCAACCCGACCAACTGGTCATGCTGCAATCGCGCGGCACCCGTTCCGGGAGCGATCTCGGAGTCAATTACCTCGACTTCAGGGATTGGCAGGAACAGGCGCGCAGTTTTTCTGACCTCGCCTTTTTCAATCTCCGCTGGAATGGCAACCTGGAAACGCGCGACGGCGTGACTGAAACGCTCAAGACCACTTTCACCACCGCCAATCTCTTTCACTTGTTAGGCGTGGCCCCGTTTCTCGGCCGCGATCTGACGCAGGCAGACGACGAAGAGAACGCCGCCAAGGTGATGTTGATTAGCCACCGCCTTTGGTCCGCGCTGGGAAGCGATCCCGAGGTCGTCGGGCGCGAGCTCCGTCTCGACGGCAGTCTGCGCACCGTCGTCGGCGTAATGCCACCGGGATTCCGTTTTCCCGTGCAGAGTGATGTCTGGGTGCCGATGGCATCGGTTTTCGGCCGGGGCACGAATCGTTCCTGGCGGGCCGATCAAGCGATCGCGCGCTTGCGGCCCGGCGTCGGCATCGCGGCGGCGCAGGCGGAAATGAGCGTGATCGCCGAGAGACTCGCGCAGCAGTATCCTGAAACCAACGCCGACATCGGCGCGAAGGTGCTTGGTTTGCGCGAACATTGGGTCGGCGATTTGCGCAACTCACTGCTGCTCCTGCTCGCGGCCTGCGGCGGCGTTCTCGTCATCGCCTGCGCCAATGTTAGTCAGCTTCTGCTCGCGCGCGCCGCGACCCGCGAGCGTGAGTTGGCGGTGCGCTCGGCCCTGGGCGCGAGCCGCGCCAGACTCGTTAGGCAGTTGCTCACCGAAAGCGCGCTCCTTGGAACTCTCGGCTGCAGTCGCAGGCGGGATCTGCGCGTTTTGGCTGGTGGCGCTGGTGCGAGCGGCGATTCCGATTGAGTTGCCGTTCTGGGTTACGATCGATGTGAATGCCGGAGTGTTGCTCTTTGCCGTGGGCGTTTCGTTGCTCACGGGTTTGCTCGCAGGTTCGCTGCCGGCGTTGCAAGCGACCCGGGTCGAATTCGCGCCCGCACTCAATCAGACTCGCAGCACGAGCCATTCGAGCCGAACGCGCGAGCTTCTGACCGTCGCGCAAGTGAGCGTGTCGATCATGCTCCTGGCCGGTGCGAGCATGATGCTGCGCGGGGTGATGAAGTTGCAGAAGGTCGATCCCGGCTTTGATCCGCGCCAGACGGTGATGATGGAAATGAATCCGACCTACAACGGCGATGAATCGGCACAGGTGCGGGTCGATCGTTTTGTGCGTCTGGTCGAACGGCTGCGCGAAATTCCCGGCGTCGAATCCGTCGCGGCAAATAACAGTCCGCCCTTCGTCCCGCAGCGGCCTTGGAATCGCACCCAGATTACGGCCGAAGGTCAGCCAGTCGATGAGCAAAGCCGCAATCCGTTGGCAAATTTCCAAACCGTCAGCCCGGATTATTTCGATTTGCTGCGCGTGCCGGTAATCCAGGGCCGTGTGTTTGAAACGCGCGATAACCTGGAGGCCACGCGGGTTTGCCTGGTGAGCGAACGGCTTGCGCGTCGTCTTTGGCCTAACGAGCAATCGATCGGGAAACGTCTGAAACTCGGCGGGCCCGACGATAATGCGCATCCGGATTGGCTGACCGTCGTTGGCGTGGTCGGCGATGTCCGGCACCAGGGACTGGAAGGCGAAGCCGGGTCCTGAGCTGTATAACTGCAGTCTCCAACTCGCCTGGAAGCAGATGCATTATCTGGTGCGTGCGCGACCGGGCATCGACCCGCTCAGCCTTGTTCCGGCGATTCGCGCGCAAGTGGCGGCGGCTGCACCGGGCACAGGCGTTTTCAATTTTGTTTCCCTGGAAAAGGAAGTCGCGAACTCACTCTGGCAACCGCGATTGCAAAGCTGGTTGCTCGGATTTTTCTCGATCGTCGCGCTGACGCTTGCAGCCGCCGGCCTTTACGGCTCGATGGCCTACGGCGTCGCGCAGCGCACGCGTGAAATCGGAATTCGCATGGCCCTGGGCGCGACGCGGGTCCGCGTTTTGCGGCTCATCCTTGGTGCAGGGGATGCGTCCGGTCGCTCTTGGGCTGGCGGTTGGAATGGCGGGCGCGTTGCTCCTGGCGCGCGCACTGCGCGCATCGTTTTTCGGGATTGGCGCGGATGATTGGACAAGTTACAGCATCGCATGTTTGTCCCTCGCCCTGGCCGCGGCCATCGCTGCTTATTTTCCCGCGCGCAAGGCCACGCGCGTCGATCCCATGATTGCTTTGCGCACGGAATGAAACCACAAACATCGCGCCACTTCCTCTATGAGCACGTTCCTTACTGACCTGCGTTACGCCGTCCGGATGCTCCTGAAAGCACCCGGGTTCACCATCATCGCCATCTTCGCGCTGGCTCTCGGCATCGGTGCCAACACCGCGATCTTCAGTGTTGTCAACGCAGTCCTTCTGCGGCCGTTGCCGTATCCCGAACCCGATCGGCTCGTCGTGCTGCGCGAGACCACGCTCCAATTTCCAAGCGGGTCGGTGAGCTATCCGAACTACCTCGACTGGCGCGCCGGTCAGCACACCTTTACGGATCTCGCGCTCGTCCGGCGCGAAAGTTTTAACCTTTCGTTGCCGGGTGGGCAGATGGCGCCGGAACGAGTGGGTGGGGGACGCGTGAGTTGGAATTTTCTCGCGGTACTCGGAATGAAGCCGCTCCTTGGACGGGATTTCTCGGAGGCTGAAGATGTTCCCGGCGCGGCGCCTGTGGTGATGATCGGTGAGCGTTGTTGGCGAACGCGCTTTGGCGGCTCGCGCGGTGTTCTTGGCCAGCAAGTGATGCTCGACGGAGTCGCGCGTGAGATCATTGGCGTGCTCCCGGACGCCGTGCGTTATCCGCGTCTCGCAGAAATCTGGGTGCCGCTGGCCGAAGTCAAAAAGGATCAGGGCGTTCTCTCGCGCGGGAACCATCCCGGTTTCTCTGCCCTTGGCCGCTTGAAACCCGGCGTGACCCTCGCGAAAGCGAAGGCCGATCTGGATACCATCGCCGTCGCCCTCGAGAAGCAATATCCGGACAGCAACACCGGTCGTCGCCTCGAGATGCAGTTCATGCTGGAATCCGCGGTCGGCCATTATCGCCAGAGCCTTGGTCTGCTCCTTGGCGCCGTCGGCTGCGTTCTCCTGATCGCCTGCGCGAACGTGGCCAACCTGCAACTGGCGCGCGCCCTGGCTCGCGGGAAAGAACTGGCCATTCGCGCCGCGCTCGGTGCGAGTCGCTGGCGATTGGCCCGCCAACTTCTAACCGAAAGCACGCTGCTCGCGGTCTTCGGCGGCGCGGCCGGGGTGATCCTTGCGATCTGGAGTCTTGATGGAATTCTCGCCCTGAGTCCGGCGAATGTCGCGCGCTTCAAGGAGACGCGAATTGATCCCAGCGCACTCGCTTTCACCGCCCTCGTTGCTCTGGGCGCAGGTATCCTGGCTGGAATCTGGCCGGCCTGGAAAATTTCCCGAACCGCCGCGCTCTCCGTCGTTTTGCATGAAGTGGGAACGCGCGGCGGCAGTGGCAGTGCCTCACGACAACGGGCGCGTTCGGCATTGGTCATCACCCAGGTCGCGCTGGCCGTCATCCTTCTCGCCGGCGCCGGCCTCACCCTGAAGAGCTTCTGGCGTGCGCAACAAGAGCCGCTCGGCTTCGACCCACATGGTGTTCTAACGATGAATATCTCCCTGCCGGAAGCGCGCTACGACAAGGATGAAAAGATCAACGCTTTCTTCACGCGATTGCTCGAGCGGGTCACGGCCCTTCCCGGGGTCGAGTGCGCCGCGATCGGATCGAATATCCCTTTTGATGACAACGAGTGGGACAGCAGCTTCCACATCACCGGGACACCGGACGATCCGCCGGGGCAGGAACCCTCGGTAGAAGTTAATGTCGTTAGTCCAGATTACTTCCGGGTCGTAGGAATGCCGATCATTCGCGGGCGTACCTTTGGCGCGGCCGAGACGCCAGGCATCCCGCGCTCCATCATCGTTGATCAGTCTTTCGCCCAACGTTACCTGGCCGGCAAAGACCCCATTGGTGCGCACGTCGACGACAACCAGTCGCGCGAGGAAAAGCCGCCGCCAGTGACCGTGATCGGCGTCGTCCCGCGGACGCGCAACGAGGCGCCGGGCGAGGACAACGTCGAGAAGCTGAATTTCTCGCAGATGTATTTCCCCACCGCGCAATATGCCCAATCGGGCGTCATGCTTCTCGTTCGCGCCAAGTCGGGCGATCCCATGGCTTTGGCTCCGGCGATTACGCGAGAAGTGCAGGCGATCGATCCTGATCAACCAGTGGGTCAGGTGGCGACGATGGAAAAAAATATCGCGAACAGTCTGGCCGCGCGCCGCTTGACCATGACCTTGCTCGCGGCTTTTGCCGGCTTGGCGTTGGTCCTGGCCAGTGTCGGGCTATACGGAGTCATGGCGTTGAGTGTCACGCAGCGGACGCGCGAATTGGGAATCCGTCTCGCCCTCGGCGCCGCTCGTGCCGATGTCTTTCGCCTCGTTCTTGGCCAGGGCCTTGCACTCGTTAGTCTTGGGCTTGGACTGGGGCTGCTCGGAGCTTTGGCGGCCGGTCGCGCTCTGGCGAGCTTGCTTTACAATGTCGGTGCGATCGATCTTGCGGCCTTGGGCACGGCCCTGCTTTCGCTCGCGATCGTCGCCTTGCTCGCCTGCTTCTTTCCGGCGCGGAGAGCGACGCAAGTCGATCCGATGGTCGCGTTGCGCGAGGAGTAGGAAACTGGAGCGCGCTGGACTGTCAGCGCGATGATTCTCGCGACGACAGAGCGTCGCGTTCCACTATTTCGTCGCTGATGACGAAGAATTTCTTCAGAATCGCGCGACCGAAATTGGTCGTTAGGGCGACATCCGCCGCGTCGCGCCCGACCGCCATCACGATCCGGCCAATGCGCGGTTTGTTGTGTCGCGCATCGAAAGTGTACCAGCGCCCGCCGAGATAGGCTTCGAACCAGCCGCTGAAATCCATCGGCAGCACCACCGGCACGCCGATGTCGCCCATGTATCCGGTGACGTAGCGCGCCGGGATGTTCATGCAGCGAAAGAAGGCGACGGCCAGATGACTGAAGTCGCGGCAAACGCCCCGGCCGTCCGTGTAAACATCAAAAGCGGATTTCGTGGGATCGGCGAAGTGATAGCCAAAGGTGATGTGATCGTGCACCCAATCGCAGATGGCCTGGGCGCGCGGCCAGCCGGGCAGCGGTCGAGCCGAAGAGCTTCCAGGCGATGTCCGAGAGCTTGTCCACTTCGCAGTAACGACTCGTTAGAAGGAAAGGGAGAACTTCGTCCGGCAGATCCTGGATATTCGCCTGCGGTGCCTCCGGCGCTTGCGCGTCGGGTTCGCCGCTGTCTTCAATCATCGTCTCCAACGCGAGTCGCAGATTGCCCGCGGGCGCGAAGATCCGGGCGCAGCGATTGCCGTAAAGATCCGTGAAATCGGTCAGCGGAATATCGGGTTCGACCACGATCTTTTCTTCCGCGAGCAAATCCTTCTGCCGTGACGGATGCACGTAGAGCATCAGGATCATCGGCGTCGGGCCCGGAAGCTCGAACTCGATGTCGAAACCGATTTTGATTTTCACGAAGAAGCCCGCGGCGAGTGCAAGGGGCGCAAATCATACCTCGTTCGCCTGATCCTGCACTGGTCTTTTTCCTTGCAAGACGGAATGTTGCCGACCGCCCGATACTGATAGTCACGCGTCCGGCGGAACTTCATTCAGCACTGTCTGCATCGAAACGAAGCGGCCATTCGCGAAATCGTCCAGCGCTTGGAGAAAATCCTGCGGAATCTCATCGAGGATCTGTTCTGCAGTCATTGGAGTGATCGAACACGTATCACCCGCCGGGAGAGCTCTTGACATGGAAGGCGCGCCAGAAGCTCGGCCGAGCGGTCGAGATCACATCCGGTCGAGATCGAGCGCCGTTTCTCCGCCCTCACTACGCGAGGCTTCCATGAAAGCCTCAAGCTTCGGCCGCGGTTTCGGGTCGGAGAGGATGCGTTCCCAGCGAGCATCGTGCTGCCGGTCGAGGAGGAACTGGGCGAAGTCGGCGACTTCCGCGCGCTTATCCTCCGGCAGCGCTTCGCAAATGCGCACGAGTTCTTCGGTCTGTGTGCTCATGAGGGAAGACTAACCGGGCTCCGGGAAGATGCCAGCTTCGCGAGGAGGCGATTTCGCGCACCGCCGCAGCGACGAGAAATCCGCCTGGAGAAACTCCGCCGTCCTGCCAGCGCCGCTGCTGCCGCGTCCGCACGTCTGCGATCGTGCCCAACCAGAAGCAAGCAAGCGGAAGAGCGGTAATCTGCGCAATCTGCATTGATCTGTGGATGTCTTCGGAAGCGCCTGCAGGTCCTGCAGTGCCGCTGGTCTACTTCTCCGGCGGGAGCGGCAAGTCCGAGTTGTAGATATCTCGGAATAGTTTCCACTCCCCGCGGATTTTCTTCCAAAGCACGATGTACTTGCCGCGGTCGAGTTCCTTTCCCTCTTTGTTCGAGAACTTGAAGAGACCTTCCTCCGCCATCAGCGCTTCCGTTCCCCAAAGGCCTTTGATGTCGAGCTCGAGCACCGTGGCGCCGTCCGCAATGAACTTCGCATAGAGGGCTTGAATCTGCTCCCGCCCCACCGCCGCGGGTTCATTCGGCCCCATGCTCTTGCCGTCTTCAGTGAAGAACTTCGCGATCCCCGCGGCATCACCCTTGCGCAGAACCTCGCAATAGATCCGATTAGCTTCCTCGATTTCTTTCCGCGCCTTCGCCATGTCGAATGCGTCGTCGGCACGGACCTCGGCGGGAAAAACGGCTGCGACGAGGAACAGAACGAAAGCGGGAAGTAATCTTTTCATTCCCCAATGCTACTCCGGCCGGAGGCGCGAAGGCGATCTCGCAAAACTTGATCAGCGGAACTCGTCACAAGCTGCAACAACTGATCGTTATCTCGTCCGGCGATCGCGATGCGTTTCGGCGGCCTCGAACAGTGCCGAAATGCCATGCATCGTAAGCCGCTTACGATGCAGTTGGTGCCGGCGTTTGGTTCGAATAGTCCATCGTAAGCGGCTTACGATGCGAGTGAATGGCAACTGTCTGCCGCGATGGGACTGCACCTGCGCAAACGGAGATGGAGTTTCCTCACCGGAGACTCATCCACCTCATCCGGCGAGGCGGGACGGAGTCCGCGATCTGTTTTGAGGGAAGCCGCGCCGCCGTTTCTCGTTACCGCGCCGTGGTAGCTGCTCCCGTCTCTCCGGATACCACAACGTGATCCAATCACGCTCAGCGCCAACGGCGGATGAGTCGATGGGATCGCCGTAGAAGCACGGCCAACCGCTGGTCACCTCGCTGGGAGCCGGCACCGCTCCGGGCGATAATTCTTCCTCTAAAACGGCTCGCGCACTCGCCGCAGCGACGAGAAATCCCGCCTGGAGAAAGCCCGCCGTGCCGCCGCTCGACGCCGAATCTCCTGATCGCCGCATTCCGGTGTACGCGATCGCGCCCAACCAGCGGCAAGGGGCTGCGCTGGAGCGCCGATCAAAATCCGCTGAAGCGCAGCGACCTCGACGACTTCGTTGTCTGCGACAATCCGAAGAACCGCCGCGAACGAAAAGAATCCGAGCGCTTCAAAAGTTTCAGCTATCAAATTCGCGTCATTGTTTATAAGGTCTGCACGCCACGCGTTGCGAAACGCTAATGCGATTGATCGCAACATCGCGGTCTCGGAAGACAACAATCGCAAATACTGAGGACGACCATATGGCAGCTCGCGAGTTTCACGGCATTATTTTCAACAGTTTGGATAACCCACTCGTCTGGGTTGGCGATGACTGCGATAGCGGTCAGTGGCAGGAACCTTTTTTTCCGTCGAAAAAGCCTGGCGCAGGCAACATTGATCAGCAATCCGGCGAGTGGCGATCGGAATCCGACGGCATCATGACCGGGACTTCAGGGTGGGCACGTTGGGCAATTTTAGTGTCTGAAGTCGGGCAAGCCGCCGAGCACTTCGAATATGTCCAAGTCAATTGGTCGATTCCTTTCAATCAAATCTTCAGCCGGGTCGATATCACCTATCAGGTCTTCCGAAATAATCCAAACCCGCACGACGCCTTTGAAGTCCCCGATCCGAAACCGCCTCTTCTTGAGTTAGTCCCGTTCCGCCAAACCGGGGAAGGAGGTGCTGCGCCAACCGGAGAGGACGACCGGAGCTTACCTGTCCTTGCGCAAGCGGGAACCATCATTGGTACCTTGTTTATCCCAAACGCCGTCACCATCGAGCATGCGATCGTTCCATTCGTTCTACGACGACGTCGGACGAGCCAGACTCGAGGGAGGCATTACACAGGCGCCGCAGCACACCAAAGAAGTTTGGTCTATGCGATCACGCCGACGGTAGAAGGCACCGTCCAGGTAACCGGCAATGGAACGCGCGCATCAGGGGGTGATCTGCTATGGGCGCGCCACCTGGGGCGCAACGATGGCACCTTCAGATGGGAAGGGCCGCAAAAAGTTGGCGTCGGGTGGGGCAAATTTAAACACGTTTTTCCCGGCGGGGACGGGATCATCTATGCGATCACTCCCGTAGTGGAAGCCAGCGTCCATATTTCAGGGCCTACAACACCTGCCTCAGGCGGCGATCTATGGTGGTATCGTCATGTCGGTTGGGAAGATGGTAGTTTCACGTGGGAAGGCCCGAAGAAAGGGTGGACCCGGAGTCTGGGGTGAATTAGAACATGTGTTCTCGGGCGGGGACGGGATCATCTATGGGATCACTCCTCTGGTAGAGGCGCGCGTTCATGTTACGGGCCCGACAACGCCTTGCTTCGGGCGGCGACTTAATGTGGTTCCGGCACCTCGGCCGCGAGGACGGCACCTTCAGATGGGATGGTCCGAAAAAAGTGGTACCCGGCTGGTCCGCATTCACGCAAGCGTTCTCGGGCGGGGACAGGATCATCTATGGGATCACTGCCGTAGTGGAGGCCAGAGTTCACATTGCAGACCCTACAACGCCCGCTTCGGGCGGCGACTTGAGTGGTTCCGACACCTCGGCCGCGAGGACGGCACCTTCAGATGGGATGGTCCGAAAAAAGTTGTACGGGCTGGGGTCCCCTTCAGCACGTGTTTTCCGGCGGGGACGGGTTCATCTATGCAATTACACCGCTCGTCGAAGCAAGTGTCCATATTACTGGGCGGACAACGCCAGGCATCCGGCGGTGACCTGGTGTGGGGTCATCATGTCGGGCGGGAGGACGGCACCTTCAGATGGGAGGGCTCGTTGAAGAAAGTGGGAACAGGCTGGGGCAAACTATTAGAGGTGTTCTCGGGCGATTGAATGTGAAAACCAATATCTCGCCTTCGCTATCCCACCGGCAAGATCGGGCGTTACTCAGCGAATCGGTCCGAAGCCAATTGTCGACGACGTACAAGCCGCGGTAGCTCAGTTCGCCGCCGTAACGGATGCGCAGCAACGGCCGGAGCGTGAGCGGGGAGCGTGAGCGGGGTCAGCTCCAAATTTCGCTTCGTTGGCAAATGTTCGGATAGTCACTCCAATAATTGCGTTAGCTCGAGATTTTGCTGGCACTCCCGAGCGTCCCGGGGTGAGACTGCGCGCATGACG
>CAWATC010000025.1:0-8202 GCA_963784865.1 uncultured Verrucomicrobiae bacterium | reverse complement strand
CAAGGAGCACGATCCCGCGCGGCACGCGGCCACGGTCGCGAAGGTGCTCGCCTCCGGCAAGACCGTGGCCGGCACGCACCGGCCGATCATGGTTGCGGAAATCCTCGACGCGCTCGCGCCCGCGCTGGGCGCAGTCGCGGTGGATTGCACGCTCGGCTACGGCTGGCCACGCGCAGGAAATTCTCGGCCGCATCCTGCCGCGGGGTCGGCTGCTCGGTCTCGACGTCGATCCGATCGAATTGCCCCGGACCGAGGCGCGGCTGCGCGCGCTCGGTTTTGGCCCGGAGGTTTTCACCGCGCACGCCGGCAACTTCGCCGGCCTGCCGCAGGTGCTCGCGGCCGCCGGGCTGTCCGGCGCGGATCTCATCCTGGCCGATCTCGGCGTCTCCTCGATGCAGCTCGACAATCCCGTGCGCGGCTTCTCCGTAAAACTTGGCGGTCCGCTCGACATGCGCATGAACCCGCGACGCGGCCGGCCCGCGTCCGCGTGGCTGGAGAAAGATTCGGCCGAGGCGCTCGCGCACCTGCTCGTGGAAAATGCCGACGAACCCCACGCCGCGACGCTCGCGCCGCTGCTCGCTGGAAAAACCTTCGCCACCACGACGCGGCTGGCGGACGCGATCCGCGCCGCGCTGCCCCGTCTCAGCGTCGACGACCGCGTCCCGGCGCTCATCCCGTGCAAAACTGCAAAAGGCTGAAGCCTCAAGGCCTACGACACGAGCAAAGGCACGATCCGTTTTCCAGCGGACAGTCCCTTACCGGCCGCATTAGTGCGGAAGCTGGTAAAGGCTCGCATCGCGGAGTATGCCGCTCGGTCGATAGCGCGAGGTGAAGCTGGCGCAAAATCAAGTTTGGAAGCAGGGCGAGGATTACCCTGCGCATCGTTCATCTCGAGCGGTTGGAGGTCCAGTACAAGACGGTGAAAAATCTGCTCACGGGTGAAGGTCAGCATCATCACGTGAGCAAGAAGGAATTCTGCCGCCTGATCAAAGGAGCCACGCTGCTCACGCAGGCGGAGGTTCGGAAGATTTGGCTCGAGTAAGGCGAAACGCGTTCTTTCCTTGGCGGCGCGATTCTCTACCCTCCCGCTCATGAAATCTTCGACCACGCTTCTTGTCGATTGTCGCTCCGCTTCTGCTCCTGGTTTCGCCGGCTTCAGACGCGCAAGAGCCGTCGCCTGCGCCAACCGCAGTTGCCGCGCTCCCGTCCATCGCGCCGGACGCCGATCCCGCCACCGCCACGCGCGCCTGGCTGGATACCTTTCCCGCGGAGAAGAAGGCGAAGTCTGATGCTTACTTCGAGGGAGGCTACTGGCTGATCCTCTGGAATTTTCTGCTCGATGCCGCGATTTCGATCTTGCTGCTCAGCACCTGCCTTTCTGCGCGGATGCGTGATTTTGCGGAACGCACCACCCGCTTCAAGGCTCTCCAAGTGGCGCTCTACGCGATCCCCTACATCGTCCTGACGAGTGTCCTCTCGTTTCCACTCGTGGTCTATCAGCGCTTCTTCCGCGAACATGCCTACGGTCTCGCGACGCAGACATTCGGTCCCTGGTTTTCTGAGCAGTTGATCATGCTGGCTGTCTCCACGTTCGCCCTCACGATGCTGCTGATCGCCCTCTACGCCGTCTTCCGGCGCGCGCCACAGACCTGGTGGCTTTGGGGAACGGCCGTCGTGGTTGTTTTCCTCGCCCTCGGCATTTTGATCGCGCCGGTCTACATCGAGCCGCTCTTCAATAAGTACAAGCCGCTGACGGATACGACGATCAGCGAACCGATCCTGGCGATGGCGCGCGCGAACCAGATTCCGGTGAAGCAAGTCTTCGAAGTGGATGCGTCGCGGCAATCCAATCGGGTGAGCGCGAATGTCGCCGGCTTCCTCGGCACCACCCGGATCGCGTTGAACGACAACCTGCTGAAGCAATGCACGCTCCCGGAGATTCGTTACGTCATGGCGCACGAGATGGGGCACTACGTCTTGAACCACATCACGAAGTTCCTCATCAATTTTGCGCTCGCGACCTTCGTCTCATTTGCGCTCGCGAAGTGGGCCTTCGAAGCGGCGGTGCGGCGTTGGGGTGATCGCTGGCAGGTGCGAGGCATTGCTGATCTCGCGGGCGTCCCGCTCCTCGCTTTGATCTTCACCGCGCTCTCATTCGTGAGCACGCCGATCAACAACACGATCACGCGCGTGGCGGAAGTGGAAGCTGATGCGTTCGGCATTAACCTCTCACGCGAGCCCACCGGGATGGCGCAGGCCGCGCTCAAGCTCGGCACCTATCGCAAGCTCGATCCGACGCCGCTGGAAGAGTTCATCTTCTTCGATCATCCGAGCGGCCGCGCGCGGATCAGAATGGCGATGGATTGGAAGGCCGCCAATCTGCCGTGCGCCGGGCAATAGGTCTTATGCGACCAATTATTCCGCCGCATGGCGGCTACGAGGACCTGCTCTCCTTTCGCAAAGCGCGCATTGTTTACGATGGCACTGTTCGGTTCTGCGAGCGCTATCTAGACAAGCGCGACCGCACCTGCGACCAGATGGTGCAAGCCGCGCGCTCGGGCAAACAAAATATCCTCGAAGGCAGCCAGGCCTCCGGGAACTTCGAAAGAAACCGAAGTCAAACTGACCAACGTAGCGCGTGCGAGCCTGGAAGAGTTGCTCGAAGACTACCGGGATTTCCTTCGCGTGCGGGGATTGCGACTTTGGGATAGGAACAGCCGCGAGGCTTTGTTTGTCCGGCGCTTGGGCGCGAAGAAAGATGTGTCCTATGAAACCTATAGGACCTATCTTCGAGACGCGCCCGCCCGAGATAGCGGCAAACATCCTCATCTGCCTGATCCACCAGACTAACTACCTCCTCGACCAACTGCTGCGGCACCTGGAGAAAGCCTTCGTCGAAGAAGGCGGCCTCCGCGAGCGCATGACCCGTGCCCGCCTCACCGAACGAGCAAAGCAGCGCCGTCGATGAAACGAACGTTTTGCCTGGCAATCCTTTGCTTCCTGCGCTGCATGCCCGCGTGGGCCGGCGCAGACATCATATTCTCCAACGCGAACGTCTACACCGGCAACGAGCGGCAACCGCGCGCGGAGGCGATTGCGGTGAAGGGCGACCGGATCATTTTCGTCGGCTCGACCCGCGATGCGCAACGCTTCATCACCGAGACGACCCGCGTGATCGATCTGCATGGTCAGACGGTGCTCCCCGGGTTGACCGATGCGCACTGCCACATCTTCGGGATCGGCGAGCGCGAGCTGAATCTGAACCTCGAAGGGGCCCGCACGCGCGCAGACTTCCTTGCCAAAGTCGAGAAACGATTCGCCGAGACCGAACCCGGCAGGTGGGTCACAGGTCGTGGTTGGATCGAGACTTTCTGGGATCCGCCAACTTTTCCCACGGCGGCGCGATCTCGACAAGGTGGCCCCGGGAAGTCCGGTGTTCCTGACCCGCGCCGATGGGCACGCCAGCCATCGTGAACACCGCGGCCTTGCGGCTAGCGGGGATCACTGCCGAAACACACGCGCCTTTCGGAGGCGAAATCCTCAAGGACAAAGCAACCGGTCAACCAACCGGCATGCTGATCGATAACGCGAAGGAGCTGGTGGCTCGGTACATTCCAGCTGCGAGCGCGGCCGAAAAGGAAGATGCGCTCCTGCGTGGTGTGAAACGCGAAATTGAACTCGGCTGGTGCGAGATTCAGAATCCCGGCAGCGATGTCGCCGAGGTGGAGATCATGCGGCGGCTGTTCGACACGGGCCAACTGAAACTCCGCATTTACAACGCCGTCTCTGGTCCCGGCGACCCGGCGGACCAACTGCTAACCGAAGGCGCCTCGATCGGGACGAACGGTGGCCGCTTCACCCAACGAACGATCAAGTTTCTATGCCGATGGAGCGCTCGGCTCGCGCGGCGCGGCGCTCCTCGAGAAGTACGCCGACGCCGACACTTCCGGTTTTCTCACCAACAAACCGGAGAACCTGCGCCCGCGTTTTCGAGCAAGCGTTGCGTCGTCGGCATTCAGGTGCAAACGCACGCGATCGGCGACCGCGCGAATCGCATCGTCCTCGATCTTTACGACAAGGCATTCAAGACGGTCCCGCCTAACGAGCGCAAAGTGGCCGACCCGCGCTGGCGCATCGAGCACGCACAGATCGTCAGCCCGCAGGACATTCCGCGCTTCGCGAAACTCGGCATCATTCCGTCGATGCAACCGTCGCACGCGATCAGCGATCTCTACTTTGCGCCGAGCCAGACTGGGGCAAGCAGCGATTCGCCGGCGCGTATGCGTGGAAGAGCCTGCTGAAGACCGGCGCGATTATCGCGGGCGGCTCCGATGCGCCGGTCGAGCGCGGCGAGCCGATGATCGAGTTCTACGCCGCCGTCACGCGCAAGAGCCAGAAGGGATTCACCGGCGAAGGCTGGCATCCCGAGCAAGCGGTTTCCCGCGCGCAGGCGCTGAAGATGTTCACGATCTGGCCGGCGTATGCGGCCTTCGAAGAGAAGGTCAAAGGGACGATTGCGGTCGGGCAAGCTCGCGGACCTGACGGTGCTGTCCGCGGACATCATGACCATCCCGGAACCAGACATCCTGAAGACGCGCTGCGTCATGACGGTCATCGGCGGTGAGGTAATTTTCGAGGCAGCGAATTAAGACGACTCCCGGCGCGCACGACCTGGTAAACAGCGGTCACTCTTTTCCGGGCTTGTCCTCCTTGCCTATAGCATTACCTTCGCAGGCGTTCGGCGTGTCTCCGTGGTCGAGATGTCTTTGGTATTCCAAACTGTCGCATGGGAGAATCACTGTGGTCGTCCTTCGATGGCAAACCATGCACGTGTCTCCAGCCACCAGAAAAGCATTCCGCACGGATTCCGTGACGCTCTCCGAGCCATTGAAAGAACCGCTGGGATAATAACCGCGAGCGCGGATGTAGATGTTCTCCTGTCCGGTTGGCAAGTTCAAACCAGGTAGTATCCAGTCGCTGCCAGCCGCCGCGCCGTTGCCGACGGAGTGTAGCTCACATTATCGGTTGAAGACTGAAGGTTGTGCGCACCAGCCGCGGGCTGGAGCCTCCGCGGGTCCAGGTAATGACGGTTTCGTGGGTCACGGCCAGGTTTTGCAGCGCGGCGGTGTCGTTACTCAACGAGCGAACCGATCGCGCGTCTGTCCGCCGATGCTGGTGAACTCGCCGCCCGTCAGAATCTTGCCGTCCGCCTGCACCGCGATTGAATAGACACCATGTCCGCGTTCGGGTCGAACGAATCCGCCAAGCCGGTCGTCGAATCGAGCCGGGCGATGTGGTTGCGCGTCTGTCCGCCGATGCTGCTCGCTCAAAGAAATCGCCGCCCGCTAGAATCTTCCCGTCCGCCTGGACCGCGACGGCATTGACAGGAGCGTTCGCGTTCGGGTCGAATGAATCTGCCAAGCCGGTCGTGGCATCGAGCCGGGCGATTTAGCGCGTCTGTCCGCCGATGCTGGTGAAAAGCCGCCCGCCAAAATCTTACCGTCCGACTGCACCGCGATGGCAAGGACAACATCCGTCCGCGTTGGGGTTGAACGAATCAGCCAGGCCGGTGGTGGCATCGAGCCGGGCGATATCGTTGCGCGTCTGTCCGCCGATGCTGGTGAACTGGCCGCCCACCAAGATCTTGCCGTCCGCCTGCACCGCGATTGTAACGACATGTTCCGATGGGTTCGGGTTGAACGAATCAGCCAGGCCGGTCGTGGCGTCGAGCCGGGCGATGTGATTGCGCGTCTGTCCCCCGATGGAGATGAAATCGCCGCCCACCAAAATCTTACCATCCGCCTGCACCGCGATGGAGTAGACACCTGGTTCGACCGTTGGGTGCTCGGGTTGAACGAATCCACCAGGCCGGTAGTGGCATCGAGCCGGCGATGTGATGGCGCGTCAGTCCGTCGATGATCGTGAAAGTGCCACCCGCCACAACCTTGCCGTCCGCCTGAACCGCGAGCGCAATCGACATGGGCCTTCGCATTCGGATTGAAAGCCATGTCGAGAGTGCCGTCGGTATTCAGCCGTGCGATGTTGTTGCGCGTCGCGCCGAAAACGGATGATAAGAAACCACCGATGAGGGTCCTGCCATCCGGCTGCACGGCGACCGCAGACGCTGCCAGAGGTACGAGGCCGAGATCGAGCGCGCCGGTCGAGCCGCCCGTCGGTTTCGAATCGGGCGACGTGATTGCGTGACGGTGCCTCCAATATGCGTCCCGCTGAAGTCGCCGCCGACTAAGACCTTGCCGTCCGCCTGGCACCGCGATTCGAATAGACCCAACTCATTCGCGTTCGGGTCGAACGAATCGGCCGCTCCCGGTGGGGAATCGAGTCGGGCGATGTAGTTGCGTGTCTGTCCACCGATCCGTGGCAAACAGACCTCCGACCAAGATCTTTCCGTCCGGCCTTGAACTACAATTGTCTCGACGGTGTCAGTGATCAGAATTCGGGATGTTCGGGTTGAAGAGAAATCGGCCAAGCCGGTATTGGGATCGAGTCGGGCGATGTGGTTGCGCGTCTGTCCACCGATGCTGCTCGCTCCAAAGAAATCGCCACCGGCTAAAACCTTCCCGTCCGGCTGCACGCGCGATCGCGAGCACATTATCGTTTGCGTTCGGATTGAACGAAGTCAGCCAAGCCGGCTTCGCTCGCAGTCGAGCCGAGCGATGTGGCTACGCGGTCTGCCCACCGATCGAGGCTGAAGCTCGCCGCCCGACCAAAATCTTTCCACCTGCCTGAATGACGATGACGTAGACAAAGTTGTTATTCGCATTCGGGTTAAAGGAGTCTGCAAGGCCGGTTGTGGCGTCGAAGCCGGGCGATGCGGTTGCGCGTCCGTGTGGCCTGTCCGCCGATCGTGGTCAAAATCCGCCCACCAAGATCTTGGTGTCGGCCTGCACCGCGATGGGAAAAGACGTTAGACCCGTCATCCGCAGTCGGGTCGAACGAATCCGCCAATCCGGTGGGTGGCGTCGAGCCTGCGCGATGATGACGCGCATTTGTGCGCCGATGTCTCGTGGTGCTTGAAACCACCGCCCGTCATAACCTTCCCATCCGCCTGCACCGCGATGGAGAGGACGGTACCGTCCGCGTTGGGGCTGAAGTGGTGTCGAGCGTGCCGTCCGGATGTTAGCCGCGCAATGTGGTCGCGTGCCACGCCCAACGGCGGGTAAAGACGAGCCGCCGATCAGAATCTTGCCGTCCGATTGAACGACGACAACGCGAACCGCATCGTTCGCGTTCGGATCGAAACCGTCGAGCGCGGATTGCCCGCGAACCGCAGGCGTGCCGCCCGGCAGGAGCACGGCAACGGAAAACAGGAAGAGCGCAGTTTTCCTGGCTCTTGATGTTGTTCTCGCAAATGACCTGAAGACAAGGCGCGGCGGAGCGAGGGACGGAATCGCGAGTCGGTTTTTCATAAGAAAATCTCCGAATACCGGAGTCTCGCTTCGAAAGTGGCGGCGCCAACTACGCGGCTTGGCGTTCGGCAGAGTCTGGTGTGGGGCTGCGGTGCTTGGATCTTGCCCACGCGCGCTTTCGTTAGTCAAGAAAACAAGATCCAGGGGAATAGGCTCCAATTCTTTCTCAAGCGTTCCAGCTCGACCGGCGGTGAGGTAATTTTTTGACGCAGCGAATTGGACAATGCAGAGGCTCCAGGGCGGACGCGGCTCGCGCAGTCAAAGGGAAGCTCGGGATACGGTTGATCTCCCCAGTCCAGACGGGTATGATCACATCGCGTGACTGCTGGTGAGATCATCAAGGAAATCGAACAGCTCCCGTCGCAGGAAAAAAGCGGAAGTCCTGAGCGTTTTGCTTCGTTCGCAGGTAAAGCAGAGTCGGCTATCGCCTGACGAACTGGTGGCCTTGGCAGATCAAATGCTGGCCGCGCAAAATCCGGCAGAGGCAGATCGCCTCGAAGCGAAGATTCTCGCTGGATTTTACGGTAGCTGAACAATGCCTCGCATTCAGCGCGAGCGCATTCCGGAAGCGTTAATGGCGCATTTGGTGAAGCGCGTTCGGCAACGGGAAATTTCGATGTACTCAACTTGGGTTGTTTGCGCGCTGGCTGGACGCTGATCCGGAAAGCGCCCGCAGGTCCGTGGTTCAAACGCTTCCCTGAGATGATTGTCTGCGGATAGGTCTCGCTGGTGAAAACATTCCTCCGGCCTGTCAAGTCTCCTGCCGGCGAAGAAG
>CAWATC010000024.1:0-473902 GCA_963784865.1 uncultured Verrucomicrobiae bacterium | reverse complement strand
ATCGAGACGGACACGGGAGAAGCCCGCGCCAAGCTGGGTCGACCGCTGCTGGTGATCGAAGGGCCCCTGATGGACGGCATGGGCGTCGTCGGCGACCTGTTCGGCGCCGGCAAGATGTTCCTGCCGCAGGTGGTCAAGTCGGCGCGCGTCATGAAAAAGGCGGTGGCGTACCTCTTTCCGTTCATGGAAGCAGAGAAAGCTTAAGGATCACGGCGACCGGGCAGGCAGCAGAACGCAGGGAAAAATCGTCATGGCCACCGTCAAAGGTGACGTGCACGATATCGGAAAGAACATCGTCGGCGTGGTGCTCGCCTGCAACAACTACGAAGTCATCGATATGGGCGTGATGGTGCCGTGCGAGAAGATCCTCGAACGGGCTCGCGCCGAGAAGGCCGATGTCATCGGGTTGAGCGGGCTGATCACGCCATCGCTCGACGAGATGGTGCACGTCGCCAAAGAGATGCAGCGCCAAGGTTTCACGTTGCCCCTGCTGATTGGCGGGGCAACGACCAGCCGTGCCCATACGGCGATCAAGATTGCCCCGCACTACAAAGAGCCGGTCGTCCATGTCCTCGACGCCAGCCGCGCCGTCCCCGTCGCCACCACGTTGCTCAACAAGGAAGGCAAGGAGGCATTTGTCGCCCAGCACCGGGCCGACTACGCGGCGATACGGCGCAACCACGCGACGTTAACCCAGCCGCTGGTGAGCCTCGAGACGGCGCGCCGGCGCCGCACTCCGATCGGGTGGAAGGCGGATGACATCGCGCAGCCGGAGTTCACGGGGGTTCGCGTCCTCGACGATTTCCCACTGAGTACGCTGCGCGCCTACATCGACTGGACGCCGTTTTTCCATACCTGGGAACTGAAAGGCGTGTATCCGAGGATTCTGACCGACGACAAGTACGGCACGCAGGCGCGTCAGATCTTCGCGGAGGCCAATGCCCTGCTCGACCGGATCATCCAATTACGACAGCTCCGCGCCAAAGGCGTCTACGGTTCTTCCCCGCAAACGCAGCCGGAGACGATGTCGAGCCTCTACACGGGCCCGGACCGCTCTGCGGTCCTCAACCGCTTTCACTTCCTGCGCCAGCAGATGGATCGTGGTGCGGACCACCCGTGCCGCTCGTTGTCAGACTTCATCGCTCCAGCGGAGACGGGGTTGCCGGATCACATCGGCGCCTTCGCCGTGACCACGGGCATCGGACTGCATGAGGTGTGCGAGGGCTACCGGGCTGAGCATGACGACTACAACGCGATCATGGCCGAAGCGATCGCCGACCGGCTTGCGGAGGCTTTTGCCGAATGTCTTCATCAACGAGTCCGCGGAAGGAGTGGGCCTACGGTCGAGACGAGACTTTCACGCCTGAGGAGCTGATTCAGGAGAAGTATCGCGGCATCCGGCCGGCCGCCGGCTATCCGGCGTGCCCCGATCACACCGAAAAGGGCACCCTCTGGCAGCTGCTCGACGTCGAGGCGCAGACCGGCATGCGTCTGACAGAGTCGTTCGCGATGTGGCCGGGGTCGAGTGTCAGCGGCCTCTACTTCGCCCATCCAGAATCGCGGTACTTGACGCTTGGCAAGATCGACCGCGACCAAGTGACCGACTACAGCCAGCGAAAGAAAATGTCAGTTACCGAAGTCGAGCGCTGGCTCGGGCCGAATCTGAACTACGATCCCATGGAGACGTCTAAGTCCTGACCTTGATCCGAGCCGTTGTCCGCTCTGCGGGAACGACAATGCCTGTGGCGTCGCACGTGGCGCCGGAACGTGCTGGTGCTTTGCGATTGGCGACCTGACGCAGTGAAGCAACGCGTGCCCGAGGAGGCTCGCGGCCTGGCGTGCGTGTGTGAGCGCTGTGCATCAGGCCGGCGCAGCGCAGCGGAGGTCCAGTCGATCATCGAGCGCCTGGGCCGAAGCAGATAGCGTATCGACCTGTCCGACCCCCTCCTCCAGTAGCGTCGCCGGCATCGAAGTGTTCACCGTTCCCCGCTAGCCAGACTCCGAAGCGCGCGAGACGGAGCGGCCGGACAATCCTGGTTGATGAAATTCACTTCTACCTGGGACGTCAACCCGTTAGGATCCGGCCGACTCGTTCCAGTCCGCCATGATCAAACCAGCCGCGATCATCACCTCTGTGCTCCTCCTGACGGTGCTCGACGCACCAGGCGCCGAGGCTCAGCCCGTGGAGCTGCGCGTCACGGCCGGAGCCGGGACGCGCGCTGGAGATCCGTCGGAGTCGGTCCGGCGGCTCGCGCTCGCTGACGCGAGGAGGCGCGCGCTGGAGAGCGCCGGGGCGCAACTCCGAGAACGCGCGGACATCAAGGCGCTCAAGCTGGCGCCGGCTCACCTGGAGGCGTTCACGGCCGTTCTCGTGGACGTCGTCGAACCGGCGTCCAACCCCACGGACGGCCGAATCGCGGTCGTCGCCCGCGTGGATGCGGAAGGCGCAGCCAGCACGATCCTCGGCCTTCGCAGAGATCAGGACGTCACCTTTGAGCTGGTGTACGCCTGGCGGCGGATGCAGCGGCTGCACGAGCAATTCGACGAGCGGGCCAAGAGACGCGCCGGAGCCGCGGGCGACGAGTCTGCCCGCCTTCTACAGGAGCAACTGCAGATCGCCGGGGCGCTCGACGTCACGCACATCATCGCGCGGGCCTACGCCGCGCTGGCGCGGACCGAACCTGCCACTGTGGGCGGACGAGCGATTCGTGCAGGCGGACACGAGCGGGCCAGACAGCTCGCCGACCGCGCACTGGCGCTCTCGCCGGATGCGCCCGAAGTGCACTACCTGATTGGCGACATGCTGGTTGAATCAGCGGAGGTCGAGGCCGCCGAGGAGACCTATCGGCGTGGACTCGCCGCCGACGCTCCGTCGCCGATCGGCAGGACAAAGCTGGCCGCCGCGCTGCGCCTGCAGGGGAAGATGTCCGATGCGCTCGAGGAACTCGCCGAAGCACGGCGCCTCGATCCGAATTACGCACGTGCACACAGCGACGCGGGCATGATCCTGCGGTATGAGCGGAAGCTGTCGGAAGCGCTGAGTGCTTACCGGGAAGCCGTGCGCCTGGACCCCGACTCGATCGACGCGCACAATGGCATGGCGATGACGCTCGCCAATGGCGGGAAGCTGGAGGAAGCCGTCGCTGAGTTCCGCGAGATTGTCCGCATCGATCCGGACTCGACGATCGGCTACTACAATCTGAGCCACGTGCTGGCCGACATGGATCGCGACGTCGAATCAGCCGCCGCGCTGCGCGAGGTGATCCGCATCTATCCGGGCCACTACAATGCGCGCTACAACCTGGCCGAGCTGTTCAGGCTCGAGGCCAAGTACGACGATGCCGCCACGCAGTTCCGCGAGTACCTGCGCCTGGCTCCGGACACGCCCGAGAACCGCCGCAACATCACGCGCGCCACGGCCCTGATCCGGCAATTCGAGGACCCCAACGCGCCTCCCGTGCGAGACACGATGAGTCCGCCCCGGCCACGCTAGCCTCACCGGCCGGCTTCGCACGTTCCGTAGTACCGCTCAGGGCTCGAGGTGGCGCCGGGCAGCGGCGTCGCGAACAGCTCGTGGCGCGAGTGCACCGCCTTGAAGCCGCGGGCGCCGGCGTTCGCCGCGAAAACCGTCGTCGTATAGAGCGGGCCGGTCTTCGAGTGCTTGCATGAGGTGCAAGTACCCCTCGGCCAGCGCGCACGGTGACGTCAGTCGTCATCGCGCCGTCGCGCAGCCTGGCTCGGCACCCGACTCGACATCGATCGACTCGACCCGGCAGGACGAGGGACGCTGGGCGCACAGCCGCCTCGGGCGCGTCCCCCTTCGCCCAGCTCTGCGGTCGTCTGACGCGTGAAGGTGCACCGCAAGCCTCGACCTCGGCGAGCGTCGTTTGCGCCCAGGCCGACGACGCGCCAAGCCCGAACAGCGCAATCACCGCCGCCGCCGGAAGGACGCGCACAGCTATTTCTTGAAGAGCTTGTCTTGATCCGGATACCAGAACCGCGTGTGGCAGTTTTCGCAGGCGGTATCGATGGCGTCGCCGGAATCCATCACCGCGTCCGGGCTCTTTGCGTCGGCGGCCTTGAGGGCCTTCGAGGCGGCGGCGCTGAATTCGCGCGTCAGCCTGTTCCAGCTCGCTCGATCTTTGGCCAGCCGTTGCTCGATTTGCGCCGGCGTCAATTCACCCTCCGCTGCCTTGTTGCTCATCTCGGCGCTGGCGATGCGACGGCCCGGCATCGTGATCAGTTTCGCCCCGTCGATCATCATCATGGCGTTCTTGCGAACCACCGCCCATTCTTCATCGTTCTTGGGCTCCTTCTTCTGTTCGACGCCATTTGTTTCAGTGGTCCCGACCGCGCCGAATACGGCCTTCGATGCGGGATCGATCATGGTCGCCATGATCTCCTGAACGGTGGCGTTGGGATTCACGGCCGGCGTGGTAGTTGCTGGCTTGGAGGGTGCCGCGCCCGCTGGCTTCGACGTCGGCTTCGAGGCTGGTTGTTGCGCCGCAACACTCACGACAAGTAAGGCGGCAAGATTGACCACCAGGATGCTGGAGAAAATTCGCATAACGACAATTGTAGGAGGTCGTGTCGGTGCCGGAATCTGAAGAGTTCCTGAATTTTCAGACAGACTGCTGCGAACTCGACAACTCAGGCCGAGCGCCCACCTTCCCGACAAGAAGGTCATCGCAGGATGCGCGGAGCGCTATGGCTCAGCGCGCGCCGTAGACTTCGAACTCCCACAGCGAGTTGCCCCATTCGGTGCCTCGCCGAAGACTGTAGATGCCGACGTAGCGCGCCACCTCCGACACGCGCAGGTCGTCTACGTCCGCCGTGTTCTTGTTCTTCGGCAGTACCGTCCGCCAATTCTGCGCGTCGTCGGAGACCATGAGCAGATACTCAGCAGAGTACGCCACTTCCCATCGCAAGACGACGCGACTGATGCTGAACCACCCGCCCAGATCGATCGCGAACCATTCCGGATCGTTGAACGCGCTCGACCAGCGGGTGCCGAGGTTGCCGTCCACGGCCAGGTTGGGTGTGAAACCGCCGTCGAACGAGGATGAGGCTGCCGTCACGGCGTTGAGCGCCAGGTTGGGCGGGGACGGCGCCGTTCCATCGTTACTCTGCGCTGCGGCGAGTTCGACGAAGTCGACGCCAAGATCCTTGCCGTCGGTGCCGCTGCTCTTCGACGTGCTCGACGAGCGGAGGCGATAGTCCTGACCGCCGACGTCAACGAAATCCTGCAGCCATTGCGAGAGCGACGGGAAATCGTTGCCGCTCGGATACCGTGCCTCGGGTCCATCAGCGAACGTGTTGCGCGTGACGAGGGCGTCTGGTGCATAAGCCGCGAGCGCAACGGTGCCGCTGCTGGTGGCATCGCCGAACAACCCGTAGGTGTTGTGCCGGAGCAGGTTGTTCGTAAACGCGAGGCCCCACATCAGCGGGCCGGTCGGCGAATAACCTCCGTACAGCACGATGGTGCTGCCGCCGTCGTTGTTGACGGTGTTGTGATCCAGCCTCACGGTTTGTGGCCCTGCACCGATCATGGCGAACATCGCCGGCGCCGGGTTGTCCCAGACGCCATATGCGCCGCTGACGTCGTAGATCAGGTTGTTGCGAATCACGATGTCTTCGGTCCGCTGACTGATGTTGTTGTCGTCGTAGCCGGCGATGTTGAAGCCATAGCCGACGTGCCTGATGATGTTGTTCTGGACAACGATGTGCCGGACCGCCGACCAGGGCGCGGTGCCTTCTGCGTTGCGAGGGGTCATCAGGACCGCCGCCCCGCTCTGGCCCGCCGCCCAGTTGTTTTCGATGACATTGCCGTCGATCAGGACGCGCTCGGCGTTCTTGAATTCGAGCAGGTTCTTCACCGTCCACCACTGCCAGCGCCACGCCATCGGCTTCGTGATCAGGTTTCGGCGAATCGTGATGTCGCCTGGCACGAGCCACTGAATACTCGGGTCGCTGCCGCCGAACTGGATATTTTCGCCGGCCGCTTCGATGTAGTTGTTCTCGATCAAAAACGGTCCCGGGCCATTCCACCCGGCGATGGCTTGCGTATCCTGACCGACGCCTTTGAAATCCGAGAAGTACGAGTTCACCACCTGCGTATCGGCGCTGTTCAGAGCGATGCCACGCCGCTGTCCTTGGACGGCGTCGCCGTGGATATAGCAGCGGTCGACGACGAGGTGCGCGGCGACCATGTACATCGCGGACTGCTCGTGCCCCGTGTTACCCAGCTCGAGCAGGTTCGCCGTGAGGGAGCCCGGCACTGGAAGAAGCTCTAGAAACTGCAGTCGCCAGTATGTCGCGCCCGTCGCGGTTGTCAGCGCCGGACCTCTGTCCGCCTGAATCTTGGGAAGCTGCGCCGCAAATGCCGGCGTCATTCGCGCGCCGGGGCCGGGGAGCAGCGAATCGTCGGCTGCCGAACGGATCGTGATGTAGCTGGATCCCCATTTCGCCGGAAGGACGAAATTGCCGGTGAACGTGGCGCCGGGTTGAAGGAGGATGGTGTCGCCCGGTTGTGCGGCGTTGAGGGCGGCTTGCAGATCGTCGCCCGCGTTAACGCTCAACGTTCCCGCGATTGTCGTCCGCGCCGCGCAGAGTCCGATCAGACAGACCCCCAGCGCTTTCGAAATATTCACGAAATCAGCTCCTTTTAGATGAGACGGAGAGGGACCGGTGTCCGCTCATCCGCAGGCAAGAGGCGGGCCGGTCTGAGGAGCCCTGAATTCAAGGGTTGATATGCGGCTGCAACGCTCGGGTGACGTGAAATCAAACTCGAGCGTTTGGACGAAACTATACGAGCGCGCGAATGTCGAGACATTTCGGCCGTGTCGAAACTGGCCGTCGCGTTGGCGGTTCCTACACGGGCGGGTTGCGACGCCGCCAGCAGCTCCATCATCGCCGACGAACCTCAGACACTGCAGTTCGTCGCGTGATGGCGGCCACTGGCACCGAGCAGGTCGAGGACTCGGTGCGGCTCTTCGTAGTGCCCGGCGTCGACCACTGCGGCGGCGGCGAAGGCACGTTCATGATCGACGCGCTCGGCTCGATCGACACGTGGGTCGAGAGCGGGAAGGCGCCCGAACAGCTGGTCGCCAGCCGTCCTCTCGCAGGCGGGGGCAGGCGCACCCGATTGGATGTACAGTGGATCAATCCCTTTAAACGAGGTTTGCTCCATGAAACGCGAAATGAAGCGACTCCTGGTGGCGGCGGCGATACTGCCAGCCACGCTGCTGTCGGGCGGCGTGCTCGCTCAAGCTGTACCCCCGAAACCCTCAGCCACGAAATGGGTCGTGCCGCGGACGCCCGACGGCAAGCCCGATCTGCAGGGCAACTGGTCCATCGAAACCCAGACCCCGCTCGAGCGGCAAGGTAATGGCCCGCTCATCCTGACCGATGCCGAGGCGCAAGCGATCGAAACGCGCGCCCAACTCGTCGAGGAGTACCGCGACAAGGCCAGCGATCCAAACCGTACGACCCCGCCCAAAGGCGGCGATTCGAAGGCGCTGGTCGCGCCGGGCCAGCCGTCTCTCATCGAGCAGATCACCGCGGGCGCCGCTGGCGGCGTCGGCGGTTATAACGGGTTCTGGCTCGTGCCCGGCACCAAGGTGATCAGGATCGATGGCAAGGCGCACAGCTCGATCATCGTCGAGCCGGCGAATGGTCACATTCCGGCGCTGACGCCGGAAGGACAGAAGCTCGCGGCCGCGGCGATGGCGGCGCAACGGCGCTTCGGCGAATTCGATCATCCCGAGTCACGCACGCTGTCGGATCGCTGCCTGATCTCGTTCGGGTCGAACGCCGGCCCGCCGATGCTGCCGAACTACTTCTACAACAACAACTACACGATCGTGCAGACGAAGGATCACGTCGTGATTTTCACGGAGATGGTGCACGACGCACGCATCGTCCGGCTCGGCGCCTCGTCGAATCTGCCGCCGCAGATGCCATCCTGGTTCGGCGACTCGATTGGACGCTGGGAGGGCGACACGCTCGTGATCGAGACGACCAACATCCAGCCGGCGCAGCTCGCGCAAAGCGGACCGCTGTGGGCCTACCGCGGAGCGTCACCCAGGCTCAAGGTGACGGAGTGGATTAGCCGCAGCGGACCTGGCACGCTGCTCTACAAGTTCCGCGTCGAGGATCCGATCAGCCTCACGGCGCCGTACAGCGGCGAGCTGCCGTTCAACCGGCTCGACGAGCCGCTCTACGAATATGCGTGCCACGAGGGCAACCACGCGATGACGAACATCCTGAAGGGTGCGCGCCTTGCCGAGCAGGGCGGCGGCGTGTCGCAGCAGCGGTAGACGCTGACCTACCGTCGGAGATACTCGCGGATGCGGACTTCCGTGTTCCCCAGGGAGCGCGCGAGATTCAGCTTGGCCACGTTGTGTGAGAACACGCTGTTGATGTAATCGAACGCCGCGACCGACACCGAGTCCTGCGCCTGCACGACCTCGATGTTGCCGCTGACACCGGCTTCGAAGCGTTGCCGCGTCAGTTCGAGCGTCTCGCGCGACACCTGAAGGTTCCGCTCGTTGACCTTCACCTGTGCCGCGAACGCTTCCACGTCGAACATCGCCTTGCGGATCTCGCCTTCGACGACGCGACTGAGATCGTCGAGCGCCGCCTGCCGGCGCGCGAGGTCTGCCTCGGCCTGGTCGATCTGCCCCTCGGTGCGGCCGCCCTGCCAAATCGGCACTCGGACCTGGCCGACCACGGCAAACGTCCGGCGTGCCTCGTTCGGGTTCGGCCCGATGGTTCCGTAGTCGGCGTTGACGTTGACGGTCGGCAGATAGGCGCTCTTGGCCGCGCTCAGGTCGAGCTCCGCCGCGTGTACGGCCGTCACGGACGCCTTCAGGTCGGCGCGCTGTTCCCGGGCTTGTTGGAGCGCCGTGGTGGCGTCGAGCGCCGGGGCCGGTACGAACGGCAGGTCTTCGGTCAGCGAAAACTGATCCGTCGGCTGCGCACCGATCAACCGCGCGAGATCGATCTTCAGCTTCGCGAAGTCGTTCTGCAGCGCGATCAGCCGCTGCTGCTGCTGCAGCGACTGCACTTCGGCGCGATCGACGTCGACCTGCGCCACCAGACCGACGCCGCGGCGCTGCTGCGCCTGCTTCAACAGGGCATTGGCCGTCTCGAGCTGGGCGCGTCCCGAATCGACGCGCGCCCTGGCCGCCAGCGCCTGCAAGTACGATCCGCCCACCGCCAGCACGACGATGTCGCGCGCATCCTGGGCGGAGAACTCGGCGGCACGGACCGATTCGCCGGCCGCGCGGTGACTGTTCCAGGCACTGCGATCGAAAACGGTCTGCGAGAGCCGCGCCCGCAGATCGAACAGGGGGAACGGTCCGACGACCGACGGGAAATCGAATCCGGCGATCGGCGATTCGAACCGGAACCCGAACGCCTGGAGATTGACGGTCTGCCACGTCTCCTGCATGTCGGCGACCACACGGGGCAGCAGCGCCGCCCGGCTCACCCGCCGCTGCCCTTCCGCGGACGCGACGGTGTAGCGCGCGTCAACGACGTTCAGGTTGTATTCGAGACCCCGCTGGATCGCCTCCTCGAGCGTCAACGTGCCGGCGACCGGCTGGCCGGCGGGGCCAGGCTGCTGGAAGCCGAGGACGGCATGCCTGGGAATCCGGAGGTCGAGCGATTGTGCGCTCGCCGACGCGCTCCAGCTCAGTGCCAGGCTCAGAACACCGGTCGAGCACACGCCGCACGTCGAGAGTCGTCTCATCGCCACATGCGCCCTTCGTCAGCTACGTCAGTTGTTTGCGGAAGCGCCACACGCTGATCGACACCAGCACCAGCGCAAAACCCAGAAGCGCCAGCAGATGGGGCCAGAGATCGACGAAGCCGCTGCCCTTGATCATCGCCGCCCGGGAGATGACGCCGAAGTGATACACCGGGTTCACGGCGGTCCACGGCCGCAGCCAGCCCGGCATGGCCTCGGCCGGCGTCATCGCGCCGGACAGCGACATCAGCGGCGGCGAGATGAAGAAGGACGCCAGCTGGGCCTGTTGCGCCGATTTCGTGATCGTGGCGACGGCCGTACCGATCCCGATGCCGCACAGCAGGCACAACGCCGAGGACAGGATGATCATCGCGACGCTGCCCTTGAACGGGACGTCGAACCACAGCCGGATGACCGCGATCGCCACGGTCGCCGTGATCCCGAGCAGGAAGAACGGCGGCGCCATCTTGGCGACGATGATCTCGGAGATCGCCGCGGGCGTCATCAGCAGCTGTTCGAGCGTGCCCGCCTCCCGCTCCTTCACCATCGTGGTCGAGGCGGTGATCATCCCGTTCATGATCAGCAGCGTGCCGAACAGCCCTGTCACCAGGTACCAGGTGCTCACCCCGCCCGGGTTGTACAAGAGCGTCGAGTGGACCAGCGCCCGGCCCCACGCCCGCCGATCGTGCCGGTCACCTGTTGCGACCAGCGGCCGAACCGAGTCCTCGCCGAACTGCTGGTTGAACCCGGCCACCACACCCGGCACGTACCCCTGGCTGATCGCCGCCGTATTGGAGTTCATCGCGTTCAGCAGCACCTGGATCGTCGTCGAGCGTCCGCTCTGCAGGTCGCGAGCGAAGTCATGCGGGATGACGATGCCGGCATCGACGACGCTCTGGCCGAGATCGTCGCCGAGCTCCTCGGCCGACTGATACACGCGGCGGAGGGTGAAGCTGCCGCTCTGGGTCAGCGCCGCGATCAGGTCGCGGCTCTCGGGCGAGTGGCTGTCGTCGACGATGCCGAGGTTGATGTTGGCGACATCGGGATTCATCACCGTGCCGAACAGCATCAGCTGCATGATCGGCGGCAGCACCAGCGACATCATGATGCGCCGGTCGCGCTTGATCTGGTTCAGTTCCTTCTGCACGAGGGCCCGCAGCCGATGCGAGACCCACCGATCGAGCCAGGCTTTCATGGCTTACACCTCGAGCTGCATCGGCCGCATCCGGCGCCAGGCCATTCCGAAGAACAGGCTGCCGATGCCGCCGATCGCCGCGACCTTGTACCAGATCGCCGGCCATCCGCCGCCCTGGAGGAACACGTCGCGCACGATCTCGATGTAGTAGCGCGACCAGACGAAATTGGACAGCCAGCGGAGTCCGGCCGGGATGTTGCTGAGCGGGAACATCAGGCCCGACAGCATGAACACCAGCAGAAACCCGCCGAACATCACCGCCTGCATCGCGGCGGCCTGCACCGGAATCGCCGCCCCGATCATCGTGCCGAACGACGCGACGCAGAACGTGTAGAGCACGGTCGCGACGATGAACGGCGTGGGATCGCCGACGAACCTGACGCCGAAGACGGTGAGCAGAATGATCAGCAGCAGGACGCCCTCGGCCAGCGCGACCGCCATGAACGCGAGCACCTTGCCGAGCAGCAGCTCGAACGCCGAGATGTTCGAGACGTAGACCTGCAGAATCGTCTTCCGCTCGCCTTCGCGCGCCATCGCCAGCGTGGCCAGCAGCGGCGGGAACATCGACATCCCCATCACGAAGATGCCGGGACCGTAGAACTTCTTCGACGACAGGCTCGGGTTGTACCAGAAGCGAAGCGCGGTGCGGACGCCGCCCGGCCTGGCTCCCCGCCGGCGCCGTGCGGGCGTTGAACGAGCCGGCCACGCCGCACGCGTAGCCGGCCAGCAGGCCGCGACGTGTTGGCATCCGATCCGTCCACCAGCAGCTGGACCGGCGCATCGACGCCGCGCACCAGATCGCGGCCGAAGTTGGCGCGGGATGATCAGCGCCCCGCGAGCGGTGTTCGACGGTGAACGCCTCTTCCGGGTTGCGGTCGGTCGGCCACGGCATGAATGCGGAAGGTCAGCGAGCCGCGGAAGGTGTCGATCAGCTCACGCGACGCCGGCGAGTCGTCGAGGTCCTGCACGACGATCGGCAGATCGCGGACGACCATGATGATCGACGATCCCATCAGCAGCAGCTGGATAATCGGCAGCACGAGCGCGAGGGCCAGCGCCAGCCGGTCGCGAATGCAGCTGCGTCAGCTCCTTGCGGGTCTGTGCGAGCACACGTGTCATCGCTATTCCTCCAGCGCGACCTTGCCCTCGAGCCGTGCCCGCTCGACCACGCTGATGAAGACGTCCTCGAGCGAGAATCGTGACTCTCGCTGCGACGAGCAGCCGGATGCCTTCGCGGCTTCAGCGTCTCGTGCAGCGTCCTGCTCGGCCTCGACTTCCCGGCGGCAGGATCACGTGCAGCCGATCGCCGAACAGCGACACCCGCCAGCGCTCCATCGTCGTCTTCAGCCGGATCCGTCGCCAGCTGCGGCGATCGACGTGCAGCTCGAGCAGGTGGCCGCTGCTGCCGGCTCTTGATCCCGGTCGGCGTGCCTTCGGCGACGAGCTCGCCGGCCACCATGAAGCCGAGACGGTTGCACTGCTCGGCCTCTTCGAGATAGTGCGTCGTCACGAGAATGGCGGTGCCGGCGTCGGACAGCCGGTTGATCAGGCTCCAGAACGTACGCCGGGCGACCGGATCGACGCCCGACGTCGGCTCGTCGAGGAAGAGCACGCGTCGGCTCGTGCATGATCGCCGCGCCGAACGCGACGCGCTGCTTCCAGCCGCCCGGCAGGCTGCCCGACCAGCTGGTGCGCCTGGCCTTCGAGACCGGCGAACGCGAGCACCCAGCGGATCTTCTCGTCCCGCTCGTGTTCGGGCACGCCGTAGACGCCGGCGAAGAACTCGAGGTTCTCGTCGATCGGGCAGATCGTCGTAGAGCGAGAACTTCTGCGACATGTAGCCGACGCGCTGCCGGACCTCTGAGGTGCGGATGTCGCGGTCGACGCCCGGCCAGCTGCGATCCGTCCGGACGTCGGATCGAGCAGCCCGCAGAGCATCTTGATGGTCGTCGTCTTGCCGGCGCCGTTGGCGCCGAGCAGGCCGTAGACCTCGCCGTACTGCACCTGCAGGCTGACGTCGTTGACGGCGCGGAACGACCCGAAGTCCTTGACCAGTTGGGCGGCGCCGATCGCGATCTGGCCGCGCAGATCCTGATGATCGTGCCGGCCCGGGAACGTCGGGATGGCGGACGACCTCGCCGAGCGCGTGGAGGCGGGCGACGAAGGTGTTCTCGAGCATCGGCTCGTCGCGCGGATCTCCTCGACCTCGAGCCCGGCGCCGGTCAGCCGCCGGCGGACGATCGGCTTCGGTCCGCTCGGGATCGCGCACGAGCACGTCGAGCCGATCGCCGAAGCGCTGCACGTCGATGATGTCGCGCGTCCGGATCGCTCGCCGCCGACAGCGTCTGCTCGGCGGCGCCCAGAGCCGTGCGTCGTGCGCACCTCGAGGCGGGTCGGCGCCGAGACTGCGCGCGCAGCTCGGCCGGCGTGCCGATCTGCTGGATAGCGCCGCGCGTACATGAGCGCGACGCGATGGCAGCGTTCGGCCTCGTCGAGATACGGCGTCGCGACCAGACATCGTGAGGCCGTCGGCGGCCAGGTGCGCCAGCGTGTCCCAGAACTCGCGCCGCGACACCGGATCGACGCCGGTCGTCGGTTCGTCGAGCAGCAGCACGCGCGGCTGCGGGCACGAGCGCGCAGGCGAGCGCCAGCTTCTGCTTCATCCCGCCGCTCAGCCGTCCCGCCAGCCGGTCGGTGAACCGGTCCATGTCGAACATCCCGAGATAGCGCATCGCCCGGCGATCGATCTCGTCGCGCGGCACGCGTCGCAGATCGCCGATGTAGCGGATGTTCTCGAGAACGGTGAGGTCGGGGTAGAGGCTGAACGTCTGCGTCAGGTACCCGGTCTGCGAGCGCATCTCGCGCGCCGGCCGGCCAAAGACCTCGGCCGTGCCGGACGTGGCTTCCATCACGCCGGCCAGCACCTGGAACGTCGAGGTCTTCCCGGCGCCGTCGGGACCGATCAAGCCGAAGATCTCGCCGCTCGCGAATGTCGAACGTCAGATGCCGCGCACGGCCTCGCACGGTCGCCGTATCGCTTGCGGAGATCGGCGACACGAATCGCACGGCGCCTCGACCTCGTCGACAACGGCGGGCGCGACGAGCGTACTGCTCATGACTTGCGCCGCGTCGGCCAGTTGCCGCCGACACGAGGATTTCGCCGTCGGCCGGCATGCCCGGCTTGGCGAAGCCGATGGCGCCCTTGAGCTGCAGCTTGACGCCGACCACCTGCTTCACGCGGTCGTCGCGGAAGTAGGTGTTCTCCGGTGTGAACGTCGCCTGCGGGTCGATGCGCGAGACAACCGCGTCGACCGGCTTGGTCGGATCGGAATCGAGGTAGACCCGCGCCGGCTGCCCCGCCTTCACCGCGCCGATGCGCCCTTCCGGCACGTAGCCGCGCAGGTACACGGCGCTCAGATCCACCAGGGTGACGATCGGCGTGCCGGCCATCGACGATCTCGCCCGGGTTCCGCCGTGCGCGTGACGATCGTGCCGGCGAACGGCGCTCGGACGATCAGGTCCTGCCGATTGGCCTCCGCTTCGGCCAGTTGCGCGCGCGCCTGCTCGATCTGCGCCATCGCGCTCTGCGACCTCGGCGTTCTGCTGCGCGAGCTGGCGGCGCACGCCGGCGCTCTCCGACTCGCGGATGTCGGGCGTCGTCAAGCCGGCGCGTGCGGTCGCGAGCGCACCCTGGCGCGGCTTCGACGCGCCGCTGGGCTGCGGCCACCGCCGACGCCTGCTGGTCTGCGTTCGACGCGGCCTGCTTCCCCTCGCGTTCCGACACGGCGCCCGTCTGAGCCAGCCGCGTGTACGCGTCTTTGTCGAAGAGCGCCAGCTGATAGGCGGCCTGCTGCTGCGCCAGCTGTGCCTCCGCCGTGGCGAGATCGGCGTCCGCCTGCCGGACGCGGCCGTTGGCGTCGACCTTGGACTGCTCGGTCTGCAGCTGCGCGTGCACGCAGCTGCTCCTGCAGCACCGCGATCTGGCTCGCGCGCCGACGACGCGCGCGCTTCCGCCTGCGCGAGAGTCGCGCGCGCCGCCGTCTTCACGCGCCCGCACCTGTTCGTCGTCGAGCACGGCGATCGGGTCGTCCGCGTTGACCGTGTCGCCTTCGCGCACCGTGATCTCGAGAATCCGGCCGCCGATCGCGCGGCGCGATCTTCGACTGATCGCCTTCGATCCGGCCGCTCAGCTCGATGATCCCTTCGGGTACCTTGTGCGTGAAGAAGTAGCCGTACCCGTAGTAGCCGCCCAGTCCCAGAACGACCAGCGCGATCAGGATGGGGAGCCGGCGGGAGCCGCGTTTTCGAAGGGGACGGAACCGGCGCGGCTGGCCTGGCAGCGGCCGGCGATGATTCGGTGCGAGGCGCTTCTAATGTCGGCATCGGTATCACCTAGCGGTCAGACTTCGGGGCGCTGTCGGCGGATGCCGCTCGGGCTCGCCGCGTGGCGCCCCGGGTCGCGACCGCTGCGTCGGGGGTTCGCCGGTCGGTTGACGGCTGCGACGCGCCCGGCGACGGCGCCCTGCAGGAACTGATCGACGTGCCCCCGCGCAAACGCCGCGGGGGCGCGCAGGACCGAGTGGTCGGCGCCGATCGCGTTGAGCTGCCGCCACACCAACATGGGGCCGGTGAACGCCAGCATCAACACGTCGGGGTCGGCCGTCCTGAGGTGCCCCTCGCGCATCAGGCGCACGAACGAGCTGACGCATCAGCACCTGGCCGGCGCTCAACCGCTCCATCGAGATTGAGACGACCGTCCCGCGTGAGTCGGATCCCGTCCGCCATCAGAATGCGGAACAGTTGCTCCTGGCGCGGCTGGCGGAACGACTCGAGCGTCCGCAGGACGATCGTCTCGAGCAGCCGTCTGACATCGTCGACCGGGCCCTCGGTGATTTCGTGGAACTGCTCGATGCGCTCTTCCGACGCGGCGGTAATCAGGGCCTCGAAGAGCTGGTCCTTGCTCGAAAAGTGGTTGTAGAGCGCGCTCTCGCGAACCCCCACGACCGTGGCGATGTCCCGCAAGCTGGTGCCGAAATAGCCCTTTTGCGAGAACAGCTCGAGCGCGGCGTTCATGAACGCGGCGCGGGTCTGACGGCCTTCGGCGTTGGCAGGGCGTCCCATGGCGAGAAATTAATGATTGCCCGTTAATTTATATCCGTCAAGCCGAACAATTTGGCGAAGCTGGCAGAGCAAGTCAGCGGGTGACGACAGCGGAAATCTGATCCAGCAACTCCTGCAGCGCCGGATTGCGGATGCCGGCGGTCGACGCACGCAGCGCGGTCAGAACGCGGCGAGCGATCCGGCGCGACGACGAATCCTCGGCGGCGCGGGCTTGAGCCAGCAGCGGCGTGGCGCGCGCCTTCAGCTTGGCGATGCCGCCGTCGACGTCCAGTTCCTCCAACAGCGCCAGAATCGCGGCGGTGCTCTCCTCTTCGCGCGCTTCATCGTCGCGCTCCGCGTTCAGTGACGCGACCGTGTCGGGTCGCGCCGCCAGGACAGCCACACGCTGATTCAGCACCGTCACGTTCTTGAATGGGCTGAAGTCCCGGGCAATCGACTCCAGTTCGCGCATCAGCTCGAGGCTGTTCTTCGAGAGCCTCGGCTCGCGCGACACGCCGTGCGAACAGGTCGTCAATCAGCGGCTGATTGCGCGGTCGGGCGCCGCTCGCCATCCCCTGGAGCTCCAGCCACTCGATGCCCTCGGTCGCCGCCTCGACCGGAAGCCACGTGTGGCCGCCCTCGAAAATCACCACACGACGTGGACCCTTGAGCGCGCGGTCCAGAGCACGCACTTCCAGGTAGTTGAAATCGTCCGTGCCGGCTGTTGCGAAGACCGGGAAACGGCACTGAATCGCGAGCCTCGCCGGGTGGAAAGACGGCGCTCGACGCGAGCACGCCCGCGACTCCGTGGTTGCGCCCGGCCATCAATTCCGGATGGAGCGCCACCATCATCGCGACGCGGGCTCCGCCGGACATGCCGGCCGTGTAAATGCGCCTGGAATCAACCGGAAATCGCATCGCCACGTCGGTGGCCATCGCTCTCGCCGCGTCGAGGCTGGGCTTCCAGGGTCCGTTTCTCGAATTGTTCGATCCGGCCACGATGTAGCCGTATCGCTCCGCTCCGGCCTGGTAGCGCTCGACCCCTCGACGCCCGCGCCCGCCCGCGTCGAACGCGAGGATGACCGGCCACGCGCGGTCGGGCGTGAAGGTCGACGGCAGATACAGCGAGTAATGCTGCGCCAGGATCGTCCGCGCACACCACGTCGTCGATGATCTGTCCTCGCGGCAGGTCGAGCGCGGATCCGCTCCCGCCGGCAAGCAAGGCAAGAAGGATGGAGCACGCGAGCTTCTTCATGAAGGTCGGATCCCCTCTAAGGCGGCCTTGATCTGAAGCGCGAGCGCCTTCGAGTAGTGCCGGCACTGGTGCAGGTTCCCGCCCATGAACCAGAAGCCGGGGTGGCCCGAGTTGCGCCACATCGTGCGGAGCTCGCCTTCTTCGTCGAGCCCCCACACCAGGCCGAGCCGGTCGGCGACCTTGTCGCCGACGAGGGCGCGCGCGCTCTCGCGCATGTTCTTGAAGCCGGTCGCGAGCACCACGATGTCGGCCGGCAGCGTCGAGCCGTCGGTGAACACGACCTCGTTGGGCGTGAACCGCTCGATCTGCGCGCCTTGCTTGACGGCGATCTTCCCGTCGGCGATCAGCCGTGAGCAGCCGACGTCGATGTAGTAGCCGCCGCCGCGGCGCAGATACTTCAGGAAGATGCCGCTGCCGTCGTCGCCGTAGTCCAGCTTGAAGCCGGCGCGCTCGAGTCCGTCGAGCATCTCGCGGTCGAGTGCGGCGATCGTCTTGGTCGCGTCCCGGTGCATGTCGGCGAGAAGCGGATATGGGATCGACGCAAACATCAAGATCGGCGTCCTCGACCGGCGGACCGCCCTCTTCGTAGACGCCGGCGAACAGCACCTTGATGCCGTTCTCGCTGCTCATCACGTAGGTGCTCGAGCGCTGCACGATCGTGACCTGGGCACCGCGCTCGTAGAAGTCCTGTGCGATGTCGTGCCCGCTGTTGCAGGAGCCGACGACGACGGCGTGCTTGCCGGCATAACCTTCGCCGCCGGTGTGCGCGCTCGAGTGGCAGATCCGTCCGGCGAAGGTTTCGGCACCGGCAATCGTGGGCACGCTCGGCACGCCGGACATCCCGGTCGCGAGCACGACGTGCCGCGGATGGAGCACCCGCTCGCCGCCGTCGCGATCGATTCGTACCGTCCAGCGTCTGCGAGCCCTCGTCGTAGTCTCCGCCGACGAATCTGGCGTTCGTCCACACGTTCAGCTCGAGCGCGTCGACGTACGATTCGAGCCAGCCCGCGAGCTTGTCCTTGGGCGTGAAGACCGGCCAATGCGCCGGGAACGGCATATACGGCAGGTGGTCGTACCACACCGGGTCGTGCAGCACGAGCGAGCGGTAGCGGCTGCGCCAGTTGTCGCCGACGCGATCGTTCTTCTCGACGATGAGCGTCGACACACCGAGCTGCGTGAGACGCGCCGCGATGGTGAGCCCGGCCTGGCCGGCGCCGACGACCACGACCTGCGGATCGCGGCCGACGAACTCGCGCTCGTCACGCCGCTCCTCGAGCCAGTTCATGCGCTCCTTGTGCTCGCCGTGAGCCGTGCCCTTGGCACGCCTGGGGCCCACCCGCTCTTCGAAGCCCTTCAGCTCCTCCATGGCGGTGAGCACGCGTCCACGCACGCCACTCGCCGGCCTCGGATTTCAGGCGCAGGAACCCGCGGCCGCGGGCGACCCGCGTCTCGAAGAGGAAGAACGCCTGAATCCACTGCGACGCGGGATCGCCGTCGGTCAGGACGACGGCCTTGCCCGGCTCGAGCCGGAACTGCGAAGCACCGGCAGACGTCAGCGTGTCGCCAAACGCCGTGGCGATCGCGTCGCGTCCATGGAAGGTGCGGAGGTCCCACGTGAAGGCAAGGAGGTCGCGCCACCAGCCGTCGGCCAGGAAGAGCGCGGCCGCCGCCGCCGAATCGGCGCGTTCGGTCGCGACGCCCAGCTTCTCGAGCCAGGCACCGGCGACAGACGTCGGATCAGTTGTCACGGTAGTCATAAGCATGAATGCTCAGAGCTGATTGCTGACCGCTGAAAGCTATCAGATCTCAGCTCGCGCCATCGTCGAGGTCAACCTGAGTAGTTCATCACCGTCGCAATCGAGAGAATCTCAACGCAGAGCCCGCTGAGACCGCAGAGCGTGTTCTGAGCGATCTCTGCGATCTCTGCGTTGATGAACGCGATCGTCACGATCGGTTCCCTGAGCTGTTTGAACGTCCGCAGAACGTCCTGCCAGGGCCCTCCGTCCACGCGCGCCGGCCGCATCGGAATGAACGCGACGAGCGAAGCGAACAGCACCAGCGTCCCCGCCGTCGCCAGGAAATCGAGCTACTTCGACAAGGCCGTGATCAGGCGGTAATGGAACTCGAGATCCTCGTTGAACTGCTTGATGCCGACGCGCTCATCGCGGCCGTGCGCGCGTACGTCGTCGATGTCGTCGAAGAGTCCGTCGGCGCCGTAGGTGGGAATGCCGGCGTTGCGGAGGAACAGTCCATCCGTCGCGCCCGTGCTCATCACCGGCACCACCGGCACGCCGGGGAACATCGACTTCGCAATCGTCTCGACCGCGTTCATCAGATCGTCGCGAAGCGTGGCGGGCTTGCTCGGCGTGGCTTCGCCCACCAGCGAGACCTTGATCGCAGGATCGGCGAGAACCTTCGTGAGCACCGCCATCACCTCAACCGGCGATACGCCGGGGAAGATCCGGCAGTTGACGTTCGCGGCGGCCAACTGCGGCAGTGCGTTCAGCGCGTGTCCACCTTCGAGCTTCGTCGCGACGCACGTCGTGCGGAGGAGCGAGTTGAAATACGGCGACTGCGCTGAGAGTCGCGCGGCGGCGGTCAGGTCGGGAGGATCCTTCGACACGGCGATCATGTCCGTCCGAGTCTGAGCCTCGGCCTGCGCCGAGGCGGAGCGCGAGAAGTAGGTGCGCGTGATGTCGCTGAGTTGCACCGGGAAGTCGTAGGCAGCGAGCCGTGACAGGCCGGCTGACAAGCGATAGATCGCGTTGTCCTTCAGCGGCATCGAGCTATGACCGCCGGAATTGCGAATCTCGAGACGGAAGTCCTGGTAGACCTTCTCGGCCGCCTGGACTTCGTTCGTGACGTAGCGGCCCTTGCGCATCACGCCGCCGCCGCCTTCGTTGATGGCAAACTCCGCGTCGATCAGATCGCGGTGGTTTGCAATCAGCCATCTGACGCCATTGTCGGGTCCGCCTTCTTCATCAGCGGTGAGCGCGAGGATCAGATCGCGCGACGGCACGTAGCCTTCGGACTTGAGACGAATCAGGTTGGCGACGAAGACGGCCGCCATCGTCTTGTCGTCGGCGGTGCCACGGCCGTACAGGAAGCCGTCCTTCTCCGTCAGCGTGAACGGATCGAAGGACCAGTCCTCACGCTTGGCTTCGACAACGTCGAGATGCGCGAGGAGCAGAAGCGGCCGCCGTGCGCCAGTGCCGCGATAGCGGACGACGAGATTGCCCTTCCGAGCGGTGGGCCCGAACACGTGAATGTCGACAGCCGGAAAGCCAGCGGCTCTGAAGCGCTCGGTCATTGCTTCCGCCGCCTGCGTGGTGCTGCCGACCGATTCAGTGGTGTTGATCTCGACGAGCTGTTTGAAGATCTCGCGGCGCACGCCTCTCGTTGGTGCTGTTCTGTGCGAGCAGCACGAAAGACGGGGCCAGCGCGAGTACGACCGCCGTGGCGCCAACGCGGAACATGGATGCCATCAACGGCGATTATACGCAGCGTGCGACGGCACTCTTGGTCTCTCGATCTATGGCGTCGGGCGTTCACCCTGTTCGTCCATCAGAATCGGGGGCGGCTCGTAGGCCGCCAGGGTACTCGAACTCGCGGCGGAACTCCTGCAGCGAGCACGTGCGCGGTCGCGGCGAGCTTGGCGAGCTCGTGCGGATCCTCGAAGTCGTCGCGGCGCAGCCGGATCATGTAGCGCCGCGCGATCGCGTAGCGCGTCGAGGTGATGTCGACCAGGCGGACGCGCGTCGCGTCCCGTCTCGCGGTCGATCAGTCTGTGGAACGGCACCGGCACGAAGTGGCCGCCCTGCATCGAGATCATGGCGGCGTTGCCGCCGGCGAGCAGGTACTTGGCCGCGCAGTAGCCGAGATCGCGCGTGTACTCCATGTCGAACGGAATCGGATCGGCGCAGCGCAGCTCGTAGCCGATGTTCTTGGCGACGATCGTCGTCTTGATGCCGAACTGCCTTGCAGGCGCTCTGCGACCTGCGCCTTCAGAATCTCGCCGATGTTCACCTCGGCGATGCGCAGGTGGCCGTGCGCGTCGCGCTCGACGTCGTGCAGCCCGTCGAGGTCCTCGGGCGCGATGTCGAGCACCACGCCCTCGGCGATCACCGCGACGCCGTCGCGGCGGCCGTAGCTCAGGCGCTTGATGATCGCGCCGGCCAGCGTGTCGACGATCGTCTTCAGCCGGAGCGGCCGTGGGAACTCCTCGGCGATCGAGCGTCAGCGTCGCGCCCGCCGCCTTGCCGATGCCGAGCGCGAGATGGCCGGCCTTGCGGCCCATCGCGATCACGAAGTACCAGCGCGACGTCGTCTTGGCGTCGACCATCAGGTTCTTGACGATCTCGACGCCGTAGTGGCGCGCGGTCTGGAAGCCGAACGTGTCGACGTGCGGCGGCAGATCGAGATCGTTGTCGATCGTCTTCGGCACGTGCACGACGCGGATGCGTCCGGCCGGCGCGCTGCTCGAGCTTCATCGCCGAGAACGCGGTGTCGTCGCCGCCGATGGTGATGAGCTGCGAGACGTTCAGGCGCAGCAGCGACGTGACGGCGTTCTCGAGAGTGCTCGGGCTTGGCGGTCGGATTGGCGCGCGAGATGCCGATGTGCGAGCCGCCGCGGAAGTGAATGCGGCTGACGGCGTCGATCGTGAGCGGCGTCACGTGATCGATGTCGCCCTGCATGATCCATTCGAAGCCGTCGCGCATGCCGAGCGACCTCGATGCCTTCGAGGCGGGCGCGGATCGTCGCCGCGCCGATGACGCTGTTGATGCCGGGTGCCGGGCCCGCCGCCGACGAGAATCGCGAGATTGTTATGATGTTCCACGTTCTGAAATGATAGCGGACCGACTGACTTGCTGAAACTATCGAAGCTACTGCTTCCCAGCGCGAACGCGGCAATCGTTTTTCACGGGGACCCGTACAACTGACGCAGCCGCGCATGCTCCGCAGGCGTCACTGGAAGGAATTGAGGCACTTCCGAACGGTACACGAAGTGCTCGCACGGCCCGCACATGAGCGTCGTGGTGCGTCCGTTGTGCTCGAGCCCAAGCGCATGGCCCAGCTCGTGGGCGATAACGTTGCGGGTGACGTTCGGGTAGGTGAGCGGCTCCTCGGTATCGGTCTGAATGCCGATGAAGAATTTCCGACGCTCGGCGCGCGGCCAGGCAAACGAGAAAATCCGCTGGTTGGAGAGGAACACGACGATGTCCCCTTCGATCGCGTCGAGTTCGGGCGGCGGCGGCGGGGTCGTGGCTGACGGTGGTGTCCGGCCGGCAAGATTCCAGATCTGGCGCGTGTACTGTTCAAGCTTCCTGGTGCTTGGCGGCGCGACCAGGACGCGGTCCTCGACCAGCCGGAGATCGAGGTGCAGCCCGGAGAGCGTCTCGTTCCAGAAGTCGATCGCCTCACGCGTCGCCGCCAGCCGGACGTCGTCGGGCGGTGTCACGATCACGATGTGCCGATCGCGTGCGCCGGTCTGCGCCGATGCGGACGCCGCCAGCGAAACCACCAGCAGCGTGACCGCCAGTAGCGCTGCCGAGGCCGTTCTCACCGCAGCGCGTAAACGAACAGACAATGTCCTGCGGCGACCGCGACGTACTGCTTGCCGTCCACCTGATAGCTCATTGGTCCTGCCGCGACTTCGCCGCCGACGCTGACCCTCCACAGCAGCGTCCCGTTGCGCGCGTCGAGCGCCTGGAAGTAGCCCTCGCGTCCGCCCGTGAAGAGCAGATCCGAGGCCGTGGTCAGGATGCCGCTCGTCGTGACATCGTGCATCTCGAACGCCCACTTCCGCGTGCCAGTCGCGGGATCGATCGCCAGCACGACGCCGCGGGGCGCCCCTTCGTGCCAGCTGTTGATGATCCCGCGCCCGAGCAGGGGCATCGCGGCCGTTCCCGGCGTTTGCGTCAGGTTGCCTCCCGTGAAGTTCTGCCCCTCCTTGTAAGTGACCCTCTCGCCTTCGGCAAACACGGTCGAATAGTTTTCCCAGGCTGACAGATAGAACAGCCCGGTGCGGGGGCTGTAAGACGGCGAGTACCAGTTGGTCGCGCCCGCCGGACCGGGGAACGTGGGTTGGCCCGGCGGTTGTGGCGTCAGGATCGGCCGACCGGTGGTCGGATTCAGCCCGCTCGCCCAATTCACCTTCGTGAATGGACGTCCCAGCAGGAAGCCTCCCGTCGCCCGATCGAGGACGTAGAAGAAACCGTTGCGATTGCCCCAGAGCATCAGCTTGCGCGGACTGCCATTCCAGTTCGCGTCGACGAGCACGGGCACCTGTGTGGAGTCGTAGTCGTACGGATCGTTCGGCGTGAACTGGAAGTGCCACTTCACCTTGCCGGTGTCGGCGTCGAGCGCGACGACGCTGTCGGAGTAGAGGTTGTCGCCCTCACGCTGCGCGGCGTTGAAGTCGGGTCCGGGGTTCCCAATCCCCCAGTAGGTCAGGTTCAGTTCGGGATCGTAGGATCCGGTCGTCCAGACCGACGCGCCGCCGTGTTCCCAGCCGTCGGCCGGCCACGTGTCGTGTCCGGGCTCGCCTGGGCCGGGGATGGTGTAGGTCTTCCAGACTTCTTTGCCGGTCTTCGCATCGTAGGCAGCGATGTAGCCGCGAATCCCGTATTCCGCGCCGGCCACGCCGACGATCACCTTGTCCTTGATCGCCAGAGGCGCGAGCGTCATCGCGTACGCGGCCTTCGCCTCGCCGACCTTCGTGTCCCACAGCTGCTCGCCGTTCCTCGCGTCGACCGCCACGAGATGGGCGTCCACGGTCGCCATGAACAGCGTGTCATCGAGAATCGCCACGCCGCGATTGACCAGTCCACGACAACAGATGCGGCCGGGCGTCGCGGCGTAGTGATACACCCAGAACACGCGGCCGGTCCTGGCGTCGAGCGCGACGATGTCGTTGGGCGCCTGCGTGACGTACATGACGCCGTCCACGACGAGCGGCGTCGCCGAGAAGCTCTGGAGCGACTGCGCCTGGAAGATCCACTTCTGCTCGAGATCCTTGACGTTCGACGGCGTCACCTCGCGCAGCTGGGTGTAGCGTTGGCTCATATACGAGCCGGAGTAGGTGAGCCAGTTCCGCGGCTCGTCCGCGGCGCGAAGGAGGCGCTCGGACGACACCTGCGCGAGCAGGGCGCACGGCAGCGCCGCGGCAAGGCAGATCGGCAGCAGTGCGGCGAATCGTCTTCGAGTCATCGCTGGCCTCTCAAGGTGAGGAGATACGCCACCACGTCGGAGATGTCCTGCGAGCTGAGTGTGCCTTTGTACGCGGGCATCGAGGGTTTCTCGATGACGGTGTACTCGCGGAGGTCAGCCTTCGTGAGCGACACGAGATGTTCCTGTTCGTCGATGAGCTGAACGGTGTAGGTATCCTCGTTCAGACGACGGCCCGCGATCGTCTTGCCATCGCGCGTGACGGCGCGAACCGATCGATTCTCGAAATTGAGGGCGCTGGACGGCGCCACCACGGCGCGCTCGATCGTGTCGGGCCGTGCGCAGCGAGCCCACCCGGCTCAGATCAGGCGCCAGACGCGGTCCCTTCCCGTTGACCCGATGGCAGGTGGCACAGCGTCCCGACCCCTCGAAGATGGTCTTGCCGCGCTCAGGGTTCCCTAGAGCGGCCGCGCCCGCATTGAAGTCGCGCATGTTGCGCAGGTAGGCAATGACTCCCGTGAGCTCCGCCGGCGTGAACGTGAAGGCTGGCATGGCCGTGCCCTTGATGCCCTCCATGACAATCTGCATCAGCTCGCCGTCGTTCGAAGCGCGATTGAAGCGGCCGCTCCGGAGGTCGACGCCTGCGACGAGGTTTCCCGTCGCGCCATGGCAGACGACGCACTGGGAGGCGAAGACGCGCGCGCCGACCTGGATGTCGGCTTGCGAATACGGACCGCCGGCAGGAAACTGCGCCCAGAGTCGTCCCTCGCCGACGGCCAGCAGCGCGGTCACGGCGATGCCCCAACGAACCGTTGACCTCGTCATAAGGTGTCCCCTTCAGGGGCCTGCGTGCCGCGCCCGCTTCGGGTCCGAGATGTCGGCTGGGCTACTCGCGGGCCCCGAGCTTCCGAAGCAGATCGATGGTCTCCTGACGCGCGGCGGTCTCGAATTTCCCGGCCCCGTCAGGATTCTCGGCCAGCAGGGTTCCGAGAGGGGTCTGTTTGCGCCTGTTCCGGGTATTGAGATCAGCGCCGCTCTTGACGAGGAACTCGATGACACTCACAAACCGCTGTCTGGCGGCGTCGTGAAGCGCGCTCTCGCCGCCGGGACCGACCGCATTCACGTCGACGCCCATCTCCACGGCGATCCGCGCGGCCTGCAGAGTCGCCTGTTCGTCTTCACCGTGATCGATCGGGATGCCGTAGCGGCCTTCACGATTCTCGGTGAGTCCGCTGACGTACCCCATCGCGGCCTTGAGGGCGGTCGTGCCGTCGCCGGTCACGACCAGCGCGCTCCGCGCCGGCGGCGGCGAGCGCGCGCATGATGTCCGGATGGCCGAAGCGCGCGGCCAGCCAGAAGCCGTTGGCGCCGAGCATCTGATGGCGGAGGCTGTAGTCCGCGCTGAGCCGGCGGCCCGGCGTGCCGTGCCGAACTGGAGCGTTGGGATCCGCGCCCTGCTCCAGCAACGCCTTGACGAGCTCGAGGTTTCCTCGGAGCACGGCGGCGTGGAGCGCGGTGTATCCCGCTTCTGCCGCATTCGGATCGGCGCCGCGCGACAGCAGGAACCGTGCGAGCTCTCCATGATCGCTGTGCGCCGCGATCACGAGCGCGCTCGTTCCGGCGGCGCTCGCTGTCGTTGACATTGGCGCCGGCATCGAGCAGCGCCGCCGCCGTCTCGAGGTCGCCCTGCCGCGCGGCGAGCAAGATTGCCGACGAGCCGCCGTGCGACATCAGGAAATCGCCCGCGCTGTTGGTGTTCCCGGCCGTGTTCTCGAGCTGTTGCCACACCGCCGATCGGGCGTGGACGTTGGCGCCGCGTGCCAGCAGCGTACGCACGACCGGCGTATGGCGTTGATCGACCGCCCACATCAGCGCCGTCTGACCACGCACGCGCTCGGTGGCATTGAGGTCGGCGCCGTGATCGATCAACAGCGTGACGGTCTGGACGCTGCCGCTCCGTGCGGCGGTCATCAGCGGCGTCTCACCCGAGGCGAGCGCGCGGTTCGGATCGGCGCCGGCGTCGAGCAGCTTGCCGGCGATGACGGCATCGCCGTTCAGGCTGGCCAGCCACAGCGGCGTCGCCCCGAGCTCGTTGGCACGATTGACATCGGCGCCGGCGCGGATCAGCAGCTCGGTCGCCGCCAGGTCCGAACGGTGAGCCGCCCAATGCAACGCCGTCGCGCCATCGCCCTGCGAGGCATTCACGTCGACGCCGGTTCGCAGCAGCTCGCGGACGCGATCGATCGCGCCGCTCCGGACCGCCTGAATCAGCGGAGTCCCTGAATCGGCGGCAACGGCCGTTGCCAGCGCGAGCCCCGCGATCAGGGAAACGACGACCGTCGGCGAGATGGGCGAGAGGATGCATGGCCGATGCCCGTAGGCCGGGCCTCAGGCCCGGCTTTTCGGCGACCTGAGAGTCCGCCCTACTCTTCAGATCCCCGTGAGCGGCTCGATTGGCAGCCGCCCCGTGCTGTTTCCGAGCTGATCGATGCGCATCCCCATCGTGTCCATCACGCGAAGATGCAGGTTCGCGAGCGGTGTGTCGTCGGCGTACTTGATGTGGCGGCCGCCCTTGACGCCCAGGCCGCCGCCAACGACGGTGATCGGCAGATTCTTCGAGGCATGAGCATTCGAGTCCGCCATACCGGCGCCGTAGATCATCACCGTGTGGTCCAGCAGCGTCGCATCCCCGTCGGGAGTGGCGCGCAGCTTCGCGATGAACTCGGCGAAGAGCGTGGCGTGATAGGTGTTGATCTTGGTCAGCTTCTCCAGCTTTTCCGGATCGCTCTGGTGGTGCGAGATCGGATGGTGCGCGTCGGGAACGCCGATCTCCGGGTAGGTCCGGCCGGTGATCTCGCGCCCGAACATGAACGTCACGACCCTGGTCAGGTCGGTCTGGTAGGCGAGCAGCTGAAGGTCGAACATCAATCGGACGTGCTCGCCGAAGGTCGCCGGCACGCCTCGCGGCTGCTCGATCACCGGCAGCTCACGGGCGCTCTGCCGCTCCGCCGTTTGAATGCGCCGCTCGATGTCGCGGACGGCGTCGAGATACTGGTCTGATCTTCGATCGATCGCTCGGCCCGACGCCGCGCTGCAGATCGGCGACGCGTTCGGCCACCGAGTCGAGCAGGCTCGCGTCTCTTTTGAGCCGGGCGCGCCGCACCGCGCCATCCGTGCTGCCGCTGTCGCCGAACAGCCGTTCGAACACGACGCGCGGATTGTTCTCCATCGGCAGCGGCGTCGACGGTCCGCTCCACGCGATGGTGTTGGTATAGGCGCAGCTGAACCCATCGTCGCACGAGCCGGCGAAATCGCGGCCGTCGACGGCGAGCTCGAGCGACGCCAGCTGCGTGTGCGCACCCTGCTCCCGCGCGATCAACTGGTCCATCGACACGGCGGCCTGCAGGTCGGCGCCGTCGGCGCGCTTGGACGGCACGCCGGTCAGAAATCGCGTCGATGCGCGCGCGTGAGGCCCCTCGCTCTCGACGCCCTTGAGACCGGAGAGAACCAGCAGCTGGTCGCGGAACGGCTCGAACGGCTTCAGGATCGACTTGAGCTCGAAGCCCGCGCCCTCAGTATCCGGCATCCAGTGCTGCATCATGATCCCGTTCGGCACGTAGACGACGCCGAAACGGATGACGGGCGCCGTCGCGGCGTTCGTGCGCGCGCGCGAACGCGGGCACCATCGCGTCGAGCAGCGGCAGCGCCAGCGACGCGCCAAACCCGCGCAGCACGGTACGGCGCGGGATCGCCTTCTTCGTGATGATCATGCTGCAGACCTCCGCATGCGGAACGAGTGGACTGGCGACGATGCCGTTGATGACGGCCGACCAGCGATAGTCGTCGGCTGCTCGGCGTCCCGGACGATCTGACGGACGACATGGCGGTCGCGCGGACCGATCGCCCGACCGAGCGCGTAGGTCAGCAGCTTTTCGGTCACGGTCCGCACGAACTGCTCGCGACGTTCGAGCAGCAGCGTCCGCAGGCCGCCCGGCCCGGCGAACTGCGTGCCGTCGGGCAGCGACGCCCGACGCATCAATCGGCAGTCCGCCCTCGGCCGAGCGCCACCGGCCGATGGCATCGTAATTCTCGAGCGCGAGACCGAGCGGATCCATCGGCGCGTGACAGACGCGGCACTGCGGATTTCGCCGATGCTGCTCCATCCGCTCGCGGACCGTGGCCGGCCGGCCGCCCTCGCCGCGCTCGGGCAGGTCCGGCACATCGGCCGGCGGCGGTGGCGGCGGCGTGCCGAGAATATTGGTCAGCACCCACTTGCCGCGGAGCACCGGCGACGTGCGGTTCGGATACGACGTCACGGTCAGCAGGCTGCCGTGGCCGAGAATGCCCCCGCGAATCGCCGCCTGGCGCTCGTCGAGCGCGACGCGCCGGAAATGGCTGCCGTAGACGTTCGGAATGCCGTAGTGCTCGCGCGAGGCGCTCGTTGGCGAACGTGTAGTCCGCGTTCAGCAGCTCCCAGACGCCGCGATCGTCGCGAATCTGGCTCTCGAAGAACAGCTCCGTCTCCCGCCGGAAGGCGTCGCGCAGGTTCTCGTCGAAATCGGGAAACGCCACCGGATCCGGCACCACGTTCGCGAGCGTGCGCAGGTACAACCACTGGCCGCCGAAATTGTCGATGAGCGCCCTGGCCCGCGGGTCCGCCAACATGCGGCGGACCTGCGCGCTCGAGCACCGCCGGCTTGCGAAGCTCGCCTGCGCTCGGCGAGCCGCAGCAGTTCCTCGTCTGGAATGCTGCTCCACAGGAAGAACGACAGCCGCGAGGCCAGCTCGAGATCGTCGAGCGCGTACGCGGTGCCCGGACGCGATGCCGGCCGGATCGCGCTCGATGCGGAACAGGAAGTCGGGCGAGATCAGCAGCCGCTCGAGCGCCGCCTGGATTCCGGCGTCGAAACTGCCCTCGCCGCGCCCGGCGTTGTAGAACTCGAGCAGCGTGTCGACGTCGGCTCCGTCGCCGGACGTCGATACGCGAGACGTGCGAGGCCGCCGAGGATGCGTCGAGCGCACGGCGTCTCCTCGGACGGGCGCGCCGGCTCGCAGACGAAGATGCGGCGGCGGCTCGGCGTGTCTCCGGCGCCCGAGTGCGGCGTGTGGACCGCCGACGACCACCTCCTCGACCGCGGCGTTGCCATCTCTCATGTCGTTGATCGCGACCGCGAACACCGTCTGCCGCGGCTGCAGCACGCCCTCCGGCGCGGTCAGGTTGCGCACGAACGACACGCCGACGACGCGAGGTCCGGCCTTGGCCTGAAACCGCAGCGTCAGGTCCGAATCGGCGTAGAGCGCGTAGTTCTCCCACTCCGCATCGCCGAAGATATTGCCGGCGTAGCTCGCCGGCGCCGGCCGTCCTGGCGCCTTGCCGCCGATCGCGAATCGCTTCAGCAGCACGCCGTCGAGGCGGACGTCGAGCTCCTGGGGCGTGCCGAGCCCGCGGATGTAGTTCACGTAGTTTCGATGCAGGCGGATCCGGATCTCGTACTCGCCGTCGATCGGGAAGTAATGATGGATCGACGTCCCGCCGCGCGAACCGAACGGCAGTTCCTCGTTCATCCGATCGTCTTGAACCAGCAGGATGCGGCACCTTGTAGCTCTCTCGACCGGCGCGAGCGGCGAGCGCCCGACGGCGAGCCGCGCGACTTTGCGCGCCACCGACAGGTACCGCTCGAGCAGGGCCGGCGAGACGGAGAGCACATCGGCCACGTTGTCGAAGCCCTGTTCGTCGATGTCGTCGGCCGGCAGCTGCGACGCGACATTGACGTCGAGCGCCAGGAGGTCGCGAATCGCGTTCTGATACTCGGTTCGGTTCAGGCGGTGGAACGCGGCGGTCCGTCCAGGATCCAGCCGCTGCACGGCCCGCGGCATCGAGCGCCGCTTCGAGCCAGCCGGCCAGACGCGTCGATAGAAGCCTGATCGGGTCGCGACGCGCCGGGCGGCGGCATCGCACCGTTCCGAAGCTTGACGACGACCTTTTCCCAGAGTTCGACGTTCTCGCCGACCTGGCCGAGCAAGGCGGGGTCCAGCACCAGGCCGGCGGTTTTGAGGCGATCGTTATGGCACGTCGCGCAGTACCGGCCGATCAGGGCGCCGTGAGCGTCTGCTCGGTCCCGGCTGTTGCAGCCCGGCACCTGCTGCCGCCGCGCGCGTCCCCGCCGAGAGCCAGATGCCTCCGCACAGCGCGCCAGAAACGGCGAACCCGAGCATCGCGAACAGTCGACGGCGACCCGTGAGCGTCTCAAGGCAAAAGGCCATCACACGATTCAATGTTAAGAGTCCGCTGGGTCTTACCTTATACCCGGCAAGGGGATATCGGACAGGTGGAATTTCACGTTTCAGCCCACAGTTATCTATAAGCGCGTAGGCGAGGGCGATGGCGGCCCACGACGTCGCGGCAGCCGAAATGAACTGATTCGTGCCGTGCGGGAAGCCGGTCTCGAAGTACGCCTGGAACGCGAACGCCCTCGACCGCACGAACCATGAGCCGTCCTCGAGCTGCGTGTTGAGCAGGAACCGCACGCCTTTCTGATAGACCGCGCTGGTTGCCGGTGTGCCGCTTGCGTGCAATGCGTAGAGGACCTGTCCCGTCTGATACGCGTCCGTCTGCCATCGTCGGTCGCTGTCCCCATCCGCCGCTCTTCGCGTTGCAGCGCCAGGAGACGATCCCGCTGCCTTGCGATAGCTGACGGCGTCGCATGCGACCAGACGAGACCGAGCAGCTTGAAGGCTTCGTCCTGAGTGTGTCGAGGCGTCGCGGCTTCGAGGAACGCGCGACCGCGGGCGATGCGCGCGTCAGCCTCGGCGCGAAGGCCCGTCGGCATGTAGACGTCCAGCCCCCTGATCGCGAGCGCCGTGTAGTGGATGGGACTCGAGTCGAACAGCGGAGGGCGGATGTCGCCGACGTTCCAGCTGCCGTCAGGTTGCTGTTGTGACGCGAGCGCCAACGCCAGCCGCGTCCGTGAACGGACTGGAGGGTGTCTTCTCTTCAGCGAATCCGAGCAGGGCGTAGCCGGCCGTGCCGGTGAAGCCGCCGATCCGGATGCCATTCACACGACCGAGAAACAGATCCTCGCGCGGCGATTCCCACGCCATCATCGTCGCCTCGAGTCGGATGACGCGCCAGTTCGACGTCGAGTCGCGCCCCACGTGCGCCCGCCAGCGCCACCGCGATCTGCGGCAATTGCTGGTTGTGGCAGGAGACGCACCGGCGGCCCGTTCCTTCGAAGAATTTCGGGCCGGCTGGCTGAAGAATCGCCAGCGCCGCCTCCACCGCCGCGCGGGGCGTGCGCGGCTGTGCCACCGGAGGAGGAGGTCCGGGCAACCGCGACGCTTCCGGCGCGCCCGATCTTCGCAGCAGCTGCGCGACGGATGTGTCGCCCTGAAGCAGGGCCCAATCGAGCGCAGCTGCGGCCGCTGTCGTCGCGGGCGGTGACGTCGGCGCCCTTGTCGAGCAGCAACTGGACGACCGCCGGATCCGGTTCAGCCGCGGCCGCGGCCATCATCAGCGGTGTGATGTCGCGCGTCCCCTTGCGGTTCGGATCGCCGCCCAGTCCGAGAATCGTCCGCACCAGCGGCAGGCCGAACGTCGACGCGGCGTAACCGAGCAGCGGCGCGGCAAACGCGTTGATTCTCAGGTCCGTCGCCGGAAGCGTGGCGCCGCGCGCCAGCAGGCGCTCGGTGAATCCGACGGTGATCAGGTTCTGTCGGGGAGGTCATCAGCGCGGCCAGTCGTGCCGGATCGCGCGTGTCGACTCCCGCCTGTCGCAGCACCTGTTCGGCGTCGGCATCGCCCTGAGAATGCACTTCGGTGATCAGTGCCTGCGCATCTCGCTTCACGTCGGCACCGCGCGCGATCAGGAGACGCATCGCCGCCACGTTTCCGACCCGGGTGGCCACGATGAGCGGCGTCGTCTCCGTCTTCGTGCGGGCGTTGACATCGGCCTTGCAGTCGAGGAGCAGTGCGGTCTTCTCGGTGTCCCGGGCCGCCCACATCAACGCCGTGGCGCCGGTCGCGTTCGCGGCGTTGACGTCGGCCCCGCGCTCGAGCAACTGGCGCATCTCGATCGTCGACGCGTAGAGCGTGGCGTACATCAACGCCGTGGCGCCGTGCTCGTCACGAACCTGAGGATCGCTGCCGCTTGCAAGAGGCGCGCGACCGCCGTTCGATCGCCGGCGCGGAGGGCGGCCAGCAGCGGCGGATCGGCTGCCGCAGGCGTCCGTTGAACGAACGATCAGCAACACGACAGCAGCAACGAGCGTGGAACGCTTCACGCGAACCTCCATCTTCACCGTCCTGCGCAAACTCGGTCAGCGATTCTCAGTCACGAAATGCCACTCGCTCCCGTACGGCATCCAGCCGATCGACGTCGAGTCCGGGCACCCCGCGAAGGGCCGCGAAGTCGGCAAACGGGCCGTGATCGGTTCGATACGACACGATGGTGTCCGCGTCTTTTTCGGACAATCCGAGGGCGACGATCTCCTCAGCGTTCGCCGTGTTGACATTCACGAGGCCATGCCGCTCGGTGAGAAACGCCAGAATGGCTTCGGACTCCCCGGCTTCCAGCTGCGCGCCATTGTTCACCATCTCCGCGAGCACGCCCTCCCAGCCTTTCTTGGTCCGAGGAGCGACGAGAGCCCGTTCCGTCCCGTGACAGGTGCTGCACCGGTTCAGGAACACCTCTTCGCCGTTGTGGGAACTGTTCGCCTGCTGCGAACCGGTCGCGACGTCGACCGACAGGCTCAGGCTGCAGACGATCGCGAGGGCGAACAACATCACACTCTTCGATCGCATGTCCTGGTTCACTGGGCGTTCACTGGGGGTCACCGCCGCGTCCGCGTCCACGGCCGGTTGGTGCCGTCGCTGCCTGAAGCGCGAGAGCCACGATTTCCACCGCATCGCCAACCCGCGCCGCCACGGCGATGTACTGCCGCCCTGCCTTCGTATAGGTGACAGGGAATCCGGTCGTCGGACCCGGCAACTGGATCTCCGCGACGACGGCGCCGGTCTTCTTGTCCCACGCGCGAAGAACCGGGGTGCGCCACCCTCGCCGCCGAACAGCAGCGTGCTGGTGACCAGCAGACCCGTGCCCTGCGTCGGCGCCCCGGTATTCGGAATCTCCACGCCTTGCAGCTTCGGGTTTTTCTTGATCGGCTCGGGCGTGTTGCCGTGCGGCACCATCCACAGGCGCTCACCCGTCTTCAAATCGACGGCAGTGACACGCCCATAGGGAGGCTTGAGGAGCGGAAGGCCGAACACAGTCGTCGGCGGGCCGACGGTTTGACCGCGAGGGTTGTGATAAAGAACTCCCGTCTTCGGTGATCCCTCCACGACCTGCGCGCGAAACAAAGTGGTTTGAGCTTGCGACATAGAGGACGTCGTCGACCGGATCGACGGCGCCGCCCGGCCAATTGACGCCTCCAACTGCGGAAGGCGCAGTCAACGTGCCCATCGTTCCATCCGCCGCATTCGGCAGCGACGACGGCGTGTAGAGGCCTCCAAGACGGAACTGACGCGCGACGCGAAGCGCCTCGGCCTTGATCTCGGGCGTGAAGTCGACGAGGTCGTTCTCGGTCACCCCCTGCACTTCGATGCCGGCCGGCTTGGTCGGAAACGGCTGCGTCGGCGACGTCCACTCACCGGGAACATCGGACTTCGGGACCGGCCGCTCCTCGATCGGCCACACCGGCTTGCCCGTTCGTGCGGTCGAACACGAAGACGAATCCCTGCTTGGTGAGCTGGACGACCGCCTTGACTGGACGGCCATCCGCGGTGATGTCCGCGAGAATCGGCGCGGTCGGCGGGTCGTAGTCCCAGATATCGTGGTGGGTCATCTGGAAATGCCAGGCACGCTTGCCCGTCTTCGCGTTGAGCGCAAGCACCGAGTTGGCATAGAGGTTATTGCCGGGCCGATAGCCGCCGTAGTAGTCGCTCGTCGGCGATTCCGTCGCGATATAGAACATTCCCAGCTCGGGATCCGCCGTGACGGGCGCCCAGAAGCCCGCGTTGCCCGTGTACCGGTTCGACGACTCGCGGAGTTCCGGATGCTCCTTCGCCCAGGCGTTCAGGCCGCCAGGCACGTCCCAGACCTTGGGATCCGCCGTGAGCCAGGTCTCAGCGCCCTCTTCTCCGGGACGGGGAATGATGTTGAAGCGCCACAGCATCTTGCCCGTTTTCGTATCGTAGGCGACGACGTCGCCCGGAATATTCATGGGCCATTGTTCGTTGATCGAAGCGCCCGGAAGGTTCGGCGCGGAGCCCGTGTGCATCGAGATCGACGCGACCAGGACGTTGCCCACAATCGCCGGCGGAGAGGTATTGGCCACCCGGCCTTCACGAGGCAATCCCGGCCGCTCGTTCCACCGCAGGTTTTCCGCCAGATCCACGACGCCGTTCTTGCCGAAGCTCGCCACCTGCCGTCCGGTCTTCGCGTCGAGCGCCACGAGCATGTAGCTGTTCATCACGACGAAGATCCGCTCGTCGCCCGCGCCATCCGTCCAGTAGGTGACGCCGCGGCCGGAGCTTCTTGCGAGCGGCTCGATGATGTCGAACCATCTCATCAGCTCACCGGTCGGGCGCCAGTGCCACAGCAGCTGCCCGGTGGCCGCATCGAGCGCGACGACGTCGCGGTTGACACCCGCCGTCGTGTACATCACGCCATCGACGATCAGCGGACTGACCTGCATCGCGGTCGCCGGCCGGGGACCGAAGTTCCGCGCCGACCAGCGCCAGGCCACGCGAAGATCGCGGACGTTGCTGGCATTGATCTGATTCGCGGGCGAATACCGGGTCGCGCCGATGTCACTCCCGAAGAACCGCCATTCCGTCTCGCCTTTGGACGCGCTTGCGCCGGTCTGCCCAACCAAGGTGGCTGACACGCACAATGCCGCCGCGAGCGCGACGACGACGGCCGGGAGCAATCTCACTCCAAAGACGGACATTCTGGACTCCTTGAAGAATCGCTCACACACTGGCCACACCTCAGCATCTGGCTGTCCAGGTTGCACGGCCGTTATAGCAGTCGTGCCTCGCGCGAGCAACGAAGATCGTATCTAAGTTCCTCTTGTATTTGTTGCGTGACACCCACGCAGATGCATCCGCGTACAATGGCGGGAGTCATGAGAGCCGCCGTTGCCCTCGCCATTGGTCTGACATCCATCGCGGTGCTGGCTGCGCAGGAGACCAAGCCGGTGCCCAAGGATTCCGTGCGCGTCTACCTCACCGGCTGCACCAAGGGGAGGGTGTTCACGGCGGGCCCGCGAATGGAGGACCCGCCATCCAATGCCGAAGTTCGCGAGGGCACGCACCTCCGGATGAACGGGCCCAAGAAACTGATGGAGGAAATCAAGGCGCACGAAGGATCGATGATGGTCGGCATCACCGGCCTGATGAAGAAGGGCCAGTACGGTCCCGGCGGCGTGTCGATCGGCGGCGTGCGCATCGCGCCAGGACCGTCCTCGTCTGGTCCAAGCAGCAGCATCGGCGGCGCTGGCGTCGAGCAGCCGGCCATCGACATCGAAAACGTTCGTCCCGTCGCAGGTCGCTGTCCGTCGAGGTGACCGGCAAGCTCGCGTGTTGACACACACGCTCCAATCGGATTACGGTCCGCCCATCCTTGGGAGGGCCGATGTCCACTCGAAGTTTCAAGTTCGCCGGCATTGGCGTAGCCGTCCTGATGGGCGCCGCCGTCGCGTGGGCGCAGCAGGGCGCGCGCGGAGGCGAGTGGGCCCGGTACGGCGCGGACGCCGGCATCACGAAGTACGCGCCGCTCGATCAAATCGACAAGCAGAACGTCTCGCGCCTGCGGATCGCATGGCAGCGGCCGGCCGTCGACCCGAGCATCACCGCGCGGGTTCCCGACCTTTCCTATTCAGGGAACTTCCGCGCCACGCCGGTGATGATCGGCGGTGTGCTGTACAGCCCGAACGGCGTCGGGCTGGTCGAGGCGTTTCATCCCGGGACGGGCAAGACGCTCTGGGTGCAGGAGCCGTTCGCAGACCAGGGGCCGGCCGGGTTTCGCGGCACCAGCGCGCGCGGCATCACGCCCTGGGCCGACGGCAACGACCGACGCCTGTTCGTCGTGCGCGGCGAATATCTGATCGCGCTGGACGTCGCGACGGGAAAGCCGGTGACCGCATTCGGTGAGGGCGGGCGCGTCGACCTCAAGCCCGGTCTCGGCCCACGAGGCACTGGCTATGTGTGGACCGGCGTGCCGCAGGTCTGCCGGGACGTCGTCATCGTCGGCGTCGGCACCGGCGGCTCCATGTCGGATCGAGCGACGCAGCGGCAGGGCGTGCCCGGTGTGGTGCAGGCCTTCGACGTCCGCACCGGAAAGCCGCGATGGAAGTTCAACCCGATTCCGCGACCGGGCGAGGTCGGCAGCGAAACCTGGGAGGAAGACTCCTGGTCGTACAGCGGGGATGCCAACCTCTGGTCGCTGATCAGCGCGGACGAAGAGGAGGGGCTGGCGTACCTGCCGATGACGTCGCCGACCAGCGACATGTACGGCGGACATCGGCTCGGCAACAATCTCTTCGGCAACACGCTCGTGTGCGTCCGGTGCGCGACGGGCGAGCGGGTCTGGCACTACCAGATCGTCCATCACGACCTCTGGGACTACGATTTGCCGGCCGCGCCGATTCTCGCGAACATCAGGGTCGACGGCAAACCGATCAAGGCGGTCGTCCAGCTCACGAAGCAGGCCTTCGCGTTCGTGTTCGATCGACTGACCGGCAGGCCGGTGTGGCCGATTGAAGAACGGCGCGTTCCAGCCTCCGACGTTCCCGGGCGAACGCACATCGCCCACGCAGCCATTTCCGACGAAGCCTCCGGCTTTCGATCGGCAGGGGTTGACGATGGACGATCTGATCGACTTCACCCCGGAGCTGCGCGCCGAGGCTCTCGCGCTGCTCAAGTCCTACCGCGTCGGCCCGCTGTTCACCCCGCCGTCGGTACGAGCAGAGGGACCGGACGGGCATCGTGGGACCATTCAGCTGCCCGGCTCGGTCGGAGGCGCCGACTGGCAGAGCGGCGCGTTCGATCCGGAGACCGGCATCCTGTACGTGCAGTCCATCACGACCCCGTTCACGGCAGACATCGTGAAGCCTTCCGGGAAATCCGATCTCAATTACGTGTCCGGCACTCGTGCCTGGACTCCCGGCCCGCAGGGCCTGCCGCTCTTCAAACCGCCCTACGGACGCATCACCGCCATCGACTTGAACAAAGGCGAGCAGCTCTGGATGACCCCGAACGGAGACGGTCCGCGAGACCATCCGCTTCTGAAGCCGCTCAACCTGCCGCCGCTCGGCAGCCCCGGGCGGAGCTCTCCGTTGGTGACCAAGACGCTCGTCTTTCTGGGCGAAGGCGATCCCGGTGATGGCGGCGCTCGGCTCACGGTTGCGGCCCGAGATGCCGCGGACGCTCGCGCCGGGCTGGGGCGGCAGGAAGTTCCGGGCGTTCGACAAGGCCACCGGCCGCATCCTGTGGGAGACGGAACTGCCTTCCGGCGTCACAGGCGCGCCGATGACCTACATGTTCGACGGCAAGCAATACATCGTCGCAGCGATCGGCAACACCGAGGAGAGAGCGCGCGGGATTCGTGGCCCTCAGCCTGCCGTGAGGTGATTACTTCCCGCCGGCTCTCACCGTGCGAAAGAACTCACGCACGTCGGTGACGAAAAGCTGCGGCTGCTCGAAAGCGGCGAAGTGTCCGCCCTTCGGCATCTCGGTCAGCCGCACCAGGTTGTAGCGCGACTCCAATGAGCTGCGCGATGCCGCGATGATCTCCTTCGGGAAGTCGGCGCAGGCGGTCGGCACTTCGATTTTCTTGTTGTCGACCGGACTGGTCGGGTGCCTCGACTCGTAGTAGAGCCGCGCCGACGACGCCGCCGTTTCCGTGACCCAGTACAACGTGATGTTCGTGAGCAGCTCGTCTTTGGTGAAGATCGTTTCGGGATTCCCGTCGCAGTCGCACCACGTGCGGAACTTCTCCACGATCCAGGCGGCAAGGCCGATGGGCGAGTCGTTCAAACCAAAGCCGAGCGTTTGCGGCTTGGTCCCCTGTATCGCCTGATAGCCGGTTTCCTCGGCGCCGAACACCACCCGTTGTTTCTGACGGGCGAGCTCCCGTTCTGTGGGCTTCGCATTCGGATCGGGCGGACCTCCAATGCACATGTTGAGGTGCAGACCGGCCATGTGGGCGGAATCGATCAGCGCGAGCTGGGTGTTGATGATCGCGCCCCAGTCGCCGCCCTGGGCGCCATAGCGCTGATAGCCGAGTCGCGCCATCAACTTCGATTCCATCAACGCAACCCGCGCCGGGTCGTAGCCCGGCGTCGTCGGCTTGTCCGAGAAGCCATAGCCGGGAATCGACGGAATGACGAGATCGAAGGCGTCGGTCGCGAGCCCGCCGTGGGCGGTCGGATCGGACAACGGGCCGATGACCTTGGTGAACTCGACGAACGATCCCGGCCAGCCATGCGTGATGAGCAGCGGGAAGGCGTTCGGGTGCTTCGACTTCTGATGGATGAAGTGAATTTTCAGTCCGTCGATGGTGGTCGTGAAGTGGTTGAACTGGTTCAGCTTCCGTTCCTGTGCCCGCCAGTCGAACTTGTCGCGCCAGTACGTCACCAGGTTCTTGAGATAGGTGACATCAGTGCCGTGGGTCCAGCCGTCCTGAAGAGGCGGCGGAAACCGCGGACGGGCGAGCCTCGCCTTGAGGTCGGCGAGCACCGCGTCGGGAACGCGGATCGTGAACGGCACAATCCGTTCGTCCGCCGCCTGACCGGCGACCGACTCGGACGCCACAAATGCGAGACCAATCGCGACGAGCAATCCTGCGAGGAGGAGCCGGAACGATGAGGATCGTCTGAGCATCTTCTGACGCCTTTCCCGGTTTGGCATGATCACAATCGGCAGCGACGCGCGAATCAGCGTCCGTAGCGCATCACGGCAGCGCCGAGCTTCTCGATGTCGGTCATGTCGGTATAAGCCTGCGCGCAGAATCGGATCCAGACGCGATTCACGCGGGCGTGCACCTGCACTTCGATGTTGTGCTCGAACAGCAGATGGTCGCGTAAGCGTACTGCGTCGGCCTTCGTCGTGCCACATCGTTCCGCAGTGACGACCGCGACCATCGACGCGACGGACGACTCCGGTATGTCGATCGTCGTCCCCCACTGCTCGGTCAACATCCTTGCGCCGGTCCATGCCAGGTCGTGTGTGTAACGGCGCCACGCCGTGGGATTCAACGCCTCCACGAAGCGGATGCCATCCGGCGCGACCAGCCACGGCGTCACATCCCGCGTGCCGACCCAGTCGAACTCCGACGTATACCCGGTGCCGTAGCCCCACGACACCACCGGCGGATGGAGATCCTGCTGGAACGCCGGCGACGCGACCATGAACGCCGAGCTGCGCGGAGCCATCGCCCACTTGTGCAGGTTGGCCACGTAGAAGTCTGCGCCGATCGCCGAGACGTTCAACTCGAGGTGACCCGGCACGTGCGCGCCATCGACGAGTACCGGCACACCGCGATCGTGGCAGGCACGAACGATCGCCTCGATCGGATGAATGAGCGCCGTCTCGGCCGCGATGTGCTCGGCGATCACCAGCCGCGTCCGCGGCGTGATCGCGTCGCCGATCCGAGCAACCGCTGCCGCCGGATCGAATTGCGGATACGGCAGCTCCGCCACTCGCACGGACGCGCCGGCCCGCGCCGTCCAGTGCCGGACCGGTGCGACGATGCCGCCGTAGGCCTGGTCCGAGACGACCACGTCGTCACCCGCGGACAGGCGGAGCGACTGCATCACCGCGTTCACGCCGGCGGTCGTGTTGTCGATGAAGACGAGGTCGTCAGCGTTCGCGCCCACGAATGCGGCGACCTCGGCCGCGGCCCGCCGCATCAGGATCGGTTCCGAGCGCGCGTCACCAGCGAAGGTCCAGAGCTCGCGCAGCAGAAACCTCGACGGATGCCGTTCGATGTGATCGCGCAGCCGTTGCTGCGCCTCCAGCACCCGGCGGGGTGTGACGCCGACGGTGCCGTGATTGAGATAGGTCGCGTCTGGATCGAGCGGCCAGAGCGAGCAGCAACGCGCGCCCGAACGTCACTGCGCACGCAAGCGGTGCTCGAGAATCAGCACCTGGCCTTTGCCGGCGCTGGACGAGCCTGCCGGACCTTCTTCGACCGCCCCCACGGCGACCAAGACCAGTGTTTTCGTAGCGGCGACCGCATGCGCGGGCATCGTCGTCTTGAATTCCCCGATGATTCTCGGCTTCGATGGCATTTCCAGGTCGACGACCTGAAGTCCTGAAGCGCCGTCCGCCACGAACGCCAGCCTGCCTTGGAGAGCGGCATCCTGCGCGCGCGCGCCAGGAGTGCGGAATGTCGCGGCTTTGACCGGAGCCGCGGGATCCGCGATGTCATAGATTTGCAGCGACCCGCCGCCGAGCAAGACGGCTATTTTCAGACCCGGTGCAGCGTCGGGATCCGACATCTTGACGTTGCCGGGACGATCGGCTGATTGCCGGATACCGACCGGCTCCCGCTTGCCAGGTTTCGAAAAGTCGAACACATAGAGCCCTGTCGGCGTGTCGACTGCGGCGGCAATCGGTCCGCGAGCGGCCACGGCGCGTGCATAACCGTCGAGGAAGAAATCGTCCAGGAAGACGGGTTTCGCCGGATCGGACACATCGACGAAATTCACGCCGCTCATATGGTCGGCGACCATCGCCATGGAACCCGTCAGCGCGATGCTCTTGCTCTGGCCAGGGGTTTTGAGCGACCCGCGCAACCGTGGTGCGGACGCGTTCGAGACGTCGACGATGCCAAGGCCGAACTTGTCGACCGCTGCATACACCAGCGTGCCGACGACTTCGATGCCCCAAATCTTGTCGGGGAAGGTGTACTCCCCTTCCCGCTTCGGTGTTCCTGGGTTCGAGATATCGAAGATCGCGAGAGTTCTACCGGTCACCAAATACGCATGGTGACCGCTCACTTCGACCTTCTCAGCCGCCGCGGGAATCACGCCGACCTGAACGAGATGCGCCGTCTGCGCCGACTGTGCGGATCCGGAAGCGTCCGACAACAGGCACACACCGGACGCCAGCATCCACAGTCCGGGCGCCAGCCTTCCTCGGCAAGTCATCTCGGCTACCTCCGCGCGATTTTGTAGAGTTTCGATTGAGTGCGCAGGATCACGCTGCCCCTCGCGACGGCCGGCGTCGCCAACGACATCTCGTCGAGCGAATTCTTGCCGAGCAGCTTGAACTCGGGTCCGGCCTGCACCACGAACGTATCGCCATCCTCACTCAGGAGAAAAATCTTTCCGTTGTACGCCCACGGCGACGCCGTGAAGCCGCCCGCCTCGCGTGAGATGCGCTGACGACCATAGATCTCCTTGCCGGTTCGCGCATCGTGACAGAGCAGGAAGCCGCGGTCGAGCAGTGTGTAGTAGTAGTCGCCGTAGACCAGGGCCGAGGTCTGATACGTACCAAGCGTCGGCTGGTACCACGCGATGTAGTCGTTACTCGTCGCGTCAGGCTTCAGCGAGATATCACCCGTGGCGCCGGGCCGGACGGCATACACGGGCCGCGGGGACGCCCCCGGATAACCAGAGCTGAAATACAGCAGTCCGTGCTTGGCGAACGGTGACGGCGCGGTGAGAAAGGTCATGCCCGACAACTCCCAGAGCAAGCGCGCCGTCGAGATCGTAGGAGCGGACCTTGCCGCTCGCCGAGACAATCAGCTCGGTGCGACGGTCGTTCTCCCAGATAAACGGCGTCGACCAGGTCGCGGCCGTCTTGTCCTCGTCGCGTTTGACCTTCCAGATCTGTGCGCCAGTCCGCTTGTCGAACGCCGCCATGAACGAATCGGAATGATTGTCATGAACGATGTAGACGCGGTCCTTGTAGAGGACCGGTGAGCTGGCCGTACCCATATCGAAATACGTTTCGTGTGCAGGCACTTGCTGCGTCCAGACGGTCTTGCCCGTGAGATCCAGCGCCGCGACCAGGCCAATCGCCCCGAAATAGACGTAGATGCGCTCGCCATCGATGACCGGCGTCTCGGACGCGAAGCTATTCTTGACATGCCGTCCGGTCGGCGGCACTTTCTGAGCCAGCTCACGCGACCAGCGGACCTTTCCTGTCTCGAAGTCGATGTCGTAGACCATCCACCGGTTGACGGAGGTGGACCGTGTCTTGCCGTGCTGGTCTCCGGGATCGTAGAGACCCTTCTCCGGAGTCGCCTCCTGGCCGGCACTAATCGCGGACGTCACGATGATGTGATCGTCCCAGACAACCGGCGAACTCCAGGAGAGGCCGGGGATGTCCGCCTTCCAGACGATGTTCTCCGTCGGACTCCAGGTGTCTGGCAGGCTGGCGTCATCGGCGACGACGCCAGCATTGGGCCCCCGGAAGCTGGGCCACTGATCCGTCGCCGACGTCCTCGCAGCCGCCAGGGCCAATCCGACGATGACGATCACGGCACGCCTCATGGGCTGCTTCTCCCTCGTGTCATGCAAATTGACGCGAAGGGCCCGTCTTGGTCCAGAGCACCCGCGACCGCTGAAGGGCCCGTGAACTGATCAGACCGAGCAGTTCAGCGTGAACTGTACATTTCGCCCAGGAATAACGGAAGCGTGATGTAATCCCGCCGGGGAGTGAGGGCTAACCGAAAACCCGGTGGCTCGACAGCCTTGGCGCGCGGTTGCGGCCGGGGCGCGGCACACGCGCTGCGAGGCGCGGAAGCGCCCGTGGACCGGTCAAATCCGTTCGGCAAAGACCATGTCCCGAATCTGTCGGAACATCTGACCCGGAGCAGCATCACCGAACGTTCGATTGTGGACAAACCCTTCACGAAGACTGGCGGGCCCAGCCCAGCCTCTCACCGCCTTCGTCTGGTACCTGTGCGTCACGTTGACATGAAGACGCCCGTCGCCGATCTCAAAAAATACGACGTGGCAGTGGTTTGTCAGAGAACGGTCTGTCGTGAATCGTCCGACCGCTGTCTCCAATGCCGCGACGTCGGCCGTCCATGAATCGGTGAGAAGTTTATGCGTGGTCGTAACCATTTCCGCACTCCTGACGCGCAGCGCACGTCCGCAACTCGGGCTGACGTTCACCGCGTACGTCAGACTGTCCATCCCTCGCAGGATCAGCCGCCCTTCGTGCCTCGCCCGATGTTCCGGAATCCCGAATCTGGCCACGTCGGGAATCTGTCAACGACCAGTGGATGGACGGTGGTTCTGCCTACGAGATTCGCCGCCAAGGCGAGCCCGCTGCTGAGGAGCAGCAGAACGGTCGCCGCCGTCGCCGACGGCGCCAGCATGACGACGAGCGCGCACGCCAGCAGCCATCCGGAAACGACCATTGTGCGCGTGAAAACGATAGTCATGCGTCTACGCTACTACCAGTGGGGGAATCGGCGTGTGCACAACAGCACAAAGCCGGCCGATGCCATTCTGGAGCGCTGTGCAATGCGAGACATCGTTGGTCGAGGGATCGCGAGACACTCTCAGGTCGGGGTGTCAAGGGATGTTCAAGCTGATTGCCACGATGAGACGCGGAAACGCCACGAACCTGTCGGCGGCGTGGTCGCGCTACCCGACGCTCGAGTCGGCCAGGCTGGGCACGACGACGCTCCTGCACGACGAACGCATCGTTCGTGTCATGATCGTCCGCAACGAAATTCCGCCCGCGTTCGTCGAGTGGGTGGAACGATGAGCGACGCGACCTATGCCGAGGAGACCGTGGCACGACTCCAGCACGCCGCCGCGCGCGGCCTGCCCCTGCCAATTCCTGGCGCCCGCGAGATCCGGAAGCATCATCAGCCGGCTGAGCCGATGCCGAGTGACCGCACGGCGGGCGCGCCGCTCTCTACCGAGACGCGGCTCGAATACGAGCGAGCCGGGGGCGGGGCCGCTCACCAGCGGCACGCTGGTCGGCACCGGGGGAGGCTCGCGCGTTTCTGGCGCTACCTGTTTCGTCCAAGCCGCTCAGTCATCGGCTGGCAGCCCGTCACCACACAACCAACACCTCAGCGTTAACGCGAAGGAGCCACGATGGCCACTCTGAACGGCACAGTCAAACGTCTGGTAAGCGGCAAGGGATTCGGTTTCATCCTGGCGGATGATGGGAACGAGTACTCTTCACATTCGGCTCGTACGCAGGTCACCTTCGACGAGCTTCACGAGGGACAGGCGGTGACCTTCGAGCGCGGTCAGGGACCCAAGGGGCCGCGCGGCGAGAACGTCAGGCTGGCGTAACGGACGGCGGTTGACCAGCCGCATCCGCTTCCGTTCACAGAGGGCGGCCCGTCAAGACCGGGATCAGCAAGTATTCGGAGAGCGCGTCGGCGTTCGTGAACACCTGCCCGGTACTCTGCTGTTTGATGTGCAGCATGTCGTCAGCCACGCTGGTGAAGATGAAGTCGAACCGATCTTCACGCGGCGGCATGCCGTTGGCCGAGGTGAACCGATACTCGCAACTGATCGTGGCCTTGGGCAAGTGCGGCGTGACAGTGAGACTTGCCGTCGGACTTCGTGGTTTGCGAACCACGAAGCCTCCCTCACCCTGAGCGGCCTCGAAGATGATCTCGCGGGGCGAATCACCCGGAAACTCCTTGCGAAACGCGTCGATGTCACGCACGAGGGTGGTGCGGAGTTCGTCGAACAACCGTTGCCCGTGAACGCGCACGAGCTCGGCCTTCCGGGCCTCCACGTCCGCCGCGCGCAAGCGCACCTCGTCGCGCTTTCGCTCGTCCTCGGCCAGCCGGATGATCCACGCACCGGTCATGCGAACCGTCTCAGTTGCGCCTTGTTCCATCTGGGTCGAAGCTCCCTTAGACATTTCCCGCGCCATGCCGTGGCGTCTCTGTACGTTACAGCTGGCCGGAGAATCTCGGTGTGCACAAGAGAACAGACCGCTTTTTGCGGAGGCCACGGTCGGATCGCTGTCGCATCCATGTGCATTCGGGAACAGCGCGGTTCAGCGCCGGCGCCTACTCTTATGGCCAGGAGGCACGCCGATGACTGATCAGGCTGTGATCGTCGCCGACCCAGAAGCCGCACTCCGGTGGCAGAATTGGCAGGCGCGAGGGGCTGAAAGTGACCGGCGGACGGCGATCAGGATGCGCGGGCTGATGATGCTCATCGCCGCCGCGTTTCTCGGGTGGTTCGTCGTTCGACTCGCATAGGCGGCTCGACAGCTAATTCGCGAGAGCCTTTGCGATCGCGTCGCGCAGCTTCGGATCGTCCGGCGTCACGTTACTGGGGAAAAACGCCGTCACGCGGCCTTGCTTGTCGATGATGTACTTCGAGAAGTTCCAGGCCGGCAGATTCCCGGACTGGCCAAGGAACGCGTAGATCGGCGACTGGCCGGCCTCCTTCTTCGTCACGACCTTCTCGAACATCGGGAACGTCACGTCGTAGGTGAGCTTGCAGAACTGCGCAATCTCTTCCGACGAGCCCGGCTCCTGCTGGCCGAAGTCGTTGCTCGGGAATCCGAGCACGTTGAACGCCTTGCCGTTCATCTCACGTTGCAGGCGCTCAAGACCTTCGTACTGCGGCGTGAAGCCGCACTTGCTGGCGACATTCACCACGAGGCTGACCTTGCCCTTGTACTGCGCGAGGTTGCCGTCCTTGCCGAGCAGCGTGTTCGTCTTCAGGTCGTAGAAGGACCCGTTCTGGGCAGACACGATCGCCGCGACGGTCACAATCAGAAGCAGAGTGAGCGGAAGTTTCATGACACCTCGGCGCCATTCTACTTCGGGCTCAGACGTCCGTCGCACACGAGAGGTCGGCTTCGATCGGTTATTCGCAGCGAAGCACCTGGAGCGCATCGACATTCGCGGCGCGGCGCGCTGGCAAATACGACGCGAGCGTCGTGACGGCCAGGACGATTGGCACGACCGCCAGGACCGGCAGCGGATCGACATCCGTCTGCGCCGGAAACAGCGCCTGTAAGGCCCACTGCACCGCCAGGCCAGCTGGCAGGCCAACCATCAAGCCGATCACTGCGAGGCGGATCCCCTGGTTCAGCATCATCCGCAACACCGATCGGCGGTCCGCACCGATCGCCACGCGGATGCCGATCTCGCGCGATCGGCGGCTCGCGGCGTACGCGACGAGACCGTAGACCCCGACGATAGCCAGCCCAAGTCCCATCACTCCCAGGGCGGCGATCGTCTGCACGAGGAAGTTGGCGCTTTTCGCGGCGCGCAGGTCGTAGAACTCACGCATCGTGCGGAGGTCCGCAATTGGCATGTTCGGATCCAGCGTGTGCACGAGCTCACGAAGCGGAGTCGAGAGCGCCGCGGGATCGCCGAACGACTGCACGACGAACATCAGCTCCGGACGGAACTGCTGCCTGCGCGAGAGATACACGATGTCGGTCGGCGGTTCCGCGACCCACGCGACTTTGGTGTTGCGTGCAATCCCCACGACCTGTACGAACGGTCCGTCTACTCCGAGCCTGAATCGCCGGCCCACGGCGGCGTTTCCGCCCGGCCAGTAGCGCGCCGCGGCTCGTTCGTTGACGATGGCCACGAGCGGGGCCTCTGGTCCATCGGTCCGTCCAAACGCGCGGCCGGCCACGATGGGCGTCGCCATCGTGTCGAAATACCCTTCGTCCACGTGCGCGGCGATCAGGTTGACGCGATCGGCGCCGGGCGGCAGTTGAAAACCCTCCGGGACGATCGACGCGCCGCCGCCGTTCGTGAATCCCATCGGAATTCTCGACGTCAGCGTCGCCGACCGCACGCCGGGCATCGCCCGCGTTCTGTCGAGCAGCTGATCGAAGAAGACCGTCGCTTTGGCCTGGTCGTACTGAACCAGGCTCGGATTGAGACGCATCATCACCAGCTGGTCGACGCGGTAGCCCGGCCCGCGCAGCAGCTCGCGGCTGAACGCCCGGTGGACGGCGAGGGCGACCACCAGGAGCGCGATACGGCGAGCTGACGCCAAGCCAACGGCAATGGGTGAACGTTGAATTCGGCTACAAAGTGATCTTGTGGGACGTCGATCCGCTCGATTGGAAAGAACCGGGGCCCTCGATTGTCGCCCAGCGGATCATCCGCGAAACGAAGCCTGGCTCGATCATGCTTTCGCACGACATCCACGCGCAGACGATTGCCGCGATGCCGGAAACTTTCGATGCGTTGCTGGCAAAAGGATTCAAATTCGTCACCGTCTCCGAGCTGCTGTCACTGGCTGAGAACTCGCCGCCAACTACGCCAGTTCCCGCCGCGACGTCCTCCACGCCTTAGTTCCTGCAAATTGCCGTCGTCGTAAGGGTCGATTTGTTGGACGCTTGTTCCTAGGAGCGAAAAATGAAGTAGACTGCTCCAATCAAGCACACGCCCGCCCAGACGAAATCAAGTTTGAGAGGCTGACGCATGTAAAAGATGGCGAAGGGAACGAAAACAAGCAGCGTGATGACCTCCTGCAGAATCTTCAGTTGGCCCAGACTGTAGTGGGTATAACCGATGCGGTTTGCAGGGACTTGGAATAGATATTCAAAGAGCGCAATGCCCCAGCTCGCCATCGCAGCGATATACCACTTTTTGTCGTTCAGATTCCTGAGGTGGGCATACCACGCGAACGTCATGAATAGATTTGATACGGTTAGGAGGGCTGCCGTGCGGAAGAGGATCGACATCGCCTACGTTTAACTCCGCGGCCGCCCTGATCAACCGCCCGCCCGCCTTCTCTTCAGGCCAATGTATCCTTGGAGTTTCGAATTTCGCCTCGTCGGTACCGGACGCTATCTTAATTCCCCCATGACACGGAGCGCGATTCGTTAGGGAAGAGATCTCAAAAAGGATGAACGACGGGATGCCTGCGCTTCTTGAACCGGACGGCGGCCCGAATCGCAGTTGCGCGCGCGATGGGGCTAGGGCAGGGTCAACCCTACGTGAGGCCCCTCCGCAGTCACTGGAGTTCTGAAAACGCCCGCGCTTTGGTCACCGCGATCTCTTGCTGCGCCATCGCGATGGCGATTGTGCTATCGGCCGCACCGCGAGTCCACGATTTGCTGCACAAGAGTGGCGACCGCGCCACGCACGAATGCGCGGCAACGTTGCTGTCTTCCGGCAGCGCGGAACATTCCGCTTGCGAGCCGGTCCTAAAGCAACCGCAGCCCGCGCCAGCGGTGCCGGCTTTCCGCGCGCAACCTTTCGCGCGCGTCCTCGCCGTTCTCGGGTTTTCTCTCCTCGAGCACGCGCCGCCCGCGCAAGTCGTAACGCATTGGAGTTGCCCCGAACTCTTTCGGGGCAGCGGCGGACCCGCGTTCCAATCCGCCGCTGATCCAATGTGCGCCGGGCGCGCAATGACAGGATTCGTTAGGCCCGAAAGTGTTCGGGCCAGGTTCGAGAGAAGATCAATGAGACAAAAAATTCTGACCGCGCTGGCCTTCTGGGCGCTGCGCTTTCGGGTTGGCCAGCGGCCAGGACCCACGCCCGCGCCGGCCACCGCGGCCGAGATCCAGGAACTACGGCAACAAGTGCAGGCGCTTGACCGAGATGGTGAAGACCTTGCAGCAGCAGGTGCAAGATCAGCAGGCCGCAAGTGCGGCCGGCACTACGCCGCTTCCGCAGAATCCGGAGCCGCCGGAACTTGCCGGGGCGGCGGCGCCAGCAACGCCGAGCGCGAGTGCGCCTCCGCTTTTTCCGACGACCGATAGCAGTGTGGTGGCGTCGAGTTCGTCCGGGCAGCAGCGCTGCTCCGGGCGCTGCGGTGAATGCAAACGGCACCGCCTTTCCGACGTCCGACGCCGCGGTCACGACAGCCGCAGAACCATCCGCGGTCGGTTCGGCGCTCACGCAGCCGATCCCGATCTTGGCGGCGGCGGCGGCAAGACCTACATGAACATCTCGTTCGATGGCGTGTTTGCGCTCGCCTGCTTCCAGCGCGCGCGATCTCGATCACATCGAAGTCGGCGATCACGATCCGCAGCAGCGCGGCTTCAACGCGCGCAATGCCGAGATCGCGCTCGACGGCGCGGTCGATCCCTACTTCGAAGGCTTCGCCAACATCGTCCTCAAGCTCGATAACGACAACGAAACCGAGATCGAACTCGAAGAAGCGTTCATGCAGACGACGAGCCTGCCGTTCGGTTTGCAGTTGAAAGGCGGCCAATTCTTCGCCGCCTTCGGTCGCATCAATCCGACCCATCCGCACACCTGGGATTTCGCCGACGATCCGCTCGTGAACGGGCGCTTCCTCGGATCCGGATGGATTGCGCGGCGTCGGCGCGCAGATCTCCTGGACGCTGCCGGTTCCGTGGTATTCGCAGTTCATTTTCGCGGTCCAAAACGGGCGCGGCAACACCGGCTATTCCTTCCGGAATCCGGGCGAGGACGGCATCTTTTACTGATCGCCTAACGACTGATCGCGAAGCGACGCGGTCTCGCAGGATTTTGCTCTGGATTCCGCGCTGGGAGAATTCGTTCGATCTCAGCCCCACGCAGACGGTGCTCGTCGGCGTTTCGGGCGCGTTCGGCTCGAACGACACCGGCGCGAACATCGCACACCCAGATTTACGGCGCCGATCTTCTCTACAAATGGAAAAGCCGCGGGCCGAGGGCGGATTCCCGTTTGTGAAATGGCAGACGCGAAGCGATGTATCGCCGCTTCGAAGCCGGGCGCGGCGTCGATCGAATCGTTCCCGGTCGCGGAGACCTTTCACGATTGGGGCATGTATTCGCAGGTCCTCTGGGGTTTCAAGAAGGGATGGGTCGCCGGCGTGCGCGGCGATTATCTGCACATGCAGGATTCGGCATTACACCGATGATCGATTACCGCCAAAGCCGCTCGCGCATTTCCGGCGACCTCACCTGGTATCCGACGGAGTTCTCGAAGATCCGGTTGCAATACAATCACGATTTCCTCGAGGAAAACGATTTTCTCGCGGCGCGCGACGTCGATTCCGTCTTCCTCCAGTTCGAATTCATCCTCGGCGCGCACGGCGCGCACAAATTCTGAGCGCACACTCACGCTGTCATCCGAACCGCGAAACGCGAGGACCTCCGCATCTTGCTTCGAGCGTCGTCGCGCTCGCCTGCGCGGTCTGCGCGCTCGGATGACAGCCGCAGCGCACACAGACAAAGACTAACAAACTGTCGTCGTCTGCTACGTCTTGCCACCGATCAATGTCGCGCGCTGCCGATTGCCTCGCGCGCGAGATCGGCGGCGACAAAGTCGACGTCACGACGATGGCGAAGCCGACCGAAGATCCGCACTTCGTCGATGCGCGGCCGAGTTTCGTCGTGCAAGCTGCGCAAGGCCGATGTGCTGATCGAAGGCGGCGCGGAACTGGAGATCGGCTGGCTGCCGCCGCTCCTGCAAAACGCGCGCAATCCGAAGATCGAAGTCGGCAAACCGGGTCGCGTCCAGGCGTCGCAAGGGATCCGCTTGATGAATGTGCCGGCGAACGTGACGCGCGCCGCCGGCGACGTGCACGCGCTCGGCAATCCGCATTTCATGGTCGATCCGATCATCGCCAAGGCGGTCGCGCAGCACATCGCGCAATCGTTTCGCCGCGGTCGATCCGGCGAACGCCGCGTTCTACGATGCGAACTACAAGAAGTTCGAAGCGACGATCAACGCGAAGCTGCAGGAATGGGGCGCGGCAATTGCTGCCGTTCAAAGGGCAAAGCGTCGTTGCCTATCACGATTCGTGGGTTTATTTCGCGCATCGCTTCGGGTTGAAGATCGACGTCTTTCTCGAACCGAAGCCGGGCATTCCGCCGTCGCCGTCGCATCTCGCGGAAGTGATCGCAGCAGATGAAAGGCGCAGAAGATCAAAGCGATCATCGTCGAGCCGTTTCACAATCGGAAAATCGCCGAGAAGGTCGCGAGCATCGACCGGCGCGAAGGTGGTGGATTTCGCGCAATTTCCGGGCGCGCTTCCCGGACACCGACACCTACGTGAAGCTGATCGACGCGCTGGTCGCACAATCTGTGCCGCAGCGCTGAAGTAATCATGTGGGACGTAATGTTTTGGCCGATCGTGGCCTGCGTGTTGTTGCCGTGGCTGCTGGTCTATCTCGGCCTGCATGTCGTTCAGCGCGGCATCATCTTCATCGACATCGCGATGGCGCAGATGGCTTCGTTAGGCATCTGCGTCGCCGTGCTGCTCCACCTTGAACCTGGAAAGACTGGCGCACGTTCGTCATCGCGCTCGGGTTCACTCTGCTCGGGCGCGGCGATTTTTTCGGTCACCGGCAAACGCGCCAGCCAGATTCCGCAGGAAGCGGTCATCGGCATCGCTACGTCGTCGCGGCGGCGGCGCGGTCTTGCTCCTGAGCCGCGCCGCGGAAGGCGACGAGGAAATCAAGAACATGCTCGTCGGCAACATCCTGCTCGTTACGCTCCGATCGAAGTCTGGAAATGCTTCGGACTTTTTCGTCGTCGTCGGCGCTGTCCACTTCGTGCTGCGCCGAATCGTTCCTGCTCGTCTCCTTCGATCGCGACGCCGCCTACGAACGAGGGACTGCGCGTGCGCTGGTGGGATTTTCTTTTCTACGCGCTCTTTGGTCTGGTCGTGACCAGTTTCGTCCGCGATCGCCGGCGTGCTGCTCGTTTTCAGCTACCTGATTGTGCCGGCGGTCTGCGGGATCAATCTCGCGCGGGTCGTTCGGCCAGCGTCTCCTCATTGGCTGGCTCATCGCGCTCCTCGGCGGAGTCGCCGGGTTGTTTCTCTCCTTCTGCTGGGACTTCCCATCCGGCGCGGCGATTGTCTGCACCTTCGGCGCGTTGCTGATTCTGGTTTCGTTGCTCGGTTTGTTACGCCGTCGGCCTCAGGTTCTTCAAAGTTGAACGTTGGACGTTGAGCGTTGGCGCGTTGGACGTTCCGGCGTGCACTCCTTTCACTATCGGACGGCCGTCTGCATTGCGAAGGAGTCGATCTCGAAGAGGTCGCCGAGAAATTCGGAACGCCGCTTTACGTCTACAGCGCCGGCACGATTCTCGATCACTACCGCCGTCTTCGACGCGGCGCTGCGCGAGATCGATCACCTGATCTGCTACGCGGTCAAAGCGAACTCGAACGGCGCGATCCTCCGCTTGCTCCGCGAGAAGGCGCGGGCTTCGACATCGTTTCCGGCGGTGAACTTTTTCGCGTGCTCGCCGCCGGCGGCGATGCGGCGCGCTGCACCTTCGCCGGGGTCGGAAAATCGCGCGAAGAAATCGAGTTCGCGCTCGCAGAAGGAGTGTACTCGTTTCAACGTCGAGAGCGAGGCGGAGCTGGCCTACATCAACCGCATCGCCGCCGCGAAAAGCGTGCGCGCGCCGATCGCTTTGCGCGTCAATCCCGACGTCGACGCCGGACACGCACGACTATGTTTCGACCGGCGGCAGCGAAAACAAGTTCGGGATCGCGCTCGATCGGATCGGCGCGGTTTACGAGGCCGCGCGAAAGGATGGCGCACATCACCATCCGCGGCGTGCAGATGCACATCGGCTCGCAGATCACGAGAGCGGAGCCGTTCGCCGAGGCGATCGCGAAGATCGCTCCCCCCGTCCTCGCGTTGAAGGAGCGCTACGGACTCGAGTTCCTCAGCATCGGCGGTGGCATGGGGATTACGTATCACTCGTCGTTCGCGAGTGGCGAGCGGTGATTGGTGGAGCGACGAAAGCGCCGGGCACGCATCCGCTCACGATCGACGAATACGCCGCCGCCATCGTGCCGCGCTTGCGGGCGTCTGGACTTGCGCATTCTGCTCGAGCCGGGCCGCCTTCTCGTCGGCAACGCCGGTGTCCTGCTGACGCGCGTGCGTTACCTCAAGCAAGGCGGCGCAGAAGAAATTCGTCATCGTCGATGCCGGCATGAACGATCTGATCCGCCCGGCGCTTTACCAGAGTTACCACGAGATCGTGCCGGTGCGGCAGCCCGTCGGTGCAGCGCGCGAAGTGGTCGATGTGGTCGGTCCGGTTTGCGAAAGCGGCGATTTTTTTGCGCAAGACCGCGAGCTGCCGCCGCTCGCAGGAGGGCGATCTGGTCGCGATCATGAGCGCCGGCGCCTACGGTTTTGTCATGGCTTCGAACTACAACTCCCGACCGCTGCCCGCGGAGGTGCTGGTGCGAGGCGAGAGTGCACTCTCGTGCGCGAGCGGCAGAGCTACGCAGGATCTCGTCCGCGGGGAGATGCAGGTCCCATAGGTCGGATAGGACCGCATGCTTGCGAAAAGCGCGCCGCGCACATAATAGTGCTCCCTCGAATTACCGTGAAAAAAATCGCCTCGCTTTCTCATTCTTCTCGCTGCGCTGGCCGCCCGGTGCACGCGGCGGCCACTCCAGAATACATCCTCCTGGTCGGCGGGCCGTCGCTGATGCAATGGGAGAAATACAAGGTGCAGCCGCACGATCATTGGTGGGCGAATTTCGTTCGCGCCGCGCGGATTCGGACGGAGCAATTGCGCGCAAAGTACGGCCCGGACGCCAAGATCACCTGGCTGGTCTACAAACAGGGCTACATCGATCGCGGCGCGCAGGAGAAACAGGACCTGCTCGGGTTCATCGGCTCGCGTGCGCGACAAATTCAATCTCAACCTGGTCTACTTCCGCAACGGCGACGACGTGATCAATTATCTGAACAACGGACAGCCGCGCGACCAGATGAAGATTGCCTTCCTCGAATACTTCGGCCATTCGAACAAAGCCTGTTTCATGTTCGACTACAGCAGCAATGTCGACAGCGCGTCGAAGTCGTTCCTGCACCAGAACCAGTTCGACGAAGATCAACCGCGCGGCGTTCGCCCGCGACGCAGAAATCCGGAGCTGGGGCTGCCACACCGGCGAGATGATGTCCAAGAAATGGCGCGCCGCGACCGGCACGAAGATGTGGGGTGTGGTCGGGAAGACGCAGTACATGACCGACGAGCTGCCGGTCATCGCACCGCCCGGCGGCAAGTGGACGAACTGAGTTTCAGACAGGATTTACAGGATTGAAGATAGGCCGGGACGTTTCTCTCCCAACCAATCCTGCAGAATCCTGTCAAGCCTGTCCGCTTTCCGCTCTTGAACTGCCGAGTCGCGCGCGCGCAGGCCGTGCCGATTTCCTGAAGGCAACTTAGCGCCCGTCCGGCGGTTTGCCGCGTGCCGTGCGCTGCTCCTCGTACAATCGGTTCCGGATTTCGGTCAGGAGCAGTTCGTTCTTCAGGTTGACCTCGTAGTCGAGGTCGGCGCGCAGGCGGTCTTTCGAGGATTGCCGGTTCTGCGACATCATGATGATCGGCGCCTGGAAGGCGGCGAGCATGTTCAAGGCGGTGCTCAGGAGCAAGAACGGGTAAGGATCGAAGCCGTGGTTCAAGAAAATCATGGTGTTCAGCAGCATCCAGCAGCTCAGAAGGACCGAGAACGTGATGATGAATTTCCAACTCCCGCCAAACCGCGCGATCAGGTCGGCGGCGCGATCTGCGCCGGTGGTGTGGGCCGCATCCTCCACGTTCGGGATTTCGCGCCACCCGATGCCGAAGGACATTATCGGTCCGCCGGAGACGGCGCGCCATCTCCTTCAGCATGCGCGAGCATGGCCTGATCGTTACTCATGACGAAGGAAATGAAATCCTCGCGCTTGAGGATGGCGAGCCGGGTATCTTCCAAAACCGTCGCGCCGGCCGAGCGTTCGTGGCCATCGATCAGCGCCAACTCCCCGAAGAAATCGCCCTCGTTCAGTTCGCTCAGTGTGACCTCGTGACCGTCCGCGTCGGTCACGCTAATGCGCACGCGTCCCTGCTCGATCAGATACATCGCGTCGCCCTTGTCGCCTGTTTGAAAAAGCCGACAGGTCGCGTCGTATTCGCGCGAGACGACAAGGTTGCAGAGTTGATCGAGCGCCTCACTGCTCAGAGCAGCTGAAAAGCGGGACTTTGCGCAGTCGCTCCACCTGAAGCGGCTCGCAGGAAGAGGCGTCTCCCTCTGGAAAGCCGGAGATGGCCAGTTCAGGTTCTAGAGCCACGAGAGAGTCTAGAAGATTCCGGTCAAAAACCCAAGAACAACCTCGAGGGTGAGAAGGTCCCGCGACCGCTGCTGTCCGAGCCGTGCACCTGGGCCTGGCGGATCTCGGCCGCTTGCGCTTCGGCCGTCGCGGTAAGTTCGTCGCTCGTTTCCCATCATGAAAGCGGACATTCATCCTGAATATTACGAGACCGAAATCTCCTGCGCGTGCGGCGCGGTCTACCACACCCGTTCGACCAAGCGGGACATCAAGATCGGCATCTGCGCCGCTTGCCATCCGTTTTTCACCGGCGAACAGAAGTTCGTCGATACCGCGGGTCGCGTGGAGAAATTCGCCCGCCGCTACGGCAGCACGAAAGCCACGCGCGCGCCAAGAAGTCTTAGCTGATTCAGCCTCACGAAGCGGTGATTGCGCCTGACGCGTGCAGTCGCCGTTTTTGTTTATGGACTTCAACACTTTAATTGAGCGCAAACGTGAACGCTTCGAGCAGCTGGAACGCGAGATCGCCGATCCTGCGCTTTTCGAAAACCGAAAACGCGCCAGCGAGATCATGCGCGAGCATTCGGCGTGAAGCAGATGCTCGCGCTTTGGGAGGAACTCGAAACGGCGCGCCAGCAACTGGACGACAATCGCGAGCTCGCAGCTGCCGACGACGCCGAGATCGCGCACATGGCGCAGGAGGAAATTCCCGCGCTCGAGAAACGCGTCGCCGATCTCGAGCGCGATTTTCAGATTGCGCTGCTGCCGCCGGACGAAAACGAAAACCGCGACGCGATCATCGAAATTCGCGCCGGCACCGGCGGAAGCGAAGCGGCCATCTTCGCGGCCGATCTTTACCGGATGTACAACCGGCTATGCGGAAGCCGCCGGGCTGAAAATCGAAGATCTCGAATCGAGTCCATCGGAGCTGGGCGGTTTGAAAGAAGCGATCTTCAAGGTTTCGGGCGAGAATGTTTTTCGAAAGCTGCGTTTCGAAAGCGGCGTCCATCGCGTGCAGCGCGTGCCGGCGACGGAAGCGCAGGGCCGCATCCACACCTCCACCGCGACCGTCGCCGTGCTTGCCGGAGGCCGAGGAAGTCGATATCGAACTGAAGCCGGAAGATCTGCGCATCGAAGTTTGCCGCTCCGGCGGTCCGGGCGGCCAGGGCGTGAACACGACCGATTCCGCGGTGCAGATCATGCACATTCCGACCGGCCGCATCGTCCGCTGCCAGGACGGGCGCAGCCAGCAGAAGAACAAGGAGAAAGCGCTCAGCATCATGCGCGCGCGCCTGCTCGAAGACAAGCAGCGCGAAGAAGAAGCGAAATATTCCGCGCATCGCAAGACGCAGATCGGCTCCGGCGGGCGCGAAGAAAAAATTCGCACCTACAATTTTCCGCAGAACCGGATCACCGATCACCGCATCGGCCTGACGCTCTACAATCTCGATCGCGTGATGGAAGGCGATCTGGGCGAAATGATCAGCCGCTTGCAGGCGGCCGATTTGCAGGAGCGGCTGAAGGAATCCGCCCGCTCTGACGAGCTGAGTAACGCATGCCGCAGCACGCTCGGGAACGTGTGGCGAACAATGACCGTCCTCGAAGTGCTGCAATCGACCACCGCTCTATTTCAGAAGCGCGAGATCGAAAGTCCGCGCCTGAACGCCGAGCACCTGCTGGCGCACGCGTTGAATCGCAAACGCATCGAGCTTTATCTCGAGTTCGAACGTGCGCTTCGTCGAAACCGAGCTGGCGCCGTTGCGCGAACTGGTTCGGCGCCGCGGCCAGGGCGAACCGCTCCAGCATCTGCTCGGCACGGTGGAATTCGCCGGGCACACTTTTCTGTGCGACAAACGCGCCCTGGTTCCGCGACCGGAAACGGAGGAACTGGTCGAGCATCTTCTGAAGATCCGAGATCGCGAAATCCAACGTCCGAGCATTCTCGATGTTGGGACCGGCAGCGGCGTGATCGCGCTCACGCTGGCCGCGCAATTTCCGAAGCGCGAAGTGCAGGCGCGTCGATCTCTCCGAAGACGCGCTCGCGCTCGCGCGCGAAAATGCGGCGCGGCTCGGCTTGCAGGACCGGGTTCGTTTCGCGCAAAGCGATCTGCTCGACGCAGGTCGAAGGCGCGTTTCGATCTGATCGTCGCCAATCTGCCCTACGTCGCGACCGGCGACCGGCCGACGCTTTCCCGCGAAGTGCTGCATGATCCCGCCGTCGCGCTGTCTTCGGCGGTGAGCGGGGCGATGAATTAGTCCGAGCGATTGATCAGCGCCGCGCGCGACCACCTGTGTCCCGGCGGATTGCTCGCGCTCGAGATCGGGATCGGCCAGGCCGAGGCGCTCGCTGCGCTTTCTCGCGGAGAAAAATTATCACGACATTGCGGCGATACAGGATTATTGCAGAGTGACGCGATTCCTCTTTGCCAGGTATGGATAAGATTCTCGTTCACGGCGGCCATCCGCTCTCCGGCTCGATCAAGATCAGCGGCTCGAAGAATTCCGCCCTGCCGATCCTGGCCGCGACGTTGCTCACGCGGGAGCCGTGCGTCCTGCATCGCGTCCCGGACCTGAGCGACACGCATTACATGCTGCAAATCCTGACGCATCTCGGCGCGGAGGTGGAGCGGGCCAGCGGCACGGTCACGGTGACGGCGGAGAAGATCGAATCGGTCGCGCCGTACGAAATCGTGCGGAAAATGCGCGCGTCGGTTTGCGTGCTCGGGCCGCTGCTCGGTCGCTGCAAGGAAGCGACCGTCTCGCTGCCCGGCGGCTGCGTCATCGGCGATCGGCCGATCGATTTGCATCTGAAAGGCTTCGAAGCGCTCGGCGCCGCGGTTCGGGTGGAGAACGGCAACGTGAAAGTGTTCGCGCCGAAACTGACAGGCGCCGTGATCAATCTTGCGCGGCAAGTTCGGCCCGACCGTTCTCGGCACCGACAACGTCATGATGGCCGCCGTGCTGGCCGAAGGCATCACCGTCATCGAAGGCGCCGCCGCCGAACCCGAGGTCGTGCGATCTGGCGAATTTCCTGAACAAGATGGGCGCGAAGATCGAAGGCGCAGGCACGCGGCGATTGATCATCGAAGGCGTGAAGGAACTGCACGGCGCCGAGCACGACATCATCCCCGATCGGATCGAAGCGGGCACGTTTCTGGTCGCGGGCGCGATCTGCGGGCAAAGGCGTGACCGTCAACGCGAGTGGTGCCGAGCATGTCACCGCGGTCACCGAACGCGCTGACCGAAGCGGGATATCAGAATCGAGACGGGCAAGAACTCCGATCACGGTTTCGCCCAACGGCGCGTCCAAGCCGCTCGAGATCGCGACCGAGCCGTATCCCGGTTTTCCGACCGACATGCAGGCGCAAATGTGCGCGCTGCTTTCCACGACCGAGGGCATCAGCGTGATCACCGAGAACATTTTCCCGCAGCGCTACATGCACGTGGCGGAGCTGAAGCGGATGGGCGCGCACGTGCAGCTCGAAGGCGCGACCGCCGTCATCCAGGGCGTGGAAAGGCTGCGCGGCGCGCCGGTCATGGCGAGCGATCTGCGCGCCTCCGCCGCGCTCGTCCTGGCGGGCTTGAAAGCCGATGGCGTGACCGAGGTCAGCCGCGTTTATCACATCGATCGCGGCTACGAACACCTCGACGAAAAGCTGAGCGCGCTCGGCGCGCACATCGAACGGGTGAAGGCGGACTAACGATACGTCCGAACGGCGATAAGGCGTCGCGCTGCTACGCCACCGCAGCGTTTTCATATTTTCGACGTCCTCGATCAGCTCCTTCCCTTTCGGTGTCTCGAGCACTTTGGGGATTTTTCGGAAACGGCGGTCGCGCATGATGAAACGAAACGCGTTCAAGCCGATCTTTCCTTTCCCGATGTGTTCATGCCGATCGACCCGCGAGCCGCGCGCCGTCTTCGAATCGTTCAGATGCAGCGCCACGAGATGTTCCAACCCGATCGTGCGATCGAATTCCGCAAACATCTTGCGCGTCGCAGCCTCGGTCGCGAGGTCGTAACCGGCCGCGAAAACGTGCGCGGTATCGAGGCAAACGCAGAGGCGCTCCGGTTCGCGCACGTTGGCGATGATGTGGGCGATATGCTCGAATCGATCGCCAAGACACGAGCCCTGGCCGGCGGTCGTTTCGAGCGCGATCTTCGTTTTCGTCTTCGGCAGGACGGTGTGCACCGCGTCGATTGATGTCCACGATTCGTCTCGAGGCCGGCTTCCTCGCCCGCGCCGAGATGCGCGCCCGGATGCAGGACCAGGAACGGCAATTCGAGTTGATCGGCACGCGTCAGTTCCTCGGACAGCGCGCGCAGAGAGTTGGCGTGAAACTGCGGATTGGTCGCCGCGAGATTGATCAGGTAATTCGCGTGCGCGAAAACCGCGCGGAGCTCGGCGCGCTGCGCGTGATCGAGGAAAGCGGAGATCTCCGCGCTGCTCCAGCGGTCGCGCAAACCACTGCATGTTGTTCTTCACAAAAATCTGCATCGCCGTGCACTTGATCGAACAAGCGCGCTCGATCGCGCGATGCACGCCGCCGCGATCGACATGTGAGCGCCGAGAAGAATTTCGGAATTCGGAATGCGGATTGCGGAATGATCTGCCTCAGCGCGTGCGCGCTTCTTCGCCTTTCCGCGTTCCGAGTTCCGCATTCCGAGTTTCTAAAATCTTTTCGGATGCCAGTTCGGTTTCGAGAGACTGCCTTCGCCTTTGTATTCGAAGAGCTTGTAGACCGGCGTCAGGAGAACGCCGGGTCCTTCGGCGTTGATCCGAATGTCGAAGTCCAATTTGTCGTCCAGAAAATGGATGTTCCCGTGACCGAGCATCCCGAAAAGTTTGCCGGAGACTTTGAAATCTTCGGTGTGGATGACTCCTTCCTTGATCGTGAAGCTGGCGGTGGCCTGCTTCGCGAGGCTGTAGCCCGCGCCGGGAATAACGGTCGCGATCAGTCCCGGAGAGCGGCCCGAAGATCGGGATGGCGAAGACGTCGCCGTTGGCGACTTTGATTTTTCCCGCGCCGTGCATCGTGTGCGCATCCTCGCCCACGCCTTGGAAATCGTAGGTGCCGGAAACTTGTCCGCGGGCCGTTTCGTACTTGAAATAGAGATCCGTCAGGCGCGGGAAATCGACGCCCTCGAGCGCGACCGTTGCGCTGTAATGCGGATCGTCTTTGGCGACCGAGATGTCGGTCGTGCCGCGGACGGTGCCGCCGAAAAGCGTCCCCTCGACTTCGCTCAACTGCACGCGCTCGTCGGTGATGAGCAAATTCCCGCGCGCTCGATCGAAGGCCAGCGTCTTGCCCAGGAAGACGTATTCCAATCCGGAAGGCGCATCGATCGTGAGCGCGAGGTGGGTATTTTTTCCGCCACGATATTGGACGAGACCGTTCGCGGTCACCGCGGGCGGCCCGCGGAATTTGTAAGGCGTCACCACCTTGGACAGCTTTGGCTCAATCCAGTAGATCACGTCCGCGGGCCGGAGCGTCGTCTTCACATGGTCGACCCGGACTTCGTGTCTAACGGGGTCATAAGTAAACGCCCCCGTGCCGACGCCTTCGTCGCGCACCACGCGTAAATCGTTGAAGGTGACCGCGCCGTCCGCGAAGTGAACCCGCGCGGTCGCACTGTTCATCCAAGTGCCGCGGAAACGTGTCCGTTGCACCGCGACCGTGCCCTCACCTTTCCAGCTTTGCGGCTCACGCGATGTCCCGTGAAGCGCGAGCCGGATGGCGGGCGAGCGCGGCCATTCCCATTCACTGAGAAATTGTTGCAGGCCCGCGGGAGCGAGCGCGCGGAACGCCGTGGGATTGAGCGAGCTCTCGAGGTTGAGACGAAAGTCGTTTGGCGCGTCCAGGAAATCGGCGAGCAACTCGCCGGACTCATGCCGCACCTTCACCTCGCGTAACATCGTGCGCTCTCCATCCCAGGAGAAATCTGCGGCCAGACTCAGGAGCGGCACTCCTTTGTAGGTGAAATCCTCGGCGGCGACTCGGCCGATCGCGCGCAGGTGGGGAGCTGCGGACGAAAAATTGCCGGAGCCTGATAGTTCCACGTTTGGTGGCGACGAAAAAGCGGCATCCGCCAACGCCTTGCCAAAGCCGAACGCCTCGAGGAATTGCTTCGCGTTCACCGAACTGCGGGCTTGGAATTCAACCTCGTTGGTGAGCGCATTCCACGTCGCCCGGCTGGCGAAGCTGCCCCCGGCGTCCGTCCATTCGAGCTGCGTGAGGTTCAGCTTTTGCTCCGACCAATCGCCCGCCGCGGAGAAGGCCTTGATTTCATAAGAACCGCGCTGCACCCGCTCGCCGCTCAGCGTCGCGGCGACGCGCGCATTTTCCATTTCCGCCAGGTCGCCGGTGACCTTGACCTGGAGGGACGGCGGGCCGCCGGCAAAAGTGAGGCGCCCGAGTTCTGTCGCGACGCTTCTGGACCAATTCCATGCGCTGTCGCCATTCCTCCTCCGAAACGACCCGCGCAGGCTTGTAGTCTTCCCGCTTGATCAGCTGACCAGTGGCGGAAATGTGGATGCCGCAAAAAATGCCGTCCGCCTGGCTGACGAAAATCTGCTCGGGCGGAAAATAGACATGAGCGCGGAACTGGCTCAGTTGCGCCTTGGGCGCGTTCGGATCCGCGGTCGGATTTGGAAAAGTGAGATCGGCATTGCGAACGTCGATCGCGTTCAGGAATGGCTGGCGGTGCAGCAGGGCGGCGTAATTAATATCGAGCGCGATTTCACTGATGACGGCGAGCGGCTTCTCGCGGTTCCTGGAATCGTAGATCCGCACGTCTTGCGCGACGAGCCCGCGAAACGGATCGAGCGTCAACCGGCGGACGGAGGCGTCGATGCCGCGCTTCTGAAGTTCCTCCACCACCTTGGTCCGCCATTGGCGGCCGAAGCCCTTGTTCGCGAGATACCAACCGCCCCAGCCGAGGAGCGCGAGCAACGCGAGGAAGACAAGCCGCCGGCCGCTCGCCGCGATCTGCCGGCGCCAGGTCCAACGCCGGTAGATGGATCGCGAGACCTTCCCCGGTTTTGGCGGATGCAGGAGAATCGGCGGCATGGCATCCAGTCCTACGGCGCGCCAGTTATTTCAAGCGCTCGGCGCATAGGTCCTATATGTCGTATAGGTCATATAGGACCTATGACCATCTCCGATCTGCCGGCGCTCAACGCCTCGCTCAATGCCGTGAGCACCATCTTTATTTCCGCGGGTTGGTATCTGATTCGGCGCGGATATTGGCGCCAACACATCGCGTGCATGATCACAGCGGTCATCTCATCGGCAGCCTTCTTGGCCGGCTATCTGGTTTACCACGCGCACGTCGGTGAGAAATCGACGCACTTCACTGCACAAGGAATCATCCGGCCGATCTACTTCGCGATGCTGATTTCACACATCCTCCTGGCGATGGTCATTCTCCCGCTGGTCATCATTACGCTCGTGCCGGCTGTGCGCCGCCGTTGGGAGAAACATCGGCGCCTCGGGCGCTGGACGATGCCGATCTGGCTCTACGTTTCCGTCACCGGCGTCCTCGTTTACCTCATGCTCTATCACTGGTTCCCGCCGGTGAGTGGATGAATTTAGTCTTACGTCGTTCGTTTTCCGACCTTCCCTCGAATCATCTTTTTCCGAAACGCAATCGCCCTTTCGTAGGCTTCGACTTCACTCGTCTCGCCGCCCCACGAGAAGCCGCGACTCCGCTGTCGTCCCTGTTCTTTGTAGCTGACCTGATACATTGAGCGGTTCGGATGACGGAAGACTCCTACCACAGGTGTCATCAGTCCGAGCGCGGCCAGAACCTTGCGCGGAATCTTGTTCAAACGTTTGTCGGGTAATTCCCGCAGCGTCCGGTCGCGGAAACGGATGGCCGCGCGATAACTTCGCTCCGAGTGCCCGGCGAAATGCCGGCTGAACTCATTGCCGCTCCGCACCAGTGTCACCTGATATCCGCTCGGCAGAGTGCGGATATTTTTGAATTCGGTGAAAGCTGCGGGGCGCGGCATAATTAATCTGGCTTCCGACCTTCTACTTCCCAACGTTCATCTCCTGCAACGCCTTTCCGTCGGCCACGAAGGTTTGGTTTCGGCGCCGACGCCGCCCTGCGCATTGACGCCGCCCTTCCCGCTGGGCGACACTGCCGGGATGGAGTGTCCATTCAATTCCGAGCGTCCGCTGCAGTACTACGGCGACTATCTCGGGATCGACAAACTCCTTGAGCTGCAAAAACCGCTCAGCCTGCAGGACGGAAAGCTCCTCGCGCACGACGAGATGCTCTTCATCATCGTGCACCAGGCCTACGAACTTTGGTTCAAGCAAATCCGCCACGAGTTGCAGGCCTGCAGCGAAGTCCTGAGCAAGCCCGCGGCCGACGACGACGGGCCCGACATGAACGTCGTCGTCCATCGTCTGAAGCGAATCGTCGAGATCTGGAAGCTGCTCAATCATCAGGTGGACGTGCTCGAAACCATGACGCCGCTCGATTTCCTGGAGTTCCGCGAGTTACTTCACGGCGCCTCCGGATTTCAGAGTAAACAATTCCGGGAAATCGAAGCGGCGCTGGGTCTGCGGATGGAAAATCGTTTCCGGCCCGAGTACTACAAGCACACTGAGCTTGGCGGATTCAACCCCGCGGACTTGGAAGAAATCACCGAGTTCGAGAAGAGCGCCGACGATTTTGCAAATGGTGGAGCGCTGGCTCGCGCGGACTCCGTTTTTCGATGATTCCTTTTGGAGGGAATGGGATCAGGCTGACGGCTGAGCCCGCGGGTGAGAAGCGGCCGAGATTCTGGATCCGTTATCGCGAGCTTTTCGGAGCGAAGCCTTTCCGAACGCGATGACAAGGCGGACCTGCTCGCGAAGTTCGACGACATCTTCTTCAACACCGGCTGGGGCGACTTCTCACCCGCCGCCCTCCGCGCCGCGCTCTTCATCATGCTCTACCGCGATGAGCCGCTCTTTCGCCTGCCTTTCGCGTTGCTCAACGCGCTCATCGAAATCGACGAACAGCTGGGCACCTTCCGCTATCGGCATCTGCAAATGGTCCGGCGGATGATCGGCACCCGCGTCGGCACCGGCGGGAGCAGCGGCGAGCAATACCTGCAAGGCGCGGTGAACAAGAATTACATCTTCAAGGAACTCGCCGGCGTGATCACGTTCCTGATCGAACGCCGGAATCTTCCGACCTTGCCGCCACGTCTGCACAAGGCGTTGCGTTTCAGTTTCGCCGAAGCCTAACGAACGGAGCAAACCATGCCTGCGAAGAAAAACCCGACCGCCGTGAAGAAACCCGCGCGCAAACCAAAACAGGTGATCGGAACGCGGGTCACGATCACGCTCGACGATTCCAAGGGGAAGGAACGGCTCATCCTGGAGACGCCCACTGGTCAGACAATCACCTTAAGCAGCGCGCGCGGGACGGTGGAAATCGCCGACAGCCAGGGCAACTTCATCAAGCTCGAACCCGCCGGCATCACGATTCGCGCCGCGAGCAAGGTCACGATCAATGCCACGGAATTGAAGGTCAGCGCCGCCAACCTCGTCATCGACGCAGGCGTTTCGAAATTCAACGGCGTGGTCCAGTGCGACACGCTCATCAGCGACTCCGTCGTCAGCGCTTCCTACACTCCCGGCGCGGGGAACCTCCTTTAAGCGCCGCGAATTTCGCTCGCCTTGCGGCGATTCCGGAAGCAATCCTCTGCGTATGAAAATCATCCTCTGGATTGTCGCCGCGTTGATTCTCGTCGCAGGTCTGGCTTACCTAATTGGCCTTTCGATTCCGGCGCATCAAACACACACCCGCGCGATCACGCTCAAGCAAACGCCCGACGCCATCTTCGCGCTCCTGAGCGACGTTCCGAACATGCCAAAGTGGAGCCGAAACCTGGTAAAGGTCGAGTTACTCCCGCCGACCGACGGCAAAGAGACCACGCACCAGACGTTCAAGGGCAACATGGCGATGACGGTGGTGACAAATGAAAGCGTCCCGCCGCGCCGGCTGGTCCGTTCGGTAGTGGACGACAAGAAAATCTTCGAGGGGTCCTGGGAATATGAGATTACGCCGACAGCCGATGGCGCCCAGATCGTGCTCATGGAGAATTCCGAGATGCAAAACGCTCTCTTCCGCTTGATGGCCAAGATCTTCGGGCAAACCAAGTACATGGACGAGCATCTGGAGGACATCGCGAAGCATTTCGGTGAAACGGTCACCGTCCGCTGACGCGTCTTCATCTTCAGCGCGCGGGCGATTCTCTCACAAGCGGAAGCCAATCGTTAGGCGAAGCGCGAATGGCAAATCCCGGTTATGTTGCCGGCAGAAGTTCCTGTGATGAAAAAGCTCACCCTCCTTGCCTGGGCCGTCCTGCTCGCGCTGCCTCTCCCGGCAGCCGACAAAGCAGCGGGCGCGGAGTGGTCGCAAGAGTCGAGCGCAAACGGCGTGACCGTTTATAGCCGTCTTCCATCCGGCTCCTCGCTCAAAGAATTCAAAGGCGTCGGCCTCGTCGCCGCCCCCGCGAGCATTGTTTTTGCGGTCTTGGCCGACAACGAAGCCTATCCGGCATTCATGCCCTACACCGCCGAATCCCGGGTGCTGAAGCGAGAGAAAGATTCGGTCCTCGCCTACCAACGATTGACGTTCCCTCTGCTAAGCGACCGCGATTACACCGTGCGTTCGCAATATGCGAATTGGCTCGGCCCAGATGGTCCGATTTATCGCATGCGCTGGGAGGCGGCCAACGATCTCGGACCCGCCGCGAGGCCTGGGATTCTGCGCGTGAATGTCTGCGACGGTGCGTGGCTCCTCGAACAACAGGAGACGGCATCGACCCGGGCGACGTACACCATTTTCACGGATAGCGGGGGCTCGCTCCCGGCCTTCGTTGCCAATAGCGCCAGCCGCATCGGCATCGGAAAGATCTTCGCCGCCGTGCGCAAGCAGGTGAAGGACCCGAAGTACGCGGCCCCGCTGAACTCCAGCGCTCCGAACAATTCTCGCTGATTCAGATTTGCAGGCGTCGCGTGGTCCGCTGACCGCAGGTTCCAATGGCGATGCTGGAATATCCTCGCATGTTTGCGATCTGTTCTGCGGCAAATCCGAAAATGAATATGAAAACGCTTCTCTCTCTCACTTTGCTTCTCGCGAGCGCGTTCCTGGCCCAGGCGGGGAACAAACCGACGACAGCCAGACCGATTCATATCGGTGGACCGAAGATCCCAAGACTCCGGAAACGGCCGCGTTGATCGCGCGGATGGCGGTCGATGCTGCGGCCAAAAACCGACCCGAAGTAGCCAAACGCCTGACCGAGATGCTCAGTGCCGAAAGCCTCAACATTCCATGCGGGCAAGATGGCGTTTATTTTTTTACCAAGCGCGACGGGAACGAAGAAGCAGTCCTCAATCTATCTGCGCAAAGGTTTCCAAGGGACCGACGAGTGCTTGATCGACGCGACGAAGCTGAGCGAGGTAAAGAACGCGTCGCTCACGATTGCCGATAGTTCGGACGATGCCGGCCTGCTCATTTACGGCGTCCATGAGGGCGCCGCCGAGGAACAGGTCGTCCACATCTTCGACGTAAAGGAGCGTCGCGATTTGGACACTTTGCCGCGCGCCCGTTACAGTTCGGTTAACTTCAGCCCGGACAAGAAGGCGATCTATTTCGCGAAAGTCGAGCCGGCCGGGACGCACGTTTACTTCCACCCTGTGGGCTCGGGGCGCGCATCCGATAAGCTTATTTTCGGCGACAGCTTCAATTATGAACCCCTCGGTCCGAAGGATCTAATCTCTCTCGAAGTGACAGAGAACGGACACTACCTGCTCCTTTCGGTGGCGCGCGGGGTGCCGGTGAAGCGGGTGGACGTTTACTCCCAGGAGTTGGACGACCCGGACCAGGGGGTCCGCCCGATCATACACAGCGGCCGGGATGAACATTATTCGGTGGTCAATCACGAGGAGGATGTTTTTGTTTTGACGGATAACGAAGCGCCAAAGAACCGGGTGGTGAAAATTATCATCGATGATCCTCACCCAACTCGTTGGACCAAGATCGTGCCGGAGGGCAAGGAGCTGATTTCAGATATCTCAATCGTCGGCGAAAGACTCTTTGTGAGCGGCGTTCGCGGAGGCGTAACCCAAACGCGCATTTTCACCCTCGAGGGCAAGGAGATGGGAGAGATCGCCTATCCCGCGATTGGTTTCGAGAGCAGCGTGCATCATCGGTGTTCTCTACATTCAGATTAACACCGGCGCTTGATCCGAACACTGCGCACGGGCTTCCGAGGTTGCAAAGCAAGGCGTGGCGCTCATAATACGTCGCGCTATCCGCACGTGCGGATGCGAGAAAATGGAAGGGTGGCTGAGCCCGGTTTAAGGCACTCGACTCGAAATCGAACGTGGGGTTAAACTCACCGTGGGTTCGAATCCCACCCCTTCCGCCAGTCTTCCTCGGATTGGGAAAGTTCATTGCCTGTTGGCACAACTGTGGCTAGAAAAATGCGCCATGGTTCGTTATGCACTTCTCCTTGCGGGATGTGTTGCTCTGTTCGGGGTGGTTAGACCTGTGTCCGCTGCGGTTGCCAACGGGACTTTGTTCCCGACCACCGGACCGGTTGTTCCCGGGAGGGTCGCGGCCCTGCGCGGAGGATTGGCTTCTGCTCCGGCGCAAGCGCCGCTGGAAGTGAAGCGCGCCATCTGGGCCGCCAATCAGCTTCGGATCAAAACCGTATCGCTACGGCGGAGGACACCGCTCGTTCAACGATTCGGGATACGATTGTTCGGGCACCATCTCTTACGCGCTCGGGGCGGCCGGCCTGGTGCCGTCGCCGATGAGTTCATCGGATTTCCGGCGGTTTGGCGCTCGCGGTCGCGGCAAGTGGATCACGGTCTACGCGCGGAATGGTCACACCTTTGCGGTCATCGCGGGGCTGCGCCTCGACACGACGGCGTTGAATACCATGCGGCGCGATCGCACCTGGGCGCCGCGCTGGCAGGCGACCCCGCGGGAGCCGCGCGGCTTTCGAGGCGCGTCATCCGGCAGGATTGTAAGCGGGATCGCTCCGCATTCGGGCCGAAGAATCCCGACCGCGATAGCGCTTGTCTGATCGCGCTGTTGCCGACGTTCATATGATCGACATGAGCGGCTTCTTTGAGGAACTGAAGCGCCGGAAAGTTTACCGCGTGGCGGTCGCATATGTGGTCGCGGCGGGCGGGCTGATCCAGCTGGCTTCGGCCGTTTTCCCGGCATGGGAATTGCCGAACTGGGCGCTGCGACTCGTGATCGTTTGTCTGCTCATTGGGTTTCCGATCGCGCTGATTCTCGCCTGGGCGTTCGACGTCACATCGGAGGGAATTCGCACGACGCCGACACCGGAATCCGCGCCATCGTCGTCTCGCCGCCGCAATATCGCCATCCTTTCGCTGGCCGGCGTGGTCATCTCGGGCGCGGTCGGATTCTTTCTTCTGCCGCGCGCTCTCCGCCGAGAAGATCGACAAATCGATCGCGGTGCTGCCTTTCGAAAATTTCAGCGACGACAAAGAGAACGCGTTTTTTGCCGACGGCATCCAGGACGACATCCTGACGAACCTGGCCAAGATCGGCGACCTGAAGGTGATCTCGCGCACGTCGGTGATGCCGTATCGCGGCAAAGAGAAGAACGTGCGCGAAATCGGAAAAGCGCTCGGCGTCTCCGCGATCCTCGAAGGAAGCGTGCGCAAATCCGGCAACCGAGTCCGCGTGAACGTGCAGTTGATCAACGCGGTCAACGACGTGCATCTGTGGGCGGAAGAATACGATCGCGAACTGACCGATGTCTTCGCGATCCAGACTGATCTCGCGCAAAAAATCGCGCACGAGCTGCAGGCGAAACTTTCGCCGAGCGAGAAGGCGCAGATGACGCGCAAACCGACCGAGAACGGCGAGGCCTATCTCGCCTTCGTGCAGGCGCACAATCTTCACCTGCACCTGGAGGATTTCGACAAGCTGAAACAGGCTGAGCAACTTTACGAGCGCGCCCTGCAACTGGACCCAAACTTCGCGCTCGCCGCCGCCGATTTCTCCCGGCTGGAGAGCTGGATCTATCATCACTTTTGATCCAACGCCGCCGCGCCGCGAGAAAGCGCGCGGGCTCGCCGATCGTGCCCTGAAGCTGCAACCGGACTGCCCCGAAGGTCATCTCGCTCTCGGCTTTTCGTTCTATTACGGCGACCGCGATTACGAGAAGGCCCTGAAAGAATTCGCGATCGCGCAGCAGGGATTGCCGAACGAAGCGGAGGTTTATCTCGCGATCGGAGCGATTCAGCGGCGCCAGGGAAAATGGAGCGAATCGAACGCCAACCTCGAGAAAGCCGTCAGCTTGAGTCCGAACGAGACCTGGCCTCTGCAAAATCTCACGTTCAACTACAGAAGCAGCGAAATTTCGACGCCGCGAACAAGACGATCGATCGCGCGCTGAAGCTGAGCCCGAAATCGTTTAGTCTCTGGGGCATCAAGGCGCAGTTGGAATTCGCGGAGAAAGGGACCTTCGAGATCGCGGAGCGCGGCGTAAAATTGTTTTCGACCCGTCCGATGCCGGAACATGAAAAAGCCGAATTGGCGGCTGGCGTTCGCGCAACTGCTCCTGGTGCAACGCAAGTACGCCGAGGCGTTACACGCAGGCCGAAAGTGTGACGGACGAACTGCTGGCAAATAAGCCAGAAGGTTTGTGCGTCAAAATACGAGGTTATCGGGATCGCGAAAAAGATGCTGAAGGACGAGGCGGGCGCGCGTGAAGCATTTCAAACCGCCAAACGCTACGCGGAAAAATATCTGAGCGAGGCGCCCAATGAGGCGGAGCGACACGCGAAGCTGGCGCAGATTCTCGCTTGGCCTGGGCGAGAAGAAGCTGCCGCCGCAGGCGCTCGCCGGCCTGGGCGAGCAGGATGCGGCAGTTGCGGAAGCGAAACGGGCCACCGAAATGCTTCCGGAAAGTGTCGATGCTTTCGACGGCCCGAACATGACGCAAACGCTCGCGGAAGTTTATGCCACCGTCGGCGAACAGGAAAAGGCCATCGATTTGCTGGATGGGCTCCTCGCGCGACCGAGTGACGTGACCGTCGCCGCCCTCAAGGTCGTTCCGATCTGGGATCCGCTCCGCGCCAACCCACGATTCATCGAACTGCTGAAAAAATACGGTGGCTCGGCTTAGCGCAAGATTCGTCCTCGCCTTGTTCCTGGTCGGATCGGCCCGCGCCGATTGGACGGTCACAACCTCGCAAACAGAACGAGGGGCCGCGGCCGGCGTCGAACATCGCCGAAGCGTGCTCACCGAGAGCGAGACCGGCGAACGAGCGACGCTCGACCTCGCCCTGTTTTCCTCGAAATCCGCCACTTTGCGCGTGATCGATAATCCGGCTGGCGAAGACAATCTCGCCGAGGTCATGCGCCGCGAAAATTGTCTGGCCGGCGTGAATGGCGGGTATTTCGATCCGGAAAACAAACCGGTCGGATTATTGATCAGCGCCGGGAACGTGGTCGCTCCATTGCGCAAGGCTCGCTTGCTCAGCGGGGTCATGGTCGTCGCGAACGGCCGGATCCAATTGCTGCGCGTCGCGGAGTATTCGTCGAAACGAAAAGCGACCACGGCGCTGCAATGCGGCCCGTTCCTGGTGGATAACGGTCAACCCGTCCCTGGCCTCAACGACACCCGGTCTGCGCGCCGCACCTTCATCGTCACCGGCGGGTCTGATCGCGCCGCGATCGGTTTTTGTTCCGGCGTGACGCTGGCACAGCTCGGGAAAATTTTGGCGACGCCGGGAATTGCGCCCGACCTGAAAGTGCAGCGCGCGCTCAATCTTGATGGCGGATCGTCCAGCGCGTTTTGGTTCGCGGGAGAACGCGGTCCCATCTCCATTTCCGAGCAGAAAACCGTCCGCAATTTCGTGGCGATCGTGCCGAAGTAGCGATCGCGGCTGCATCCTGAGCAGACAGCGAAGGACCTCCAAGCTGAGCGATCCGTTGACGCAGATTCGAATTTGCTCGAGGCCTGCGTTCTCGCCTTCGCATGATCGTGCGGCAAATCTGCGTAATCTGCTCGAATGCTGTCTTATGCGCACTTTCGGTGGCTTCAGATCAAACGATGAATTCTTCTACGGCGAAGTGCGCGGTGATTCCGTTCATCGTCCTGAAGAAGCCGTATTGGCTCGGACTGGAATTCGATGGCGCCGTCCTCCCGCTGCGCGATTTGCAAATCGATCTCCCGGTGGCGCCGAGCAAGGTCATCGCGGTGGGCCTCAATTACGCCGAGCACATCGCGGAGATGAAGCGCACGCCGCTGGGCACGCCGTTGATTTGGTTCAAGGCGCCCACGTCGCTGCTGCCGCACGAGGGCACGATCGAGATCGCATTCCCGGAGCATCAGACGCATTTCGAAGCTCGAACTCGGCGTCGTCATCGGCACGCGCGCGAAGAACGTCAGCGTGGACCATGCGCTCGCGCACGTCTTCGGATTCACGATCGGCGAAGATATCAGCGACCGCGATTTGCAGACTTCCGAGAAACAATTTGGGCGAGCCAAATCCTTCGACACCTACACGCCGGTCGGACCGTTTGTTTACACTGGATGTGGACGTCACGGATCTGCCGATCACGCTCCGGCAAAACGGCGAAGTCCGGCAGCAAGCGCGCACGAGCCAGATGATCTATTCGGTCGCGGAGATTGTTTCCTTCGCCAGTCAGAGCCTGACCCTGCTGCCCGGGGACCTCATCCTCACAGGAACGCCCTCGGGCGTCGGTCCGATTCACGCGGGCGATCAGCTCGAAGGGACGAATCGGCGATTGGGCGCCCTTGCGGAACTCGGTCGGCGCGTGGCAAGAAAATAGTTCGCCTTGCCTGAAATATGATGGCGTTGCTTCACATCCCACCAAGGGAGTTGATGCGAAATTACTCGTGGCGGCTGCAGGCAGTGGAACGGCGAATGACATTTGGTAAAAAGTTTTACTCGACTCGCCGCGGCCTCATTGGCGAATATCGCGAACTCCCATCAAGAATCTCGGATCGGTCATGAGCCTTTCCTCAAACCTATGAAAACACTGCTAACCGTCTCCCTCTGCTCGCTCACGTTCGCGCTGAACTCTTTCGGCCAAACTTCACCACCGCCTCCGGCCGGCGGTTCTCCGGCGATCGGTGCTCCAACCGGGACGACGACCGAGCCGGCGCTCGCTCCGGCCGCGCCCGGCGATGAGCCCTGCCGGTATGCCAGGGACCGCTCCAGCGATGAGCCCTGCGAGCATGCCCGGATTGTCGCCAGTTGAGGGGATGAAACCCTCAACCGCCGCCGGAATGCAGCCCGCGGCCGCAGGTACCTCGCCCTCGCCCGCGGCTGCCGGCTTGCCCGGAACCGGGCACGTGGATACGGGAAATTTTCTGATCGATAACTTCCACAAAGGCGGCCCGATCATGTGGCCGATCCTGCTCGTTTCGATCACCGCCATCGCAGTTGTGCTCGAGCGCGTCTGCTGGTGGCTGATGCGCTGGACGCGCCGCGACCCCAAACGGATCGAGAAAGTCTTCACCGCGATCGAGGTTGGCGATGTGGCCGAGGCGTCCCGTCTCTCCCGCGACTCGCGCGATCCGGTTCTGCGCATGATGTGGAATGGATTGAACCACCAGCACGCCTCCCTCCAGGGCGCTCTCCAGGTGGCCGCTGGGATTGAAATCAAGCGCGCCGGCCGGTTCCTCGTGGTCATGGATACGTTGGTCACGCTGGCCCCGTTGCTCGGTCTGCTTGGGAACGATCACCGGTCTGATGAAGTCCTTCAGCTTCCTCGGCAACGAAGAGCTGGCGGTGCAGGCGGTCACCGGCGGTATCGCGGAAGCGCTCATCGCGACGGCGTGCGGTCTCGGGATCGCGATCTTTGCGCTGATTCCGTTTAACTTTTTCACTTCTCGTGTGTCTAACCTGGAGTTCGAACTGCAGACCGCAGCGACGAACCTGGAGGTGATGTTGGAAGCACAGAACAAAGCCAAGGCGGGCGATATGGATATTACCGCGATGACCAAGTAAGCAGACCGTTATGGAAGTCGCCTCGCCCATCCCAAAGAAGCACGCGCGGATCGAGATCATTCCGCTGATCGACATCATGTTCTTTCTCCTCGCGAGCTTCATGATGGTGAGTCTGAGCCAGACCACCATGAAAGGGATGAAGGTCAATGTTGCCCACGGGCACTTCCGGGCAAACGCAGTCGAAGAAGGATTACGTACAGCTTCTCGGTTGATCGCGATGGCTACATCTACTGGGACAAGACCAGGATTAACTACGAAGACGTGCCGTTGAAGCTCTGAAGCCGATCTATCATGAGTGGGCGGCTAACAAAGATCGACCGGAGCCGAAGATATTCATTCGCGGCGATGCGGAAGCATTGCACGGCAACGTGACGCGTCTGCTTGATCAGATTCGCTCGACCGGCTTCACCAAGATCGCTTTCGAAATCAAGAGCCAGTCGGCTGCCGGTGTGCCGGCGCCAGGGCAGTAAGGAAAAGATGGCGGGACCTTTGCTCTACAGACCACCGCCACGGTGGCAGGTCGTCGCGGCTCTCGGCGGCGCGATCGCGATTCACGCGGTCGCCGCGGTGATTGCCGGCATTCATTCGGAACCGCCAATCGCGGACCTGGAGGCGATTCCCGAGGCGGTCATCGAGGCTTCGATCGAGAGCGCGCCACCAGAACCGGAGCCAACGCCACCGGAGGAAGAACCTGAACCGGTAGAAGCTCCACCGGAGCCGCAGACGCCGCCGGAATTCCAGGAAGAGCAACCGACTCCGCCACCGAAGAGGGTTGACAAGCCCAAGCCGGTGGCCCCGATCGCTCGACCCGCACCCACAGGGCTCCCGAAGGCCGGACCGATGTCGATGTCCAGCGCGAAGGCGGTGGCGATCAGCGCTCCGCGGCCCGAATATCCTTACGAGGCTCGCCGCTCCAAGATCGTGGGCAGCGGTGTCTGCGTGATGACGGTGGACGCCTCCACCGGGACGGTCACGAGTGCGGAGATGGCGAGCAGCACGGGCAGCCCGATCCTCGACAACGCCGCGACGAGTGCGTTTCGCCGGTGGCGGTTCAAGCCCGGAACGGTCTCCAAAGTCCGCACGCCGATTACGTTCACCATGAGCGGAGCGCAGTTCTAGCCAGTTCAGGAGTCGACCATGAGGATGCGTTCACCCATTCCGAAGAAGCACGCGCGGATCGAGATCATTCCCTTGATCGACATCATGTTCTTTCTCCTCGCCAGCTTCATGATGGTGAGTTTGAGCCAGACCCACATGAAGGGCATTCGGGTCAACCTGCCGAGTCCGAATACTCAGGCTAATCCCAATCCGAACAAGGATTATGTATCGATCCGGGTGACCGAAGGGGGCTTGGTTTACTTCGATAATGCACCAGTCAACGACGATCAGATCATGCCGAAACTCTTCGCCATGTTTCAGGCAAATCATGACTCGAAGGTTTCCATCAGCGCGGAGCAGAAGGCGCTGCACGGCGATGTGATCCGCGTTTTGGATCGCGTTCGTTCTGCTGGCATTACCAAGATCGGTTATCAGATCAAAACAGCGTCGCCGACCGGTTCCGAGGGGACCATTCCGCCTCCGTAAGGAACGATTGCACCGACTCCGCGTTTTGCGGAACTCATCCGCGCAAGGTGGGCAGCGCCTCTCGCAACTTCCTGATCGCCATCGCCCGGTGGCTGATCTGGTTTTTCACTTCGTCGCCCAGTTCGGCAAATGTCTGATCGAATCCAACCGGAATGAAAACCGGATCATAACCAAAGCCTCGATTCCCGCGCGGCTGCTCGGCGATCATTCCCGCCACTTCGCCGTGAAACACGGCGATCAATTCCCCCTGGCAAGCGAGCGCGAGCGCGCAGCAAAAACGCGCTCCTCGGCCGGTTCCTAGCAGTTTACCGACCGCCAATTCCGAGAGCAGCTTAATCACGTTCTCCTCGTCCTTCGCCCCCTCGCCCGCATAGCGAGCGGAGTAGACGCCGGGCGCGCCACCGAGAGCTGCGACCTCCAGTCCCGAATCATCCGCGACCACCAGATCGCCGACAGCGCACGAGGCCGCGACCGCTTTCAGGATCGCATTCTCCTCAAAGGTGCGGCCAGTTTCTTCCACCATCGGAACATCGGGCGCGGTCGACAGATCGGAGAGTTCGCAAGCCGGCCCGAGGATTTGGGCGAACTCGCGCGTCTTATGCGGGTTGCGGGTGGCGACTAAAATGCGAGGCACGGATAGGATTTAGCAGGATTGCCCGGATTTTTTTCCAGACACTTCCGCGACAATCCGGTGAATCCGCCTCGCTCGCGAAAGCTTTCGGAGTTAATCCTGTCTACCTTTCTCCATGAGCGAACGCCGTAAGCCATACCCTTTCGACCAGATCGAGCCGAAGTGGCAAACCATCTGGGACGAAGCGCGCGCGTTTCACGCGCCGAATCCGGGCGAGGAAGGTTTCGATGCCTCGAAGCCGAAGTTCTACATCCTCGATATGTTCCCCTATCCCAGCGGCGCCGGACTGCACGTCGGGCATCCGGAGGGCTACACCGCGACCGACATCGTCGCGCGCTACAAACGCATGCGCGGCTTCAACGTCCTGCATCCGATGGGCTGGGACGCCTTCGGATTGCCCGCGGAGCAATACGCGATCAAGACCGGCCAGCATCCTGCGATCACGACGCGCGCAGAACATCGCCAAGTTCAAGACGCAGCTGAAACGGATCGGATTCTCCTACGACTGGGAGCGCGAGATCAGCACCGCCGACCCGGATTTCTTCCGCTGGACGCAATGGATTTTTCTTCAGATCTACAATTCCTGGTTCAATCCGGAGGCGCAACGCGCGGAAGCCGATCACGACCTTTCGGGGCGACGACCCGGATTCGGTGCGACTCGCCTACGTCGCGGAGGTGGCGGTGAACTGGTGTCCCGAGCTCGGCACTGTGCTGGCGAACGAAGAAGTGATCGACGGAAAGAGCGAAGTGGGCGGTTTTCCAGTCGTTAGGCGACCGATGCGGCAATGGATGCTGCGCATCACCGCGTATGCGGAGCGTCTGGTCGAACGAACTGGACGGGCTCGACTGGCCGGAGGGAATCAAGCTTCTGCAACGGAATTGGATCGGACGCAGCGAAGGCGCGGAGATTACCTTCGCGCTCGAGAATCGAAAGGAGACGATCTGCGCGTTTTCACGACGCGGCCCGACACGATCTATGGCGCGACTTACATGGTGCTCGCGCCGGAGCATCCGCTGGTCGACGAGCTGAGCACGACGGAACGCAAAGCAGAGGTGGCCAAATATCGCGAGCAGGTCGCAGCCAAGTCCGATCTTGAGCGGACCGATCTGGCGAAGGAAAAGAGCGGAGTATTCATCGGCGCCTATGCGATCAATCCGGTGAATCACGCGAAGATTCCCATCTGGATCGCGGACTACGTCCTCATGGGCTACGGCACCGGCGCGATCATGGGCGTGCCCGGGCACGATGAGCGCGATCTGGAGTTCGCCCGCAGGTTCGACATTCCGATCATTCCAGTCGTGCAGATGCCGGGCAAGACGGCGGAGGAATCTGTCGGCTGTTTGGACGATGGCGTGGCGATTAATTCCCCGCTCATCAACGGCCTGCCGACAGCAGAGGCGAAGCGGAAGATTGTCGCCTGGCTGGAAGAAAAAGGGCAAGCGTGCGCCGACATTCGCTACAAATTGCGCGACTGGCTCTTTTCGCGTCAGCGTTATTGGGGCGAGCCGTTTCCCGATCGTCTGGCGGGACGGCAAGCACGAAGCCCTGCCGGAAAGCGAACTTCCGCTCGCGCCGCCGGAGTTGGAAGACTTCAAACCGACCGGCACCGGCGAACCGCCGCTGGCCCGGGCGAAAGAATGGGTGCGCTATTCCGACGCGGCGACGCGCGAGACGAACACGATGCCGCAATGGGCCGGCTCGTGCTGGTATTACCTGCGGTTTTGCGATCCGCGAAACGATGAGCGTTTCGTCGGGAAGGAAGCGGAACGATATTGGATGGGCGGGGGAGCGAGCGTGCGATCGAATCACCGCAACCGTCTGACACGCCGTCACCGCACCGGGCGGCGTCGATCTCTACGTCGGCGGCACCGAGCACGCGGTCCTGCATCTGTTGTATGCGCGCTTCTGGCACAAGGTGCTCTTCGACCTCGGCCATCTTTCGAAGCCCGAGCCATTCCAGCGCCTGGTCAATCAGGGAATGATCCTCGGCGAGGACGGTCGCAAAATGTCGAAGCGCTGGGGCAACGTGATCGACCCGCTCGACGTCATCGCGGAATACGGCGCGGACGCTTTCCGTTGCTACGAGATGTTCATGGGCCCGCTCGAGCAAATGAAGCCCTGGAGCATGAAGGGCGTCGAAGGCGTCTCGCGCTTTCTCGCCCGCGTCTGGCGTTTGATCATGGAAGAAAATCAGGCGGGCGAGTGGATTCTGTCGAGCCGACGTGCAGGAGGTCGCGCCGGACGAAGCGCAGTCTCAAAGGTCCTGCACGCGACGATCAAGAAAGTGACCGAAGACATCGAGACGTTGTCGTTCAACACCGCGATCTCGCAGATGATGATCCTGGTCAACGCGCTCACGAACGCGCCGGTCAAACCCGTCTCCGCGCTGCGGCCGCTTGCTGGTATTGCTGAACCCGTTCGCGCCGCACCTCACCTCGGAGTTGTGGGCAGACGCTCAGCAGCAAATTCGGCTCCCGCGCGGGCGACATCACCGCGCAAGCCTGGCCCGTCTACGACGAGCATCTCCTGGTCGAGGACGAAGTGGAAATCGATCATCCAGGTGAACGGCAAGCTGCGCGACAAGATCGTCGTCGCCCTTGGACGCGACCGACGACCAGTTGAAGCCGCAGCCCTGGCCAGCGCGAAGATTCAGGAACACCTCGCGGGCAAGACCATCCGCAAGGTGGTGGTCGTCCCCAAGAAGCTTGTCAACATCGTCGCGACCTGACAAAACTCGCGGCCTATGTGGAAAGAATTCAAAGAGTTCGCGATCAAAGGTAATGCCATCGACCTGGCGGTCGGTGTCATCATCGGTGCGGCCTTCGGAGGGATCGTCACGTCGCTGGTCAAGGATATCCTCATGCCGCCGATCGGATATGCTCACGGGCGGGCTTGATTTTTCGAACATGTTCCTCGTCTTGAAAGCGCAAGCGGCGCGACGTTTGCCACGCTGGCCGATGCGACCAAGGCCGGCGCGATCACGTGGAACTACGGAAACTTCATCACGTTGGTAATCAACTTCCTCATCGTCGCGTTTTGCATTTTCCTGGTCGTCAGAGCGATCAACAAGATGAAGAGGCCTGCGCCTACCGCGAGCGCCGGTCTCGAAGGATTGTCCGTTCTGCGCCATGACCATTCCGATCAAGGCGACGCGTTGCCCGCATTGCACCTCGGAGATGTCGGGCGCGGCTCGGGCTTAGCGCTATGCGGCTCTCACTGGCGGAAGCTGCAAGACTCGCCTCGGCGTGCAGAGCCAGATCCGGCTCTGCGCGTCGGGTTCCCACGGCACACCCGCCGCCCACGGCGAGAACGCGGGCAGAATCCAGCACTTCTCCTGTTGAACGAAAGCCGGGAGTTTGAGACGCAAGCCTGCGCCATCGCGCGACTGTGCCCGTCGGATGGTGGTGCCCGATGATCTGGACCGCATCGGTCGTCTTCTCAACGCCGTGGCCATGGTGGAAAAGAAAACCTTTGGTTTGCCACGAATCTTGCAGCGGCCATGTGGCCCTCAATTGGCGATCATGATTTCCCGCGAGGACAATCGGCTCGCAAGACACGGCCAATCGCTCAATCAGTCCCCGCGCCTCGGTCGCAGCCGTGCGGTCATGGACGACGTCTCCGACAATGACCAAGTGACGCGGTCGATAATCCGCGAGGAGCTGCTGCAATCGGTCTTCGACGGAAGTCATTCCCCACATCGGGTGCAAGCGTCCCGCCGCGCGCTGGCTCAGTTCGTAGCCAAAGTGAAGATCTGCCACCGCCAGCCAACGTTGCTTCCGGTGGAAGAGCGCGAGTCTTCCATCCAGAAGCGACATCCCGGGCGACGATGGCTTGGCTCGTGCTCAGAATATTCATTGCCATGCAGGGGCGCGAAAATTATCTCTTGCCACCGGCTGCTTCAATCCGTAAGGGGCGATTTTCCGCGATGCCACAATTCCTCAGATTCTCCCTGATTCTCGTTCTCGGCTCGCTCCTGGCGAGCTGCGCCACGCAGACGGCGCCGACCGCGGGCACGCGTGGCCGAGTTCAGACGGTCCGCACCACTGCCTACACGCACACCGAGGGGAGTGGCGGGCACAATGCGATTGGTCAGCGGCTTTCCGGCGGCGGCGTAATGAGCGCGTCGGCGGATTGGTCACGCTTTCCGGTCGGGACGCGCTTTCGTCTCATTAGCACGCGCGAAGAATACGTCATCGACGACTACGGCGGTGCGCTCGTCGGCACAAACACGATCGACTTGTACAAACCCTCGCGCAGCGCCATGAACCGATGGGGCGTCCGCAACGTGGACATTGAGATTCTGCATTGGGGATCGGAGGAAGAGAGCCTTAAAGTCTTGCGACCACGGCACAAGGTGGATCGCGTCCGCCGAATGATCGCGAGCCTGGAAAAAAAGCAGGCCTAGCACGTCGCCGCGCGCTCCGCCGCGCGGGACCGACAGTGATGGCATTGTTCTTTTGACAGTCCTCGTAGCTGTATTCCACTTAGCAGGTGAAGATTCTGGTCGTCGGCGGAGCGGGTTACATCGGCAGCGTTTGCGCCGAATTGCTCCTCGATGAAGGCAGCGAGGTCGTCGTCTTCGATAACCTGACCGAGGGCCATCGTCGGGCGGTCGATCCGCGGGCAGAGTTCATCGAAGGCGATCTCTGCGATCGCGAAGAAAATCAGAGCGGCGCTCGCCCGGACGAAACCGGATGCCGTCATGCATTTCGCGGCCAACGCCCTGGTGGGCGAGTCGATGCAGAATCCGTCGAAATATTTTCGCAACAACGTCGGGAACGGATTGAACCTGCTCGACGCCATGGTCGAAACCGGAGTGAAGCGCTTCGTTTTCTCATCGACCTGCGCCACCTTCGGCCGGCCCGAGCGCGTGCCGATCGACGAAACCCTGCCGCAGCGCCCGATCAATCCCTACGGCGAATCAAAGCTCATCTTCGAACGCATCCTGCGTTGGTACGACGAAATCCATGGTCTGAAATTCGTCGCCCTGCGCTACTTCAACGCCGCCGGCGCGTCGGAGAAATTCGGCGAAGATCACCGCGTCGAAACGCATCTCATTCCCAATGTGCTGAAGGTCGCGCTCGGCAAGAAATCCCACGTGGAGATTTACGGCACCGACTACGAAACGCCCGACGGCACCTGCATTCGCGATTACATCCACATCCTCGACTTGTCGCGGGCGCACATCCTCGCGCTCGAGGCGCCGAAGAGTGCATATTACAATCTCGGAACAGGTGGCGGATCGAGCGTGCGCGAAGTGATCGAAACCTGCCGCGAATCACCGGCAAGGAAATTCCGGTCGTCGAGAAGCCGCGCCGCCCGGGCGATCCACCGCGCCTGATTGCCGCTTCGGAAAAAATCAAACGCGAGCTCGGCTGGGAACCCCGCTTCCAGAGCATCGACTCCATTGTCGAGAGCGCCTGGAAGTGGCACCAGAAGTTCCCGAACGGCTACGGGGACTGAAGAACAAGGCGCGCGCGATCGATCTGATGCAAACACTGCCCGGTTTTCGCGATTTTCTGCCGGACGATTGCGCGGTGCGCAATTACATCTTCGCGCAATGGCGCGAAGTTTCGCGCCGCTACGGCTTCGTCGAATGGGACGGACCGGTGCTCGAACCGACCGAGCTCTACCAGAAGAAGAGCGGCCCCGAGATCGTCGGGCAGCTTTTCAATTTCACCGACAAAGGCGACCGCGAAGTCGCGATGCGACCGGAGCTGACTCCGACGCTCGCCCGCGTCGTCGCGGCGCATGAACGCGAGTTCAAGAAGCCGCTGAAGTGGTTCTCCATCCCGCAATGTTTTCGCTACGAAAAGCAACAGCGCGGCCGTTTGCGCGAACATTTTCAACTCAACTGCGACATCATCGGCGAAGCCTCGGTCGAGGCGGATGTCGAGCTGATCGCGGTCTGTGATCGACGTGCTGCGCGCCTTCGGTTTCACGCGCAAGAGATGTGGTGATTCGGATGAGCGACCGCGAATTCTGGATCGATTTCCTGCGCGCGTCAGAGCGTGCCGGAAGATCGCTGGCAGCGAGATGCTCGAGGTGATCGACAAGAGCGAGCGCGAGCCGCGCGAGAAAACGGCGGAGCGACTCGGAGCGCTCGCCGCGCCGGTTTTCGAAGTCCTCGATCGGTGGCGGTCGGAGCGAGAAACTCGATCAGCTCGTCGAAGGTCTGCGGCAGCGCGGGCTCGCGGACTTTGTCGCAAGTCGATCTCGCGCATCGTGCGCGGCCTCGCCTATTACACCGGTGTCGTCTTCGAGGCGTTCGACCGCGCGGGAAAGTTGCGCGCGATCGCCGGCGGCGGTCGCTACGACAATCTCATCGCGCAACTCAGCGACGGCGCCGTTTCGCTCCCCGCGCTCGGCTTTGCCATGGGCGATGTCGTCCTGGGCGAACTGATCCGCGAGAACGCCGCCGGCGTCGCGCGAAGATGCAAGCGAGCGTGGCCGCAGCGAGCAGCGACTCGACCTCTACGTCGTGATCGCAAAGGAAGAGCGGCGCGGCCGATGCGCTCGCGCAGATCCAGCAACTGCGCGATCTGCGTTATCGCGTCGACTACCCGCTCGCGCCGACCAAAGTCGGAAAGCAATTTCAAACCGCCGAGCAACTTGGCGCCCAAGTCGCCGTGCTCTTCGGCGACGAATGGCCGCAGGTGAAAGTCAAGATGCTCGCGACCCGCGAAGAACAGCTCGTCCCGCACGAAGAGTTGCTTGCGCATCTCGCGCGTCTCCCCAGCTTGTCATCCCGCAGCAGCTAGCGCCATCCCGGCGCCTCTTGCGACCGCGACATGTATCGCACACATCATTGCAACCAACTACGCGCCGCCGACATCGGCAGCATCGTCAAACTCGCCGGCTGGGTCCATGTCCGGCGCGATCATGGCGGCGTCATTTTCATCGATCTGCGCGATCGCGAAGGACTGACCCAGGTCGTCTTTCGTCCGGAGGAAAATGCGGAAGCTGCCGACGCATCGCCCATACTCTCCGTGACGAAGATGTGATCCAGGTGGAGGGCAAAGTCGCGCCGCGCGTTGCCGGCACGGAGAATCCGAAGCTGGCCACCGGCGACATCGAACTGCTGCCGCAACATCTGCGCATTCTGAACCACGCCGACGTGCTCCCGTTCCCGCTCGACTCCGATCCGAGCAACGAAGACCTGCGCCTCAGCTATCGCTACTTCGATCTGCGCCGCCCGCAGCATCGCGCGCAACCTGCGCCTGCGCCATCGCATCACCAAGGCGACGCGCGATTATCTCGACGAGCAGGGCTTCGTCGAAATCGAGACGCCGATTCTTTCGAAGAGCACGCCGGAAGGCGCGCGCGATTTCCTCGTCCCGAGTCGCCTCACGCCGGGCAAGTTCTACGCGCTCCCGCAGGCGCCGCAGCAATACAAGCAGCTCCTCATGGTCGGCGGGATCGAGAAATATTTTCAGATCGCGAAATGCTTTCGCGACGAAGATCTGCGCGCCGATCGCCAGCCGGAGTTCACGCAGATCGACATCGAAGCGTCGTTCGTCGAGCCGGAGGACATCTTCCGACTGGTCGAGGGAATGCTGGCGGCGATCTTCAAGGCGGCGCGCGGCATCGACATTCCGACGCCGTTCCCGCGCATGACCTATCGCGAAGCGATGGACACTTACGGCAGCGACAAGCCGGACCGCCGCTTCGGGATGCAGCTGGTCGATTTCACCGACGATTTTCGCGAGAGCGGGTTCAAGCTTTTCCGCAGCGTGCATCGAGGGCGGCGGCGTGGTGAAGGCGATCAATGCCAAGGGCTTCGCCGGCATCACCATCGGCCAGGTGGACGAGATGACCGCGATCGCGAAGACCTTCGGCGCCAAGGGACTCGCCTTCATCAAGATCGAAAGCGGCGAATGGAAATCGCCGATCGTGAAGTTCTTCTCCGAGGCGGAGAAGAACGCGCTGCAAACCAAGCTCGCAGCTCGAGGAAGGCGACCTGATTTTCTTCGGCGCCGACAAATGGGAGATCGCCTGCGAAGTGCTCGGTCGCCTGCGTCTTGCGCGTCGCCGAGATCCAGGGCCTAACGAAAGGATCGGAAGCGCTCGATTTCCTCTGGGTGACCGATTTCCCGCTGCTGGCCTTCGACGCCGCGGAAAACAAGTGGAACGCGGTCCATCATCCCTTCACCCGTCCGAAGGCCGAAGACATCCCGTTGCTCGAAGCAGGCAGAGTTACGGCGAAGTGCGCGCCGAAGCCTACGACGTCGTCCTCAACGGCGTCGAAATCGGCGGCGGCAGCATCCGAATTCACGAGCCGGATTTGCAGGCGAAGATGTTCGCCGTGCTCGGGGTCAGCGAAGCGGATCAGGAAGCGATGTTCGGCCACATCCTGCGCGCCTTTCGGCTCGGCGCGCCGCCGCATGGCGGCATCGCGCTCGGCCTCGATCGGCTCGTGATGCTGATCTGCGGCGCAGACAGCATCCGCGAAGTGATGGCCTTTCCGAAAAACAATCGCGGCCTCGACCTCATGTCGCAGTCGCCGAGCGAGGTCGATGCGCGACAACTGCGTGATTTGCGGTTGACGCTGCAGACCGAGAAACCGGCGTCCTGACGCGAGTTCTCAGCGGGTTGACGCAGCAGCGCCTTCGCGATTGATCGCGAGTTGCGCTGTGGCTGGTGCGGAACAGGATCGCGACGAAAAAGGTGACGACCGTTCCAAAGAAAATCCACCACGGGAATTCCATTTTCGGGAGCCACCACGGCGTCACGTAGGCCACCTTGCCAAAGATCCGCGCGATGTTGTTGACGAGGTCGCTCAGAATCGCGACCACCAAAAAGCCGGCGATCATCGCGAGGATATTGCCGCGATCGGTCCCGCGAGTCTTGGTCAGCATTCCCGCGAGGAAGACGCCCAGGAGCGAGCCATAAGTGTAGCCGTAAATCCCGAGGACAATCGGGATGATGCGCAAATCTGGACGCACGATGACGAGATAGGAAGTGGCGGAGGCAACTCCAATCATCAGGACAGAAAACCAAATGGTCGCCCAGCGGACCGCGCGCAGGCTTTGTTCATCATTTGCGCCGGGGCGGATGTAGGTGACGTACCAGTCCCGCGTGAAGCTGGTAGCGAGCGCGTTCAACGCGGTGCTGAGCGAACCCATGGCGGTGGCGAAGATGCCGGCGATGAGCAATCCACGGACACCCACGGGCATCTCGTAGAGAACGTAATGGCAGAAGATCTCGTTAGGCGCTTTCGGCAACGTCGGATCGGAATGGATTTGGTAGTAGGTCCAGAGCAGGATCCCGATGCTCAGAAACGTGAGGACGATCGGGATGTCCGCCAGCCCGGAGAGAATGAGAGAGCGCCGGCTGCGGCGAATGTCGGGCGCGGTTAACATTCGCTGCACCATGTCCTGATCGGTCCCGTGCGTGGCCATGGTCATGAAGGTGGAGCCGATGAGGGCGGCGAAGATGGTATATTCGTTTTCGAACATGCCCTTTGATCTGGTCCCAGCCGGTTCTCGCCGGATCGAGTCCCGTGGCGAGAAAACCGGAAATGCTGGGCGTGCCGTTCCGGGCGACGATCTCGCTCCAGCCACCCGGGATCGACCAATAAAGAAGACCCAGCGCGACCAGAGCGCTGCCCATCATGATCGAGGCCTGGATGAAATCGGTCCAGATGACCGCCTTGATTCCGCCGAGCGTGGTGTAGACCGCAGTCAGAATAACGATCGCGACGCAGGCCCCGACATAGATGAATAACGTTTGCGTCTGGCCGGGTCGCGCGCCCGTGATCATTTCATACGCGAGCGCGAGCGCGATCGCCGCGACATAAAGCCGCGCGCCGGAGGCGAGCAAACGCGTCGCCATGAAGACAGCCGAGGCCGCATTCTTGGTCGAGGTCCCGAAGCGCGCGGTCAGATACTCGTAGATCGAATAGACTTTGTAGTCGTAGTACGGCTTGATGAAAATGTAACTGACGATGATCCGCGCGAGGATCGTGCCGATGGCGAGCTGCGCGTAGGTGTAATTGCGCAGGGCGAAGCCTTCGCCGGGCGCGCCGAAGAAAGTCCCCGCGCTGGTTTCCGCGGCGATGATCGAGGCGAGCACCGCCCACCACGGAATCATCCGTCCGCCGAGCGCGAAGTCTTCGAGGTTTTCCTCTTTCCGGCCCATGCGCAGGCCGATGGTGATGATGACGACGAAGTAAAGCAGGAGAACGCAGAGGTCGATGGCGAGGCGCGTATCCATGCGGCGCGTTATTTAGCCACGGATAAACACGGATGAAACACGGATTTTCTGCGGCCGGCCGCCGCGGCCATTTCGTCATCCGTGCTAATTTGTGGCCGAATGAATCTGACCAAGATCGAGGCGCCAGATTTCGATCTCGCGAAGACGCTCGATTCCGGCCAGGTTTTTCATTGGGAACCGCTCGGTTCGGGTTTCGTGGGAATGATCGACGAGCGGCCGGTGTATGTGGAGCAGCGAGACGACGAGCTTTTCGTCTCGCGCGGCGCGGCGACGCTGATTCGCCGCTACTTCGCGCTCGATCATCCGTTGCGCTGAAATCTGCGCCGCGCTTCCGATTGATCCGACGATGTCTGCGGCGCGGGATTATTGCAGCGGTTTGCGCATCATTCGGCAGCCGATCTGGGAATGCCTCGCCACTTTCATCACCTCTTCGATGAAACAGGTCGCGCACATCCGTCAGATGTCGCGCGCGCTGCGTCAGCGATTTGGCGTTCGTGGAGTTGTATACGGGAGCCACGTATATGCTTTTCCAAGCGCTTTGCGGCTTGCCAGGACGACGGAGGCCGAGTTGCGCGAGTGTGCGCTCGGTTACCGCGCAAGGAATCTCCTCGGCACCGCGCGACGTGTCAGCTCCGGCGAAGTGGATTTGGAATCGTGGCGCAATCTGCCCGATGACGAACTGCGTGCGCAGCTCTGTGAGTTGCCCGGTGTCGGCGCGAAGGTGGCGAATTGTGTCATGCTCTTTGCCTACGAACGGCTCCGCGCTTTCCCGATCGACGTCTGGATCGAGCGCGTCTTGCGGCAGAAATATTTTCCGCACCGACGGAAAGTGACCGCCGAAAAATTGCGCGCCTTCTGCGACAGCTACTTCGGCGAACACGGAGGGTATGCCCAGCAATATCTGTTTCATCATGCGCGGAAGACAACCATCCGCACGCGCACCCTGGCGAACCGGCGTGCTTGATCTCGCGCCCGCCGGGGCCAGCGTGCCCGGCTACAATGGCGACGTTCGATTCGTGCCGGGAATACACGATGCTACATTCGGGAGGTTCGATAAGAACGAGTGACGATGTCGATAGAACGAGAACGCAGAAACCTTTGGCTGGCGGTGCTTGCATCGCTCCTCCTGCATGTCGTGATCGCGTTGTCGCTCGCGGCGTTCAATGGCACCGCCATGCCGTTGCCGTCGGACGACGATCGACCGGTCGAGCTGACGATGGTGGATCTCTCGGCCACGCCACCGCCTTCGGTGCGAGCCAATCCTCCTTACATGGAGACGGATCCGGCGAAGGAATCCGCGGAGCAGCCGAAGGAAAAGACATTCGAATCGAACGCGAACTCTATTGCCGCGAGCACGCTGCCGGCGACGGGCGATGCGCCGCTGCCTTCACAGGAGGGAAAGGATCGGCCCTTTGTGAATCTGCAGACACAGGATCTCTCGCTCGCGACCGAAGCGAAGCAGGCTGTTCCGGAAAAACAACCGACGCCTCCGCCTCAGCCCACGGCCGCGCCGACCGCGATGGCGACGCCGAAACCGAAGCCTTCCGCGACGCCGAAGGCTACGCCGATCGCCACGCCTCAACCGCTGACGACGCCGGAGCCGGATAAATTGGCCATGTTGACGGCGACCCCTCCACCGGCGTTGCGCGATGCCGAGGACGTGGAAGCGACGTCCCCGCCTGATTTCGCGGCCGCTACGCCTCCACCGGCTATCCGTCCACAACCCCCGACTGCGGCGTCCGCTTATCAAGCCGAGAAGCAGGCGACCCGGATCACCGGCCGGATCACCGATCGCGGTCCGTCCGCGGTCAACGCGGTCGGAACTCCGCTGGGTCGATACCAGAAAGCGGTCTCCGATGCGATCGGCTCGCGCTGGTATTATTATATGAAGACCAAGATGGACCTGGTCAGCATCGGGACGGCGCATGTCGAAGCGGAAGTTGACGAGAAGGGGAAGATCAAAAATTTGCGGCTCGCTCTCGAATAGTGCGAACGAAGCGTTCGCGAACATCTGCTTGCAATCCTTTCAGGAGGCACAAATTCCCCCCATTCCGCCTGATCTCGTCGCGACTCTGCCCGATGGGCAAACTGTCGGTAGATTTTTCCTTTACGACCTACGCCAACCGATGATGCCCTCGATATTGATCCTCGCGCAGTTGCCTCAACCGGTGAACGCCGTCTGGCAGTTCTTCAGTTCCGGCGGTCTTTTCATGTGGCCGCTGCTGGTCTGCTCGATTCTCGCGGTCACGACGATCATCCTGCGCGGCATGGCCTTGCGTCGGAAAAATGTGCTGCCGCTGGTGATCGAAAGCGAGATCGAGCGGCTCGTCCCCGGCGGAAGTCCCGAACGTCTCGCGCGGATTGCGCAGCAAGACGATTCATCGCTCGGCCGCGTCTGGTGCGGACGGCGTTGCAGCATTTGCGCGCTCCGCGCAGCGAAACCGTCGAAGTCGTCGAGACGAAGGCGCGACATGAACTCGTCGTGCTCGAGCGCGGACTGATCGTCCTGGAGATCATCACCGGCATCGCGCCGTTGCTCGGTTTGATTGGCGCGGTCTCGGGACTGGTGCACGTCTTCTCGGCGCTCGGCCTCAGCTCCGGCGCCTCGAACACACAGCAGATCGCGCTTGGCATCGCCGAGGCCTTGAACGCGACGGTCTTCGGTCTCTCCATCGCCGTGCCGAGCCTGGTGGCGTTCAGTTATTTCTCGAGAAAGGTCGAAGTCATGTCGGTGGAAATGGAAACGCTCGTCGTGGAGTTGATCAGCAAATGCTATTACGGCCGGGCGAAGCGCGTCGACGGCGCGCCGCCGGCACGCGCCGGCGACGGCTCCCGCGGCCGCCGTTTCAGCCGGACCGCCAGCCGTCTAGGGCACTCGCTCAGGAATCATGAAGATCGCAGTGCGGAAACGACGCGCGCCGTCCATCATCATTGTCTCGCTCGTCGATATCCTCACGATCCTGCTCATCTTTTTCGTCGTCTCGACGACCTTCAAAAAAGATCAGCCGGAAGTGCAGATCAATCTGCCGGAATCGCAAACGGCCACGAAAGCGCCCGCGGAGATGGAGCACGCCATCGTCAGCGTGGACGCAGAATGACGCCATCACTGCTCGATGGCCGCCCGCTTCCGGTCGAGGAATTGGAAATCGCGGTCAAGGAGTTGGCGGCGACAAAAAAAGCCTCGCTGGCTTTGCAGGCCGACAAGAAAGCTTCCTTCGGCACGATCATCAAGGTGATGGATGCGCTGAAGCTGGCGGGCGTGAAAAATCTGCCGGCGTTTACCCACGGCGAGAAATGAAACTGCCGATCGTGAAGTACGGCGCTCCCGTCCTGCGCGCGAAGGGCCGGCCGGTGACCGAGGTGGATGAACAGATCCGCGCGCTTGCTTCCGACATGCTGGAAACGATGCACGCCGCGAACGGAGTCGGACTGGCCGCGCAGCAGGTCGGCGAAGCGTTGCAGTTGACCGTGCTCGACGTCTCCGAAGTCGAAGACCGGCCGAGCACGTTGCGGCTAAACGGGATTGAGGTCGATCCACGGGTGGCGATGCCTCTCGTCCTGCTCAATCCCGAGCTCAGCCTGCATGGCGAAACGCTGCCGGGCACGGAAGGTTGCCTGAGTTTTCCGGAGATCACCGCGGAGATCGATCGCGCTTTTTCCGTGATCGTAAGAGCGGAGACGCTGGAGGGCGAAGTCCTCGAGATCGCAGCCTCCGGTTTGCTGGCGCGGGCGCTGCAACACGAGGTCGATCATCTCAACGGAATCCTTTTCATCGACCGGATGAGCTCAGCCACGAAGGCGAGTCTCGCCAGTCGCTTGAAACGGTTGCAGAAAGAAACGCGCGATGCAGGTACGTAGCGCACAGCGCTCACATCGCTTTGTAGGTGACGGTGATCGTCCGGTAGACCAGCGCCTCGCGTTGCGCCGAAAAATAGAAGAGTTCGAGCATCGTCCCTCCGCCCGTTCCTCCGACGATCCACTGATAGCCCACCAGCGTCTGCACCACATCCGAGTCCGTATCGCGCGTCCGGGAAACCAATTTGCCGGTGCCGAATTTCGAATCGAAATAACGGCGGATCTCGCCCATGCGATTGTTATAATTCTCGATCGTCCACTTGTCGTACTCGTACTGCAACTCGACCTGGACGAGAAAGCCTTCCTTGAATTCGAAGAGGGTGCGTTTGAGACCCGGCTGGATCAGGCCTTCGACCGTCCAGACGTCGCGTTTCTCTTTTTTTTCGCGGGTGACAATCTTGGCCTTGGCCGCGACCAGGACCTGTTCGACTTTCGCTGCGGAGTCGTTCCAGCGAAAACCGAATGGCGGTGGGATATCCTCCAGTGCGGCGGCCGCCGAAAGCACGCTGCCGAGCGAGATGGCGAAGATGGCGAAGAGCAGGCGCATCACTCGTTAGGCCAAGCAAGGCCGCGATCGCTCATCGGCCAGGGCGCTGCGCGATTTCGTCGCGCAAAACGATTGGATGGTGCGGAAATTCCGTGGCATTTCGACTGAGCGGGCGAGCTCCGGGCGACTCCTCAGGAAGCGAAGTTGCGCGACTACGGCAGAGCGGTCAACCTCGCTCCCGAGCGGTGTGCTTAGACGCGCGAGGGCGTTCTCCAGTTCAAATTTCGCGTCAAGATTTTTTTGAATCGCGAAAGAAAATAAACTTCCGAATTTTTCTTGTCGGCACTTTGAAGCGTTTCTAATCTCAAGCCGCTGGCAGGGAGGGAACAGAGCGGGTGTGAACAACATGTGCACAACCTGAGCAGCCACTGAAGAACGAAGCATGATCACGACATCCGCCCCGAAAGACCACGCCGCAAAAATAAGGCGGCGCACGCACGAAGAGCAAACGGTCGTCCAATCCTCTCAAGCGTGTTTCTCCCTCGTATTTTGCAGATTTTTCCTTCTCGTTCCTCCGCGCGGCGCGTGAGGCCGGTTTCATTTTTTCCGCGGAGCGACGAGGGCTGGGTCGGTTCTTTTCCCTCGTGGCACCTCGCCGCGCGGGTTGCTTAACGCTGTTAACAACTCCGTATGGAAGAGAAGTGTGCTCAGATATGGTCGAAGCTTGCGACAGCCCTAAAACCACAGGTCAGCGCGGATACCTACAAGCGCTGGTTCTCGGCGGTGAAGCTGGTCCACGCGACCGACGATGCGCTCACGCTGCTCGTTCCGAACAACATCTACCAGTTCTGGATTGAAAGTAATCACATGGCCGCATTGCGAGTCCGCCGTGATCACGGCTTTCGGCAGCCCGCGCACGATAAAATTCTCGATGCCATCGGACGGCGCCGTCTCCGCTGACGGAGTTGACCGCGGAAGCGACCGAGGCGGCGGAAGCGACGCCCGAAACCACCCGCAGCGCGAAGAACATTGGCAGCGCGCTTGGGCTGAATCCGCGCAACAATTTCGAATCGTTCGTCGTCGGGCCGAACAACGAAATCGCGCACGCCGCCAGTCTCGCGGTCGCGAAATCGCCCGCTCGAACCTATAACCCGCTCTTCGTTTACGGCGGTGTCGGCCTCGGCAAGACGCACTTGATGCAGGCCATCGGCCAATACGTCTGGTCGAACAAGAAAAACGCCAAGGTGATGTATCTCTCGAGCGAGCTCTTCATCAACGAGTTCATCGATGCGATCCAGCACAGCACGCTGGTAAAATTCCGAAAGCGCTATCGCCAGGCTGATCTCCTGCTGATTGACGACATCCAATTCCTCGGCGGCAAAGAGCGATCGCAGGAAGAATTCTTCCACACCTTCAACACCCTCTTTGACGGACATAAGCAGATCGTCCTCTCGAGCGACCGGCCCGCATCCGAGATCGCAAATCTCGAGCATCGCCTCGTCTCGCGTTTCGAATGGGGACTGACGGCGGAGCTGCAGCCGCCCGACGTCGAGACGCGCATGGCCATTCTGCGCAAGAAGGCGCGCACCCTGGACATCAAGCTGCGCGACGAGACCTTCGAATTCCTCGCGACTCGCATCCGCACCAATGTCCGTCGCCTGGAAGGCGCGCTCATGCGCGTGGCCTCCTTCGCGTCGCTCAGCGGCCGAGAGCTGACCAATGAAGTGGTCGAGCACCTGCTCAAAGACATCCTGAACGAAGAAGCGCGGCACGCGGTGACGATCGAGCAAATCCAGCGGCGCGTGGCGGAGCACTTCGACGTCCGCATCGCCGACATGACGAGCAAGCGCCGGCCAGCCAACATCGCGTTTCCGCGACAGATCGCGATGTATCTGGCGCGCGAGCTAACGAAAGCTTCGCTCAACGAAATCGGCGATGCTTTTGGCGGGCGCGATCACGGCACCGTGCTCCATGCGTGCAAACTGGTGAAGCGGCGGATGCTGGAACAGGACGACATCCGGCAGACGATTTCGTTCATCGACAGCTCATTGAAGCGCTGATTCCACTCTGGCAAAACGCTGTGATCGCGCCGCGCGTGCGTCCCCCGTGCCCCGGAGAGATTGCGGTTGCCGAATAAAATTGAAAGCCTTACATCATACGCCGTCGTTCATGAAATTTAGCGTTACCAAAGAGAAATTCCTCGAAGGTTTGCAGCAGGTGCAGAACGTCGTCAGCACGCGCACGACGCTGCCGATTCTCTCGAACGTCCTGCTGCAGGCGAAGGGCAATGAAGTTCATCTAACGACCACCGATCTCGATGTCGGCGTGCGTGGAAGTTTCGAAGCGAAAGTGGACAAGGAAGGTGCGACCACCCTGCCGGCGCGCCGGCTGTTCACGATCATTCGCGAACTTCCCTCGAGCGAAATTCAAATCGAAGTCGATGGGAAGAACGCGGCCTCGATCCGCAGCGGACAGAGTTTCTTCAAGATTCTCGGATTGCCCGAAGAGGAATTTCCGCCGCTGCCGAAGTTCGAAGACGCGAAGGTGGTCACGATCAAGCAAAAGGAATTGCGCGATGGTTTGCGCAAGACCTCCTACGCCATCTCGACTGACGAAACGCGCTACGTGCTCAACGGCGTCCTGTTCAGTCTGAAGGATAACAAGCTCACGCTCGTGGCCACGGATGGCCGGCGGCTGGCGATGGTCGATCTCGAGCTGGAGTTTCCGCGCAGTCACGAAGCCGACATCATTGTTCCGACAAAAGCAGTCACGGAACTGCAGCGTCTGCTCACGGACGAAGGCGAGGTGAAGGTCAGTGTCGGCAGCGGCCAGATCGCGTTCGATCTCAATAACACCTTGCTCGTTTCGAAGTTGATCGAAGGAAATTATCCAAACTACAAACAGGTGATTCCGGCGGAAACGAAGGAGCGCGTCACCCTGGAGCGCGAAACGTTTTTGAATTCGCTCCGGCGCGTCTCCCTGCTCGCGAGCGACAAATCGAACTCGATCAAGCTCAACTTCACCAAGAACAACATCGACATCACCGCCAACACGCCGGAAGTCGGCGAAGCGAAGGAATCGCTGGCCGTGGCTTACAAGGGGCGCGATTTTTCGATCGCGTTCAATCCGGAATTTCTCATGGCGCCGCTGCGGAACCTGACGGAAGACGAAGTCTTTCTCGATCTCATCGACGAGATGAGTCCGGGCGTTCTCAAGATCCAGACGCCGTTCCTTTACGTGCTGATGCCGATGCGCATCAGTTCGTAAAGGCTTTACGCGGCGATCTCGTCACCTCTTCCAGAGGAAGATCGGCGATCCTTCCGCTGCTCGCTCTGACGACACGCACTTCAGCGTTGCTCGGAGCCCAAACCGCGGGATCACTTGGCCCAAACAGCAAAACGCATTTTGCCCCGACGGCCGCCGCGATGTGAGAAATGCCGCTGTCGTGGCCGAGGAAGAGCGAGCATTTTTCCAAGACCGCGGCGAGGTGTGGGAGCGGAAGATTCTCGGCGAAGTGAACCTGCGTTTTCGGAAGCGCCGTCCGCAGCTGCGCCAATTGTTTTTCATCGGCCTCGCCGCCGACAATGAGCAACGACGCTGCGCCGCCGGACTCGAGAAGCCACTCCGAGATCTGCAACCAGTTTTCCGTCGGCCAGTTTTTCGTTTCGCTCCCACTGCCGGGATGAATTGCGACGATTGGCGCGTCGCTGGCGAAGAAACTGCGCGGCGAATTCGCGATCTGCCGCCGACGGATAGAGTCGCGCCGCGGCGTCCGTGAGCGCGAGGCCCAGTTGTTCCAACGGTCGCGCCAGTTGTCGGGCGGCGTGCTCGTGGGCGGTGAATTTCGGCGAGCAGGCGAGAAAATTTTCCACTCCGCAGCGGCGGAGATTCTGTTCGAAGATCTGATCGGGATCGAAGAGATAGCTCACGACCAGGTCGAAGCTGTGGAAGTAATCGATCAGCTCGGGTGAGAGGTTCGCATCCCGCGCGAAGAAGCTCGCGAGCGCGCCATATTCAATCGAGCGCACCGCCTGGGCGTAGAAGCGGTTTTCCGCCAGCGCGACGATGTGCTTGTAGCCGAGAATCTCGAGGCGCGCGTGCGGAAAATTGTCCCGCAAGAGCTTGATCGCCGGCAGGGTGAGAACGAAGTCGCCGATCGCGCCGCCGCGAATGACGAGAATTCGATTCATCCGCCAGATTGAGCGCGCAGCGCGCGAAGGTCAGTAGCGGATGAGCGCGAAGGCGAGAATCGCGGCGCCGTAGAGCAACGCGAGGACGTTAAGCGCTCGCCAGCGGCCGGGCTGCGCGTGCTCCAGGAAATGTGATCGCGCAGCAGGTAAGGCATCGTCACCCAAAGCAAGCCGGCGACGATCAGGATGTAAGCGAAAACCGTGACCAGAAGGCGGCTGGTTTCGTAGCGAAGAAACGCTGCCTCGAGCAGCGGCTCCGCCGCGAGCAGAAAGAGAATGCCGAGCGCGCGCACCGCCAGGAACTCTTCGACAAAGCGCAGAACCAGAAAGAACCCGATCGGCAGCCCGATGAGAAGCGGCTTGCGGAAGGAGGAGAACTCGCCCATCTCCATCGTGGCCAGCAGCCAGAAGCTCCAGAGAAAGGCCAGGCTCAGGAGGATAATTCCCATTCCGCGTGACCGGGGCAGACCGGTGACGAACTTGCGGACAGAAGCAGGAATGACCAAACCGGGGACGCTCACGAAGAGGAGAAACAGTCCCGCGAGGAGCCCGGCGACGCGCAGTGACAAATGGTAGATCATTTTCCGAAGGCGGCAGAGTTACACGAGCGGCGTTCCATACAAGCTGAATCCGTTCGCCTGCTGAATGTTCATCTGAATGAGTTCGCCGGCGCGCTCCGGGTTTCCTTCGAAAACCACGATCTTGTTCGTCCGCGTGCGGCCCATGAGCCGCGCCGGATTATTCCGGCTGGTCCCTTCGCAGAGAATCTCGACCTCGCGCCCGACGAGGCGCTCGTTCGCCCGGTGCGCCGATGCGTCGACGACCGCAAGCAAGTCTTTGTTCCGCTCTTCCTTCACGCTCTCCGGGATTTGGTCTAACGAGTCTGCGGCGGGAGTCCCGGCGCGGGTCGAATAGCGGAAGATGAAGGCGTTATCAAACTGGAGCCGCTCGACGAGTTCGCGGGTCCGCGCGTAGTCCTCCTCGTCCTCGCCGGGAAAACCGACGATGACGTCGGTGGTGATCGCGACCTGGGGTTGCGCCTGCCGAATGCGCCCGACGAGCGTCTCATACTTTTGCGCGGTGTAGGGGCGGTGCATCGCCTTCAAGATGCGATCGGACCCGGATTGCAGCGGGAGGTGCACATGTTCCGCGAGCTTGGGCAGCTCCGCGAGGGCGCGGAGGAGATCCTCGCGAAAACCGATCGGATGCGGCGAGGTGAAGCGCAGCCGTTCCAATCCATCGACCGCATGCACCGCTTCGAGCAACTGCACGAACGGGCTCTTGCCGTCGATCATCGGGAATTCATGGCGGCCATAGAGATTCACGATCTGGCCGAGCAAGGTCACTTCCTTCACGCCGCGGGCGACGAGTTCACGAACTTCGCGCACGATCTCATCGATCGAGCGACTGCGCTCCGCGCCGCGGGTCCGCGGCACGATGCAAAAGGTGCAATGCATGTTGCACCCCTGCATGATGGAAACGAACGCCGTGGCCTGCCGCGGCGCGAGCTGCTGTTCGCGAATTGTCTCCTGCGAGCCCGCCTCCTCCGCGGTATCGAAGATGGAGAAGCGCGGATCATCCATCGCGGCGGCGCGCGCTTCTTTTCCAGCAACTCCTCCACGTAATCAGCGACGCGATGAAATTTTTGCGTGCCGACGACGAGATCGAGATGCGGCAGGCCGGAGAACAGAGCGTCGCCGCGCGCTTGCGCCATGCAGCCGAGAAAACCGAAGACGACCTCCGGGCGACGCTTCGCCAACTGGCCCATCATGCCCATTTTGCCGAGCGCCTTCTGGTCGGCCATGTCGCGCACGCTGCAGGTGTTGAGCAAGACGACGTCGGCGTCGCTCTCGTTGGCGACCGCCTCGTAACCTCGTTCCAGAAGTGAATGCGCGACCTGCTCGGAGTCGCGCTCATTCATCTGGCAGCCGTAGGTTTTGATGAAGAACTTCGGCATTGTCGGGACGCCACATTGGCACAACCAAGCCCGGCGCGCTACGACCCAGGCGACAAGGCTACGGCGGCGTCGCAAAACCGCCCGGGAATGGATTCGCCTTCAACCTCCTGCGCGCGTCATTTTCGTCCCACGGGACCGTTCCGTATTCATTGAAGATGGCGATTCCGATGACGCCGACGTTTCGCGTCTCGCCGTATTTCTTGATTCGCGTAAGACTCGCGCACGGAGCCGAAGCGAAATGCCGTCACCGCTTTCGTGTGGTGATTTATCAACTTCCCATCGCTCGCGTGTTTCCGTTCTAATGCAGGCAATGAGTCAGAAGATACCAGCGATTGGGATCATCGGCGGGAGCGGATTATATCAGATGGAAGGGGTTGAAGATCCGACCGAGCAGCGAATCGAGACGCCGTTTGGTGCGCCCTCCGATGCGCTCATCGGCGGAAAGATGCATGGCCGGCAGGTATACTTTCTACCGCGACATGGCCGCGGACATCGCTTGCTACCGCATGAGTTGAATCATCGCGCGAATATCTACGCGCTCCGTTCCCTGGATGTCCGCTGGATCATCTGCGTCACCGCCGTCGGCAGCCTCCAGGAAAAATATGCGCCGCGGGATGTGTTGCTGCCTTCGCAGTTTTATGACCGAACCAGTCAGCGCGCCGATCACACGTTCTTCGGCGGCGGGATCGCCGCCCACGTGAGCTTTGCCGACCCGATCAGCGCGAACTTGCGGAAGATCCTGCGGGAAGCTGCGGACGAGGCGGGCGTGACCGTTCATGATGGCGGCACCTATGTGAACATGGATGGCCCGGCCTTCTCCACGCGGGCGGAGTCAGAATTGAACCGCCGCCATGGCTTCGATGTCATCGGCATGACCAACCTCGCCGGAAGCGAAATTGGCGCGTGAAGCGGAGATCGCCCTCGCCACCATGGCGATGATCACGGATTACGATTGCTGGAAGGTGGAGGAAGAACCCGTCTCCGCACAAACTGTGTTTGGGCACCTTCTCGCCAATGCCGAGACCGCAAAGAAGATTCTGGCGCAGGCCATTCCTCGAATCCCGACCGAGCCTACCTGGCCCGAACATTCCGCTTTGGACTCAGCCCTGCTGACCGATCGAAAGCATTGGCCGCCCGAAACCGTGCGAAAACTCGGCCCGATTTTGAGCCGCTTCTGAGCGGGCGATTTTTCGCAATTGTGAGTCGCACAATTGACCTAGCAGAGATCGTACTTGCCAGCCGGAATTTAAATATAGTAATTATAAGGACCGTCGGCAGCGAAGAGATTTCTGCCAGTGAACGGAGCTCCGAAAATGACCACGAAAATCGCCACCTGCTTGCTCGCTCTATCGCTCCTTGGCGCATGCCAAACTACCCAATCCACCGCCAGTCGTCAGACGCTGCAACAGCGAACGGTCGCGCAAAGCGCTTCGCAACCCGAATTCCCTGCAAGAACCCGTGCCACCGGCGGAAGGCCCTGAAGATATCCCCGCGGCAGGACCGGTTGACCCGAACCGCAACCCCGCCCTGCTTCCGACGCCATTGCTCCGCGCAAGCGCCGCCTCGAGTCTTTAGGCGGCGGCCGTTAGTTCCGGCCGCAAGCGGTTGAGCGCCTGGACCAACTCGCGAATCTGTGATTCCTCGTGCGCCGCGGTAACCGTGATCCGCAGCCGCGCGGCACCTCGCGCAACGGTCGGGTATCGGATTGCCGGGACAAGCAAGCCTTCCGCCCGAAGCGCGCGCGACAGGTCGATCGCCGCCTGTTCCTCTCCGACGATGATGGGATGAATCGCACTGCCGCTTTCAGTGATCGCGGGATCAGCCGGCGAAAATCTTGATCAAGGCGCGCCGCAGGATTCCGATTCTCTGCCACAAGAGCACCCGGCGCTTCTCCCCAGCGTCCGACTGAAGGAACTCTACCGCGGCAGCCGCAGCCGCAGCGCAAGCTGGCGGCGGCGCAGTCGAGAAAATGAACGAGCGAGCGCGATTCACCAGCCATTCGATCAGGCTGCGCGATCCGCAGATGTAACCGCCGCTTACGCCGAGCGCCTTGCTCAGCGTCCCCATCTGCACGTCGATCGCGCGCGCAAGATTTTCCTCCGCTGCGAGACCGCGTCCGTTCGCGCCGATGACCCCGATGGCATGGGCTTCGTCGAGCAGGAGCATGGCGCCAAAGCGTTTTTTCAAGCCGACCAACTCCCGCAGTGGGGCGCGATCGCCATCCATCGAAAAGACCGATTCCGTGACAATCAGGACCCGACGATCGGGATGCTCTCGGCGCGCCCAATCGAGGTGGCTCTCGAGTTTGCCGAGATGGTTGTGCGGATAAACCCGCAAGGTCGCACCGCTCAGTTTCGCGCCATCGATGAGCGAAGCGATGACAAAGCTTGTCGAGAAGGACGACATCCTGTTTCCCGACCAGCGCCGGCAACGTTCCCACCGCGGCCGCGTAACCGCTGCTAAACGAAAGCGCCGCTTCGGTCCCTTTCCATTTGGCAAGCGCCGCCTCCAGACGCACATGCGGCGACTGCGTGCCGCTGATTAACCGCGAAGCGCCCGCACCGACACCAAACTCCGCGATCGCCGCGGTCGCCGCTTCGCGCAGCAGCGGATCGTTCGCGAGTCCGAGGTAGTCGTTGGAAGAAAAGTTAACGAGCTGCTGCCCGACGATCTGCACTTCCGGACCTTGCGCGGTGCCGATCTCGCGCAGTTTGCGATGCAACGACTGCGCGCGGAGGGCCTGCAGCTGTTCCTGGAAAAGATCGCTCATGCGGCCGAGCCGGCAGTCGTGAGGCTACATCCAAAGTGCCCAGGAAAGAAGCGCGGCGGAATCCTGCCAGACGCGCCCTCTGCTATCGCCGAGGACGACCGCGATCACATCCCGACCTGGCCGGGTGCCGCTCGAGATCAAACATTTCCCGGCCGCATCGGTGTAGCCGGTCTTCATGCCGTTGCAGTAGGGAAGACGGAGCAAAAGTTTGTTCGTGTTTTCGAGCTCGCGAGTGCGCCCGTTGGCGTAACGAAAAACCAGCTTCGGCAAACAGACGATCGAACGAATCGTCGGATTGGCATAAGCGGCCCGCGCGATAAGCGAGAGATCGCGTGCCGTGGAATACTGTCCGGGCATCGGCAGCCCGTTCGGATTGACGAAATTGGAATTGGTGGCGCCCAGTTCGCGCGCCCGGCGATTCATGATCTCGGCGAAGCCTTCGATGCTCCCGGCGTTATCGCGCGCCAGGCAACGGGCAACGTCATTAGGGCTTTTCACGAGTAACGCGCGCAGAAGATCGATGCGTTGATAGGTGTCGCCGGCTTTGATGTTCAATTTCGTCGGCTCCGCATAGGTGTCGGTCGGCATGACCGTAACTGGACGATCGAGAAATCCGCGCTCCGCGACGATGAGCGAGGTGAGAAGTTTCTGCGTGCTCGCGGCCGGGCGCTGGGCATCGGCATTCTTTTCGTAAAGCACCTGGCCGGTTCGGGCGTCGATCACTATGACCGCGGCCGCATGAGTGCTCGGAACCGAGCCTGGTGCCGTCCCCGGAACAGCGAACTGTGCCGGCGCATCATCATCATCGTCATTTTGCTTCTTCTGTTTCGCCTTCCCCGCCGGCATCGCCCGCATCGGCTCGATCTCGAGACTCGACGATTTTTTCTTCTTCGATGTCTGTGCAAAGGCGTCCGGTCCGTGACCGCAAATGACAGCTGCCAGCAGAAGCGAGAAAAATAGGCGCGAAAATTTCACTGACAGATTTTGCGTTACAGCGATGTTCTGTGCAAGGGCCGCCGGCTCAGGATTTCTTGCCCCGTTCGATCAACTCAATCTCGTAACCTTCCGGCGCATCGATAAAAGCGATGGCGCCGCCGTCGCTGTTCTTGTGCGGCCCATCCGAAAGCGGATAACCCTTGGCCGCGGAATGTTTCGCGAACTCGTCGATATCGTCCACTTCGAAGGCGAGATGAGTCAGGTCCGGACCGACGATCACCGGACCGCTTTCGTCGAATTTGCAAAGCTCGATCTCTTCTTCGCTGTTCGGGGCCTTGAAAAAGACCAGTTGCGAGCCACGACCGGAGGTATGACGCCGGGTTTCCTTCAGGCCGAGAACGTCTTTGTAGAACGAAACCGTTTTTTCCAGGTCCTGAACGCGGTAGCGAGTGTGCAAAAGGCGCTTGATCATCGGGCAAGGTATCGCCTTGGCGAGCTTTTGGCCACATCGCTTCTAGTGTTCGCCGTGTGGATGTGATTCCTTAACGCGAATGAAACTCGTGATCGCCGCGACGGGCGCCAGCGGCACCGTCTACCTCCAGCGATTGCTGGAACAGATCGATTGCGAAGCGAACGAGGTTCATCTCATCATGAGTGGTCACGCGAAACAGGTCGCGGCTCAGGAGACCGATGAGCTCCGAATTCCTACGGGCATTTCCAAGCATCCCGAAAACGATCTGAACGTTCCCTACGTCAGCGGCTCCGCGCGTTTCGACGCCATGGTGATTGTGCCGTGCTCCATGTCCACGCTGGGCCGAATCGCCAGCGGCTCGGGCGAGAACGCGCTCCTGCGGACCGCCGATGTTTTCTTGAAGGAACGACGCAAACTGATCGTGGTGCCGCGCGAGACGCCGTGGAATCTGATCCACGCGCGCAACGTCGTGACGTTGCTCGAGGCAGGCGCTGTCGTGCTCCCGGCGATCCCTTCCTATTACAGCCGGCCACAAACCGTGACCGACGTGGTCGACACCGTGGTCTGGCGAATTCTGGATCAGATTGGTTTGCCCAATCCTCGCGCCTACCGATGGAAGGACGAAGACCAGGAAGTCGCGCCCACGCAAAAGTGAAGCTCGATAGCTGGCGGGCGCGAGCGCTGATAGCAGTTGGCTTCGGAGTGTTTCGGCTCTGGGCGAGGACTCTGCGATTGCGATTGGAGGATCCAGAAGAGATTGTATCAGCGGCGCGCAATCAGCCATTCATACTCGGCCTCTGGCACAATCGGTTGCTCTTTCTCCCGCCTGTTTTTCGGCTTTGTTTTCCGTCCCGCCAGAGCGTGGGTCTGATCAGCGCCAGCCGCGATGGAGACTGGATTTCAATTCTCGTCGAACGGTCTGGCTACGGCACGGTCCGCGGTTCGACCTCGCGCAAAGGGGTGATCGCTTTGCGCCAACTGGTCGATGCGCTGGCCGCTGGATCGAACGTGTTGATCACGCCCGATGGGCCCCGCGGCCCGCGTTACGAAGTGAGTCCGGGAATTATTTTCGTCGCGCAAAAATCCGGCGCAGCGATCGTCCCGATGCACCTGGAGTATTCAAACGCCTGGCGTTTGAAAAATTGGGACCGTTTCTTTGTGCCCAAACCGTTTTCAACGATGCGGATCCTCCTTGGCGCACCGCAACGAGTTGAGCGGACAACGGGCCCAGAAGAATTCGAGAAGGAACGGCTGCGCATTCAGACTGCGATGATGAATTTGGTCGAGGAAAAATGAATCGAGTGGTCGTCCGCGCAGCTCTCATCGATAGTTGGCCATGGCTCAGTTGATTGAAGGCCGCGCGATCGCGGAAAAAGTTTACGCTGAGCTGCGGGCGGAGATTTCTTCGTTCAAGCAACGCGGGATCACGCCGGGGCTGGCAGTCGTTCTCATCGGCGACGATCCCGCCTCGCGCGCTTATGTGCGATCGAAAGACAAGATGTGCCGCGAGCTTGGGCTGCACTCGGTGAAGCTTGAATTGCCGGCAACGACGACGCAGGAAGAATTGCTCGCGCGGGTCGCTGAATTGAATCGCGATCCCGCGGTGCACGGCATCCTTGTGCAATCGCCGCCGCCCAAGCAGATCGACGAAGCGGCCATCGTGCGTGCGCTCGATCCCGCCAAAGACGTGGATGGTTTTCATCCGATCAACGTGGCAAAGCTCGTGCTGGGCGACGCATCGGGATTTGTCCCCTGCACGCCGCTCGGTTGTCAGCGGCTGCTCATCGAGAGCGGTATCGAGATCGCCGGCGCGCACGTGGTGGTGCTCGGTCGGAGCATGATCGTCGGCAAGCCGGTCGCGTTGCTCCTCATGCAGAAAGGCAGAGGGCGCAAACGCCACCGTCACCGTGGTGCATTCGCGGAGCCGCAATTTGCCCGAGATCACGCGTTCCGCCGACATCATCATCGCGGCGATCGGCCAGGCGCATTTCGTGAAGGCGGAGCACGTGCGCGCGGGCGCGGTGGTCATCGATGTCGGGATCAACCGCGTGGAAGATCCCGCCACCGAGCGCGGTTACCGGCTCGTCGGTGACGTCGCCTTCGATGAAGTCGCGCAGAAAGCCGCGGCGATTACACCGGTGCCCGGCGGTGTCGGCCCGATGACGATCGCGATGCTGATGTCGAACACGGTGAAAGCTTGCCGGCAACAGTCCTTCAGCGAATGACCTTTGCCGTGAGGAGGTGAAGCAAAGGCGAGGGGATCAATCCTCCTCGCAGTAGCAGCGAAGTAGATCCGCGGCGATAACACCGCGGCTCGCGCGATGCGATTCACCCAGAGCCGACCGCGATAAAGTTTCTCGTGCGCAGTTGTGAACGAACGCGCGGCCGCACCGGCATCGCCGTTCCTGATGAACGAGGCGATCGCTTCGGCCGCGAGTTCGCCGGAACGCAGCGCATAGTAAATTCCTTCGCCGGTGAATGGCTCGACCACGCGAGCGGCGTCGCCGATCAGAAACAACCGCTCTTTCGCAGGAGCGAGCGCGGCGCGACGGAGCGGAGTAATCGTGCGCCAGGTGTGAGCGGGCGAAACGCCGAATTCCTTTTCCGCCCACCGCCGGAGCGACGGCATGTCGGCCGGTTTCCCGACCAGGCAGAGATTGAGTTGATCATCTCCGATCGGCGCCTGGCCGGAGTAACCCTCGGGCAGAAACTGCAGCACGATGCGATCGCCGAAGGCCGGTGGAAGTGGCAGATGCGTCTGCAAGGCGACGCGCTCCCTCTCGATGCGTGGCGACAAACCGAGCAGCCGGGCCACGGTCGAGTTGCGGCCATCCGCGGCGACGAGCACGCGTGCCTCGAAGGTCTCGTTGGGCGTGGCAATTTTCCAGTTACCTCGTGTGCCTTGCGGCGGCGTGAGAGCGCTGACAGTTGCGCCCTCCCGCGCGGTCGCGCCCATTTCTCGGGCGCGCATCATGAGCAGTTGATCGAAGAGGCTTCGTTTGACCGCGATCTCCGCATCCCGCGGCAGAGGCACACTCACGACCCGTCCGCCGATCGCCACGAAGTCAACATGAGTCAGGTTCCCATGCGGCAACGCTCGCACCCGCTCGGCCAAGCCCAGCCGTTGCAGCACCGGAGTGCAGGAGGGGTTAAGGCAATCGCCGCAGACTTTTTCGCGCGGAAAGGTTTCGCGCTCGAGCAAAAGAGTGTGCATTCCCGCTTGCGCACAGAAGGTCGCGCATGAGGCACCTGCCGGTCCGCTTCCTACAATCGCGACGTCGAAGATTTCCACGCGGAGGGAAGGCTAGTGCCGTCGATCTGCGAAATCGAGGCTGGTGGCTGCGCGCTTTGACGTGACGCGGCGCGCATGTGCTGCCAGTTTCCTTTGCATGTACCGCATTCTTCTCCTGCTGGCGATCGCTCCAAGTATCGCGTTTTCCCAAGCGCCTCCGCCAGAGTTCGACGTGCTGATCAAAGGCGGCATGGTTTACGACGGCACCGGGGCAGAACCGCGGCGTGCGGATGTGGCGATCAAAGGCGATCGCGTGGCCGGTGTCGGCGATTTTGCCAGCGCGAAGGCGCGGACGGTGATCAAGGCGGATGGCATGGCGGTCGCGCCGGGCTTCATCAACATGCTCTCCTGGTCTAACGAATCGTTGATCGCGGATGGCCGTTCGCAAAGCGAGATCCGGCAGGGCGTGACGACGGAAATCATGGGCGAAGGACAATCGATGGGACCGCTGAACGAGGCGATGAAGAAGCGCATGCTCGACGAGCAGAAGGACATCAAATACGAGATCAAGTGGAACACGCTCGCGGAGTATCTGCGTTACCTCGAAACGCGCGGCGTCTCCTGCAACGTCGCCTCGTTCATCGGCGCGGCGACGATTCGAGAATACGTGATCGGGCTCGAGGACAAGCAGCCCACGCCGGAGCAACTCGAGAAGATGCGCGCTCTGGTGCAGAAGGAAATGGAGGCCGGCGCGCTCGGCATTGGATCGTCGCTCATCTATCCGCCGGCCTTCTACGCGAAGACGGAGGAACTGATCGAACTGTGCAAAGTCGCGGCGAAGTATCGCGGCAAATACATCTCGCACATGCGGAGCGAAGGGAATCATTTGCTCGAGGCGCTCGACGAATTGATCCGCATCAGTCGCGAAGCTGCGATCCCGGCGGAGATCTATCATCTCAAGGCGGCCGGCAAGGATAACTGGGCGAAAGAGGACCGAGTTGCTGGCGCGGATCGAAGCCGCGCAAAAGGAAGGGCTCAAGATCACGGCCGACATGTACAGTTACGCCGCCGCGGGCACCGGACTCGACGCCTCGCTGCCGCCGTGGACCGAAGACGGCGGTTATCCCGCGCTTTTCAAGCGCCTGCGCGATCCGGAGACGCGCGCGAAGATCGCGGAGCAAGTGCGCACGCCGAGCAACGAATGGGAGAACCTGTATCTCGCCGCCGGTTCGCCCGAGCGGATTCTGCTCGCCGGTTTCAAGTCGGAGAAGTTGAAGCCGCTCACCGGCAAATCGCTCGCGGAAGTGGCGAAGCTGCGCGGGAAGGATCCGGTCGAGACGATCATGGACTTGATCAGTGAAGACGAGTCGCGGATCGACTCGATCTACTTCCTGATGTCGGAGGAGAATGTGAGCAAAGAAATGGCGAAGCCCTGGATTTCCTTCGGCTCAGATGAAGCGTCGCAAGCGCCGGAAGGAGTTTTCCTGAAATCGAATCCGCATCCGCGCGCCTACGGCAACTTCGCGCGTGTGCTCGGGAAGTATGTCCGGGAGGAAAAGGTCATCACGCTTGCAGGAAGCGGTCCGGCGTTTAAGCGGGCAGCCGGCCGCGAATCTGGGGCTCGATCACCGCGGTCTTCTCCAGGAAGGAATGTTCGCGGATGTGGTGGTGTTCGATCCGCGGACGATCGCCGACCACGCCACCTTCGAAAAGCCGCATCAGTATGCCACCGGGATGAAGCATGTTTTCGTGAATGGCGTGCAGGTCTTGAAAGACGGCGAGCACACGAACGCGAAACCCGGTCGCGCCTTGCGAGGCCCTGGGAAATCTTAACACCGGGCACCCGGCGGAAACGGTTGCATTTTCACAGGCTCGCCGGGGCGCTGACAGGCCGCCTCCACCAGGTCACCGCAAGGAAACACGACTTGCGCGACGCGGTCTTCAGCGGTTAAGAATCTGCCCACCCAAAGCGGCTACATGAAACGTTCACTACCATTGGCGATCATCCTCGGCGGGCTTCTCCTCGCGATCGGGGCTGGCGCGTTGCTGTTCCATTTTCGCCCGGGACCCCCGCCGTCTCCGCCGCCCCCGCCACAGTCCGAACATGGCAAACCGGGCGCTGTCCCGGCGCATGTTCGTGGTGCGGCCAACGCGCCGGTGATGCTCGAACAGTTCGGCGATTTCGAATGCATGCCGTGTTTTATGCTCTGGCCGGCATTGAAGAATCTCGAGAAAGATTACGCCCAGAGCCTTGCGATTACCTTTCGTGAGCATCCGCTGCCGCAGCATCATCGTGCCGTGGAGGCAGCGCGAGCGGCGGAGGCGGCTGGCTTGCAGGGCAAATTCTGGGAAATGCACGATGCGCTTTATCTCCAGCGGTCCAAGTGGGTCCGCGAGGAGAATGTCCGCGCAGTCTTCGACATTTTCGCGGCTGAACTCGGCCTCGATCTCGAGCGATTCAAGAAGGATATGGACGGTGACGAGGTGACGAAGCGTATCGCGGCCGACGAAGAGCGCGGCGCTTCGTTCGGGATCGATAGGACTCCGGTAATCTTTATTAACGGCAAACGCGTTCAGCTCCAGGGACAAGTTGAAGATGGCTTGCACAAGGACATTGACGCGGCGCTCGGAGTGAAATGCAGTAGCGTCATTCCAGACAGCGCTGCCGCGACTTGTGCCACTTTGCCTTAGGCATCCAACGATAAGCAATCGCCATCGCTTCGGTTGGGTCGCGCTCCTCCGTCATGCTTGGCCGCGTTATGGCGACGCGGCCGCCAATTCCTGCGGCGTCGGAGACCCAGCCTCGAAGGCTGATCACGATTAGCTCGGTTCACGGCGAGCCAACACGAGGCAGCGCCGGACGGCTTCGCCCGCCAGTCGACTTCCCTTGGCACCAAGCGAAACCCTCGCAGGCGTGCGCCTGCCCCTCGATGAGAGGGGCAGGCACAGCGCAAACGACAGAGTTAACGGGAGCCTGACAAGCGGTTAAGGGGCACAGGTGGCATCGGTGACGGCGACGTTGTCAATCTGCCATCCGATGGACCGCCGAGGACTCGTCGGTCCCCATGCGGAAGCGCAGCTTGATCGTCTGTCCGTTGACGTTCGGTCCGAGGTTCACCACCGTGTGTGACGTAACCGCCCGAACTGTTCCCCCAGGCCTCTCGGCCTCCAATCGGGTTCTGCGAGTCAGTGGAGATGGTGGCGTTGTAGCCGCCGCTGACAAACTGCCCCCCACGGCGGCATCGAGAATGTCTGGAAAGCTCCCCCATTGAGCGAGGAAACTTCCAGCACGCAACCATCGTAATCCTGGTCGCTCGATTCCATGTCCCAGTTATTGCTGGAAGCTCAGCTGGGCCGTCGCCGAGCTTATGACCAGGCTCGGGGTCTCGACCACCTTGTCACTGATTCCTCCCTGATCGGCCAGGAACAGGCAGTTGGGCGCGCTACTGGGCGTATTTACCGTGGTGGTAAACATGATCCCATTACCCGGGATTGGGTTTGTCGCCACCCAGTTTGCCGGGAGTGCGGGCGCGGTCACTCCATCGAAGTTCTCCGGCAGGCAACTGCCCCCCGGCGTTGGCGTCGGCGTCGGGGTCGGCGTTGGTGTCGCCGTCGGCGTCGGCGTCGCCGTTGGCGTTGGCGTTCCCGACGGAGTTGGCGTTGGCGTTCCCGACGGAGTCGGCGTTGGCGTCCCTGACGGAGTTGGCGTGGCCGATGGAGTCGGCGTTGGCGTGGCCGACGGCGTTGGCGTCGGCGTTGGCAGCCCTGCGGCCGACGTATCATACACTTCAACCAAGCCGGTGCCGGTGGTGAGGTTCACGCCCGCGAGGACGGCCGTGTACCGTCCCGGCGGAAGCATCACCGACATGGCCGCCTCTTTAGGATTCGTAGGTGCCAGGCCAGCGGCGGAGATTTCGGCTGCCTGCGCAGGAACATCCTCCCAGTCGTTGTTTGACTGGATGAGCGCTCCATCTCCGTTGTGCAGTTCGAGCGTCGGATCCGCCAGCGGACTGGGGACGTTAAACGGGGCGAGACTTGGGCCAAGGCCGCGGATGATGATGCCGGTCTGGCCACTGTCGTTGCCGAGAATAAAGCCGGCGATCACCACTGCGCCCTCAGTGCCAACGAAGGCGCGGGTGCTGATGTTCCCCAGCTTCGAAACCGAAGGCGGCAGGTTTCCGTCTCGCTCTGGTGGCGGTACCGGCCCGGCACAGGTGGCATCGGTGACGGCGACGTTGTCAATCCGCCATCCGATGGACCCCGAAGGCCTCGTCGGTCCCCATGCGGAAGCGCAGCTTGATCGTCTGTCCGTTGACGTTCGGTCCGAGGTTCACCACCGTGTTGATGTAACCGCCCGAACTGTTCCCCCAGGCCTCTCGGCCTCCAATCGGGTTCTGCGCGTCAGTGGAGATGGTGGCGTTGTAGCCACCGCTCACAAACTACCCCCCACGGCGGCACGAGAATGTCCGGGAAAGCTCCCCCATTGATGGAAACTTCCAGCACGCAACCATCGTAATCCTGGTCGCTCGATTCCATGTCCCAGTTATTGCTGAAGCTCAGCTGGGCCGTCGCCGAGCTTATGGCCAGGCTCGGGGTATCGACCACCTTGTCACTGATCCTCCCTGATCGGCCAGGAACAGGCAGTTGGGCGCGCTACTGGGCATATTTACCGTGGTGGTAAACATGATCCCATTACCCGGGATTGGGTTTGTCGCCACCCAGTTTGCCGGGAGTGCGGGCGCGGTCACTCCATCGAAGTTCTCCGGCAGGCAACTGCCGCCCGGCGTTGGCGTCGGTGTCGGCGTCGGCGTCGGTGTCGCCGTCGGCGTTGGCGTCGCCGTTGGCGTTGGCGTTCCCGACGGAGTTGGCGTTGGCGTTCCCGACGGAGTTGGCGTTGGCGTCCCTGACGGAGTTGGCGTGGCCGATGGAGTCGGCGTTGGCGGCGGCGTTGGCGTAGCCGACACCCCGTTTGGACTGAGGTCGTAGACTTCCACCAAGGCGACTCCGGAAGTGCTGTTGTTGCCCTTCACGATCGCGGTATAGGGACCGGGAGCCAGCGTGACATCGATCGCTGATTCGCGATCGTCGGTCGGCGCCAGGCCAGTAGCATCCGGATCGCGGCCTCTTGCATATCTCTCCAGTTATTGTTCACGACCGTGGTGAAGCCAGAGGGCCCATGCAATTCGAGCACAGGGTCGGCGAGGAGATCAGGTATATTGAAGCGAGACAAGGTCGGTCCGATAGCCCGGATGAGGAGATGTTTGGAAACCGGACCGGTGACAATAAAGCCGCCGATGCCAACACGGTCCCCGGTGCTCACCCGCATGCGAGTGGAGAGGTTCAAGGCCTGCGGCGGGGGCGCGTCATCGTTAACGATCGTGCATATGCCCTGCCCGTTTGCGATGCCCGCATTGGTTGGATCCGACAGATCGACGAAGAATGTCTCGTCGGGTTCAAACCTGAGTGGTCGCCTTTGACGGGAACCCTAATCTCCTTGCTCGTTTCTCCGGGGCCGAAGGTCAGCGTTCCGCTGGTCGCGGTGTAGTCGCTCGGCGCCGTGGCGGTGCCATCGGCGGTGGCGAAGTTCACCGTGACTGAATTGGATTTGCCATTGGTGCCCTCGGGGTCGCTCGAAAGCGTGACGGTAAAGACGGCATCGCTGGTGCCGGTGTTTTTCTCGTCGACCGTTACATCGTCGATCGAGAACCCGGGAAGAACCGTGACGTCAAACTGGCACGTCGCAGTGCCCGGGCCGCCAGCGTCTCTCACCGTGCAAGTCACCGTCGTCGTGCCCACCGGGAACACAGAGCCCGATGGAGGCACGCAGGTGACGATGGCCAGTCGCGGCTGCAGTTATCGATGACCGTTGGGCGCGGGATAGTTCACCACAGTGCCCTTGCCGCCGGGGTCTTCATTGACGGTGACGTTGGCTGGACACTTGATCTGAGGTGCTTCCGTGTCGTTGACGGTGACGTCAAACGTGCAGCTGGCGCCAGCCGTCGTCGAGGCGGTAACGGTGGTCGTGCCCGGGGGAAGAACGAGCCGGACGGGATGTGAGTAAGTCACTTGGCCGCATGTGCCCGTAGCCACGGCGGGCGGATAGGTTACGACCGCGCCGCACTGACCGGGCTCATTGTTCGTCGTGACGTTCCCGGGGCAAGTAATTGCACAAGGCTGGCATACCCCACTGCCGGTGGCGCTACCGACGAGGCCAGAGACGGTAAGCGTGTAACCCGGACAACCCGGTGCAGTGTCAAGGATGTCCTGCACGTTGATGAGCAGGGTCGCGTTCGCGGGGACGTCCACAGAGAACGAATTGGACGGATTCGGACTGTCGCCGGAATCACCAAGGTAGTTAGTGCCGATGTTGTTAGGATCGAAACTGCCCAGATACGCAACCGTGAAGATCGGGTTCGTCGTGGCTGGACAATCGGTCGTCATGTCGACCCTCACACACGCCGGTGCCGGGCCGTTCACGAACGAGTAGAGGTCATAAAAGTGCGGACCGGCGCCCAAGGGGCCGGGATATGCCTTGGGAGTGCCGCAGACGCTGCCGGGGAGCAGGCGGCCTACGCGCGGCGTCTGTTGCAAGTCGCCGGGTCCGAGGCTGCCCATAATTATCACCGGCGGGTTCACGCACGTTGGCGAGGAGGAGAACGTAAGAACGTTCGAGCCTCCATCGAAGGTCACGTTCAGCGTAAAGTTGATCAGGGTGCCGCACACGAACCCCGGACCCGTGCTCACCGAGAATGGAACCGTGTTGGTCGCGGTCTGGCCTACCTGAGCATCCGGATAAGGTGAATTTGGCTGGGTTATTGTCACTCCCGGAGTCGTGGTCGAGAGCGTTGCCGCTCAGATGACGGGCGGTGGCGCATCCGCTAACCATGAGGGTAACGCTCAGGTCGTTACACTCGTTGGAATCGATAACACCATTGCCGTTCCCGCCAGAAACGGCAGTCGACATGTAGGCAGTGTTTGGTGTCCCCGTCAGACACGCGTCGAGCGTCGTGGTCTCGCCGTCGATAATGGTTACGTTAAATGGGCCGGCAAGAGTGCAACCATGCGGCGCGGACGAAACCGTGACCGTGTAGTCGCCTGGAGCCAACTGCGTTGAGTAGGTGCCATCTGCGTTTGAGGTGGCAGAAAACCCAGCCGACGGGCCGCCAGCAACCATAACCATGGAGGCATCAAACGTAGCCCCGCCGTCGCAATCAGTGATTGTTCCCGAGAGAGTCCCCTGGGCAGGAGCTGTGCAAGTGGGAAATTTGAAGGTGCCGATTCTCGAGTGCCAGGCGAATTGCGCGTTGGTGGTGTAGTATTGGCTGGTGTACCAGAAGGTGCAGTCGTCCACTGGATCGATCATCAATGAGCTGTAGTCGCCCCACCGATTACCGGTTGCGAGTTGCACTCCCGTGCCCGCGAATAGAGTCCCTTCACCCTGAAACAATCCCCCGGGGGGATCATTGAAGGCCCGCGCCGCGTAGCCAAGAGAGGCAAAGGTAGCAGGACTAAGCCCCGAGATCGTGTAGCCGATAGCCAGGTTCCCCTGGACATCCATCGCCGCACTGGCCATCCAGCGATTCAAGCCCGTGGCGCCATTCCCCGCGTCAGGGGAGAACGTCGCCTGCTCAGCAACGGTATAGGGAGCGGTCGGGGAGGATTTCCCCAACTGGAAATAGCGCACCGCGGCCTGGTAGTTAGCCGGAGTGCTGGGGTTAACACCGCTCGCATTCACGGTAATGTTGCCCACCAGTGATTCAGTCCCGTTGCGATTCATATATTGCAGCCGGAACATGAGAGAGTTTGCGAGCGAATCCAGATTATCAGCAGCTGTCGACGGCGGAGGTTGCTCGATGTCTGCACGACCACTGGGTTGGCGGGCATCATAGGGGGCGAGGGCAAGCGGACTAAGATACGTAGCCTCTGGGCGCTCTAGAAAAGTGGAATTCGCCGGCGTGTTGAAGTCCGCATGGAAATTGTAAAGAACCAATCCGTCCCCGGGATCGCCGAAATTATCATCGGTGAACCAAGCGAACACACACGGAGCGCCAGCCGGCGGCGGCTCCAGCCCATCGTGATCGGACGGCAGCATTCCGTCGATGCCCGGAGGTACGATGGTGAGGCTGAGATCAAAATAGATAGCGGCGGCGTGCGGATCGCCCACGAGCATCTTTTGCCGGTCAAAACCGACAGCCGCGGCGCCATCGAATGACGTGCCGCCGCCGCCGAATTGGCGGACGCTCATGTAGTAGCCATCGGGCCAAACACCCAACTTCGGATAATCCGGGAATTCGTCGGCACCGTTGGCCATGAGGAAGGCGTAGAGATAGTACGAGCCAGTTGGATCCCCCGTTTTCGAGATGGCCACACATTCGTAATACGGTGGTGTGCGTCGTAGTTGGCGAAGCTGAACTGGCTGATCAGCCAGCGATCGGCCATGCGGTCGTAGAGCACGACGGGATCTCCGTGGTCCACCGAGGCGCAAATTCCGCCCAGGGAGGCAAACAGGACGCTCTGTCTGAAGGCGGGGCTACGGGGGACGCCGGTTCTTGTCGAAAATTTGCATCACGGAATTAACCGTCTCGATGTAATCGTTGGGGCCGACATCGCCATTGGAATCCGACGGTGCGCCGCCGTTTACGGGGATTCCCTCGAAGGTCATTAATGGAGCAGGAAGAGTAGCGTTTGGGAGTTTTGGAAGCCTTTGCAGCGCTCCATCGTAAGACGGCCCGGGCAAGTACACCCGGCCCAAGGCCGTGTTCAGCGGGTTAAAATCGATTCCTTCTTCCTCCTCGTTTTCGGCCCCGATATCCGGGGGACCCGGTTGGATGTTCGCCGCAGGGAACGTGCGCACCGGCGCGCTTTCGGCAAAGCCGACCGGATGCATCACCTGTGGGGTTGGCGATTTTCGCTCTTGCGCCGCCGCGACCTTGTCCGGAGGAGCGACTCTGTCAGGCGAGACGGTAACGCCGCCTTTTTTCTGCGCCTCTCCGGTGATGGCGACGAGCGCCGCCACAACAAGAAGGGCAATTACGAATGGAAACAGTTTTTTTAGATTACTAAACACGGTGGGACTCCTGGTTAGGCTTTACTGCACGGGTCATCCTGCATTCCTGCAGGAATAGCCCGTAAAGTGAGGAATATCAAAACGGCATTTCGCGAGGCGAGCTTTTTCTGGAAAAAAAATACGATTTGTGCTGGAGGCCCCGTGCAGCGTGGGATTTCGACGGCGACGCGGCTCCACGAAAACGTTCCCGATGACGCAGGAAATTTGCAATCTTCGAAGCGTGGCGAGACGCTGACACGCCGTGTCTTCGAGTCTGCCGAAGGAAAAGCCCGATTTCGCGAAGCTGGTGCATGAGGTGCCGCACAAGCCGGGTGTTTACCTGATGCGCGATCGGTTCAATCGCGTCATCTACGTGGGCAAAGCGCGCGATCTGCGGAAGCGCGTCGGCTCGTATTTCCTGCCGTCGAAAATGGCGCAGGCGGATTTGAAGACCCGCGCCATGCTCGATCGCGGTCTGGGATTTTGAAACGCACACGGTGCAGAGCGAGGCGGAGTCGCTGCTCCTCGAAGGCAAGCTGATCAAGGAATTCCGGCCGCGTTACAACATCTCGTTTCGCGACGACAAGCGCTTTCTCCTGGTGAAAGTCGATCCGACGGAAGAATGGCCGCGCTTTCGTTTGGCGCGGTTCAAGAAGGATGACGGCGCGCGCTACTTCGGCCCGTATGCGCATGCCGGGGCGCTGCGGCAGACGCTCAATTTCATGCGCAAGAAATTTGGCGTGCTGACTTTTGGCCGCGGTTCGCCGACCGAGCGCGAGTTGAAGTCGTCCACCTATCAGGTGCCGGTGCGGTTGAGCGAGACGAATGCGGAGCAATACCGGGAGCGGGTCGCGCAGGCCTCCGATTTTTTGGAAGGACATTCCCGCGAGATGATCGGCGTGGTCGAGGACGAGATGCAGAAGGCGGCGGCGAAGCTCGATTTCGAGAAAGCCGCAGAGTTGCGCAACATGCTGGAAGATTTGAAGCGGACGACGAAGCCGATGCGTCGGTTCACCCGCCACAGCCTGCCGAGCGCGATCGATCCGGTGAGCGATGTGCAATCGCTGGCCGATGCCCTGCGGCTCGAGCGGCTGCCGGTGGTCATGGAATGTTTCGACATCTCGAATATCTCCACGACGCACGTGGTGGCCTCGATGGTTTGCTTCCGCGGGGGCGTGCCGGACAAGGATAATTACCGGCGCTACCGCATTCGCACGGTGGCCGGGCAGGATGATTTTGCCAGCATGGCGGAAGTCGTCAGGCGGCGATATGCGCGCGTCCTGCTGGAGGCGCGCGAGGCGAATCCGGCGGCGGCGGAGTTTTCGCAGGAGGAGACGGTTGAAGGACTGCGCCGGTTGGAACGAGAAACGTCCAACGTCGACGTTCAACAACGGCAGCCGCGGAGGAGCGGCGCGCATTTCCGCTCGTTCGGTTGCCGGACTTGATCATCGTCGATGGCGGCAAGGGGCAGCTCTCGTCGGCCTGCAGAGAGCTGCAGCGGCTTGGGCTCCACGATTTGCCGATCATCGGGCTGGCCAAGGAACACGAGGAAATCTATCGGCCGGGGCGCGCCTTGCCGCTGCAACTGCCGATGGATTCCGGCGCGTTGCGGTTACTGCAACGGATCCGCGACGAGGCCCATCGCTTCGCGAACACCTATCACCAACTGCTCATGAAAAAGCGCATCGGCGAGAGCATCCTGGACGATTGTCCAGGCGTGAGTCAGAACCGGAAAAATTTGCTCCTGCGGAAGTTCGGCTCGGTCAGTCGCCTGCGGAGAGCGACGGTCGAGCAGATCGCGGCGACGGAAGGAATCGGACCGAAACTGGCCGAGGATGTTCATCGTTTCCTGGAGCGGCATTAAGGGCCACACGTTTCGCGAACGCATGAGCGCGATTTACGAAACGGCATAGCTGCTCTCTATTAGCCGTCTTGAACGCGATTCAGCATTTTGGTCTTGGCGACACTTTGCGTCGCGGCAGCCGTTGCTCAGGAGGCGCCAGGTCCGTCTCCGGCGCAGGTCGAAGAGACGATCGTGCCGACCTACGAAACGCAGAAACTGGCCCGGGCTTATGTCCTGGATATCCCCGCGCCGCGGGGTCAGATCGTCGACCGCAACGGCGTGCCCCTCGCGCAGAACAAGCTGAGCTATAACCTCGCGATCAACTTCCCGACGCCGTTGGAATTTTCCGACACCCAGGCGCTCGCCTTTGCGCATGAGAAGATTCGCGCGGCGGAAAGGTTGCTCGGTCGGATGCTGAAAATTCCCGATGACCTCATTCTGCGGCACTATCACAACCGGGGAATTCTGCCGTTCGAGATCGCGCAGAACCTGAGCGAAGAGCTGCGCGACCGGCTCAAGGAAAAGTTGCCGGCGGCGATGGTCTTTCGTCCGATCTACATCCGCAATTATCCGAACGGCAGGCTGGCTGGTCACATCATTGGCTACACGCGGCAAGACGGGTCGAAATCCGGACGGGGTGATCGACAATCACGAAGTGCTCTGGCCGGAAACGGAAGGCCGCGATGGGCTCGAGCAAACTTTCAACGCCATGCTCACCGGCCAGCACGGCGAGTACAAACTGACGTTCGACAAGGACGGGCGGAAGACTTCCGAGAGGATCATCACCCCACCAGTTCCCGGATACACCGTCGTGACCACGCTCGATCTGCGTTTGCAGGACCTCGCGGAAAAGGCCCTGGAAGCGAAAGCCAAGCGCGGCGCGATCGTGATCATCGATCCGGACAGCGGCGACATTCTCGCGATGGCTTCGTGGCCGACCTACAATCCAAATGCTTTCATTCCGAATATCTCGGCGGAGAAGTTCAAGGAATTACAGGACGATCCGAACATTCCCCTGCTCCCGCGCGCCTTTCGCTCGTCCTACCCACCCGGCTCGGTTTTCAAAGTCGCGGTGGGGGTGGCCGCGCTGGAGAGCGGGATGGTGGCCGCGGACGATGAGTTTGATTGCTCCCCTGCGCTCCAGGTTGGCAACACTGTCTTCCACAACTGGAAAAAGACGGAACGCGGCTCGCTCAATTTCGTGCAGGCGCTCACGGAATCGTGCGACACCTGGTTCTATCAGGCGGGGATCAAGACGGGCGCGGAGTCCGATCATCGAATGGGCGCTCAAGCTGGGCTTTGGCGCGAAGTGCGGGATTCCCTTGCGGGGCGAAGTGGAAGGACGCGTGCCTAACGACCAGTATATGAAAGCAACGCACGGCCGGCGCTTGTTGAATGGTGACATCGCGAACCTCTCGATCGGCCAGGGCGATTGCGAAGTGACCCCGCTGCAGGTGGCGCAGGCGATGGGCGTCGTGGCCAATGGCGGGATCTTATATCAGGCGCGCCTCGTGCAACAGGTGCAGACGCTGGATAACGAAATCGTCACGGCCTATCAGAAGCGGGTGAAACGGGAGCTCAACCTTTCCCCGCGCACCGTGGAACAGTTACACGAAGCGATGGTAGGCGTCGTCAACGGGGGGATGGGCACAGCGCATCAGGCTGGTCTCGATAATGTGGAAGTCGCGGGCAAGACCGGCACCGCACAGTGGGGCCCGAAACAGAAAGAGCGCACGGCCGCGTGGTTCGCGGGTTTCGTCCCATCGAAGCAGCCGCAGTTCGCCTTCGCCGCTCTGTTCGAAGGCGATGTGGGCGCCGACGTGCACGGCGGCAGCAGCGCCGCGCCGATGATCGGGAAGATTTTCAAGGAAGTTTACAAGAACGCGGAGAATGGAAACAAACGGAAGCGCCGTCCGGCCGAAACGCAGAGCCCGCCGCCGGAGGAAGATGAGAGTGGCGATTAGCTCTGCTCGCGGGCGCGCTGGATTTGCGCGCGTTGCTCCTGACTACGCGGCCGCCGCTTCCGCGGGCAATTCCATCGTCCCTTTGAACTTCGCTTCCTCCGGTTCCACGCCAAAATTTTCCGCATGCAGCTCCGCGATTTTCTGCAGATCATCCGCAGTGAGCGGCGGGCACTCGGGCGCTTTGGCAAATTCCACCAGTTGCGCCTCTTCGTAGATATTGGGCAAAGTTGAGGCGACGCGCTCATCGGCGAGCAACCACTGCAATGCCGCCTGGCCGAGCGTGCGCTCGGAGTTTTCCAGGAAGCGCAGGCGATCGATTTTCTTGATGCCGTTCAAGAGCCAGCTGCGCGGTCGATGATTGCGGTGGTCGTTAGGCGGGAAGATTGTCTCGGGAGTATATTTCCCCTCGAGCATTCCGGAAGAGTGCGTCACGCGAATGAGGAACATGGTTTCCTTGCCCGCGTCCGTGGCCGCTTCGTGCATGGCGCGTCCCGGATGCTGCTCGAGCATGTTGTAGATGTGCTGCACGCTGGTGACTTCACGCTCGCGAATGCAGTTGATGCCTTCGTACATCCAGCCGATCGCCGGCCCCAGGGCGATGCCGTAGTAGCGAATCTTGCCGCTCGTCTTTAGCTGCTCGAGCGTGGTCCAGAGCGCGTCATCTTCGATCTGCTCCATGCGAATGTTGTGCAACTGGAGCAAATCGATCCGATCCGTCTTGAGACGCTTGAGCGCCGCATCGGTCGCGCGGCGAATGGCTTCCGGCGAAAAATCCTGCGGGATCTCGCGCTGACCGCGGCCGCGGCTTTCACCGTGGGTGACGAAGTCGTAGCCGACCTTGGTCGCGATCACGATCTCGTCCCGTTGATTTGGAAAGGCTTTCGCGATGAGTTCTTCGCTCAGGCCGTTGCCGTAAGTGTCCGCCGCGTCGAAGAGCGTGATCCCGAGATCGAAGGCCTTGTGCATGAGTGCGATCGCCTCGCCCTCGGTGAATTGGCCCCACCAGCCGGTTGAGATGGTCCAGAGGCCGAAGCCGACCTGGCTGACTTTGAGATCGGTGTTTTTGTAGGTGCGAAAGCGCATAAGCCTAGCTTAGCGAATCAAGAACGAAACGTCCACCTCCACGCCCCGAGCAAAGCAACTCTCCTGGCGTCAGCGGATTCGCGCCGACAAAGGTGATCCTTAACTCCAAGAGCAACGAAGTAGCAGGGCGTCCGATGGTTGGGCACGCTTAAGTCGTTATCCTTGGCTAGAACCGTCCCGGCGTAGGTCCGTCCGTCGTGGCTGACGGTAAGCGTTTGGTTCTGCCTCCAATAACCGTCGAGTTGGCCGGTCGCAGGGTCGAAACTCCACCATGTGTGGAACTGCTTCACACGGCGGTGTCCCAGTGCCTCCCAGGTTCCCACACAGAACGAGCCGTACGCGTCACCGCCGGCTTCGAATTCCAGGCCGTCGCTGTGCCATTGCTCGAAGGCCTGTAGCCCCTCGAAATCCCCGTGATACTGAGCATGCCATAAACCGACGATGGCCGAGCCATGCGTCGAATCTGAGTAGGCTGGCACCGCGAGGGCAACCGTAAAGAAGCCAAGTGCCAGCAGAATTGGGAATGTAATGTTTCGATGTTTCATGATTTGATTTCCTTTCTTGTTTTGGCCCAGCCTTCGCCCCGCCGTTGGGGCGTTAGGTCGGGCAGACCCTTCTTGGATCCATGTTTTTTGTCTCGGAGTCTGGCTCCACTGACACAAACGCAAACGAGGGCTCAAAGTGCTCACTGAACCGCGCGTTTTGGACGTGCAGAGCTGCTCGTGGGTATGGCCCGGGATCGCCTGGCCATGTGTGCGGACGACGAGCTGCACGCGGCCCTGCGCGAGTTGAGCTGCCCTGGACCGAAGACCACGCTGGCCAGACCGGCACACTTCGCGGTGGCCGCGCGGATGCGCCAGAACTGGTTAGCTACGCCAGCGAGCCAGCGATCCCAGAAGCGTGGTGTCAAGATAGAGCTGAACGGCCCTTGTCTCAGCCGAGCAACCGCAGGTCATCGACCTGCAGCGAGGCACTGGAAAACTGGCAACGCTCGCTCGAGAAAGGCTCAGGTAGTCGAACTGAAATACTTCGGCGGGCTCAGCTACGATGAGATGGCAGAAGTGCTCAAGATCTCACGTGTCACCGTGAGGCGTGATTGGGAATTCGCCAAGGTGTGGCTCTACTCGGAATTGCATAATGCAGCGTAGATCCAGCGGAATTACTAATGCCCTGAGCTGACGGGCGAATATGACACCTGCGGCGCTACGAACGATCGAGGAAATCTATCGTGCTGCGGTGGATCAAGAGCCCGACCGGATCGGCGCGTTCCTCGACACCGCCTGCGAAGGCGATGAAGGATTGCGTCGTAAAGTTGAAGCGCTTCTGGATTCCCGCGAACGCGCAGGCGACTTCATAGAAACGCCCGCCGTCGGTCTCGCGACGAAGATCATTGCAAGATCGGTCAGCTCATTCGCGAGTTGGTCAGACCATCGGTCATTACGAAATTTCTGAACGGATTGGCATCGGCGGGATGGGCGAAGTCTATCTGGCCACCGATGTTGTCGCAGGCCGCAGGGCCGCGCTCAAACTTTTGCCTTTTCGCTTTACCGGTGACGCCGAGCGGCTGGAGCGCTTCCAACGGGAAGCGCGCGCGGTGGTTGGACTCAATCATCCAAACATCGTGACCGTTTACGAGATCGGTGACGACAACGCGACTCGTTACATAGCCAGTGAACTGATTGAAGGCGAGACGCTGCGCCAGCGTCTGACGCGCGGCCGAATGCCGTGGTGTGAAGCTGTTGACGTCGCCATCCAGGCGGCGAGTGCGCTGGCCGCCGCACACGAAGCGGGAATCGTCCATCGCGACATAAAGCCAGAGAACATCATGCTCCGGCCGGACGGATATGTGAAGGTTCTCGACTTCGGGATTGCAAAGCTTGCCGAACAAGAAGTGCCGGTAACGACGCCGAGAGACGAAGCGTTATTACTGGTTGAGACCAATCCAGGCTCGATCCTGGGAACGGCCCGTTACATGTCGCCGGAGCAGGCGCGCGGCGCGTCCGTTGATAAACGCACCGATATCTGGAGTCTCGGAGTCGTTCTTTACGAAATGGTTGCCGGGCACGCGCCATTCACGGGCTTAACGGCGGGAGAGGTGATGTCGGCAATTCTTGAGAAGGAGCCACCGCCGCTCACCAAGTACGTGGCCCACGCTCCGCCTGAGCTTCAGCAGATTGTTGGCAAAACGCTGCAAAAAGATCCGAACGAGCGATATCACGCTGCACACGAGCTCCTCGATGCGCTGAAACACTTTCGCCGCAAACTGGAAGCCGAATCGGAACGTGCCGCTGCTCCGCTATGGCTGCGTTGGGTGCGATCGCCCGCCGCCCTGGTCCTGGTTTTGACGATAGCTGCTTTGGCGCTGGCGCTGCCTTTCTACCGGCATGGAAACTTGAGGACGAGATCACCACTCGAGAAAAGCATCGCCGTCCTGCCGTTTGTAAATCTGAGCCAAGACGATGAAAACGCGTCTTTTGCCGGAGGCGTGCAAGACGAAATCCTCACTAGTCTTGCCAAGGTTGCCGACCTGAAGGTCATCAGCCGAACGAGCGTGATGAATTACAAGAGCGGCAATCCACGGAACCTTCGCGAAATTGCGACAGCAACTCGGCGTGGCCCATGTGCTCGAAGGGAGTGTTCAACGCGCCGCAAACCGCGTGAAAGTGAGCGCGCAGTTGATCGATGCGCGCTCTGATGTGCACCTGTGGGCGGCAGCACTTATGATCGCGATCTCACTGACGTTTTCGCTGTTCAGAGTGAGATCGCCCGGACGATTCGCCGATCAACTTCAGGCCAGGCTTTCTCCGGCTGAAAGTGCCGCGATCGCGGAGCGACCGACCGCTGATCCGGTGGCATATGCCTTGTATACAGAGGCGAGGGCGATAGCCGACAGGAGCGATTGGGAGGGGCCAGATAAAAACCTGAACCAAGCAATACAGCTGTTGGAAAAGGCTACGCAGCGCGATCCGAACTTTGCCCTCGCGTACTGCGCGCTCGCAGGTGCGCAGGGCGACGCTTTATCACCTGAAGTGGCGATCCCCAGCACCTGGAATTGGCAAAGAAAGGCCGCGGAGACTGCGGTGCGGCTGCCGTCCAGATTTAGGCGAAACCCACCTGGCGTTGGCCCGGTATTATTTCTCGACTGGTTTTTCCCCGCTGGTGGTCGGCACGGCGGGATCCACACTGCTAGTTTCGACCGGGCACGTGAAGAATTGGCCATCGCGCGCCCCAAGTTGCCCAACAATGCCGATGCGCATTTTTTTGACCGGCAGGATTGATCGGCGCCAAAATCGCTGGGACTCTATGCTGGCTAATTTCCAAAAGGCAAACGAACTCGACCCGCGCAACTTCGTGATGGACCCTCGCAGATGCTTATTTTGAGATTGCGCCGCTACTCGGACTTGGAACAATTCATGAAAAAGTGCGCTGCAAGCGGCGTATTTGAAGAAGCCTAATATTCAGCATTGGATAGCTCAGACAAAACTGGCGCAAGGTGACCCAGTCGCGGCTCAATCTCGTTCTAGAGCAAGTGCCGCTGGAGTTTAGTCAGCATGTATTCATCTGGGGGACCCGATTTAATGTAGCCCTTTGCCTGCGCGATTACGATGCCGCAGACCGGGTGATCGCAGCGACTCCTGCAAAGTGGACGGCGCAGCTCGTCGGTGTTGGGCAACCTCCGGAGAGCTGGGCTGATGGTTTGATTGCGCGTTTACGCGGCGATAAGGAGAAGGCGCTGGCGGTTTTTGCAGCCGCGCGCAGGAACTTGGACGCGACATGGGGTGACAAACCCAAGGATGAAGATTACTACGGGGGCGCCGCGGTTCTTGATGCCGGGCTTGGCCGGAAAGAAGATGCGATACGCGAGGCACTTCGCGCGGTTGAACTCATGCCGATTGCGAAGGACGCAATCGCCGGTCCGCAACTTGTGATCGACCTGGCAATGGTTTATGCGTGGACAGGCGAGCGCGACCGCGCGCTCGAGCAACTTGAAACTGTCGCGACGATTCCGATCGGCGTGACCTACGGCGATCTGCGCTTCAATCCGTGCTGGGATGATTTGCGCGGTGATCCGCGCTTCGACAAGATCGTCGCCGCAGCCAAAGCTGCCAGCAGGTGAGCTGTCTGCTACTTCTGAATTGAACATTGGACGTTGAGCGTTGGACGTTGAACGTTTGCGTCCGCGTATGCAGGCGAGAACTGACGCGGCGCTCCTAATCGTCGGCCACGGATCGACCGTGAATGCCGATTCGAGCGCGCCGAGTCTGGCGCAAGCTGCGGCCATTCGACGCCGTGGAATTTTTGCGGAAGTCGCTTGCTGTTTTTGGAAGGAGGAGCCGAGCATGCGCGACGCGCTTCTCCTGTTTGAGGATCCGATGATCAAGGAAGTTTACGTGGTGCCGAACTTCATCAGTGAAGGTTACTTCACGCAGACGGTGATTCCGCGCGAGCTGGAGCTGAGCGGTCCGATCACGGAACGGCTCAACGGTCAGATCTGGAAATACTGTGAGCCGGTCGGAAATCATCCGGCGATGACGGAGCTTCTCTTGCAGCGCGCGCGGGAAGTCGCGCCGGGCGTGCCTGAACAGGAGACCAGCCTCCTGATTGTTGGTCACGGGACAGGCCTGAATGAGAACAGCGCAGTCGCAGCCAAGCGGGAGGTGGAAGCCATTCGGAAACTTGACCGATACGCGGCGGTACTGAATGTCTATATGGAAGAAGCGCCGCTCGTGGCTGATTGGGCTAAACTGACAACCACTCCGAACGTCGTGGTGGTTCCGTTTTTCATTTCCGATGGTTTGCACAGTTATGAGGACATCCCTGAGCTCCTCGGGATCGAGAGTGCTCCTGGTGAGGTCTTCCGACAGAATCCGCATCATCTGCACGGCCGGGCGTTATATTACGGGAACTCGATTGGGACCGATTCGAGATTCGCGGAGATCATCGTGGAGCAAGCGAAGGCATTTAGGCGGGAACAATCCTCGCTTGCCGGCAATTTTGCGCGAGGGTTAGTCGCTTGAAGAATCCGGCGACAATCAAAATGCTCCAGGAGCTTGGCGCTTTTATCCTCGCCGGCGCGAAGGGTCCAGAGGCGGTGAAGAAGATGGTGGAGATGATCCGGGCGGCGCGAGGTTATCGTTGGGTGGGAATCTACAAGCTGTTTCGCCACGAATTGAAAATTGTCGCCGGAACGGGCGATGAGCCGGTGTGTTATCCGCGGTTTCCAGTGACGCAAGGTCTCTGCGGCGCCGCCGCGGAATCGCGCGAAACCATCGTCGTCGATGACGTGCGCAAGGACGCGCGTTATCTGCCGACCTTCCACACGACGCGCTCGGAAATTATCGTGCCGATTATCAGCAGGTCGGAGCGCGTGGTCGGAGTGATGGCGGCGGAGAGCGCCAAGCTAAAGGCGTTCAAGAAGGAAGATCGCGAAGTGCTCGAGCGAGTGGCCGCGCTCATCGGACGCGCCTTTAAGTGAGCGAAGAAGCGCGGCCCGCGCCGCGGCGAGATGCCGTCGATGACTGGCTGCAAACGATGCCTTGCCGAATCGGGGAGATTCTCATCGCGCGCAGATCCGGCGGAGAGTTCGGCCTTTGCCATCGAGACGACGCCGAGCGCGCCGATCTCACCAGTTACGATGACGTCGAGGCTGCGATTGAGATCGCGCGCTATGACGACGGCGGAGTTTATCGACCGCTCAAGACTGCGCCAAACCTGCGGCACGGTTGGATATTGCTGCTCGGAAGTTTTCCGGAAGTGCGCCGGGCGATTGATTATTTCTATCCGGCGCGCCTGGCTGCCTACGTTGCCTGGCACAACGGCAGACTGCTTGCCACCCCGCTCCGGGAGACGCTGAATCGGCAGACCGGAATGTATCGAGTTGCGGCGAAGATTGCCGATGACCAAGCCAACGCGCTGGTGGCAGGATTTTGCCGCTCAGAGGGCGGGTGTTTGCGGACTATCCAATGGAAACGCGACACGTCCGGCGCACCGGCATCGACGCTTCTCCCGCCGGAGAAGTTTGATCCCGCATTTGATCAGACCGGGCGCGGGGAAAGCGCACTGCCATTGCTTTGTCAGGAAGCCTGTAATCTGCTCGGTGGCCGAAGCGCGCAAGGTCGTGAAAACCGGCGAAGCGTGAAGGTGTTGGCCTCGCGATGATCATCCGCGCGCGTTGGGTGGTGACGATGGACGGGCCGCCGATCGAGAACGGCGCGGTCGTCATCACCGGCAACAGGATCGCCGATGTTGGGCGATGGGATGATCTTCGCTCCAGCGCCGGCGGCGATGTGATTGATCTCGGCGAACAGGTCTTGTTGCCGGGATTGATCAACGCGCATTGCCACCTCGACTACACGGCACTGCGCGGCGTGATTCCGCGCCAGAAAAGCTTCACCGCGTGGATTCGAGCGATTAACGCGCGCAAGGCGGAGTTCACCGCGGAGGATTACCGCGCTTCGATCGCCGCTGGCTTTGCCGAGGCGGCGAGCTTCGGGACAACGACGATCGCCAATCTCGAGGCGTTTCCAGAACTGCTCGCCGCGATGCCGCGGCCACCTCTGAGGACATGGTGGTTCGCTGAGATGATCGATGTTCGCGAACCGCAGTCAGCCTCTCACGACGTGCGAAGAGATGCGGACGATTTTCGAACGACAGAACGATTGGCTAGGCGGAGTCGGGCTCGCGCCACATGCACCTTTTACCGCATCCGCGACGCTTTACGCGGAAGCGTCTGACGTTGCGGCGCGTTCCGATCTGCCGCTGACGACGCATCTCGCGGAATCCAAAGAGGAGATGAAGATGTTTCGCCAGGGTCGCGGCGAGTTGTTCGATTTCATGGAGAACATCGGCCGCCCCATGGCGGACTGCGGTCGAGTCACTCCGCTGGCGCTGATGCTCGAGCGCGGCGTGCTCGATGAGCGATGGCTCGTCGCCCATCTGAACGAGCTGACGGAAGACGATTTTCGACTGCTTGAGACCGCGCCGAAGTTTCACGTGGTGCACTGCCCGCGCAGTCACGCGTACTTTGGCCATTCATCTTTTGCCCGGGCAAAGCTTCAGAAGCTCGGATTCAACATCTGTCTCGGCACCGACAGTCTGGCGAGCAACGACAGCCTGAGCCTCTTCGCGGAAATGCGGCAATTGCTCTCGACCGAGCCGACACTTTCGCCGCAGGAACTTCTCGAAATGGTAACGGTGAATGCGGCGGCGGCGCTGCGACAGCAGCATTCCCTCGGTCGAATCCGCAGCGGATTCATCGCCGACCTGATCGCAATTCCTGCGGAAGGGAAGAAAGGTGAAGTATTGTCGAATGTGGTCGCTTTCGGCGATCAAGTGCCTTGGACGATGGTTGAGGGACAGGTCCTAAAGCTTCCGTGAGAAGATTCTCGTTTCTGCATTGCTTTTCTCACTTTTGAAATTACTCTCCGCTCCGCGATATGGCCAAGATCATCATCATAGACGACGAGCCGGCAATGGTAGAGGTCATTGTGGCGCTCTGCCGGGAGAAGGGACACCAGGTTTTTCCGTTCAACTCGGCGCCGAAAGCGATCGAGCAACTCGATGTGATCGGGCCTCAGGTGGTGATCGCCGACATCAAAATGGAGACGATGACCGGCTTCGATGTCCTGCGCCACATTCGCGAGCACCATCGGCAGACAGCGGTCATCCTGATCACGGCCTACGCCTCGGTCGAGACGGCGGTCGAGGCCATGAAGATGGGGGCCTACGACTACGTGACGAAGCCGTTCAAGATCGACGAACTGCAGATGACGGTGCAGCGCGCGCTCGATTATCAGGCGGCTCTGCGCGAGAACGTTTACCTTCGGAAGGAACTCAAGAACCGGTATCGCTTTGAGAATATCATCGGGACGAGCCGGTCGATGCAGCAGGTTTACAACTTGATCAACAAGGTCGCCGATACCGACAGCACGGTTTTGATTCAAGGCGAAAGCGGCACGGGGAAAGAGCTGGTCGCCCGCGGCCTGCACTTTAATAGCAACCGGCAGCATCATCCCTTCGTCGCGATCAATTGCAGTGCCCTGCCCGAGAATCTGCTGGAGTCGGAATTGTTCGGGCATAAAAAGGGCGCTTTCACCGGTGCCGTGTCGGATAAGCGGGGCCTCTTCGAGGAGGCAAATCTCGGGACGATCTTCCTGGATGAGGTCAACTCGATGGCGACCTCGTTGCAAACCAAGCTTCTGCGCGTCCTGCAGGAGCGGGAAGTGCGGCGCGTCGGAGACAACAAGAGCGCGCCGGTAAACGTGCGCGTGGTCGGAGCGACCAACGAGCCGCTCGGACCGAAGATGAAAGACGGGAGTTTTCGCGAGGATCTCTACTATCGGCTGGCGGTTATCCCGGTGGAGATTCCGCCTTTACGCGATCGACTCGAAGACGTGCCACTGCTGGTAAATCATTTTCTGCAAAAACAGGCCAGCGCGACCGGCGGTGAGCCGAAGAAGATCGATGCCCAAGCGGTGGACATCCTTTGCCGCTACGATTATCCCGGCAATGTGCGCGAGTTGGAGAACGCAATCGAGCGCGCGTGCGCGCTCTGCGATGAAGACATGATCTTGCCGAGCGACTTACCGCCGCAAATCGTGGCCGCGGCCCAAGGCGGGAATACGGACCAGCCAGTCGCGATGCCGGTGGGCCAGAAGCTCGATGATTTTGTCCAGCAACAGGAACGCGGCTACATCGATGCCACGCTGAACTTCTGTAAAGGGTCGCGCGAAAAAGCGGCGAATATGCTCGGGATCAGCATGGCTACGCTCTACCGCAAAGTTGAGTCGAAGGGTAAGATCGAGTCGAAGGGTAAGGCAGAGCCGAAGAACAAGAAGTAGCGCGAGCAGCGATTAGCCGCGTTTTGTGTAGATTTTTATTTGCTCGGCAGCTTTCTCCATCTCCTCGAGCTGGAGGAGGGTCGCTGTCTGCTTACGCAAAATCTCTTCGTTGGCTGCTTTCATCTCGAGCAGAATTTTGAGAGCCGCCTCGGTAGTCGCGGCAGACGGAGCGATCGCCGCCGGAGCGGCCGTGGCGACGGTTCCCTGCACGACGGCCTGAACTACGATCGGAGTGGGAGATTGAGCGAGCGCCGGCAGGCTCGCCAGTGCGACGGCGACAAGGCCGAGAATGACTTTGTTGGACATGGTTAGTGGCCTCCACGGCTCGAGTAGATACGCGCTATCCGGACCGCCTCGCCGACGGTCACAAGCTTGGCTTCGATCTTTGCCTGGTTCTCGGCGATCGCGGTTTGTTGGGCTTGGATTTCCTTGATTACAGCGAGGAGCTGTTGCTCGTGCGGGTTTGCCGGTTCGGCGGCCTTCACGCCTCCGATAAGAGTGATTGTCAGACAGGTGAAAGCAGCGATTCGGTTCATAGCGGCGTTTGGTCGGTAACTCTCAAGCAAGTCGCATTCCGCCCCTGCGTGGCGGCTTTTCGCGCCGCCGCGCGGCGCGGAAATTGCTTGCTTTTCTAGGCCTTGGCTGCATAGCTTCGCCATGGCCGGTCAAGGAATGCACCAATCGCAGAACCTCTCCCTGCAGCAGGTTCTCGCGCCGCAACTGCAGCAAAGCTTGCTCATCCTGCAAGCGCCGTTGCTCGAACTGCGGAATCTGGTCCAGCAGGAGATGGAGACGAATCCAGTCCTAGAAGAACTGGCCACGGAGATCGGGTCCGACGAAGGCGAGGAGCCGAAGAGCGAGAGCGCCGCGGCGGACGAGGCCTTCAAGGAGGAGTTCGATCAACTGGCGAAGCTCGACGACGAATGGCGTGATTACATGGCGCAGTCGAGCAGCTACAGCGCTCGCTCCCAGGACGAGGAAGAGAAGCGGCAGTTCTTTTTCGATTCCATCGCCACTCAGGAGACCTTGCAACAGCATCTGATGGGGCAACTCAATCAGACGGCCCTCAACGCGGAGGATCGCAAAACGGCCGAAGTGATAATCGGCAACATTGACGACAGCGGTTTCCTCCAGTCCTCCCCGGAGGATATGGCAATGAACACCGGCATCCCGAAAGAAGAATTCGAGCACATGCTCACGCTCATCTTGAGCTTCCACCCGCCCGGCGTCGGCGCGCAGGATCTCCGCGAGTGCCTCCTCATTCAGCTAAAACGCGCAGGTAAACAAAACGGCCTGGAGTACAAAATCGTCAGTGAGCACATGTCCGATCTCGGCAAGCGCCGTTTTCCCGAGATCGCGCGACGTATGGGCTTAAGCGTCGAGCAAGTGCAGAAATGTGCGAACAACATTGCCCAGCTCGACCCCCGCCCGGGCCAGATCTTCGCCGATTTGCCGCAGAATTACGTCCTCCCCGACGTGACCGTGGAGAAGATCGACGGTGAATACCAGGTCATCCTCAACGGCGAACAAATTCCGCACCTGCGCATCAGCAACACCTATAAAGACATCATGGCGCAGGATGGGAATGGCAGCGAAGTGAAGGATTACATCCGGGACAAAATTCGGAGCGGCAAGTTCCTGATCAAGTCGATCCACCAACGCCAGCAAACCATTTCCAACATCTCGCACCAGATCGTCGCGCGGCAGCGTGAGTTCCTCGATCACGGCTCGGCGCATCTCAAACCGATGACCATGGTGCAAATCGCCGACGCTGTCGGTGTGCATGAAACCACCGTCAGCCGAGCCATCTCGGGCAAATACATGTCCACCCCGCAGGGTGTTTTCGAGATGAAGTATTTCTTCACCCCCGGCTATCAGACCGCCAGCGGCGAGGCGATGAGCAACACGAGCGTAAAAGAAGCGATCCTGGATTTGGTCAAAGGCGAAGATGGAAGCTCGCCCTTGAGCGACAAAGAAGTGGTCGAAATCTTGAGCGAACGTGGCATTCCGATTGCCCGTCGCACGGTCGCAAAATATCGGACCGAGCTAAATATTTTGCCGAGCAACATGCGGCGGAAATATTAGGCACCGCGCAACCGTCAGCCGATGAAAGCCGCCCTGCGCGCAGCCGTCATCGCCGAATGGCGCGGGCTCCCGGAACGCAAGACTCGCCCGGATCGCTGGCAGATTCCGGGCGACCTCCTGCCGAAACTCATGCAGCAACTCGGCCTGAGCGAGCGGCTGCGCGAGACGGAAGTGATCGAGGCATGGAAGAGCATCGTTGGTGATTTCATCGCCGCACACTCGGCCCCGGTCAGTCTGCGAGAGGGCGTCTTGTTTGTGCGCGTCCTGCAGCCTTCCCTGCACTACCAATTCGAAACCATTTCGAAGGGCGACATTCTCCGCAAACTCAAGCAGCGCTTCGGCGGCAAGATCATCCAAAATATTCGGTTTCGCGTCGGATGAATCGGGGAAGCCAGCGCTACTTTTCCGTCAACTCGACGATGCCGGTCCAGTTGTCGCCGGGGCCGTTCGCGCGCAATTTTTCGATCTTCCGGAGATAAAACTCCGTCGGGCCATCGGCGCCGCCGCGCAGTTCGCGCGTGCGATTCATCAACTCGCCGGCGTGATCGAAATCGCCGGCACGAAAGAGCGAAAGTCCTTCGTCGAAGACTTCGATCCATTTCCGCTCGCTCTTTTCGGATTCACCGCGGCCGATTAGCTCGTGGATGATGACGCTGCGCGTCTTGCCGGCGACGAGGAATTCTCCGAGGAGGCGGGTGGTGAATTTATCTCCGAGCTGCGCGCGGACCGCATCGGAGATCAGCGCCTGTGTCCCGAGATACTTGTTCAGCGATTCCAGCCGGGAGGCAAAGTTGACCGCGTCGCCGATCATGGAGTAGTCGAAGCGGTATTCGGAGCCGAGGTTGCCGGCGAGGACTTTGCCGCTATGCACGCCGATGCGCGTGCGCAGCTTCTTACCGCGCACTACCAGTTCGGTCAGGCCACGCAAATCGCAGGCCGCTTCCGCGGCGCGCAGCGCGTGCTCGGCATCGTCGATCGGCGCTCCCCAGGCGGCCATGACCGCATCGCCGATGTATTTGATGATCGTGCCCTGTCTGTCCAGGATGCAACGGGTGGTCTGGCCAAAATATGAAGTGAGAATTTCCGAGGTCTCGGCCGGACCAAGGTCTTCCGACAAGGTGGTGAAGTTTTCGAGATCGGTGAAGATGACGGTGGCCTCGACCAGTTTGCCGCCCGGCCGCAGATCGAAATCGGAATTGGCGATCTTGTCTGCCATCGCTGGCGATAGATAAAAGCCGAAGGCCTTGCGCAGTTCCTTGCGGCGCCGCGATTCGAGCAGGTATTGCGAGCTCACGGCCCAGACCAGACCCAATGGCAATTGGACAGCCGCAGGAACGAGCCAGGGGAACCAGATCCGGTTCCCCCAGACGAGCGCGCACGCGCAAGCGGTGATGCCTAACGACATGACGGCGGCGACGAGCGCGGCAAAGCTTGGCCGCAGAAAACCAAGAGCGCCCGCCGCCGCGCCCATGGCCAGGATCAAGGCCAGCTCCAAACCGGGCGACATCCGCGTGAGCCATTCGCCGTGCAAGAGATTGAGCAGAATGGTCGCGTGCACTTCGGTTCCGGTCGTGAAGCGGCGATGCATGCGCGCGTAAGGCGTGGCGAATTCGTCACGTTTCGTACCGATATTACCAAGGGTGGAACGCGCGCCGATCAGGACAATTTTGTCTTTGAAATATTTTGGCGGGACGCTGTCGGCTGAAAGAGCTTGGGCGATACTGACCGAGGAAAAGGTGTCGGCCGGGCCATAGTAATTGACCCAGCACTGGCCCATCGTATCGCGCGGTTGCTGGGTCACTGGCGCCCCCAGCACTTCCCCCGCTTTCCAAGTAGCACTGGGCACGCCGCTCGGGCCAAAGAAGATCTGGCGCACGCCGTAGTCTGGATCGACCGGCTGGAACGCGAGCACGCCGTAGCCGGCGGCCGCCTTACGCAGCGGTTTGATCGGAGGCGAAACGCGTTCCTGTTTCACCTGGCCGAGGCCCTGCACGATGTCGTAGGCGGCGCCGAGGATGACCTTGCCGTTGCGCTCAATGGAATCTGCGAATTTGGCATCGGTCGCCGGATCGGCCGCCGGTCCGTCGAAGACAATATCGTAGAGGACGAGGCGCGCCTTTTCCTCCGTCAGGCGATCAAGCAAAGGCACGTGCAAGGCCCGGTTCCAAACATCGTCGAGCGGCTGGTTGAGTTGTTTGGCGGAATATTCATCCAGGTAAACGAGGACAATCTCTTTCGTCTCGATCGTGGTCCGCCAGAGGAAGGGGAGATCGTAGCTGAGCCGGGTGAGCGGCTCGGCGAAAGAATAGCGCAAGCAGGCAACGCCCAGCAGAGTAGTGAAGAGGCCACCGAGAATGACGGACAGAGTGCGCGCGAGATTCTTGATTTTCGCGAGCCGAGACTGAAAACGCTTGAACGTAGATTGCTCCTGGCGGCGGTCGGCGCCGGGTTAAAAATTGAGTCGCACGCGCGCGGCCAGCGTGCGATCGCGCGGCAGTTCGTTATAGGGGTTGAGCGGATTCAATTTGTAATCCTGATCGGTAACATTGAGCAGCCCCAGACTGACCTCGCCATAGTTACGGCGAAAGCGAAAGCCGGCGATGAGGTTGATCTGCACGAAATCAGCGCCGGGAATATCCGGACTGTAGCCGGTGTTGCTTTGATCAAACCAGAGACCTTCGACCCGGGCAAAGAATCCCGTCGGATGACTGTAAAGGGCGAAGACCTGCGCCTGCTGCAGCGTGGCCGTCTGCTGACTTTCCGCGAGTCCGGGCAGGGTAGCTCGCGGAACTTCTGGGAAGGTGGTGCGGAGATCGGAGACCGTGACTTGATAAGCTCCGCCTAACGACCAATTGTCTCCGAGCAACTGATTGACCGTGCAAAGCAAATTCTGCTCCTGATAGCGCAGGTGCTGCGCGGTCGAGGATGGGACGATCGGCGGATCGATTTGGCCACGGACGACAAAGGCGTCAAACGTGCCGATGCGGCGTCCCACGTCCGATTGCACCACTGTCGCCTTGATGCTGGCGTAGGTGCCGGAACTCCATTTGTTCTCCAAGAGAATGCCCGCGGTTTCATAGCTCGGCGCAGCGACCGATCCGACGACGGACTCGGAAATCACGCTCCGAAAGACTTGATTGAAACCCGCCACCTGGTTGGGCTCGAGTTGCACGCTTTCATCGAAGCTGACCCCGCCGAGCGCGCGCGCATAGGCGGCGCGGACGACAAACTTCCCGAATGGATTCCAAATCACGCCGGCCTTGGGCGAGACCTGCGAGCGCGCGCTTTCGCTGTCGAGGATCGGCGCATTGCGGTAATTGGTCGGGAAACGCAGATGGTCATAACTGACGGCGCCGGTGATGGAGAGCGAGGGAATCGGTCGCCAGATGTCGTAGAGATAAATACTCTGGCGCTCCATCTCGGTGTTGAAATCCTGCGCGGCGGGCGGCTGGTTGAAGAATCCCACTGTCGCGGGCGGTGGGTCGTCGATCCGATCGCTGGTGTGGAATTCGCCGGATTGGAAACGCGCGCCCGCGATGAGGGTATTTTTTTCCTGCTCCCAAATCTGATTTATCTCCCCGGTGTAGGTGGTGAACGTGCTGTGATAATGCTGATCGAGTGGGAACGGGAATACGCTCGTGATCGTGCCCAGCGTGTTCCGGGTGAAAACATACGATTTGCTGACACTCGACGGACTGGCTCCGGCGGTGCGAAAAAATTCGTCGCGATCCTCGTCACTGTTCAGATTGGAGAAGGAAATCTCGTCGGCCAAGCGGGCCGCGAGAAGCAGGGTGTGAACTCCGGGCATCCACTCGTGGTGATAAGCGGCGAGAATGATGGCCGGTTGCTGCAATTCCTTGAAACTCACTCCGGGCTCGAAGTCGTTTTGGTTATAGCGCTGGAGCAGGTCTCCCTGCCGCACGTCCTGGTACTTCGTTTGCAGGAAGACCGTGTCTCGCGGTGTGAATTGATATTTTATCTCCGCATACGTCTCTGAACGCGTGATCTCGTTGTTCGGTCGTTGCCCCGGGTCGGAAAAGTAGTCGGTATCGAGCGAGAAACTGAAGTTTCCAAAAGTCCCGTACAGCTGAACCGATCTCGCGAACTGCGCCGTAGCTCAGGTAGCTGGTCTCCGAGCTGATCCCGAACCCGTCCGCTTCGAATAACTTCGAATACTCCTGCTCGGAGACGAATTGCGAGAGCGGCCCGCCGCCCACCGGCGAGAGAAGATTGGCGAGGAGCAACTCGTTAAACCAGGGCGTCTCGAAGCGCAGGTTGATCCGCGTGGGATCGCGCAAAGCGTTGTAGCTGTTGGCGAGGAAGAGATGCGCGGAAGCATTCGAGTAATCCGCGTCCACCCCGCGGGTCGCCTCGCGCACGCTCAGGTCATACATGCCGTTGTCCTGATAGATCGCGGCGAGGTTCGCGCTCCGCACCGCGCGATCCTGATCGAGCAAAAACTGCGAACGATAGACGCGGCGGTTGTCGTTCAGCTCGACGCTGGTCTCGAGATCGCGCACCGCCTGATTGATGCGGTTGTTCTGCCGGTTCTCGATCGCGGAATAGAGCCACGGCGTCGGATCGCGCGGATCGAGTTCCTTCGCCCGGTCCAGTTCCTTGTGACTTTTCGTGCTGTTCCCGACGTTGCTGAAAGCTTTCCCCAGATAGCTGTGAAAGATCGAACGGTTCGGCTCCAAAGCCGCGGCCGTTTGGAGGTCGCGCCGGCCCTCTTCATCGTGGCCTTTGCGGATCAAACACAAGCCGCGGCCGAGCCAGGCATCGCCGAGCGCCCCATCGATCGCCATCGCCTCCTCGAATGCAGCCTTCGCTTCGCTGATCCGGTTTTCCGCGCTCAAGAGAAAACCGCGCAGCGCGTGCGCCGCGGGGTTGCGCGGCGCAAGGGTCAGGCCTTTTGCGAGTGCTTCCTGTGCCTGCGGAATCCGACCAAAGCTGAACTGGAGATCCGCTACCCGTGTCCAGGCGAAACCGAAAGAAGGATCAGCGGTCGTGGCCCGTTGCGCCGCCTCCAACGCGCCCGGCAAATCCGCTTTCGATTGTCGGTAGTACGACTCCGCGACCCAGTCACTCGGTGTCCGCGGTTCCCGGTCCTCCTTGTTCTGCAAGGTGACCGCCGCGATCAAAGTCGCGAGAGCCTGTCGTCCCGGCGCGCCGGCGTTCACCCCGCGCAACAGCCGCTCTGCTTTGTCGACCTGGCCGACGACGAGGAAAAGACCGGCGCGGTAAACCCTGTCCGCTTGCGATCCATGCACCGCGGTCGCGCGGGTAGGCCGTCAAGGCGCGGAGCAAATCGCCCTCTCGGTAGTGCGCGAGCGAAGCGCGCAAGGCGGATTCTTCGCCGGCCGAAAAGGCGAGGTCTTTGAGATCGAGCACGCCCGGATAATAAAGGCACCACTGGACTTCGTTGATCGCGCTGATCACCGCCGTCTTCGTGGGTTTGCCTCCAGGATCGACCGTGGCGCGTTCGCCGCTGCGCACCAGCGACCGAGCCGCGCGCGTTCGAGACCTCCACCTCGCCGTCGAGCATGGTGAAGCTGGTGTGGCCATTCGCCGCCACCGTGATCGTGAACTCCGTTCCGCGAATCGCTCCGTTGGCCGCGGGCGTTTGCACCTGTATTTCGCGAGCGCGTTCACGGCTAAAGAAATAGGTCGTGCCCTGCTTCAGATTCAGCGTCGGTTTCGCTTCAGAAGTTCGTGGGGGCAGAATCTCTGTCTCGGTCAGTTCGTCGATGCGCAGGATACTCGCGTCGCTCAAGCGCACCGTGGCGCGACTATCTTCGCCCGTGCGCAGCCGATCGCGAATCGCGAGGGCCTGACCGACGGTCGCGGGAATCCACGAGGCGGCGGGCCCGGCCACGTCCACCTCGTTCTCTTTCGTCAACAGTGCAGCGCTGGCGTCTGCGGTTTGCGCTGTTGCCTCGTCAAAGGAGCAGACTGCGCAGAGCACCGAGAGTGCGAGCCGCCACCGCCTCAGACTGGCTTGATTGCGCGGCATCAAAAGTCATCTTACGGGAAACGGCCACCGAAGTCCCGCAGAATCAGATCGAAGGAAGAGAGGAGCGGAAACCGTCGTTAGGAGGCAACGGGAGCGGAAACTGTCGTTAGACCTTTCCGTCGCCTCCATGTCGATTGCTTCGAAGATTGCGACGGCACAAGCCGCCTCGAATCCAGACGTGGCCGCACCAGCAGAAGGTCTGCGCACAACGCTCAGGCGAATCCGGAGTGACGGCTGCCGCGCGTTCTGCGTTTAGGGGAGTGCGCCGCCGGATCGCGAGCGCACGGCGATGGTGTCCCCGCTATTGATGGTGCCGTCGTTGTTCACGTCGGAGCGGAAGTTCGTCGCCGTGGCGGTTTGACCGGAGCGGCTCGCGGGTTTGCGTCGTGTCGCCCGCGTTGACAAAACGATCGCCGTTGGTGTCGCCGATCAGGAAGTCCACACTCACGGCTGTGTTCGGCAGAACCTGAGCGAAGCTATCGGTCACGCCGCTCAATGTAACGGTCATTGTCTGCACGTTGGTAACACCGGTCAGGTTCACGGTCATAGTATTGCCGACGAAGATCGGATTTTCGAGACACGCTACCGGTCCCGGTAGTCACGCTGGCGTTGCCGGTGACGGAGAGGATTGGTCGTCGCAAAAACCAGCTTGTAATTGCCAGCGCCGTTTCGGCATTCGCACGCCGGGCGTGCCGGTGAGCGGCAAAGAGATATCGAAGTCTCCTGCGCTGCCATGCGTCTTGCGGGAAACGGCCGTTGTAAGTTGCAATGCTCCGATAAACACATTCCGCACCGATTCCGCGATGCTCTCCGAGCCGTTCAAGTAGCCGCTGCGATAATAACCGCGAGCGCGAATGTAGAGGTTCTGTCCCGTCGCAAGGCTTAAGCCGGTCAGGGCCCAGTGCGCTGCCAGACGATGTGCCGCTGCCCAGTGGAGTGTAGTTCACGTTGTCGGTGGAATACTCAAACGTAACGCGCGTAAATTGCGGATTGGAGCCACCGCTTGTCCAGGTAATGGCGGTTTGCGTCGCGGTGAGATTTTGCAACGCGGCGGTGTCGTTGGTTATACGAGCGAAGTGCCTGCGCGGCTGTCCGCCGACGCTTTCGAAATCGCCGCCCACTAAGATTTTGCCATCCGCCTGCACCGCCATTGAACGGATCTCATTGTCCGCGTTCGGGTCGAACAAATCAGCCGCGCCGGCAGTGGCATCAAGCCGGGCGATGTAGTTGCGCGTCTGGCCGCCGATGCCCTCGAATTGGCCGCCCGCCAAAATCTTTCCATCCGCCTGCAACGCGATTGAAACGACTTCATTGGTCGCGTGCGGGTCGAACGAATCAGGTAATCCATTGGTGGGATTGAGCCGCGCGATGTTATAGCGCGTCTGGCCGCTGATGCTGGTGAAATAGCCACCCGCTAGAACCTTGCCGTCTGTCTGCACTGCGATTGACCCGACAAAATCGTTCGCGTTCGGATCGAACGAATCAGTCGCTCCGGTAATGGCATCGAGCCGGGCGATGCGGTTGCGCGGCTGTCCGCCGATGGTCCCGAACCCGCCGCCTGCCAAAATCTTTCCGTCCGCCTGTACCGCGATTGAGACGACCACACCGTCCGGATTTGGGTTAAACGAATCAGCCAATCCGGTCGTGGCATCGAGCCGGGCGATGTGGTTGCGTGGCTGTCCGCCGATGCTGGTGAAATAGCCGGCCGCCAAAATCTTTCCATCCGCCTGTACGGCGATCGAATCGACAGGAGTGTTCGGCACATTCGGCACGTTCGGATTGAAAGCGGTATCGAGCGTGCCGTCCCGGTTCAGCCGAGCGACTCGGTTGCGCGTTTGTCCGCCGATGCTGGTGAAATCGCCGCCCGCCAAAATCTTGCCGTCGGCCTGCACCGCGATTGAAAAGACATTATTGTTCGCGCTCGGGTTGAAAGCGGTGTCCAGCGTGCCGTCCGTATTCAGCCGGGCGATGTTGCTCCGCGCGACGCCCAGGACATTGGTAAACTGCCCGCCGATGAGAATCTTGCCGTCCGCCTGTACCGCGGTGGCGAAGAGGTAGTTGCCAACAAGGCTGAGATTGAGCGTCTGGTCGAGCCGGCCGTCGGTTTCCAGCCGGGCGATGCGGTTGCGAGTGGTGGTGCCAGAGCCCCCGCCAACGCCAGTAAACCAACCGATGGCCAAGATCTTTCCGTCCTGCTGCACCGCCGTCGTCCACAGATAGTCGTTCGCGCCGGGATTGAAGGCGCCGTCCAACGTGCCGTCGGGATTGATCCGCCCGATGTATTTACGCGTGCTTGTGCCAAAGCCACCGCCACCAAGGGTAGTAAATTTCCCGGCGGCCAAGATTTTGCCATCTGCCTGTAGCACTAGACCAAAAACAAACTCGTTTGCACCAGGATTAAAGCTGGAATCGAGAGTGCCGTCGGGATTAATTCGCCCGATGTACCTGCGCGTGCTTATGCCAAAGCCACCGCCACCGAGAGTCGCGAATAATCCACCTACGAGAATCTTGCCATCCGGCTGAACCGTCAGAGCGTAGATGTCGTTATCTGCACCGGGATCGAAGTTCGTGTCGAGTGTCCCGTCCGGATTCAATCTTCCGACATGACGTCGGGCGTTCGCTCCGAGACCGCCCCCTCCCAGCAGACCGAAACGTCCGCCCACTAGAATTCTGCCGTCTGCTTGCACCGTTATGACAAAGACGTTGTCGTCCGCGCCGGGATCGAAACTCATATCGAGAATGCCCTCTGGATTCAGTCTCGCAATATGATTGCGGGTGCTCGTCCCAATGAAGGTAAAGAGTCCGCCGACAAGGACCCTACCGTCCGCTTGCAGCGCCAGAGTGTAGACATCGGCATTCACATTGGGGTTGAAGCTGGGATCGAGTGTGCCGTCTTGATTAAGACGTGCGAGGTGACGGCGCATAGTTGTAACGGGACCGCCGAGCGTCGTGAACGCACCAGCGACTAAAATCTTGCCGTCGGGTTGCACAGCAATAGCCCTGACGCTTCCGTTTGCGTTAGGGTCGAAACCAGCATCCACCGTCCCATCCGGATTGAGCCGCGCTATGTGATTTCGTGCAATCGTGCCAGTGCCGCCGCCTCCAATGGTCGTGAAGCCCCCACCAAGCAAAATCTTGCCATCTGGTTGAACTGCTATCGCAGTGATGGCCTCGTTGGCACCCGGATCGAAACCGTCGAGCGCGGATTGCCCTCGCACCGCCGCCATGCCGCCCGCCAGAAGCACGGCCACGGAAAATAGGACGAGCGCAGTGTTCCTGGCTTTAGATATTGTTCTCACAGAATGAACTGAAGGGATCGCGCTAAGCGGTGTCCCAGTCCCGAACTCCAAACCCTTTTCGCGAGTGGGTGCTTTCGGGATTAAAACGTCCGAGTGACGGAATCGCAGAAAGTTCTACTCTACGCGCAAACGAAAAATCAAGCGTTCGCGGCAGGGCGGCTCAACGATTTCGAGTTCACCTATTGGACTCGCTGCCGATTCTCTGCGCGCTCTACGGCAAAAATGGCGCAGCCTGCGCAGCCGGCCCGCCTGTTCTCGCCGCTCAGACGGTGGCCCGAAACCTTACGGGGGGCGGCGGCGTGGGCGCTGCGCTTTGCTCTTCGCCGGCCGGTTGAGAATCGATTAATCGAAGTAGGCCAGCCCGGCATTCGGTTTGCCGACGTTATCGAGCGCGATCGTGAGCAGATTAATCATCAGCTGCTTTTCCACGTCGTCGCGGGTCGTGCTGCGTAGGTCGTTTCGCTCGAAGCCGATGGCGCCCCTGCTCCCGAGCTGCGCATCGCGCGCGTCCCGGATAGTGGTGCGCAAATCGGTGAACTGCGTGTCCAACGCCGGCAGGTCGCCCTTGTGCGCGACGGCGGCGTCGATGAAGCGGGTCACTCTACAATGGCCCGCCACCGCCGGTCAGGGCAGGACGTATAACTCCACCAGGCCAACGCCGGTGGTGCCGTTTTTCCCGCGCACCTGTGCGGTGTAGTTACCGGGTGTCAGATTGGCGACGATCGCCGATTCGCGATCGTCGGTTGGCGGGACGGTGGAGTCGATGATCTGCTGCTCCTGCGTGCTCCGCCAGTCGTCGTTCGACGAGATGAGCGCGCCGGTGCCATCGTGCAATTCCAACGTCGTATCCTGCAATCTGCCCGGTACCGGAACGCCATTGACGTTTAAGGATGGCCCAATCGCGCGCACAATCACCCTGCTCTGCTGGCCGGAAATGATGAAACCGCCGATCATAACATCATCGCCCGCCAGGACCCGCCCGCGGGTGGAAATGTTGGCCAGCTTCGAGTTGCTCCCATTATCGAAACTCGCCGTGCCCAGATCGTACACTTCCACCAACCCTACGCCGGTGGTGGCATTCTTCCCGCGCACGATCGCGGTGTAGGGCCCTGGGTTAAGTGTCGCGATAAGGGCCGACTCCCGATTGTCGGTCGGCGCCACCCCGGTATCGATGATCTCGTTCTCCTGGCTGTCGCGCCAGTTGTCGTTTTCGCCCAGAAGCACTGCCCCATCGTGCAGCTCCAAGATGGTATCCTGGAGTGCACCGGGCACCCCTTGGCCGGTTAGCTCTGGCCCGATCGCCCGGATGATCACTGTCTTGGGCGCGTTCCCGGTGATAATGAATCCTCCGATCAGGACGTTGTCATCGATGTCCACGGCCAATCGGGTCGAGATATTGACCGGGCCCACCGGCGTGAGGAAAAAGTTCAGTGGAATGGTCGCGCAACCTTGAGAGTTGCAAGCGAAGAGTTGCACATTCGTGATCACGCCTCCGGAGAGATCGTTCCCGTCCGGGTTAAACGTCCCGGAAATCGTCCCCGCTTGAGGGTCGAAACCGAGTCCCGGAGGCAGGTTGCCGACGAGGCTCAAGCTCGTTGGATCGGACACCGGATCGGCGCTGGAGGGCGCATTGATCGTATAGCTAAAAGCCTGGCCCGGTGAGAGCGAGGCTGAGTTGGAGCTAATGATTACTGGCAGGGCCGGATTGGCGGAAAAGGTCAATTCCACGATGCCGCTAGTGGTGAAGGCTCCGTCCGTCACGGTTAAGGTTACTGCCGAACTGCCCTCCGCGGCCGGCGTCCCCGAGATCAGTCCAGACATGGCATCGATGCTTAACCCCGCGGGCAGGCCGCTTGCGCTAACCCGCGCTGCGGGCGTACCACCGGTCGTGATTACCTGGAAGGTAAAGAAGCGGCCGGGGCGGCCGGTAGCACTCGTCCCGGAAATCAGGACTGGTCCCGCAGTCGGCGGTGATTGCACCGTGAGCATAAGCGTGGCCGGGGTCGTGCCCACGGAGTTCGTCGCGCTGAGCCCGATATTGAAGGTCCCTGGGGCCGCCGGGATCCCGACGATGGCGGCACGCTCCCGATCGAACGTCAGGTTCGCGGGCAGATTGTTGACGCTGAGCGACGTCGCACCCGAGGCAAGGAACTGATAAGTGAATTGCTGACCCACCGTGCCAGCAGCGATCAGCGGACTCGTGATTACCGGCGCTTGAACCGTGCCGTTCCGTACCTGGAACAAATCTCGGCCAACGACCGTCGTTCCGATGCTCTGAGAAATAAGCGCATTCGGGCCCCCATTGAGAAAGGCGCCGTTCACCGCTGAGCCTTGTAACTCGAAGCTGTTGGTGCTGCCGTTGGAATATCCCGCTCTGGCGGAATCGCCGCCCAAGCCGCCCACGCCGCCGCTCGCCTCTCCCGTTTCCCACTGGATCGAGCTGTAATTAAATTCAAAATCAAAATTCCCGGCCCCGGTGTCCGATCGATCAATCAAAACCAACTGGAAGGTGTTCAACCTGTCCGCCCTGCTGCCATAGTAACCGACATTGAACCAATTCACTCCGAACGCCGCCCGACCGCCGACCGTGTCGCTCCCGTATTGGACGACACCACTCGCGAGGTTGCGGGTATCCACGTCCGCAAAAAACGGAGCGATAATCTGAGTGGCCGTCGTTTGAATTGGAAAGGGAGTGAACTCCGCAAGGGGACCAGAAAAGGTCACGTTTCCGTTATTGTTTACAAAAAGGGTGCTTTGGACCAACCCGAAGAAATTGATCGTGAATCCGATGGGCACTGCCCCGGTCGATCCGTCGTCATTGGGCGGCAGGGTATTGGCGGTGAAGCCGGGATTCTGGCGAATAGCCTGGGCATCGACCTCCGCGAGCGAGGTGGCGAGAAACAGCGCCCCGGTGAGGAGGTATCGAAAAAAATTAGGTCTCGTTAGGGAATTCATTCTGGGGAGCAAGCGCAATCATGTGCGTGAAGCCTTGGGGTGTTCGCGTGTGCGAAGGCCGCACCATTGCCGCCAGCGCCACGACGCTTTCAGCTGCCGATGCTAACAAGGTCGCACCGGAAAGGAAGCCCGCAAATCTATCCATTTTTCTGTCAATCACGATTCGCGCCATCGGTCCGGCGAAGGTTCCAGGATCCGTTGCCGTCACTGCAGGACGTACACTTCCACCAGCCCAACACCGGTGGCGCCGTTCTTCCCGCGAACGATCGCGGTGTAACCGCCCGGTTGCAGATTGGCGACGATGGCGGACTCGTGGTCGTCGGTCGGCGGCACGGTCGTGGCGATGATCTGTTGCTCCTGGCTGTCGCGCCAGTCGTCGTTCGAAGCGATCAGCGCGCCGGTGCTATCGTGCAGTTCCAGCGTCGTATCCCCCAGCGCGCCGGCCACGCCGCGGTCGGTCAATTCCGGGCCAATCGCACGCACGATGATGTTAAGCGGTCCGTCCCTGACGATGAATCCACCGATCATCACGTCATCCCCGGTCTGCACCCGTCCTCGCGTGCTGATGTTCAGCAGGGCCGCGCTCCGGGCGACGTCGGGGCTCGCGGTCCCCAGAGTCATATACTTCCACCAATCCGATGCCAGTTTGTCCGTCCTTTCCGCTGACGATGGCGGTGTACGCGCCCTGAGACAGGTAGGCGACCATGGCGGATTCGTGATCGTCGGTGGGTTGCAGGGTGGTGTCGATAATCTCCTGCTCCTGGAAGTCCCTCCAATTGTCGATGGACTTGAGGAGCGTGCTCCCTTCAAAAAGTTGCAGCGTTGGATCCTGGAGTGTTCCTGGAATGGGGACGCCATTATTGCTCAGCGAAGGGCCGATCGCGCGAATGACCAGCTTCTTGGGCGCGTCACCGCGAATAATAAATCCCCCGATGAGAACATCGCTGCCGGTGCCGATGGCGAGGCGTGTGGAGATGTTCACCACCCGAGGGGGACGGTTGAAAAGATTCAGTGGGATGTGGGTGACGCCGGTCGAATTGCCAGCAAACAGATCCATGCTGACGATGACTCCTCCGGACAAATCGATTCCGCCACCCTTGCCACCGGCCTCGTGCCCGGCGATCCCGTTGAGCGTGCCGGAGATGCGTCCGGTTGACGCGTTCAAGACAAGCCCCGCGGGTAAGCCAATCACGCTGAAGATCGTTGGATCATCCGGACCAGCAGTCGAGGGTGCCATGATCTGATAGTCAAACGGCTGCCCCACCTTCGCTCCCGCTTCATTCGAACTGGTGATCACGGGCAGGGCCGGATCGGAACTGAAGGTGAGCTGGAGCGTGGCACTGCTGGTCGCAGGCCCATCCGTGACGGTGAGCATCACTCCGAAGCTGCCGTCCGCCCTCACCGTGCCAATGATCTCGCCGCTGAGAGCGTCCAGGGTGAGGCCGGCGGGCAGGCCGGTCGCGCTCACGCGCGCCTCGGCGGTCGCTCCGCTGGTGATTACTTGGAAGGTGAAGCGGAGGCCTGTTCTTCCGGTCGCGCTCGTGCCGCTGATCATCACCGGCCCCGACGGCGTTGGTTGCACCGTGAGCGTGAGCGTGGCCGTGGTCGTGCCCACGGAGTTCGTGGCGCTGAGCCCCACACTGAAGGTTCCTGTGGCCGTCGGCGTCCCGACGATGGCCTTGAGCATGGGATCGAACATCAGGCCCGGGGGCGGATTGCTGACACTGAGCGAAGTCGCACCCGAGGCCACGAACTGATAAATGAATCGCTGATTGACGGTCGCAAGCTCGCTTAGCGGGCTGATGATGACGGGCGGGGGCGCGCCATACAAAGCATTCGCACCCGCGATGTCGTCAGGTGCGAGCCGCTCCAGATCGCTGATGTAGGGGTTCATGATCGAGTCCGGCCCGGCATGGGCGAGGCCAAGGCAATGCCCGAGTTCATGCAAAAAGACGCGACGGAGGTCGGGGAGAGGCCCCAGTCCGTTCGCGGCGAGCCTCAGCGGGCCGTGGTAGGAATCGAAACCTACCGCCGGGTTAAAGAGAACATCGGCCTCGGTCAAGGTCGATCCCTGGAGCATGGTTACGGTGGTCGCGAGAACGTTAGCCCCGTAGGGCTGACCGAAGACCGTAGGGGAAAAAACAACCGAGTTCACGTGATCGCCCGAGGCGGCGGCTGAACTCGCGTTCGTCACTGTGCTGAATTGCATCCGCAGCATATGCTGGTTCCACATGGGGGGCGCCGGGAGGGCCGCGTCGTTCCACGAGGTGTTGCCGTCCAGGAGAGGCGCGTCCGGATTGCCCAGACCAAGTTGCATGACCACCTGGCTGCCGGCGGGCCAGCTTCCGCCGGAGAGCTCAAACGCCTTCACCGGGGGCGCGAGCGAAACCGCTCCGGCGCACACCGCTGCGATCCACGAGACGAACTTGGAACCAACTGGAGGCTCGCATGGCGAACGGCGGATCATGTTTCCCCTATAGAATCCAAGCTGCCGGGTTTACTGCGGAACGGGTTCGGCACTCCCGTTCGCCGTTGAAGAAATGCTGCCACAGGTCGCGCACACCTTCGTGGTCGAAACGTCGGGTGACGTAATCAGGCGCGAGTTTGTTGGCTTCGGCGAGTCTTGTCCAGCCGAGACCTCGTAATATCGTAGCCGCATGACGCGGTTTCCCGGCGATGCTGATGACCTGATTCATATCCGGGAACTGGAGATCTCCGCGCGTGTCGGTGTTCCCGATGAGGAGCGGTCCAATCCGCAACGTCTGACCGTCTCGATCACTCTCTGGCCGGATGCGGGTTTTCACGAGATGGAGGACCAGATCGAGAAGACAGTGAACTACGCCGACGTCTGTCGGGAGGTGAAAGAGTTCGTTGGCGGGCGAAGTGACAAATTGATCGAGACCCTGGGGGACGCGATCGCCCGGCATCTGTTGCTCGCGTTTCCGCTCCGGCGAGTGCGTCTCGAGCTGAGGAAATTCATTCTGCCTGACGTGAATTACGTCGCCGTCTCGTTGACTCGAGAACGGTAGGCGGCGGAGCGCGATTCGCTTTTCCTGAATCCGCCCATAATCTTGCGCGGTGAATTCCAAACAGGCCGCCAGCGATCGCGACGGCTGGGAAACAATCTCAAGCCAGACGCACTTCGAAAGTGCACACCTCCGCGTGGCCACGGAGGAAGTCCGCAGCCCGGCGCGGGCGGAGCCGCGAACGTGGACGGTGGTGCACCGCAAGACCGCCGTGGTGGTGGCGCCGATGACCGCGGACGGAAAGCTGGTTCTGATTCGCCAGGAGCGAATCCCGATCCGCGCCGCGCTTTGGGAAGTGCCGGCGGGGCAGGTTGACCAGGAGGACGACGGCGAAATGCTGGACACGGAGGAAGTCGCGCTGCGTGAATTGCGCGAAGAAACCGGATACCAGCTCAGCGCCGCCGGCGAACTCCGTGCCGCTGGGATATTTTTTCTCATCCGCGGGATTCACGGATGAGCGCGCCTATCTTTTTCTGGCGCGACCGGTCGAGCCCGGCGCCGATGGTCCCGCGCACAGCGAATCGGAATCAATTCTCGAATGCCGCGCGTTTGGTTCTCGCGAAATTGGGGAGATGATTGCCAGCAACGAAATTCGCGACGCGAACACGCTCGCGATCTGTGCCCGCCTGGCGGCGCGCGGGCTGCTCTCGCTCCGCGCGTAAGGTCTGGTAGCATGGCAGTCCGAAATTTTTTCAAGTTCCGGGAGATTCCCGAATCGGAAACGGCCAAGCCGTTCCTGGAGCATCTCGAAGACCTCCGCTGGACGATCGTGAAGATGGCGATCACGCTCTTCGTGGCGATGATTCTCTGCTTCGCCTTTCGCACGTCGCTCGTGCAGATCATGCAGCGACCGTTGCACGAGATTGATCCGAAAATCGGCGCGCTCCGGGCCCTCGGGGTGACCGATTCGCTGACGATTTCGTTCTCGCTCGCCTTCTACGCGGGCATCGTCCTCTCGTTCCCGCTCCTGCTTTATTTTCTCGCCGAGTTCGTTCTGCCGGCGCTGACGGCGGTGGAAAAACGGATGATGCTGCCGGCGATCTTTGTCAGCTTCGTGCTTTTTCTCACGGGCGTGGCGGCGTGTTATTACTTGCTCCTGCCGAAGACGATCGTGTTCTTTTTTCAAGACACGGAATCGCTCGGCTGGCAGCCGGCCTGGACGGTGCAGGAATATTATTCCTTCGTCACCCGTTTCACGATCGGCTTCGGTCTCGCCTTTGAATTGCCGGTCGTGGTCCTGGTGCTCGTCCGCTTCGGGCTCATCACCTACGCACTCATGGCGCGCACCCGGCCTTACGCCATCGTCCTGATTTTCATGCTCGCGACCTTTATCACGCCCACGCCCGACATGTTGAGCATGATGGCGATGGGTCTGCCGATGTATCTGCTTTACGAGAGCTGCATCTGGATCGCGTGGTTCATGCAGCGGAAAGCGGCTCGAGAGGTCGATAACTAACGCGCGTGGATCCTTCGCTCGCGGCCTACCATCATCTTCTTCAGCGTCGTCGCGTTCGTTCTCGGCGCGGTCGTCGGCTCGTTTCTCAACGTCTGCATTTATCGAATGCCGCTCGATCTGTCGGTCAACGAGCCGAAGCGCTCCTTCTGTCCGGCCTGCAAGAAACCAATCCCGTGGTACCAGAATCTGCCGCTCTTCAGCTGGCTTTTCCTGCGCGGACGCTGCGCGAATTGCGGCAGTCGCATTGCCTTCCGCTATTTCGCCGTCGAACTCCTGACCGCGCTCCTGTTCCTCGCCATCTGGCGCAGCCTTTCCCTGGGACATCGCGCTCGCGTACTGGATTCTCGTTTCGCTGCTGATCGTCGCCACCTTCATCGACTTCGAGCATTTCATCATTCCGGATGAGATCACGATTGGCGGAACGGTCGCGGGCAGTTCTGGCGAGCTTTCTCGTGCCCGCGCTGATGGAGACGGAGCAGAGATGGCGTGCGCTTCTGATCCTCGGTCGCTTCGGCCGCGCTCGGTTACGGACTGCTCTGGATCGTGCTCGAAGGCGGCAAGCTCGTATTCGGGAAAAAGAAAATTCGGCTGGAAGCGCCCACGCCTTTCACCTGGACGCGGGCAGGCGAGAGACGCGGAGTTTCGTCGTCGGCGAAGATCGCGGGTTGTGGAGCGATCACTTCGCGCGCGAGACGGATCAGCTCTTGTTGCACTGCGACGAAGCGGTGATGGATGGCCGCAATCTCGGGAAGACCACACTGCGTTTTCACTATGATCGGGTCACCATCGATGACGAAGAAATCGTCGCTCGATACGATCGACAAAATTTCCGGCGTCGTCCGCGAGCTGCAAATTCCGCGCGAAGCGATGGGACGCGGCGATTTGAAATTCCTCGCGGCCATCGGCGCCTTTCTCGGATGGCGCGCGGTTCTCTTCAGCATCTTCGCGGGTTCGCTGCTCGGTTCGGTCGTTGGCCTGGCGACGCTGCTGATCGGCAAACGCGTTTGGTCGGCCAAGCTGCCGTTTGGTCCCTACCTCGCTTTGGGCGCGCTCGCTTGGATGTTCTTCGGCGACGCGCTCGTCGCGTGGTACGTCGGCCTGCTCAACCCGTAGCCACCTCGTCCAGCGCACTGTTCGCGCAGTAGGTGTCGTAGGTCGCATCGCTCGATTTCCACGAGCCGCTTCTGGATCGACTCCAGATATTCGTGCAAACCGAACTTGAAAATCTCGCCGATCGTGACGTAATCGAGATCGGAGCGCAGCCGGCCGGAAAGCCGCTCCGCTTCGTTCGCGTAATTGGGCTTCGTCTGATCCCGAAATGTGATGCAGCGCTGCGTCGAGAGAATCGACGCTGAAGCGGATCGAGCGCGGAAAGTCATCGTGCGTGATGAGAAACTCCGCGACCTTCCACGGCGCCACCTGGTCGACGTAAATTTTGCGATAGGCCTCGAGCGCGCTGCACGATTTCAGGACCGACATCCATTGAATGGTGTCGACGTTTCCGCCCACCCGTTCGCCGGATGGCAGGAGGATGTGATACTTCACGTCGAGGATGCGCGAGGTGCAATCAGCGCGCTCGAGCAGTCGTGCCGATGCGGATGAAGTCCCAGCCTTCGCCGTGGGTCATGGTCGCGTCGGTGATGCCCTGGAAAAGATGCGAGCCGGCGATGATCCGGCTTGAAAAACTCGTACGGACTGGCGCGCAATTGTTTCCTCGCCGAATCGCTCTGCACGAAAAGATAGAGGCGATTGATCTGTTCCCACATCTCGCTGGAAATCTGCTCGCGCGTGGTCCGCGCATTCTCGCGCGCGAGGGTGAGGCAGGAGTAAATCGAGTTCGGATTTTTCTTCTGCAGACTAACGAAATCGATCGCCGCGCGTTCGTCCGGCTTCGGGTAGAGCGAAGCGAAAAGCTCGTTTTCCTCGAGCGAACTGATGATCGGATTCCAGTGCTGCTTCGGATCGACCTCTCGCCTGGTTCGCGAGATCGAGGCGCGAGTTGCAGGTTGACATCGGCGATGCGGGCGTTGTTCTCCGCCCGCTCGATGTAGCGGCTCATCCAATAGAGCGAATCAGCGACGCGGCTAAGCATTAGATGATGGCGTCCGGCATCCGATCGATTTCTTCCTCATCGATGACCCAGGTGTCCTTGCTTCCGCCGCCCTGCGAGGAATTGACCACGAGCGAACCCGGGGTGAGCGCGACGCGCGTTAATCCGCCGGGAATGATGGTGACCTTTTCGCCATAGAGAATGTAGGGACGCAGATCGACGTGGCGGCCTTGCATCGACTCCTCGCAAGAACGCAGGCGAGCGCGAGAGCGGGACGATCGGTTGCGCGATGTAGTTGCGCGGATCCTTGCGGACTCTTTCCCGGAAATCGTCGCACTCCGCCTTGGTCGCCTGCGTGCCGATGAGCATGCCGTAACCGCCGCTCTCGTTCGCGGCTTTGATCACCAGCTCGGAGACGTGTTCGAGGATGTAAGCGAGATCTTCCTTCACCGAGGCGAGATACGTCGGCACGTTCGGCAGAATCGGATCTTCGCCGAGGTAGTAACGGATCATCTTCGGCACGAAATGGTAAACCACCTTGTCGTCGGCGATCCCGGTGCCGATCGAGTTCGCGAGACTGACGTTGCCTCGCGGCAGGCGTCGACCAATCCCGGGACGCCGAGGCCCGAATCTTTGCGGAAAACCGTGGGATCGAGGAAGTCGTCGTTGATCCGGCGATAAATCACATCGACCGGCTTCAGACCCTTGGTTGTGCGCATGTAAACCTTGCCGTCTTGCGCGACGAGATCGCGGCCTTCGACGATCTCGATCCCCATCGAGCGCGCGAGAAACGAGTGCTCGAAGTAAGCCGAGTTGTAAGTCCCGGGCGTGAGCAGAACGACGGTCGGTTCGGCCTTGCCGTGCGGGGCGATGTAGCGCAGGACGTTGAGCAATTCCTGGCTGTAATCTTCCACCGGACGCACGCGATATTGCGCGAGCAGAGTGGGGAAGACGCGCTTCATCGCCTGGCGATTTTCCATCACGTAGGAAACGCCGGAGGGACAGCGCGCGTTGTCCTCGAGCACGAGATAATTGCCGTCGCGATCGCGCACCAGATCGGTCCCGCAAATGTGAATGTAAATATTCCGCGGCACATCGAAGTGCATGAACTCCGGCCGGAAATGGGCCGCTTCCCAGACGATCTGTTTCGGAATGACGCCGTCGCGCAGAATGTTTTGCGCGTGATAGATGTCGTGCAGAAACAGATTGAGCGCGGTGATGCGCTGGACGAGCCCGCGCTCGACCAGTTCCCATTCCTTCGCGGGAATGATGCGCGGAACGAGGTCGAAAGGAAAAATGCGTTCCGTTCCCTGGTCGTCGTTGTAGACCGTGAAGGTGATGCCCTGGGTCAGAAAAGTGGAGGCGGCGAGCTCGCGCTTGCGCTCGAACTCCGTCGCGCTCCATTTCCTTGAATCGCTCGAGCAACTTGCTGTAATGAGGGCGGACCACGCCGGGCGCGGCGAACATTTCGTCGAAAAATTCTCCGACCTCGTAGTCGGAAAAAAAGTCGCCCATCGGTCCAGTCTGGCAGTGCGATATTTCGAAGCCAATGGAAAACCGGCGCAATCAAGGAGCGACGCATGAAGAAGCGTGCGCGCGCGTTTCGTCGCTCTTTGGGCCGCGCTGGCTCCGCCACTACGCCGCCGGGAAGCTGCGCCGCGATACGATCTTTCGCGTGGCGTTCGAATTATTGCGCGATTCCGCCGAGCCGATTCTGGACGTGGGCTGCGGGGTTGGTTTGTTTCCGTTGTATCTGCGGATGCGCGGGGTGAAGCAGCCGGTCACCGGACTCGACCTTGATGGGCGCAAGATCCAGCACGCGCGTTCGGCTGCGGCGAAGGCAGGCTTCCGCGGGCTGACGTTTCTGGAACAGAACGCGACCCGCGAGTTGCCGGAATTCCGCGGCAACATCGCTCTCTTCGATGCGCTGCATTATCTCCATCCCGACGCGCAGACGAAATTGCTCTCGCAGCTCGCGGCGCGAGTCGCGCCCGGCGGGATGCTGCTCCTGCGCGATTGCCCGCGTGACCATTCCGCGCGCTTCTGGGCAACGTACCTCGGCGAGATTTTCGCGCAGACCATCTCCTGGAATGTTGGCGGGCCGCTGCATTTCCCGACGCGCGCATCAATCAATGAAGCGTTCAGCGACGCAGTGTTCGCGCGTGAGGAGCGGCCGATGTTCGGCGGCGGGCCGTTCAATAACCGGCTCTTCATTTTTCGGCCGGACGGAGTCAGGCATCCTGCGCTGACTCCGCGAGGATCACGCCCGCAATTGTTCCGGGCGCGGAATCACAAAACGGAAACCGCGCGTGGCCAGACGCTGCAGCGTCGAGCTCGAGACAGCGCGGATTGAATTCCGGATCTTTCTCCGCTCGCTGACCCTCATGCAGAAGAATGATGGCCCCGGGCCGCGCCGATTTCTCGATGCGCTCGGCGACGCGCTGCGGATCGCGCTTAATCGTATCCAGCCCCCGCACCGTCCAGCCAACGAGCGACAGGCCGCGGCAGGAGAGCGCGGGATGCACAAAGGGATTTTTCATTCCGGCCGGCGCACGGAACAGAAGCGCGGGACGTTCCGGTGTAGTCCGCAAAGTCTCCGCGCAGCGGTCGATTTCATTTCTAATTTTGCTCGCGCCGGCGCACCAGAACGAACCTCTCGGATGCGTCTGGGTGTGATTGGCGAGGGCATGTCCGCGCGCGAGAATTTCGGTGATGAGATGCGGGTATTCCTCCGCCCGCGCGCCCACGACGAAGAAGGTCGCGCGCGCGTCGAACTGCTCGAGGACGTCAAGCATTCTTATCGTGTGCGCGAGCGACGGTCCGTCATCGATCGTGATCCAGACTTCGCGCTCTGTCGTGGCGAAGGTCGTCATGACCGGTCCCCACCACTGGCAATTCGGCGCCAGCGTCGCGTAGAGCAGGAGCAGGTGCGAGACGAAGAGCGGCGCGAGGGCGAAATACAAATTTGTTCCGATGAGCGAGAGCGAGAGCAGCGGAGCGATGAATGCGCAGCCGATGAGCAGCGGTCGAGTCATGCGCGATTATTCGGTCGCGGGATTGACCGCATCGGTGACGACAAGAACGGCGGCGGCGAGCAGATTCAGTGAAACCGCCACCACCCAGGCGACTCCAAGAATGCCCAGCCGGGACGCGTTCGCGCTCAAGTAAAACGCGAAGCCGGTGGTGACGATTCCGAGGAGCACGCTTTGCGCGCGCGCGTTCGAAAGATCGCGGAGTAATCCGCAAAGCGCGCAGCAATCGAATGAAGCACGGAATTGAGGTAGATCATGAGCAGCCAACAGATCCAGACGCAGACGACGAGCGGAATGAGTAACGCGATCTTCTCCCATGCCGGCATGCCGTGCAGGAGCGCGTGGGCGGCGAAAGCGTACCAGATCAAGTGCTCGAAGCCGCCGACGATATTCGCTTCGAGCCAATTGCGTTCAGTACGCGCGGCGTTCCAGCCGAGCTGGCTGGCGACCAGCCGCGGCAAAGCGAAATAAAACTGCGGCTGGTCGCGGCGCTCAGGGTTGTTCATGCGAGTCAAAAATCGGCACGAGCGAAAACCATTGATCCCAGTTTTGCGCGATGGTTTCCTCCAGGATCTGACACCAGATGGCCACCGCCGTGGCAATGTCATCGTCCCGTGAGTTCGCCGTTCGCGGGACGACGATCGGCGCACGGACAATAATCTGATATCGATGATGACCCGCGCGCCGCATGAAGAGCGGGAAAATCGGCACCTGCGCCACTTGCGCCAGAGAAAATGGTCCGCTTGGGATCCGCACTGGTCGATCGAAGAGTCGGCCCTCCACGGAGGCGACACCATCCAGTCACGCGATCGCCTTGAATGGAAACAATTTCGCCTTGCCGCAGCGTGTTAAGCAAATCGAGTGAGAGGAGCGCGCCGTCAGAGTTGTAGGCGATTTTGATTCCGCCTTCCCCTGATTGTTCGAGCGACTCGTTCAGGTGATTCGCGGTTTGCGCATCGGGTTCCGGCGCGCGCACGATCTGGATCTGGCGGTTGAATTTCTGCGCGAACAACGCCGCGCCGAGATCGTAATTGCCCATGTGAGCGGTGAGCACGATCGCCCCTTTGGCGACTCCGAGTTGCTCGAGAAATTCCGCTCCAACAATGTCGTGGTCGAATTCGGTTTTAGTGAGTTTGTAGTTAGCCGCGTCGGTGATCGTCCATGCAAAGTTCAACAGCGTTCGAAAAGCCCGGAAGTGATTCACCATCGGTGACGAGCCCGGAAAGATAACGGCTAGATTGCTGAGTATCGCGCGCCGCGCCGGAGCAGCGAAAAGGTAAAAGAAGAACGTCCAAAAGACCAGCAGGACCGGTTGCAGATAAAAGGGAACATTCAGCAGGGCGAAGTCCAAATACTGCCGCCAAAAAACTCCGCGGACAGCGAAGCGGCGGAGGTAGGTGGAACGAGAACTCGTCAATTCAAAACTGCCTCCGCCGCCGTGTTCTCCGAACGCGTGTGCGCGGTTCGGCGAGTATTTGGTCGGAGCATGAGCGCGACGTTTTTCAGCTCCGCTCGTCCACCAGCGAAAGAGACCTTTTCGGATCAATTTGCGCACGCGCGCATCGGGCACGAAGCCGTCGTAGAGTTCGCGCCAACCGGCATTCGCTTTTCCGTAGCAACCCGCGGCCAGCCGGCGTTGCGCGAGCGCGACCAGGCGCCGGTTGTAGAATTTCATCATCCCACCGACGACGCGTCCCGGCATTCCTTCAAAAGGCAGCCGCAAGAATTCCCGTTCCGGATTCCGATACACCGGACTAACGAGACCAACGAAATAGGAGCCGACATCGAGAAGGAGCGCGGCCGACATCAACTCCGCGTCCCCCATGTAGTAGTACTTGTCCTTATAGAGCGTCTCGAACCAAAGCCGATAGGTGATGGGAAACTGCTCATTGTAATAGCGGCGGCGCTCGGCCACGTCTTCGCCCGCGAGATTCGCCGCGAGCATCTCGGCCACGTAGTAGGTCGTGTAGGAACAAAAATCGAGCCCGGGACTGTAGAGCGGATCGATGAACCCGGCAGCGTCACCGACGCTCGCCCAACCGTCGCCACAGACTTGCGCGCTCGAATACGGCAGAGCGGAGAACGCGTGCACATCACCCTCCACCAATTGCGCCGTGGCAAAAATCTCGCGGCCGACCGGATGCGTGAACAAGTGCGCGCGCAACCGTTCGCCCAGATTCGGTCCCTCGTTGAGTTTGAAGATGCGCGAGTCATAAACCAGACCGGCACTGACATCGCCGCCCTTCAGCGGAATGATCCAACACCACCAGCCGTGGCCCATGAGGTGGTTCGTCGCCCAGGAGCGCGAGGTCCGGCAGGCGTTTGCATAATCCGGGAAACGCTCGCGCCAATCGTAGCTGTCCCAATCTTTCACTCCGGAAAAGCGCGCCCAGACTGCGTTGATCGGGTGTTCGGTGTTCGGGCGAAAATGGCCGAGCTTGCGCGCGAGCATCGCCGCGCGTCCGCTCGCATCCACGATCCAGCGCGCGCGGACGGTTTCATGGGACGTATCGGTCGCATAGGACACATGGGCCCCGTTCTCCCCATCCAACTCCAGGCGCGTCACCTTTGCCGGGCGCCGCAAATCGCAGCCCGCATCGACCGCGGTTTCGAGCATGTGGGAGTCGAGCGTGGCGCGATCAACCTGGAAGGTCGGGAGCCGCGCCTGATATTTGGCGCCCACTTCCACGCAATCATCGAACGGCTGGTCGGGACGATTCGAGAACCACATGCGCAGGCCTTGCTTCGCAAGCTGGTGATGCCCGAGGTAATTCGTTAGGCCGAGGATCCGCGTCATGTAACAACTGCTAATCTCGGTCGTCGATTCGCCGACCTTGCGATCAAATTCCTCCGCCTTTTCGATGATGAGGACGCGCGCCGCGGGATGCTTTCGCTTGAGCACGAGCGCGGTGGCCGCGCCGGAGAATGCGCCGCCGACAATCACGACGTCATAATCGAATTCCATCGGAGCGAAGATGGCGGACGCGCTCGGCAAACGCAATGCGGCGCATTGAAACATTGCTGGGCTTGCTGCGCCTATCTAGCATGACGGCCGAATGCCCGGTCCGCTCCGCATCGACATGCACGTTCACATGGTCGGCAACGGCGTGGGCGGCTCCGGCGGCTGGTTGCGCTTGAGCGGCTGGCATCGCTGGCTCGCCGGTTTCATGGTGCGGCAACTGGGATTTGCGCGCGACGTGCTCGACGGAGACTTGGAAACTGTTTACGCGAACCACCTGCTCAAGCTCGTGCGCGATTCCTCGTTCGACGCGATTGTTCTGCTGGCACATGAGCGAGTGCACGATGCCGATGGCACGCCGCGCCCCGATCTCGGTTCGATGTATGTGCCCAATGATGTCGTCCTCGACCTCGCGCAGACGCACCCTGAGTTCCTCGCCGGGGTTTCCATTCATCCGGCGCGTGCGGATGCGCTTGATGAACTGGAGCGTTGTCTCGCGCGCGGTGCGGTCTTGATGAAATGCCTGCCGAATTGCCAGAACATCGACCCATCGGACGTGCGTTATCGCCCCTTCTGGGAACGAATGGCGGAGGCGCGTCTGCCGCTCCTCGCGCACACCGGCGGCGAAAACACCGTGCCGATCGTCAATGCCAGGCTGGCCGATCCGAAGCTGCTGCGCCTTCCGCTGGAATGCGGGGTGACCGTGATCGCGGCGCATTGCGCGACGAAGAGCGGCCCGCTCGATCCCGATTACTTCGATGACTGGGTCGCCATGCTGGCGGAATTCCCGAATCTTTACGGCGACATCAGCGCAATGGTTTCGCTGAATCGCTGCGCGCATCTGCGCGATTGTTTGCGGCCCGAGATCGCGCCGCGCATTCTTCACGGGAGCGATTTTCCGGTGCCAGTGCTCGGCCATCGGCTTTGGCTGCAAGGACGATTGGATTGGTCGGCGTTTCGTTCCGCGCAGAAAATTGCCAATCCACTGGAGCGCGACTGGCGCTTCAAAGAGGCGCTTGGATTTGGCGAAGATGTTCGGACACGCGCAGCAGGTCTGCTTCGGTTCGACGCGAAACAACACGTTGTCATCCCGAGGCGAGAATACGCCGAGGGACCTCACGCAGGGTGATTGGTCATGACTTATTGTCGCGTGGGTGACCTGCAATCCTATGCGTGGTCCTTCGTCGTCTGCGCGACTCAGGATGACGCGCGCTGAGGAGTGAGCGGATATGATTTTCAAAAACGGGCGCCTCATTTTCCCCGACGGTATCCGCGACGGACTCGAGGTCGTTGAAGCGGAAGGAAAGATATCCGGGATTCGCGAGGCGACTCCGGCGACCGGCGCGCTCGATCTCGACGGGAACTATCTCGCGCCAGGATTCATCGATTTGCATGTGCACGGCGCGATGGGTCGCGACACGATGGAAGCGTCGAGAGAAGCATTCCGTGAGATTTGTGCTCTATCACGCAAGTGGCGGCACGACCGCGCTCCTCCTGACGACCGCGACTGCGCCGATGGCGCAGATCGCAGCGACGCTGGAAACCGTGCGCGCATGCTGCCGCGATGCCGCAGATCGCGGGCGTTCACGTGGAGGGACCATTCATCTCTGCGCAACGCGCGGGCGCGCAACGAAAGGAGTTCATCCGCGATCCTGATCCGGCATCGATCGAATCGCTGCTCGAGTTCCGGGATGTGATCAAACGCATCACCCTGGCGCCGGAATTGCCGGGCGCGCTCGAAGCGATCGATCGATTGCGCGCGCAAAATATTGCCGTCAGCGGCGGACACAGCGAAGCCTGGGACGAGGAAGCGCGCCGCGCTTTCGAGCATGGGATGCGTCATGTTACGCACACCTTCAATTGCATGTCCGCCGCACGGCGCCGCGGTTCCCAGCGCGTCGCTGGTTTGTTGGAGTTCGCGCTCAGCGAACCCGAGATCATGTGCGAGCTGATCGCGGATGGACATCACGTCTCGCCGACGCTGATGAAGATGTTGTACCGGGCGAAGGGACCTGCCGGGATTTGTCTGGTGACCGATGCCACGGCCGGGGCGGGGCTGCCGCCGGATTCGCGTTTCACGCTTGGAGGTGTCGATTGCATCGTCGCGGATGGAGCGTGCTGGCTGGCGGATCGTTCCGCGCTCGCGGGGAGCGCGGCGCGCATGATCGATCTTGTGCGCACGATGATGCGCCAGGTGGGAGTTTCCCTGCCCGCAGCGATCGGCATGGCGAGCGCCAATCCCGCGCGCGCGCTGGACAGTAAATCGAAAGGTGTGTTGGAAATTGGCGCCGATGCCGACTTTGTTGTTCTGTCGCCAGAGTTCGAAGTGTTGCGAACGTTTGTCGGTGGCAGGCAGATCTTCCCGGCGTTCCAGCCGGGTGGCCTAGAGTGATAACAGAAAACGCGCGATCTCGAGCGACGCGGCCGGGCGACTGAGTTGCGCGATGTTTGCCGACCACTCGTGCCAGCAGCGCCGCGTCATTGGCAAAGGCGGATTGCACGGCGCTGATTACCGCCTCCGGGGTAAGCGCGAGCGCGCCACAGTTTGTTTCCACCAATAGGCGCGCGTTTCCCTCTTCCTGACCGGGAATGACGTGATTGACGATCATCGGGCAGGCGGCGGCCATCGCCTCCTGCACAATTGCGCCGCCGGCTTTGCTGATGAGAAGATGACTCGCGCGCAGGAGACGTGGAAGTTCTTCGCTCCACCCGACGATGTTGAACGGCCGAGCCGTCAGCGCGCGGATGTTCTCGACCGATTTGCGCAAGCGCCGGTCGCGACCGACGGCGACGGTCAGTTGAATGCCCCCGATGCCCGCGAGTCGATGGACCATTTCGGCCGCGTCTGCCTTGCGCGCGTTGATCAGATAGAGGACGCGCCGACCGCCGGCATCGGAGGGCGCGGAACGGGCGACATCGACTTCGGCGAACTCCGGACTGACGGGAAAGCCGAAGGTCTTGATCTGCCTGGGCGAAATCCTCGCGGCGTGCAGCACCGCCGCGCTGCGCTCGTTTGGCAGGAGAAAATAATCGGCGCTGCAGCGATACCAAATCGCATTCACCGAGAGCGAGTCCGTGATCACCACGACGCGCTTGCCGCCAGGCGTCTGCCCGACGGGCCCAAGCATCTCGTCGAGCATGTGGGGATAGGCGGGATAAACCGAGACAATCACATCCGGTGCGAATTGCGCGAGTAGACGCCGGAGTGATGCCTTCACGGTGAAGAAGACCTTGAAGTTCCCGGAGAATTTCTCCTGTCGATCCAGCAGACGATAGATCGCGGCCCAAATGTGCGGTGCGTGGTTGATCAGGCCGAGATAGGCCTCGCGCACCCAATCGTTTGCCATCCCGTAGGTATCGGCGAAAAGATCGTGCACCTGCACTTGCACCTGACGGCCTCCGACCTGCGCGAGGGCCTGGCGGATGCCGCGCGCCGCGCTGTTATGTCCTTCGCCGAAGCCCGCGGTCAGGATCAGGATTTTTTTCAAGACTCGTTAGACCAACCGCCGTGCCTGCGCTGCCGGAGAGTTTAATGGATATTTGTGGCAGGCAAAGTAAACTCTCGACCGCAGATGAGACGCCTAAAATTCGTCGGCAGAGTGACTCGGCGTTTGGTCTGGGAAACGGCCATGGACAACACCACCGGTCTGGCCGCGCAGATGGCGTATCAATTTCTCTTTACCCTCGCGCCCGGGCTGCTCTTTCTTTGGCATCTGCTCGGCCTCTTCGGCACCGATCCGGCGAAGCTGCACCAGATGTTGACGTTCTTGAAAACCTTTCTGCCGTCGGACCCGAGGGTGCAGGAGATACTCGACACTCAGGCGGCGAATGTGGTTGTGACTGGCGCAAGCGGCTGGGTCGCCAACGTTGGGATTCTCCTGGGAATCTGGCTGGGGACGGCGTTCATCTCGACTACCTCCGGCGCCCTTAGCAGGACCCATGGCATCCAGGAGGATCGCAACTGGTGGTCAAAATATGTCATCGCGTTTTTCCTCCTCTTCTGGTTTGGGATCACGATTCTGTTCTGCTTCAACGCGATGGTTTTCGGGGAAACACTGGCCGGCCTCGCGGAGGTGAATTTTCAGCTCAACATTCCCCTGCAACAATGGGTCGCGTATTTGAGTCTGCCGCTGACCGCGGTCGCGCTCATTCTCCTGGCGCTCGCGCTCTATCTGCTCACGCCGGAAAATTATCTGACCATTCGCCAGGCGCTCCCGGGCTCGCTGTTCTTCGCGATCGGCTGGATCACCGTGACGAAGCTTTTCCAATATTATGTCGCCAAGTACGATCGCTACAATCCGACCTATCTCGCGCTCGCGTCGGTCATTGTTCTGCTGACCTGGATGTATCTCACGTGTCTGCTTCTGCTCCTCGGCGGGAAATTGAACGCGATCCTGCAGCGCGAGCGTGAGCGCGCGGCCGCACGCGAAGCCGCGGCCACCGCTGAACCTCAGCCCGCCGCTTGAACGCGCATTCCCGGCGGTAGCGGATCGGCGATTTCTCATGCGCGGCACGATTTGGCTCGGTTGTGCACTCGCCTTGAGCGGCCTCGCGGGGACTTTGCTGCACGCGCAGATTTCGGAGGCGGACAAAAAGAAGCGCGACGCCTTTCTGAAGGCGCGTGAGGAGATGCATACGATCGCTTCTCCCACACCGGGCGACTCGCCGAAGCCAGGCGGCAAACCGAAAGTCGCGAAGAAGAAAGCGAAGACTAAGAAGGGTACTGCAGAGGCGGAAGACGAAGCGACTCCGCGCGCAGGCAAAAAGAAAGAAGAATCCTCTCCGACGCCGGCCGCGAAGCCGAAGACGAAATCGGACGAGGATGAAGATGAGTTGCCAAAGCGGGCGCCGACCGTGCGGCCTACTTCAACCCCCGACGAGGAGTCCAAACCAGCGCGTTCCGTTCCCGTTCCGACCACAGCGCCGGCGTCCAGCGCGCCTCCGGCGGACATCACAATTCAGAAATCCGGAATCGAAGAGGAACAGGGTTACGAGCCGCCGCCGCCACCTCCGCCGCGCCAAGGTTTTTGGTCGAAGCTGTTTGGTGGTGGCGAACCGGGCGCCAACTACCGCCTCTTGAGCCGCAAGGTCGTCGATGCCATTCGCCGCGCGCCGGTCCAGCGCGCGCGCTGGAAATTCATCATCGTGCACAACAGCGGTACGCGGCAGGGGAACGCGCGCGCCTTCGATTACTATCATCGCCGCGTGCGCCGAATGAAGAACGGCCTGGCGTATCACTTCGTCGTCGGCAACGGAACATCCTCGGGCAACGGCGAGATCGAGATCGGCGATCGCTGGCGGCGACAGATCAACGGCGGCCACGTGCACAGCGATTACCTGAACAACATCGCGTTAGGGATTTGTCTCGTGGGCGATTTCAATCGCGATAAACCGACGCGCGCGCAGCTGGACGCGACGCGAAGAGTTGATCCAGTTCTTGCGGAAGCGTTGCGGGAAGAGCGATGGACGCCCGCTGATGGTGCGGCCGCATCGCGAGATGAATCCGCCGCAGTGGTCGACGGATTGTCCGGGCGACGCGTTTCCCTACGGCTGGTTTGGGAATCTGGTAAGGACTCGTCGTAGCATTGCGGATTCCGGAGATGCTCGGAGTAAGCGGAAGAGGAAGTGAGGCAGCAGCGGCGTAGCGCGACCGGTGCAATCGTTGCCAACCGCATTTCCGTAGCGGATAGGAACGGCTCCGAATTCTATGACACCGGTAAAAATTTGGCTCGGTTATCCCTATCCGCTCGGCGCGACCTGGCTCGGCAACGGCGTTAATTTCGCGCTCTTCTCCGAGACGGCGACCTCGGTCGATCTTTGTCTCTTCGACTAGGCCGACGCACCGCAGGAAAACATTCGCATTCCGATGACGGAACACACCGACCAGGTCTGGCATGTTTTTCTGCCGGATGTGCGGCCGGGACAGCTTTACGGATTTCGCGTTTCCGGCCCGTACGATCCGGAACGCGGGCATGCGCTTTAACAGTTCGAAGCTGCTGATCGATCCGTACGCGAAAGCGATCGCGGGCCAGATCAACTGGGCGGACGAAATGTTTGGCTACGTCGTGGGCGACGGCAGTCGAAGATCTGGCGCGCGATTTTCGCGATGACGCCTGGGGAATGCCGAAGGCGGTCGTGATCGACAACGCGTTTGACTGGGGCGACGACAAGCGGCCGGGCACGCCGCTGCATCAGCTCGATCATCTACGAAGTGCACGTCAAGGGTTTCACGAAGCTGATGCCCGGAGGTGCCGGAAGAATTGCGGGGGACCTACGCCGGCGTCGGCAGCGCCGGCGCGATCGAGTATCTGAAAGATCTGGGCGTGACCGCGGTCGAACTCCTGCCGGTGCACGCATCATATCGACGACAAGGTTCTGGTCGATCGCGGCCTAACGAATTACTGGGGCTACAACACGATCGGCTTCTTCGCGCCGGAAGCGAAGTATTCCAGCAGCGGCGCGATGGGCGGACAGGTCACGGAGTTCAAAGCGATGGTGCGCAATCTGCACGCGGCCGGGATCGAAGTGATCCTCGACGTGGTCTACAATCACACCGGCGAAGGAAATCACCTCGGGCCGACGCTCAGTTTTCGCGGCGATCGATAACCTGGCCTACTACCGGCTCATCGCCGGAAGATCCGCGTTTCTACCTGGATTTCACCGGGCACCGGCAACACCTTCAATCTGCTCCATCCGCGCACGCTGCAACTGGTCATGGACAGCCTGCGCTACTGGGTGAACGACATGCACGTGGACGGTTTCCGCTTCGATCTCGCCTCGACTCTGGCGCGCGACGACGAAGGGCGTGAACAAGCTGCACGCGTTCTTCGAAATCATTCACCAGGACCCGGTGCATCTCGCAGGTGAAGTTGATCGCGGAGCCGTGGGACGTGGGCGAGGGCGGCTATCAGGTCGGCAATTTTCCGGTGCTCTGGGCGGAATGGAACGGGAAATATCGCGACGCGGTGCGCAGTTTTTGGAAGGGCGACGAAGGCACGAGTGGGCGAGCTGGCCTATCGCCTAACGGGCAGTCCCGATCTCTATCAACACAGCGGACGCCGCCCGTACGCGAGCATCAACTTCGTCACCGCGCACGACGGATTCACCCTGAACGATCTCGTCAGCTACAACGACAAGCACAACGAGGCCAACGGCGAAGACAACAACGACGGCGACAACAATAATCACTCCTGGAATTGCGGCGTCGAAGGGCCGACCGACGATCCGGAGATCAACGCAACTGCGCCGGCGGCAGCGGCGGAATTTTCTGACCACGCTGTTTCTTTCGCAAGGCGTGCCGATGCTCTGCGCCGGCGACGAATGGGCGCGCACGCAGAACGGGAAACAACAACGCCTATTGCCAGGACAACGAGATCAGCTGGCTGATCTGGGAACATCGACGACGAGCAGAAGGCAGCTCCTGGAGTTTCACGAAGAAGCTGATCCAGCTGCGGCGCGAACATCCGGTTTTTCGGCGGCCAAAATTTTTCCAGGGCCGGCGGATTCGCGGCTCGGAGATCAAGGACGTGATGTGGTTCAATCCCGGGCGGCAACGAAATGAGCGACGAAGAATGGGCCTCGCCTTTTGTGCGCTGTCTCGGGATGCTCCTGAGCGGCGACACGATCGACGTGCTCGAGTTTCGAAGGCGAACCGATCCGCGACGAGACTTTCCTGCTCCTGATCAACGCGCATCACGAGCCGATTCCGTTCGTCCTGCCGGGCCAGGAACACATCGAATGGCAGCTGGTCCTTGATACTGCGGACGAAGCGGGTTTCTGCCAGGAGCCGAAGAAGTTACCGTTCCGGCGACGACGTCGAAGTGAATGGTCGCGCGGTGCAATGCTGCTGCAAGCTGGCCAGCGGGTCGACCAGGCGCAGGCGCGCCACGAATCGTGGAAGAAACGCGCAGATGCGAGATTCCACACGAAGGCGAAACTCCGACGCGAGCGAAAAGCAGCGGAAGAACGCCGATGCGCCGACGCCAGCCTCCGGAGAGGAGTCGAAACGTGCCGCGCGAAAGTGTGAGCTCGCGAGACGAATCGCCGATGGCGATGACTGAACGGAGCGAAGATCATGACACCGACATCACTAATCATCGTCGCCGATCGCGGCAGCTTGAAAGCATACAAGGTGAACGAAACGCCGAATCGCGGCGCGAGTCTGCAACTGGTGCAGGCCTTCGATATCACCGACGCGCACGGACGCTACGACGACAAATTGACGGACCAGGCGGGACGCTTTCCCGGTGAGCGACGGCAGCGGCGCGGCATGCAAATTCCATTGCCGAACGCACTGCGTTCGAGACCGAAAACGATCGGCGCATCTGCAAACAGCTCGCCGAACAAATCGCCGAAGTCGTGAAACGCGAAGGCGCCGATGGCTGGTCGTTTGCCGCGCCCGCTTCGATTCATTCCGCTGTCGTCGATCTGCTGCCGGCCGAGGTGCGCGATCGCATCGTGGAACACGTGAAGTCGGACCTGGTCAAAATCGAGCCGGCGAAGTTGCACGAAACATTTTCGTTCGCTGCAGCCGCTCTAGCGTTCGATCTTTGCTTGCCTGGACGAATCGTTCCGTCGACAATGCAATTGACTCATGCAATTGCCCGTTGACATCTCCTATCGCGGTGTCGAGAAATCGGACGAGATCGACAACTTGATTCGCGCGAAAGCCGCGCGGCTCGATCGCTTTTGCGATCACATCAGCCGGTGCGATGTCGCCGTCGAGCAACCGAATCATGCGCAGCAATAGGGGAATCCGTTCCGCGTGCGAATTGATGTGACCGTTCCGCCCGGGCACGAACTGGTGGTGGATGAGAAGCAGGCCGAGCACGAGATGCACGAGCCGCTGAGCAAGGTCATCAACGACGCGTTCAAGACGATGGAGCGGCAGTTGAAGGCACCTCGTCGAAAATCAGCGGCGTGAAGTAAAGACGCACGCCGAGCCTCGCGCGCTGGTCACGAAGTTGTTCGCGAATACGGCTTCATCACCGACGGCAGGGGCGTCGATATCTACTTCACCGGAACGCCGTCTCGGAAGCGCCTTCGAAGCGCTCAAGATCGGGCGGAAGTGCGCTTCGATTTATCGCACGGGAGATGGGGCCTCGGGCAGCAGCGTCCACGTCGTCAATACCGGCGGGTCGAAGCTGTAACGCCGTCCTAAGCCGGGGCGCCGCTCAGTCCGCCGGGCAGCGGCGGGGTCACGTCGGGCGCGACCACCTGCTTCGGCGGTTTCTCCGGCGCATCTTTTGACCGGAAGCCGGCGGCGGACCCGGCGGCGGATTGATCAATGCGCCCGTGCTCGATGATTTCCTTGATCTGCGCGCCGTCGAGCGTCTCGTATTCGAGCAACGCCTTCGCGATCACTTCGAGCTTGTCGCGATGCGCCAGCGAGAGTGTCCTTGCGCGGTCGCGTAGGCGTCATCGATCAGCTTGCGCACTTCGCCGATCGATCTCCTCGGCGGTCGCTTCGCTGTAATCGCGCGCGCGCGAAATGTCGCGGCCGAGGAAGACGTAATCCTCGTGCTCGCCGTATTCGACCATGCCCATCTTCTCGCTCATGCCCCATTCGCAAACCATCTTGCGCGCGATGCCGTGTGGCCTGCTGGATGTCGCCGCGGGCGCCGTTGGTGACGTCGCCGAAGACAATTTCCTCCGCGACGCGGCCGCCCATGCTGACGGCGAGACTCGTCGAGCAATTCGTTCTTGCGGTTGGTGTACTTGTCCTCCTCCGGCAGCCACATGGTCGAGCCGAAGCGACGGGCCGCGCGGGATGATGGTGACCTTGTGCAGCGGCTCGGTGTGCGGGAGCAATTCGAGCAGCAAGCGCGTGGCCGGCTTCGTGATAGGCGGTGTTCGTCTTTTCCTTGTCGCTCAGCGCCAGGCTGCGGCGTTCCTTGCCCCAGCGCACCTTGTCGCGCGCTTCTTCGAGTTCGTGCAGCGTGATTCCTTTTAGTCCGCGGCGCGCGGCGAGCAGCGCGGCTTCGTTGATCACGTTGGCCAGTTCCGCGCCGGAATAGCCGGGCGTGCCGCGCGCGATGACCTGCGAGATCGACGCCTTCGGCCAGTTTCACTTTCTTGGAGTGGACCCGGAGGATTTCCTCGCGGCCCTTCACGTCGGGCAGATTGACCGTGATCTGGCGATCGAAACGGCCCGGGCGCAGCAGCGCGGGATCGAGCACGTCGGGACGGTTGGTGGCCGCGATGATGATGACGCCTTCCTGCGTGTCGAAGCCGTCCATCTCGACGAGCAGCGCATTGAGCGTTTGCTCGCGCTCGTCGTGACCGCCGCCGACGCCGTGACCGCGATGGCGGCCGACCGCGTCGATTTCGTCGATGAAAATGAGGCAGGGCGCGGATTTCTTGCCCTGCTCGAACATGTCGCGCACGCGGCTCGCGCCGACGCCGACGAACATCTCGACGAAGTCCGAGCCGCTGATGGAGAAGAACGGCACGTCCGCTTCGCCGGCGATGGCGCGGGCGAGCAGCGTCTTGCCGGTGCCCGGAGGGCCGACCAGCAGCACGCCTTTCGGAATGCGGCCGCCGAGTTTCTGGAATTTCTTCGGGTCGCGCAGGAACTCGACCAGTTCCTGCACTTCCTCCTTCGCTTCCTCGACGCCGGCGACGTCCTTGAAACGTGATCTTGTTCTTGTCGCGCGCGAGCATGCGCGCCTTCGATCTTGCCGAAATTCAGCGCGCCCTTGCCGGCCATGCGGATCTGCTGGCGGAAGAGGAAATAGAGAATCGAGGAGGAAAAGCGCGATCGGCAGGAAAGCCGACGCAGGGTTTGCGCCAGCACATTCGACTCCGTCTGGATCGCCGGCTGAATTCTGGCGGCGGCCAGTCGTCTCCTGCAGATCCGTGTTGTAATTCAGGTAAATCGTGGTGCGAAACGGCACCTGCTGCGTCGGCGCGACGCCCGACGCCTTGTTTGAAGTAATAGCCGCGCAAGGTTTGGGTCGGCCGGCCTTCCTCGACCACCAGCTGGAGCGGATAATTCTTGTCGTTGACGATCTGCTTGTTCTCGAGCAGCTCGAGGAAACGATTGTAGGGCACGTCCTCGACGTTTGCGTAGGCGCCGCCGCGGAAGAGAACGGCCAGACCGATCAAGCGCGAAGGCGATCGCGATGAGGACGACGCCGCGCCAGTTAAAGTTCGGCTCGTTACCGCGGGATTTATTGTCCTTTTGGGAGTTGCGATCAGGTTGGGACATAGGAAGATGCGCGCTGGTGGCGAGCGCGAAAACGCTAACATGAACGACGTTGGCAATGCAAAAGAGCAGGAGCCGGGCCGCGCGGTGAGCGGCATTGCGCGGGACGGCGCGTGGCAAGAATTACTCTTAGCGCCGAGCTAAATAATGACGGAGCCCGTCCCAACTTTTGCAGACAAAATCGATCGCGCCGTGCAGCGCGTGACGCCGTTTGCCTATCGGATGCAGCGGAAGAGCCGGCGCTGGATGCGGCGCGCTCTGCGCAAGCCGCGCAGCGTGTCCGAGGGACCGAATCTGCTCCCGCTTCTCATCCAGGTGCTGGCGAGTTTTTCCAAAGCGGACGGCGTTCTGCTCGAGGAAGAGATCGACTCCAGCCTCGGCTTCCTGCGTTACGATTATCCGGAAGCGGTTTACTCGGAGCTGCGCCAGCTCTTCCGGCAGGCGCTTTACGAGCAGCAGGATCTCTCGGCGATGGCGCAAAAGCTTTCCGGCGCAGCTGGGCGCGGATCGCAAGATCATGCTCGGCGTTCAGCTCTACGATCTGATCTCGCAGGCGGGCCTGAAGCAGGAGCAGGTCGTCGCGTTTTACTCGTTCATGTCGCAGCTCGGGATGGCGGCGCAGGCGATCGACATTGTCTATCAACTGAATGCCTCGGAGGATTCCGATCCTTCCATCTATCAGCGCGGCGCCTCGCCGCTCGAATCGCTTTCCTTCGGCGACAACGGCGCGTCCGATGTGATGCTGAAGAGCCTGAGCGGCAACGGATCGGCTGCTCGCCTTCCGTTATCACGATCTGATCCTGCTCAAGAACTACAGCGCCCAGGCGGTCTCGGTGCGCGGCCGGCCGCTCGTGCGCGGCGGATTTTGCCGCATCTATCCCGGGCAGCGCATTCTGATCGGCGATCAGGTGCTGACCTATCAGGAACTGGCGACCTATTTCAACGCGAAGAAGAACGTTTCGCTTCCGCAAATTTTCGTGCGCGTGCACAAGGATGCCGATCGAAGTGGAGCTCGAACGCTCGCGCTCGCGCGAAAGTTCACTGGAAGTCACCTTCGGTCTGAAAGTGCAGGTGAAAGCGTTGCGCGACGTCGATGCCGTGCTCAACGGCGTGAAGTTGAAGGCGGGCACGCAGGTCGAGGCGACGCTCGAAGACCAGATCGTTTTCCACAACGACAGCGAGATGGATCTGATCGACCTGCGGCGCCGCGCGCGCGCCATGGGTGGCCGTTTCCAGCTCAAGGCCTCCAAGTCCGAATATCTCGTCTCGAACAATCCGAGCCTGCTCGAAGAGGACGACATCCTGCTTTCGCCGGGAACGAGCGGCGATGTCCTGCTGAAAATCTTGTGCGATTACGACAAGCGGGTCGGCACCCTCGAAGTGATCGAAGCCGATCGCCCGATCATGGTCGGCGAGACAGCCGGTGCGCGGACGACCGCTCCGCTCAAGGATGGCGACACCATCCGCATCGATGTCGGGCAATTCCTGCGCTGCAATTTTTCCGAGCGCATCATCGAGGAAGAGCGCAACATCATTCGCAGCCTCGAAGTGGTCGATGTCAATCATCGCTTCAGCAACGCCGAGGTCGCGCTCGACGGAATCTCCTTCACGCTCAATCGCGGCGAGCTGGTCTGCGTGATGGGCGCGAGCGGCTCGGGCAAGAGCACGCTGCTGAAGGTGCTGGGCGGCCAGCTCCAGCCGACGCAGCGGCCAGGTCCTGCTCAACGACCAGTCGCTCTACGAAAACCTCGACCGCTCAAGCGCTACGTCAGTTACATCCCGCAGGAGGACGCGTTCGACGAGCATCTGACCATCGGGGAGAACCTGCAGTTCGCCGCGGCGATTCGCTCGCCGCACCTTTCGCGGCGCGATCGGACCCGCCGGCTGAGGCAAACTGATCGAGCTCGGACTGAACGAACGGCGCGACAGCATCGTCGGCAGCCCGGTGAAAAAAACGCTCAGCGGCGGCGAGCGAAAACGGCTCAACATCGGGCTCGATATGATCGGCTCGGCCGACGTTTACCTTTTCGACGAGCCGACCTCCGGCCTGTCCTCGAAAGATTCCGAGCACGTCATCGAGATCATCCGCGGGATGGCGCACAACAAGATCATCGTCGTCACGATCCACCAGCCGAGCTCGAAACTTTTCCAGATGTTTCACAAGGCGATCCTGCTTCGACAAAGGCGGGCGCCTCGTTTTCTTCGGCACGCCGACCGACATGTTGCGCTATTTCGCGGAGGCGGAACATCAACATCAATTCGGCGCCGACCTCGGCGCGTGCCCATCCTGCGGCACGACGCGGCCGGAATTCATTTTCGATGTGCTCGAGACGCCGCTGCGCGATCTCAGCGGCGACATCATCTACGAGGAGAACAATCGCGGGCAACTCGTCGCCGGCGCGCCGTTACTCCCCGGAATTCTGGCGCGACAAATACGAAGCGTTTCGCCTGATCCAGGACGTCAAGCAGGTCTCGCTGCGGCGCGAACCGGTGCCGGCGCTGCCGGCCGCGCCGGCGAAAAAGAAGCGCGACGCCGATTCGCTGGCACGACGAATGGACGCAATTGCGCACGCTCCTGCGGCGCGCTTTCATGAGCAAGCTGCGCAATCGCGCGCAATCTCGTCATCACGATCGGCGTCGCGCCGGTGCTGGCCCTTCTCATCGCGACGCATCCTGCGCTACTCCGACAGCGGCACCTACGATTTCGCCTCGGCCTATCACATCCCGACGTTTCTTTTCCTCAGCCTGATCGTCGCGATGTTCCTCTGGCCTAACGAACAGCGCGGACGATATCATCTCGCGATCGCGCCGTCCTGCAGCGCGAACGCAATCTCAACGTCCGGCTGACCTACTACGTTTTCGCGAAAATCGTCTTCGCTCGGCTGTTTTCGCCCTCGTCCAGTGCATCCTTTTTGTCCTGATCGGCAATTACATCCTCGAGATTCGCGGGATGTTTTGGATCGATCTCGGTATCATGTTCATGACCGCGATGGGCGGCGTCGCGCTCGGCCTGGTCGTTTCCTCGCTCGTGGCCGATCCGAAGACGGCGGCCAACATCGTCCCGCTCGTCCTGATTCCGCAGATCATCATGGGCGGCGCGCTCATCAAGTATCGAGGACATGAACCGCAACCTCGGCCTTCGTTTACACTTATGTCGCGCTGGTTCTCCGAACATCCGACGACCGAGCAAGGGCAAGAAGATGGACAGCAAACTGCAGGTGCCGTTCGTCTGCCAATTCATCGCGCATGCGCTGGTCCTACGAAGAAATGGTCGTGGCGCAGGCGAAGCTGAATCCGCTCACCCGGCGGCAGGAACGGGCGAAGGCGGAAATCCAGCGACTGGCGCCGACGGCAAGACTCCCGAGGCGACCGCAGCGCTTGAATGAGTTGAAGGAAGCCTCGCCATCCTTTCGGGCCTCGAAGCGAAAACTCGCGAAGGAGCTCGATCGTTACCTTGAGCTGATCGATGACGTGGTCGACGGAAAGAGCCGTTCGATCGCGCGGACTTTCAAAGACGCGGTCGGTCCGGTCACGGCGGAACAGCTCTACGTGAACCAGAAAGTTTCCGATCTGATCTCGAACGCGGAGATGGAGCAGAGCGATTATCGGCGCGGCGGGAAGCCGAATGTTTTCTTCGGCGACGAGAAACGCTATCTCGGAGTCAAGGTCGGCGTCTTTACCTTCAATACCTGGGTGCTCATCGGATCGACCGTGGCGCTGCTTGGACTGCTCCTCTGGATTCTGCGACGGCAACTTGAAGTGCGGCGCGGCTGAACTGGCGCGAATACAGTTCCTTCCTGGCGCCGACAAACAACGACCCGTCTGATCGACGAGTTACGCAAGGGCCAACACCTTCACCTTGGGTTAGTCCCGAATGGCATCCAGACAGGGTCGATCCCAGGACCCGGACGAAACCGCTTTAGCTAAAACCAAGATAAACCCAGGTTGGCCCGCGACCGCCCAACTGACAATTGACCGACACTACCGCCGTGATATTCACGGACCACTTCTGAGTTGACCCTTCCTCGCGATGAACTCTACACTCCCACGACGACACAATCGAAATCTCAACCGGAGGAATAATCATGCCCTTATTGAAGCCTGATCCCACGTTCTATCCTTCCCCCCGCCTCGCCGCTCAGGGACCACCGGAAAAACTAGCCTACGTCGCGGCTTTGAATCCGCCCGGCAGCCAGCATAACGACGCGATAATCGTTGTTGACCTCGATCCCGCGTCATCCGACCTACTGTCAGGAGGTCGGTCGCTGCACTCTGCCGAATTTCGGCGACGAGCTGCACCATTTCGGCTGGAACGCCTGCAGTTCGGCGCTTTGCCCCTACGCGCCGCATCCGCATATCGAACGGCGGTATCTCATCGTGCCCGGGATTCGTTCGTCGCGGCTTTACGTAATCGATACCAAACCCAATCCGCGGCGAGCCGAAAATAGTTCGGACGATCGAGCCGGAAGAGTTGATCGCACGCATCCGGCTATTCGCGACCGCACACCGTGCATTGCGGACCGGAGGGAATCTATGTCAGCGCGCTCGGATCACCTTCCGGCGATGGCCCTGGAGGAATTTTCCTGCTCGATCATTTCACCTTCGACGTGCTCGGAAAATGGGAGGTCGATCGGGGCGATCAATACCTGCATTACGATTTCTGGTGGCACCTGTTGCACGACACGCTCATCAGCTCGGAGTGGGGCACCCCGAAGATGATCGAGAACGGTCTGCAACCGGATCTGCTCATGAAATCCGAGTACGGCCATCGGATGCATGTTTGGGATCTGCGCCGGCGCAAGATCACTCAGACGCTCGACCTGGGTAAGGAATACCAAATGGTTTTGGAAATGCGCCCAGCTCACGATCCGACCAAGACCTATGGATTCGTCGGCGTGGTCGTATCGCTAAAGGATCTCTCGGCCTCCATCTGGCTGTGGCATCGGCCCAACGGCGCGTGGGAGATCAAGAAGGTCATCGACATCCCGGCGGAATCGGCCGACCCGGATCTGTTGCCGCCGGCCTTGAAGGACTTCAAAGCGGTACCGCCGCTCGTGACTGACATCGCGCTCTCGGTCGACGACCAATTCCTCTATGTCTCTTGCTGGGGCACCGGGGAGATGCGGCAATACGACGTCTCGGATCCACTGCAGCCGAAGCTCACCGGCTCGGTCCACATTGGCGGAATCGTTAGGCGGGCCGCTCATCCCAAGGATCCGAAGCGCGCGTTGCTCGGCGGGCCGCAGATGGTCGAGGTCAGCCGTGACGGACGGCGTGTTTATTTCACCAACTCCCTCTACGCCGCCTGGGACGAGCAGTTCTACCCGGAAGGTGTCGGCAACTGGATGGTGAAACTCGATGCCGACCCGAAGGGCGGGATTCAGTTCGACCCGAAGTTCTTCTTCGAGACAAAGGAATACCGACTGCACCAAATTCGACTGGAAGGTGGCGACGCCTCGTCGGATTCCTATTGTTTTCCCTAACGAAAAGAAGCGCGACGAAACGAGCGCGGAGCGGTTCCGGCACATTAGATGACGAGTCTCTGGCCCTGGCTTGTGCTCCTGGGACTGGGAGCGCTCCACGGAATCAACCCCGGGATGGGATGGCTCTTCGCCGTCTGCCTGGGCCTGCAGGAACGCCGGCGCAACGCCGTGCTCGCTGCCTTGCCACCGATCGCGTTGGGCCACGCGCTCTCGGTTGGGCTGGTCGTCGTGCTCATTGCCGTGTTGCGTGCCCATTTGAATGCCCGCATCCTGCAATACGCGTGTGCGGCGCTCCTCGTTGCCTATGGCATTTATCGCGCCGTGCGTGCGCGCCATCCGCGATGGGTCGGAATGCGCGTTGGATTTCGCGATCTGACTCTCTGGTCATTTCTCATGGCGTCGGCGCACGGCGCGGGTCTGATGTTGATCCCCGTTTTTCTGGCAACAACCTCGCCGGATTCCCATGCTGCGATGGGTCATCACAGCGGCGCCGGCGGTCATGCGTCACATCTCCCACTCATCGCCGGGCCCGGATGGTTGGCGGCTGCGGTGGTGGTTCACACCCTGGGGCACCTGGTGGTTGCCGGGTTGGTGGCCCTGCTCGTTTATGAAAAGCTTGGCCTAACGATCCTGAAGACCGCCTGGTTTAACATCGATTTCGCCTGGGCCCTCGCTCTCATTGTTACCGGTATCATTCTCGCGCTAATTTAGGCGAGCCGATTTAATCGCGCATCCTAGGCTTGGGAATTGAAAAGCCGCCTAACTCCCACCCGGCACCTCGATCTCACCCGTCAGGTAAGTGACGGCGTGGCCGCCAATACGCACACGGTCGCCGCGCAGCTCGCAGAATAATTCGCCCCCGCGCTTGCGAAAGCTGACGCGCGAAAAGTGTCTGTTTTCCGAGACGCTCCGCCCAGAACGGGATCAAATTGCAGTGCGTCGAACCGGTCGCGGGATCCTCCTCAACCCCGAGCGCGGGCGCAAAGAAGCGCGAGACGAAATCACAATCGTCGCCCGGCGCAGTCACGACCACGCCCTGGTTCGGCAGGGTTGCGAGGAGCGCGAAGTTTGGCCGGAGCGCAACTATGTCCGCTTCACGTTCAAACACCGCGAAGTAGTCGCGCGCCAGATAGAGCGCAGTCGGCGAACGGCCGAGCGCGTTGACGATCTCCGGCCTCGTCTCGCAGGAAACAACGGGGCGCGACGGGAAGTCGAGCACCAGGCGCTCCCCGTCGCGAGCGACACCAAGTTTGCCAGCCTGGGGCGAGTGAAACACGAGACTTGCGCCCCGCGCACCGAGATGGCGGAAGAGAACGTGGGCTGAACCAATCGTGGCATGCCCGCACAAGTCCATTTCCACGGTCGGGGTAAACCAGCGGATCTCGTGGAAGCCATCGCGCGCGACGATGAAGGCGGTTTCCGCCAGATTGTTTTCCGTCGCGATCGATTGCAGGAGCGGGTCCGGGAGCCATTCCTCAAGCACGCAGACACCCGCGGGGTTGCCGGCGAAAGGACGCGCGGTGAAGGCCGCGACCTCAAAGTAAGGAAGTTTCATCACGGAGGCAGTCTCGACGACGATCGTCGCGGCTCAAGCAGACGGTCCCATTCATGTAATGCACAAAATGGCTTCCGTGTTCGGCGAGGACCGGTTACTTCAGAGCCATGGATGTTCCACCGTCGCAGCAGCCACAGTATGTTGTTCCGAAACAGGGCGCGGGCTGCTGTGGCGGCGGCTGCGTGGCTCTTTTGGTTATCGCTTTTCTTGGTCTTGCCGCGGTGATCGGCGGCGGATGGTATCTCGTTCACAAGGCGATCGACACTTTCACTTCCACGGAGCCGGCGAACGTGGCTATCGCCATGCCGAGCGACGCCGAGTTTGCGGCGGCAAATGAAAAGTTGGAGCAACTGCACACTGCGCTCCGGAGCCAGCAAGGTGCGACCTTCACCTTCACCGCCGCGGAACTGAATGCCTTGGTCGCGCGTCATCCGGACTTCGCAGCGCGCAAAGGAAAGATGCGCTTCGCCATTGCCGACTCGATCGCAACCGTCGAGATGAGTGTGCCCCTGAGCACCCTCGATTGGTCGAGACTGAGGCGGCGCTGGTTCAATGGCAGCGCGAACTTCGGGTTTATTTACGCGGACGAGGGATTTCGCTTCGACCTCAACTGGCTGGAAGCGAACGGGCATCGCCTTTCCGGCGGCATCCTGCGCTACGGGACGGACGCCTTCAACCGCAGCTTCAGCCGAGGCTTTGACGATAGCGTCGAAAAAGAGGGAAGCTCGGAGCTTTGGAGAAACGTCAAGACGATGACGCTGGACGAGGACAAGCTGGTGATCATCACGCGCGGTAGCTAACCCGCGGGCAAGATCCTTCGCCTCGCGACTACGTTTGTTCCGACGCCAACTCCGGCGTACCCGCGACTCGTGTCGGCACCAGGCGAACGGCGCTCCCGGGCGTCTCCTCGACGGCCGCTTCGCCGCCTTCATGATATTCGGCGTCGCCGTTCACCTGCCAGAGATCATAGAGTTTGGTATCGGCGAGGATGTTCTCGACGCACAACATCGCGGTCATCATGGCGTGATCCTGGTTGTTGTACTTGTGCATCCCGTTGCGACCGATCAGGTGCAGGTTTGGGAAACGCGCCTCCAACTCCTCGCTGATCGTCGCCACGTGCGTCGCATAATCGTCGTCGTAAACCGGATAGGCTTTCTTTTGCCTAACGACCGTGCCGTCCAACACGTCACCTTCCTTGGCCAGACCGATTTGGATCAGCTCTTTCTCGGCCAGCTTGATCAACTCCGCATCGGTGGAATCCCAGAGACCATCGTGCTCGAAGCAGAAGTACTCGAGCCCGTAGCAAGCTTTGTCCGGATCCGGCACCATCTCGGGCGACCAGGAACGGAAATTCTGAATCCGCCCGACCTTTACGCTGGGGTCGTGGATGTAGATCCAGTTATCGGAAAAAGCGTCCCGGTTCTTCAGGATCAACATCACCGTGAGGAAATCGCGATACTTCAAACTCTCCGCCGCAAGCCGGGCGCGTTCGGAAACCGCCGGCGTTAATCCGCGGACCAACTCCCGCATCGGCGCGGAGGAAATCACGTGTTCGGCTTCGATCGTCTGCACGTTTCCACTTTGATCCTTGAACTCGAGATTCCAGGTCGAACCAGCAGCATCGTAGCCGCAACCGGTGACTCTGGCGCCCATGGCGATCTTCCCGCCGAGGGCGAGGGTTTTTTCCGCACAGGCTTCCCACATCATCCCGGGCCCTTTGCGCGGGTACTTGAAGGAATTGATCAAGGTCTTGATGACCCGGCTGGAATCCTTCGGCTGCTTTTGCGGCAGGAGCGCGTTTTTGATCGCGCTCCCTAACGAGAGGCCTTTGATGCGCTGCGCCGCCCAATCGGCCGAGATCTCCTTGCAGGGCATGCCCCAGACTTTTTCGGTGTAGCTCTTGAAGAAAGTATTGAAGAGGCGCTTGCCGAATTGGTTGCTCACCCAATCCTCGAAGTTGGTCGGATTCGCCACCGGAAACGCGCGCGCTTTCATCCAGGAAAGCACACACAGGGTTGACTTGATCACTCCGAGTTTGGTGAGCGCTTCAAAGGCCTTCAGCGGGTAGGCAAAGAACTTGCCGCCGTAGAAAATGCGCGAGGAACGCGGACGATCGAGCATGTCGTTAGGCAAAATCTCCTGCCAGAAATCGTTTACTTCTTTCGATTTCGAAAAGAAGCGATGCCCGCCGATGTCGAAATGAAATCCCTTGTAGGTCGCGGTGCGGGAAATGCCGCCGACGTAAACCGGATCCGCCTCCAGGACGGTGACCTCGACGCGGTTTTTTGAGAGCAGGTACGCGGCGGTTAATCCCGCCGGCCCTGCACCGATAATCGCTACGTTGGTTTTCATTTTCTTGCTAAGCGACCCAGTCTCCCCGGGTAAAATTCCACACCCACCATCCCTGCAGTGCAAGACCGGCCGCACCGAGAAGAGCGACGGCCGCCATGCCAAACGCACGCACCGAAGCCGGCGGCGTGCGAAATTGAGCCGAAAACTGCAAAAAGGCCAGCACGATTAAAGCGTGTGCGCAGAACTGGTAACGCAGCATGCTTTCCATCTGCACGGAGGCCACGCCGCTGACCGCGAGGTAATAAGTGACCACGGCCACGAAATAAAAACCCATCCGCCGCTGCCAGTTCGTCCTCCGGCGAATCGCCGGCAGCAACTCGCAGAGGGCGATCGCCACAAAACAAAGCGCGCCCACCGTCATGGTCATTTGGCTCCATTGCGTCGGGTCATTGAGCGGCGGAAGGAGCCAGCGATAGCTCGCCGGTTTGAAAACCGCGAGGTAATCGGGAAAAATCGCCCACGCCGCTTCCTGCGTCTCGAGGTAGATGTTCCAACACCCCCATCGCAGGAGGCAGTAAAAAAAGAAGCCGATCGCTCCGAGCGTCGCGACCGCCATTAGGGCGACCGCGCTCGCGTATTCGCGGAACCAATGACGGACATCGCGCAGCCGGGCCCAGCCACCCTCAAAGAGGGCGCGCACCACCGGGTAGGCCGCACAGACAATCCCAACGATCCGAGTCGCGGACATCAAGATCCCGTGCGCACCGGCCAAAATTCTCGCTTTCCGCCCCTCCGCCGTGGACCAATACATGAAGCCGAACAATCCCATCAAAAACAGCGACTCGGAGTAGCCCGCAATGAGAAAGAACGCCGTGGGATGCGCGGCAATCGCGGTGGCGCCGAAGAACTGAAGGAGCGGCGACAGATTCCACCGCGCACAGAAAAGGAAGAAGTAACTCCAGAACCCCCACGCCGCCACTTGCGCGGTCACGAGCAGCGCGTCGTACGTCCTCAAACCCATCCGGTGCAGCACGCTCGCGATCCCGGGATACGCGGGAAAGAAAGCGACATTCGACACTTCCATCACCTTCTGATCGATCGGGGGAACGACCGTGCCGTAGCCACGATCCACAATATTTGCGAACCAGTAGCCGTCGTGCTGGATGAGCGTCTCGTAGCGATAGGAAAGAGGCCCCTGGGGAGCGATCAGGATGACCGCGACAAACAATTGCGCCAGGGTGACGAGCAGGCCGAGAAAGACCGCCCGGCGCGCGGCTGTGTTTGGGTTCATCAGTTCGAGCGGAGCGCGCACCACCCGAGGTTGCGCGCGATCGCGACGAGAATCCACCGGGCCGCTCGCTTGTGCAGGTTGAATTCGCACTATTTTTCGAAGCTCGACGCCGGTTTCCATTTCAGAGCAGTCTTTGACGCGGCTCCTGGAGCTTTATTCGCTGAAAGCGCGCGGGCTCTTTCCCGCCAGTTGCATTCTGGGGGAGTGCGGCGCCATCGCCGAGGATGAAAGTCGCTCCAGATCAGCGCGTCCTCGGATCAAACCAACGCGGTGCGGGACGATGGTCGCCGCGGCAAAAATAATCGGAAAATAATCAAAAACAGAGTGTTGACACGCAGTCGTGGTCTTGAATAACCTCGCGTCATAACACCGATTTTGCTCCCACGGAAATTTTCTTCGCGGCGAATATTTCGGACAAACCAAAGGACAAATAATTAATGAACAAGCACAAGACACTCCCCCTATTTTGGGCCGCGTTCTCACTTCTTCTCCTCGTCAACGTGAATCCCCTCGCGGGTGCCACTGCGAAGCCGGTCGATGTGGACACGCTTTTTAATTGCACCTGGAGCAACGCAACCGTGGCACCCGCCCTGTTGCTCGACGCCCCGACGGTGACAGTGGGCGGCAACATGTACCTCTTCGGAGGCGTCCAAGGCGGCGCGATTTCCGCGGCCTCCTTCAAATTCGACGGCACAACGTGGACGCCCATCGCTCCGTTGCCGGCAGCGGTCGAGTTTCCGGCCGCGGTGACCGACGGAACAAATTGCTACATTCTGGGTGGCGCGCTAACCGGCACGGGCACACCCCAAACGACGCTGTGGAGATATAACGTCGGGACAAATGACTACACGACGCTGGCTCCCTTTACCGTGGGAACCTGGAACCATTCGGCGGTTTATCTGAGCGGAAAGATTTACAAGTGGTGCGGCACGGGTCCCGCGACCGCTTCGGCGCAAGCGTTGGAAATTTATGACGTCGGTCTCAATACCTGGAGTGCCGGCGCGGCCTATCCGCTCCTGATTAGTTTCACCAGCGGCTGGACCCAGGGAGGCTTTATTTACTCGGCCGGTGGTATTCAGAGCGTAGGGTCACTTGCCTCGGCGAAGACCTATCGTTACGACCCGGTGGGAAATACCTGGGATGACGCTGCCATCGCCGACCTGCCCGCCACCCGCTGGGGCGCGGCGACCGCATTTTACAGCCCGGACGGATTGCTGGCCGGTGGCTATGTCGCAGGAAGTGTAACAGCTAATATTTCCAATACGGCCATTTCCTGGGACCAGCCCAGCGAATACCTGGAACAGCATACCTAATATGCTCCAGGCACGGTCGCGTATGACCGGTGCGGTCTTGGGCAATAGCGTCTATGTCGTCGGTGGACGTTGCACCACGGTGGGCGTCTGCGATGCCTTCCAAGGCACGACCGACAATCAGAAGCTGCTTTGCTTGAATGTGCCGACAAACATCCTCACCAGCGGCGGTTCAACGATTGTCTCCGCGGGCGGCAATGGCGTGCTCGATCCGGGTGAAACCGTCACCGTCGCGCTCGGCGTGCAGAACAGTGGAGGACCGGGCGTCGTCTGCACGACGGCCGCAACTGACCGGGACGCTGCAGGCCACCGGTGGCGTAACCAGTCCCTCTGGTCCGCAGATCTACGGCATGCTCTGCTCGCCGCCAGTCCCGACCTCCCGCAATTTCACCTTCACGGTTGACCCGATGTTGGCCTGCGGCGCCACCGTGACCGCCACCCTGCATATGCAGGATGGAGCGACAGACTACGGCAATCTCACCTATTCATTCGTCACTGGCACTTCGGCGGTGGCCCTCTCGCAAAACTTCGACGGCGTCGTGGCGCCGGCGTTGCCTGCGGGCTGGACGGCGTCAGCCACTGGCATTGGCGTGGCGTATGTGACTTCGACGACGACTCCCAACAGCCCACCGAACGCCGCCTTCGCCCCCGACCCAAGCAACATCGGCGACAGCATGTTGCTTTCGCCGACCTTCGCGGTCCCGGCTGGCGGAGCGACCGTGTCGTTCAAGAACCATTACATCACGGAGTCGACGTTTGACGGAGTGGTGCTGGAGGTCAGCATCAACGGTGGTGCCTTCGCTGACATCACCACGGGCGGGAATGCCTTCATTACCGGGGGATATACCGCGGTCGATCTCCACCTCCTTCGCCAGCCCGATTGCCGGACGACTGGCTTGGAACGGCACTAACCCTGGTTCCCCTGCTTACATCACGAGCTCGATCAATATGCCGGCCGCGGCTAACGGCCAGATGGTGCAGTTGAAGTGGCGCATGGCGTCGGACAACAGCGTGGCCGCCACGGGTTCATGGGTCGATGACGTCGTCATTTCGAATCCCGTCTGCGAGTCGGCGTCGCCGCTCGTAAGTGCGGCCTCGAGACTTACCCACGGCGCAGCGGGACCGTTCGATATCAATCTGCCGCTCTTGCCGATGGGAGTTACCGCAGGAGCAGGCATTGAGTGCCGGCGCGGCGGTGGCGCGGGATTCGATACCTACACGATTGTGGCTAACTTCTCGACGCCGCACACGCCTGCTATGATCTCCGGTCTAACGGTCGATTGCGGATCGGTATCCGCTCCAGTGCAAGGTGCGAATCCCAATCAGTTGCTGTTTACGGTCTCCGGTGCCTGCTACACCACTACCGCTGCAGCGCAGTATTCCGGCATTCACTTCATTAGTGACTTAGTGTCGGTTTGGATAACCTGGGGCCACCTATATGGCGACACTAACGCCAACGCCGCCGTCAACGCCGGCGACTCGACCCAAACGAAAGCCCGCTCCGGTCAGCCGACGGATGGGACCAACTTCCGTTCCGATGTCAATACGGATGGCACCGTCAACGCCGGTGATTCCAGCATCGTGAAGGGCCGCTCGGGCACGGCGTTGCCCTAACGCGCGAGCTAAAAAAGAGACTAGTAGTTAGGTTCTGCAAGTGGCAGAGGGAGTCATCTCCCTCTGCCATTTGTATTTTCAGCCCAAGGGAAACGTCCGATCCAGGCGCTCCCGACTTCCGATCGAGCGAAAAGTCCTCCTTCTTACAGATTTGTAAGCAAGCAGAGCGTTGACAGAAAAACCGGCGGCTAAATAGCCTCGGCGCTTAATCCCAAAGGCGCCGAGCAGTAGAATTCCCTAGTCTTCGGCGCTCAATAGAAAGCTCCCGATGAAAACAAAATCCCCTGCTCAATCCGCCTTCGTCTACCCGCGCGTCCTGATCGGCGTCGCTTCTTTGCTTCGCCAGCGCGCGTTGGTGTTCTTCGCGCTTCACAACGCCTCCGCCCAGACTAATCCGCCGTCGGAGACTAGCAGGTGTATATCGAGGCCTGGCCCCGGTGGTCAAATTCGACGTCTCGCCGGCCCTGCGCGATATGCAGGTGATCCCGCCCGGGCCCGGCAAGCTGCGCGAGAACGAAGACCGCGACATCATGCCGTTCAAGGTCCGCTTTGCGCCTGAGTGGGACCCGGTCGTTCAGCCCAAGGTCGGCGGGAAAGATTTCCCGGGCGGAACGGAGATCTCCGGGCCGATCGTGACCTTCAACGCCCAGCCCAATTCCAGCGGCGTGGCCCCGCCTGATCCCAACGGTGCGGTCGGTCCAAACCACATCGTGACGATGGGCAACCTCAGCTTCCAGATCTTCAACAAGACGGGCACGTCGCTCTTTGGTCCGGCGGCCAACAACACCCTTTGGGCCGGTTTTGGCGGCGCCTGCCAGACGCGAAAACTCCGGCGATCCCGTGGTGCTCTACGACAAACTCGCCAACCGCTGGTTTCTCTCGCAGTTCACTTCGCGCCGGCCCGAATTATTTCTTCTGCGTCGCCGTCTCGCAAACCGCCGATCCCACGGGAGCCTACTATCGGTATGCCATCTCGACGGGAACCAATTTCCCGGATTACCCCAAGGCGAGCGTCTGGCCGGATGCCTATTATGTTAGCACGCGCGAATTCGCCGGCGGCGCCGTTCGCCGGTGTGGGCGCGTATGCGCTCAATCGCGCCCAAGCCATCGCCGGCAATCCCGCCGCGCAGATCATCTCGTTTCTCGTCGCCGCCAACCCCGTCCTATGTTGTCGGCGACGGCCTGCTTGCCGAGCGATCTGGATGGCCCGACGCTGCCGCCGGCTGGCAGCCCCAACTTCTTTGTTGGGTCACAAGGATAACAATGGCCCCTATGGCGCGCCGTCGGATGCGCTGAATCTGTTCAAGTTCCATGCCGACTTCGCGACACCAGCCAACTCCACTTTCACCTGGCCGACGATCATCCCCGTCGCCTCGTTCAACTCCATCCTGGGTCTCTGCGGTGGCGGCCGTGCCTGCATCCCGCAACCGGGCACGACCAACAGGATTGATCACCTCGGCTACCGGCAACGCCCGTTGTTCCGTTTGGCCTATCGCAACTTTGGCGACCACGAATCGCTGGTCACCAACCAATCGGTCTCTGGCGGGACGGGCCCCAATGGCGAGGTCTCAGGCATCCGCTGGTGGGAAGTGCGCAGCCCGAATAGCGCTCCTTTCATCTTCCAGGAGGGCACCTACGCGCCGGGGATCACGGACGGGATTCATCGCTGGATGGGCAGCATCGCCATGGATGGCGAAGGCAACATGGCTCTGGGTTACAGCTCCGCCAACGGCACCAGCCCCGCAGTGTTTCCCAGCGTGAATTACACCGGGCGATTCCCCAGCAGCCCGCTCGGCACGATGCCGCTGGGTGAAGGGACGATTATTGCCGGGACCGGCTCGCAAACCGCCGGCGGCAACCGCTGGGGAGATTACACTTCGCTCACGATTGACCCGACCGATGATCTCACTTTTTGGCACGTCAACGAATGGGTTCCGACGACCAGCGGCTCGGGATGGCAACTGCGCGTCGGCAGCTTCAAGGTATCATCCGTCCCGACAAACGTCCTCAGCAACGGCAGTTCATCGATTGTCGCCGCGGGAGCGAATGGTGTGCTCGATCCGGCTGAAGTCGTCACCGTCTCCCTCGGCGCGCGAAACATCGGAGGACCAGGTGTCATCTGCACGACAGCCGCACTGACCGGAACGCTGCAGGCAAGCGGCGGCGTGACCAATCCGCCTGGTCCTCAGACCTACGGTATGCTCTGCTCGGGTGAGCTGAGCACCTTCCGCCCTTTCACCTTCACGGTTGACCCGGCTCTGCCCTGCGGCAGCACCGTTACCGCTACGCTAAAGATGCAGGATGGGGCGACAGACTACGGGACGTTCACCTACACCTTCACCACTGGCAGTGTGGCGGCGAGCGCCGCGGAAAACTTCGACGGCGTCGTGGCGCCGGCGTTGCCGGCTGGATGGACGACGGCGGCCACCGGGATTGAGTCGCCTTGGGTGACCTCGACGGCGACTCCGAGTAGCGCGCCGAACGAAGCCTTCGCCCCCGACCCAAGCAACATCGGCAACACCGAGCTGGTTTCGTCATCGTTTGCCGTCCCGGCTGGCGGAGCAAGGTTAACGTTCAAGAACAACTTCAACACGGAGGCGACGTTTGACGGAATGGTGCTCGAGATCAGCATCGCCGGCGGCGCCTATGCTGACATTATCACCGCGGGCGGGACCTTCGTGAGCCGGGGGATATACCGGGGCGATCTCCACTTCCTTCGCCAGCCCGATTGCCGGGCGACAAGCCTGGAACGGCAACTCCGGCGGCTACATCACGAGCACGGTTAATCTTCCGCCGGCGGCCAACGGGCAGAACGTGCAGTTGAAGTGGCGCATGGCGTCGGACAACAGCGTGGCTGCGGTGGGTGTGATGATCGATGACATCCAGGTGGCGGTCGCGGTCTGCAACGGGAACGCGCCGACACCGACTTCGGTGGTCTCCCGCCATTTGCATGCCGGAGTGCCGTTCGACATCGGCATGCCGCTTGGCAGCGCGAACACGAGCGGGGTGGAGTGCCGTCGTGGTACCGGAGCCAATCGGAATAATCACCAGTTGATCGTGACCTTTGCCGGGCCGGTTACGGTCGGAGGCGTCGCCGTGACCAGCGGTGACAGTCTGGCGACGGCGACCCAAAGCGTCGCGGGTAACGTGGTCACGGTGAATCTCTCCGCGGTGGCCGATGCCCAAGTCCTGGCGGTCGCGCTAAGTAATGTCAGCAGCGGCGGGAATCTGGGCAGCATCAATATCCCGGTGGGAATACTCCTCGGCGATGTCAATGCGTCGCGCTCGATCAAGAGCGAAGACGCGATGATAACGCGGAGTCGTGCCGGTTGGGCGTTGGATGCAAAAACCTTCGTCTCCGACGTCAATGAGGATGGCTTCATCAACACCGGCGACACCACCATCGTGCGGGCGCGCTCCGGCAATATGCTCCCTGAGTCCCAGAAATAATCCGGAGAGCGACTGGTAGTTCAGTCTTGCGAGTGGCAGAGGGAGTCACCTCCCTCTGCCATTTGTATTTTCAGCTCGAGTCTCGACCGCACGACTCTGAATCTGACGCGATTCGCGTCTAGAAAATACGATTGACGAGTCCGTTTGATCGTAGCCTTCGACCAGCGATCTCATTATCGCGGCATTACGAAAATGTAATTATAAAAAAAACGACAATTATCTCGCCATTAGAGATACTCTCCGTGGCCCCGAAGAGTCTTCAACCCTCCTGCATACCATTAGACACCCCAAGAAATCCCAATGAAAAAAAATCCCGCTTCTGAGTCCGGCGCCTTTAGGCTCCGCGTATTGCTTGCTTTTGTTCTTTGCTACCGTTGGCGTCTTTGTCGCGCTAATGGGCTTTGGCGCTTTCACCGGCTCCTCTGCTCTGGCGCAAGACTCATCCTCAAAAGGTGGCGGCGATGTTCCGACCAAATCCGGCATCACATGGGGCACCTCCTATAAGAACGACGTCTCCGCGCCGCTGCGCGACATGCCAGCCTGGCCAGTCTTCGCCAAGAAAGCGGAGCACGAAGCAAATCCAAACCCGCTGATGATCATCGATCACGTCGATGTCCCCGATCCGGTGATTCAAAACGCCCGTATTTCCGCTCTTGCTCTGTTGTCCCCGAACATACCGGCTCCCATCGCCAATTTTGACGGCATCCCCTCCCCGGGAGTCGTTTGCAACTGCTCGCCGCCGGATACAAATGGCGCCGTGGGCACCACGCAGTTCGTCCAAATGGTCAATGAAGGGATTCAGGTCTGGAATAAGGCCACCGGCGTGTCGGTCTTGGGACCGGTTGCCATCAACGCGATCTGGGCTGGCTTTGGCGGCCCCTGCGAAAGCGGCAACAGTGGCGATCCAATCGTGATGTTTGATCGCATTGCCAATCGCTGGGTCATTAGTCAGTTCAGGCCCGGCACCGGGTTTTCGCATCCCGACCGATGAGTGCATCGCTGTCTCGACGACCAGCGATGCCACCGGCACCTGGAATCGTTACGGCTTTCATCTCGGCTCAAACTTCTTCGATTATCCCCACATGGGGGTTTGGCCCGATGCCTATTATTGTGCCTTCAACATCTTCAACTCAGCAGGCTCCGCGCGGCTTGGCCCCCAGGCCTTTGCCTTTGATCGCGCGAAGATGATCGCGGGGCTCCCGGCCACCTTCGTCGCCGGGCCACTTGGGACCAATGCCGACACCTATTATTTGCCGGCTGATCTCGATGGTCCGACCTTGCCGCCAGCGGGCGCGGCGTGTCCATTCGTTTCCTTCCCCAGCGGCGGCACCTACAAGGTGAACAAATTCCATGTCGACTTTGTCACGCCGGCCAACTCGACGTTTACGCTTGCTGCCTCCCCGGCTGCCGCGGGCTTTACCCAACTCTGCTCCGGCACCCGCGCCTGCGTGCCTACGCCTGCATCCGCGACCAACGTCGATGGGATCGGCGATCGGTTGATGTTCCGACTCCCTTATCGGAATTTTGGCGATCATGACGTGGTCGTAGGAAACCATACCGTCAATGCTGCCGGGGTGGCCGGTATTCGCTGGTTCGAGATGCGCAACATGACCGCAGGGGTGCCGACCATCTTTCAAGAAAGCACCTACGCGCCCGACACGCTCTGGCGCTGGATGGGCAGCATCGCGATGGATGGAACGGGGAACATCGCAGTGGGCTTCAGCGCTGCGAATTCGACCAATAATCCCTCGATTCGCTACGCCGGGCGGTTGGTGAGTGATCCGTTAAACACCCTGGCCCAGGGTGAAGCCACCCTGATTGCCGGCGGTGGAGCTCCCAGCGGCTCCGGCAACCGCTGGGGTGACTATAGCGCGTTGACCATTGACCCGGTAGATGATGCCACCTTCTGGTACACCCAGGAATATTTCTCGGCCAACGGTACCCAATTCACCTGGAAGACGCGCATCGGCAGCTTCAAATTCGGGCCCGTGGTGCCGACAAACGTCATGGCCAGTGGCGGCTCGATGATTATCTCCGCGGGCGGTAATGGAGTGCTCGATCCGGGTGAAACCGTCACCGTCTCGTTGGGCGTGCAGAACGCCGGAGGACCGGGAGTCATCTGCACCACGGCCCTATTGACCGGGACACTGCAGGCAAGTGGTGGCGTGACCAATCCCTCTGGACCGCAGAACTACGGCGTGATGTGCTCGCCGCCGACGACAACCTCCCGCAACTTCACCTTCACGGTTGACCCGATGCTAGCCTGCGGCGCCACCGTGACCGCTTCTCTGCAGATGCAGGATGGAGCGACCAACTACGGGACGATCACCTATCCTTTCGTCACCGGGACTTCGGCGGTGGCCATCGCGCAAAACTTCGACGGCGTCGCGGCGCCGACGTTGCCTGCGGGCTGGACGACGTCGGCCACCGGCATTGGCGTGCCTTGGGTGACCTCGACCACCACTCCCAACAGCGCACCGAACGACGCCTTCGCCCCCGACCCAAGCAACATCGGCGACAGCATGTTGCTTTCACCGACCTTCGCAGTCCCGGCTGGCGGGGCGACCCTGACGTTCAAGAACAACTTCAACACGGAGTCGACGTTTGACGGAGTGGTGCTGGAGGTCAGCGTCAACGGTGGTGCCTTCGCTGACATCACCACGGGCGGGAATGCCTTCATTGCCGGCGGATACACCGGGCCGATCTCCACTTCCTTCGCCAGCCCGATCGCCGGGCGACAGGCTTGGAACGGCAACTCGGGCGGCTACATCACGAGCACGATCAAGCTACCGGTCGCGGCCAACGGCCAGAACGCGCAGTTGAAGTGGCGCATGGCGACGGACAACAGCGTGGCGGCCACGGGTGTGAGGATCGATGACATCTCCATTTCGAATGCAGTCTGCGAGGCGGCGTTGCCACTGGTGAGTGCGGCCTCGAGACTTACCCACGGCGCAGCGGGAGCGTTCGATATCAATCTGCCGCTCTTGCCGATGGGAGTTACCGCAGGAGCCGGGATTGAGTGCCGACGTGGCGGTGGCGCGGGCCTGGATACCTACACGATTGTGGCTAACTTCTCGAATGCCACCGCGCCTGCTGGCGTCTCGGCGTTAACAGTCGATTGCGGATCGGTATCCGCTCCAGTGCAAGGTGCGAATGCCAATCAATTGCTGTTTACGGTCTCCGGTGCCTGCGAAGGCGTGGCGGCTGCACCACAGTATATCGCCATTCACTTCACCGTCGGCGGGACTCCAGTCTGGATAACCTGGGGCCACCTCTACGGTGACACCAACGCAAACGCTCGCCGTCAACGCCGGCGACTCGACCCAAACGAAAGGCCGCGCCGGTCAGACGACGGATGCGACCAACTTCCGTTCCGATGTCAATACGGATGGCACCGTCAACGCCGGTGATTCCAGCATCGTGAAGGGGCGCGCGGGCACAGCGTTGCCCTAACGCGCGAGCGAGAACGAAAGAGACTAATTAGTTAGGTTCTGCAAGTGGCAGAGGGAGTCATCTCCCTCTGCCATTTGTATTTTTCGGGACCGGGAAAAAGTGGTGCAGGCGAGACGCTCAGGCCGCGACCCGCAGCACCAATTCCCCGTAGAGCGCTTCGTAACGTTGCGCGGCAATTTCCCAGGAGAAATTCTGGGCCATCGCGCGTTCCATCAACGCCCTGCCACGTCTCCGGGGCGTCGCGGAATATTTCGCGTGCCCGTTTGATCGCATCCCAAAAGGCTTCGACCGATTGGTCATAGTAAAGGAAGCCGTAGCCCGTGTCCGACGTCGGATCATAATCCTCAATGATTTCCTGAATGCCGCCGGTCGCGCGCGCCACCGGGAGCGCTCCATACTTCAAGCTATACATCGCGCTCAACCCGCTCGGCTCGATCCGCGACGGGATCAACGTGATGTCGACGCCGGCTTCGATCAGGTGGGCAAGCACTTCATCGTACGACTGCCGATAAGCAAACTGTCTCGGATATTTCCTCGCTGCGACGGCCAGCGCGGTCTCATAAGCGGGATCGCCTTCCCCGAGAATAATCAAACGCACATCATCCGAGAGCAGGCGATCGAGCACCGGCATGACCAGGTCGAAACCTTTTTCCGGGACGAGCCGGGTGACCATGCCGAAGACCGTCGTGGCGGTGGAGGCCGGCGCCAATCCGAGCCCATTGAGCAAGAGATCGCGGCAGACGCGCTTCCCGTGGAGAGCCGGGAATCATACACCTGCGGCAGGAGCGCGTCGGTCGCCGGATTCCAGCGCTCGATAGTCTGCGCCATTGAGAATGCCGCTCAGCCGATGCGCATTCTCGCGCAGAACTAGATCGAGACCGCAACCACCTTCCGGCGTCAGCATCTCACGGCGATAACGTTCGCTCACCGTCGTGATTCTGTCGGAAAATAAAATCCCGCCTTTCAGCAGATTCATCCGGCCGAAATATTCGATCCCGCGCAGAGTGAAGTAACGCTCGGGTAGATTCGTTAGATCAAAATCGAGTCCCCAAAAACTTCCTTGATCCGCGAGGTGATGAATGGTCAGGACGGTGCGAAACGGCAATTGCCCATCCCGCACCAGCACCGGCACGAGCGCCGCCGCCCAATCGTGCACGTGCAGGATCTGGGGCGAGGGCGTCAGGCGGCGCGCTAATTCCAGCGCCGCCTTGCTGAAGAAAATGAAGCGTGTGGCGTTATCTTCGTAGGCCACGCCATGTTCACCATAAATCCCCGCGCGATCGAAAAACTCGTCGCACCGCACGAAGAAGACCTGCACGCCGCCGGCGGTCCGGCCGCTCAGAAATTCCGCGACGTAGTTCTTCGCTCCGACTCGGACGTCCACGGTCACACCGGTATCTTTGTATTGCACTGATTCGTTCTCCCGGATCTCCCGGTAGAACGGCAGGACGATCCCGATCTCGTGCTCGCGGGCGCGCAATTCGCGCGGGAGCGCTTCCAGCACGTCCACCAGCGCCGTCGCGCGCGAGAGCGGCGGTCCTTCGGCGCTGATCATGAGTATGCGCATAACGGGAAAGTGACAGAACGTTCAATGTCCGACGCTCAGCGTCCAACGCGCAATGACAGAAAAACAGTCCGGTGTCTCTCCTAGTTGGATGTTGGACGTTGCTCCCTTTTCTTCCCCGATGAGGCATTCCCGCTTCACCCATTCCAGCGCTTCCTCGCGCGATACGCAGCGCCCCTTCCAGTTGCCGCGTCTCCACCGCCTCCAGAATTTCGCCGAAGCTGGGACCCGGCTTGAATCCCAGCGCAAGCAGATCATCGCCGCGCACCAGCGGCGGCGGAATGATCGGCTCGTTCGCAAACTCCTCGCGCTTCCGCAGGAGGAATTCGTAGTTGTCCATCATCGCGTGACTGCTCGCGCAATCGACCCGATGCAGCTCCAGCTCGTCCTCGAAGGTCGGCCGCGCCATGAAACGTTTCAGCTTCGCCACCCGCATGTTCGGCACATCCTTGAAGACCATGTGCTGCCGCACCGCCTCGACCGTGGCGTCGATTTCCGCGCGCGAAAAACGCAGCCGCTGCATGAGCGCCTCCGTCATTTCCGCGCCGACGCGATCGTGCCCGTTGAAGCGAATGCGCCCGTCTTCGTCGACTGATGCCGTCGGCGGCTTGCCGATGTCGTGAAAGAGAACGCTGAGGACCAGCGGGAGCGAGACCTTCTCCGGCAACAATTCCAGCATGATCCGCGTATGCTTGAAGACATCGCCTTCCGGATGAAATTGTGGCGGCTGCTCGCAGCCTTTCATCGCCTCGAGTTCGGGCAGAATCGCGCGCATCAACCCGCTGGCATCGAGCAGATCCCAGCCGCGCGCGCGGTTGGGCGACAGGAAAATGCGCACCAGTTCTTCGCGAATTCGCTCCGCGCTGATCTCCGTTGATCGATGCGCGCACTCTCGCGCAATGCCTCCCAGGTCTGCGGCTCAATCTCGAATCCGAGGACGGTCGCGAACCGGACCGCGCGCAGCATCCGCAAACGATCCTCCGCGAAACGCTGCCCGGGATCGCCAATCGCCCGAATCAGTCGTGCCTCCAGATCCGCGCGACCGCCGACGAAGTCGATTACTTCGCTCTGCCGTCGGGATCGAAGAACATCCCGTTGATCGTGAAATCGCGCCTGGCCGCGTCTTCCTCCGCGGTCGCGAAGTGCACCTCGGTCGGTCGGCGACCATCGAGATAAGCGCCATCCGAGCGGAAGGTCGCGACCTCGAATTGGAATCCATCTTCGAGCACCACAATCACGCCGAAAGTGCGCGCCCACCGCGTAGGTGCGCGGAAAGATTTCTCTGCACCTCCTCCGGCCGGGCGTCGGTCGCGATATCGATGTCCTTCGGTGCTTCGCCGCGCACGAGATCGCGCACGCAGCCGCCCGCGAAGTAGGCGACGTGCCCGGGCTGCGCAGTCGCGCCACCATCTCGTGAGCAATCGATTGCCATTTCCGTCTGCGGCATTGCTCATCGTTTCCTCGGCGTCAGTTTCGCGGTTGAACGCTCAGCGTGTCGAAGAGTTGCATTACCGAAACGCAAGTCGCGAAACTTGCCCAACTCGTGAAACTGAAACCATCACTCAACTGGCTGCTCATTTTTGTCCCGATCGCGATCGTCCTGCGCTTCTGGCCGGGCGCGAAGCCCGACGGCCCTCTTCATTTGCTCTGCCATCGCCATCATTCCCGTGGCCGGCTGGATTGGCCGCGCGACGGAAGCGCTGGCGGCGCGAGTCGGCGAAGGACTCGGCGGACTGCTGAACGCCACCTTCGGCAACGCCGCCGAACTGATCATTGCCGGCATCGCGCTTTCCAAAGGCCTGACCAGCGTGGTCAAGGCCTCGATCACCGGATCGATCATCGGCAATATTCTCCTCGTCCTCGGTCTCTCGATCCTTCTGGGCGGGGCGAAGTACAAGGAGCAGCGCTTCAACCGCACCGGCGCGCGCACGTCGGTCATCTCGCTTTCGCTCGCCGCGATCGCCCTGATCATTCCGACCGTCTTTCATCTGCACGGCTGACGCGAGTCCGGGCGGCTGGAGTCCCGTGATCGAGCAACAAGCTCTCGTTAGGCATCGCCGTCGTTCTTTTTCTCACCTACGTCTGCATGCTCGGCGTTCTCGCTCAAGACGCATAAGCATTTCTTCGCAGGGCGCGAGGGAGAGCTGGAAGAAAAGGGCGAACATTGGTCGCGCGGAAAAGCGATTACCATCTCTGGTCATCGCCACCGCGGTCGTGGCCGTGCTTTCCGAGTTTCTCGTCGGAACCATCGAAAGCGTGCGCGCCTCCGTTCGGCATCACCGAAGTATTCGTCGGCGTGATCGTGGTCGCGATCGTCGGCAACGCCGCCGAGCACTCGACCGCGATCATCATGGCGATGAAAAACAAGATGGATCTGAGCGTCGGGATCGCGATCGGCTCGAGCCTGCAGATCGCGCTCTTCGTCGCGCCCGTTCTGGTCTTTCTCTCCTACGCTTTCGGTCGCCCGATGGATCTGGAATTCTCGCTCCCGGAAATCTTCGCCGTGGTCGCTTCCGTTTACATCCTCTTCCAGATCAGCGGCGACGGAGAAACGAACTGGATCGAAGGCGTGCAGCTTCTCTCGGTCTACCTGATTCTCGGAATTCTGTTTTTCTATCTGCCCGAGGCGCACGGCACCCCGCACATTAGACTCGGAGCGACGTTCAGCCCTCCGCCAGTTAGGACTCTGCGTCCGGCAGAGGATTTCTGCTTTCGCGCGGCAGTTGAAAGAGTGGATAATAAAGCAAACGACCGCGATGCAGATGCAGGAGTCGGCCACGTTAAAAGCCGGCCAGGGATGCGCCAACGGCACGTGCAGATCGAAGAGCAGGAAATCAATCACGTGACCGTGGAGTAAGCGATCGGTGAGATTTCCCATGACGCCGGCCAGGAGCAAGGCGAGCGAAATATCCCGCCAGGCGTCGGGTTTGCGCTGCCGCAAGAGCAAAGCGGTCACGACGACGAGCGCGACGCAGGAAAGAACGATGAAAAACAGGTTGTTGTTCCTGAACGAACCGAAGGCGGCGCCGGTGTTCGTCACGAGCACGAGAGTGAAGAAATCCGGGATGATGACGCGCGGCTCCTCCGGGACGACGTGGCGGAGCACCAGCCACTTCGTGCACTTGATCGAGTGCGTAGAGCGGGAGCGAGAGGAAGAGGATGAATTTCATTCCGGAGAGGGCAGAACGTCCAACGCTCAACGTTCAACGTCCAACGTCCAATTCGAAGCGCTCACCACGGCCTCGCAGCGATCGCACAAATCCGGATGCGCCGCGCTCTTTCCGACGGTCGGTCGATGCCGCCAGCAGCGCGCGCACTTTTGATGCGGCGTCTTCGTGATCGAGGCGCTGGCGGTTTCGGCCGGCTCGAGTTTCAGATCGCTGAGAATGAAAAACTCCTCGAGTTCTTCGTGCGGAATGCCGGAGATCGTCTGCTGCGTCGCAACGCAGAACGACCGCCGCTTCCAGTGCGTTGCCGATCAGTTTTTCCTGGCGCGCCTGCTCGACCGCCTGGCCGATCACGCCGCGCAGTTTCAACAAGCTCGTGACCACTTGTCTCGCTTGCCGATCCCGCCACGTCGGCGTTCGCTTCGGGAAATTCCTGCGAGATGAACCGAGTCCGTCCCGTCCGAGATATCCCCACGCCTCCTCCGCGGTGAAGACGAGGATCGGCGCGAGCAACTTGGCAAAGCGCGTCGAAAATTTCGTCGCATCGCCGTCTGCGTCGCGCGGCGGCGCGGCGAATCCGGCGCGTCGCAATACATCCGGTCCTTGGTGATGTCGACGTAAAGGCTGCTCAGATCGACCGCGCAGAATTGATTGAGCGTGTGATAAACCTTGTGGAATTCGTAGGCTGCGTAGGCCGCGCGGCAATCCGCAATCACCTGCTGCAGCCGATCCAGAATCCAGCGATCGACGAGCGTTGGCATCTGCGAACCGTCGCTGCTGTCCGTGGCGCTATCCTGATTCAAAATCGTGAAGATTGCCTAACAAGATGCGCAGCGTGTTGCGAATGCGGCGATAGGTATCGCCGAGACGCGTGAACATCTCTTCCGAGAACGGCACGTCGTCCGTGTAATTGATGCTGCTCACCCACAGCCGAACGATATCGGCGCCGTGTTTGCCGACGAAATGGCCGGCGTCCATCGGCTTGCTGTAGCTGCTCGATTTCGAAATCTTCTTCCCGTCGACATCGACGACGAAGCCGTGCGTGACGCAGGTCTTGTAAGGCGCGCGATCTGTGCAGCGCGACGCTCGTCATGAGCGACGATTGGAACCAGCCGCGATGCTGATCGGTCGCTTCGAGATACATGTCGGCCGGGTCGCGCAGCGCGGGATTGCGTCGCGCAGGACCGCCTGATGGCGAAACGCCGGAATCAATCCAGACGTCGATGCGTGTCGTTGCGATGGCGTGTGCCTTCGGGCAAACCGAGTTCGCGCGCGAGCGCCGCGTCGTCGAGCTCGAACCAGACGTTGGAGCCGCGTTGCGCGACGAGATCGGCCAGCTTGCGAATCCAATCCGGGTTCGAGAATCGCTTCGCCGTCCGCGGAATAGAAAACCGGCAGCGGCACGCCCCAGCTGCGCTGCCGCGAGATCACCCAATCGGGCCGCGATTCCACCGTGCCGGAGATGCGATTTTCGCCCCAGGCGGGAGCCAGGTCACCTCCTTGATCGCGGCGAGCGCCCTGGCGCGGAGATCGTCGATCCGGATGAAAAACTGTTCGACCGCGCGGAAGATGATCGGCGTCTTCGAGCGCCAGCAATACGGATACGAATGCTGGATAGGTTTGCTCGCGGCCAGCAGCATGCCGCGTTCGCGCAGGAGCGCGACGATGTCGGCGTTCGCGTCGAAGACATATTTGCCGACCAAGTTCCGGCAAGCCGACTTCCTCGGTGTAGCGGCCATGATCGTCGACCGGCGAAAGAATCGGCAGGCCGTTCTTGTGACCTAACGAGTAATCGTCCTCGCCGTGACCGGGCGCGATGTGGACGCGCCGGTGCCGGTATCCATGGTGACGAAGTCGGCCGTGAGGATGATCGAGGTGCGGGGCAGAAACGGATGCTGCGCGCCGAAGCCCTCGAGTTTGGTGCCGGGAAAGGTCTGCGATCGGTTCGCCAGCCGGTTCCCAGCCGGTCGCGGCGCAGAATTTCTCGACCAAGCGACTCCGCCAGGACGAGCGTTTCGGACACGCCGTCCCGCGTGAATTCGCGCACCGACGTAAAGCTCTTTCGGATGCACCGCGATGGCGAGATTCGCCGGCAACGTCCACGGCGTCGTCGTCCAGATGACGATGCTCGCTTTGCCTTCAAGCGCGCCGGTCGACGATCGGGAACTTCACGTAGACCGCGGTGTCTTCGCGGTCCTGATATTCCACCTCCGCCTCGGCCAGCGCGGTCTGCGCGCCGGTGCTCCAGAAGACCGGCTTCTTCGATTCGTAAACCAGGCCTTTCTCGACGAAGACCGGCGAAGGCGCGGAGGATTTCCGCTTCGTAGGCGGGATCGAGCGTCAGATACGGATGCTCCCAATCGCCAAGAACGCCGAGCCGCTTGAATTGCTCGCGCTGAATGTCGATGAACTTGCGCGCGAACGCTTCGGATTGTCTGCCGCACTTCGAGCGGCGAAAGGCCGCGCGATTCCTTCACCACCTTGTATTCGATCGGCAGGCCGTGGCAATCCCAGCCCGGCACATACGGCGCGCGAAAGCCGGCCATCGTCTTCGATTTCACGACGAGATCCTTGAGGATCTTGTTGAGCGCCGTGCCCATGTGGACATCGCCATTCGCGAAGGGCGGGCCGTCGTGCAGGACGAACAATTCGGCACCGGCGCGCGCCTCCTGGATCTGCTCGTAAAGGCCGCGTCTCCTCCCATTTCTTCAGCATCTCCGGCTCGCGCGTCGCGAGGTTTGCCTTCATCGGAAAATCCGTCTTCGGCAGGTTGAGCGTCTCTTTGTAATTCTGGCTCATCGCGGAGCGGCGAGGCTAACATCGAAAGCCAAAATCGGAAAGGGCTCTCGCCCCCGTTTCCCGGCAGGCGATTCCGTTTGCAAAAAGAAGCGCAGTCGAAATGGTTGTCGCCGACACATTCCATGAAGCGCTTGCTGCCGTTTATCATCATCCTCGTCGTCGCGCTGGCCGCGGCTGGCGGCGGCAAGGCGATTTACCGCACGAAGAAGGCCGCGCTGGCGGCAGCGGCTGCGGCCATCCCTCGTCCTGCGCCGATTGAGGGCGAAGCTGTTGAGGTTGGCGCAAAGCCGCCACACGTTCGCGGACAGGAAGAGAGGGCTGAGGTGATCATCGAGGAATTCGGCGATTACCAGTGCCCGCCTTGTCGCGGAACGGCGGAAGCACTCGACAAATTGCAGCAGGATTACCGCGGCAAACTGGTGCTCGTTTTCCGGCAATTTCCCCTTTCCATGCACCGATACGCCTTGGCAGCTGCATGTGCCGCGGAGGCGGCCGGCGCGCAGAACCGCTTCTGGGAAATGCACCACTTGCTTTACGAGAATCAGGCGGAGTGGAGCGCGGCTGCCGATGCGCTGCCACTCTTTGATTCCTACGCCCAAAAGCTCGGGCTCGACATGGCGCGGTACAAGTCAGACCTCAACAGCGCTGGCACCATGCAGCGTATCGAGGCGGATCAAGCGCGCGGGAAGTCGCTCGGTGTCACGGGGACTCCAACGCTTTTCATCAACGACGAGCGCGCGCCGTTCGACCAGGTAATGACACCGGAAGGGTTGCGCCGCGCAATCGAGACAGCGCTGAGCGGAAAGAAACCAATCTTCGCACCAACTAATGAACCAAAACCAAACGACTAGCGAAGGCCAGGCCCCGGCCGGTTCGCGGGCGCGGACGATTCTCTACACCATCGCGGCGCTGATCGGCGTTGCTGGAATCGCCGAGACCACTTACCTGACCGCGATCCATCTTGCCGGTGCCCACATCGTCTGCATTGCCTCGACCGGATGTTCGGAAGTGCTCGGGAGCAGGTTTGCCGTGGTCGCTGGCGTGCCGCTGGCCGCGATCGGGGCGCTCGGATATTTCGCCGTCTTCAGCACGGCCACGCTGGCGGCATTCTGCTCATCGCTGGGCTTCCACACTCTTCGCCCTCGATCGTGGGCGTGATGTTCTTGACGACCCTGTGGCTGCTCTACGCGCAAGCCTTTCTGCTCCACGCTTATTGCGACTACTGCCTGCTCTCGGCCGCAATGATTTTCGCCCTCACGGCAATTCTGATCGTTCTTCCCGCGCGATCTGACGGTGGATCGTGACCGGGGGCAGCCATCCCAGCTTACCTGATCGACGACGAGATTGCCGGGCGCGCCCGGCGGGATGAGATCGGTGCCGGCGGGATAGACCTGCACGGCTGTGCGTGAAGTTCGGCGCTGCCCGCGACGCTCGTGGCCGTGCAGCTCGAAAGTCTGCGCGCCTTCCTGGCCGGCGACTGGCGGTCCAGGTGAAGTATCCGCTGCTCGCGGAGGTGCGCGTGCCACATGGCGCCGGCAGGCGCGCTCGTGACGCGTCAATGCGGGCAGGGGATTGCCGGTGGCGGTGAAGACGTTGCTCGTCCACGGCTCGCTCACGATCGCGCGCCGGCCGGCGAAGGTGCCGCTCGCGTCCGCGTAGATCGACGGGCGGGCACTGCAGCGTGAAGGTCACGGCCGCTGTGCGTGGAGAGATTTCCCGCAGCGTCGATGGCGGCGACGTAGATAGGTGCGCGTCGAGCACTGCAGGCAGGTTCGCAAAGTGCCACGACGTGCCGGTGGTCGTGCCGACTGCGCGTAGTAGTACGTGCGTCGGTGCCCGCGGTTGCCGCGTAGCGCTGCGCTTTTCCATCATCGCGGTAGCCGGTCACGCCGATGTTGTCGGTCGATGCGGCTCCACGAAATGTCCGCGCTGGTGGCGGTGATGTTGAACGCGGCGAGATTCGTCGGCGCGGTCGGCGGCGTGGTGTCCGGCGGCGACGGCGAGGACGTTGAAGGTGATGAGTTGCTCCGCGGTGCCCGCGCTGTTGCTGGCGCGCACGAGCGCGATCTGCGCGCCGACTTGCGCCAGCGTCGGCGTCCACGTCGACCAGGCCGGTCGTCGGCGTCGATCGTCATGCCGGCGGACCGCGCACGAGCGAGTAACGTCGGACGCGGTTTTCCGCTCGCGGCGATTGTGATAGTTCCACGGCCGTGCCCTGCGGCACGGTCGTGCCAGTTGGCGTGCTGGAGATGCGCGGCGCGAGCGTCGCCGACGGGCGCGTGTCGATGCGCTCGATCGGCCGAGCCGGCGTCGTACCGCCGATGAGGTAGATGATAGCCGTCGCTCCCGAGTCAGCGACGGGCGCGCCGGTGTGGTCTTGATTGAGCATAGCCGAGAATGCTGATCGTCTCGCTTGCCGGATCGAACGTGCAACACGTTCGTGCCGCTGAACGCGATAGACGAATCCGTCCGCGCCGAGCGCCGCGCGGCCGATGGATGCGCGGTGCGATTCGGCAGCGTGCGACCAGGTGCGCACTCGCGATGTCGAAGCTCCGCACCGCCGTGCCGCGAGAACGCGACGACGTGTCCCGCGCCATCGTAAGCACGCGCACGTGCGGCGTGAACGCGCCGGGACGCGGCGAGCGTGCTCCAGGTGCCGCTGCCGCTCGTGCCGGCGTCGTAGCGATACATGGCAGCCGGAGTTGATGCTGTAGAGCCGGCCGAGATTGTCGCGCGCGGTGCGCGCCGACGATGCGCGGATGGCTTCGCGCGCCACGCCGCCACTTGCGCCGCCGGCGATCGTGTAGGTGTGGCACGACGCCGTCGTGCCGCCGCCGGGCTCGTAGCCGCCATAGACGACGATGCGACCGCGACCGTCCACGCCCGCGCCTTCAAAGAGAATCGGTCCGTTGTCGAAGTCGCCGCGGAAGACGAACTGCGCGCCGGGCGTCGCGTAGTTCCACGTCACGACCGGCGAGTTGTCGTTGCTCAGCGGGATAGCCGCCGAAGAGGTAGATCGTGCCCGCGCTTTCCGTCGCGACCGCGCCGTCGGTCATGCCGCTGTAGTAACCGATCGGCGTCGCGAGCGTCTCGCCGAGCACGGGCAGGCCAGGCGCGTTGCTCACCGCGATCTGCGCCGTGCGTTCGCCGCTCTGTGCACGCCGTGCGGATCGGTCACTCGCACCCGCACCGTGTGCGTGCCGAGGCTCGTGAACGTGTGCGCGATGATCGCGTCCGGTCGCGAGCCCGGGGAATGTCTTCCGATCGCCGCGCCGTCGCCATCCCAATCCACCGCGACGGTGAAGAGATCGCCCGCCGTCGCGGGATACGAGCCGAACGCGCCGAAGCTGAGATTCACCGACGTGCCGAGCGTCGTGGTCGTCGGCAGCGTGATCCAATTCAACACCGGCGCCGTCTGCAGCCCGACGCGTGAACGTGCCGATGACGCCGCCGGGATGCAGATTACCCGCGAGGTCGCTCACTTGATTCGCCGCGAGGCGGATTTCGTAGGTGCCGTTGTCGCCGCCGTCCCACGTGCCGCCCGGCGCGGGCACGCTGAAGCGTCACGCTGAACTGCTGCGCGTCGGTGCTCCACCATCTGGAAGGCCGTGCCCGGCATGTCGTAGAAATTCGGCCCGGTGATGCGGATCGTCCCGACGCTGTGCGTCGTGTTGGTCGACCACTTTTTCGTTGTCCCAAAACTTCACCGTCACCGTCGTCGAAGTCGCGCCGGCGCCGGGCGGTCGTCGCTGTCGCCACGGCGATCGGCGCCAGCGTGTCGGCGCCTTCGTAGCGCTCGAGGAGAAAGGCGTGCGTCTCGCCGCCGATCGTGCCGTAGCCGACGATGTCGCCGCCGGTGTTGATGTCCTGCGCCTCGGCGAGGCTCCAGCCGGAGGTCGGCGCGATGAGTTCGTTGAGATCGCGCAACGCGCCGCGTGCCCAGCCACACGAAAACGCGCGACTCACGCCCGTCGCTGTTCTCCGCCATGCCGACGACATAACCCGTGTCGTTGAGCCCGAACGCGCGCGACTCGTGGCCGCCGCTGAGCACGCCGAGATCCTTCATCCCCGCCGCGTCCGTGAAATAAGAACGCGTGCGTCTCATTCGCCGCATTCGCCGAATAGCCCGCGACATCGCCCGCCGTGCCGATGGCCGCCGCGAATGAATCGTTCGCCCCGAGCGTGCCCGATCGAGACGACTGCGCCCGCGGCATCCGTGCGAAACGCGCGCGTGCCGCCGCCCACCCAGCTCGCGACGCCGACGATCTGTCCCGCGTCGTTGATATCGTAAGCCGCGCTCGTCGCCGGCGGCGTCGCACCCGCGAGCGTGCCGAGCGCAGTGAACGTCGCCGCCGTCCAGCCGTGAAGCCGAGCGCCGGAGCCGCCGCGCTGCCCGTGTGGCCCGCGATCGCGCCCGCCGCATTCACCGCCTGCGGCAGCCAGCCATCCGTGCCCGATGCCGGCCCGAGATCGGTGAGCACGCCATTTTCCCAGCGCACCGCGTGCGCGAGTACCAGCGGCGTCTGTCGCGTAGCCGTATAGGACAGTATTTGTCCGCTCGTTCTGCTAGAATGAGCGCGTGCAGTTGGAATTAGAGCTTCAGCCAAGTCGCCGGCCGACCCTGCTCATTGCCGCGTCGCCAGAAGCGGCGTGGCAGGGCGGACTCGCAAATTGGTTCGCGCGGGTCGCGACGCAGGCCTGGCAGGTCGAACATCCAGCAGTAGTCGTTGTGCCGACGCGCGGTCAGGCGCAGGCGCTCAAAGTGCGTCTTCTGGAGGCAGGTCTTTCCGCGCTCGGCTTGCAATTTGTCACGCCGCCTCATCTCCGCGTCCTCCTCGCCGGAGCTTCGGAAATTCTCCCTCCGCCACGCGAGCATTTGCGGTTGCTGCTCGCGCTCGCCGCGGAGGAACAACTCGCCGTTCGGTCGCTTTCCGAAGCCGAACGCCTCGCCGCCGTTTCCGTTCGCCGCACACCGGATCATCTCCTCCATCTCCTCGAGCAACTGAGCGCCGCGGATTCTGATTTTCAGAAAATCGATCTGCCGGCATTCCGACCGGTGGTGCGGAAATTTCGCGCCCACCTCGCCGCCGCGCGATTCGATCTGTTTCCTGAAGCCGATCGAAAAACTCTGGCCCGCAGTGAGCGGACGGCGCCTCTCATCAGTCATTTGCTGATCGCCGGGTTTAACGGAGCGCATTGGCCGCTTTGGCAACTCCTTTGTGCGGCGGTGCACGCGGCCAAGAGTGCCACGGTCGTCCTGCAATATCCGCGCGAGCCGGCAGCCGATCTCGACGCCGCGTGGGTTGGCACTTGGGAGGAAACATTCGGCGAAGCGCAGCCGATTGAAACCGAGTCGGAACACGTCGCCTCGGAGCGTGAAACCCTGTTTCTCGCGGGCATGGACACGCGCGAACAAGCGGACGCGATCGCCGCCGCGGCGCATCGATTTCTCGCGGAGGAAAATTGCACGCGCCTCGGCATCGTCGTTCCCACCACCGGTGCGCTCTCGCGACTAATCGCGGCCACGCTCTCGCGCCAGGGCATTCCGCACTACGACGCCATGGGGCAGATGGCGCCCGGGCTTTTCGAAGCGTCCGATTTTTGGAGTTGGATGGAATTGCAGCGCACGCCGCGCCTGAACGCGCTCCTCCGTTTCCTCACCGCCCTCCCAGCCGATCACGTCTTTTTCAACAAAGTCTCCCGCGTCCAGATCGCTGACGCCTTAAGCAAATCCCTCTCCGAAGTTGCACTCGATGATCTCGCGATCCTGACCGCTTCCGCGCGTGGCCGTGACGCCAAAGGCGAGTCGATCGCGGACTCTTTGTCGCACCTTCGCTTCCTGCCGGAGCACGCCACCTTCGCAGAGTTTCTTCGGATAACAGCGGAGGCGTTCGAGCAACTCGCCTGGACTGAGCGCTGGCGCGAAATCGAGCAACGCGCCACCTGGACTGGGGAGTTGTCATCCAGTTTCTCGCGCACGCTTTACTTGCAATGGCTCGAAGAAATCTCGGTCAGCTTCCGCGTCACGCGTGATCTCCTCGGCCAGCATCCTTACGCGCGCGTGCAGCTTCTCACCCCCGCGCAGGCTGAGGATCAGGTGTGGTCGCATCTCATTCTTGCCGGGTTAAATGAATCCGCCTGGCCCGCGAGCACACGCGGGGATTTTCTCCCCGCCGCGCAGATCGAAGCTCTCAATCTTGGCGTGCAAAAAATCAATCGCACCGCTACCAGTCGCGGAAGTCAGGGTGAAGGCCACGTCGCCGTGCGCAAAGGCGCCACTCTCTTCCTCGGCGCCGCCCAGCAACGACAGCTCGCGCTCGCTCAGTTCGACAGCCTGATCGAGTCCGCGACGCACGGTCTCGCGATCTCGGTCAGCGTCGTGCAGGAAGCAACGCCAGAACGTGTTTCCAATCCGAGCGAATTCTTCAATCGCGTTTTTCACGAAGTCCATGGGCAGCCCGTCTCCCAGGCGGCCATGCGCGAGCTGCGCGAGAAGACGCGGAGTTGGCTCGACTCAGCCGGACTGGAATCGCGCACCGAACAGGCCGAGACAGCTGTCGTCCGGCAAACAGGTATCGCCTATCGAGCGCGTCGTGAGGCCATGCCATCGGGTGAATACGATTTCGCGCTCGGCGCCCCGCCTAAAGAGATCAAGCCACTGAGCGTAAGCGATGCTGAAGCTCTCTTGAAATCACCCGCGCTCATCTGGATGAAGCGTTATCTAGGAGTGGAGGGCGCGGAAGATTCGACCTACGTCTGGAACTCCACCGTTGGAAAATGGACGCACGAATGGCTGGCCGGCATCTTTGGTCGCACCGAAGACTTCATTCCCTTCCCCGCGCCCGACGCCATCGAGACCCGAATTCTGGCGGCGGCGGAAAGAAAGCGCGCGGAAGTGCGCGAGCTTTGCCGGCAAGCCGGCAAGACGGTTCCCGACTGGTGGGACTCCGGATGGGATAACGCCCTCTGCCTGGCACAAACCCTCGGGCGCATCCTCGGCATGATCGAGGGCTGGAAGTGGGCTGTCCCCGAATGGCTTCTCGAGGCGCAACCGATAGCCGTCGGGCGGGACCGGAGTCTGATCCTACGTGGCCGCGCCGACCTGTTGTTAGCCAAAACCGAAACGCCGCCCGACTCGCTCACGGTGCCGGAGCTTTGGATTATTGATTTCAAAACCGGCAACAAAAAATCGATCGCGCCTCGGATCCGGAAGAAGGGCGAGCCACGCCCGCCACGCGTCCTGAAAATGGTGGTGAAAGGGGAAGCGATGCAGCTCGCCCTTTATGCTCTCGCCGCAAAACAGCTCGGCGCGGGCAAAGTCGATCTGAGCATTCTCTCACCTGTCATCGTCAAACCCGAGGCACAACTGCATGACGACGATTTCGAGGACTGCGCAAACGCCTTCGCCGAACTCGCGCGCATGCAGGCGACCGGCATCTTCGGGATGAAAGGTCCGCTGCGGGGCGCGTTCAGTTTCACAAACGATTACCCGCTCGCCACTTTGTCGATCGATCCCGAGATCATCGATGAGCGCTGGGAACTCACTCATCCCGATCTGGCGGCGGACGAGGAGAGTTGGTCATGAACCGACCAGGCGATCAGGCCGCGCGCGAGCGCTTCGCGCAAACGCTCGACCGCAACCTCTCTGTCATCGCCGCAGCCGGTTCTGGCAAGACGCGCGCCGTCACCGACCGCATCGCGCACCTGGCGCAAGCACCCGATGCATTGTCTGCGCTGCCCCGTCTCGTCGTCCTCACTTTCGCGAACCGCGCCGCCGACGAAATGCAGCAACGCGCGCGCGAACAGATTCTGCGCGCGCAGCCGCGGCCGGAAATCCTGGCCGCCTTTAATCGCGCCTGGTTTGGCACCATTCACGCCTTCTGCCTCAAGCTCCTGAATGACCATGGGCATTATCTCGGCCTGCCTGCACCGCTCGAATTGATCACGGACGACGACGATCTCTGGAATGAGTTCGTCCAACAACAAATCCGCGTTGGCCGTTCGCTCTCGTCGGAAAATCGCGCCACGCTCCTGCGCCTCGCGTCGATGCGGCACATCATGGAGCTGGGGCGGCAGGCCGGCTCCGCTCTGCTCCATCCTAACGAACCGGGCCCCTGTCCAGAGGTCGACCTGCGCGAAGTCTATCGAACCGCGCGAGCGGCCAGGAAGAGCGACACGATTGGAAATTCCATCGCGCAACTTCAGGACTGGGAGGAAGGCTATCGCAACGGAACAGGTTTCCTGCGCTGGCCGATTTGTTCTACGAAAGCGCAGGACATCGACAAGCTTTGGGCGCGTGCCTTTGTTCCCTTGCGCCGTTGGGTGAATCAAACCGCCATCTGCGTCGCGGCCGAGGTGCAGCGCGATTATCGCAACTTCCGCCTTGAGCGCGGCGTGGTGACGTATGCCGACCAGATCGCGCTCGCCGACGAACTTCTGCAACATCCCGAAGCCGCGCACCGCATACGTCAGCTTGATTCGATCGTTATTCTGGATGAAGCGCAGGACACTGATCCCGCGCAATTTTCCGTCCTGCTCGAAATGACGCGACCGCCGGATGCCGTCGGACGCTGGCTGGAAACGAAGATTAATCCGCCCCGTCCCGGACGCTTCTGCATGGTCGGCGATTTCCAACAATCGATCTATCACGACCGAGCCGATCTCGCGCACTACCGCCGCGTGCACGATGCTCTCGTCGCCAGCCGATGCTGGCGAAGCGGTCACGTTTTCCGTCACGTTTCGTCTCGATCAAGCGCAGCTCGATTTCGTGAACGCCACCTTCCGCGACATCCTGCACGGCACCGGAGGCCAGGCGGATTTCGTGGAACTCCAGCCACGGCCGCAGTTTCTTCCCGGTCAGGTCATCCGCCTCTCCCTCCCGGCTACGCTTCGCGAGGGTCAGGAAAAACTCAAGGATCGCCAGGTGGCCCGCATCGAAGCGGAAGAACTCGCGCGCTGGCTCAAAGAACATGGCCGAGAAAAATTGCGCGCGCGGCGCTGGCGCGACGTCGCGATTCTTTGTCCGCGCAGGGATTGGTTGCGCACGATGGCGGTCGCGCTACGCAAGACCGAACTACCGGTCGAGGTGCAATCGGAGAGCGACCTGCAAGCCGATTCGCCCGCCTACGCGTGGTTGACTGCGCTTTGCACCATCATGGTGGAACCGCAGAATCACTACGAAATCGTCGGCGTGCTCCGCGAGGTCTACGGCATTTCCGATCACAATCTCGCCGTCTTCAGCGAAGGAAACGGCGCCCGTTTTCAAATCGAGACGCCGGTCGCCGCAGCCGGTGTCGTCTCTTCGCAAATTGTCGAGCTGACCGAGATCCGAGCGGCCCTTCAGCATCTTCCGCTCTTCGCCGCCGTCGAACAATTGGTCGCGCGCACCGCCTTGCGCGCGCGGCTGGCCACACTTCCGCGCCAGGACTTCAAAAACCCGCTCGCCGATCTTGACACGCTTCTCACGTTCGCCGCCGAATCGGGCGCGCTCGGCGCTACCCTTGCTGACTTCGCGGAGCGCCTGCGTTCCGAAATGGAGCATCAGCGCCCGGTGCGGTTATCGGACGAGGACGCCATCCAGTTGATCACTGCGCAAAAAGCGAAAGGCTCGGAATGGGACGCGGTCATCGTGCCTTTTCTCAGCCGGCGCATCACTGGATTCTCGCCGCGCTACCCATCCATTATTCGCGTGCCCGGGAGCAACGAAGTCATCGCTGCGTTGCACAAGGAAGATCGGGAAGAGGAAATCAAAGATGCGAATACTCTCCTGCGACGGCAGGAGATGGAGCGACTGCTCTACGTGGCTCTCACCCGCGCGCGGCACACGCTGGTGCTCGCGCTCGACCGCAATCTTTTCTCGCCAGTGCACGATCGGCTGGCGGCTGATTCGCAGCTCAAATATCTCCGCGGCGACAAGGGAGAATCGAGCTGTCCTGCGCTCGAAGCCCTTCCGGAAAACGCGGAGCCCTGTGCGAAAACGACTGTCGCGTGGAAGATTAAGAACGCATCTCCGTCGAGTGCCGGAACTCGCCTTGAGACCGCTGGATTCCACCACGATCAATCGCGCCCGGGCACACGCCTCTAACTTTATCCGCAAGCAAAACCCGAGCGGTTACGATGAAGGGCTCGAGCCGTTGCCGGAAGTTTCGTTGGCAAGGCTACCTGGTCATCCCACCCGATCGCTCGCGGATAACCCGGCCACGCTCTATGGGCGTTGGTGGCACACTCTCTTCCAGCATTTTCCCTGGACGGGCGGACCATCACGTTGGCAAGCCGCCTTCGCCGTCCTTCAACCGAGTTCGCCCGACCCCGCCCGTTCCGCGCGCGAGTGGAAACTCTTCGCGGACGCTTCGCCCGATTCCTTGTTCGCACAATTTCTCGCCCATTCGGATATCGATCGCGCACACAGAATTTCCATTCTTGTGGCGCATCGATGAGCAGAGCTGCCTCGAAGGCGTAATCGATCTTCTCCTCGTCGATCCGACCGCGCGACGCATCCTCATCATTGATTGGAAAACCAATCGCGTTGAACCCACGCGCGAGAAATATCGCCCGCAACTCGCCTCCTATTCGAAAGCAGTAGGCGAGATTACGAAGTTCGAAGTGGCAAGCTGGACTGTATTTTACCGCGACCGGGAAGCTGCTCATGTATACCGCTGACGAGTTGGCAGCGGAATGGGCGCGCCTGGCGACATTGCCGACGGAACAAATGCGTGCGGAATTCGCACCGGAAGATCTCTGGACAGCATTTTGATTGAAAAACAAAACGGCGATGCAGAATAGGCTGATGCGTCCAGGCTATCTGATCATCTTGCTGGCCTGGGTGTCCTCTTCGCGGCGCTGGCGCAAAGAAGCCTGACTCTGGAAGAAGCGGTCGCGCTCGCGAAGAAGCAGAACCCGGAAATCGTGGTCGCGCGCAAGCAAGTGGAAGCTGCGCGCGGCGGGGTGATCGAGGCCCGGGCCGCTTCGCTGCCCTCGGTGGTGGCGACGGGGCTTCTGCGCAAATGGGAGCAATCAGATCAATCGAGCCTGCGCCCGGAAGATTACGGTGCTTCGCTGCGAGTTTTTCAAAATGTTTACAGCAGCGGCCGAAACAAAGGTCGCCTCTCGATTGCCCGCCTACAGGAAGAGAAGCGCGAGCTCGAACTCGTCGCGATCACGAACCGCGTCGCGATGGACCTGCGCGTCGCTTATTACGAACTCCTGCTCAACCGCGCCAAGATCGGCGTGCGTGAGCAATCGGTGCAGGTGCTGCGCGATGAGTTGAAAGCGCAGGAGGAACGTTTTTCCGCCGGCACCGTCGGCCAGCTTAATGTCCGGCGCGCGGAAGTTTCGCTCGCCAATGAAGAGCCTGAGCTTTTCGACGCGCAGGCGCGTCTGCAAAATTCCTATCTGCGGGTAAGCGAACTCTGCGGAGTCGCGACGAATCCAAAATCGCGCGCACCCGCGCTCGAGCTGGCCGGAGAGTTGCAATACCAGTCGCTCCGCCCCGACCTCGCGGAATGCCTTGGCCGCGCCACTGCCCTGCGGCCTGAGATCAGGGCGCGGCAGATCGACATCGCAATTGAGGAGCAGCAGTTGATCGTCGAACAAAGCGAGCTGCGGCCGCGGGTCGAAGCGTTTACCGGCTACGAAATCTACAGCGAACGGGATCCTGCTGTCGGCCCTGAATTCAACCATGGCTATGTCGTGGGTTTGAACGCGAGCTGGCATGTCTTCGACGGCTACGCCACGCGCGGGCGGATGATGGCCGCGCGGGCACGGCGGGCGGCGGCACAGACGGCGCTCGAGGCGATGCAGTTGACCGTGGAATCCGAAGTGCGGAGCGCATTTCTTGATCTGCAGCAGGCGGATCGAGTCCTCGAGTCTGAGACGCGTAATGTGGAAAGCGCGAGCGAATCGCTCGAGATCGCGCGGAGCAATCTGGCCGCGGGATTGGGCACCCAACTCGACGTGCTCCAGGCGGCTTCCGATGTGACGCGGACACGCACCACGCGCTTGAGCGCGATCTATCTGCACAATGTGGCACTGGCCCGCCTGGCGCGGGCCACCGCGCGAGAGCCGGCTGAACTCGGTTTCCGTCCCAAGATTGCGAATGAACAGGAAGCAAAGCAGCAGGCGCGAGCCCTGAATATGGCCCGGCCGCCGGGCGCGTTGAACAGCCGATGACCATCGAGAACCAAAAACGTTTTCTCTGGCTCCTCGCGATCGGCCTATCTTTTCCGAGCGGCGCACCGGCGCTCACCCTCGAGACCGCGTTCGCGCGCGCCTTGGAAAAAAATCCCGCGATCCTGGAAGCAAAGGCACGACTGGAAGAGGCTGCCGGGCGGCGCCTGATTCTTCGCGCCAGCGCTTTGCCGAACGCGGCCATGATGATTCCGCTCGGCGTGCAGGGAGGCAAGCGCGCTGGTGAGAAACCCGTGCAGCCGTATGCGTTTGCCCAGGGTGGCTTCGTCCAACCGGTCTTCAACGCCGCCATCCCGGCATCGTACCGGCGCGGGAACATCGAATTACTTCTGGCTCAGCAGCGCTTGAATGTTGCCGTCGTCGAGCAACTCGACGCCGTGAGGGTGGCTTTCTACACCGCGGCCTATAACAACTCGCTGCGCGTCGTCGGTGACGAACAGCGCGCACGACTGGAAGAGAATTTTCGGACGCAAACAGACCGCTATGCCGCCGGGCAATCTGATCGCATGGCGGTGGCGACGGCGCGCCTCCTGGAGCAGGAGCTCAAGCCGCGCCTGGAGGAATTTCAGCGCGCATATGGCGGCGCGTTGCTCACCCTGGCGCAGGCCACGGGAGAAGATCTCGGCCCGCATGCGCGCCTGCCCATCACCGAAGGAGATCTCGAATTCACGGATGCCGATCTTGACGTGGACCGCGAAACAAATCTGGCGCTCAAGAATCGGGCCGATCTGCAGCTCGCGCGTTTGCTCGTGCGTGCGGCCGACGAAGATCAACGGATCATCGAAGCAGGCTACTATCCTGCGCTCAACGCGACCGTGGAGGGCCGCTACATTCCGATCACCAGTTTCCGCCAGGGAAGCGAAGGCACGGCGCGCCGTTCCGATGACATCGTCTCTTCCGAAGCGCGCTTCGGCGGGGTGTTTACCTGGCGCGTGATCGATAACGGCACCGTGCGCGGCGCGGTCAAGCGCGCGCAAGCCGCGCGAGAGGTCAACCAAGCCGTTCTGGCCCAATTGGAGGCGGCGGTGCCGCGAGATTTGGCGCGCATCCGAAACAATCTGCGTGCGCTCCGGGCGCGTCACCGAGCGCTGGACAAAGCCAGCGTGGCTGCGGAGCAAACTGTGACTGAGGTGCAGAAGCAATCTTACCGCGGGTCTCTCCTCGCAGCTTGAGTATCGGACGGCCGAAAGCAGCTTTCTGGAGACCAAGGCGGGCGTCCTCCGGGCGGCCTTCGAGGAGCAACTCGCGCTCGCCGAGCGTGATCGCGTCACTGGCCGCTACCTGCAGTTTTCCGACGACACCAAAGGAAAGCTGCATTAGTTGCAGCGGTTGAATTTCCCTCGCTCGAAGAAGCTTCTTTGGGGCATGGGCGCCGGACTGGCGCTTCTTCTCGCCCTCGTTTACTACGCCCTTTTGCCCGTGGCCGAAGTGATGATCGTGCAGCGAGGGACCGCCATCTCGGCGGTTTATGGCACGGTGCGCATCGAGCCTACGCTTGTCATCCCGGTGCGGGCGCAGAACTCCGGTTTTATCCGGCTGGCCGATCCATTTTCCGCCGGACGCGCGGCGATCGGGAAGGAACTCAAGAAAGGCGAACTCCTGGCCACGATCGCGGATGAAGCGACTGCGCGGCAATTGAAACAAGCACGCGCCGATCTGGATGCGGCCCGTCAACGCGCGGAACTCCCGCTGCCTTCCTCGGAGCCATTGCGCGTCGCGGAAGATAACGTGCAGCGCCTCGAGAAACTCACCTCGCTGAGCAACGTCCCGGCGGTTGAATACGAAAAAGCCAAGAGCGAGGTCACGCGGCTGCGCGGAGTGCTCGAAGCGGAACGAATCGAGCGCGATCGCAATCTCGAGATGCTCGATGCCGCGGCCAAGAAGCTCGAGGCGCAGATGAAGAACTCGGAGATCCGCGCACCCATCGATGGCCTCCTGACCAATATCAAAGCGATCGATGGCGAATTGGTCTCGGAAGGAAACGAACTTTTCACCGCTTCATCGCGCAAGAACTACGTCCGCGGGGAAGTGAACGAGGAAGATGTCGGGGAAGTGAAAATCGGGATGAGCGCGCTCCTGCAAGTGTATGCATTTCGCAACCGGCAATTCAGCGCCAAAGTAACCGCGATCCTGCCGGCGGCGGATCCCGATACGCAGCGTTACACCATTGTCCTCGATCTGGAAGATCCGCCGGAAAATCTCCTCGCCGGGATGACGGGTGAGATGAACATCATCACCGGCAGGCACGAGAATGCGCTCCTGCTGCCGACGCGCGCTCTGCTGGTCGATCAGGCGTTGCTGGTGAAGAACGGCATCGTGCAATCGCGGACCGTAAAGATTGGTTACCGCACGCTCGATTTCTCCGAAGTGCTCAGCGGACTGGAGGAGGGCGACCACGTGATCGTCGCCGATCAGGATCGCTTCCGACCGGGACAACCGGCGCGCCAGCGCATCGTCTCCGCGCCGTCGCCTAACGAACGGTGACGCCGCCACTCTACATCGCGCTGCGTTTTCTCAGCCACCGAAAGCGCGCGTTTTTCCTCAGCCTGTGCGGGGTCGTTTTCGGGGTCGCGATCTTCATCTGCACGCAAGCCCAGACGCAGGGCTTCGCGACAGCAATTCATCGATTCCACTCTGGGGAGCAACGGAGCGCTCGTCCTGCGTTCACGCTTTCAACCGCTCGGCCGTGGATTGCCCGTGCCGCCGAAAGGATCCTCGGCAAAACCAGGCGCGACGCATCGCCGCTACCTCGAAGGCATCACGAATGCGCGTGAGATCATGCGCGTGAGCCGCACCTTTTCCAATGTGGTCGCCTGCTCGCCGGTCTTGCGCGGCACGCTCAGCGCGCGCGCCGGCTTCGAAAACGCCACCGTGGATCTCTTCGGCATCGATCCCGCGCTTCATCTCGCGGACAACCGATCTGAAGAAGCAGTTGATCGACGGAAAGTTTGAGGATTTTCGCGACAACGCGACTGCTCTCATCGTCGGCTCTCGCCTCGCCGAGGTGCTTAACGTGGTGGCCGGCGATTCCATGCAATTGCTGTCGCCGGGCGGCGAATACTGGCGCTTTACCGTCGCGGCCATCGCCCGCAGCGGTGTCGGCTCGGTCGATGCCGGCCGGATTTATGCACATACGAAAATCGCGCAGACCTTGCTCCACAAACCGTATCCGGCCTCGCTGATCATCTACAAACTGCGCGACCCGGAACGCGCGCCAGCTCTGGCGAAGCATTTCGAAATGCTCTTCCAACACGACGCGCAGAGCTGGCAGGACCGGGAAGCCGGCAACCTGCAACTCTTCCTCACCTTGCGCATATCGGCAGCGATCACCGTTTCGCTCATCATTCTTCTGGCGGGCTTCGGCATCTTCAACGTGCTCACGATGTCGGTGCTGTCGAAGATCAAGGAAATCGCCATCCTGCGCTCGATCGGTTACCGGCAATCGGACATCAGCGCGATCTTCCTCTGGCAGGGCGCGATGATCGCGGCCGCAGGCTCAGTTCTCGGTTGCTCAGCCGGCGCACTCCTTACCTGGGGAGTTTCCCAGATTCCGATCCGCGTGCGCGGTCTACTCGTGGCAGATCACTTCCTCGTCACCTGGGATTGGCGGACGTATCTTTGGGCCACCGTCCTCGCGGTCCTGGCCGTCCTCATCGCAAGCTACGTCCCGGCCCGCCGCGCGGCGTTGCTTTCGCCGGTGGCCACGCTCCGCGGGTCGAGCGGCTAGGTGGTTTCCGTAGGTGACAGGGGCGGCGGACGCCCCTAAAGTGGTCGACCGGCATTCCGGCGCGCGCGGATCGCTGGCATCTCCGCGACGCGGATCGACTCATGGCATTGCTTAAGAACATCGGCCGCGAATTTTCCGGCTATAACATCCTCGAATCCGGCAAGCGTCTCTTCGATCGCAAGCCGCTCCAGTGCAGCCTCTATCTGACTGATCGCTGCAATCTCGACTGCTCCTATTGCACCGAATACGACAACAGTCGGCCGCATCCCAAGCTGGAAGATCTGAAGCTTTGGATCCGCAAAATCCGCGACCTCGGAACGATGCGCATCGCGCTCGTCGGGGGCGAACCGTTGTTGCACCCGAATGTGGTCGAAATCGTCCGCTATTGCCGCGAACTCGGTTTCGCCACCAGCCTAACGACCAATGGTTTTCTGCTCACGCGCCAGTTACTTGCGGAGTTGGAAGAAGCCGGCCTGCAGGTGATGCAAATCAGCGTCGATCGCATGACGCCGAGTCCGGTGACGAAGAAGTCGTTCAAGACCATCCTGCCGAAGCTCGATTACTTTAAGGACTCGAAGATCAGCCTGCACATCACGGGAGTCATTTGTCAGGATACGCTGCCGGAATCGAAGGCGGTCCTGGAAACCGGACTTTCGCGAGGGATCCCGACTGAGGTGCGCCTGGTCCACGCCGATCCGCTTGAGCCGGTTTCGGGTCGCGCGCGGATCGAGGGAGGAACTGGAAGAGTTTGTCGACTCGCTCATCGAACGAAAACGCGCGCGGCGAAAAGATTCACACCAACGAAGCGATCCTGAATTATCAGCGGAGCCTGTTGCGCGAAGAGCACGTGGAATGGACCTGCATGGCGGGCTACAAACTTTTCTTTGTCTCCGCGCAGGGAAAATTCTGGGAGTGCAGCATGGTGCACACGGACAAACACATTCTCGATATCACGCTGGACGATCTCTACGCGAACTATCGCAAGAAGACCTGCCAGGCGGGTTGCGGCGTTTATTGCGCGGTCAGCACGTCACTCCTGGTCGACAAACCAGCGACCGTCTTGACGAAGGAAATCGTCTCACGCGCGCGGCGTGTGCCTGGAATGATCCGGGATTCGCTCAGATCGCCCAAAACCAATCTGCACCCCGCGAACCACGTGAACGGCAGCGGTCGCGGCGCCCCACAGGCAAAGGAGCACGAAAGCGCTTCGGGAAGCACCAACGGCCAGGCCAAGACCGAAAAGCCAGATGTAGATGTTGCGCCGTCCGCCGAGGTAGCGAACAAAGCGATCGAACGTCGAGACGTCGTCCAGGTTCCGCCCGAGTCGGCGCTTCACTGAGCGTTTCGCGAGGCGATCCAGCAGGTCGGAGCCGACGAGTAATAGAAGCAGCCAGTAGGCGCGGGGCTCTCCGCCTCTCTCGTGGAAATGGTAGGCCAGCGCGGTCCACCACGAAAGCTCGACGACGTAGTCTAACGAATGCTCCAGCTTGCCCAGCTCCGTCGTCTCGATTTTTGTCCGCGCCAGTTTGCCGTCCACTCCGTCGAGCACCCCAACGAGCAAGGCGAGCGCCGTCCCCTGCCAGAGATGGCCGGAGGCGTAAAGTGCGGTCACGGCAAGACCGATGAGCATGGTGAAGAACGTGATCTGGTTTGGCGTGATCGCCGTGCGCCAGATTTTCGAAACGAGCCAGGTTTCGATCGGCGCGTGAACCAGCGCGGGAAAGTCCAGCACGCCGTTCTGCGCTGCCTCCTGCATGAAACCTTCTGCGGCACGGCGACAGGCCGGCATCGGCGCCGCGAAGAAAACCGGCCGAACATGCTTCCTCAGATCCGCGACGTAGGTGGGCTCGCGCGCCGCATCCAGGACCCGAATACGACCTGCGGCGGCGGCGTCTGCCGAGCGTATCCATGACGGAGGCGCCCACTTTCTGCTGCGCCATCCAGCCTCGGTCGAGAAGAGCCGCTGCCTCACGCCGTCCCTCCGGCAAGGGCGGAGCGGAATCGACGAGCAGCGTTGTCGTCGTTTGCCCGGTCAAAGCTCTCAGCAAACGAGCGTCGTAGTAGAAATTGGCGGCGACGATCAGGGTGCGTTCGTTAGCCGGCGCAATGTGTCCAAGCAACTCCGCGATCGTCATTGGTCCGGGAGAGCGCGGTTGGCAGCGGAGCGCCAGCTCGGCGCGCGCCCATGAGGGCGCGGCCAAGTGGGCGGTCACCGTTTCGACCGATTCCGCAAGAATCGTCGCCTCTCGAAATCCGAGGCGTTGGGCGATGCGAAGAGTTCTCTCCAGAAGCGAAACGCCGCAAAGAATCGAGAACGCCCCCGGTGGGTCAGCGAGAATGAGTAATTGCGGTCGTGATTCCATCGATTCCGGATCGAGTGCAGCAAAGGAGTTTATCGAGGCTGCGACTGACGCTACCGTAAACTTCGTGAACGCCGAAGTTTCCCTGACCTGCGACGGCATCGAGCGCTACCTGGGCGAAGAGGATTCCCGCGTGCACGCCTTGCGCGGGGTCTCCTTGCAACTTGAGCGCGGCACGGTGCACGCCGTCGTCGGGCCGTCGGGTTGCGGCAAGAGCACCTTGCTTTATATCCTGGGTTTGCTCGACCAACCGGACGCGGGAGACTTGAGGATCGAGGGTCAAAAGGTCGATAACATTCCCGACGACCAATTGGCTCAGAAACGGAATGAGCTTCTCGGGTTCATCTTTCAATTTCACTTTTTGCTCGAGGATTTTTCCGCGCAGGAAAACGTCATGATTCCCATGCGTCGGCTCGCCGCCTTGAGCGAACCGGAGATGCTCGAACGCTCCGCGCATTTGCTCGACGCGGTCGGTCTCGGCCAGAAACTGAAACGGCCCAGTCGCCATCTTTCCGGCGGCGAACAACAGCGGGTCGCGATCGCGCGCGCCCTGGCCAATAACCCGAGCGTGATCCTGGCCGACGAGCCGACCGGCAATCTCGACCTGGCAAATTCCCGCCGCGCCTTCGCGCTTCTTAAGAAAATTGTTCAGGAAGAGCGGAAAGCCTTGCTGCTCGTGACCCACAATCCGGAAATCGCCGAGGCGTGCGACTGGATCCATGAAATGCAGGACGGCGTGATTGTCGACAGTCATCCGCGTGGTCATCTAAGGATGACTCGTTAGGCCTGGCCGCTTTGCCCATGATCACCGTCGAGACCATTTCGCCTCCAACCGTTCGGGACCAAACCGCGAGGGGTGCGTCTACAGAGCACGGCTCCGAGTTGAAACGCGGCGCGCTGATCAACATGGTGGCGATGCTCGCGTCGAATTTCCGCGGCATTTTTACATTTCTGGTCGCGCGCCTGCTCGGGCCAGCCGCACTCGGCACTTTTTCCGTCGCTTGGGCGACCACGGATCTCTTGAGCAAAGCGGGCCTCTTCGCCCTCGACAACACGATCATGACTTTCATCGCGCGGGCCGAAGCTGCGGGCGATCGCGCTCGAAGCCGGGCCCTCTTTCGTCTCGCGGCATTGATGGCGGTCGGGCAATGCATCCTCCTCGCGGCCGTGGCCATCGTTGCCATCCGGCTTTTCGGGACGCGGCTCGGCTTGGATCCACAGATGGCCGCGGCCGTCTGCGTGATGCTGTGTGCGATGCCGGGCGTGGCGCTTTATCGCATCAACACCGCGGTTTCGCGCGGAATGAAAGTCATGCGACACGACATTTTCTCGCGCGGGGTAACGGAGACCATCGGAACAACGGTCGCGTTCCTCATCGCTTTTGGCCTTGGTCTGACGACTTTCGCGCCGCAGATCGCTGTGATTGTCGGAACCGCGGCTTCCGGAATTGTCGCCCTGGTCCTGGCATGGTCGCTTTTCCGGTCGAGCCCTCGGTGCCAGTCCACATTTTCATTCCGGAACGAAGCAAAAAGATTATGGACCTACTCTGCGCCGATCTCCGCCTACGATCTGCTTAACGCGGTCATCGTCCGCTCGGATGTGATCATGCTCGCCTGCTTTATCGGGCGCGCCCCCGGCGTGACTCTTCCCGTGGTCGGCATCTACGGCGTGGTCGTCGAAGTCGCCGGCGGTCTGCGCAAGGTGAACCAGGTTTTTAATCCGATCTTTGCGCCCATCGTCGCGGGAATAACCGTTGATGGTGAACAAGAACGCGCCGCGGCCAGCGTTCTCCCGCGTCGCGCAATGGATGCTCTGGATTCTGCTTCCCGCGGTCGCGGTCATGGTCCTGGCCGGGTCCGTGATTCTCGGAATCTACGGGCCCGCTTTTCGGCAGGGGGCGGTGTGGCTCACGATTGTCGCGCTAGCCTGCGCGACGAACGCTTTTGTCGGTCTCGCGGAAACCGTCATCATGGTGCAGAAGCCGCGGCTGAATCTGGTCAATTCCGCGATCGCCTGTCTGGTGGCCCTGGCCGCGAATGTCTGGCTTATTGGACGCTTCGGCGTCATCGGCGCGGCTTTTGGAATCTTGATCCCGTACGTTGTCCTGGGAGTCCTTCGCTATCGCACTCTGCGCTTGGTTTTTCGCTGGCGAAATCCGGGGCACGATGTCGGTGCGCCTCTGCTCGCTGCGGTCATCGCCGCCGCGCCAGCGCTCCTGGTGCGGCTGACAATCGCGGACATGCCTGGTCAGGTCCTGGCCGCACTCGTTTTTCTCGCGGTTTATTTCGTGCTCTGGAAGCGCCACCGCGCGGCTGAAGGCAATGTGGCTCTTTGATGAAGAAGATTTTTGTGACCGGCGCGAGTTCTGGAATTGGGTTGGCGATTGCGCAGCGACTCTGCGCGGACGGCCACGAGGTTTGGGGAACATCGCGCGATCGAAAGAGAATTCCTTCCCTGCCCGGCTTGCACGCCGTTGCGCTCGACCTGGCGGACACCAGTCGCGTTCGCCAAAGCTTTCAGGGGGCGCTTGCCGAGGCTGGGCACTTCGATGTGGTAATCAACAACGCGGGCAGCGGACATTTTGATCCGGCGGCGTCAATTTCCTCCGAGGTCATAGCACAGCAGTTTCAAATCCTGGTCTTCGCACAGATCGCGCTCTGCCAACTGGCCCTGGCGGCAATGCAGAACCGTGGGCATGGGCTGATCGTTAATGTTTCCTCGCTGGCCGCGCGGCTGCCGCTGCCGTTCATGAGCGCCTACAACGCAGCGAAAGCGGCGATGGCTTCCTTCACCATGTCGTTGCAACTGGAACTTGAAGGATCAAACATTCGCGTCATCGACCTGCAGCCCGGAGACATCTACACCGACTTTAATAACGCCATCGCGAAAACCGACGGCATCGATGCGCGTTACAGAGCACGGGCCGAGCAGACGTGGCGAGTGGTCGATCGGAACATGAAAGCTGCACCCAAACCGGAATTGGTCGCGCAACGTGTTGCGAAGCTGATGGCCACAGCGAATCCGCCGCCACGGAGCACGGTTGGCGATGTTTTCCAATCGCGGATCGTGCCGCTGATCTTTCGCTTCCTTCCGCAACGGTTGCGGGTTTGGGGATTGAAAAAATATTACGGAATCTAGCGCGTGATCACCGAAGCAGTCGTTCTCATGGCCGGAACCGGTTCACGCTTGCGCGCAGCCGGCCGAGCTGCTGCCAAAACCGCTCATCCCGATTAATGGGCGTCCGCTCATTTCCTACACGCTCGAGGCGCTGCTCGAGGTGGGCATTACCACTCTCCACGCGGTGGTGGGTTGCGAGAGCGAGCGGCTGCTTGAAGGTTTGGCGCCCCTGATTCCAACGGGCCTTCACCTTCATCCGATTGAGAATCCGGAGTGGCAAAAGCAAAACGGGGTTTCGCTCTTGTGCGCGGAGGCGCACCTCACCGCGCCGTTTTTGTTGCTCATGGGCGATCACTTGTTTGAAGCGCGGTTGCTCGAGATTTTCGTTAGGCAAGCAAATCCCGAAGTGCTCAATCTCGCGGTCGACCGAAAGATCAGTTCCATCTTCGATCTCGACGACGCGATGAAAGTGCAAACAGATCAGGGCCGAATCACGGCCATCGGAAAGATGCTCACGAGTTACGATGCGATCGACACGGGAATCTTCGTCTGTCCGCTGGAAATTTTTCGCTACCTCGCCGGTGCACGCCAGGATGGCGACTGCAGCCTGGCTGATGGTGTTCGCCTGATGGCGGCCGACAACAAGGTGCGCGCGATCGATATTGGCGACGCCTGGTGGCAGGACGTCGACGACAGCAGGATGCTGGAGCAGGCCCAGGAAGCCGCGGCGCGCCTAACGATCGACTGCCAAGTCGAGGCGCGGGCGGGCGAATGATTTCAGGACAAGGAGCGAACTGATCGCCGCGACTGTGCCCAGCAAGTGCAAAATCCAAGCGGGTCGGTTGGCAATCGCGAGGAGCAGGAAGGCGAGCAGAGCCACGTCGCGCTTGGTGAGTTGGATCAGCCACCCGGCAAATCGCTCACCCAAAAAGAGGAGGCCGGAACCCTCGACCATCCGCTGATGACGCGGGTAGAGCGCGCCATTGGCGTTAACGGCAACCGGCGCCGGCAAGGTCAGCAACAGCTCATTCGCGGCAATCAGACTCGCGACGATCATACTTTCAGCAAAGTAAAACGACGCCAGCGCCGTTTGGTGTGAAAGGCCGTAACCCAAACTGAGAACCATCAGCAAATTTCCGAGATTGTCGCACCAGTTATCGAGCTCACGACCGCGCGACGATTCGAGATACTTGGCGCGCGCAATCTCGCCGTCGCAGCCGTCGAGGATGCTGTAGAACTGGAAAGCGACCAGCCCGGCAATCGACGCTCGCGTAATCGCCGCGGACCAGGAAGGCCGCACCGATAAGCGGCAGAGCGAAAATCGCCAGAGTCCATGCGCTCGGCGTGATCGGGGTTTTCAGGAGCACGCGACTGACCGCTCGGGAAATCGGGCGATTAATGAAGCGCGAAACCAACCCATCCTGCGACTTTCCGCCGCGGCGCAGAAACCGCTTTTCACAGGCGGCGACTTGGGCGGAATCTTCCAGGTAGTCCCAGCCTTCGGCTGGGCCGGACCTTTCCCACGTCGCGCGAACTTCATCGGAGAGTTGAGCGAAGTTCGGCGGCAGGTGTTCGTATTTTTTCGATTCAATCTTAAGTCGGAATGAACTGCTGTACCGATGCAGAAAAATCCGGGTGCTGAGCAGGACATCGACGGATGCCAGCGGCGCCGTGGGGAACTCGAGGGGTAATAAACGTGGATGGCGCGGGAGAAATCTTTGACTCTGTGGGAAATCGGGTGACCAGAGGACGCAAAGTTCGACCTCTTCGCCGCGCGCAACCGCCAGTTCGTTAACGGCCAACGCCAGCCGTTCCAACTGGCGCAAGCCGGCGACCTTCCAGAGCGCGGAATCGTCCGCCAGAATCACGGCGCGGCAGATTTTCTTTATCCCTGAACGGAGCATGGCGGGATGGCGTGCTGACATTTGCGCGATCAAAAATTCTCCAAACTGCGACGGTAGATCCGGTAGGTCTTGTAACGCTGCGCCCCAATCGCCGTGAGAAAGCGATTGATCAAGTGATTGTTTTCCAGAGTCATGCTGAGTTCGCCGGTGAAGCCGCGCTTCAGCATTCCTTCTTCCACGATGCGGAGGACCAAAGTCTCGGCGATGCCGTGTCGCCGGAACTTCGGCGCCACGCCGAGCGCAACGAGGCGGGCGGTTTTCAAGCGGCTCTTGTAGTAGAGCAGCTTGATCAGGCCGATGGGAAAACCGAACGTCGTCAACCGTCCGTTGATCTTCTTGAAGGCGGCGTTGATATCCGGCACCCCGAGAATGAATCCGGCCGGCTCGCCCTCGACCTCCGCGATTAGAACTATTTCCGGAATAGCCAGCGGTTTCAGCTCCTTCACCAAGTGGTCGAACTCCGCTGCGGTAAACGGAACGAAGCCCCAGTTTTTCTCCCATGCTTGATTGTAGATCTCGCGGAGGCGTGCACTCTCCTCGCTCAGTTTCTTCATGTCCACCGGACGAATCGTGATCGTTCTGCCTCTGGAAAAACGGGCCGCGATCCGGCGCAAACGAACAGCCGCCTCCGCCGGATCGGAAAACCACCAGGCATACCAATCCATCGCCTTCCCGAAACCGAGCGCCCTCGATGAGGGAGGCGTAATAAGGCGGATTGTGCGAGGTCAACAGCATCGGCGGATGCTCGAAGCCATCGATCAACAACGCGCAGACGTAATTGGTGGAATAATCGATCGGCCCCATCATCTCGCTGCGGCCTTTGGCGCGAAGCCACTTTTCCGCGGCCTCGAACAACGCGGCTGCCACCGCCGGATCGTTGACGCATTCAAAGAGTCCAAAGCAGCCGACGTTGGTTTGATGCAGTGCGTTGTAATTCGGATCGTCGCTCGCCATGATCCGACCGACAATTTCGCCGCCCGATCGCGCCAGAAAGAGTGCGGCATCTCCATGTTTGAAAAAGGGATGTTTCGATCGATCGAGAAACTCCTTCCGCTCGAGCAATAACGGCGGCACCCAGGCGGGATCGTTCTGGTAGATCCGCCACGGGAACTTGATGAAAGCGTCGCGATCCGCCTTCGAAGCGACTGCCATGATTTCTACCTGCGGCATCGCGAATTATTTCTCGAGTTCCAGGAAGCCTGCTTCCTGGATGACGCCGCAGACAAATTTTCCGAAAGGAAGATCAAGCCTTCGGCCCGGCAGGTCTGCTTACGGCTCGGTCCGAACAGCGCTCGTTTCCGGACGCTCTCTCCTCTTCCCGCGCCGACTTTGTCCCGAAGACATGATCCCAAAGCGGAGAGGTCACACCAAAGCCGACATGATCGTCCTGGTAGTGGTGCCGCATGTGATATCTCTTCAGCCAAAGCCAAACGCCGCGCTTCATCGAAAAATGATGAGTCGCGTAATGGAGCGTGTCGTAGAAGAGATAACCGGCGAGCAGGCCGGCGAACGCGGCCGGGGCAAAACGGCCAAAGAGGAGAACGAAGAGTCCATAGAAAATAACGGCGAGCGGTGCGCTCATGATTGGCGGCATCACCAGCCGGCTGGCATCGTTCGGGTAATCGTGGTGCACCCCGTGGACCAGAAAGTGCAGGCGTTTTCCCCATCTGCTCTTCGGTTGGTAATGGAAAACCCAGCGGTGCATCGTGTACTCGACGAAGCTCCAGATCAGGATGCCGCCGGCGACCAGCCCCGCCACGATGCCGAGCGGCAATCCGCGTTGCACCACCGCGAGGTAGAGCATGTAACCCATCAACGGCAGATAGATGACGTGCGGAATCGCCGGATGCACATGGGAAAAAAACTCCATGAAATCGGTCTCGAACATGCGGACCGACTCGTTTCGGTTGGAGACGTAACGCTGCGGCATTGGCGATATCATGCCGTGATTCCAGCGCTCAATCAACGGCCTGCTTCGTTTTCAATGAACCTCCGCGGGTAGGCGAAGCATCTCGAATCGCGAGCAAAAATGAACGGCAGAGTTCGCCTTGCCGAAGCAAAACGTAACCGAGGACCAAATTGAGCGCAGTTACTTCGACGACAAAATACCAGGCCGGCCGGCCCAGGATTAGAACGGCGAGTAAAACCAGCATGCGGGCATTGGTCATCAGGAGGCCGATCCAAATGAACATCGGTTTGGCCGCAGCGCGGTAGCTCGTTTGCAGCCATTCCGGAATCACCGACGGGAAGGCTTGCTGTGCGGCAGAGCGCAATTGCACCAGGTTCGGCGAGAACCTTTCCTGACTGAGAGTGAAGTTGAGATACACGCGGAGCAAAAATTTTTGCCAGGGATCTCGTCTCCAACTGAATTGCTCGTAGTCCGATCGCAACGCGGTCGAAGAATCGAATTCCGCGCGAGAGCGATTCGTGACCAAAAAGAGGTAGGCATTACGACAGTAATCCGCGACCGCGCCCTGCACTGCATGACTGAGCGCGGCCGCCAAGGCGAGCAGCCAGATCGCGGGCGACGCGCCTTCGGCCAGACAGCGCAAAGTCAGGTGCAGATAAATTCCGACGAAGATAAGGTGATCGCAGATGCTGTCGATGATCCGGCCGTTGCGGCTTCCTTGATTCGTTAGGCGAGCGAGTTGGCCGTCGGCGTTGTCCAGGGTGTTCGAAATGACGTGCAGCGCCATCCCGAGGAGATTCACGCGCAAGTCGCGGTAGTAATACAAATGTCCGGCGGCGATTCCGAAGAGTCCGCCAAGCGCCGTCACGCCGACGGGGTTATCGCCCAGCCTGGCGAAGAATTGCGCCAGGACGAATCCGACCCGGCGGTAAAAATGGAGATCGAGAAACCCCTCGACGTCGCGCGCCTTGTAGGTGCCCTCAATGGCTGCGGGCATCAAGACAGATAATCCCAGCGGATGTGAGACGCGGGCCCGTGCATCAGGCGCACGGCGCCAGCTCGGGGACTAACGTATCGCTGATGATATTCAGCGCCTCATCGAGATCAGCGCGCGTATGATTCGCGGTCACACAGGCGCGGAAGCAAATTCCTTCTTCCGGCACCGCGGGATAATCGACCGGCGCGACAAACAGTCCGCGCCGGCGCAGCTCGTGGCCCAGTTGATACATGCGCTTTCGATCTCCGATCACCAGCGGCATGATGTAGGTGGTCGACGCGCCGGTATTGACGCCCAGTTGATTGAGCTGCGTCCTGAAATATTCGGCGTTCGCCCAAAGCACGGTCCGCAGTTGCGGCTGGCTCGCGCCAATCTCGAGCGCTTTCAAGATTGCCGCGATCACCGCGGCGGGCAGCGCACAGGAGTAAACATACGAGTGGGCGTAAAAGCGCAGGTACTCGATCGTCTCCGCGGGCCCGGCGACAAATCCACCAAGCGCGCCAAACGCTTTCGAGAACGTTCCATAAATCAGTGGAATTCGCTCGGCGACGCCGAAATGCTCGGAGGCGCCGCGTCCAGTTTCGCCACAGGCGAGCATGGAATGCGCTTCGTCGATGAAGACACTGGCGTGATGCGATTCCGCGATTTCGAGCAGCTCTTCGAGGCTCGCGAAATCTCCGTCCATCGAATAGATGCCTTCCACGACGACGAGTTGACGTTTTCCCTTCCGGCGCACGAGCGCTGCCTCCAACGAGGCGGGATCATTATGTTCGAAGCGCTCCAGGCGGGAGCGGGCCAGGACCGCGCCGTCGCGCAGGCTAAGATGCGAGCGGTTGTCGAGCACGGCCACGTCTGTTTTCCGCAACAATCCGGAGATCGTTCCCAGAGCCCCGCCGAAGCCGCTATTGAAAAGCATGGCGTCTTCACGGCCGAGGAATTCAGCGACGCGCCGCTCGAGCAACCGATGGAGATCGGTCATTCCCGAGAGCGTGGGCGAGCCGCATGCTCCCACACCATAGGTGGCGAGAGCGGCCTGCGCGGCTGCGACTACCTCAGGATGGTTGGCCAGCCCGAGGTAATTGTAGGAGCAGAGATTGATCACCGGCAACTTCTTGCCCTCGTAGTTGATCATCGTGCGCGCGCCGGCCGTGGCGAGCATCTCTGGCTCATAAAGCGCCGCCTGTTTCGCGCATGCTTCCCGCCAGAGCGTGAAAGCGGGCGGCGGTCGCAAAGGATCAATGCTGTCGCCAACAACGAAATCGCCGAGACTGAAGTTCATCGGGTCAACGTCGGCGCCCACCGGGAGTGGAGGAGCGACGCCCGCAGGGCGAGCGACCTCGATCGCCGCCGCACTTCCATTCTCTGCCATGCCGTTGTTGCTCTTCGTATCTACCCCTTCGTCCCGAATCTCCGGAGAGAAAGTCGATGCTTTCAATAATGCCTTCAAGTGACGATACTGGTGGGTCCCGCGACCGAAACCGATTGTATCGCGGGCAGGGGTGCTCGCAAGCTGATTAGTACCAAGGCAATCCTGCCCAGGACACGAGCGCGGGGCCGCGAGCTAGGCGTCGGCAAATTCCTTCATTGGGCTCATCGGCACGCTGACCCTCTCGATGTCAGATACAATCGGCCGGGGTGTTTCGCCGGGCTGTCGATCCTTCACGCGCTCGACGCGCGAAAATAATGTGTACCGCTTGTCGAAAATAAACTGGACGAGCAGCCGGCTCCACGAGCGATGGCATTTCAGTGTGTCATAAAATTCCGGCGCCAGCGCTCGGAGCTTCGGAAGATTGTTCCAGGGGATGGTCGGAAAATCATGGTGCTCGTTGTGATAGCCCATGTTCAAGCAGATGCGGTTGATCGGTCCGTAGTAGCTGTAGGTCTCCTGTTCCGGGTCGTTGGTGTAGTGCTCCTGAATCCAGCGGGCGCCGACCGGATGCAGCCCAACAGAGAAAAAGAAAGAGAAGAGCAGGTAAAAGAATCCCGCCCAGCCGCAGAAGTAAACGATGGCGAAGTCATACGCGACCGAGATGGCGAGGTTGGCGAAAATCCACCGGCTCCACATGGTGATGGCTTTGAGCCGCGGCGGACGCGTCAGTTGGGCGATCGGAAACAGCATTAGCCAAAGAGCCTTCGCGTACCATCGGTCGCCCACGAGTTCCGCCTCCCATTGATTCGCCAGATCGGCGTCGTACTCGTAATCGCCCAGGTTGGAGTGATGTTTGAGATGATAAACGCGGAAACCCATCGCTCCCGGGACGAGATTCGGCAGATCGGCGAAGATCGCGATCATCTTGTTCCAGCTCTTGCTCGGGAGGATGAGATTATGAATGGCGTCGTGGATCAGGACGTACATGGAATGATTCGCGAAAGCGCCCACGCCATACGCGACGATCAAGCTCAGCCACCAATAACCCCAGCCCAATTGGCCAAAAACGAAGGCGAGCGCGGTTTGCAGTCCAACCACGGAAAGAGCAATCAGCACGGTCCAGGGATTTCGACCCATGAGGTCGCGGACCTCGGGATGCGCCTTGATGATGGCCCGAGCCCGGCCGGTATGCGGGTGTCCCGAATCTGAGTGATAAAAATTGTGCTGCACGAAAACGAGACGGCCAAGCCGGTGAAGATTCTAACTCCCAATCTGGATCAACGCCAACGCGCTCTTAGCTTCCGCGAAGATGTGTTCCGAATCCTGTACGAGTGCGAGGAGTTTAGCCTAATGCCATGAAGCGATCACGAACGAGCGCCGGGTTGCTGATGTTTCGCTACCGCAACGGGCGACTTGAACTGTTATTGGCCCATCCGGGCGGCCCGTTCTTCCGAAACAAGGATGAGGGATATTGGACGATACCGAAAGGTGAAGTGGAAGAGGGCGAAGACCTGCTGAATCGCGCAAAAATTGAGTTCGAGGAGGAGGTCGGCGTGGCTCCCGTCGGAAAATGGATTGATCTCGGATCGGTGGTGCAGAAGGGAGGTAAGACAGTGCACGCCTGGGCATTCGAAGGCGATCTCGCACGAGGAGTTCACTCACGTGTCGAATACTTTTGAAACGGAGTGGCCGCCTCACTCAGGGAAAGTTCAGTCCTTTCCCGAAATTGATCGAGTCGCCTTTTTCTCGGTCAAAAAGGCGCGACGTAAGATCAAGGCTGCGCAGTCTGCGTTCTTTGACCGCCTCATCGTGGCTCTGGAGTCGTGAGGTGACCCAACGGATTGCTCAGTGAATAATCTCGGGCCTCGGAACGGGGCTAATGGCGTGGCGACTCTGGGATTCGAATACGATCCCAACATTTTGCGATGATGCGCGATTACTGCAAGCCTTCGCGGTCTTGCATCTTAGAGTGAAAATCGCCTAACGACTGATTTTCAGGCTCGCGCAGAATTGCGATACCCTGTATCCGAATCTGTCCGAAACGTAGGATCTTCGACCGTCTAGTTGTCAGACCCGCGACGCGCTCGCGCCCACGTAAAGGTAGTCTCAATCAGTGCAGCCGTGCCGGAACCATGTCATTCCGAAATCCGTGGCTGGGCGATCGCCGTGGGAAACCGGCTATGCGCGTTCTGCGGGCACCCTCGGCGGTTTCCGTTCTTGCCGCGCAACCGGCTGAAACCAGTTCCAGTCCGATCCAGTCGTCTCTCGTCCGGCCGGATAGTGGATTTTACGGTTTGACGCGCCGAGCGGCGCATCAGGTTGCCCCTCCTCCGAGTGGCAAGAAGGCGCCGGTGGGTGAGAAGGGGTCCGAGGGGTGGCCAACCCCAATTTCAGTTTCCATTTCGCGACCATGGCCTTTGGAGCAGACAAGTAAAGCATGCCCGTCCTCCTGAGCACGATTCGTGCAGAAGCCTCGCACGATCATTTGTTCAGTGCATCGTCCCGAGAAACGAGCCATCGCCGGCCCATTGGGCGAAAATAGTTTGGCGCTCCCATGCCCCGGCAACTAATTTCCTCGCGATACCTGTCACGGTCTTCGATGAAAGATGATTTCCTTGTTTATCTCGACGAGCGGACCGGTGTTAGTTCTCGCGGGTTAAGGTTGGCCACGCGCTTCGTGCAGACCGCCCTGGCAGCGGCATTTGTTTCGGTCGTGGCGGATCGCTACGGTGTCTGGGGATCAACGGGAGCTGAAGCAATACTCGGTTCGTTTTTGCCAGGGGGACTTTTGCGCGTCGGAAGTTGGATAGCTTCGTTGGTCGAAGTCGTTCTCGTTTTCGCTTTACTAACAGGCTGGCAGTTACGATGGGCAACTCTGCTCGGCGCTATCCTTCTTCTTTTGCACGCGATCGTCATGTTTGTGTCGCAAGGACTCGCCGCGCCGCTCGGCTACTTTGTTCTTAGCGGCGCCAGCGCAGCATTCCTGCTCTTCGCTCTCCAGAGGAGCTTGCCTGAGGGACGGAGATCAAAGTGATCGCCCATGGTGCCATGGGGCGACCCTAACGGGATTCGAACCCGTGTTACCGCCGTGAAAGGGCGGTGTCCTAGGCCTCTGGACGATAGGGTCAGGAAAGCGGGGCAATATCAGAAGCGCCTCACCGCCTTGCAAGTTATTTGGCGGCGCTCATCCGCCGGAGCTCCGCTGCGAGTCTAACGACATCAACAGCTCCGCCGTCCGCTGGGTTGCGCCGCGATGGCTGGCCAGGACGTGCTCGGCATTCTCCACCAATCGGCGACGAACGTCCGGATCGCGCAGGAGCTCCGCCACCCGCTGGCCTAACGTCTCCGCATCGCGCACCTCGATCGCCGCCTCGTGCGCCAGCAGCGAGCGCGCGAGCGCAAGGAAGTTCTCCATGTGCGGACCGAAGATGACCGGTTTTCCGGCAAGGATCGGTTCCACAGGATTCTGACCTCCATGCGCGGTGAGACTTTTTCCGATAAAGACGACGGTCGCGACAGCATACCAGTCTCGAAGCTCGCCGGTTGTGTCCAGGAGGACACAATCCGGCGTCGCGGCCGTGTCTTCTTGCTCGGCCGCGCTACGCAACGCGACAACCAATCCCAACCCTTCCAGTGTCTCGACGCAACTCCGCGGTTCGTTCCGCGTGGCGAGCTGCGATGATCAGCACGAGCGCGGGAAATTCGGGACGCAGGCCCAGGAAAACGCGGGCGAGAATTTCCTCCTCGCCCGCGTGCGTGCTGCCGCCGAGGAGAATCGGTCGGTCGCGGTCGATGCCAAAGGAGCGAAGGACCTCCGCGGGGACGGTCGAGTCGCTGTGCGCTTCGACCGGGATCGTACTTAATGCTGCCCACGTGCTTGATCCGGTCCCGCGGAATACCGAGACCGACCCATCGATCGACGTCTCCTTCCTCCGGCACGCAGACGAGATCGAGATATCGAAAGATCGGCGCGACAAATTTTCCAAAGCGACGAAACCGCCGTTCCGAACGCTCCGACAAACGAGCATTGACGAGCGCGATCGGTGTCTTGCGTGCGCGCGCTTCGGCCGCCAGATTCGGCCACACTTCCGCCTCCACGAGCACGATCCGCACGGGCTGGATGAGCGCGAACGCGCGTCGCACGATTGGCCAGAAATCCAGCGGGTTGTACATCACTTCCATCCACTCGCCGGCTTCCTTCTCCGCCACCGCAAATCCGGTAGTGGTCGTCGTGGTGAGAACACAGCGAAACGCCGGATCGAGAGTCCGCAGTCTCCTTGCCAGTTTCAATGCGATCGCCACTTCGCCGACGCTCACCGCGTGGATCCAAGTGAGGGAACGCCCTGCGAGTCGCGTTCGCACCGTTGGACTGTAGATCCCAAACCGCTGACCGAAATTGCGCCGGTAGTTTCCGCGCCGCCGCATCTTGAGCAGGTAGCCCGGCAGGAAGAACAGGAGCCCAATCGGGAACAGCAGATTGTAAATGAGCCGGATCATTCGGCTTGCGGTGACGCCTCGGAGATTGCGTCGGCGTGCACCAGGAAGACCACCTCGGTCGCGCCATACTTTTTCGCGCGGACCGTTTCCCAGAAACCGGACGAAAGGATCTGTTCGTCGGGTCGCTTCTCGAGCACGAAGATTCCGGAGGGCTCGAGAAGATCCGACAATTGCCGATTCTCGAGCAAGAGACGCGTGAACTCACCGCCACTCTTCGTCTTCTCGTACGGCGGATCGGCCAGAATGATGTCGAAGCGCTCCGTCGCGCCGGCGGCCTCGAGAAACGCGAACACTTCCTGTCTCCGAACCTGCCCGCGCACTTTTGTGCGAATGAAGTTCTGTTCGATCGCCTCGTGCCGCCGCGCGATTCTCTTCCACAAACACGGCGGAAGCGGCTCCGCGGCTGAGCGCCTCGATCCCGAGCGCGCCGCTCCCGGCAAAGAGATCGAGCACGCGCGCGTCGATCACTCGCGCGCCGAGGCTGGAGAAGATAGCTGCCTTCACGCGATCCATCGTCGGCCGGACATCAGTCTCAGGAACCACAAGCCGGATGCCGCCGGCGCTACCGGCGATGACTCTCATGGAGATGACGTCGCCTGCGGAGGCTCGGTGGGCGTCGGAGCGGGGCTTGGCTGCTCCGGCGGACTGGCGGCGTCGAGGGGAGCAACGAGCACTGGTGAGGGAGATATCAATGGTGATTCTCCCGAGGATTTTTGCTTCTTCGGACGCTCCGTCTTTCCGCCCCCTAACAAGCTGTTGATCATACCTCCCAGATCCCTCAGATCCCGTCCGACCACCTTCCCCATCAGGTTCGTCTTCGGCCGATCGAGGGTTCCACTGACTTGAAAATCGACCGCGGCGAAACCCGGAGTGTCGATCGGCCGAAAGCTCTCGCGCATTCCGCCGAAGAGCTGACCACGAATTCTTTCGCTAATCGCCAACTGCGATTCGAGTTTCAGTCTGCCTTGAAAATCAATCGTGCCCGTCGCCGAAAGCCGGATATTCGGCGACGTGAGCAGCAATTCATCGATCATCACCACCCCCGGCATGATGTGGTATTTCACCTGCGCCTGGTCGAGTCGCAGTCGCGTCAGCTCGTCGATCTGCAGCAGCTGGCCCAGAGCAACCAGGAGACTGAATTGTCGCACCTCTCCGTTCCGCAGAAAAATCTCGCCCGTTCCGGCGAGCGCATTTGGGTCCGCCGTTTTGCCGTTCGCATCCAGTCTTCCTTCAATTCGACCCTGGACCATGCCCGCCGGTCCGCCGGCGTCCGCCACGACTCGATCGGCCTGGACATCGTGAAAGGCGACCATCGCCTCGAACGGCGAATCCTCGTCGGCCGGACGCATGGAAAATCGGCCCGTGATCTCGCCGCCGGCCGCATGGGCCGTGATCTGCGAGAAGGACGATCTCCGCCGGATCGTACTTCAGCGGAGACTTGAGATCCTTGAGGAAGAAGCGGTCGCGCAACGAGATCCTCGCGATGCTGGCGCTGCCGCGGAGTTCGGTGGAATTGCGCAGGCTCGATCGAAACCCGACGCCTTCGAAGGTGGCCACAGGCTTCCCTTTCACGTCGAGGAAATGAAAATTTCCATTCGTTAGATTCACTCTCTGCACTTCAGGAGTGAACGGTCTGGCCGTCACCTCAGCGGTATGCGGCTCCTCTGCGGCCGCGCCCGGGCCGACCACGTTCGCAGGCGAGGCGATTGCCGCGTTGCCGGGTTCGACGGCTGGGGCGGGGGCTTCGTGAGGCAGAACCGCTGCGGGCTCCTCGTGACGGGGCGCGGAGGGCAGACGCCACTGGCCGTCGTGATTCTGCGCCCAGACGACTTCCGGATTGACCAGCGAAACCTGGTTAATCACCAGCCGACGGGCGAAGAGCGACGCCAGGCGGACCCGAAGTCGGAAAGTGTCGGCTTGCAGGAAATCGCCGCGCGGGCTGGCTTCGCCTTGCGGCATGGTGATGCCGTTGAGCTTCAACCCAAACCACGGCGTCACGCTGATCCGCCGAATTGCAGCGTGGTGTCCGAGGCGCTGGCTGAGTTCCTGCTGAATCCGTTCTTGTGTGCCCTTCGACTGCACATACAGGTTCACGGCGAGGAGAGCGGCGGCCAGGAACCCCGCCAGCGCGCAGGCCACGAAGCAGGGCGATGCGGCTGATTTTTTTCACGCCGGAAGGTTACGCAGCGAGAGTTTGAAGAAAAGATTAAAGCCCTGTAGCGACGGTCTGTATCGCCGACGCCACAATTTTGAAAAACACCGTCGTTATCCTGAATCCGGCGGCCCGGAGCGAGCGCGCCCACCGGCTGCGAGCCCGCGTGGAGGCACTCACGCGCGGTGCCGTCCTCCGTTCGACCTCGCACCCGGGGCGAGGCCGAATCGCTCGCCCGGCCGCCGCCGAGGAAGGATTTGAAAACGTCGTGGCCGCGGGTGGCGACGGCACCGTGCACGAAGTGGTCAACGGCATCGCCGGCACCGAGTGCCGCGCTTGGCCTGCTCCCGCTCGGCACGATGAATGTCTTCGCCACCGAACTGGGTCTGCCCGGCAACGACCTCGAGCGTTGCTGGCGAGATCATTCGCGCAGGAGCACGCCGCGCCTGATCGATCTGCCGAGCGCGAACGGCAAACATTTCGTTCAGCTCGCGGGCGTCGGTCTCGATGCGCAAGTGGTGAAAGAAACCAGCCTGGCCTTGAAACGAAACTTCGGTCCGCTCAGTTACCTGATGTCGGCGGCGCAGATCGCCGCGCGCCGGCCGCCGCGTCTCCGGATCGAATCCGATAACGCCATCACGGAAGAAGGCTCCTTCGTCCTGGTCGGCAACGGTCGTCTCTACGGCGGACGGTTTCCGTTTTTCAAACAAGCGGTGATCGACGACGGACTCTTCGACGTCCTCGTCTTCAAGCGCTTGAACTACCTCGAGATCATTCGCTACCTGCAGGACGTCATCTTCAGCTCCCAGATCACTTCCCCGGAAGTGGAATATTTTCAGACCACCTCGCTGCGCGTGACCAGCGAAGGCGATGTGCCGGTGGAAGTGGACGGCGAACTGGTCGGCAATTGTCCCGTGCAGTTCGACATCCGCAGCCGAGGACTCCGCGTCTTCGCGCCACCTGTGGCGCAAGCTCCCATTCTGGCTTCTTAGGATGGCGCGGCGATTCCACTATCGAGTCGAACGAGGTCTTGCCAACCCACGCTCTCGCTCTGTCACAGTGGCGCTTCAAATTCAAAACATATGAAAAGCATTAATCCTGATCACGCTCTCCCTTGCCACCGCCGTTGCCCTGCAGGCCGCCGAAGTTCCAGACGAAGCGGACATCCAAACGCTGACAGAAGACTCGCTGCGTTCTTTCGGTCAAGGATTGAAGGATAAAGATTTCTCCGAGTTTTACGACGACATCGCGGTCGCCTGGCAGAAACAAACGACGGCAGAAAAATTAATGGAAGCATTCAGCAAGTTCCTCGACAAAGACATCGATCTCCCGGCGATAGTTGATCAACTGGAACCTGTCTTTAAGCCGGCGCCGGCGATTGATTCCTCCAACGACGTGTCTGGTGATCAAAGGCTATTACCCGACGAAGCCGAGCCAGCTCAATTTCCAACTGAAATACCTCGAGGAAGAGGGCGATTGGAAGCTCGTCGGCATTAACATTGACATCAAATAGCAGGTCTGGACGGTGCTCGGGCATCCGAGTCTCCCCCAACTCTGTGACGCCGGCGATTCGCTGGCCAGGCCGGCAATGGGCGCTTGACGCTCGAAGGGCGACGAAGCGCCGTCGCTAGGTCTGTCGGACGGGGTCGCAGGACGAATTCCCGATGACAAGAAAACGGCGGTGCGATACTCTCGTCTCATGCGCCTGTCCGGCCGAAAACCTTCGCTGTTTACCCGGCCATGGACACAACACCAGCGCGTCGTCCTCCTGGCACTCATCGGGGTCAACGTGGCGACATTCATCGCGCAACTCTTCCTGGATTCATATCAAGAGGGGTTCGTCCGCGATTATCTCGGACTGAGCGGCGCGGGCGTGCAGGACGCCTACGCGTGGCAGTTTTTCAGCGCCATCTTCCTGCATGATGGAGTGTGGCATCTGCTCGGAAACATGCTCGTGCTCTACCTGCTCGGCCGGGACATGGAGTTAATTCTCGGCCAGCGGCACTTTCTCCATCTTTATCTGGCGGGCGCGGCCGCGGGCGAGCTGGGTCATCTGTTTTTGATGCCGCCCGACGACGATCTTGTTCGCCGCCTCGGGCGGCGTGGCGGCGGTCTTGATGGCTTACGCCACCGTCCTGCCAGAGCTGGAACTGACGGCAACCACGTTCTTCGTCGTGCCGCTGCGCATCAAGGCGAAGTACCTCGCCTACGGCGCGATGGCGGTTGGGGCTGTGCTCCTGGTGTTCGAGCGCACCGGCACGGTAACGCACAGCGCTTATCTCGGTGGTTGCGCCGCGGGATGGTTGTATGCGCACCTCCTGGGATTTGGCCGACCCTCCTTTCTCCAACGCGCGCTGCATCAGCGCAAGATGAACGCTGAACGCTATCGCCAGATGGATGCGGAGCAATTCATCACCGAGGAGGTCGATCCGCTGCTCGAGAAAATTTCGCGCTCGGGTCTGCAGAGCCTGAGCCGGCGCGAGCGGCGCACCTTGACTCGCGCACGCGAGAAGCTCGCGGAGAAAGCGTAAGGGCGTTCCACTTAGTCGCGCAGGCATCTTGCATGCGCGGCAACGTGACTCCGCCAGCGAACGACGTTAGCTGTTCGAATGAGTGAAGCTGCCGCGTGGATTTCGAAGAAGGCGGCCGCAACTCTTTTCCCCGGTCAAGTCGAGCGGACTCTTAGGCGCCTGGCCGAGCAATGGCCCGCCGAAGAGCCCGACCTGCAGGAAGTGATCGAGCAATTCCCGCTCGGCGAGAACGCGCTCCTCCATCTCCTCGCCGTTTCCAGCGTCTGTGCCGCACGCCTGGCGCAAGATCCGCAAACCCTGGTTTGGCTGCGGCACCCGGATGTTTGCGCCAGCACGCGAAGCCGCAGGCGCATGCTGGCTGATCTTGGGACGGGGAACGTCCCGGTCGGGGCGCAGAATTTCCGTGCAGCTGCGCCAGTGGAAGGGCCGCGAGACGCTGCGGATCGCGTTGCGCGAAGTGGCCGATGTCGCGCCGCTCGAAGAAACAACCGCCGAGCTTTCGCAGCTGGCGGAGATCTGCGTGAGCCAAGGTCCTGGAACATTGGGAAGCCGAACTGCGCCATCGGCTCGGTTCTCCGGCCGCGCAATTTGCCGTGCTTGCCCTCGGAAAACTTGGAGGCCGCGAGCTGAACCACAGCTCGGACATCGACGTCATCTTTCTCTACAGCGAAGAGGGGCAGGTTTCGGCCGGCCTCAGTTACCATCAATGGTTCAACCGGCTCGCGACCAAAGTATTCGAGACCTTCGCGACCAAGGACCCGGCCGGCGCCTTGTTCCGCATGGACCTGCGGCTCCGTCCCGAAGGATCGGCCGGGCCGGTGGCGCGATCGCTCGCGAGCCTGGAGAACTATTATGCCGGCTTCGGTGAAACCTGGGAACGGCTTGCGTTAATCAAAGCGCGTTTCATCGCCGGCAGCGAAGAACTGGCCTACGACTTTCTTCGCGAGCATCAGCCGTTCATTTATCCCAAAACGCCCACGCCGGAATTGCTCGACGAGGTCGCCGCGATCAAGCGCCGGATCGAGCGCGACATCGTCGGCTACGAGAACCTGGAGCGAAACGTCAAGCTGGGCACCGGCGGGATTCGTGAAATCGAATTCGTCGTGCAAGCGCTGCAACTTTTGCACGGCGCGCGTCACGCCTTTCTCCAGGAAACGAGTACCTTGAAGACACTGCCCGCGCTGGCCGAACTCGAACTGCTTCCGCGGGCAGAAGTGCTCGATTTGGAGAACGCCTACCGCTTCCTGCGCTCCGTCGAACACCGCTTGCAGATCGAGGCGGAACAACAGACGCACACCGTCCCAGCAGAACCGGAAGCGTTGTCCCGCCTCGCTCTTAGCCTCGGATTCTCCTCCAGCGATGATTTTTCGACCGCGCTGGGAGAACACACCGCGCGCGTCCGCACCATTTTCACCCGGGTCGTTGCGGAGCGGCCGCAGGATAAGGAATCGAGCTCACTGCGCCTGGAAATTTTTCGCGATCAATCGAGCGCGGCGAAAACGATCGAGGCGCTCGCGAAGGGACGCGGCACTCTTCATGTGGCGCCCCGAACGCGGCAGGTCTTTCGCAAGCTGCGGCCGATGTTGCTCGAAGAGCTCGCGAAAACCGTGGACGCGGACGCGACGTTGACGCAATTCGTCCGCTTCGTGGAGGCCTACGGCATGCGCAGCCTGCTCTTCGAGTTGCTGGTGGCCAACCCGCGTCTGCTCGAGTTGGTGGTGAAAACTTTCGACGCCAGTCGCCCGGCGACCGATCTCCTCATCCGCCGCCCGCAGTTGCTTGAGGAGGTGACGCGCCCGGAAGTGCTCGATCGCAGTGTGAGTGTGGAACGCCATCTGAGCGCGTTGCGCGCCACGGGGGCGACTGCGGACGCGCTCGATCCAGTCCGCGCTTATCGCCAATTGCAGTCGCTGCGCATTTTGCTCCGGGACGTCCTCGGTCTGGTCGATCTCGCGGCGCTGCAGCGCGAGCACTCCGCGATCGCGGAAGCTTGTCTGGTTTTTGTGCACAGCCTGGTCGCGAAAGGAGATGACCTGACCGTGGTCGCGCTGGGGAAGTTCGGCGGGCGCGAGTTGAGCTACGGAGCGGATCTGGACGTCATCTTCGTGGGCGGAAGCACCCGCGCCGCGCAGGAGATCATCGTGGAGATGGCGAAGTCGACCGCGGAAGGAGCGATCTCGCCGCTCGATGCGCGTCTCCGACCGGACGGCGAGAAAGGACCGCTGACCTGCTCGATCCACGCCTACGAACGCTATTACCGCACGCGCGCGCAGCTCTGGGAACTGCAAGCGCTCTCGCGCGCTCGTCTCCTCTGCGGCTCGTTAGGCGCGGAATTCCTGGAGTTGGCGCAAAGTTTCTGGCGTGCGGCCGGGCAGCGCCAGGATCTTTTCCTCCAGATCGACACGATGCGAGAGCGAATTCGGCGCGATCGCGGCAGCGGCTCGGAGGTTCTGGATTTCAAGACCGGCCGTGGCGGGATGATCGAAGCCGAGTTTCTCGTCCAGGCTTTGCAGATGCGAGCTGGGGTCTGGAATCCGCAATTCATGTTTGCGGTGGAAGACCTGAAACGGGCGCGCCTGTTGTCGGCGGAAGACGCCGGCGCCCTCCAGGGGAGTTACGATTTCCTGCGGCGGTGCGAATCCATTCTGCGCCGATGGGAGAACAAGAGCGTGGCCTCGCTGCCGCAGGAAGAATCGGAGCAGAGCAAACTGGCTCGACGTATCGGGGCCAGGGACCTGAAGGCATTTGGCCAGCATTACCGCGCAGCCCGCGAAGCGATTCACGCGATCTACTCGCGCTACCTCCAATAGATCAGTGACCGGACAAGCAGCTTGATCACTTGTTGAAGAAAAAGAGACTCACGGCGATCCCCGCGCAGACGATCACGCCGAGCGCGAGGAGAACGCCGACGACGAAGATCCAGTCGCTGCGCGTCGACTTACGCGGCGCGCCCATGTGCTCCTTGATCAACTGGTGATTGCGCACGTTCGACTTGAACCAAAAGGAGAACGCGTCGCCGACCACGGGCACGATGCCGATCAGCTCGTTGAGCAGGATGTTCACCGACATGCGCGCGAGGATGATCTTCGGCAAGCCAGACCGCGCCGCCTGAATCAAGGCGAGCGCGGAAACCATGGCCGCGCCGGTGTCACCCAAACCGGGAATGAGGCCGATCAGCGGATCGATGCCGAAGCGAAACCTGGTCCCAGGAACGCGCAAGAGATCGTCCATGAGCAGGGCGATCCAGCGAAAGAGTGGCTCAACTTGTTTGCCACCTTTCGCTTCGGGTGGGAGCACTTCCCACTCGACTTCTTGTAGCGGCGGTCTATGACCGCCGGATCGCTTGTCCGGCACGGAACATCTTCGGCCCCGAACGCTTTCGGGGCCACTGCAGGAATCAACCCGGGATTTCCTTCAGCATCTGCGCGTTCGTCGGAAACTTCTTCACGAACATGAGCAAACGCTCGATCGCTTCGGACGGCTTGTGGCCCGCGAGCCCGCGCCGGATCATGTTGATCTTTTCCAGTTCCCACGGCTGCAGCAGCAGCTCCTCGCGACGGGTTCCGGAAAGGAAAATATCGACCGCGGGATAAACGCGCTGATCGCTGATCTTGCGATCGAGCACGAGTTCCATATTGCCGGTGCCTTTGAACTCCTGAAAGATCAACTCGTCCATCCGGCTGCCGGTGTCGATCAACGCGGTGGCGACAATCGTGAGCGAGCCCGCCTCCTCGGTGTTGCGCGCGGCGGCGAAGATCTTGCGCGGAATTTCCATGGCCCGCGCATCGATCCCGCCACTCATCGTGCGCCCTCCGCCGCCAGTCGCATTGTTAAAGGCGCGCGCGGTGCGCGTGATGGAGTCGAGCAGAATGAAAACGTGCTTGCCGGCTTCGACCATGCGCTTGGCGCGCTCGATCGCGAGTTGCGCGATGCGCGTGTGGCCCTTGATGTCGGTGTCGCTTGAACTCGCCATGATCTCGGCGGTGGACAGGAGCGGCGGAAATCGGTGACTTCTTCCGGCCGCTCATCCACGAGCAGGATGATGAGCTTCATCTCCGGATGATTCTTCGTGACCGCATCGGCGATGTGATGCAGCAGCGTCGTCTTGCCGGTGCGCGGCGGGGCGACAATGAGGCCGCGCTGGCCCATGCCGAGCGGCGTCATCAGGTCCATGATCCGCGTCGTGTAGCGATCCGGCACGGTCTCGAGCTTGATCCGCTTGTTTGGATTGATCGTCGTCAGCTCCTCGAACGCCGTCAGCCCCTGATACTTCGTCGGCTCGTCGTCGTTGATCTTGTTCAGGCGCATCAACTGCGGGCCGCGGTTGCCGCGCCGCGTTTCGCCCTGGATCCACATGCCGTCGCGCAAACCAAAGCGCCGCACAATTTCCGGCGTGACAAAAATGTCCTGCGGCGTCTGCACGAAATTGCGCTTCGCGTCCCGCAAGAATCCGAAGCCCTTGCCGGAGATCTCGATCACGCCTTCGCCGAACTCCAGCTCGCGCTGCACTTGCTCGCCGTTGTTGTACGAGGACCCCTGTTGCGATCGATCACGATCGCGGTCACGAAAGTGCCGCTCATGCTGCTGCGGTGAGGGCGCGGTCTCCGCGTTCGGGAGGGTGGCCATTTCGTCCGGACTGCCGGACCGCATTCCCGGCATTTCGCCGGCCGGAATCGCCGACGACGCGTCTGACTCCGTGCCGCCTTGCTCATCCAGCGCCCGTGTCGTTTCACGGCCAGCCTGCGCACCGTCACTTTGCCGATCGGCAGATGGATGCTCCGCGAGGTCGGTCTCGGCGGTTGCTGCTCGCTCTTCGTGGTTCCCGCTGCGCGCCGCGGGTTCGTTCCGCGTCGCGTGGATTTCGCCGCGGCGGCCGCCGGCGACGCGTGGGCGCAGGTTTGGCCTCCAGCGGCGGGGACTGATTATCGGATTCTTCGCTCATAATAATACCAGGAACGCCACAGGCGCACAACGCGCGGGCGCAACCACAGCTCAACTTCTCAAGCCGGCAACTTCGCCAGCAACTCGTCGGCAATATCTAAATTCGAATAGACGTTTTGAACGTCGTCGTCGTCTTCGAGGCTCTCGCACAACCGCAACACCTGGAGCGCGGTCGCCTCATCGACGACAGGAACTGTCGTATCGGGAATGAAAGTAAACTTTTGCCCACTGGTAGCGACACTTGCGTGTTTGAGCGCCTCAGCTACTGCGTAGAGCTGATCGTGGGCAGTGGTAATAACATACTGTTCCTCCTCCGTTGTCAACTCCTCCGCGCCGGCTTCCAGGGCCAACTCGAAGACTCTCTCCTCATCTATCGTTTCTCGAGGCACGGTGATCCGTCCTTTTTTGTGAAACATATAGGAAACGCTCCCGCTCGTTCCGAGGTTGCCGTGATTCTTGCTGAAAATGCGGCGGAGCTCGGCGGCAGTGCGATTTTTGTTATCGGTGGCAGCATCGACGATGACCGCGACGCCTCCGGGGGCGTAGCCTTCATAAACGATCTCGTCATAATGAGTCGCCTCAGTGCCCTCGCCGGTCCCCCGCTTGATCGCGCGCTCGATGTTGTCGTTCGGCATGCTCTGGCCGCGCGCCGAGAGGATGGCGCTGCGCAGGCGCGCGTTGGCCGCAGGATCACCGCCGCCGAGCTTGGCCGAGATGGTGATCTCTTTCGCGAGCTTGCTGAAGAGCGCACCTCGCTTCACGTCGAGGGCGCCTTTCGCGCGTTTCACTTTGGACCACTTGCTGTGTCCGGACATAGGCTTGGATCTGATTAACGAAGATCGTCTGCAGCTTGGGCTCACGAAGGAATCGGAACCGAAGGACCTCGAAAGAGAAACGCTCTCGGGGAAGCGAACGAACGTAAGAATTCAACCGCAGCGGCAAAGGATTGTCAACGCCACTGCGAAGGCGATCCCATCGTCACGCCGCGACGGCGTTGCCGGCACGCTTCCGCGTGGTCGCATCGAGGATGCGCTTGCGCAACCGGAGGGACTTGGGCGTGGCTTCCACGTACTCGTCGGCACCGATATATTCAATTGCGCGCTCCAGGCTCATCTTGAGCGGCGATTCGAGCTGGATGCCTTTGCCATCGCCCTGGCTACGCATGTTCGTCAGATGCTTCGCCTTGCAAGGATTGACCGGGAGATCTTCCGGGCGCGCGTTTTCGCCGACGATCATGCCCGCGTAAATCTCTTCCTGCGGACCGACAAAAAGTTTCCCGCGCGCCTGGATATTGTTCAGGGCGTAGGCCGTGCTGATGCCAGGTTCCATCGAAACCATCACGCCGCGATTCCTGCCTTCGAGTTCGCCCTTGAAGGGCGCGTATTCGCGAAAGAGATGACTCATGATGCCTTCGCCCCGGGTCAGATTAACCAGATCGCTTTCGAATCCGATCAAGCCGCGCGTGGGGATGATCGCCTCGACCGAAACGCGGGTCGCGTGGTGATCCATGGCCACGACCTCACCTTTGCGCGCGGCCATCGATTGCAGAACGTCACCAAGGTTTTCGTTCGGGACTTCGATGTAAAGATTCTCAATCGGCTCGAGCAAGCTTCCGTCTTCGCTGCGCTGAAAAATGACCTCGGGGCGGGAGACCATCACTTCGTAGCCTTCGCGCCGCATCTGCTCGACGAGAATCGCGATCTGCATTTCGCCCGCGCGCATTGATTTCGAAGGCACCGGCGGCTTCCGTATCTTTCACCTGCAGCGAAACATTGCCGCGCGTCTCGCGGATCAAGCGCTCGCGGACATGCCGCGCAGTGACAAACTTTCCTTCGCGCCCGGCAAACGGCGAATCGTTCACCAGGATTCGCATCCGGATCGTCGGCGGATCGATGTCGACAAACTGCAGCGGCGTGCGCTCTTCGCGGTCGGTCAGAGTTTCGCCGATGTAAACTTCCTCGAACCCAGTCAGCCCGACGATATCCCCGGCGCTGGCATGTTGCACTTCGACGCGGCCCATGCCCGCGAAGGTGAAAATCCCGGTCACGCTAGCGCGCTCGCGACGGCCAGTCGCGATTAATGCAGACGATCGAATCACCCACCGCGACTCGTCCGCTGACGATACGACCGAGCGCGATTCGTCCGAGGTAATCGCTGTAATCGAGATTCGAGACCAGCATCTGAAAATAGGGCTCCGCCGAGATCTTCGGTGGCGGTATGTGGTCGACGATCGCCTGGAAAAGCGGCGTCATATCTTCGCTGTTCTCGTGCAATTCGCGCATCGCAAAGCCGTTCTTCGCGCTCGCGTAGACGATCGGAAAATCGAATTGCTCGTCGTTCGCCTTTAGTTCGACGAAGAGGTCGAAGACCATATCGAGCACCTTGTGCGGGCGGGCGTTTTCGCGATCGACCTTGTTGATCACGACGATCGGCTTGACCTTATTCTCGAGCGCTTTTCGGAGGACGAAACGGGTCTGCGCCTGCGGCCCATCGTGCGCGTCGACGACGAGCAAGACGCCATCGACCATCTTCATGATGCGCTCGACCTCGCCGCCGAAATCGGCGTGGCCGGGGGTATCGACGATGTTGACGCGGTAGCCGTTCCAATGAAAAGCGGCGTTTTTGGCGCGAATCGTGATCCCCTTCTCGCGCTCGAGGTCCATCGAATCCATCATCCGTTCCTCGATCTTTCTGGTTGGAGCGGAAGGTGCCCGATTGACGCAGCAGTTGATCGACGAGGGTGGTCTTGCCGTGATCGACGTGGGCAATGATGGCGATGTTACGAATCTTATCCATGGGGAACTCCTCGAAATGAGGAGCGCGGAATATGGCTGGCGAGGGTCGCTGCGTCAAACGGGCAGACGCTTGGAAGGACAAATACCCCCGTCGGCGGGTGGAGCGCGACCCTCTGTGGTCGCGAGGGTGCGCGGGCGATTCATGAACCTTCGCGATGACAGAGCATCGCGCTCCACCCGCAGGGCGCGCTCCCTGGGTTGGGTACGCGAAACAACTCCAGCAGGGAACCCTGCTGGAGTTGTCGCGAGAAGATTAGCTCGGGTGAATTACCGCGCAGCCCGACGGCGATAGGCTACCGCGCCTGCCGACATCAGGCCAAGGCACAAGAGAGCGAGCGAACTTGGCTCTGGTATGGGCAAAACGGTAATCGGCCCAGTCAAAACACCCGGTTGATTGATAAAGTTTCCGTTGCTGTCATTGACGCCCGAGATACGCCCACCGACATTCGGCGTCGACGATGTCGTGGTTCCTATGGTCGAAGTGCCGGGAGCGGTCGCCACGAAGGTGACATTGCAGAGGAAATACGTGCCAGTGGCCCACCGGACTGTTGGTAACAAGGGCACCGATATCTGTATTAGTCTGGTTTGGAGGGGCGAAGCCTTGCCGATTAATCGGATCCAGGATCTCCGGGATACCGCCACCCATTGCTCCCCCGAAAAGGTTGAAGTTCGTGGTTTGCAGATCGCCAAAGAGACTTGCACCAACCTGTCGATCCGTCATGGATCATGCCCGCAGTGCCGGTGTTTGCCAGCCACAATGAGTAACCAGCGAAGTTAGGAAGACCATTCATTCCCACTGTGAAATTGAAAGGATATGCTAATCGTGAAAGGCACTCCGACCGTGACACTGGCTGGGGCGCCGGTAAGATGACCACTGGGCCGACGCCTGCGGCGCCACGGTGAAAGCGCAGGAAAGCACAATCGCTGCGGTGATAAGGAATTTTTTCATATGATTTGATTCTATTGGGGTTGGATCTGTTTTGGGGGAGCTAATTTCTCCTTTTTTCTCTGTGAAAGACCAAGCGGCGTCGACCGCCTGTAATCTCTTCATTGCGGCTTTTATAGCAGTCCGAGTTTTGGCGTCAACACTTTCTTAAAGTTTTTTTGAACTTTTTTTGGGTCCCCAAAAACGCGCCCCCTTTCCCCCGGGGAAAGCCGGCCTTCCGGGACCCGACCAACATCACGCGGACGGGGGGGCTCGCTCATTCCCAATTTTCTCGATTGCACCCCGCGAGATTACTTCGTCTACCCCAATCGAATTCCCGAATTTCGCACGCACAATTGCTCAAAGATGGAGTTTTTCTGGCCAGCATGAGTTTTCGGACTGAATAAAAGCCCCTTGGCCCTCATTTCGAAGCGTTGTTTCTCAATTCGCAAGTCGGAGCGGAGGCGATGAAAGCCCATTGGAGAGATCGCTCGAAGCTCACCGCGATCCAACCCGCTTTCATTTCGCCTGACGGTGACGGCGGAGAGAGTCTCAGTAATGGCCGCGCGTTTGTGGCCGGCGATGCCGGCGCGCGGCCCCAAATCACGCTTGTCATCAAAGGGGCTCAAGTAAGCTTTCGCTCCCAATTCGGGAACTGCATGTCGCTGGCCAGTCTATTATCCGCCGAGCAAATCATCCCGGAGATGAAGGCGACCGAGCGTTGGTCCGCCATCGTCGAGTTGATCGATCTGCTCGTCAGTCTGGGCAAGATCAAAACGGAGGATCGCGACAGCATCCTCGCCTCCCTGAAGCAACGCGAGGAAACGATGAGCACCGGCATCGGTTTTGGCATCGCCATTCCGCACGCCTCGTCCGATCGCATCGAGGAGGTAGTGGCTTCCTTTGGCCGCTCCTCCGCAGGGATCGAATTCGACGCGCTCGACAATGCGCCGGTGAAATTCGTCGTCCTCTTCGTCGTGCCGAAGAATCAATTCCAAACCCACCTGCGCACCCTCGCGTCGATCGCCAAGTTCCTGAACGATCGCGGCGTGCGCGAAAGTCTCGCCAGCGCGCGGCTCCGCGGAAGAGATTCTTGCGATCTTTCGCGACCGCCCGCAAAAGTAGACGGCGGGGCATGGAAACGTTCCAGGCGCTTCTCACGCGCAAACTGTCCGACACCCTTTCCGCCGCGAGCCTGCCGCACGTCGGCGAGGTATCCGCGGCGACCGACGCGCGCTTTGGCGATTACCAGACGAACGCCGCGCTCATCCTCGCCAAGCAACGCGGGGAAAATCCACGAATCGCTCGCGCAGAACATATTGGACGTATGGGGCTCATGCGACCTGATGCGAGCCACCGACAGATCGCCGGCGCCGGCTTCATTAACTTCACCCTGCGGCCGAGCAGCGCTGGCAGCGAAAACCGCCGAACTGCTCTCGCGACGAACGCCTCGGCGTCCCCGAGCCGACGCGCCGAAACGGATCGTGATCGACTTCGGTTCGCCGAACGTCGCCAAGCCGATGCACGTCGGTCACATTCGCAGCACCGTCCTCGGCGACGCGCTCGCCCGGATCGCCTCGTTCCTCGGGCACGACGTCATCCGCGACAATCACATCGGCGATTGGGGCACGCAGTTCGGGATGGTGATTTACGGCTGGAAAAATCTGCTCGATCGCGCGGCGCTGGCCGCGCGATCCGATTGCGGAGCTGGTTCGCATTTACAAGAAGACGAACGAACTCGGCGCGGCCGATCCCGCGGTGCGCGAGCGTTGCCAGGAAGAACTCGTCAAACTGCAGGCCGGCGATCCGGAGAATTTCGCCATCTGGAAGGAGTGCGTCAATCTTTCGCTGAGGGAATTCGAGCGCGCCTACGAGCTCCTCGACATTCATTACGACATCCAGCGCGGCGAAAGCTTCTACAACGATCGCCTTCCCGGCGTGGTCGAGCGTCTGCTGAAATCGGCATCGCCGAGATCGAGCGAAGGCGCGGTTTGTCGTTTTCTTTCCCGATATTCCCGAGTTGGCGGACAAGCCCTGCCTCATTCGCAAGAGCGATGGCGGTTTCAACTATGCCACCACCGATCTCGCCACGGTCGATTATCGCATCCACGATTTGAAGGCCGATACCATCTGGTATGTCGTCGGCGCGCCGCAGATCCTGCATTTCAAACAAATCTTCGCGATCGCGCGCCGCGAAGGTTACACGGCCGATTTTCGCCACATCACGTTTGGCAGCATTCTCGGCGAAGACCGCAAGCTGATGAAAACGCGCTCGGGCGAAAACGTCGCCCTGCGAGACGTGCTCGATGAAGCCATCGTCCGCGCGCGCAAAATCGTCGACGAGAAAAATCCCGAACTGCCCGAGGCGGAGAGAGCGAGATCGCGAGGATCATCGGCATCGGCGCGGTGAAGTACGCCGATCTCTCCCAATACCGGATGACGGATTACATCTTTTCCTGGGACCGAATGCTCTCGTTCCAAGGCAACACTGCGCCCTATCTGCAAAACGCCTACGTCCGGATTCAATCGATTTTCCGGAAAGCCGGCGAAGAATTCAGCTGCGCCAGCCAACGATCGACTTTGCAGGAAGCCGCCGAGAAGAATCTCGCGAAACGTCTCTGCCAATTTGCCGAAATCGTCCCGACGGTCCTGAATGATTTTCGCCCCAACGTTCTGGCGAATTATCTCTTCGAACTGGCCAACAGCTTCCACGCCTTCTACGAAGCCTGCCCGGTCCTGAAATCGGAAGAACCGGCGCGCAGCTCGCGTCTCGCGCTTTGCGAACTGACCGCGCGCGTTCTGCAGCGCGGGCTCGAATCTGCTTGGCATCGAAGTGCCGGAGCGGATGTAGCGAAACTAGCGCTGGCGACTTCGCGCCCGATGCGATCGGTGCGCGGCTGACTTGTTGGGCCGCGCCAGGGATGGCATGCCAACGTTGTAGATTTCTACGAGGGCGACGGCAATTATCTCTACCACGGCACAGTGCCCGCCACGGAAAGCGGCATGTACGGCTTCAGCGTCCGCGTTGTCCCCACGCATCCGCATCTGATGCAGACGCACGAGCTGCGGCTGATCACCTGGTCGTAGGCAGCGTCACGCGGCAATGGTGCTGCGTCGTGTCGCTGAATTAAGACTCACCGCACTTTCAAACCGCCGAACGCTCATGATGTGCGATCAATTTAGTCCGAGCTTGGGAAAAGCGAGACCGTGCCGTCTGCATCACAGTCCGAGCTTGGGAAAAGCGACACCGTGCCATCTGTAACATTCGCGACGTAAACCGTGTCGGTCCACGGATCCACTGTTGCCGTCGCCGGTTGGCCGCCCATTCTCTTGTTCACGATCTTGACGTGGCAATCATTCACGTGCCCGGCGCGGCAGGCGTTGCCGTCGAGCGTCGCGACATCGGAATCGCCGTACACCGGGATGTAAACGATGTGTTTGTGTTGATCGACCGCAATGCCGCGTCCGAGAATGTTCGTTCCCTGATTTCCCGCGCTGGCTGGGAACGCACCCACCACAACGGCCGGCGGCGGCGACTGCGGACAACCCGAAGTGTTGGTTCCGTTGCAGGTCGCCCCGTCGATTATCGAGACGGTGAGATCGCTGCGATTCCCAATGAAGACGGTGTTTCTGTCAAACACGATCCCGACCCCGACCGGCGCCGCGCCGGCGGGAAACGTGGCCACCACGTTCTGAGACGTCGTGTTGATTACAGAAACCGTATTGTCGTCCGTGTTGGTAACGTAGAGCGTGTGATTGCGGGGATTAAAGCCTAGCCCCTGGGGTGAGGCGCCCACGGCGATGGTGGGCCAGGTCTGATTGCAACCGGACACGTCCGTCCCTTTGCAATGACTACCGTTAATCACCGACACAGTGCCATCGCCCGGGTTCACGACATAGATCGTGTTGGTCGATTCATCGACCGCGATTTGCTGGGGCCTGCTCCCCACCACCGTGGTCGGTTGCGCCTGCGAGCAACTCGAGGTGTTGCTGCGATTGCAGGTGGCGCCGTTGATCACCGACAATGTTCCATCATCGCGGTTGGAGACATAAATCGAATTTGTGATCGTGTTGACCCCAAGAAATCGCGGCCCGTTCCCGAGGGGAATTGTTGGCCAGGTTTGATTGCAGCCGGTAAGGTGATGCTGGTTGCACGCGGTCGTGTCGATTACCGAGACGGTATTGTCCGTAGTGCCAGTGCCGAAGTGCCCTACGTACAGTGTCCTGGTGACCGGATTTTCTGCGACTTGCACGGGCGCTACTCCGACTGTTGTTGTGGGCGCGAAATTCGTACAGCCAGAGGTGTGCATCGCGTTGCATTTGTGAGTATCAAAAACCCAGAGCGAATTACTGTCCTCGCTCTGTGAGTAGAGCGTGTGCGTGTACGGATTTATCACGATGTTGATTGGCGGATAGATTCCGGTAGCCAACGCGGGAGCGACTCGCGGACAGCCGGACTGGTTATGTGCGTTGCAGGTCGCGGTGTTGAGGACCGATATTGAAGACGACTCTGCGTTTCCGATGTAGGCAGTTCTAGTGGTCGGATCGATCAACACTTGAAAAGGCAGACTTCCGACCTTCACAAGATGCGGCGAGCCAACACCGCAGCCTGACCTGACCGTGCCGTTGCATGCTGAAACATCGACCAGCGCGGCAAAGCCGAGGGTCCCCTCCACCGAAGTCATCGGGACGTAAAGTGTGTGCGTAGCTGAATCAACCGCAGAAATATAGGGGGCGTATGGAAGACCAAAACTTGTGAACTGAGCGCAACCGGACTGGTCAGTGGAGTTACAATTTGTGGTGCTGAACACGGAGATTTGGTGGCCGTCGATATCGGTCGCGTAAACACTGTGCGTGGGCGGATCGAGCGTGATCGCATCACCGTTTGCCATCGTGGTCGGTGTCTGACTGCATCCACTCGTGTTCATCGCATTACAAGTGGCGGTGTTGATCATGGAGACGAGGCCATCGTGGGCGTCCCCGACATAGAGCGTGTGCGTGGTAGCATCCAGTGCCATTGCCGAAATGTTGCCCGTATCATTATTAAAAAGGGGGCCGGGGACGGTCACGGTGGCGACTGGCATCTGGTTGCAACCGGACGTGTTTTGAGCGTTACACGTCCTTGTATCTAGAACCGTAATCGTGTTGTTCTCGTCATAATCCGGCGTGAATCCGTTAGTCACATAAAGCGTTCGAGTTGCTGGATCGAAAGTAAGCCAGAGCGGAGCAGGGCCGACATGGGTCAATTGCGCCAGCCGGGTACAATGCGATGCGTTCATTGCGCTGCATCTACGGCCATCAATAACCGCGATCGTGCTATCCTGGATTTGGTCGCCCGCGACCAAGTTCGCGACGTAAATCGTGTTCGTAGCTGGATCAACCGCCACTCCCCATACGATGTTATACGGATTGTCCGCAATGGCCACGGTCGGCACCGCCCACGGCAGTCTCGGCGGGTGCAGCGCAGCAGTGGCAGCCAGCGCGGCCGCCGCAAGGACGAGTGTGCCAGCGGCCGCGAGGCGTAAACGCGACAGGCTAGGGCGGGAGAAGATCACCGCGTGGATGATGGAAAAGATTTTGCAGAGGAGGTTTGTTTTCATGGTTTTGGTTCGGGAGAATTTCGTCTCCATCTGTTCTCTCCAGAACCGCCGCCGAAAGTTTCAGGATTTCTTTGAGCGGCTCAGTTCGGCGCGCGACGTCCCAGCATTCTTTCAAAGCGCGGATCACCGCGGAGCGGATCCCAGAACGGGTGCAGTTTTAAGGCGCCGTAGCTCAGCATCACCGATGTGTGGGGACCACGCAGCCCAGCTTCCAGTTGCTGCAAGGCAAGCTCCTTCTCGCCGGCCCACGCTGCCGTGATCGCGAAATATTGAAGGACGAGGCTGCCATTGTTGACATCTTTTTCCAGCGGCGTGAGCGCGATCGCTCGACGGCCTTCGTCTAAGGCCAGATCTTTCCGCCCAAGAGCAGCGTCGATTAAGCCGAGGACGCAGAGCGCCGGGCCCGTAGTCCGGCTGCGCCTGCACGATCTTCCCCTGCTGTGCGCGAGCCGCTTCAAACGCAGTGCGCGCCCGTGCCTCATCTTTGGTCATGCGCGCCAGCAGCCCTTCGCCAAAGCTGCGGCTCAGAGTAATCGGGAATTCGGTCCAGCATGGATTGTCGCCCAGCGCGACGAGTGCTCGCTCGGCCGCAGCCGGATCGCGTTCGGCCAGAGCGCAAAAGAACCAGATGTCCGCGCCGCTGGCAATAGCGCCCGGTCCTTGCGCTAGAATAGAATCAATTGTCTGGCGCAGCGGCCGAGTGTCTGCTTTCCAGCAGGTGTACCATAGTCCACGATTGGCCCGCGTTTCGACGTTGTCGGGCACGATCGCTAACGCGCGATCGAGCACAGCGATCGCGTCGGCATAACGTCCGAGGTATACGTAACTGGCCGAGATCTGTTGCAGAGTATCAAGGTTGCGCGGGTCCAGCTCCACCGCGCGCTGCAGGTTGTGCAGACCTTCCTCCTGCTGGCCGCGTCGCCGCAGAATGTAGCCGGTGTATTCGAAGAGACGCGGATCATTGGGCAACCCTCGCCGCGCGATCTCCAATTCGGCGAGGGCGCCGGCATAGTCGCGCAGCCCGTAGTAGAGATATTGTGCGCGCGCCAAATGCGTTTCGGCAGCATCCGGCCGCAGCCGTGTCGCGGCTTGCACCGCAGCTTCAGCCAGGGCAAGCCGGGCGGGAGTATGATCCAACCCCCTTACTGCATAGATGGTTTCGTGGGCAAAGGCGAGTTGGCAGTAAGCGTCGAAAAATGAGGGATCGCGTTTCACCGCTTCATCCAGAAGTTCAATTGCCTTCCGCAGGTCCGGCCCGCCCGTCACCCTGAAAGTTGTCGTGAGGAGAAGTGACTTCGCCCGGCTATAAAGATCGAACGCCGCCAGATCAGTGGTCGGCGGCTGCTCAATGGCTTTTTTCTCGTTCGGCGAGAGCTTCGCCTGCAACTGGTCGGCAATCGCCTTGGCGATTTCGCTTTGGATGGCGAAGACATCGGTCAGATCGCGGTCATATTTCTCGGCCCAGACATGCGTGTCATTGCGAGCATTGATCAACTGGGCACTCACCCGGACACGGTTTGCGGACCGCTGCACGCTGCCTTCCACGACGTAAACAACGTTTAACGCCTGCGCGATTTCCCGGAGGTTGCTGCGCGTGGCTGAGCTTCCATACTGCATCACGCTGGCGCGGCTGATCACTTTCAGCTCCGCGATTTTCGCCAGATCAGTCAGAATCTCGTCTTGCATTCCGTCGGTGAAGAAAGCGTTTTCCTTATCGCTGCTCAGATTCTCGAAAGGCAGAACCGCGATTGATTTCTCCGCGGCCCGCGCCTGTTCTTTCTGTGGCGGCGCCGGTCGCAGAACGAGAAGCAGCGAGACAAGCAAGAGGACCGAGGCCGCGCCAAGGCCAGCAATCGATGGATTGCGCCGGATCCAGCGCACGGCATGTGTGATCGGGTTGGCGCGGCGCGCGAGAATTGCGCGGCACGCGGCAAACCGATCCAGATCATCCGCCAGCGCGGTCGCGGAGGAATAACGGGCGGCCGGATTTTTCTCGAGACACTTCAAGCAAATCGTTTCGAGATCCGCCGGAACTTTTGCGGTTCAACGTCCGTGGACGCGGAGCCGGTCGCTCGGCGGCGTTCCGCAATACCTCTATGGCGTTCTCACCGCGAAATGGCGGCTGTCCGGTGAGGAGGTGAAAAAGAATTGCACCGAGACTGTAGATGTCGGCCGCAGCGGTAATGGAATGCGCGTTCTTCGTCTGCTCGGGCGCCATGTAAAAGGGCGTCCCAAGAATTGCGAGTGTCTGCGTGAGATCGCCTTCGCGCCCGAGCCAGCGCGCGAGACCGAAGTCGCTCACGAATGGTTTGCTCGCTGCGTCGAAGAGCACGTTCCCTGGTTTAAGATCGCGGTGCAAGATGCCGTGCTCGTGTGCGTGCGCCACGGCACGCGCCAGCTTCGAGATCAATTGCGCGCTCGCGCGCGGCTTGTCTGCGAACTCGGCGAGGTGCGAGGCCAGGCTGCCGCCTTCCGCAAATTTCATGCTGTAGAACGGAATGCCATCCTTCTCGCCGACCGCGTAAATCGGCAGGATCCCTTCGTGATCGAGGCTCGCGGCAGCTTCCGTCTCGCCTCGGAAACGAGCCAGCGCATCAGGCGAACCGATGTGACTCGGTAGGATCATCTTCAACGCGACCACGCGCGACGGCGTCCGTTGCCGTGCGCGATAGACGATGCCCATCCCGCCGCGTGCAATCTCTTCGAGAATCTCGTAATCACCGATCTGCCCCCCAGGCTGCGCGTCACCGTAGTTTTCTTCCAGGGCGACCGTGAGCAGACATCCGGGACAGAAATCGCTCGGCGCCTCGAGATCGAGATCCGACCCGCAGGTCTCGCAGCGCCGACTGATGGTAGTCGCGCGCATTCTGCTCAGGCGATCTGCCGTTCCGCGGCGCGGGAGAAAACCTGCGCGAAGCGCGCGCAGCTCATCATCCACTTCGCGAGGCGCGCTCACCGTCTGCACAATCTCGTGACGCAAGACGGCGGCGAATCGCCGGCGGAGCCGATGAATCAAAGTCTTCGTCGCGCCCAGGCCGAGGCCGAGACGCGCGGCGGTCGTTTCATAGGAGACGTCTCCCTTCGCGTCGGCAATGTAAGGCGAGAGCGCTTCAAAGGTTTCCAGCCTGCCACTTTCGACGAACTCGAGGCGCAAGGTCGCGAGCGCGCGCTCGAGCAACAAGCCCGCCCAGCGGACGTCGAGCAGTTCGTCGGGGCTCAACTCGTGACTCATCCGCTGATGATGCAATTCCTCGCCTTCCAGATCGTCGACGGAAATGAACTTGATCTCGCGGCCGCGTTTTAGCGCCTGAGAGCGCGCATGTTCATCGGCCAGGCAAAGCTTCAAGGCCCCAAGCAGGAAACTTCGGAAGCGCCCTTTCTCGCGGCACGCGCGGCGCAGGGTCTCGTTCTCGATCAGGTGCTGGAAGAACGACTGCGTCAGATCCTGCGCGTCCTCCATCGCGTAACCGCGGCGACGGATGTAGCCATAAATCGGCGGCCAATAAATTCGGCAAAGTTCCGATAACGCGCGCGCCGCGACCTCCGTGGCGGCGCGGGAATCAGTCGCGTTCCGGACGATGGTCCATTGCGTGGAGACGAAGAGTCCGTCGCGGGGATCGGCTTCACCGAGGGTGGCAGCCATTCCCGTTTTTATCGAGCAGGAGGAAGATAGGCAAGGCGGCACTCGCGCCGGCCGTCGAAATGCCCGAAAGAATCCGGGGGAACCGGATTCCCCGGATTTTCCGGATTGGGCATTTCGGAATCCGGTTAATCCTGTAAATCCTGTCTAGTCTCATCCCTGTTTTGAACGGCCCGCGCATTCCCACCTCGACCTACCGGTTGCAATTCAACCGGCAGTTCACCTTTGCGCAGGCGCGCGAGATCGTGCCGTATCTGCATGCGCTCGGAATCAGCGATTGCTACGCGTCGCCCTATTTTCAGGCGCGCGCGGAAAGCCTGCACGGTTACGACATCACCGATCACAACAAGCTGAACGCCGCGATCGGTTCGCGCGCGGAGTACGATGCCTGGATCGCCGAACTGCACGCGCACGGCATGGGGCAGATCGCTCGATTTCGTCCCGAACCACATGGGCATCGGCGAGCCGCTCAACCAATGGTGGATGGATGTTCTCGAAAACGGCCCGAGTTCGCTCTACGCGCCCTATTTCGACATCGAATGGCAGCCGCTCAAATCGGATCTGCACGACAAGGTGCTGCTCCCGATTCTGGGCGATCAATACGGACGTGTCCTCGAGCGCGGTGAGTTGCAGGTGCACTTCGAAGGCGGGCGCCTTTTTCCTTTGCTACTACGAACACGAATTTCCGATCGCGCCCGGCACCTATCGGCACATTCTCGAGATCGCGCTGCGAAAAGCTGGCGCCCTTCAAGAGACGAAGATTTTTACGCGGAATTCCAGAGCATTCTCACCGCGCTCGAATATCTGCCGCGCCGGACGGAAACCGATCCCGAAGCGAATCGCCGAACGCACCCGCGAAAAGGAAATCATCAAGCGACGGCTGGAGCGGCGTTGCCAGGAAGCGCCGCAAGTGCAGGCAGCGATCGACGGACGCGCTCGCGCAAATCAATGGAACGCCGGGTGATCCGCGCAGCTTCGATCGCGCTCGATCGCGCTGCTGAACGATCAGTCCTATCGCCTCGCTTTCTGGCGCGTGGCTGCGGAGGAAATCAACTACCGCCGTTTCTTCGACGTCAACGATCTCGCCGCGATCCGGATGGAGTTGCCCGAGGTCTTCGATGCGACGCATCGGCTGTTGCTCGAACTGGTCGGCGCGGGCGCGGTCACCGGCGTGCGGATCGATCATCCGGACGGACTCTATTTGCCGAAAGAGTATTTCGAGAAACTGCAGCGCCGTTGCGCCGAAGCGCTGGGCACTCCGCTCCCGAAGGATGGGCGCGCCATTTACCTCGTGGTCGAAAAGATTCTGTCGGGCAACGAAACGCTGCGGAAGGATTGGCCGGTCCACGGCACCACCGGTTACGAATTTGCCAAGCTGGTCGACGGGTCTCCTGGTCGACGCGTCGGCCGAGCAGGCGATCACGAAAACCTTCCAGCGTTTCATCGGTCACTCGATGCACTTCGGTCATCTGGTTTACGCGAAGAAGCGACTGGTCATGCGGCTGTCGCTCGCGAACGACGTCAATGTCCTCGGGAGCATGCTCGACCGGCTTTCGGAGAAGAATCGCTGGTTTCGCGATTTCACCCTCGACGCGCTCGCGCGCGCGGTGCGCGAAACGATTGCCTGTTTCCCGGTTTATCGCACCTACGTCAGCCCCGGGGCGCCGGTGAGCGAAGAAGATCGCGCGGTCATCGAACGCGCCGTGACCGACGGCGAAACGCCGCAACCCGGCGATCGAAGAATCGGTCTTTAATTTCCTGCGCGACATCCTGCTCCTTCGCTTTCCCGGAGAACCTGGACGACGAAGCGCGCGCGGCGCACGCGCATTTCGTTCTGAAATTCCAGCAGAGCACCGGGCCGATCATGGCGAAGGGCCTCGAGGATACCGCCTTCTATATCTACAACCGGCTGGCGGCGCTGAACGAAGTCGGCGGCGAGCCGCAGCAATTCGGCGTCGAGCGTGCGAGGAGTTTCACGAGCGGAATGCGGAGCGGCAGCGCGATTGGCCGGCGACGATGCTCGCGACTTCCACGCACGACACGAAGCGGAGCGAAGATGTGCGCGCGCGCATGGTCGCGATTTCGGAAATCCCGCAACTCTGGCGCAGTTCGCTTCAGCGCTGGCGCGCGATCAACCGGCGCGGAAGCAACGCGTGGACGAGGCGGAGGCGCCCGACGCGAACGAGGAATATCTGCTCTACCAAACGCTGCTCGGCACCTGGCCGATGGATGCCACCGGGCAGCCGCCGCAACCGGCGCGACGCCGGAATACATCGCCCGCATTCAGGCCTACATGGCGAAGGCGCTGAAGGAGGCCAAGCTGAACACGAGCTGGATTCAGCCTAACGAGCAATGGGACGCGGCCATGCATGAGTTTGTCGCGCGGATTCTCGGCCCGTCGCCGAAGAACAAATTTCTCCCCGCGTTTCTTCCTGTGGCCGAAGAAATCGCGCGGCTCGGCGCGATCAACTCGCTCGCGCAAGTGGTCTTGAAGCTGACCGTCCCGGGCGTGCCGGACATTTATCAGGGAAACGAGATCTGGGATTTCAGCCTGGTCGATCCGGATAATCGGCGGCCGGTCGATTATCAATTGCGTCGCGCAATGCTGGACGCTTTGCCCAACGCGACTCCGGAGGAAATGCTCCGCGCCTGGCCCGATGGACGAATCAAACTCTTTGTCACCCAACGACTGCTTCGCCTCCGCCGCGATCACCCGGAGCTTTTCCTCCAGGGCACCTATGTCCCGTTGACCGTGACCGGGGCGCATGCCGATTGCTGTGTCGCATTCGCCCGCGAACATGCCGGCACCTGGCTGGTCGTGCTGGCGCCTCGCGTTTCGTCGCGGGTTGGATTTCCGCCAATCGGGAATCTTTGGCAGGACACCAGCGTCGAATTGCCGGAAGCCGCGGCGGGCCTCGACGCCACCGACGTTTTCACGGGGCGCAAACTTCTCCTGGAAGGCCGCGTGCTCAAAGTGGCCGAAGCCATGGCCACGCTCCCGCTGGCGGTTTACAAAACCGCGAGCGCTTCGGCTAGTTAGGCGCGGCCGGGCTCTTCGGTTCGAGCGCGTTGGCCAGAACCTGGTCGACGTTCTCGACCGGGATGAATTTGATTTTCTGCTTCGCTTCTTCCGGGATATCGACCAGATCCTTTTCGTTCAGCTTCGGGAATGATCACCGTCGTAATGCCGGCGCGCATCGCGGCCAGGCTTTTCTCTTTCAAGCCGCCGATCGGCAGAACGAGTCCGCGCAAAGTGATCTCACCGGTCATCGCCACATCGGAGCGCACCGGCGTGTTGCTGAAGAGCGACGCGAGCGCGGTGAACATCGCGACGCCGGCCGACGGTCCATCTTTCGGCACCGCGCCGGCGGGCACGTGCACGTGAATATCGCATGTCGCGAAAATCCTCCGGCTTCGCGCCGATCGATCCGTCGCGACTGCGCACCAGACTGAGCGCGGCCTGGACCGATTCCTTCATCACCTCACCGATCTGTCCGGTGAGCGTGACGTTGCCTTTGCCCGGATAACGCGTCGCTTCGATGTGCAGAATTTCGCCGCCCATACGGCGTGTAGGCGAGACCGGTGACAACGCCCGGCGCGCTCGTCTTGAGCGCTTCGTTCGCGAACGTAACGCGCCGGGCCGAGCGCTTCCGCCACGACGTCGGGCGTGACCAGATAATGCCCGGTCTGCCCGCGCGCGACTTGCGCCGCGACCGCGCGGCAAACCGCGCCGATCTGCCGCTCGAGGTCGCGCACGCCGGCTTCATGCGTGTAATCGTTGATCACCATCCGCAGCGCGTCTTCGCTCCATTCGCATTGCTCCGGCTTGAGCCCGTTCTCCTCGAGTTGTCGCCTAACGAGATATCGCCGCGCGATCTCCAGTTTCTCGCGCTCGGTGTAGCCGGCGAGCGAAATGATTTCCATCCGGTCGCGCAGCGGATCCGGGATGCCTTCGATGTAGTTCGCGGTCGCGATGAAAATGACCTGCGAAAGATCGAACGGCACATCGAGGTAACGATCGACGAAGGCGTTGTTCTGCCGCGGATCGAGCACTTCGAGCAGCGCGCTCGCCGGATCGCCGCGAAAATCGGTGCCGACCTTGTCGATCTCGTCCAGCATCATGACCGGATTGCGCGTGCCGGCGCGGCGCAGTTCCTGAATGATCCGGCCCGGCATCGAGCCGATGTAGGTGCGGCGATGCCCGCGAATCTCCGCTTCATCGCGAATCCCGCCCAGACTCATGCGGGACAAATTTTCGCCCGAGCGCGTCGGCGATCGATTGCCCGAGGCTCGTCTTGCCGACGCCCGGCGGTCCGAGAAAACAAAGGATCGGTCCGTGCCCTTTCGGATTCAGTTTGCGCACGGCGAGATATTCGATCAGCCGCCGCTTCACTTTTTCGAGATCGTAATGGTCGCGATCGAGAATCTCCTGCGCCTTGTCGAGATCGAGATTGTCGTCGCTGAATTTCGACCACGGCAACTCCGCGATCGTCTCGACGTAGCTGACGATGACCGAATACTCCGGGCTCGCCGGCGGGATGATATCGAGCCGTTTCAATTCGCGCTCCGCCTGCGCCATCACTTCCGCCGGCGGCTTCGCTTCCTCCAGTCGCGTGCGCAATTGCGCGATCTGCTCATCCGCGCCGGTGTCGCCTTCGCCCAGCTCGCGCTGGATCGCCTTCATCTGTTCGCGCAGGTAAGCCTTGCGTTGCGCATCGGAGAACTGCGATTGCACATCCTGCTGCAGCGTCTGCTGAATCTGCGCGATCTCGAGCTGCGCCGAGATGCTCGTCTGCACCGCGCGCACGCGTTTCGCGACGTCGAGTTCCTCGAGCAACGCCTGCTTCTGCGCGACATCGCAGGTCGAGATTCGGCGCGAGAAAATCCGCCAGCTGTCCCGCATCGTCGATGCTGCGCACGATCGTGGCCGCCTGCTCCGGGGCATCCGGCGTTAACTCCAGAAGGCGCGCGGCGCTGTCGCGCAAATTCCGAAACTCCGCCTGCCACTCGTTGCTCGGCGGCGGCGAAATTGATTCCGGCAAATCGACCTCCGCGCGCAGAAACGGTGTCGGTCGCCACGATTTTGCGGATCGCGAAACGGCGCAGGCCCTGCACGATCATGACGATCTGCTCGTCGGACTGGCGCAAGAGTTTCAGCACCAGCACCGCCGTGCCGACGTGATAGAGATCCTGCGGCGCCGGCTCTTCCTTTTCTTCGTCGCGCTGAGTGAGCAGGCCGATGATTTTCGTCCGCGACAAGGTCTCATCGAGCAGCTTGATCGACGCGGGCCGATTGACCGTGAGCGGCATGATCGTTCCCGGAAACATGACGAAGCCGCGCATCGGCAGAATCGAAAGCTCTTCCGGAATGCGCGGAGTCGCGCGGGCCTCGGCGCCAAACGGCGCTCCGGGCCCCGGCGATGAAGCGCCGCCTTCAGATTGCAGGACCTGTATTTGTCCGTCGCTCATTGTTTCAATGGCAGCGAAATCCAGAGCAAGCCGTTCTCCTGTTCCGCGTGCGCCTGTTCGACATCCACCTCCACGTCCGCCGGCAAAATCACTTCTCGCTCGAACGGTCCGTAATCAATCTCGAGCGCCAGCATCTGCACCGCGCGCCCTTCGTGCTGCCGTCGGCTCCGGCGGAATACGCGTGCCGCGGATGACCACGCGGCGCGGCTCGACCGTCAGATCGATATGCGAACGATCGACCCCGGCGAGATCGACACAAATCCGCACCGCCGCCTCGCAGCGAAAAGCATTGATCGCGGGCTGCCATTTCTGCGGCAGGAAATGCGAGGACCGCACGCCGGTCACCTGATAGGTGACGCCGCCGAGCATGCCATGGAGCCAGCGTATCTTGATATTCCGGGTCGGGTCCATGGATTCGATTCTGTAATGTCGCGCGACCTTTTGCGCGAATTCTCAAACTCAACTTTCTCGACGATCGGTTCCGGTCAAGACTTGCGCTCGATGATCCACGTTCTCGATACGCTTCAACTGGGCCGCCCCGGGATCATCGCTGCCACCGCGGTCGAGAGTGATGATGGACTAATCCTTTTCGACACCGGGCCGGAGTCGACTTTCGAAAACGTCGCCGCTGAACTCCGACGGATTGGCTCCGACGTCAGCGACGTGCGCCACGTTTTTCTCAGCCACATCCACTTCGATCACGCCGGCGCGGCCTGGCGATTCGCGGAACGCGGGGCCACGATTTACGTGCATCCTCGCGGGGCGGCGCACCTTCTTGATCCGACGAAGCTCGTCGAATCGGCCACGCGCATCTTTGGCGATGAAATGGAGAAACTCTGGGGTCGGATCGGGCCAGTGCCGGAAAAAAATCTCAAGGTCTTGCAGGATATGGACGTCGTTCGCGTCGGCGCGCTGGAAGTGCGCGCCATCGCCACGCCGGGCCACGCGAGTCATCACCACGTCTATCACTGGGAGGACAATCTTTTCGGCGGCGACATCGCAGGCGTGCGCATTGGCCATGGCCCGCCGATCCCGCCCTTCGTCCCGCCGGAGCTGCAAGTCGAGTCATGGCTGGAGTCGATCGAGAAAATGCGCGCGCTCCATCCGGCGAAGCTTTACCTGCCGCACTTCGGCCTGGTCGCGGGCTCCCTCTCCTCGCATTTCGACGCCTTGGAAGAACGCGTTCGACGATGGTCCACTTGGTTCCGCGATCAAATGCGCGCGGGCCGTGACGAACAGCAACTGGTCCCGGCGTTTGCCACCTATGAAGCCGACGACTTGCGAGCGGGAGGCGCGAGTGACGAAGAACATCGCGATTACGAAACCGCTGATCCGAGTTACATGGCCGTCAGCGCCGCCCTGCGTTATTGGCGCAAGTATCATCCGGAGGATGTCTCGAGCCGGCTCTTCGGCGGATGGCACCTAAGGGCTTTTCAATTCGCACGGGAATCGTTATCGATAAAGACCGTCCAACCGATCCGCCCGTGAATTCCCGAAACTTCTTTGCCGAGCTAAAGCGGCGCAACGTTTTCAAGGTGGCGCTCGCCTACGCCGTCATCGCGTGGCTGCTGATCGAAGTCGGATCGATCTTGTTTCCAAGCTCAGAAGAGCAGGGATCGATCATGACGGCATTCGTCACCGTCCTCGTTTGCGGTTTCCTGGTCGCGCTCGTGGTTTCCTGGGCGTTTGAGATGACGCCGCAAGGAATGAAGCGGACCGAGAATATTTCGCCTAACGAATTCATTCCCTATTGGAGCAGGCGTAAATTCGCGACCCTCATCGCGACGGTCGCTCTGGCGGCCGCCGGGCTGCTTCTCCTTCAACTCTGGCGAGCGCACAGCGGACCAATCCGGCCGACACCGGGAGGGCCGATGACCATTATCTGGCGAAGCCCGTTCTGATTGCAGAGCGCAAAGCTCTCTGAAGCTCCCCGCCGCCTCGCCAGCATTGCGCGCCAGTGCGGCACTGGATACGGTCGCGTCCGTGTCGGCCGCAAAACCATCGAAGGTTAAGAACCAAAACAGCGCCGGAGCGTTCCTGCGCGCGGAGTATCCTCTGCTCATCGGCTTGGGAACTGCGGCGATCTTTTGGGGAGCCGGGAGTCGACTCCTGGAGAATCTCGAGAATCCGTTTTTCCTCGGGCTTATCTTTCTTTGGTTGTTCGTCACCGTCCTTTGGTCCGCGATCTCCGTCGTCCGGCATGCCGACTGCCTGGCCATCAAGTGCGGGGAGCCCTACGGAACACTGATTCTGACGCTCGCCGCGATCAGCATCGAAGTGATGATGATTTCCACGGCGATGCTCCACGGCGCGAATAATCCAACCCTCGCGCGAGACATGATGTTCGCGGTGGTTATGATCGCGCTCAACGGCCTTGTCGGTCTCTCTCTCCTCCTCGGCGGGCTCAGGCATCGCGAGCAACATTATAATCTTCAAGGGACCAATGCTTATCTCAACGTGATCATGGTCCTGGCCTTCCTCGGTTTGATCCTGCCGAACTATACCACTTCCGTAGCCGGCCCGAGGTTTTCCAATACACAGGAGATTTTCCTGGGTATCTCGTCGCTGGGGTTGTACGCGATTTTCCTGCTCATCCAGACGATGCGTCACAGCCAGTATTTCGTCGAAGCCGGGCCCGTCGGCGCGCCGGCGCACAGTCATGATCAGGTGGAAATACGTTCCACTGCCTATCACACCGCGATGTTATTTCTCTATCTGGTAGCGGTGATCTTGCTCGCGGAGAAATTCGCCATTCCGCTGGATACCAGCATCGAGCATTTCGGAGTGCCGCAAGCGCTTGGGGGAGCCATCATTGCCGCGTTGGTGCTCGCCCCGGAGGCGTTGAGCGCCATCCAAGCCGCTCGAAGAAATCATCTCCAGCGTTCGATGAACATTTTGCACGGCTCCGTGCTTGCCTCGATCGGATTGACCATTCCAGCGGTCCTGACCATCGGACTTATTACCAACCGACCGATCTCGCTCGGGGTCGAAGGCGGCAATTTGCCACTGCTGGTTCTCACCCTGGCGGCCAGCCTGGTCACATTTGCCAGCGGCCGAACGAATATTTTGCAGGGCTGCATTCACCTCCTGCTATTCTTCGTTTTCTTGCTGCTGATATTCTGCCCGTAGGCCCTCATCGCTGCGCTCGACGAAAAAGACGATGCGTTTCCGTAGCCAGCGGCCGCCTGATCGCGTCAGCGCGATTTTTCGCGACTACGCAATGGCACTGAGCGCGCGCTTCATCGCGCCGGCTTGCACGTACTTGCCCCAGCTCAGGTTGTCGCGTCCGACGACGTGTTCGCGCGCTTTGCGCACCGCCATCTCGGAGACGGCTTCGACCACCCAATCGAAATTCCCCTGACCGACACTCGTGACCTCCGCGTCCGGCGCCGGGTTGCAGAAATCGATCGCCAGCGGCACGCCGTCGCGGACCGCGAACTCCACCGTGTTCAAATCGTAGCCGAGATACTGGTTCAAGATGAGCACGCCGTCGTGCACCTTTTCCAGAATGCTCTGAGGCGCCTGCCATTCCGTTTGGTAGCGGAGGTGAAATGGGTTCCGCGGCTCGTACGGCATGATGCGCACGTGGCGCTGGTCGATCGAATAGCAGCGGAAGTACATGTCAAACTTCACTTCCTCCTGCAGCATCATGACCAGTTGCCCGGTCTCGCTGTAAGCGCGGAAAAATTCCTCCGGGTTATGCAGGCGATAGACGTTCTTCCAGCCGCCGCCGGCGAATGGTTTGAAAAAGGCCGGCCAGCCGACGTAGGCGAAAATGCCTTCCCAATCCATCGGGTAGGCGAGGTTGCGGAATGAATTGTCGTTCGTGTCGGTCGGGACCTCGTGCGAGGGCAGCAGGACGGTGCGCGGCACGGCGACGCCAATCTTGGTCGCGAGACCGTTGTTGAAAAATTTCTCGTCCGCGCTCCACCAGAATGGATTGTTCACCACCGCGGTCCCGGTGAGTGCCGCGTTCTTGAGGAAGGCGCGATAGAACGGCACGTCCTGCGAGATGCGGTCGACGATCACATCGTAGCCGCACGGCTCGCCCTGCACGACCTTGTCGATGCGCACGAACTCTGCCTGCGCCTCGCCGCCGGCTTTTTGATTCACCCGCTCGACGAACGCAGGTGGAAAAGTGTTTTCCTGACCGAAGAGAATTCCGATTTTTTTCATAAGCTTCTGGGTTTGGGCGGAAGAAGAGTCCGCAGATTACGCAGATTTCCGCAGATTACCAGAAGGCGAAGAAGGCAGGCCGTCTCGCCGCGGGGGAAAATCTGCGTCGAGTGGTTCGTGAAATGAAGAAACATGCCGCGCCCGATGGACAAGCCGTGTCTCGTCCGCGATAACCTTCCTGCGCATGCCCGATCACACCCTCACCGGAGACATCCAGAGCCATCCGAATTTTGTCTCCCAGACCCTCGGGAACAGTCGCGATGTTTTGGTTTATCTCCCGCCGGGCTACCGGCGTTCGCGCACCCGGCACTATCCCGTTCTCTATCTGCATGACGGCCAAAATGTCTTTGACGCCGCGACGGCATTCGCGGGCGTCGAGTGGGGCGCGGATGAAACGGCCCAGCGGCTCATAGAGCAAAAGTTGATCGAACCGCTGATCATCGTCGCGGTGGCGAACACCGGCGAGCAGCGCGTCCACGAATACGCGCCCACGCGGGGCCGCCTCGAGGAGGGAAAACGGCGCCGGAGCAAAGGTCTGCTCCGGCACTACGGAGGGTTCCTGATCAACGAACTCAAGCCCTTCATCGATGCGCGTTATCGCACCCTGACCGCGGCGGAACACACCGGGCTCGGCGGATCTTCGCTCGGCGGATTGGCGACGATCGCGCTCGGTCTCTGGTTTCCGAACGTCTTTCGCCGGCTCGCCGTCATGTCGCCTTCGATTTGGTGGGACAACTGCGCGATCTACGACATGGTCGAGGAGCTCGACGAAGAAGAGCGCCCGCCATTAAAGATCTGGCTCGATACCGGCACGCACGAACCGGGTTGGGAGCGCGCACGCGTCCTGCGCGACGGTCTGCTGGAGAAGGGATGGCGGCTGGATGACGATCTCCACTACTTCGAAGCCGAAGGCGCGGAGCACTCCGAAGGCGCGTGGGGGCACCGGCTCGAGGCGGTCCTGCGCTTCCTCTTTCCGCCACCGCCGCCGATCGTCCCAGGCACGCGTCGCCGCAGCAAACCGGTTGCGGTGCGCCAAACGACGCTTGCGTTTTAGAGCGACCGCCGCCTCTTTTGCCTAACGAGCCGACGCGCCGCGAACGAAACGATCGGCCAGGGTGCCGATCCAATTCAAGGCCGAGTTCGCGTTCTCTCCGATTTCCGCTCCGAAATCGGCGAAGGTGATCTGAGGCGAAGCCACGACGAGCATGACGCTGAGCAAGATCAGGTTCATCAGGTAGATCACGACGAGGGAAAAAAACGTCCCGTGATCGCATCAGGTCCGTCTGGCTTTTCGGGATCATCCAGCAGGTGAAGGTGAAGTGAAACGCCCAGGTCACGCCGATGAGCGCGTAGAGCAGGCGGCCATACGGCTGCACATCCATGAACAGGCTGAGCCAAGCCGTAAAGCTCCGAGGACGATGATGCTGTAGAGCGGAAAAAAATAGGGCGCGAGCGCGATCCAGAAATTGTTCCGGTCCGTGATGATGTGCCCGCCCTCGCGGCCGACCTTGAAACTGGCTGACGCGGCCACCCATGAGCCAAACCCAGACGGCGTGAGTCAGCTCGTGCCCGAAAACGTAGACCAGCAGCGGGCGCGGCAGACCGAAAAACGCGATCAACCACAAGACCACGCCTAACGAGAAGAACCAGAACTCCTCGCCGGCCCAAAGCCGTTGCGTCACCGTCGCGCGGGTGAAGACGGTGAAGAAGGTCTGGCTCAGGATCGCGCAAACCGGCAGAAGGAAAATCGCGACGACCAATCTTGACCAACCGCGTCGGCACCATCATCGAATAATCCGGCCGCGAGCGCCGCGTCGGGACCACGTGTGGCGCGACCTTCGCGCGCCGGACCGTCGGCTGTGAACTGCGGCGATCTGGCTCCTGATCCGCTGCGTTTCGCTCGAGAGTTCCATGCGTCAGCCGCGAGGCGGAAGCGAAGTGGCCGCCGTTCTAGGCGCGGCCCATGTAGGCGCCCGTGCGCGTATCGATCTTGATCGTCTCACCCTCGTGGATGAACAGCGGAACGTTGACCGTCTTGCCGGTCTCCAGAACCGCGGGTTTGGTCACATTCGAAGCGGTATCGCCGCGCACGCCTTCCGGCGCTTCCACCACTTTCAGCTGCACGGACGAAGGCAATTCCACCTGCACCGCCCGGCCCTCGGTGTAGAGCACTTCGACCTTGAGATTCTCGACCAGATAATCCTTCGCATCGCCGAGCAGGTTCTCGTTCAAGGTGATCGTCTCGTAGGTCTTCGGGTCCATGAAATGGTAGCCGCTGTTGTCCTTGTAGCGAGAACTCCAGTGTGCGTCCGGTTGACATCGACCAGTTCGACCTTGTCGGTCGAACCGAAGCGCACGTCCGCGCTCTTCCCGGTGTTGATGTAGCGAATGATGGCCTGGACAAAGGCGCGCAAATTCCCCGGGCGTGCGGTGTTGCACATCGAGCACGATGGCGATGTTGCCGTTGTATTTAATTGCCTGTCCTTTGCGGAGATCGTTTGCTGCAGCCATAAAGAGTTGGAAGTGATAGTTGAGAGTTGGCGTTTGCAAGCCGCCGGAGAATCAGACAGGATTACGAGATTGACCGGACAGCGGGCTCGAAGCTGCCTCTTCAATCCTGCAAGATCCTGTCAATCCTGTCTAAAGCAAGCTTCAGCTTCGTCAGATCCTGCGAATCGACGATGCCGACCGGCACCCGGTTCTCGTCCACCACCACGAGATCGTCGATCCGATGTCGCTCGAGCAGATTCAACACTTCGACCGCGAGCTTGTCCTGATGCACGGTCACGGGATTGAGCGTCATCAGGTCCGCCACCAGCCGCTCGCCGACCTTGGAATCGGTCTGGAAATGCCGCACGAAATCGCCGTGCGTAAAAATGCCCAGCAGTTGCCCGTCACGCATCGGCCACGACCGCGGCGCCGGCGCGCAGGTCGGTCATCGTTTTGAGCGCCGGCGCGAATCGGCGCATCCGGCGGAACCAGGGCGAGCGCGCTCGCGTGGCCGCATGATTTGGTGCACCCGCAGTGAGCAGGCTGCGCCCAATCATGCCGGCCGGATGGAAGCGCGCGAAATCCTCCTTCTGAAAACCGCGCGCTTCGAGCAGGACCATCGCGAGCGCATCGCCCAGCGCGAGCATCACCGTCGTGCTCGAGGTCGGCGCGAGATTTAGCGGACACGCTTCCTGTTCGATATTCACATCGAGGAGCACATCGCAGTTCTGCGCGAGAGTTGATTTCGGATCGCCGCACATGGCGATGATGCGCACCTGGAAGCGCGCGATCGCCGGCAGAATTCGCAGCATTTCTTCCGTCTCGCCGCTCGCGCTCAGCGCGAGGACAACGTCGCCATCGGCCACCATTCCGAGATCGCCATGCATCGCGTTTAGCGAATCGAGGACGACCGCCGGTGAACCGGTGCTCGTGAGGGTCGCCGCGATCTTGCCGCCGATGTGTCCCGATTTGCCGACCCCGACGACGACCACCTTGCCGCGCGCTTCGACCGCTTCCTTGATCAACTCGACCGCGCGCCGGAAGCCGTCGTCCAGCCGTTCGCGCAAACGCTGGAGCTCGAAAATTTCCAAGTCGAGCACACGTCTGGCCTTTTCAAGGTAGTCCATCGTGGATAATCGTGGGCTGGGCCGCAGCGCTCGGCAAGAACTAGCGTCAACGTCTTTGCTCGAACACCGCATATGAAAAAGCATCTCCTCGTCGGTTTCCTTGTCGCTCTGGTCGCGGTCGGGCACTGCTGGTGCGCAAGCTCTTCAGGCGCCCGTGACTGATAAGAAGAAGGAACCACAACGCCCGCCGGCTCCCGTTTACACCGGCAAAACCATCGGCGCATTTCCCCGCGCCGTCCGCGGGGGCAATCCACTGCAATTAGTCAATCCGCGCGCCCCAGGAAAATTTTATGCGTCGCCCCAGGAGACGGTCGTGGCGAACGAGTCGTCGTCGGATCCGCAACGGGGCCGGGGCGAGAGTGGCAACGCTTACACCGGCGTTGTCCTGTTCGGCTTTCGCTGGTGAACGGGGCTGCTGACCCGCGTGGTGGGTCGGTAGCGGCTCCGGTCGTCGCGTCCTATTGCGCGACCTTTCTCAAGCCGGAGATGCTCCACATCTATCGGCAGATCACCGCGCTGCGAGCGCTTTCGGCCGGTCGTCATCACGCAAAAGCGCGAGGAGGCTGCGCGATTTCCATTCGGCGACGTCACCGTCGTTCCGAAACCGGCGACGCATTTCCTGCGACGGATTTGGTTCCGGCAATTGCGCGACGTGCCCTGGACGATTTCGCGCCGCGAAACCGCGGAACTCATCCGCGTGCTCGACGCCAGTCGAGCGCGAACTTGCTCCACATTTATTTCGGCCACATCGCGGTCCATCTCTTGCCGCTCATCGAGCAATGGCCAAAGCCGAGCATCGTTTCCTTCCACGGCGCAGACGTCATGGTCGACCTGGAGAAACCGGCGCTATCGCGCCGCGACCGCGAGGATGCTCGCGGCCGTCCGGCTCGTCCTGGTGCGCTCGGAGTCGCTCCGCAAAGCACTCGTTAGTCTCGGCTGCCCGGCAGACAAGATTCGCCTCCAGCGCACCGGCATTCCGTTGTCCGAGATCGCCTTTCGTCCGCGCGCTTTCCCGCAGGATGGTCATTGGCAGTTTGCTGCAAGCCGGCCGCTTGATCGAGAAGAAAGGATTCCGCACCAGCTTGCGCGCCTTTGCCGAATTCGCGCGGCGCTATCCGGCCGCGCAATTCACCATCGCGGGCGAAGGTCCGCTCCTGCCCGAGTTGCAAAAATCTGGCGCGCGAACTCGACGTGGCCGATCGCGTGACTTTCGCCGGTTTTCTTTCGCAATCCGAGTTGCGCGAGTCATTTTTATCGCGCGCACATTTTTCTGCATCCGAGCGAAACCGGCCGCGACGGCAACCAGGAAGGCGTCCCGAACTCCATGCTCGAAGCGATGGCCAGCGGGCTGCCGGTTTTCGCGACGACGCACGGCGGAATTCCGGAAGCAATCGAGCACGGCGTCAGCGGAGTTCTCGTCGCGGAAGGTGACTCCGACGCGCTCGCGCGCGAGTTATTGCAGGCAACCGAGCAGCCGGAGTTGCTTTCGGCGATCGCAGAACGCGGAGCGGCAGCGGTCGCCGAGAAATTCGAGCAGAGCGAGCAGGTGCGATTGCTCGAGAGTTACTACTTCGAGGCGATGGCAGTCGTTGTAGAACCGGCTCAGTTGCTCGGCGATCGCGGCAAAAGACAACCGCTCCATTGCGGCTCGTTGTGATTCGAGGATCGCTTGCGCGTAGGCCTCGGGCTTCGTGAGCAACTCAATCGCAATGGCCGACAACTCGTTAGCCATCGCGTCCAACGCCGCAGGTGGCCGGATGGCCGATGCGATCAATCGCGCCGTTGCCGCCGACGCACGGCATGCGGCAGAGCAACGCATCTCCCGCGACCTGGCCCGGGAACAAAGCTGGTGTCGAGTTGGAAGACGATCTTGTGCTCAGCTACCACCCGCAGATAATCCGCATAGTTCGTCCGTTCGGTCAGAACCCGCAGCTTTCCCGCGGGAAAACCGACTTCCGCCAACAACCTCGGGTGGGCCCGTCCGCTGTCCTCGAAGACGCTCACGACTTCGCCCGTGGCCTCGCTGATTCGCCGCGCCGCCAGCAGCGCGGCGCAATGATTGCGCGATGAAATATCCCACTCGCGCGTGCCGACAAGAATTCCGCCGCGCTCCTCGATCCCGCGCGAGAAATCCCATCGCGTATCGTGAACCGGATACGGTGTCGGAATAAAGGCGACCGCCCGGTCATCGCCGCGAATTGATCGATAGACATCCGCGGCCTCGGGTGTGGGCGCGATACAACCATCCGCACCGCGAACGATGCGCAGGACGCGCTTCAGGCGTGCACGGTCGCGGAATTGATCGGCAATCTGATGCAGGCCGGTTTCCTTCAGAGAAACCACGACGGGGACGCCCGCTTTCTTCAATTCCAAGAGCGCACGTTCCGAAGCGCGAAAGTCGCCCCGGAGGAGAAGAAGGACTGGAGAGCTTGCGGCGATCGCCCTCTTCGTCTCGCGGTAGAAACTCCCGCCGGTGCAAGCGGCATATGCGTGAAAATTAACCGGAGGATGGGCCGTCGGATCGGCGGCGGTCGTCTCGGCAAAATGCTGCTCGGGATCTCGACCGCCGGGGTTGAGAACGTTCAGTCGAAATCCGCTGCCGGGATTCGACGCCATCGCTAGTTATCTCGCAAATCATTGTCGGACGGATCCACTGGAAGCGCCCGGAGCACGGTATCGTTAGGATCGACCGCATCGGCACGGCGCACCGGCTCCGCCCGCCGAATCTCCTCCGGCGTTTCGCGATCGTTCGGTTCCACCGGTTGCGCGCGCAAGATTGGTTCCTCTTCCGGCGCTTCCTTTTTCCGATAGCTTGTCCACCGGAAGGGCCACCCTCATTTCCTCTGGCGGCGGCAACGGCTTCTCGGTGGATTTCACCGCGTTATAGGGATCGTTCTCCGCGAGCAATGTCGGCCCTTTCACCGGAACCGCCTTCACTTGCGCGGTATCGACTGCGAGTGCGGCTCGCGGCACGCCGGCATCCGGCAGATCGCGCACGATGCGCGCCCGCGCATCGCCGTGCACATTGCACGAATCGGTCGGCATCTGCTCTTTCGTCGCGAATTCCTGGTAGGTCGTGTTCACGCATTTATCCGTCGCGAGAAGTCCGGACGTCGAACAAATCTCCACGCTCAGGACGCCCGCGGGTTTCGCAATTTCCTTCGCCGGATAACGCGCGACCGATGCGTTCATGAGATCGACCCAGACAGGCAACGCGATCTCGCGGCCGAAGGCGCCGCGATAAATTTTTTGCGGCTTGTCAAATCCGGCCCAGACCGCGCAAGTGATCGCGCTGTCGTAACCGGCGAAGAGTGCGTCGGTGAAATCGTAGGCGGTGCCGGTCTTGCCGGCGGCGGGAAATTCTCTGAGCCCAAACGTCTGCCGCGCTGCCGCGCCGGTGCCGGTTTCCAGCGCATCGACCAGACAGGAATGCACTTCGTAGGCGGTCTCCGGTTTCATCACCTGATGACGCTTTCGATCGTGCGTCGATTGCCAGACAACGTTGCCGTCCTTCTCCTCGATCCGATCGAGAATGTATGGCGTTCCCGGACGCCAACCGCCATTCGGAAAAATCGTGTAGGCGAGCGCCAGATCCGCCAGGGTGATTTCGCTGCTGCCGAGAAAAGTCGCCGGATATGGACGGAGCGGCGTCCTGATTCCACCGGCTTTGCAAAGCTGAATGAACGGCGTCAACGCCCGCCAGCATTCCCGATGCGGACGGTGGCGCCGTTCTTCGATTTCGCGAGCGCCTCGCGCGCCGTGATCGGACCCTCATAACGGTTGTCTTCACGTTCCGGTCCCCATTCGCCGAGAATGCCGGTCGTTCCGCCGATCATGACCGCGCGATTATCGAGCGCGGAATCTTCGACCACGGATCCGGGGAACAAGTCCTTTCTCGAAAGCGGCCGCAAAAACAAATGGCGTAATCGCCGTGCCCGCCGGCCGCTTCGCCTGCAGCGCGCGGTCATATTGGTTGTGCTCGAAATCGCGCCCGCCAACGAGCGCGAGAATGCCGCCAGTTTGATTATCGAGCGCGATGACGGCGCCCTGCAAATATTCGGGCGCGGCCATGCGGGCGATCGTGCCAGCTTTCTTCGCCGCACGGAAATTGGTCGCATAAGACTCATACGTCTGATGGGTGTAACCGGGGTTTGCTCAACCTCGTCGAGATGCGCGCGGAGCGATTCCTCCGCCACCTTTTGCAGGTCGGCGTCGATCGTCGTGTGAATGCGAAAGCCTTCATTCATCGCCCGATCCCAGCCGACGGCCGCGATCACCTGCTGGCGGATGTAATCGACCGCGTAGGTCTGGCCTTGCGCGCTCTGCCGGCTGCCGATCAGCGACATCTTCGGCCTGCGCCGCGGTGCATTGCTCCGCGTGATGAATCCGAGATCGCGCATGCGCGCGAGGACGACGTTGCGCGCCTCGCGCGAGGCGTCCTTGTCCGTCCAGGGCGAAAGTTTGTTCGGGCTCTTGACTAAACCCGGCGAGCGTGGCGCTTTCCGCCAGTGACATTTCGCGCGCCGGTTTGCCGAAATAACCGCGCGAGGCCGCCTCCGCGCCGTAGAGCCCGCCGCCGAAATAAATCCGGTTCAGATACAGCTCCATGATCTTCTGTTTGCCGAAGTTCTGTTCGATCCGGCGGGCGAGAAAAATTTCGAGGAGCTTGCGGCGAAACGTTCGCTCCTTGAGCGAGAAACTGTTGCGCGCCAGTTGTTGCGTGATCGTGCTCGCGCCCTGCCGCACGTGGCCGGCAGTAAAATTCTTCAACGCCGCGCGCATGATCCCGAAGAGATCGTAACCGCTGTGCTGGTAGAATTTGTTGTCCTCCATCGCGACGACGGCGTTAACGAGATCGCGCGGGAGTTGGTCGTAGGGAATGGTCTCGCGATTCTCGACGTAAATCTGACCGAAGATCTTGTCGTTGCGATCGACGATCACGCTGGCCGATTCCATCTGTTCGAGCTGGCTGAGATCGAACGTTTCCGCCTGGCTGCTCAGATCAGAGATGAGGATGAGGCCGTAAATAAGGACGCCGATCAGAAGCGCGCCCGCCACCGCGATCGGGACGTAGAACTTCGGCCTGGTGTACCAGGGCGGAGCGTAGTACTCCACGTACCGGCTGCGTCTAGGGTAATAAACGGGCATGCTTGGCGAGCGGGCTGATGAGACGGTGCGAGGTCCGCGCGCAACTTAGGTGCAACTCCCGGCAAAATCCAAATGGCAAAATACGACCGGCTCGTCCGCGGGCGAACCGGCGGTGGTCGAGCACATCCGCGAAACGATCCGCGCTCGCGGGCCCGTCACCTTCGCCTGGTTCATGGAGCAGGCGCTCTATCACCCCCTGCACGGATATTACAGTTCCGGTCGCTGCGTCATCGGTCGGCGCGGCGATTACTATACCAGCGTGAGCGTCGGGCCGCTTTTCGGGCGGCTGCTGGCGGCGCAATTCGCCGAGATGTGGACGACGCTGGGGCGCCCGGAGGTCTTCACCATTGTCGAGCAAGGCGCGCATGACGGCGCTTTCGCGCGCGATGTTCTCGAGGCCGCGCGAGGGCATCATCCCGATTTTTTCGCAGCACTGCGTTATGAGATCGTGGAGCCGTCTCCAGTCTTGCAAGCGCGCCAGGCCGAGACCTTGTCGCCCTTTCGCACCAAGGTCTTGGGACATCCGAGGCTCACGAACGTTCCGCCTTTTTGCGGCGTCCATTTCTCGAACGAATTGATCGACGCCCTGCCAGTGCATGTCGTGCAATGGACTGGCGCGGAATGGCTGGAACGTCACGTCACAGAACGCGACGACCGGTTTGTCTTTGTGAATCGACCACTCTCCGATCCCGCCCTCGCCGAACGTCTGCACGAAGTTCCGCTGCCCTTGCCCGCTGGTTACGAAACCGAAATCAACCTCTGCGCACTCGAGTGGATTGCGACGGTTTCGGAGAAACTCACACGAGGTTTCCTCCTCGCGGCCGACTACGGTTTCCCGCGCGCTGAATTCTATGCGCCGCACCGCACTCGCGGGACTCTCCGGTCCTACGCGAAACACCGTGTGACTACTTCTTCGCTCGCCGAAATCGGCCACGCCGACATCACCGCGCATGTCGAGTGGACCAGTTTGGCCGAGCGGGCCGAGGCGAGCGGCCTTTGTCTTGCGGGCTTCGCGGACCAGCACCACTTCATCACCGGACTGCTCGACGGTGAGCTAAGTCAGGAATTCGGCCCGGCATCCGATGCCAAGACGCGACGCGCGTTGCAGACATCTGCTTCATCCAAATTTCCTCGGGATGAATTTTCAATTCCTCGGTTTCAGCAAAGGCGTCGATCCGCCGCCCGCGCTCGCCGGTTTCCGCTTTGCGCGAAACGCGCGCGCCGCCCTCGGTTTGCGATAAGGCTCGACCGGCGAGAGCTGAGGCCAGCCGATTCACGTTTCGTTAGGCGTCGCGGCGAAAGTAACAAACGCGATACCTTTGGTCGCTGGCACACCAAGCTCTGGTTGTGTGAACGTCGGGCCATGAAACAAATACTCACAGGAAAAAAACTCATTGGTTTCGCCGCCCTCGCATTGCTGGCAGTGCCGGGTGTGGCGAAAGCAGACGTGCAGGATCGGCTCTACGATTTCACCGACGCCTACTATTTGCAGAACGGGATTAATCCCGCTGCCATCGGCGGGCGCCGCCAACCCGGTCCGCTTGCGGCCAGCGATACGCCGAATTTTTCGTATCAGCGACCGGTCCGCATGCTCTTGACGCTGCCGGCTTACGATCACAGTGGGAATGCTAATTACTTCACCGTCCTCGGCGGTCTCAGCGGTGGCAGTTCTATGAATGGGATGGACGATGGCACGTTTACGAACAACGCGGCTGGCGCGCAGGCACGCCAAATCGCGGATTCGTCCCCGGAATACATCTTCCCGAAGCTAGGAACCGATCCGCTCGGACTTGGAGCTCTGCGGCAATCTGTCCTGCTCGACATGCGCCACGGTTACTTCAGTAACAACCCGCTTGGACTTTGGATCCACGTTTGGATCAACTACACGAAGATGGGTCTCGCTAGCGCCGAAGGAATCGCCAAGCAGAATGAACTCGCCGCCCGCAACGGCCGCGCCGCTGATGGCACGGCGATCATCGCGAGTGTCGGCGAGATCGAAGATCTCCTCAGCCAAGGCTTCGTCACCAAGACGGTTCGTCCGCTAGGCGATCCGCTGCGCTACGCGATTTGCCCAGTGGTCAAAGATCCGACCGATGGCGGAATCGCAGTCGACCAGTTCCTGGCCTTTACCGTTAATGCCAATGGACAGCCGCTCGAGCCGGAGTTCGTGGATAACTTTGAGAGTCTCCGTCTGACCGGACACGAGGCGCACTAACCACCGTCGCTGCACTCACGAGCGTACTTTCGATCGAAGCCGCTCCGCTCTGGCGGGGCGGCTTCTTCTTCGCCGATGCTCACGGAGCTTCCTCTGCCTGCGAACGTCTGCTAGGAACTCTAGCATGAACTTGCGCGCAATCTTCTCGGCGGCGCGATTTGCGTTCTCCTGGCTCACTTCGGCTCTCGCGCAGGCCACCATCGAGGGACAAGTTCAGTTGCCAAAAGCTCGCGCCGCGCCCGTGATGACGAAACGCTATGAGGTCGTCACCAAGGGTGGTGTTTTGGGAACGAACCCGCCGATCGCGGTCGTTTATCTGGAAGGCAATTTCGCCCAACCCGCCTCGTTGCCGACCAAAGCAGTCACGCAAAAAGACATGGATTTTCTCCCGGCGCTGCTGCCGGTCCAGACGGGCACACGCGTGGAATTCCCGAATGAAGACGACACCTATCACAACATCTTTTCCTACTCGCCCGCGAAACGCTTCGATCTCGGTCGCTACCGCCCGGACGAGCGCCCGATTCCTTCGCAAGTCTTCGACAAAGCCGGCCTGGTGACGCTGCGCTGCGACATCCATGAACACATGCGCGGTCTCATCCTCGTGCTGAACACGCCCTATTTCGTCACCACGGATCCCACCGGTCATTTCCGCCTCACCGGTCTTCCCGCAGGCAGGTTCATCTTGAAGGCCTGGATCGATAGTCAGACCACGCACGAGAAACCAGTCGAGATCAAAAGCGGCGCGACGTTGCACGTGGACTTCCCGTGAAATCTCCGACCTCCGCCCCGAGTTCCGGCGTAAAGCGATTCCGCCGAAAGCTGCTCGTCGCGATGATGCTGGTGGTCCTGGCGATGACGTCCCTGGGGCTTTTCCTCGCGCAACGAAAAGTCGCGATCGAAGCGCACCGCGATTTGCTCCAGGATTTTAGCAACGAGCTCGCCGCGTTGCATGGCGTGCAGGTCATGCGCCACGCCGCGATCGCGGAACGCTGTCGCGATCTGGCGAAACGGCCGCGCATTCACGCTGCGCTGGAAGACAACGCCCTCGATCTCCTGTATCCGAGCGCTCGGGACGAGCTGCGCGACTTGGTGGAACGCGAAGGCGGACGGCTATCCGAGACGCCGGAGGAAGAGCTCCACGCGAAGTTCTATCGGTTTCTGGATAGCAGTGGCGACGTGATTCCGCCGCCGAACCCCGCGGAGGTCGGCGAGCTGCGGCCCGAAGAGGAGGCGCAGTTGAGGCTGAACGGCGTGTCGGACGAGTTGCAGATCGGCTACATCTTTCGCGAGCCCGTAGGCGGCGCGCGCGAAGTGATCGATGAAGTGATCGCGATGCCTATTTCTTCGACAGAAAACGGCAAGGTTATCGCGATGCTGGTGCTCGGATTCAGCCCGGTGGAACTCGGCGGTGGCAAGACCGTAACCGAGATCAAGAGCGGCGTCTGGGTGAACGGACGACTGAGTTCGGCCTCATTGAGCGAAAGCGAGCAACGCGCCCTTGGCGCACAAGTGGGCAAGCGCGGTCGCGTCCCCGAACCAGCCACAGAGTAGCCTCGAGGTGGAGATCGGCGGCGCGCCTCACCTGCTTTTCTACAAGCAGCTGAACCCAGGTTCGCTGTTTCCGCCGGCTTATGAGGTCGCCCTTTATCCGCTGGCCGATGCGATCGCGCGGCAGCGTCAGATTCGCTGGCACGTGATCATTGCGGGAACATTGTTGCTCCTCGGCGGGCTGGGCGCGAGCCAGATTATCTCGCGCCGTCTCTCCAGGCCGGTGGAAAGGCTGGCCGTCACCTCCGAGCAAAATCGCGCGCAACGCGAACGAGCGGAAGCCGCGCTCGAATCCACGAGTATCGAGTTGCAACGCTCCGCCAGGTTTTCCGCCGACGCCTCACACCAGTTGAAGACGCCGGTAACTGTCCTGCGCGCGGGCATCGACGAACTCCTGGCGCACGAACACTTCTCGCCGGACGTTTACGACAAACTCTCCGCGCTCCTGCACCAAACCTATCGGATCACCGGGGTGATCGACGATCTGCTCCTGCTTTCACGCATGGATGCCGGGCGACTCCAGATCGCTTTCGACTCGGTGAATCTTTCGCAGCTGCTCGAGGAATGGATCGATGACCTGAGCGCGTCTGCCGGATGATCTCCACGTCAGACTGGAGAGCAACTTCTCTCCCAATCTGCGCATCGCCGGCGAACGGCGCTTCGTCACCCTGATCGTGCAGAATCTGCTGGAGAATGCGCGGAAATATAATCTGCCTGGTGGGACGATCTGCGTCTCAGCGCGAGAAGAAGGCGATTACGTAATCCTGAGCGTCGAGAACACAGGCCGCCCCATCCCGGAGGGCGCGCAGGAGCACATTTTTGAGCGCTTTCACCGCGGGGGAAGGGGCGAGGATGTTCCGGGACACGGACTTGGCTTGAATCTCGCCCGCGAACTCGCGCGCCTGCATGGCGGTGACTTGCGCCTGGTCCGCTCGGACGAAGAGCGGACAGAATTCGAAGTGCGATTCAAAGTCGCCAAAGCATCTGCTGCCGTCATGGCTGCCTCCACGTGAGCCTGCCACGTTTCCTCATCTTCACCTTGGTCGTCTTGCTGACGGAGCGAAGTCCTTGCGCAGGACTTCCTTGATCAGCTCGATCAAAGACTCACGCTCAGCGCCTTTGACGATCAATTTCGCGCCCGCTTGAGTGGAACGCTCGATTTGGAATTCTACGCTTTCGATCTGCCGGCGCCGGGATTGATCGAGTCAACGCGCGCGACCCTTTTCAATCCGCGGCTCACGCTCTTCGTCGACTCACAAATCGGTCCGAAGGTTTATTTTTTCAGCCAGGTGCGGATCGATCGTCACTTTGATCCGACGGATGAGGGCGCTCAAATCCGGCTGGATGAGTACGCCCTTCGCGTTACTCCGTGGGAGGACGGTCGCTTCAGTTTACAGGTCGGGAAATTCGCCACCGTGGTCGGAAATTGGGTGGAGCGACATCTCTCCTGGGAAAACCCGTTCATCAACCCCCCGCTTGCCTACGAGAACGTCACTCCCGCTTTCCGACTTCGCGGCGCCGTACACCTACGGGTATTACGACGGCAAACTTCATGGGCCGAAATACGTTTATCTGCCGGTCATTTGGGGACCGAGTTACGCCAGTGGAGTGTCGATCGCGGGCCGCGTCGGGAAGTTCGAATATGCGGTGGAGATGAAGAATGCGCCGCTTGCTTCGCGTCCCGAAAGCTGGGACCTCACGCAGATTAATTTCGATCACCCGACCTTCAGCGGGCGTCTCGGTTTCCGACCGAATCAGATGTGGAACATCGGCTTCTCCGCGAGCGACGGCGCATATTTTCGCCCCGAAGCCGCGGGCACATTGCCTTACGGCACTGGCATTGGCGATTATCACGAGACCGTGCTGGGCCAGGATTTCGCTTTCGCGTGGCATCACCTGCAGATCTGGGCAGAATTTTACGAAGCGCGTTTTGAAGCCCCCACGCTCGGAAACGCCGACACATTCACGTATTACCTCGAAGCAAAATACAAATTCACGCCCCAGTTCTTTGGCGCGGTGCGTTGGGGGCAGCAGTTCTTCGGGGACGTCCCCAGGCGTTACGGCGGCGAGATTCCGTGGGGTCAGGATATCTCACGCATCGAGGTCTCCGCGGCCTACCGCTTCACCCCACACAGCCAGTTGAAGTTAGAATACTCGATCGCTCACGAAGCCCGCGCGGAGCGAGACCTTAATCAGTTCTTCGCCGCCCAGTTGACCATCCGTTTCTAGGGGCGGTGAGCGCCGATCGTCCATCGGTAACAACCGCGTTACCTATCAAAATTCGCCTGCGCCTCGAGAGAAGAACAAACTCACAGCAGGTTCCTATTCATGAAAAACCGCGTCGGCCTCTTTTCTTCCCAGTCTTTTTTCACGCGGTCCGCCGCGGCCTCAGTTGGCAAGACGTGGTCGCGGCCAACAGCGCCAAGCTTGTTGCCTGTGAAAGTTGATGGCAGCATCGCCGAGAGGAAACAAATGCGAGTGCTCATTGTGGACGACGAAATAAGGCTGACCCGGCATGTGACCACTGCGCTCACAGAAGCGGGCCACGATCCAGTCGTGGCACGCAATGGCGAAGAGGCGTTAAGTGCCGCGAGCGAATCGGCTTTCGATCTCATCGTGCTCGACGTCGGGCTGCCCGGGATGGACGGATTCGAGGTCCTGCGGCGTCTGCGCGCGCAACATATTCCGAGCCGCGTCTTGATGCTGACCGCGCGCGGCGAACTCAACGATCGCATCACCGGCTTGCAACTGGGCGCGGATGACTACCTGCCGAAGCCGTTCGCGATGCAGGAATTGGTCGCCCGGGTGCGCGCGCTCAGCCGGCGTTACGCGGAGGAGCCGACGCTGGTGCTGCGGATCGATGATCTGACCCTGAACCTGGCGGACCACAGCGTTCATCGAGGCAACGACAAGATCGAGCTCTCGAGCCGCGAGCTGACCCTGCTCAAGGTGCTCATGCGCGAACCGGGACGCGTCTTCACCCGGACGGAACTGTGCGAGCGCGTCTGGGAACGGGAGCACGAATACGACACCAAACTCGTGGAAGTTTTCATCGGCCGGTTGCGCAAGAAGATTGGCCAGCCCGCCCTCATCCAGACAGTCCGCCACATCGGCTACACCATTCCGGCTCCGACCTAGCGCTGCTTACGCCAGCGCCAATGCCGAGACAATTCCTGCATCCAGACTCTTGACCCAGCGTCTTAACACTGGGAACTAGAGGTGATGCTGGATCCGAAGCGGACCATCGCTGAACTGAAGGAACTCCGCGCGCTCACCGGCGATGAGAACGGCGCGCAGCGCGTCGCCTTCACCGGAATCTGGGCCGGCGCGCGCGAATGGCTCCAGCGGAAGACCGAAGCGATTCCGGCGGAGACGCACCGCGATGAAGCAGGCAATTTGTGGGCGACCCTGCGCGGCGAATCAGAGAAAGCGCTGCTCATCGGTGGTCACATCGACTCCGTGCCGAACGGCGGCTGGCTCGACGGTTGTCTGAACATGCTCGCCGGCGTCGAAATTCTGCGCCGCATTCACGCAGCAGTATGGCGGCAAGCCGCCGGTCACGGTGCGTCTCGTCGATTGGGCGGATGAAGAAGGCGCGCGTTTTGGCAAAAGTCTTTTCGGTTCCTCGGCCTGCTCCGGGAACCTCGACATGGACGAAGCGCGCGGGCTCAAGGACAAGGATGGCGTCAGTCTGCCCGATGCCCTGCAGCAGCACGCGATCGATTTCGAGAGTGTGAAGGACTGCGGCCGGGAACTAAGAAGCGCCGCCGCCTATCTGGAATTGCACATCGAACAGGGGCCGGTGCTTGCTCGATCTCGATCTGCCGCTCGGGCGCCGTGCTCGGGACGTTCGGCGTCGAGCGGCACGCGATCACGTTCCACGGCCAGGCGGCGCACTCCGGCAGCACGCCGATGAATCGCCGCAAAGATGCCTTCCTCGCCGCCGCGAAAATGAGTCCGGAGATTTACCGCATCGCCGAACGCAGCGGCGGCGTCTGCACCATCGGCTCCTGCACGACGAAGCCCGGCATCGTCACCAGTGTCGTCGAGGAATGCCGCATCACGCTCGATCAGCGCCATCTCGAGGCCGAGGCCCTCGCCCAGATGCTGCGCGAAGCCAGGGAAGCCAGCGAGCGCTTCGCCGAGGAAGGCAACGTGACCGTCTCCTGGGAACGCCTCTGGCAAATCGAGCCGATCCTTTTCAACGAAGAACTCATCGCATTGTGCGACGAAGCGATCCGCGAGACCTGCGGCAAGACCGCATCGCCTGCCGTCCGGTCCGCTGCACGACGCCGCCGAAGTCGCGCGCGCCGGCGTGCCGACGGTGATGATGTTCGTGCAAAGCCTGCACGGCATCAGCCACAACAAGATCGAGGACACGAAGGAAGAGCACCTCGAGATGGCGGTGACCGCTTTCGACAAACTCGCGGACAAAGCGATGGCCTGGATCGCTGCTCGTTAGGGCCGTCCCTGCGGTTCGATTCGTTGAGCAACCTCCTCCTGCCAGCTCGAGCTGCTCGCAGGGTTTTCCTGCCCGTCCGCGCGACTCAATGCGAGCAGGACGAGGACAAGCGAAGCGTAAGTGGTCAACTTCATAATCTCGCCCTGCCGGCTGGCGCGGCCAGGCGAGTTCGACCAGGGCGGAGGCATAAGGGGGTCATTCGTTCCATGGCATTGCTTTGGCACGATCAAGCGCTCGTTAGGTTACGACTACTTCCTCTGCCGCGGCAAACGCGCCGTGGCCACGGAAGTAAACCTGACCCTCCTGGCCTACAACCTGAAGCGGGTCTGCAACCTGGTCGGAGTGCAGAACCTGATCGCCGTAGTCAGTTAAAAAGGCCGGGATAGGTCTTTTTTGCCTTTTCTTGGCCAGGAGCCATCCCGGGAGAACCTTGGTCAAGCATCTTTTGCCCGGACAAGGCCGCCTCTTTCCTTTTTCGTGCCAGAATCAAGACGTCATCGAGCCAACCCGGATGCTCCGACCTGCTGACCCGACAAAGAACACTGACTTATCACACAGCCTCTCGCGGGGTTAGATGATTCGGGCTCGGCGAGCGACAAACCCGACGAAAGCGATTCCGAGCGGAAGCAAGGCAAGCGTCGCGGGCTCGGGAACCGGTGCCGGGATGGTGGCGTACCATATCCTGAAGTCGCCGTTGCCGAGTGGCTCGGGGACATAAATGCTGTAGCTCTGAATCAACTGTGATCCGGACAGGACGGTAATGCGAAACGAACCTTCTCCGTCCAACCAGGTGTCCTGGAAATAGGCCCAGCCGATGCCGCCCGGCTGCCAGATGCCGGAATGCACAGGAACACCGCTCGGAAGGCTGTCAAAAATTTCCTGCGCGAACTGGTGCTGGCGCATCCGGCGATGAAAGTGATCCTGGAAGAATATCTCCAAGGGATCGGGGCGGCTGGGGAACGAATCGAGCGGTGCGAGGTGGGAATGCGCGATCTGTTGGAGAAATGGCGTCTGGCGCCGGCGGTGCGCGCGCTCATGGCGATGAAGGGATTTCAGACGGTGGCGGCCATGATCCTGGTGAGCGAACTGGGTGAAGTGCAGCGCTTTGCTCATCCGCGCCAGGTGATGGCGTATCTGGGGTTGGTGCCGACGGAAAATACTTCGAGTGACAAACGCCGCCAGGGACGAATCAGCAAATGCGGCAACGCCCACGCGCGCTGGCTGCTGGTGGAGTGCGCGCAGCATTACGCCGCGCCGCCCAAAATCTCCAAGGAACTGAGTCGACGCCAGCAAGGTCAATCCCAAGAGGTGCGTGCCATCAGTTGGAGAGCGCAGCACCGTTTACACCACGCTACCCGCGTCTGCTGGGGCGGCACCTGCAACGCAACAAAGCGATCGTGGCCATCGCGCGCGAGCTCTGCGGTTTTATCTGGGAACTCCTGCGGCAGGCAACGCTGCTACCAGGCGCGGACCACCTCGTCTAAAACGGTAGTTCGAGGGGAACAGCTCTAGAACCAACCGGAGGGAGGTAACAACAACCCTGAGGCAACTCACCAACCATAACTTACAGCAAGCCGCGGATCTGAGGCGGCTCGGGTCACGGTAGCCAACCCACGAGGTCTCGTTAGCGTTAAAGGTCGGAGCAAGTCCACCTAGAAGCACGCGTCACCTAGACTGTCGGACCAGGGCTGCGGTGAATTAAAAGAATGCCGGATAGGTCGGGTCGCAAGATCCGGCAGCCCGCGAATATCAGCATCACCAACCGCCGGGTAACTCACTCACCCCGACTGACCGGCCGCCTCAAACCCGCTGCTCCTTATGCTTAGAGCGATGCAAACACTCGCCCTGCCCTCTTTTTGCCCATTGACATATCCACAGCCATATCAACGAGAACAAGATGAGCGACGGCGGACGAGAGCGCGCGTCGCTCGGAGTGAAAGTGTAGAAGTCATCTCAAAGTGAACGCAGAGCGGTCCGCCGTTCGCTCCATCGCTTGGTTAGGCGTCTTCCGGGGCAACAGTTGAGATATTCGCAGGCTTCTGCTGCCCGCACGCGCGGCGCGACGCGCCAGACATCGGCGATGACGTCCTGGAAGCCGTGTCCGATGCGCGTGCGTCCACGCCGCAGCCGCAAAACTGCGCACCGTGTGGAGAACAGAACCTGCCAGGTGTCGATGGCCGACGTACTGATCGGATGCGCGTCGTGGCGCGGCCATCGACTCGATCCAGAGCGACCGCGGACGATGGCGCGCATCGCTCGCGTTGAAACTGTGGAAGTCATTTCAAACGTGGACGCGGAGCGGTCCGCCGTTCGCTCCATCGCCTGGTTAGATCTTGGGCTCGTCGAAACGCTGCAGCGGCATATGTCCGGCACGTGAATCGCGTTACAAGGGCCTCAAGTGCCCACGCGCGCGCCCTTCCCGGCATGAATACTGAAAGGTCTCGTCTCCAACCCGTCGTAACTGGCCCGCAAAAGAACCAAAGTCAATCGGTCGAACCGCGAACTCGCCGTCAGATGTGATGACGTCGGAATCAAAGGATACGGTGATATTGCGAGCAGATCGACGGCAGTATGTCGTGCGAAGCCACACCGTGAAGCTTCGCAAAAGCGTGAGTCTTTTCGCGCGTCACCGAGACGCTCGCATACGCTGTGCCTGACCACATCACTGCAACTACCGAGTGCAAACAATGCAATTACCGGAATCAGACGCGGAAATACAGCGACATTGAATGCCTAACGAGACGCAAAGTCAGCGACCGCTGGCGAGGGCGCATGTGGCCGCGGATTGAATGTGGAAGTCATTGAAAGCGGGAACGCGGAGCGGCCAGCGGTTCGCTGCACTGCCTGGTTAGATCGTTCGGGGCCCCGAACGAACCACCGCCGAACCAGCCATCGACCAAAGTCGCCCATACTCTTCTCCTGACGTAGTCCTGGATAGTCTTTCGTGCGGTGCGCCTCCGCTGCGAAGGCACCTGAGACCGACAGTGCCATCGCGCCCGCTATCGCAGCAAGCCTGAGCCACGCACCTAGGCGTTTCCGCAGCAAGACTGTGAAACAGGTCGCGAGCAACAGAAGAAACAACAGCATGACCGGTCCGTAGCAGAAAAGGAGCACGAAGCCATTGGCGGCGTTGCCAATGCCCATGTCGAAATACCCCCAATAGCGTGCGACGGCGATTATGAAGACAAGCGTGAACGGAAACGCTGCGGCGAACGCAAGAAGCACCGGCAAAGCGCGTATCGACTTCTGCACGAACGTCGAGTCTGGTGCGCGTGTCACGATCTAACGAGAACAAGATGAGCGACGGCGGACGAGACCGCGCGTCGCTCGCAGTTGAAGGTATGGCAGTCATCTCAAAATGTGGACGCAGAGCGGTCCGCCGTTCGCTCCATCGCATGGTTAGGTTCAGGAGATCCACAGTAGGTAAAAAATCCGGACACACCATTCATCGCTGGTTTTCTCGACCACGTAATACCAGGCGGTGGCTTCCCGCTGGACACCTGCACCATAACCAATGTGGGTGATAACCACCGAATCTCGTTGATCCCGCTGCTGGGCCTGGCCGACGTGACCGCCGACGTAATCGCTGCAATGTCGGCAGCCGAGCCGATGCGCACGCCGCGAGGCGTTCGCGAACCTGTCCCGAAGAATCTTTCCGGCCTCCGGCGAGGCGCGGCCAGCCCAAGTTCTTGCTCCGCTCGGGCCAAACAAGGTCTGTCGCATGCGAGACTGAAGCGAGCAGCAACCAAAGAAACGCTAGCAGCGCTGCGATTTGTGTGTCGCCTGCGAACCTGCATCATAACCTAAGCGAGAACAAAGTGAGCGACGGCCACCGAGACCGAGCGTGGCTTGCAGTGAAGAGCAATCTAGACACCTTCAGCGATGAACGCACAGCGGGTGGCCGTTCGCTCCACTGCATGGTTAGACGGTTTGCGTGGCATTTTTTCTGTGCTCCCGAAGGAAGGAGTAGTAGCGTACCTACCAGGGAAATCAGCGCCAGCCACCCAAAGATGAATTCGGTGTATTGGCCCCGGTCCAAAAACGTAGCGCTCTGTTCTGATTCGCGTGCGTAACCGATGAAGCCAGAAACGAAACCAAACGCAGAAACACTCCTTCGCGCCAAGAGAGAGCAAACGCACGCCGCCATGAGCAAACCAAACGCCCTCGTGCGCTTGAGCCGGTAAAGGTGAATAGCGAGTGCGACCAGAAAAACCTGGAGAATAACTGCGAACCAGTCCGCGTGATCCCAGATGTCCATCGAGGTTCTATCGTCTAACGAGACAGAAGTGAGCTACCGCCACCGGGAGCGAGCGGTGCTCGAAGTGAGAATGTTTTGGTCACCTGAAATGTGGACGCACAGCGGGTGGCGGTTAGCTCCACTGACTGGTTAGACTTCGCGCGACCCATGGAGTGGTGTGTCGAATGATAGTCCGCAGCGAGAACACTCTCGAGCAAACCGCTGAATGGATCTCGGGGATGACCGGATATCCGGCTCTGGAGAGCGATCCGCGCTCCGCAACGCGGACAGCGGAAATGCGCGGTATAGAGCAACAATGAGCACCAAGTAGCAAGAATGAACAAGGGAGGCAAAATCCCGCGCCCTCGAAATAAACAAAGAAGGACTACGCAACGCGATGCAACCACTCCACCAAATGATCCGCGCGGTGCGATGGCGTCGCTGTAGCTCATCTCGCAGCGTCATAGGTCTAACGAGAACAAGGTGAGCGACGGCGGCGGAGAGGGAGCGGGGCCTGCATAAGAGGGATGCTAGCTACTCGAAGTGTGGAGCACAAGGCCAGCCGCCGTTCGCTCCACCGACTGGTTAGGCGACTCACGTCCGCATGCAGGAATGGTCACGAGCTAGTGTCCTCTGAAGATCGCAGCAATGGAATGAGAAGCATAGTCGCCAGTATGATACCGATAATGCTCAAACGGCAACCTCAAGCGAAACGACCGCAGCGAGCCGCTCGCGTGCGAGCCTAACGAGACAGGAGATGAGCTACGGCGGGAGAGAGCGCGCGTCTCTCGGAAGTGAAAGTGTTTAAGTCATCTCAAAGTTAATCGCGGCTTTCCGCCGTTCGCTTCATCGCCTGGTTAGACCGTTGAGGCAATTTCGTAAAATGTTGCTCTCGAAGACACTTTCGTAGGAGCTGCCGGCGTAATCTTTGCGATGTTGGTTGCGGTGTAGCCCGGTGGCATGTCGAAGAACTCTGTCAGGAAGGTGGTGCCGAACCGAAACTCGGCACCGTCAGACATGGCGGCAGTAAAAGCTGTCCAACTCATCGATGTCTCACCCTTGATCTCGCGCATGCGGGCCAAAGGAATCGCGAAGGGACTCGGCGCCAGCTCGCGAATGTCATAATCGTTCACTGTGTTTCCTTGCGTGACAAAGTTGGCGACAATCGCGCGATATCCCATGTATGGGTCAGCTGACTTTCTGGTATCCTCGAAACGCTTGATTGCCAAGTCGACGTATCGCTCCGCGCTCTCGATGACCACACAAGGAAGGTGTGTGCCATCGACGAGCGTCGCGGATACCCGATACTGCAAGCCATATGGCGGAACTTCAGGCAAAGGCTCGATGTGATGCTCGACAAAGCGAATGATGTCAGCGGCGTCCACGGCTACGGTCTAACGAGAACAAGATGAGCGACGGCGGACGAGGGCGCGCGTCGCTCGGAGTGGAAATGTGGAAGTCATCTCAAAAGTGGCGCGCAGAGCGGTCCGCCGTTCGCTCCATCGCATGGTTAGATCGCCCATGCTCTGACGGCCTGGACCGTGACCGCAACAATGATCCCAATAAAGAATAATGCCATAAGACGCAAGGCTGCCCGTGAGCCTGAGGGCTCCAGCCGCGGCGAGCCCCACATCCGAATCACGCTAGCGGCTGACGCAAAACTCAAAAGCACGAGAGTGGAACCGACTGCAAGCAGGCCGCCAACGTAGCCCCAGAAAAGCGTCGCATCCTGAGTCCGCGACGCGAGACGCGGAACACCCTGAATGGTCATGGAGAGTTCGCCGCGTCGCAAGGGCTCGGCGCCTACGAACAGCATGACGTAGCCGAACGTAAACAAAAGCAGCGGTCCCATGAACCGATCGAGCGCACGCATAGATCTAACGAGACCAAGATGAGCGACGGCGGACGAGGGCGCGCGTCTCTCGGAGTGGAAGTGTCGAAGTCATCTCAAATGTGAGCGTGCGGCGGTCCGCCGTTCGCTCCATCGCCTGGTTAGGCCTATTCGTCGTCATCGCGAGAAATCCTAAGGTAGCCGCCACCTTCAACTGGTATATTGATCTCTGCCCCGGGAGCAAGATCGCCCGGCTCATCAAAAGACAGCCTCTGCAGATTCTTGACCGTCGGTGGATTGCTTTGATCAATTTGCCGCTCGACGCATATGCCGACACTTGAAAGCAAAGCGCACAGTTCGGACGCCTGAGGGCCATATAGGCCGTCCATGATCTTCGACGGCAGGTCCTCCACCAGAGACTTCGCGTCAGCCATACCCAGTCCCGTAACCTCACGAACCCTCTTGATGGCTTGGATCTTTCGATCACGGTCAATTCCGGTGATGACAACCGCGTATGCTTGATCGGTCATAGGCCTAACGAGAAAAAGCTCAGCCACCGCTGGCGGGAGCGAGCTTTGCTGCTGGGTTTAATGTTGAAGCCATCTTAAAGCTAGGCATCGGACCGGCCAGCGGTTGGCTGCAGCGATTGGTTAGGCGTGCGACGCCTACGCGAAAGATCATGAGCCTCTGGGCTGAAGACAAGCAGCAGGAGTGAACCCACTGCGATGCCACCGATAAAAGACTTATGCTGAGCTAATGCCCACATCTTCTGCGACGCAGCTTCTGGGCTGTGCGCGTGACGATCCAGATACACGCCCAAAGCGCACCAGCCCAAAGCAAGGGGCAGCTGCACAATCAGCGCGACCCGGAGCCATCGACTCGCGGCGCGGCACTTTGGAGTAAACGCTGCGACTGCAAGAATGAGCGCACCTACTGGTGCAATGAGATACCCGCTGATGCCGAGCCAGTCCGAGGTGCTCATACGCCTAACGAGAACAAGATGAGCGACGGCGGACGAGAGCGCGCGTCGGTCGGAGTGAATTCGTGGAAGTCATCTCAAAAGTGGAGCGCACAACGGTCCGGCGTTCGCTCCATCGCATGGTTAGGTCTGTTCATAGATCGTCACGCCCGATCGCGACAACGCGATGCGAAGAAGCGGCATACGTAACCCTCCATTTACCGTGGCGCTTTCCTAAGCCAACATCGGTAAAGACATCTCCGACGCGCTCGTCGCGTCCGCCAACAGCCACAGCATTCGGACCGTAAACCGCGAATATGTGAAGAATGGGCTTATGGAACGTCGCATCGTGAGTCACTAGCGAGGTGATCTGCTGAACATCGGAGTCGCTGAGCGGACGGGCCCCGTACAGACAATGGTAATACTCCCACGTGCACCGCGCACAAAATGTGATCCGGCCTCGCATCGGATGGACGCTAGTGCGATTTAATCTCGAATCGTCTGCTAATCGGTTGGGGCAATCGTCGGTGCATTTCAGCGCGCGAGGAGCATAGTCATGAACGAGAACTAACTTGTCGTGCGTCTGAATCGAGTGGTACGCGATAACGCTGATCGTAGGAATGTGATGCTTCGCACAGTAGGCGAGACCGTGCACCATAGTCGTCGGTCGATACGGGTGCAGCCATGGATGCTGTGCCCATGCCGAATCGCTGAGGACTAAAACGATGAGACCGAAAACGACGTGGCGCATGAGACCTAACGAGACACAAGATCAGCGACCGCTGGCGAGGGCGCGTGTGGCTGCAGGTTGAGTGTGGAAGTCATCGAAAGCGGGAACGCGGAGCGGCCAGCGGTTCGCTGCATCGCATGGTTAGGCCTCTTAGAAGTCATATGACGGTAATCTATACTCTTGTAGTTTGCCGCGTTCGTACGCGTGCGCTAGGTCGGTGACGGTTTCGCGTGGTACACGCCAGTCCCAGAGCCTAGCTATAAGTACTGGCTTCGCCAGCTTCTCTTTCGGTGTAATCGAGAATGCGAGCACACAGAGCCTCTGAGCATAACCGCCTAGGTAATAGTAACCGTACGTGTGATAGGCTAGGAGGACGTATCTGTCCGATCGGGTCGCGATCTGTAGTTGTCGATGCGGAAGACCTTTGTCCTCACGCAACGCGGCCTGTGCGGCGACGCGCGTGGCGAAGTACGGCTGGTTTCGATCGGCGAGGCGAAAGTCATCGCCTGTAATCTCACGTGCAGCTTTGATGACGTGTGCTGGTATATCGCGAACGGACGGAATGGGCGTCGTGGTGGTAGCAAACATCTGCCGAAGCAGTTCATCACTAGCCATCTTATAGGAGTAGTGCTCGCTAGCGCATGACGTGAATAGCGCGCAGGAGACGAGCACGAGGAAAATTGAACGCGCGGACTTCACAACAGGCAATGTAGGCCTAACGAGACAGAAGTGAGCTACCGCCACCGAGGAGCGAGCGGTGCTCGAAGTGAAGAGTGTTTTGGTCATCTGAAAATGTGAACGCACGGCGGGTGGCGGTTAGCTCCACTGACTGGTTAGACTTCGCGCGACCCATGGAGTGGTGTGTCGAATGATAGTCCGCAGCGAGAACACTCTCGAGCAAACCGCTGAATGGACTGGGGATGACCGGATATCCGGCTCTGGAGAGCGATCCGCGCTCCGCAACGCGGACAGCGGAAATGCGCGGTATAGAGCAACAATGAGCACCAAGTAGCAAGAATGAACAAGGGAGGCAAAATCCCGCGCCCTCGAAATAAACAAAGAAGGACTACGAACGCGATGCAACCACTCCACCAAATGATCCGCGCGGTGCGATGGCGTCGCTGTAACTCATCTCGCAGCGTCATAGGTCTAACGAGACTCAAGATCAGCGACCGCTGGCGACGGCGAGCGTGGCTGCAGGTTAAATGTAAAAGTCATTGGAATCTAGAAACGCGGAGCGGCCGGCGGTTCGCTGCATCGCCTGGTTAGATGGTTGGAAATCGTAATCACTTCTGAGTAGAATCTAGTTCCGGCCGCGAGCGAACCCACTGGTCCCCCTCGATTAGATCGTGGATCGGCAGTCGCACCTGCGCTGGCGATGGCCAGTCGTCTACGCGTGGCAAATGGAGCGTGTAAACAATGTCTGCGCCGTCTACGCTCCAGCGGCCGTCAGTGGTGACATCAAGGCAACCGCCAACACTTGTCCATGTGTGATCAGGACGGTGTGTCGTCACCATGACGCCTCCGATCGAGTAGCCTTTCCACTCGCCTACCATCTTCTTCTCGGATGGCGACAAGAGCGCGAAGTAAACTGCATCGCGAATAGGCTGTCGTGCGACCGTCACAGCTGCAGCGGCTGCGAACAGCACCAGAGCCACGATGACCGGCTTCTTGCGTGGCGCTTTCACCATCTAACGAGACACAAGATCAGCGACCGCTGACGAGGGCGAGCGGCGCTTGCAGGTTGAATGTGGAAGTCATCGAAAGGTAAAACGCGGTGCGGTCAGCGGTTCGCTGGATCGGCTGGTTAGATGCTAGATCGTTCATACGGGCGGCGTGATGTAACAGGGAACCAACACTTCGCTGCGACCGGAACCGGCGCTTCATGCCGGCTCCCACCTGTCTTGCGAACGGCGTCGACGACGATCCGATCTAGAGAGGGGTGAACTGACTGCAAGAGTCTGACATCCCGCACACGACCAACAGCATCTATGGAAACAACGACACGCATAACGTCGTCAGACACGGCGGCGTCTGAGATCTGGTGCCGATAGCTGCAGTCCGTGAATAAACCGCACGCATCACCTCTCTATGCGAGCTGGAGCAACATCGAAGGGCTTTTGCGGCGGAAGCCTGCGCCAGTCGGTGTAGTGATATGTCGCGTCTGAACATCGTTCTACCTCCTGGCGAGGTGACGCACTTGCTCCCGGAGAGCAGTAACGTCAGCAAAGAAACGCCAATCGTGTGGGGCATGCGGCATCTAACTACAATTCGGCGAAACGTTTTTTCGCCTATTTCGGCTTTCCACCGCCTGATTGGCCTGATAAAAGGAAAACATGACTTCTCCTTTAGCGGACGCTCCCACCGCGGGCAAGCCCAAACTGCTCGATCAGGTGCGCACCTCTTGCGTATCCGCCACTATAGCCTTCGCACCGAGGAGGCCTATGTGGCGCTGGATCAGGCGTTACATCCTTTTTCACGGGAAACGCCATCCGCGCGAACTCGCGAGAGACGGAGGTGTCGACCTTTCTGAGCAGCCTCGCGATCGAACGGGGCGCGTGGCTGCGTCCACCCAAAACCAGGCGCTGAGCGCGCTGCTCTTCCTCTATAAGGTGGTGCTCCAGCGCGAACTGGCCTTTATCGACGGAGCCTCAGTGCGGGTAAAACGGCCGCCGAAGCTTCCGGTAGTGCTCGCTCCCTCCGGAGGTGCATGCCGTGCTGCGGCACCTGCAGGGGCAGTACCGCCTGATGGCGGAGTTGCTCTACGGGAGCGGGCTGCGGTTGCTCGAATGTCTGCGCCTGCGGGTCAAGGACGTGGATTTTGAGTATCTCTACCTCATCGTGCGGGAGACTAAGGGCGGGAAAGATCGCCGAACGATGCTGCCGGTGTCGGTGGTGCCGGCGTTGCGGGATCATTTGCAGGAGGTGAAGGGACGGCACGAGAGCGATCTGGCGCAAGGTTTCGGCACGGTGCATCTGCCCGGCGCGCTGGAGCGAAAGAAGGCGGGTGCTTCCCGCGAGTGGGCCTGGCAGTACGTTTTCCCCGCGGCGAAACGCTCGATCGATCCGCGCACGGGCACGGAACAACGCCATCACGTGGGGGAGAAGAATCTGCAAAACGCAGTCAAATCTGCCGTGCGCGCCTCGCGGATCAGCAAAGCGGCGACTTGCCACACCTTTCGCCATTCCTTTGCGACGCATTTGCTGGAAACGGGTTCGGACATCCGCACGGTGCAGGAACTTCTCGGCCACAAGGATGTGGCCACGACGATGATTTATACCCACGTGCTCAACAAACCGGGCCTCGGCGTGCGCAGTCCGCTGGATCATGTGGTGTAGAGGCAGGCGTGTCGCCTGCGGGGAGGAGTTCGGGAAGATTGGAGGCGTGAAGACGGGGCCGAGCGGATGATCGACGCTGGTGAGGAGGTTGGAAAGATCACTGGCGCGGCCCATTGCTGGACGCTGCGCGATCCGGGCTCGCGCCGCGCCCGCGTGGCGAAATGATTTTCCGGCCCCGGAAAACGAATCTGCCGAGCCGGCGGGCGGAGATCTACTCAATCCTCCGCACGCTCGCCGGCCGGACACATCTTCACCAGCTTCGGATCGAAGCGGCCGAGGACGTCCACCAGATCGGTCTGCGCGGCCATGACGACGTCGATGTCTTTGTAGACGCCGGGCACTTCGTCGAGACCGGCGCTGAGCAATGTTACCTCGCGTTCGGCGAGCAATTTCTTCACCGCGCTCCAGGTGAACGATTGCAACGCCTTCGTGCGGCTCATGACGCGGCCCGCGCCGTGCGATGCGCTCGCGAGCGACTCCGCCTGGCCCTTGCCGCGCACGACGAAACCGGGCGACGCCATCGAACCCGGAATCACGCCGAGCACACCGACGCCCGCAGGCGTGGCGCCTTTGCGATGCACGATCACGTCGCGTTCTTCGCCGCCGATCAGGTGGCGCTCTTTCCAGGCGAAGTTGTGATGGTTCTCGATGTCGAGCAGGATCTCTGCGCCTAACGAGCGCGCGATGTATTTGTGAATGAGGGCGTGGTTCGCCGCCGCGTAATGGCCCATCAGGTTCATCGCGTTCCAGTATTCCTGGCCGGCTTCCTCATCGAGCGAGAGCCAGGCGAGATGCTTCAATTCCTTCGGCAACTCCTGCGTGACGAGCCATCGCGAGCCGGCTGTAATGCTGGCAAACCTGCGCGCCCGTTCCGCGCGAACCGCTGTGCGTGAGCAGGGCGACGTATTCGCCCGCGGGCAATCCTAACGAATCGTCCGCAACCGTGAAGGCGCCAAACTCGACAAAGTGATTTCCACTTCCGCTCGTCCCGAGCTGCGACCAGGCCTTGTCGCGCAACCGCTGCGTCACGGGCGAGACGCTCCAGTCTTCGTCCATCACTTCGTGATCGCGGCGCGGCTTGAACGAGCAGCCGATGCCGAAACGCGTTTCGCGTTCGATGATGTTCGCCAGCCGATCCTTCGCGCCGGCGATCGTGTTCGCCTTGCGATCGAACACCGTCAGCTTCATCCGGCAGGCGATGTCCACCCCGACTGCGTAGGGAATAACCGCGTTCTCCGTCGCGAGCACGCCGCCGATCGGCAAACCATAACCGACATGTGCATCCGGCATGAGCGCGCCCGCCACCGCAACCGGCAACGCGCACGCGTTCGCCATTTGCTTCACCGCTTCCGGCTCCAGGCCAGAGCCCCACTGCTGCCAGGGTGCGAGCGTTTCGCGTTGTTTGAACGGCGGCAGGTAGAGTGAGCGAGCGAACGCTTCGCGTAGCGGATCGCCCAGGAATACAGCCGGGTTGCCGACAATCGCGCCGATCTCGATGGCGAGCTGCGACATATCGCCGCCCCTCTCACGAAAGGCGGCGATAAAATCATGCGCGCGTTTCATCGGTTCGCCCGGTGGCACACCGATTTCGCTCAGATCTTTCGCGTTCATGTTGTCGCCTGGTTTGAAACTTACACTTCGGACGTCGCGGCGATTTGTTCTTTTCTCGTTTGCTCCACCCGGGCGGCGCTGCGAATTGTGGCCATCAGTCGGTCTGCCGCCGCTTCCACTGGCGTTCCCGATTTCCTAACTTCACTCTCGATACGCGACGCCGAGCTATTGTAGTCTGATCTTTCCCTTACTGGAGGAAATCATATGCCTACACTCGCCACCACCGTTGACGGACTGAAACTGCCGAATCCATTCGTCATCGGCTCGGGCCCGCCGGGCACGAACCTCAACGTCATCAGCCGCGCGTTCCGCGAAGGCTGGGGCGCGGTCATCGCCAAGACCGTCAGCCTCGATGCGTCGAAGGTCGTCAACGTCACGCCGCGTTACGCGAAGCTGCACGCCAGCGATCGGCAAGGAAGTCATCGGCTGGGAAAACATCGAGCTGATCAGCGACCGGCCGTTCGAGATCTGGCTCGACGAATTCAAGAAGTGCAAGGACATGTATCCCGGACGGCGTGCTCATCGCGTCGATCATGGAGGAATATCAACAAGGACGCGTGGGTCGAGATCGTCGAGCGCTGCCAGGACGCGGGCGTCGATGCGTTCGAGCTGAACTTCTCCTGCCCGCACGGCTTGCCCGAGCGAAAGATGGGCGCGGCGATGGGCGAGAATCCCGGAGATCCTCGAGGAAGTCTGCGGCTGGGTGATGAAGCGCGGCGAAGAAACCGGTCTGGGCGAAGATGACGCCGAACGTCACGCACATCGAAGAGCCGAGCCGCGCGCGCGCTTTCGCGCGGGCTGCCAGGGCGTCAGCGCGATCAACACGATTCGCAGCGTCATGGGCGTGAATCTCGACACGCTGCGGCCGGAGCCGACCGTCGAAGGCTACACCACGCCGGGCGGCTATTCGTCGCAAGGCGGTGCAGCCGATCGCGCTGCGCATGGTGATGGAAATCGCGACGATGATTCGCACGGAATTTCCCGGCCGCACGCTTTCGGCCATCGGCGGCGTCGAGAGCGGCGACGACGCGGCGCAATTCATCCTGCTCGGCGGCGACACCGTGCAGGTCTGCACCGGCGTGATGAAGTTCGGCTACGAAATGGTGAAGCCGATGTGCGACGAACTGCTCGCCTTCATGGAGAAGCACAAATTCGAAACGCTGGCCGATTTCAAAGGCAAGAGTCTCGATTATTTCACCACGCACGCCGACCTCGTGCGCATGCAAGGCGAGCGCAAAGCCGCGCAGAAAGCCGCCGCCGAAGCGCGCGAAGAAAATGGTGCGCGCCGACGGCGAATGGAGCGGCGACGATTTCGTGAAGCAATCGGACGCGCTGGCGCGGTGAAGAAGAAGCTCCAAGCACCAACGTCCAAGCTCCAGAGAAATTCCAAGCATCAAGCTTCAAGCGCCAACAAGCGGGCCGCGGCGCTTATCCGCTACTCTGTGAGCGAGGATCGTGCGTCTCGCGTTAGCGAAACGGCAAACGACCGCAGCGAGGCGAGGCACGCGTTCGATTTGGAAGAGCGTACCGCCAGTTTCGGCGAGGCGATTGTGCGCTTCGCGAAAAGAATTCCGCGTGATCCGGCAAACGATCGCTTGATCGGACAACTCGTCGGCTGTGGCACGAGTGTCGGCGCGAACTACTGCGAGGCCAACGAGGGTGTTTCGAAGAAGGATTTCCGCTACACAATTGGACGGTGCGTGAAGGAGGCAAAGGAGACGAAGTATTTCCTGCGCCTAATTGCGGCTGCCGAACCGAAGCTGGCTAATGAAGCGCGCGCGCTTTACCGCGAAGCGAAGGAACTGCATCTGATTTTCGCGAGCATCTTCCGTAAATGAACATGCGCGATCCGCTTAGAAGTTGGAGCTTGGAATTTCTCTGGATGTTGGAGCTTGGAGGTTGGAGCTTCTTGTCATGAGCGCGTCGTCATTGATTCCTGTCCCGTCTTCATCGGCGGCGAATGGCGAGAAATTCACAGAACGGCACCTCGCCCGTCTTCAATCCATCGCGCGGCGCGACCATCGCCGAAGTGCCGATGTGCGGCAGCGATGTTGTGAACGAAGCGGTCGAAGCGGCGGCCGCGGCGTTTCCGGCCTGGCGCGACACGCCGCCGGTCGAGCGCGCGCGGGTATTTTTCCGCTACCGGCAGTTGGTCGAAGAAAATTTCGATCGCATCTGCGCAGAGCGTTTCGCGCGAGCATGGCAAGACGCTGGCGGAAGCGCGCGGCAGCGTTTATCGCGGAATCGAAAACGTCGAATACGCCTGCGGCGTGCCGTCGCTGCTCATGGGCGACACGCTGGAGAACATCGCGCGCGGCGTGGATTGCGAGACGATGCTCCAACCGCTCGGCGTCTGCGTCGGCATCACGCCGTTCAATTTTCCCGCGATGGTGCCGATGTGGATGTTCCCGCTCGCGCTGGTGTGCGGAAACACCTTCGTGCTCAAGCCGAGCGAGAAAGTTCCGCTCACCGCGATGCTCATCATCGAGTTGCTGGAAAAAGCCGGGCTGCCGAAAGGCGTGCTCAACGTCGTGCACGGCGGACGCGAATGCGTGGATGCGCTGCTCACGCATCCGAAGGTGAAGGCGATTTCGTTCGTCGGCTCGTCGCCGGTCGCGAAATACATTTACGAAACCGGCACGCGTCACGGCAAACGCGTGCAGGCCAATGGCGGCGCGAAGAATTACATCGTCGTCATGCCCGATGCCGACGTGCCGAGCACCGTCGAGGCGCTCTCCACGGCGGCGTTCGGCTGCGCGGGCGAACGTTGCATGGCGGGCTCGACCGCGATCACCGTCGGCGCGGCGGCGGAGCACGTGTTGCCGTCGCTCGTCGAAGCGGCGCGCGCGATCAAAGTCGGCCCGACCGATCGCGAAGCGCAGCCGGACATGGGCCCGGTCATCACCGCGCAACATCGCGATCGCGTGCTGAGTCTCGTCGCGAGCGGCGAGAAAGAAGGCGCGAAAATCATCGCCGATGGCCGCGGCGTGCAAGTGTCCGAAGCGCCGAACGGATTCTTACTCGGCGCGACGATTGTCGATCAAGTGCAGACCGAAATGACGCTCGCGCGCGAAGAAGTCTTCGGCCCGGTGCTCAACGTGATGCGCATGGAAGATCTCGACGACGCCATCGAGCTCGCGAACAAGTCCGCCTACGGCAATGGCGCGGCGATTTTCACCAACTCCGGCAAAGCCGCGCGCGAATTCAAGCATCGCGTCAAAGCCGGCATGGTCGGCATCAACGTCGGCGTGCCCGCGACGATGGCGATGTTCCCGTTCACCGGCTGGGACGAATCGTTCTTCGGCGACCTGCACATCCAGGGCAACGAAGGCGTGCAGTTCTACACGCAGCAAAAAGTCGTGACCACGCGCTGGTTCGGCGAAGGCGTGGGCGACGTCTGGAAGAAATGAAGAAGCCCAAATCCAAGCTCCAGAGAAACCGAACTAAGCCCAAGCGACGTCGGCGTGGATTGGTGCTTGGAGCTTCTCTGGAATTGGAGTTGGCTGGACTTCGCTATGAGTCTGCTCATCAGCGGCGGCGAATCGTCACCGGACGAGCACTACATCGCCGACATTTTTTGCGAGGGCGAAACGCATCACGCGCATCGATCGCAACATCGATGCGCCGCGCGGACGCGGAAGTGATCGACGCGAGCGGGAAGTATGTCTTTCCCGGTTTCATCGATCCGCACGTCCACATTTATCTGCCGTTCATGGGCACGTTCGCGAAGGACACTTACGAGACGGCGAGCCAGGCGGCGCTCGTCGGCGGCACGACGACGCTTATCGAGATGTGCTGCCCGTCGCGCGACATGAGCGCGGCCGAAGGCTTTCGAGCTCTGGCTGGAACAAGCCGCCGGAAAATCGGCCTGCGACTTCACCTTTCACATGGGCGTGACGCGCTTCGACGACGAGAACGCCGAGCGCAACTGCGCGAGATCGTCAAGCGCGGCATCAGCTCGTTCAAAATCTTCCTCGCCTACAAAGGCGCGTTCGGCGTCGACGACACCGAGCTCTATCACACGCTGAAGCTGGCGAAGGAACTCGGCGTCATCGTCACCGCGCATTGCGAAAACGAAACGCTCGTCGCGGAGCGCCAGAAGGAATTGCTCGCCGCGGGCAAGACCGGGCCGGAACAGCATCACGAAAGCCGTCCGCCGGTCGTCGAAGCCGAGGGCGTGCATCACCTGATGACCTTCGCCGAACTGACCGGCGCGCACGTTTACATCGTGCACTTGAGTTGCGAGGAAGCGCTCGCGAGGCGCTCGCCGCGCGGCAGCGCGGCGTGCACGTCTCGGTCGAGACGCTGATTCAATATCTCGTGCTCGACAAGACCTACGCGGAGAAGCCGAATTTCGAAGGCGCGAAATATCGTCATGTCGCCGCCGCTGCGCGACAAGCGCAATCAGGACGGTGCTCTGGAATGGCTTGCGCGAGCGGCGGATCGCAAACCGTCGCGACCGATCACGCGCCGTTCGATTTCAAGACGCAGAAGCCGATGGGCCGCGATGATTTCACCAAGATTCCGAACGGCATTCCGTCGCTCGAAGAACGCGTCAATCTGCTCTACACCCACGGCGTGAAGACGGGAAAGCATCGATCTGCACACGTTCGTGAACGTCGCCAGCACGAGCGCGGCGAAGATCTTCGGCCTCTTCCCGCGCAAAGGCACGATCCAGCTCGGCAGCGGACGCCGACCTCGTCGTCTACGATCCGGACTATCGCGGCACAATTTCCGCGAAGACGCAGCAGATGAACGTCGACTACAGCGCGTTTGAAGGCTGGGAGATCGAAGGCCGCCCGAGCGTCGTCACCGTGCGCGGCGAAGTCGCCGTGCGCGACGGCAAATTCGTCGGCAAGATCGGCCGCGGGCAAATGCTGCAGCGCAAGCCCAACCATTTCTAGATCAGCACGCCAACGACTGCGGCAAATAAGTAACAGGCGATCACGCCAGCGAACATTGCGCGCAAACCGAGTCGCGCCAGATCGTGTCGGCGATCGGGCGCAAGCGCGCCGATGCCGCCGATCTGGATGGCGATGCTGGAGAAATTCGCGAAGCCGCAGAGCGCGTAGCTGGCCAGCGTGATCGGAGCGCGGATCGAGCGCGTCGGGATGCGCTTTCACGTAGTCGGAAAGATTGAGATAGCCGACGAATTCATTGAGCACGATGCGCTCGCCGAGGATTTCGCCGATAAAGGGACAATCCTTCCACGGCACGCCGATGAGCCAGGCGAAGGGCGCATTCACCCATCCGAGCATTTGCTGGATCGTGAATGGATTCGTTAGGCCGAGCGCTGCTGCGGCCAGACGATGAGCCCGTTCAGGAGCGCCACCACAGCGACGAAGGCGATCAGCATTCCCATGACGTTGATCGAGAGCATGACGCCTTCGCTCGCGCCGGTGACAGAGCGCGTCGATGCTGTTTTGCGCGGTGCGTCTTGACCCCGAAATGGCAACGCGTGCCGGTCTCGCTCGCTTCGCGTTTCGGGATACATCACCTTCGCGACGAGCAATCCCGCGGGTGCGCCGAGCACCGAGGCGGTGAGGATATGGCCCGCGCTCAATCCGCCCATGCCCGCATAAACCGCCATCACGCCGGTCGCGATGGTGGAAAAGCCCGTCGTCATCAGGGCCATGATTTCGCTCTGCGTCATCTTCGGCAGATAGGGCTTGATCAGGAGCGCGGCTTCGGTTTGGCCGAGGAAAATATTGCTCGCGCCGGCGAGGCTTTCGCTCCCGCTGGTGCGCATGGTTTTCATCATGATCCACGCCATCGCCGCGACGACTTTTTGCAAAACGCCCCAATGATAGAGGAGCGACGAAAGGGAGGAGATGAGGATGATCGTCGCGGTGACCGAGATGGCGAAGACGTAAGCGCCGCCGGCACCAAAAGTCCTGCGCAACGTCTCCGCGTCGCCGAGCGGACCGAAGACCATCTTCGCGCCTTCGTAGGCGTAGGCATTCAACTGATCCATCACCACCTGCGCGCCCTGAAAGACGCGCAGACCGATCGGCGTCTTGAGGATGAAAAGGGCAAACACGAACTGCAAACCCATCCCCCAGAGCACGGTGCGCCAGGGGAAGTGCTTGCGATCGCGCGAGAGCAGCCAGGCACAGGCGATCATCACCACGACCACCGAGCGCGCTGATTAGTTTGAGCAACACGAGAAGGCTTCTAGCCGGAGCGCCTGACAATTGGAAGATGCTTTGCGATTGCTCGCGCTAATGATGTCCGGCAGCATCGGCCTCCGTCATGCACACCGCCGACGCACCCGACGTCGAAGTCTCGATCGAGATCGAGCACAGCACGCTATATAACAAAGATCTCGCGCCGGTGCCGAAGGTCGCGGCGCACCTGGCGGATCGGCAGTTTCGCCGCGCTCTGGATTTCGATGTCGGCCTGCATCCCGACTTACATGCTCGCGTCGTCGCTCATCGGCGGCGGGATGAATTGGTCGCAGGCCATCCTCACCATTTTTCTCGGCAACCTCATCGTCGTGATTCCGATGATTCTGAACGCGCATGCCGGCACGCGTTACGGAATTCCCTTTCCGGTTTTTTGTCGCGCGTCCTTTGGGACGAAGGGCGCAAACGTGCCCGCGTTGATGCGCGCGTTTGTCGCCTGCGGTTGGTTCGGCATTCAGACGTGGATCGGTGGTGCCGCCATCCACAAAATCTCCGCCGTCTTCTGGCCCGCGCTGGCCGCGCCGGGAGCCGCGACGTTTCTCGGCATCACGCTCTCGGAATTCGTCTGCTTCCTCTTTTTCTGGGGCATCAACATGTTCGTCGTCTACAAAGGGATCGAGTCCATCCGCCTCCTCTTGAACATCAAAGCGCCGCTCCTGATCGCGCTCGGCTTGTGTCTGCTCGCGTGGGCGTATCAGAACGCCGGCGGCTTCGGACCGATCCTCGCGCAGCCGTCGGCGTTTGCTCCGGGTCAACCGAAAGCCGGCCAGTTCTGGTCGTTCTTCGTTCCCGGCCTAACGGGGATGATCGGATTCTGGGCGACGCTCTCGCTCAACATTCCGGACTTCTCGCGTTATGCCCGCTCGCAACGCGATCAAATCGTCGGCCAGGCGCTCGGGCTTGCCGCTGACGATGGCGCTCTACTCCTTCATCGGCGTCGCCGTGACCTCGGCGACGACGATCATCTACGGACAAGACGATCTGGGATCCGGTGGATGTCCTGACGCATTTCCAGAATCCGATCGTGCTCGTCGTAGCCATGTTCGCGCTCTGCCTCGCAACGCTGGCCACGAACATCGCCGCCAATGTCGTTAGTCCGGCGAATGACTTCGCCCATCTCGCGCCGCGCCGAATCTCCTTCCGCACCGGCGGACTCATCACCGGCATTGTCGGCATTCTGATGATGCCATGGAAACTTGTCGCCGATCCGTCCGGCTACATCTTTACCTGGCTGGTCGGCTACAGCGCGTTGCTCGGTCCGATCGGCGGGATCATGATCGCGGACTATTTCGTCCTTCGCCGCCGGCAATTAAATGTCCCGGCGCTATACCAAAGCGATGGCGAGTATCGTTACACCAACGGCGTCAGCCTCGTGGCGCTGATCGCGTTGATGGTGGCGATCCTGCCAAATCTTCCCGGATTTCTCGTGACCGTGAAACTCGTGGACGCCGCGAGTGTTCCGCACTTTTTCGTGACGCTTTACAGCTACGCGTGGTTCGTCGGCTTCGCGATCGCGTTTAGTCTCTATGTCGCGTTGCGTCGGCTGCGGCCGACGACATGAGGCGAGTTACGGCAGTGAGATCTGCACCCGATAATATTTTGGCGCAGCCGCACTCGTATCGGTGACGGTGCGTTGGTTTCCGTTGTCGCTTTGCGTCGTGCCGGTCAAAGGATTCCAACTACCAGTCGTTAGGTCGGTCCGAAATTGCGGCGTGTAGGTGCGGCCGCTCACGAGTGGTTGAAAGATCAGATTCTTTCGCGCGGGTTGACCGCTTACCGGTTGGATCGACAAGGTGAAGCGCGAGCCGTCGAGTGGATTCAATCCGGCGACGAACTTGAACAGATTCGTTTGCCCGGTACCATCGGCGTCGGCGTTTGGTCCGGCTAACGGATTTGGCGGCAGACCGAAATATTGCACCTGCCAGGAGTCATCGATCTGATCTCCTGCATAGGCACCGAAGTCGTCGTTGCCAAGATTCAGAACGGTGAGGTTCGCCTGGCCGAGAGTGCTTTGGTAGGTACCCGAAACCAGCGCACCGGTGTTTTGATACACATGGCTGGTGGTGACGAGGCCGCTTGAGTTGATCGATGAAATCGGGCCGGTTACGAGTGCCCAGGTAACCGCGGCGGGGTCCAACGCTGGCAAGTTTGTTAAGTCATCGAGCAAGGCCGCGGCACTTAGTTGGGTGGTCGCAGTTTCGTTTACGCTCGGAGGATTGGCGGCAACGCTTAGGCCTTGCACCTCATAAAGCTGTCCGACGTAGCCGGACTTATTCGTGATCGACGGACTAGCGACATTGCCGATCGCCCCGATCAAGCCGGCGCTGGAACCCTTTACGGAATAGCTGGCGCTGGAGAAGAGATTGCCGCCCGCATCGAAGCTTTCGGTGGCGACTGAGTAGCTCGCGCTGCTCCGCGTGTCGGCACAGGCGACACTGTAGATTATGCTGAACGAGAAAAGCGTGAGCCAGAGCTTCTTCATTACTTAGTCCTTCTGTTGGTTGATCCACTCATCGTAGTCGCGTTTGGGAATGGAAAGGCAGACGGCGCCAAGTTCGCCGTCCGTTTTTTCTCGGGCGACAAAAAGAAGGAAAGCGTCCGGCGTTTCGATCACGGGAGTAACATCGCCGGCTTTTTGTAACGTTGCGCGGAGCACCTTTTGCAATTCGGGATCGAGATCTGCGAAATAGCGTTTCGTGCCCGTCGGTTTGTCAGCCGTGTTTGCGACCTGAGCAATCTCCGTGGTCGTTTCAATCGAGTAGCTCGCGCTGGAGGCCGCTTCTCTCACCAGCGTGGCCTGCGGCGAGGCTAACTGCCACACCGTCTCGCTGGCGTCCTTATTTTTCTTGAGCAGGGCGATGCGTTCCGGCGCGCGCGCGAGAGAGAACTTCGCGCCGTTTTTTTTCCGCAGACGCGCGCGCAGTCGTGTGCAGCTTCGGATCATTTTCAAAGCGGGTGCGCAGCTCGCGCTCGATCACGATGGGTTGCGCGACCGTGTCCGCGAACCGTCTCGGATCATCGCCCAGAGCGTGTTTGATTTCGGCCAGGACATCGGGCGCGCGGGTGGTCGAGTTAATCCGTTGCACTTCCGTGTCGATCTCCGCCTGGCCCAGATCGAGGTGATAGACACGCTTGAGGATCGCCTTCTTCTTGAGATCGAGCCGCACCAGGTCGGCGATCTGCGCGGCCGGGAGAGCTTGTTCGAATGACGGCTTGGGGTCGAGGCGATGCGCGAAATAAACCCGCTCCATCGCACTGCGATCGGCGACCAACGAACTAAAATCGTCGCGGTCCGCCAGGCACGGCAACAAGGAAAGAAGGACCAGGAACTTCGCGATGATCAATTTCCGCATCTGCGCTCTCCGCAGCTAAGGTCTTTGATACAGGAATAAGACTCTCCCGGGATAATAGGCCCTGGTGTCATTGAAGGGCGTGTCGATAGAGAGAGCGTCATAATATCCGCCGAAGATCAGCATTTCATTGCCGTCCCAAACCGCGTTGTGGCGCTGTCGCGCACCGCCGCCAGATCCCAATTGCATCCAACTGTCCGTTACCGGATTGTAGAGTGCGCCATTGCCAAAGGCGGAGTCAGCGACTGGGCGTTGGCTCAGCGCCACCCCAGACGATCATCTCCGAGCCGGTCCAAACCGCGGTGTGACCGATGCGGGCTGAAATAGGGGCAGTGGATGCTCAAAGTCCAAGTATTGGCACTCGGGTCATAACGCCCGCCCCTGGTAGTCGAGTGCTCCGGCGTGACGTCACCGCCCCAGACGATCATGAGGGAGCCAGTCCAGACCGCGGTGTGCCCGACTCGCCCGGCGTCATCCGTCGGTGACGGCGGCATACCTGACCAGGTATTGTTCGTTGGGTTGTAACGGCTGCCGTTGTTGAAGTATAGCGGCACCCGACGATCCCCCGAAGATCACCATGCGTGAGCCAGTCCACACCGCCGTATGCCCGTACCGCCCGGTAATCCCGGCGCTCGAGGTGTTGACCCAGCTATCAGCCACGGGATCGTAACGGCTGCCGCTGCCAACTACACCCGAACCGTCCCTTCCACCCCACACGATCATGACCGAGCCGGTCCAAATCGCCGTGTGCCGGGATCGCGCGGAAAGAGGGGACGCCGCAGTAGTCAACCAGGTGTTGGTCGTAGGATTATAACGACCACCATCGGCAAAATAAGTTACGAGGTCGCCGGTGCTGCCGCCCCAGACGATCATCTCCGTGCCATTCCAGATTGCGGTGTGGTCAAATCGCGCGGATGGGGCGTTGGTGGTACTTGTCGCCGTCCAGCTGTTGGTCGTGGGGTTGAAGCGGCCGCCGGTCTTCCCAACTGGTGTGGGGGACATGCGAGCGTCTCCGCCCCAGACGATCATCTCCGTGCCAGTCCAGACCGCGGTCGCGCCATAGCGCGGCAGGGGAGGATTTAGATTAGTGCGTGTCAGCCAATTGTCGCCGGTCTGAGTGGTGCCGATCCGGACGTAACCAGCCGCGAGGAGCGCAGCGTTATTATCGGTGGTGGAGAAAATCACCCCGCCGCTGCCGACTCCGCTTTGGTTGCTCGATCCGAGGTTGGCCGCAGCCGCGCCGGCGGCCAGCTGTGCGCTGCCGATCGCGCCATCCGGAACGTTCGCCGCCATCGCCGCATAACCGACCGCCGCGATCCGCTGATCGGGCGAGAGCAGCTGCGAGCCGTTGGTTCCATCATTGAACCAAACGCGCAGGCGCACGTCCGAATTGCTGAAGACGCTGTTCGGGACCGCGGTCATGTTGCCGAGCGCGGTGTCGCCCAGGAGCACCGAGTAAAGTCCCTTGCTGACCGGGAGCGCGACGGCATTGGTCGGCTCGCTGCCGTTCGCGCTCGTCCCGTCGTTGCTCCAATAGGTGGTCGAACCGTTCGTGTTCACGAGCGCGAACTTGAACTGCCCGCTGCCATCGAAATTGGTCGTGCCGACGACGACGCGGCCCTGGTAACTAATCAGCTGCGGGACCTGTGCCTGCAGGATTGAGCAACAGAAAACGAGCGCAGAGCCTATGGCTCCCAACTGAAATCGATTCATGATTTTCTCCGAGAGGGTTGTGACCGGTGAGAGAAAATTTACGAAGTTGCTGGGCAGAACGCCGGCTTCCCCTTGCAAGACCTAATAGTTCGCAGACAACGGCGTGGCGACGGTGGCTTGAGGATAGGGATGAAGCAAGCAATAATTACCCGCCCCCGGATCGCACGCCACAACCACCCGCGACGGATGCGTTGCGTTTGCGCGTGCACGACGGACGCGGCAGTTTAGCGCTTCTAGTTATGAACCAGCCCGAGCTTCCGCCCTTCGATCATCAGCCTGCACCGTATTCCGGCCCTTCCGCCGATGAAGTCCTGCGCGTGCGCAAACAGTTCCTGAATCCGGGCATCTTTCTCTACTACAAGAAGCCGCTCATGCTCGTGGAGGGCAAGATGCAATACGTCTGGGACGAGCGTGGACGGCGTTATCTCGATGCGCTCGGCGGGATCGTGACCGTGAGCGTGGGCCATTGTCATCCCCAAGTCGTGGAGGCGGCCCGGCGGCAAAATGAACTCCTGCAGCATTCCACGACGATTTATCTGCATCCGAACATCGGCCAGTATGCGGAGAGACTCGCCGCGAAGATGCCCGGTGAGTTGAAGGTCTGTTATTTCGTTAATTCCGGATCCGAAGCCAACGATCTCGCGCTGTTAATGGCGCGGGCTTACACCTGCAACTACGACATGATCGCGTTGCGCAACGCGTATCACGGCGGCAACGCCAGCGGCATGGGACTAACCGCTCATCACACCTGGAAGTTCAATGTGCCGCACAGCTTCGGTGTGCACCACGCCATCACGCCTGATCCGTATCGCGGCGTGTGGAGTCGCGATGATGCCGAGGCCGGAAAAAAATACGCGGCCGATGTGAAGAACCTGATCGACTACGCGACGCCCGGTCAAATCGCCGGCTACATTGCAGAATCAATCCAGGGCGTCGGCGGCTGCATCGTTTTCCCTGATGGTTATCTCAAGCATGTCTACGAACACGTGCGCGCGGCCGGCGGCGTGTGCATCGCGGATGAAGTGCAGGCCGGCTTCGGTCGCACGGGCACGCACTACTGGGGCTTCGAAACGCAGGACGTAATCCCCGACATCGTCTGCATGGCAAAAGGAATCGGGAACGGCGCGCCGCTCGGCGCCGTCGTCACCACGCCAAAGATCGCGCAGGCGCTCGCGCAACGAATCCATTTCAACACCTTCGGCGGTAATCCGGTCGTGTGCGTGCAAGGCATGGCCGTGCTCGAAATTATCGAGCGCGAAAAGTTGCAGGAGAACGCGCTCAAGATTGGTAGCCAGCTGTTAGCCGGATTGAATCGCCTGAAGGAAAAACACAACCTGATTGGCGACGTGCGTGGCAAAGGATTGATGCTCGGTATCGAGTTGGTGAAAGACCGCGCAACCAAGGAACCGGCCAAGGCCGAGGCCGCCCAAGTCATGGAGAACGCAAAGGACATGGGCCTCTTGTTAGGCAAAGGGGGCCTGCATGGACAAACCGTCCGCTTCTCGCCGCCGATGTGCGTCACGAAAGCGGACGCTGATTTTCTGATCGAGGTCCTCGATCAGGCATTCGCGTCGCTATAGCAAAGGGCCGACGAAAAACCGTTTGGCGCTGCGGAGGACAGGCTTCCAGCCTGTCACGGTCGGCGGGCATCCTTGCCGGTCCTCCGTGCTTCGCCGCGTCTTTATTTATTGATATCCTGCTTCGCCTGCAGTTTTTCGATCATGCCCTGGAAGGCCGCCTTCTGCTGGTCGGAAGTGGACACAGCCTGCGCCTTCTTCATCGCCTCGATCGCGCCCGGGAAATCGCCCGCGGCGGATTTGATCCGCGCTTGCGCGAGATGCCCAACGAGTTCCTGTGGAAATCGCTTCACCACCACGGGGAAGATCTCCATCGCCTCGGCGTCACGCTTCTCGTTCTGCAAGGTTCGTGCGCGGGAATAGAGCGCCGCCGCACTTGCGACTTTGAGCGCGTGGTCCCAGGCCTTCTTCGCTTCCTCCGGCTTGTTCAAGGCTTTCAGGAGGTCGGTTTTGGTTGCCAGATTCTCAAACCGTTCCTCGATCTTGATCGACTGGTCCGCCCAACTCAGTCCCTCCTCGAGATTGATCTTCTTGGCCGCGCAATAATCTGCCGCTTCATTCAGGGTCTCCCACGAATATTGCGCGCGCCCGCGGAGTTGATCGCGAATGTGCGGTATCGTGGTCTCGGCATCCGTCACGGAAACGCGAAACGGCACGGCCAGTCTCTCCCATTTCATCGTCACCACGACGGAGTCCGGTTTTAGATCCTCGAATTCGTACTCGAGCGCCTCTTCCATTTGGTTCTCGCGCGGTTTCACGTTCACCCGCAAGGCATCCTCGGTTTCGTTGTAGGTGTAGCTGCCCCAGGCTACCGCCATTTTTGAAAAGATGATCGTCCAGGAATCGGCTGTCGGGATCATGTGCAGACCGTATATTCCCGCGGCCAACGGCTTGCCCTCCACCGAGACGGGCGTGCTGAATTCGATCGTCGTGTTTTCGTTTGCCCCCGCGCGCCAGACCTGGCCGAAGGGCACCAGAGCACCCCAGATCTTGCGCCCGTTCACCAGCGGTCGGTGATACGTGATCGTGATGTCGGTAATCCCGAGACGCTGTTTGATGACTGCCTTTTGGCTGGCCTCCGGCAAGTCGAGATTCGTCTGCGCACGGGCCGTGCCGGACCCGAGAGCGCACAGCGCGACGGCAACTGCGAGAAGGAAGCGAAGGTTGGGTTTCATATTGATTTTCATGTGAGTATTTGAAGCGGACGACCGATGCCAGCGGAATCCGTCCGCACCGCGCATCTTCTTCGTCAGCGGGCGACCGCAATCGCATCAACTTCGACCGGCGATTCGCCCGGGACTTTCGCCGTGCCGACAATGCGAGCCGGCGTTTGTTCGTCCTTTTTGAAATCGGCGGACTTCTGCGGTGTCCCGCGGCGCGATGTAGTTACCTTCGAAAACCACCTGTTTCTTCAGGCTGGTATTGTATCCGGTGGCGCGGAAATAGAGCTCGTTCTCACTCGATGCAGAATCCTTCATCACGGTCGAAGTGGCTTTCGGTTCAGAGGTTCCTGCCACTCGGCTGCGCGACGCGTCTTGCGCAGTCGCCTCAAGCTTGCCCGTATAGGTCGAACCATCCTCGTCTACCACCCGTATTTGACGGCCATCCTGTTCCACCTGGAATGTATTCAAGACGTTAGCCGCTTGCTTCAGTTTGGCATTGCTACGCAAGGCCTGCCCGCGCGCCGTCTGCGAAAATTGTTGCTGGAGATTGCCTGCGTCCGCTTCTTTTTTGAACGATGACGCCCCAGCCTCAGCGTTTTTGAAATTTTCAGAGGGCGCATTCGCTGCCACAACCGGGGCCTGAGCGATTTGGTTGGCTCGCTCATTCACCTCGCGCGCCTTGTCATCCGAACGCGCTGGCTCCGCCGGCGCGGCCGGCGCGAGCGCGACGTCGGCAAATTTGTGCAGCGCGGTCGAATCGGTTTCAGCGCGCGCTTCCATGGCCGCAGGCTTCGAGGCCGCGGTGTTATCCGCCAGAGCGCCGCTGGCAACGGCGCCCTCGCGGAAGCTTTCATCCGGCGCCGACTCTGTTTGCGCTACGACTTGATTCGCGGCGTCCAGCGACTTGAGCGCCGCCTCCGGCTGCGCGTCGGAAGCCACGCGCATCGCGAGTTGCGGTGCTTTCGCTGCCGGAGTTGGAGCGGTGGCCCAACCAGAGGACCGAAGCGGTAACGAGCACCGCGGCAGCGATGGAAATCTGCGGCCAAAACGACGGCCAGCCAGCTTCGCCGCTCGCGCGGCTGGTCCTCGCGGCCGAGGCGCGCGATCTCGTCATGCAAACGCGCCCGCATCGGATTCGGCATCTTCGGATCGGCGCCGAACTCCGCACGCCGCGCTCTTGGCGGATGCCTGCAAGAAATTCTTCGATCGGTTTTCTGGGTTCGTCTGGCATGGCCTTATCTAATTAGACGGCAAACATAAATGTTCCGGTGGAAAAATTTGTTTGGCGATGGCGCCCAGTTGGTCGAGGCACTTGCTCAAGCGCGAGCTGACGGTCTTCGGATTCAAGCGCAACTCGACGGCGATTTCCTCGTAGCTCAGATCGCCGTAATAGCGCAATTCGATGATCTCTCGACATGGCTCGCCGAGCCGATCGAGACTTTGCCTAACGAGCCGGCATGTTTCCGTGTTCAGGAGCAAAGCATCCGGCCCGGGGCGAGGGGAAGGCGGATCAATCGGCGGGTCGTCGCTGTCGCGCGCGCCATTGAGCGAGACATGGATTGCGTTCCCGCCTCGTTTCGCCGCCTGTGTTTTCTGTCGATAATCCATCGCCTTGTTCGCGGCAATCCGCAGCAGCCAGGTTTGAAACGCGCTCCTCGCCTGGAAGGAGGCGAGGCTGCGGACGACCGAAAGAAACGTCTCCTGACAAATCTCCTCCGTGTCCTCGTGACTAAACTCAGCCGACAGTTGAAAGACAAATCGCGCAACCACGCCGTAATACTTATCGAACAAAGCATCCCATGCGTCGCTCTCGCCGCGGCGGCACGCGTCGATCAAATCAACTTCGCGAAGGTCATCGTTCATCGCACCACGGCGGGAGAATAAGCTTTCGGCAGGAACATGACCGGCGTTCCGCTGCCGGCGGCATCAGCTTTCCAGACATTGGTCGTCCCGCTTGAGCCTTCGGGATTGTCGGAAACGGTGTAGAGAACATGATCGTAGTCGAGCCACTCGATCTGGTCGTCGAGGCTGCGTTTCTCCGCGAGCGGCGTTTCCCGCTGCGTGGCGAGATCGAGGACGTAGAGTTGCCAAATGAGCCGGCGATCGATGGTGAAGCGCTTTTTGTAGGCGACGCGCGTGCCATCAGGCGACACCGAGGGACATTCGACGTTCTCGTGCACGACTACTGCAGTTCGCGCCGCGATGTCTCCCTTGATCAAGTAGTGCGCACCGGCGCTGGAGAGAGTGCAATAAAAATGTTTTGAGTCAGACGTAAATGTAACGCCCCAGAAGTTGAAGTCCTTTGCCTGGAATGGTTTTCCGTCGCGGGTGACCGCAAGATCGGATTCAAGCGAAGCGATCACCTTGCCCGTAGCGGTGTCGACGAGCAACGTCTCGGTAGTGAAATCCAGCGAGGCGTAGCCGTGGCCGCTCAAAAAAACGGTGAATCCAGCGAGCTTCCCGTCAGGGGAAACGCGCGCCCGGCTCGGGCCGCCGTGCAGCGGGAAGGTCGCGCGCGTGGCGAAATTCGCATCGAAAAGCGTGGCGGCGTAAGTCGTGAACATGCCGCGGTCCGCCTGCAGACAAATACCGCTGCCATTCGCGAAATAAACCACCTCGCAGGAAAGTGCGTCGATAAATTGCGGCGCGTTCAGATTCGTTAGGCCGACGCAGGCCAGCTTGCCGTAGTTTTCGTCCGTGCCGGTGTAACGAAAATATATTCGCGAAGAGTCGCTGGTCGCGAACGCTGCCCGTGCTCTCCGAGGTGAAACAGTTCGTCTTTGGAGGTAAGAAAAATACGCGCCGACGCCGACGACACAGAGCAGCGTGATGGCGAGAAAGATAATCAGCCGCCTATGCATGACGAGGTTCCCGGAGCCAGTAGGTCGCGATCCCAAGACTTCCGGCCAGGCCTAACGACAGAATGGTGAGCGCGGTTTGCGGGCCCCAGGTTTGCCAAAGCCAGCCGAACAAAAACGACGAACCAAACTTTCCGCAGCTCACCACGGTGGCAAGAATGGCCAGGCCCGTCGTCCGGTATTCCGCGGGAATGATGCTGCTCGCCATGGCCGCCAGCACTCCTTCGGTCGCGGCATAGTAGAGGCCGAGAAAGAAAAGACAGATCAGGCCGGCGCTAATTCCACTCGCATTTGTCGTCAGCAGAAAAAGATAAATCAAACCAACGGTGAAATAACCCGCCAGCAGCACCGGCCTTCGACCGAAGCGGTCGGCCACGCTGCCGACCGGAATTGAGAGCAGCATGTAAGAGCAAGCCGTCACCACGTAGAAGAGCGGGAAAAATCCGATGGCCAGGCCGCTGCGTCGCTGCAGAAGCAAATAGAGAAACCCATCGCTCAGAGTCATGAGCGAAAGAATCCCACCAACGCCGGCCAATTTCCAAAAACCTTCTCCGGTAATTTTTCGCCAGGAAACATGGATCCGCGGCGACGCGGCGACATTCGCCGGATTCTGCACAAAGAGCCAGAGCACCGCCAATCCGAGCACCGCGAAGGCGAAGCTCGTGATCCAGACCGCATCGAATGCGTTCGGCATGCGCGCGAGAATTAGGAACGCGACCACCGGACCGAGCAGCGCTCCGCCCGCGTCCAAGCCGCGGTGCACGGCGAAGGCGAGGGCGAGCGATTGCGGTGGTGTGCAGAGTGAGATCATGGCATCGCGCGGCGCGGTGCGAGCGCCTTTGCCCGTGCGATCCAGCGCAATGATGCCAGCGATTCCGCTCCAGGCCGAGCCGAGGAGAAGGAGCAATTTGGAGACGGCGGAAATGGCATAGCCGGCGAACGCCACTTCTTTGGGGCGGCGCGTGCGATCGGCGACAAAACCGGCGACCAAACTCAGGAGGGCGATGGCCACGCCATTATAAATGCCGTCGATCGCTCCGAACTGGAGCGGACTCATGTGCAGATGAAGCACGACGTAAACGGGTAACAAGCTGTTCACCATTTCGGCCGAGATGTCGGTAAACAAACTGGTGAAGCCGAGTTTCCAGACGGTGGGATTGACGTCGCGAATCCTGCCGGGAGGGCGCGCCTCGCCTCGGCGCAATTTGAGGGTTTCAATCCAATCCAGGCGATACATGAGTCGTTAGGAGCGCGGGCCTGCGATCGGCCTCTGCACGTAGATGTTCCTTTAGCACGCTTCTTCGGTCGAGCGAGCCGCGTGCCGCGCAAATAGTCGGGAGCAATTTTTCGGCGCTGCCGACTAACTCTCCATGAACGCAAAATCGCTCCTCGTCCTCGCCGGTTGTTTGCTCGGCTTTCTGTCTCCCGTCCGCGGAGACGGTTTCATCGTCATCGAGCGGCCGATCTTCGTCCCGCCGGGCCATTATCCCTTCGCGCCGCTGGAAGTGACCAGCCACCACGTGGACGTGAAGATCGACGGACAGGTCGCGGTCACCTCGATCGATCAGGAGTTCTACAACCCGAACGATGCCCGGCTCGAAGGCACCTACATGTTCCCGGTGCCGAAAGGCGCGCACATCGACAAGTTCACGCATGGAGATCGGCGGCAAGATGATGGACGCCGAGCTGCTGCCCGCCGACAAGGCGCGCCGCATCTACGAGGACATCGTCCGCAAGATGCGCGATCCGGCGCTCCTCGAATACGCCGGACGCGACATGTTTAAGGTGCGCATTTTTCCGATCGAGCCGCGCAGCCGCAAGCCGATCAAAATTTCCTACACCGAGCTGCTGCGCTCCGACACCGGTGCGGTCACTTACCTCTATCCGCTGAGCACGGAGAAGTTTTCCGCGCGCCCGATCAAGAGACTTGAGCGTGAAGGTGGAAGTGAAAACGACGCAGCCGCTCGCGTCGATTTATTCGCCGAGCCACAAGGTCGAGATCAAGCGCGACGGCGCGAATCGCGCGGTCATCGGCTACGAATCGAAAGACGAAAAGCCGGACACGGATTTTCAGCTCGTCTTCAGCACGGAAGCGCGCGACATCGGCCTGAGCCTCATCACGCACAAGCCGGACGGCGACGACGGCTACTTCCTGCTCCTGGCCGCGCCAACCGTCGCATCCGAGGCGAAGCCGGCGCCGAAAGATGTCGTCTTCGTGGTCGATACCTCCGGCTCGATGGCGGGCGCGAAACTGAAGCAGGCGCAGAAGGCGCTCGAATTCTGCGTCGCGAATCTGAACGCGGAAGATCGTTTCGAGATCGTCCGCTTCTCGACCGAGGCCGAGCCGCTCTTCAACAAGCTCGTGGATGCGACTAGCGACAATCGCAAGCGTGCGTCCGATTTCATCGCCGATCTGAAGCCGATCGGCGGCACGGCGATTGCCGACGCACTCGAGCGGCGCTCAAAACGCGCGCGAGAAAAGCGATCGGCCGTTCGTGCTCATCTTTCTCACCGACGGCCTGCCGACCGTCGGCGCGCGCAATCCGGACGAGATCGTGTCGCGGGTCGAAGAAAGCCGGCGACGTGCGCATCTTCTCCTTCGGCATCGGTTCCGACGTGAACACGCAGTTGCTCGATCAGATCGCCGAAACCACGCGCGCCTTCAGCCAGTATGTGCTCGCGAGCGAAGACCTCGAGGTGAAGGTCTCGAATTTTTTCACGCGCATCAAAGAGCCGGCGCTGACCAATCTGCGCCTGGAATTCAGCGGCGGCGTGCGCACGAGCAAGATGTATCCGGCGGAATTGCCGGATCTGTTCAAAGGCGATCAGCTCGTGCTGGCCGGACGCTACACGGCTCGGGCGAAGTCGAAGCGAAGCTCACCGGCATGGCGGCGGGCCGCGAGCAAACGTTCACCTACAAGGTGAAATTCGATGATCGCGGCAGCGCGAACGATTTCGTCCCGCGCCTCTGGGCGACGCGCCGCGTCGGATTTCTGCTCGATGAAATCCGCCTCCACGGCGAGACGAACGAACTGCGCGATGAGACGACGGACCTGGCGCGCAAATACGGGATCGTCACGCCGTACACCGCGTATTTGATCGTCGAAGACGAAGACCGCCGGCGGGTCCCGGTCGCGCAGCGCTCGCTGCAGGAAATGACTGCAGACACCGCCGTGCGCGGCAACGTCGCCAAGGCCTGGATCGGATTCAAAGACAAGAAAGAAGGCGATGATGGCGTGGCCAACGCGCGCAGCCAGAACGTCTTCAAGTTCGCCGAGCAAGCGCCCGCCTCGATCGCGGCCGGAGCGTCGGAATCGATGCGCGGTTACGACGCCGCCGCACCGGCCGAGCGCGAGAACTCGGCCCGCGTCGCGCAGTACACGCAGCAATCGAAATTCGTGAACGGCCGCGCGTTTTTCCAGAACGGAAAGCAATGGGTCGATACCACCGCGCAAAACCTGACCAAGCGCCAGCGCGTGCAGTTCAACTCCGAAGATTACTACGCCCTCCTCCAGAAACATCCCGAAGCCGCTCCGTGGCTCGCGCTCGGGCAGAACGTCCTGGTCGCGCTCGGCGACACCGTTTACGAAGTCACGGACTAACTGAATCCAAATATGAAAACAACTACTGCACTTCTCATCTTGTTAGCCGCCGGCGCCTCGTCGCCTTCGCGGACACCAAACCGGCAACCGAATCGAAATCGCCTCCGGCGACCCGAAACCGCCGGCAAAGAAACCGCGCATCGAAGTCTGTTTCGTCCTCGATACCACCGGCTCGATGAGCGGATCTGATCGAAGGCGCGAAACAAAAAATCTGGGCGATCGCCAACGACATGATCAGCGCCAAACCGACGCCCGGAGTTAAAGGTCGGCCTGGTCGGCTATCGCGACAAAGGCGACGAATATGTCGTTAGGTCATTCGCCCTCACCGACGACATCGACGCGATGTATGGACATCTGCGCGCCTTCGAAGCGGGCGGCGGCGGCGACACGCCGGAGAGCGTGAACGAAGCGCTCGACGAAGCGATTAACAAGATGAAGTGGAGCGACGATCGCGACGTGCTCAAGATCGTCTTCCTCGTCGGCGACGCGCCGCCGCACATGGATTACGCGAACGGTCCGAAGTATCCCGATCTCTGCCGCGCCGCGGCGAAGAAGGATTTGATCATCAATACCGTGCAGTGCGGCGGCATTGCCGAGACCGTGGCGATCTGGAAGGAGATCGCCAAGCTCTCCGAAGGCAGCTACGCCGCGATCGCGCAGTCAGGAAACATGGCCGTGGTCTCGACGCCGATGGACGAAAAGCTGGGCGAATTGAACAAGCGTATCGGCGGGACCTTGATTCCCTACGGCGACGCGGACGTCCGCCGTGAAGTCGCAGCCAAACAAGCAGTCGCGGAAAGCGCGCCCGCACCCGCGGCGGCCGATCGCCTGAGTTACAACGCCCGCACCAATAAATCCGTGCAAGGCGCGGGCGAACTCCTCGACGCGCTGGCGAGAAAGGATCTCAAGCTCGAGGAGATCGATCAGAAGAATCTTCCGGCTGAATTGCAGAAGCTGAGCCGCGAAGAATTGAACGCCCGGATCGAGAAGGCCGGCAAAGATCGCGCCGCCTTGCAGAAAGAGATCGCCGAAGTCGCGAAGAAACGCGACGCCTACATCCAGGCTGAAACCAAGCGCCTCGCCGCCGCCGGCAAAGGCGACGGATTCGACGAGAAGGTCGCGCAAACCATCCGCCAGCAGGCGGAAAAGAAGGGCATCAACTACTAGCGCGACATCGCTGAGTGCGACGCTCTGTCGTCGCTGGAGCGCAGGCTGCCAGCCGCCGTCGGCGGCAGCCTGGTCGAGGAGACCGTCAGGCGGCTTGGGCAGCGCGCCTAAACCGCCCCTCGAAAATGGGCAGCGTTCGCCCGGCTGATTGCGGTCGGCTCGTGTTTGCTCTCGCAATGACGGCAATATTGCCTATGGATTGTGGATCAAGTTTATCCCGTGAATACGACCGATCCTGTTCTCCAAAATACCGAGGCTCCAAATGGCACTGGCTCCCCGGTCCCGTCATCCGAGCGCGCCGATCTGCGGCCTGAGAGCATCAACGACGCCGTCATTCGCCTCGCGGGAAATTCGCAGGACGGCATTCAAAGCGCCGGCGCTTTCCTCGCGCGCCTGGCCGGACGCAGCGCTCAGGACGTCATGACCTACATGACGATCCCCGCCACCATCTCCGGCGGGCCGTCGATCTTCCAGGTCCGCATGGGCACGGGCGAAGTGCTCTCCGCGGGCGATGAAGCCGACTTCCTCGTCGCGTTCTATCAGCACAGTTATCAGGACCACATCGGCTTTTTGAAAGAGGGCGGCGTGCTCCTTTACGATTCGGACAACGTCGAGCCGAACCTCGACGACAAACGTTTCGTTTACGTCGGCGTGCCGATCACCGGACTCACCGTCGAAGCGCTCGGCGGAACGGCGAAGGACAAGGGCAAAAACATTTTCGTCCTCGGTCTGATCTCGAAAATTTTCAATCTCGATGTCGAGAAGCTGAAGACGCTGATCACGGAAAAATTCGCCGGCAAAGACGCAGAGCATCGTCAACACCGCGCTCATGGCGTTTCAGGCCGGCTACGGCTATCCCGTCGGCAACGTCCTGACGCAAGCAGTATCAATTCGAGGCGCACGTTCCCAAAGAGGGCGAGCGCGCGCAGATCACGATGGATGGCAACCAGGCGCTCGCCTACGGCTTGATCGCCGCCGGCGTGCGTTACGGCGCCGGTTATCCCATCACGCCGTGGTCGTCGGTCATGGAAATTTTGCGGGGCGAACTCCCGAAATACGGCGGCATCTTCGTGCAGGCCGAGGACGAGCTCGGCGCGGTGTCGATCGCGCTCGGTTTTTCCTTCTCGGGATACCTCGCCGTCACCGGCAGCGCCGGTCCCGGCATCTCGCTCAAGACCGAAGCGATCGGCTGGGCGTCCATGTCGGAGATGCCGCTCATCATTATCAACGTGCAGCGCGGCGGACCGAGCACCGGCCTGCCGACGAACGTCGAGCAGAGCGATCTCTTTCAAGCCATTTACGGCGGGCACGGCGACAGCCCGCGCGTCGTGCTCGCGGCCGCGACGGTGGAAGATTGTTTCTACATCGCGATCGAAGCGGCTCGCATCGCGCGCAAATACAGCACGCCGGTTTTCATTCTGAGCGACACCTCGCTGGCGACGCGGATCGAAGCGTTCGACGAACCGGAGCTGAAGGATTTGATGATCGACCCGAAGCTGGATCTTTCGCCGCGCCCGGCTGGCTTCAAGCCCTATGCGGTCGATCAGATCACGCAACATGCGACGCCCGGCGCGCCGATGATCGACGGGAAATATCCGCTCGTCTCCGGACTCGAGCACGACGAGATGGGCCATCCGACCGGCAGCCCGAAGTTGCACATGGCCATGACGGCGAAACGCCGCAACAAATTGCGCAAGCTCGCCGAGGAAATCCCGGTGCCCGAGGTCTATGGCGATCAGGAAGGTGGCACGCTGCTCGTCGGCTGGGGTTCCACTTACGGGCCGATCCACGACGCGGTGAAACTGGCGCGCGAACATGGCGAGAAAGCCGGCGCGCTGCATCTGCGGCACGTCCACCCGTTGCCGAACGGCCTCGAAAAAATCTTCGCCAGATTCAAACGCATCGTTGTCGTCGAAATGAACGACCAGGGCCTCTACGGTTTCGGCCAGCTGGCCACCATTCTCCGCGCCCGTTACTGCGAACCGAAAATCGAAAGCGCCACCAAGACTGACGGTCTCACCTTCCGCGTGAAAGAAATTCTCGAACGCGTTTTCGAAGGACGCTCGTTTGCCGCCCGGAATATTCCGCGCGAAGGCCTCCCCATCGTTCACGCTGACACCGCAGCCGAGAACGTGAAGTCCTTGAAAGAAGTCGTCCCGCAGGGAGTCGGTTAAGAGAATCGCCTAACTGAATTTAAAAATGAGCACCGAAACAGCCCAACCTGCATCCACCACCGCCACCGCAGCCGCCGACGCCCGCTGGAGTTCGTCCGCGAGAAAGTCACCAAGAAAGCCGTCACCGCCGACCACCCGACCTGGTGTCCCGGCTGCGGCGACTTCGCCGTGCTCGCCTCCTATTACAAAGTCATCGAGAAACGGCAGCTCGATCACGAGAAGATCGTCACCCTCGCCGGGATCGGTTGTTCCTCGCGCTTCCCGTATTTCGTCAACGGCTACGGCGCGCATTTCATTCACGGCCGCGCCGTCCCGCTCGCCTCCGGCATCAGCCTGGCCCGGCCCGACCTGCACGTCTTTCTCTTCGGCGGCGACGGCGACGGCTTCTCCATCGGCGGCAACCATCTCAATCACGGCGCGCGCAAGAACATCAACATGATCTACTTCATCATGGACAATTTCGTCTATGGCCTGACGAAGAAGCAGACCTCGCCGACGTCGCCGATTGGTTTCAAATCGAAGACCGACCCGACCGGCGCGATCGACAAGCCGGTCAACCCGATGAAACAACTCATCTGCGCCGGCGCCACCTTCATCGCGCGCACGCACGCCACCCAGGTCAACCACATGATCCAGATGATCGAGCGCGCCATGGATCACCAGGGCTTCTCCGTCATCGAATGCCTGAGTGAATGCGTCGAATTTTACCCCGGCGCCTTCGATCCGGCAATCCGCGCAAAGGCGGCGCCTTCTCCCTGGTCGACGAGAAAAAATGGGACAACACCCCCGAGGACGAACTCCGCCACGACGTCACCGACGAGCTCGCCGCCTACAAGCTGGCGCAACTCCCTTTCCCCGGCGTCTTCGGCGTCTTCTACGAAAGCGATCGCCCGACCAAGAACGCGCTCGAGAAAAAGTGGATCGACACCACCCGCGAAAAACTCGGCCACCCGTCCGATCTCGGCGCTCTTACAAAAGACGTTCGATCGGATGAAGTAAGCGCATCCCGTTCATGAGTGTTAAGGAACAGGTCCTTCAGGCGATCCACCGACCCTTCGCCGGGTCATCGCCAGCCTGCACGTCACTCGTGACTTGACCAAACGACCTGAACCGTAGTTCTCTCGGCGTCACGCAAACACAAGAACGGCGCCAGCGCGGCCGCTTATGACTCGTCACCCATCACGTCCCCAAATCATCCTATGAACAAATACCTCGCAGAATTCATCGGCACGTTCTTCCTCGTGCTCACCGTCGGCTGCACCGTCATTCCCGGCGCCGCCGGCGTCATCCCGCCGCTCGCCATCGGCGCGGCGCTCATGGTCATGGTCTTCGCCGGCGGGCCACGTCTCCGGCGGGCACTTCAATCCCGCGGTCACGCTCGCCGTCTTCATCCGCGGCCGGTGCGACGCCAAGGACGTCGTGCCCTACTGGATCGCGCAGGTCGCCGCGGGCGTCGCCGCCGCCTTCGTCGCCATGTTCCTCGTCGGCAAGAGCGGCACGCCGATGGAGACTCACGAATCTCCCGCAGGTCTTCGTGGCCGAATTTCTCTTCACCTTCGCGCTCGCCTACGTCGTGCTGAATTCCGCGACCGCCAAAGGCACGGCGAACAATTCATTCTACGGCCTCGCCATCGGCATGACCGTGATGGTCGGCGCATTCTCCGTCGGCTCGATCTCCGGCGGCGCGTTCAACCCGGCCGTCGCCGTGGGCATCGGCGTGATGAAGCTGGTCAACCTCTCGCAAATCTGGATCCACATCGTCGCCGATCTCGCGGGCGGCTTGGTCGCCGCGCTCGCCTTCAAAGTTCTCAACCCCGACGACAAATAGCTTCAGCGCGCACCACAAAAGGGCTAAAGGCGCATCGCAAAGCCTATTCGATCGACCTTCGCAAGAAGCCGGACGTTACTGCACTGCTTGGCGTGTCAGGACGGCCTAAAACACGCATTGAGCCGCATCGTGACGCTGCGAAATACGGGATATTACTCTCACCGCTGTAACGTGGTTGACACGATCAAAACATATCTCGGACGAAGTCGCCCGGAAAAACTCAAGGCGAACGAGTACCCGGAAGTCGAGTACATCGATGGTTATGCTGATGGGCATGTCTACTTTCTTGCGACCAACGAAGAGCGAAAGGACGCGCCGATTTACTACGTGTTTGGGAATGAATATGCGTTGCAAACGTGCGCCGAATTCGAGGAGGCGCTGGAGAAAACTCCGAAAGGCGGCAAGAAAGCGAGCGCCTTCGCTGAGAAGTGCCATGATCCAGGTGTCGTTGATGCTCGAAGCTGTTGCAAGGCAGCATGAGCGTCTTAGTCCTCTTGTGACACACCACACAATCCTCTGGCGCGTTGACTTGGATGTCGCGGCTAAACTCGGAGGTGCCACCGGCGGCATTCGTTGCCAGTGCGCTGATGAACGGCGCGCCGGCCGGCACAACCGCCACTGATGCCGCGAAGCTCACGTTGCCGTTCGCATCGGTCGTCACCTGTTGTGAACCGAGAAAGGTTTCGCCTTCACCGAAACCGGACGGCGCGGGGACGCGGTTGGCGAAGAAGCTCAAGATGAAGGCCTGATTCGGGCTACTGCTAAGCGTACCGTTGATGGCCGTTTCGCTCGCAGTGGCAACAGCGGTAGTCAGCTCCGGAAAATTCTGTCGACCATCCAGGTCGCCCGGATCATTCGGCGTCACTCCATCGTTTCCCAGGTCAATCCCGATGGTGTTTCCGAAAAAGGAATTCGGGCCGATGGTCGCGAAGGCGGCGCCCTCGGTCGCGAGGCCGACACCGTTCGCCGAGACCGTGTTGCCCAGCAGATTGGCGATCGACGTGTCGAGAACAAGGATGCCAACGCCGTTGGAAGAGATCGTGTTGTTCGCCATCCCGGCTTGAGAGTCGTTTCTCAGGCGAATACCGGCCACCGCACTCTCCGTAATCGTGCAGTTATCGATGCTCTCGAAGAGCAGCGAGAGCGCGTTGATGAGATCGACGGCGACCGCGTTCCCGCGAAATCTGTCGTTCGCGAATGAGACCGTCAGCAGCCTTCTCAGCGCGGTTTGGTTCTCGAGAAAAAGCCCCGCCTCCGCGCTGAAATTGAACGCCGCGCCCCGGTAGTCCGCATTCACTCCGGCCGTCCCGATAGCTCCCACGACTATCTTTTCCGCACTGCCAGTTCCGCCCTGCCTTTCACCGCGCACGACTGTGTAAGTGACGCCGAAGCCCGCCTCGACTTTGCCACTTACGCCGCCGTTCGTCCCCGCGAATCAGGTCGGCATTGATCGTCAGCGGAAGGTTGATGTTGCCCGCGTAACGCGACGTCCACTGAAACGCGACTCGGCTCGAGATCAGGGTCCTGTCGTCGAAATCCTTTGTCGCCTGCACATCGCCCTGGAAGAGCATGTCGTAGCACGGGCCTTCAGTGGCGGTGATCTGGTTGCCCATGGATTTCCAAACGAACTGTCCGCTGATTGCGTCGCGGCTCGTCACCCCGGTCTTCGCCATAATCACATTTTCTGTCGCCTCGACGGTGACGCGCGCGCCGTTCCTGAAAGTGAACTCGACGCCCCCGTTTGCCTGCAAAGACAAACATCTGTTGCCTTTCAGGACCACACCACCATCGACCTCCATGAAGGCCTGGATCTGGACCCCGGAAATTTTCGTCATCACGTTTCCGCCCACGACAAAGAGGCTGCCGTTGACCACCAAACCTGCGCTCAGCGTGGCATCGATCTGCTCGGCATTGAAAAAGTTTCCGTTCACCTTCGTTTTCGCGACGGCATCGGCTTCCATCATCCACCAATTCTATGAGGCGAGACGGGCCGTCTGTTACTGAGCGAGTGTTACGGCAGGCCGTTCAGCTGAAACGTCCCGTATGTCATAGCATGTGGTGCAAGGTCAACGTGTCTATTTGATGCCGGTCGCAAAGACCGTTTGGAAATGCGGGCTTTCTTTCTCGCGTGAGACCACGGTCACTTCGATTTTCTTGAATCCCTTTTCTTCCAACAGCTGGTGCAATTCCACTTCGCTGAAGCCGAGCCAGTGATCCGCGTAGAGCTCGCGCGCCCGCTCGAAGCGATGGCTTAGGAGATCCAGGATCACGATCCGGCCGCCTTTCTTCAGGATGCGGTGCGCACCGGCGATGGCGCGCTCCGGATGAATGGCGTGATGCAGCGCCTGGCTCAGGATGGCGAGATCGACGGAGCCTTTGGCGATCGGTGGATCTTCGATATCGCCGAGACGGTATTCCAAATTCGCGAAGCCGTGTTTGGTCGCGAGGTCGGAGCCGAACTCGACCATCTTCGGCGAGTTGTCGACCGCGATGACTTTGCGCGCCGTTTTCGCGAGGAGTTGCGAAAGCGTGCCTTCGCCCGCGCCGAGGTCGGCCACGGTGAGCGCCGGCAGGAGCGAGATCAAAGTATGCGCCAGCGCCTGCCACGAACGCCCCGGCACATAACTGCGGCCAAACTTTCCCGCCAGCTCATCAAAATATTCGCGCGCCTGATCTTTGCGTTTCCGCAAGACCAGCTTGAGCGCGGTCGCATCGCGCGCGGTCTCCGGCATTTCGCGGGCCAGCGTCCGGGTCAGTTCGTTGATCTGCGCGCGCGCCGGATCGCGCGCTTCTTTGGTCGACCAGGCCGTAATAAACATTCTTGCCCGCGCGCCGGTCTTCGACCGCGCCGGCCCGTTTGAGTTGCGCGAGATGGCTCGAAATGCGCGACTGCCCCATCCCCATGATGTCCTGCAGCTCGGCGACGGAAAGTTCCTCCTGCTCGAGCAGGAGGAGCAGGCGCAGCCGGGTGGGATCGGCCATCAGGCGCAGGAAATTTATCGTTGACGGCGGCATTTTGTACGTCACGATACATCTACGCATCATGATTGGTCAATATGATCAACTATGATTGAAGGCATCCTGCTTTCGCGCGGCATCGTAATCCTTACCAATCACGCTCATGGCTCGTCGTTTCATTTTTTCCTCCGAATCCGTCGGCGAAGGTCATCCCGACAAAGTCTGCGACACCATCTCCGACGCGATCCTCGACGCCTGCCTGAGCGCAGGACAAGAACAGCCGCGTCGCCTGCGAGACCTACGCGAAGAGCAACATCGTCATCGTCGGCGGCGAGATCACCATCCCGAAGCTAAAGAAGGAGCACAAGTCGCTCACCTCCGTTCTGAACTTCGATCAGATCGTCCGCGCGACGATTGGAGAGATCGGCTACGTGCACGAGGACGACGTCTTCCACGCCGACAAGGTTTTCATCACCAACATCATCACCGATCAGTCGCGCGGACATCGCGCAGGGCGTCGATGCGACGGAGGCGGACGGCAAAGGACATGCCGAACAAGGCGCGGGCGATCAGGGCCTGATGTTTGGTTTCGCCTGCGACGAGACGCCGGAACTGATGCCGGCGCCGATCATGTTCGCGCACCGCCTCGGGCGCGAACTCACCCGCATTCGCAAGAGCGGCGCGTGCCCGTGGCTCCGCCCCGACGCGAAGTCGCAGGTCTCCGTGATTTACGAAGAGAACAAGCCGATCGGCATCTCGAACGTCGTCATCTCCACCCAGCACGCCGCCGATGTGAAGCACAGCGAGATCAAGGAATTCTGCATCGAGGAGGTGATCCGCAAGGTGCTGCCCGGCTTCGATGATGAATGGCACCACGGAATTTCTCATCAATCCGACCGGCCGTTTCGTCGTCGGCGGACCGCAGGGCGACACCGGCCTCACCGGCCGCAAGATCATCGTCGACAGCTACGGCGGCATGGGCCGTCACGGCGGCGGCGCGTTCTCCGGCAAAGACCCGAGCAAGGTCGATCGCAGTGCCGCCTACATGGGACGTTGGGTGGCGAAGAACGTCGTCGCCGCCGGCCTCGCCACGACGCTGCGAAGTGCAATTCGCCTACGCCATCGGTCATCCGCAACCGGTCAGCGTGCACATCAACACTTTCGGCACCGCCACCGTCGATGAGGAAGCGATCGAGCGGGCGGTGAAATCCGTCTTCAGCTTCAAGCCGGCCGACATCGTCCAGCAACTCGATCTGCTCCGCCCGATTTACGGCAAGACCACCAACTACGGCCACTTCGGCAAAGACGATCCCGACATCACCTGGGAACGGACGGACAAGGCCGACGCGCTCAAGAAAGCGGCGAAGTAGCTTCAGGCTTTAACTTTTAAGCTTTAAGTATGGCTTACCAGTCGTTCGAGGATTTGGAAGTTTGGCAGCGCGGATGTCGTCTGACGGTGCAGATTTTCAAGAGCTTCCGCTCCTGCAAGGAATTCACGCTCAGGGATCAGATGCAACGCGCGGCACTTTCGATTCCGTCGAATATCGCGGAAGGCTCCGAACGCGGGAGTCTGAAAGACTTCGCCCACTTTCTCAACATCTCGAAAGGCTCGTGCGGTGAACTCCGCACACAGCTCTACATCGCGCGTAAACTCGATCATCTCGGCAAGTCCGACTTTGACAAACTCGTCGCCGAATCGCGCGAGCTTTCCTCCATGCTCGAAGGCCTGCGACGCTCACTCCTCTCGCGCGCATCGTCCGCCGCGAAGCCCCTCCTTAAATCTTAACCCTTAAAACTTAAAGCTATGTCCACCACCATCCAAGACCCGAAGACAACAACGAAACAGGATTACAAAGTCGCCGACATCACCCTGGCCGAATGGGGCCGCAAGGAAATCGACATTGCCGAGCAGGAAATGCCCGGCCTGATGTCGATCCGCAAGAAGTACGCCGCGGCCAAGCCGCTCGAAGGGCGTGCGCATCACCGGCTCGCTGCACATGACGATTCAGACCGCGGTGCTCATCGAGACGCTGGTCGAACTCGGCGCCGACGTGCGCTGGGCGAGCTGCAACATTTTCTCCACGCAGGACCACGCCGCCGCCGCCATCGCGGCGGCCGGCGTGCCGGTCTTCGCCTGGAAGGGCGAGACGCTCGAAGAATATTGGGGGTGCACCGATCAGGCGCTCGTCATTCCCCGGCGGCAAGGGTCCGCAGCTCGTCGTCGACGACGGCGGCGACGTGACGCTCCTCATCCACAAAGGCTACGAACTCGAAGAAGGCAGCGACTGGGTCGAACACCGAAGTCGGGCAGCCACGAAGAGCAGGTCATCAAGGACCTGCTCAAGAGAGATCAAGGCCGGAGAACCCATTCCGCTGGCACGAGGTGGTGAAGGAATGGCGCGGCGTCTCCGAAGAAACCACCACCGGCGTGCATCGCCTCTATCAAGATGCTGGAGGAGGGCAAGCTGCTCGTCCCCGCGATCAACGTGAACGACTCCGTCACCAAGTCGAAGTTCGACAACCTCTACGGCTGCCGCGAATCGCTCGTCGACGGCATCAAGCGCGCACCGACGTGATGATCGCCGGCAAGGTCGCGGTCGTCTGCGGTTACGGCGACGTCGGCAAAGGCTGCGCGCAATCGCTCCGCGGCCTGGGCGCGCGCGTCATCGTCACCGAGATCGATCCGATCAACGCGCTGCAGGCCGCGATGGAAGGCTTCGAAGTCACCACCATCGAAGACACGCTCGGCCGCGGCGACATCTACGTCACCACCACCGGCAACGTCGACATCATCACCCTCGAGCACATGGCGAAGATGAAGGACCAGGCCATCGTCTGCAACATCGGCCACTTCGACAACGAGATTCAGGTCGACCGCTTGAACACCGCCAAGGGCGTGAAGCGGACCAACATCAAGCCGCAGGTGGACAAGTACACCTTCCCCGACGGCCACGAGATCTTCATGCTCGCCGAAGGCCGCCTCGTGAACCTCGGCTGCGCCACCGGCCACCCGAGCTTCGTGATGTCGAACAGCTTCACCAACCAGACGCTCGCGCAGCTCGACCTCTGGGAGAACAAGGACAACTACAAGGCCGGCGTCTACATCCTGCCGAAGAAGCTCGACGAAGAAGTCGCCCGCCTGCACCTCGAAAAGATCGGCGTGAAGCTGACCACGCTCACGGCGAAGCAGGCCGACTACCTCGGCGTGCCGGTCGAAGGCCCGTACAAGCCCGAGCACTACCGCTACTAATTCCTCGGTCGAGCGATCGAGCATCCAGAAACCGCCGCCGGAGAAATCCGGCGGCGGTTTATTTTTTTCACGCCATCGGCCGTTCGATGGTCAATCTTGCAACTCGCCCGGGCGCTTCGCTAAGATGCGCTTTGGGATTCCGCGATGGCGTATCTGGCTGAATTTAGGGATGACATCTTCATCAGCTATTCGCATTTTGACAACGAACCGCTGACCGAAGGCAAGGAAGGCTGGGTTTCCTCGTTTCATCGCGCGCTGGAGGTTTACCTGCGACGCCGGCTCGGGGTCGACCCGGTCATCTGGCGCGACATCGAGTTGGGCGGCAACGAATACCTCTGGGACAAACTCAAGAATGAAATCTCCAAGGTCGCGGTGCTCGTCTCCATTATTTCGCCGCGTTACCTGAAGTCGGACGCCTGCCTGACGGAGTTGCGAGCTTTTTGCAAAGTCGCGGAGGAGCACGGGGGCTTGCGCGTGGCCGAGGACAAGGCGCGGTTGTTCAAGGTTCTTCCTGGGCCAATCCCGCTCGAGAAGCATCCGCCCGAGGTCAGGGATTTTATCGGCTACGAATTTTTCCGGGTCGATGTCATGACGAACAAGCCGCGTGAGTTCGATCCGGCGTTGGGCGAGGAAGCGGAGCGAAAGTATCTGGAAAAGGTGAGCGATCTTGCCTACGACGTCGCTGAGCTTTTCGAGCTCCTCAAGGGGCGCGAAGCCGGAAGTGCCGCGCCCAAGCCCGCGGGTCCCGTCGTTTACCTGGCGGAGACAACTTCCGACCAAACTGGGGCGCGCGATAAGATCCGCCGCGAGCTACAGGAACGGGGCTGCACGATTTTGCCGAACAAACCGCTCATCGCCGCGACGGATTTCGCGCAAGCCGTGACGAGTGATCTGGCGCGGGCGCGACTCTCCATCCACATCATTGGCCAGAATTATGGAATGATTCCGGAGAAAGCGGAGCGCTCGGTGGTCGATCTGCAGAATGATCTCGCCTTGCAACGTCGCGGGGAACCGGCCTTCGGCCGGATTATTTGGTTGCCGCCCGACCTGGCGCCGGAGGATGAGCGGCAGAGAAAGTTCATCGACTATTTGAAGTCCGATCCGTTGGTGCAAGAGAACGTCGAGTTCATCGAGGGCTCGCTGGACAAGCTCAAGACTTGCATTGAAGAAAAACTGCAGGCGCTTAACCGTCCGCAACCGGTCCCGGTGGTCGCGAGTGATGAAGGGCCGCCGCGAATTTACCTGATCTGTGACCAGGCGGACCTAAACGCAGTCGCGCCGATCGCCGATTATCTCTTCAGCGAAGGATTCGAACCGATCCTGCCGCCGACGGCGGGCGACGAAACGCAGGTGCGCGAAGATCACAAAGACAATTTGATAACCTGCGACGCGGCTCTGATTTATCACGGCTCCGCAAGTGAGATCTGGCTGCGGACGAAACGGAGCGATTTGAAAAAAGCAGCCGGATTCAACCGCGCCAGACCGATGCTTGGTCAGGCTATTTGTCTCGGCCCGCCGGAGACGCCGGAGAAGGCGAGTTTCCGCACGCACGAGGCGGAAGTGATCCGGATGTCCGGTGCATTTTCGGCGGAAGCGCTGACCGGATTCATCTCCAAAATACGCGCGCGGCAGAACCGGAGAGCGAATGGCGGCGCCTGATCTCGCTCCGAATCCTTTTCCCGGACTGCGCCCGTTCGAGTTCGACGAAAATCATCTTTTCTTCGGGCGCGACGGACAAACGGACGAACTCCTTTCGCGTCTGCGCCGCTACCGTTTCCTGGCCATGGTCGGCACGAGCGGGAGCGGAAAATCATCACTCGTTAGGGCCGGACTCCTGCCCGATATTCATGGCGGTCTGATGGTGGCCGCGGGATCGTCCTGGCGCGTGGCCCTCTTCAAGCCGGGCAACGATCCCATCGGCAACCTCGCCCGCGCGCTGAGCGGTCCGGACGCGTTTGCTGCGAGCGATGATGCCGCCGGCGCGAGCAAGCCGATCATTGAAAGCACGCTGCGGCGGAGCGCTCTCGGGTTGATCGAAGCCGTGCGGCAAGAGAGGACCGCCGGCAATCTCTTGAGTCGTCGCGGATCAGTTCGAGGAAATCTTTCGGTTCCAGGCGGTGTCGACCGCGCGTCATCCGGAGGACGAAGCCACGGCCTTCGTTAAACTGCTTCTCGAAGCCGCGCGCCAAAGCGATTACCCGATCTACGTCGTCCTGACCATGCGGAGCGATTATCTGGGCGACTGCGCGCAATTCGGCGGTTTGCCGGAAGCGATCAACGAAGGACTGTACTTGATCCCGCGGATGACGCGCGATCAACGGCGGGAAGCGATCACCGGTCCGGTGGCGGTGGGCGGCGGCGAAATTGCGCCCCGCCTCGTCAATCGCCTCCTGAACGATGTCGGCGATAATCCCGACCAGCTTCCGATTATGCAGCACGCGCTCATGCGCACGTGGGATTGCTGGCAGGCCGGAGGCGCGGTCGGTCCGATCGATCTGGCCCACTACGAGCGGATCGGCACGCTCTCCGGAGCGCTCAGCCAGCAGGCGGACGAAGCGTTTAACGAACTGACACCGCGCGGAAAGGAACTCGCGCCGAAAATCTTCAAGCGCCTGACGGAAAAAGGCGGCGACAACCGGGAAGTGCGCCGCCCGGCGACATTGGGCGAACTGGTCGAAGTCACCGGTGGCAGCGAAGAAGAGGTGAAGGCGGTCATCGAGGCGTTTCGCGCGCCCGGGCGATCGTTCCTCATGCCGCCCGCGGACCGGGTCGCTCGAACCCGCCTCGTTGATTGACATTTCGCATGAGAGCCTCATTCGCGGTTGGTCGCGATTGCGGGCGTGGGTGGATGAGGAAGCGGCTTCCGCGGAGATTTACGATCGCCTGGCGGAGACGGCGCAGCTCCACGAAGCGGGCAAAGCCGGACTCTGGCGCGATCCCGATCTGCAACTGGCGCTCGATTGGCGGACCCGCAATCAGCCCACCAACGCCTGGGCGCTGCGTTACTCTACGAACTTCGACCGCGCCCTAAACTTCCTCGACCAGAGCCAGGCCGCGCGCGATGCAGCCATCGCCGCGCAAGAGCGCGAACGCCGAATCAGACAGTTGCTGCGCAACGCGGTCATCGCCGCCCTTGCGCTCGGTTGCATTGTTTCGTGGATCTTTTCCAGTCAGGCGCGAAACGCACGCAAGAAGGCGGAACGTGCCGAGAAAATGGCTCTCGCCGGAGAGCGCACGGCGCGGAGTGAATCCTTGCGCGTGCGCCGGCAAAGTCTGGAAAAGTCCTCCTTTGCCTTGATGGCGGAAAGGCTCGTGGACCTGACCGGGCCGGAAGAGGCGGCGATCTGGCAGGCGAACAAGGCGAATGCCTTGTCCTGGTTGCACCGGCCCGACGAGGCGATTCAAACATACGAAGCGATCCTGGAGCGAGAACCGGAGGACGCGCAGGCCCATTTCAGCCTGGGTTATCATTATCTTGTCCTGGGCAAAGTGGAGCAATCACTCGTGCACACCGACGAAGTCCTGCGGAGAGATCCTAACAGATGGGTTGCTCACCAGAATCGCGCCATCGCTCTGGCCGGACTGGGCCGGTACGACGAAGCACAAACCGCGTTGGAGAGGGCAGACGAGACCTTCCATCATGAGGGAACCGAATTCCTCGAGAGCGAGCTTACGCCCGAAATCCAGCAGGCGACCGGCCGGACGGTGATCCTGACCGAGGAGGACGCAGTGCATGCGGCCTCGCGCGCGGGGAGGGCGAACTTCAAAGCTTTCGCCGGAGACGACAGTTTCGAGGAAAAACTGAAGGAAGCTCGAGCCGAGACGCATCCGGTGGAGACCTACCTGACCGCGGTCAACTGGTGCTGGCTGCAAATGAAGTTTCGTCCGCAGGATTACGGCGCTCTCGCCGCGCAAGCCGCGTGGTGGGAAAGCGCCGGCCTTAAACCCTGGGCGAAGCTGGCCCTCACGCAATTCGAGTCCCGGCACAAGGAAATCCGCGATCCGCGCTACGAAAAACTCGCCGTCTGGGTCAGTGCTCGGTTGCAGGAATTGAAAGACGAAAAGCTTCCGCAGGAACGGACCGATGCCGACACGCTCGTGCTTGACGCCTGGGACCACGAGAATCGCAACCAATGGGATGAAGCGCAGGATTGTCTCGACCGTGTGATCGAGAAAAACACGGACAATATTCGCTTCCTGCTGATGCGTGCGGCGTTCCTGGCGCGCCGCGCCTGGCACTGCGACAGCCAGCGCGATTCCGCTGGCGCCGGGAAGTATTACACAGCTTCCCGGGCCGACTGCGACACCGTGCTGAAGCTCGATTCCGAAAGCCGCGAACGCATACTCACTGCGAGCCTATGCGAAACAGGGTCTGCGCGTCCCAAACCCTGAAGTCGAAGCCGACCTGCGCAAGGTCCTCGAGTATGCGCCCCTGGATGCCGACGCCATGTGGAGACTGAGTGTTTTGCTTGGTCCAGCGCAGGCTGATGAAGCGCTCCACCTTCTGGAGCAAGCTCTGAAAGCCAATATTGGTTACTATGAGCTGCCGTTCGCTCACGAGCGCATGGCAAGGCTCCACCAGGCTGCGGGCAGATTGGAACAAGCCTTGCGATCGATCGAAACCGCCATCGCGATCAAGAACGATCAGCCTGGGTGGTACAAGGAACGGGCTGAAATCGAAGCGAAACTCGGGAAGCCCGAGGCTGAACTCAAGCGGCATCTCGCAGATGGATATCGCCTCGTTGGAGACATCGAAATGAAACGGGCGAAAAAGAGCGCCGCCTTTGCCGCCTATTGGAGCAGTCTCGAAGCGTTCGTTACGAACCGGGAGTCAAGCGCCGCGGCCTCGGACGATCCCGAACTCGTTCAGGCCGATGGAGAAAATCTCGGCTTCCATCGAACGGTTCGCCTCAAAGGAAAGAGCCGTCGAATTCTGGCGGGTCGTCAATCAGGCGGACCGGTTGCCGGCTTTAAGACCCAGCGTGACGGCAGAGCTGAATCGCCTGACCGAGCCCGAACAACCCGCGCGACCGGTTCCGTAAGGGTCCGAACGGCTAGTGCCATCCTTGGATGCTTCTGAGCGGCAGGTCTTCGAACGGATTTACCGGAAGCCCGACGGGCACCTCCACGCGAGCTATTTTGCTCGCGTGATATTGCAGAAAATACGCCGCTTCCATTCCGTAGGCTGTCATGTAGGGCGCGGCGCGCCAGCCTTCCGGGCCCTCACCCGCGCGGGGCAACTCCGGCGGCGGGCGTGGCGGGTTGGGGAAAAGAAAATAGCCGACCAGCCAGACGGTGTGTCCACTGCGCAACGTCGCTTCCATTTTCGTGAGCACAGGCTGAATCGGATCTTCCAGCTTCATTTGCTCCTTGAACAAATCGAGACGTTGCAAGCGGAGATCGGCGAGTGGGGGCAAGGTCGTCAGCTCCGCTTTGCCATCGTAGTAACGGCTGAGACTGGCCGCGCAGAACCACGGGTGGACCACGATCAAGTCCTGCTCCACGACGGTCTCGTTCAATCGTTGTGCGATCAGGTCCAGATTGGTCATCCGCAACCGCACGGACTGCGCGACTACCGGAAACGTCCAGGTGACAACCGTCGCGACCAAAGCGAGTCGCAGTGCTCGCATCCAGCCGCCGCAGAGCGCCCGACCGAGGACCGCGTCGATCACCACCGCGACTACCGCGAGCCCAACCAGGTAGTACCAAACCTCTGTCGGGAACTTAAGAATCTTCAAGAAGGCGTAGTAGATCACGACAGTTCCGAAAGCGCTCACGAGAAGAAAACAGGCCGCGTCGCGGTTAGTGTCGTTAGGCGAACTGCGTTTGGCCATGATCATCCGACCGCCGATCACGACCGCCGCGAATGCCAAACCCGCCCAGAGCCAGAGCATGAGCGAACCGCGATCGCTCAGCGCCCGGTGCAGGACGACCCAGATGCGCGCCAGGTCGATCGGCACTTGGGTAGTGACGTTCCATTGGTTTGCGCGCGCGATTACGCCTCGATAAGGCAGGAGCGAGAGTGCGGCGGCAAGGCCGATGGAAACAACGGTAATGGCAGCTTTGAGATCTCGTCGCCATGCCGCGACGACCGCGCCTGATAGGCAAATCGCCGCCAGAACAAACGCGTTCTGGTAAAGCGTCTGCACCGCCAGGACTCCGGCGATCATTGCCACGGCCACGGTCCACGGAGAACGACATTGGAGCACTCGCCAGATCGCGGTGAAGGCCAGCAGAATGAAAACCACGCCCAGGCCGTACGCGCGCATCGAGTCACCCCAGCGGATCATCGTTGGGCTGAAGCCGAGAAGAAGGAGTGAAAGCAAAGGAGGCCCGGAGGCAAAGCGCCACGAACACCACCAGAGGGCCGCGAGGACGAGCAAACCCACGGCCAGGCCGACCGCGCGCAACAAGGCGTCATCGGAACCGGCGCCGAAGCTGTTGCTCGCTCGAAGCACTCCGGTGAAAAGGAGCGGAAAAGATTCGTGCTCCAGGTGCTTCCAGATTTCGCTCCAGGATGGCATGCAGGCGAGGTGAACGGCAGCAGCTTCGTCACGCCACAGACCGCCTGCGGCCCGCATGTTGATGAAGTGGATCACAGCCGCCGCGAGCGTGAGGACGCCTGCCAGCGCCCACTCGGCTGCGCTCATCCAGCCCAGCAGCCGTGGCGAAAACTGAAGACGTGGCTTCACGGTTGGCGGACGAACGGCCCAGGTTTCATCACCGTCCGGACCCGCCGAAGCGAGGTAATCTCGCGAGCTGCGTGCGTGGCTAACGACTCGTTAGTCAGCGATGCACGCCAAATCGTCTTGTCGTGTTTGGTCCACAGATGAACACAGATTTTCACAGATGTTGATAAGCGACCCGGCAGTTTTTTCCCGTTCGCCCTGCGTCCAATCTGGGTGAATCCGCGCCGTAACGGATGCGCAGCCACGGCCGGGCTTTCCAATCTGGGGAGAGAAAATCTCCCGTCTTCCGGGGAATAACGTTCTGGCAGAAAGAGTCCCATTATTCACATAGTCCGTCTTGTCCCCCGGACTTTAAGAGACGGCGGACTCTCAACAAACCAACAGAAAGAAAAACATGAAACGTTATTCCAATACCAAAGCGCTCCTCGCGGGTGCGGCCGTGGCCGGCATTATGTCCGGCGGCGCTGTCGCCAAGGTGAGCGCGGCGAATACCAGTCCCATCCGGCAAGTCGAACATCAGCACCAGCCCCGGAACTCTCGCGGACGAGAAGAAGGGCGACACGCACGACTGCAAAGGCCAGAACTCGTGCAAGGGCAAGGGCGGCTGCAAGACCGGCGACAACGGCTGCGCCGGGAAAAACTCCTGCAAAGGCAAAGGCGGCTGTGCGATGAAAGACGGCAAGCCAGTCGGGCACGACGACGACAAGCCGAAAGGCTAGTAATTAAACACACGCGCGCGCCGGGCTTCAGCCTTTGCCAGGTTGAAGCTCGGCGACGCTTCGAGTGATTTCTCACCCAGCTTCATGCCGGCCTCAGCTTTCAACGCTTTCACGAATTACGGCATCGGGATCGGCCTGCGCATCCCGCATTATCAGCACATCCTCGAGAAGAAGCCGGTGGTGGATTGGTTCGAGATCATCTCGGAAAACTACATGGTCGATGCCGGCCGGCCCTTGCATGTCCTCGATCAGATCCTGGAGCAATACCGCGTCGTCCAGCACGGCGTCTCACTTTATTTCGGCAACGCCAGCCGGCCGAATCGCGATCATCTGCGCAAGCTGAAAAAGCTCGTGAAACGCACGGGCACGCCGTGGCTCTCGGATCATCTTTGCTGGGGCAGCGTCGATGGCCGTTACACGCACGATCTCCTGCCGATGCCCTACACCTGGGAGGCGGTCGAGAAGACCGCGGCGAACATCCGCGAGACGCGCGATTTTCTCGAAGTGCCGCTCGCGGTCGAGAACGTGAGCAGCTACGCCGAGTTCCACATCTCGGAGATGAGCGAGTGGGAATTTCTTTGTGAAGTGGTCGAGCGCGCCGACTGCGGAATCCTCCTGGACGTGAACAACATTTACGTCTCCTCGAAGAATCACGGCTTCGATCCGAGCGTCTATGTCGATGCCGTGCCCGCTGAGCGGGTCGCGCAAATTCACGTGGCCGGTCACTCGAAATTCGAAAAATACATTCTGGATACGCACGATCATCCGGTGCTCGATCCGGTCTGGAAACTGTACGCGCACGCCATCGCCCGCGTGGGCCGAACGGCCACGCTGCTCGAGTGGGACGACCGCATTCCGAGTTTCAAAGAAGTCCACCGCGAAGCGCTCAAAGCCGCGCGTTTTCTTCCCGATGAGCAAGCGGTCGCCGCCTAGCCGCCTGCGCGACGTGCAGGCGTTGATGGCGCGAGCGGTCATGCGGCCGTTGACGCGCGATGACGGCATGCAACGCACCTGGAGCGATGGCAACGCGACCGCGGAAGTGGCGGCGCAATTCATCAAGCCTAACGACCGGCTCGATTCCTTCGAGCGCTTGCAGATTTACAACCAGCAATACTGGTGGCGGCTGCTCGGCAATTTCGCGGAAGATTTCCGCGGACTGCGCGCGGTGCTCGGCGAACGGAAGTTCGATAAACTGGCGGTGGCCTATCTCGATCATTGCGGCTCGAGGTCATGGACCTTGCGCAATCTCGGCAGCCGGCTGGAGGAATTCCTCCGCGATCGTCCGCAACTCACCGCGCCACACACCGCCCTCGCGCTCGACATGGTGCGCGTGGAATGGGCGCGCGTCCTCGCCTTTGACGGTGAGGAAAAACCGACGCTGCGACCAGCAAAGGTGCGCGATATTCCACCCGAATCGCTCCGGCTCGGCCTGCAGCCTTATCTCGTTCTGCTCGAACTCGCGCATCCGATCGACCGTGCTCCTCGGAAAACTGAAACGGCAATCGGAGATCGAAACCGGCAGTGTGAGCAACGCGGTTTCCAGCGCCCGCCCGCGCCGCCGTCGCCGCCTCGCCGCGCGCCCCAGTCGCCAGCCGATTTACCTCGCGGTGCATCGGCAAAGATTTTCCGTTTACTACAAGCGTCTGGAACGGGAAGCCTATCGTCTTCTCTGTGCGCTCAGCGCCGGCGCGCCGCTCGATCAGGCCTGCGTGGTGGCTTGCGAAGTGGGGACGGATGCGCCGGAAGTTCTCGCCGCCAAAGTGCAGGCGTGGTTTGGCGAGTGGATGCGCTTCGGCTGGCTGACCCGTCCAAACTGAAACCGTCATTCGCGGCGCGCGATGACCTCGAGAAACATCGGCGTGGTGAACCAGGCGTTCGGATTTGCTTCGGCCTCTTTGAATTCGCGCAGCACCTCCGCGGACCATTCCGGCGTGACGCGGCCGAGCTCCTGCAAGCGCTTGAGATTGATCTCGGTGAAACTGGCGGGCCATTGCCAGGTGTAATCGCGTGGAGAAACCGTGCGCACCTGCGGGCGAATCTCCAGCACGCGAAATCCCGCCTCGCTCAGCAGGCGGGGCAATTCTCGCGCGATGTTCGGCTCGCCGCCGGCCGCGCGCCAACTGCCCATGACCTCTTGAATGAACCGCTGGAGGTTGGGCTTCACCGGCATGAAGCAGAACGTTTCGTAGTCGCTGTACTCGTGAAAAATGGCAATGCCGCCGGGCCGGAGCGCGCCGGCAATATTCTCGATCAATTTCTGCGGCGAGGCCACGAACGACGCCACCCAACGGCACCAACTGGCATCGTAACCGAGGTTGCCCAGCGAGATTTCCATCAGGTCGCCTTCGCGGAATTCAACATTCGTTAGGCCGCGGCGCTCGCAGCGCTCCCGGGCTACTTCCAGAAAACGAGCCGAGCGTTCGATCCCGAGTACGGCCCCGCTCGGTCCCACAATCTCCGCCAGATCCGCGGTGGCGTAGCCAGGTCCGGCGCCGACGTCGATGACCCGCCAGCCGTGGGTAATGCCGACGCGCTGCCAGCATTCGGCGACCAGCGACCGCCAGACACGATGCTGTAAGCCGAGGCGCGCGACCTCTTCATCGTGCGTGCCGAGCACGTAATCGGTTTCGTGTTTCGCTGCGGTCATGGCGGAAACATGCCTGCGCGGCGGGGGTTCGCCTACACCGATTTTCAGACGCTCAGTTGTGCGTCGTCGACGCCGGCATTTGCAGCAAACGTGGGTTCTGTTCTAATCCGCTGGGCATGAAACCTCGCAAGGCGGCGGTCGTCTTCATCTTCGTCACGGTCATGCTGGACATGCTGGCACTGGGGTTGATCGCGCCGGTGTTGCCGAAGTTGGTGCTGAATTTTCTCGGCGGAGACGCGTCGAGCGCGGCGAAGTGGTTTGGAATTTTCGGAACGGTCTTCGCGCTCATGCAGTTTGTTTTTTCGCCGGTGCTCGGCGTTTTGTCGGATCGGTTTGGGCGGCGACCGATCATCATCGCCTCGAATCTCGGACTCGGACTCGACTACTTCGTCATGGCGCTCGCGCCCTCGATCGGCTGGCTGTTTCTCGGCCGGATAATCTCGGGCATCACCGCGGCCAGCATCTCGACCGCGATGGCCTACATCTCGGACGTCGTCGTCCCGGAGAAACGCGCGGGCGCGTTTGGAATGATCGGCGCGGCCTTCGGGGTCGGCTTCATTCTCGGGCCGGCGCTCGGTGGTTTGTTAGGCACTTCCGATCCGCGGCTGCCCTTCTGGGTCGCGGGTGGTTTGAGTCTGGCCAATGCAACCTACGGCTACTTTTTTGTGCCGGAATCGCTTCCGCGCGAGCGGCGGAAACAGTTCACCCTGCGTCGGGCCAATCCGGTCGGCTCGCTCGTGCTCCTGCGCTCGCATCCGGAATTGTTCCAGCTCGCGACGATCCAATTCATCGGCTACGTCGCGCACGAGGTCTTCAACGTCTGGGCGCTCTACGCCATCTTTCGCTACGCATGGAATGAAGGCATGGTCGGCTTGTCCCTCGCGGTCGTCGGAGTTTGTTCGGTCGCGATTTCCGCTGGGCTGGTCGGGCCGATCGTCGCCAAACTGGGTGAGCGGCGAACCCTGTACGTAGGCCAGTTTTTCGGAGGCTTGGGAATGGTCGTCGCCGGTATGGCGCGCACGGGATTCGGCTACTTCGTCTCGATTCCAGTGATGATGATCTGGACGATCTCTGGTCCCGCCGCTCAGGGGATGATGACGCGACGGGTGAGCGAATCGGAGCAAGGCGAATTGCAAGGCGCGATCAGCAGCTTGCGCAGCCTGGCGGTGATTATCGGTCCGGGGCTCTTCACGTTTACCTTCGCGTATTTCATCGATCCCACGCACGGCTGGAATATGCCGGGCGCACCATGGTATTTGGGCGCGGCTTTGCTCTTCCTGGCGATGCTGATGTCGACCCGAATCCCGCCGCTCCCGCCGGGCGGAAATGTGTCGGACGACACCGGCAGGGAGCCTGATGCTCTTTCCGGCGGGGCGTTATCTGCCGCGACGCCGCCGATCGATTAGGCGACTGGCCCAGCGACCAAACATGATCGCTCGCCAGGACTTGTCAGTAGCCCGCGCTCGCGCCAAGATCACTGCCCACCATGCCGCGCCTACCTCGCCAGAAATATCATGACATCGAACGGATCATTGAGTTCGACTTCGTCCGTGCCACCGAAGCGGCGGCGCTCAATTCTCTCCAGTGGCTCGGGCGCGGCGAAAAAGAGCACGCCGACGCGGCCGCCTGCGATGCCATCCGCGGCATGTTCGACCTGATGAACATCTGCGGCGAGGTCGTGATCGGCGAAGGGATCAAGGACGACGCGCCCGGCATTTTCAAAGGCGAACAACTCGGGACCTGGATGCCGGGTTCGCCGCCGTTCGACATCGCGCTCGACCCGATTGATGGCACGACAAACATCTCCAAAGGCATGCCCAATTCGATCGCCTGCATTGCCGCGGCCAGTCCGGAAGAGGGAGTGAAGGTCGCGCTGCGCGACATCCCTTCATTCTATATGATGAAGCTGGCCTACGGTCCGGCGGTGACGCGCAGCGATGCAGATCGCGGGCATCGCGACCCTGAAACTCGAGAGCCCGGTGGAAGAGACGCTCATCACCGTGGCGCAGATGTTAAACAAACGCGTGCAGGACGTCGTCGTCATGATGCTCGATCGACCGCGCCATAAGGAGATCGTCGCGGAAATCCGACGCGTCGGCGCTTCCTTGCGCATGATCGGTGATGGCGACATCGCGGCCGCGATCGGTCCGGCGATCGCCGAAAGCGGGATCGATCTCTATCTCGGGATCGGTGGCTCGCCCGAAGCAGTGTCTGGCGGCGGCGGCGATCAAATGTCTTGGCGGCGACATGCAATGCATGATGTGGCCGCGCGACGAGAAGGAGCGTGCGCAACTTATTGCGGACGGTCATGAGAAGGATCTCGGGCGTGTCTTTTTTGCTGATGATCTGGCGAACGGCAAGAACATCATCTTCTGCGCGACCGGCATCAGTGACAGCGCGCTCCTGAAGGGAATTAAGACGCAGGGACCGCACACGATCACGCATTCCATCCTCATGCGGGCGAAGAGCAAAACCGTCCGCTTCATCCGCGCCTCGCACGATCTGCAGAACAAAACCATCCGCCTGCGTTCTGACAGCCGCGAGCACGGCATCTAGGCGCTGCGCCTCGCTGGACTCGGGCCGAGATCTCCGCTCGACATCGCGAGGATGGTCTGGTGAAATTCCAATCACACACCCGCTTATGAGCAAAATAAAATCCAAAACCGAGCTGTCGCCAGACAATGGCTGTATCGTGGATACGAAATGGAAAGTCGGCCCGCTGAGTTATCACTCCTGTGCGACGGAGATTGGGAATGAACCGGTCGTGCACGGTGTCCCGATGCCCGAAATAGTGGTTTACGATCACATCGGTTTCAAAGGCGCCTTTGCCCGGACGAATCTGAGCTTCCATTTCCTGGGTGATTTTTGGAATGACCGCATCAGCTCCCTGATCATCGTGAGCGGCGTCTGGCGTTTCTATCGCGATGAATACTACAAGGGCGACTATTGGGATCTCGGCCCCGGGTTTTATGAATCCTTCTTCAAGGATCGCGGCCCCGATGACGTGATCAGTTCCTTCCAGGCGATTCAACTGACCTAACGTACGCCGCGTGGGACAGCATTTCGTTAGGCGCGCGAAGGCGAGCGCCAGAACCTCACGGGCGCAGCCCCAGGAGAGGGTGAAGCCGGAGCCGCCGTGGCCGTAGTTGTGGATGACGGTGCGGCCGTCGATGAGCCGATCGGTCCGAAGGCAAATTCCTGAACGACGGAATGGGCGAAGCCCAACGCGTTCCGCGATGACCGGCTGGCGGCGCGATCTCCAGGACGCGGCTGCATTCCGCGACGATCCGCGCAGTCGCCGCCGGGTCCGGCGCAAGATCAGCGCTGATTTCATTCGTGCCGCCGAAGACGCAATCGTTTCGGCGCGGGATGGCGTACATGAGCGGCGGATCGTTGCAGACGGTGGCGTGCGCGAGCTCGAGCTTCGCGACTACGGCGACCTGCCCGCGATGCGGTTCAACTTCCCTGTCCGGGACAAGTGTCCTCGCTCCAATCCCGGCGCAATTGACGATGAGTTTGCATTCGGTGCTCACCTCTTCCAAGGCGGCGAGCCGATGATTGCCATGGATTTCGCCCTCGGCGTTCGCGAAAACGACGCAGCGAGATAATCCAAATAGATCGTGGTATCCATGAGCGGGACGTCGAGACGAAATCCGCTCGCGAAGCAACGCGGAATATCCGAAGGCAGAAGCAATCGCGCGCCGAGCGAGTAGGCCCAGGAGGGGATTTCCGAGGCCCCTTCGCGCCGGAAGACGCGCAACTCAATCATGGAGACTCCGCTGCCAGAATTGGCGCTGAGCGCGCTCAGGAGGTGGTAGCTCTCCAGAGACCATCTGATCACCGCATCAGCGGGCTGGGCATCATATGGAAACCAAATTGCGGCCGCGGCGGCGGAGGTCGTGTCTGACGTCGCTTCCGCCGCAAAGATGACCACGCGGAATCCGTGCTCGGCCAAGAGAACCCCACACGTGAGGCCTGAAACACCGGCACCGATAATGGCGACGCGGTCCCTCATTGCATCATCTGGCGGCAGGGAAGCGTTGAGTCATATTAGAAACGATCAGTGTGTTCCTTTCAGGGGCGAAAATCGTAGATGAAGAACGTCATCGTCCGAGCGGTGGGCGGCTGCGCCAGGAAAAATTCGACGGCGGCGCGTCCGCGTTCCGATTTTTTCGCATAAGTGCCGTAGAGCAGAGTCGTGCTGACGGCGACGCACTTCCCACGGACTATTTCGCGCGGGGATTGGCCGGGCAACCACTCGTTATTATGTAGTGGCAGATCGCGGAACGGCGGTAACGACGCCTGCGGATCGGTCCCGAAGTACCAAATGTCGATCGTCTCGATGGCGTGCCCCTCCCGCCACTGGGCGAGTTCGAGCAAGCCCTGGCCCCAATCATAATTCGAATCGCTCAGGAGCCGGTAGCCGGTCCGCGTGCCGCCCCAGGCCGCGTTCGTGTAACAGAGCGCTTCAGGCCAGACGCGCACCGCTGCGACGGCACTGCTCAGCAGACCGGCGCCGACCAGCACACTCAGGATCTTCCGCCAGCGGACGCCTCGAGATTGGCCTGCGTGTACCACGGCCGCGGCGACTCCGACAGCCAGGCAGGCGAGCAACGGAAGCATAAACCGGACGCCGATTTGTACCCGGCTGTTGAGACTAAAAAGGAGCAAGGCCGCGGCGGTCAGAATCGCCCAATTCCAGAGGGTGCGTGGGCGGATCACGCCGACGACGAAGGGCAACAAGAGCAAGGGCAGGCTGGTCTTGATTGTGAGCGCCACTGGAAAATAGAACCAGACGGCGCGGCGATATTCCTGGCCGAGGAGGAAGGCGCCATGGCCCCGGATGTTATGTTTGATTTGCTGCGCGAGGCCCTCGCCCGCGTTGGAAAAAATGCGCAAGTGTTCCGAGGTCCAGAGCATGGCATCCCGCAACGTTCCGGGCGCCGAGCGTTTGCGCCCACTTGATGAACGTCGGCTCCGTCGCCCAATCGCTCCCGCAATAAAAAAACGTCAGCGCCAGTCCGCCGGCGACAATCCAAAACGCGTCGCGCAAGAAAGGCCGCACCGCCGCGAGATGAAGCCTCCAATCGCGTAGCGCGCCGGCATCCGCGAGTCGCGCGAACTCGATCGCCAGCATTCCAATCACGCCAAAGACCAGCGCCGAGGCCTTGGCGAGGACAGCGATTCCATAAAGCGCCGCGGGGATCAGCAGCCGACGCGGCCAGCGCTGATCGCGTTGAGCGCGGAATTCAAAAAAGAACGCGAGCAAACAGGCTGTCACCGCGATGTCGCTCGTGGCGAGGGTCGCGTGCGCGAGAAAAACCGGCTCGCACGCGAGCAATGCCACCGCCAACCGCCCGGCCCAGGGCCCGGCGAGCGCCCGGCCCGCACGCCACGCATAGAACAGCAGCGTCCACCAGAAAACCAGGGTGACCGCGCGCGCCCAAGGCAGCATCCACGCGATTTCCCGCTGCGGATCGAGCGACACGCCGCGCCATTTCTCGCAGAGAAAGAGGGGCAGCGTTTGCACATCCGCCGCCAACGGCATCGTGCCGAGTCTCATCAACCCCCGGCAGCTCCCGGTTCGCCAATGTTCCAGGCCCAGGCGCAGATAGGTCGGCTCATCGAAGGTCGCGCTCAAGGCGCGCGCAGCGCTCCAGCACCACCAGGCCGAGGCCAGGCCGAAGAAGAGCAGCCAGCCAACGTCGAGCAAGGTTTGCTTGCGATCCTGTGGCGGGGTCATGCGCGTGTCAGGTTGTACATCTGCGTGCGTCCAGAGCGATCATCATTTACGTTTGCGGCACGATGGTGGCGCTGGCGGTTCAGGACCTGACGGACAAGATTCTCGCGGGCGAAAGGATTTCGGCCGCGGAAGCGATCGAGCTTTATCGCGCGCCGCTGGTGGAATTAGGCGCCCTGGCCGATGCCCGTCGCAATCTCGCGCAGCAAGAAAAACACGGTGGCCGCGGCCGAGAGATCGTGACCTACATCGTCGATCGCAACATCAACTACACCAACGTCTGCAACGTTTACTGCAAATTCTGCGCGTTTTATCGCACGGAAAAAGACGCCGATCATTACGTGCTCAGCTTCGAGCAACTCGATCAGAAACTCGACGAACTGACCGCGGCCGGCGGCGTGCAGATCCTGATGCAGGGCGGGCATCATCCGAAGCTCGACTTCGAATGGTATCTCGATCTGCTCCGGCATATCCGCGAAAAATATCCGCAGATTAATATCCACGGATTCAGCCCGCCGGAGTTCCAGCATTTTGCGGAAGTGTTCAAGATGCCGCTGCGCGAGATCATTTCACAGTTCAAAGCCGCAGGGCTCGGCTCGATTCCGGGTGGCGGCGGCGAGATTCTGGTCGATCGCGTGCGGGAACGTATCTCGCCCTTGAAGTGCAATTCGGATGCCTGGCTCGAAGTGATGCAGATCGCGCACGAGGAAGGATTGAACTCGAGCGCGACGATGATGTTCGGCCACGTCGAGACGGTGGAAGATCGCGTCGAACATCTGCAACGTCTGCGCGACCAGCAGGACAGATCCGGCGGATTCACCGCGTTCATTTGCTGGACGTTCCAGCCGGAGAACACTGTCTTGAAAATCAAACAGCGGGCGGGGGTGGCGGAATATCTCCGGACGCAGGCGCTCGCGCGCATCTTCCTGGACAACATCCCGAACGTGCAAAGTTCCTGGGTGACTCAGGGGCCGGACATCGGGCAGGTCGCCTTGAAGTTTGGCGCGAATGACTTCGGTTCCGTGATGATGGAGGAGAACGTGGTCAGCAGCGCGGGGACGACGTTCCGGCTGAACGCGGCCCAAATCGAAGACCTCATCCGCGAGGCCGGGTACGAGCCGCGCCGGAGGAATAATTGGTACGCGCTCTTGAATTAGAGCGAAGCAGTGCGTTCTTCCTCGCCCGTGTCTGCGTCGTAATTCCTGCCTTGACGATGCCCTGCTCCTTACGAACTAATACCGCAGCACCGCGCTCGGGCCTGCTGGCGAGCGGGACGTCACCTCTATGAAATATCTTGCCGCTTCGTTTCGCCGCGTCGCGTCTTCGCTTCTTCTGGGGTTGCTCCTTGCGTTCTTCGCCTCGGCTTCCGCCCTTGCTCAAGGAGTGAAGATCAAGTCGATCGACGTGCAATACACCGGCCCCGAAACCATCAGCAAGGCGCGCATCCTTGCGCAGATTCGCACCGCCGTCGGTCAGGAATACTCCGACCCCATAGTCGAACAGGATATCCGCGCACTTTACGCCACCGGCAAGATCCAGAACGTGCGCATCTTTGCCCAACCGGACGGTGACGGAGTAAGGGTGATCGTCGCCGTGCAGACGCGCGCGAATGTCAACGAGATCGAAATCGATGGGGCCACCCGCATCTCGGCCAAGTCCCTGCGCAAGATCATCAAGCTCAAGATTAATTCGCCCCTGGATGAAGATACCCTCGGGAAGGCGCGCCAGGACATCATCGATGCCTACCGAGCCAAGGGCTACAACGACGTCGATGTGCAATACAAAATCGATGCGAACGAGGCGCGTGGAACCTCTCGGGTTGTTTTCACCATCAATGAGGGCGCGAAGGGTGCGATCAGCGCGATCCACTTCGAGGGCAACCACGCCTTTAGTGATCGAATTTTGCGGAAGCAGATGAAGACCAAGACCAAGACGGTGATCTCATTTCTCGATAAATCGGGGCGTCTGGATGAAGCGCAGTTTCAACAGGACCTGGACTCGGTCCGCGAGTGGTATCAAGACCACGGTTACATCGACGTGGAAGTGGGAACAGTCCGTCGCGAACACACGCAGGGTCGGATGATGATGGTCATCCCGATCGTCGAAAACCGGAAATACTATGTCGGCCATATCATCGTCAAAGGCACCAAAGTAACCACGCCGGAGAAAGTGCGCGCCATTCTGAAAATGAAGGAAGGCTCGGTCTACTCGCCGAAGGCGATTCGCGAAGATGCGAAGTTGGTTGCCGATGGATACGGCAGCGGCGGTTATGTTGACCTGGTGATCCAGCCGCAAGGCACGCCCAGCGGACCAAACAAGATCGACATTACCTACACGATCGAGGAAGGAAACCGCGCCTTTGTGCAACGGATCAACATCGTCGGCAACACACGCACCAAGGACAAAGTAATCCGGCGCGAAGTCTTGATTGCGCCCGGCGACATCTACAGTACCACGCGGGTCGAAGTCTCGAAGAAGCGTCTCGATAACCTGGGCTATTTCTCAAAGGTCGAGACCTATCCAGAGGACACAGGCGTGGAAGGGCGCAAGGACTTGACCGTGCAGGTGGAGGAGAAGCGGACCGGTTCGTTGAACTTTGGCGCGGGCTTCAGCACGGTCGACAGCGTTGTCGGTTTCGTGGAACTGAACCAGGGCAATTTTGATTTGTTGAACTGGCCGAACTTCACCGGTGGCGGGCAAAAATTCCGCCTTCGCATTCAGTATGGCGCGCAACGACAAGACTTCACTCTGGCGCTGACCGAACCGTATTTTCTAGACCGGCGTCTCTCGCTCGGCGGCGAATTATTCTACCGCGAAGCAAATTTTCTCAGCGTCGAGTACGACCAGCGGAACTACGGATTCTCAATCGTGGCGCGAAAAGGTTTCGGGCGCTTTACCTCCGGCAGCCTCGAATATCGGTTGGAGGAGGTCGATATCTTCAACGTGGCCCCGGGTGCTTCCCCGGAAATCAAGAGCCAGGCGGGCACGCTGCTTCAGAGCCAGCTCGGGACGACCTGGCTCTTCGACAGTCGCGACAATCCGTTCCTCAGCCGCACCGGGCAACGCTTCGTCGTCACCCCTTATGTTGCGGGCGGATTTCTGGGCGGCGACGTCCAGACTTATGGATTTGATATCGAGGCGTCGCAGTACTTTCACCTTCCCTACGATCTGATCCTGCTCCTCAATGGACGCATCGCTGGCGTCTCTGATTGGGGCAGTGGTAACGGAGTGCCTATTTTCTCCCGGCTTTTTCTGGGCGGTGCCAATGATCTCCGCGGTTTTGATTTCCGTGATGTTGGTCCGAAGGACAGAAATGGCGATCCCATCGGAGGTAATTCCCTCGCGCGTGCGACGGTGGAACTCACCTTCCCAGTCATCGAGAAGGTACGGGCTGCGATTTTCTACGACACCGGATTTGTCAACGCGCCCTCTTGGGATTACAGCTTCAGCAACGTGGCGTCGGATGTCGGTATCGGACTTCGTCTCGATCTGCCCATCGGGCCGCTCCGGCTCGACTACGGCATCCCGATCCAGAAGGCGGGCAACACGAACGGTGGTCAGTTTAACTTCAACGTCGGTTACCAATTTTGAACGAATGAGTACCTTCAGGGTCTATAACCTCTCCAATTGCCTCTTTTACATCTCTTTATGAAAAAACTTCTCTCCGTCGCCCTGATCGCTTCGATCGCATTTCCTGTCGCTGCTTTCTCTCAGGGAATGAAATTTGGCACGATCGACATGAATCGCGCGTTCAAGGAATACAACAAGACGAAGGACGCCGAGTCGAAGATCAACGACGCGAAAAACGCCGCCAAAAAAGAGTACGATGACCGCGCCGAGACTTATAAGAAAGCGCTCGATGAGATCAACAAGCTCAACCAGCAGCTTGAGGCTCCGGCCTTAAGTGCCGACGCCAAGACGACCAAGGCCAAGGAGCGCGACGAAAAGATCACCAGCATCAAGAACATGGAGCGCGAGATCAACGAATTCCGCCAGACCCGCGAGCGTCAGCTCCAGGAACAGGCTCTCCGGATGCGCGAAGGCATCGTCAAGGAAATCACCGAAGTCGTAATGGACAAAGTGAAGGCGAATAATCTCGACCTCGTTTTCGACAAGTCCGGGATGAGTTTGAATGGCGTGCCTATCCTGATGTATTCCCGCGACAGCATGGAATTTACCAACGATGTCATCGCGGTCTTGAACAAGCCCGGCCGCGTCAGCTCCAGTGCGGACACCGCGAGCTCGCCCGCACCCGCGAGTTCACCGGCTGCATCGCCGGCCAAGCCAAAGCCCTAACGACTTTTCACATCTCCGAACCGGAACACACGCGGCATCCCCGCGTGTGTTTTTTTGGGGCGAAATGCGGTTAGTGTTGACCGTGCGGTAGAACCCAAATGTCTCCACGCCAAACCATGGCTTCCCCGAGCTTTCGTTGGCACACTTGTCTCGCGGGTTGCCTCCTGATTCTCATCTCGGTCTCGGCCGTCCCAGCGCAAGACTGGGAGAGCACGATCGGTCCCCATGCTCCTGGTTCCTTCCCCCAGCTCCGGCCGTTGCGCGCGAGCTACGGTTTCGGCTGGAACGGAATCACCGCCGCGACCGCAGAGGTGCGGTTTTCCAACGCGGTTGATGGTCGTTTGCAGCTCGACGCCACGGGACACACCACCGGTCTTGCCCGCAGTTTATGGAGCTTCGATGGCACCCACGTTTCCACCACGGAAACCGCCACGCTGCGACCCCTCCAGGTCCGGGAAACGGAAGTGATCCGCGCAAAGAAAATGGAGACGGAACTGAGTTTCACTCCGCAAAGTGTCACCAGTAAACGCGAGGAAAAACGCGAGTCCTCGGTGAAATCGAAGACCCGTCATTTCGATCTGCCCGACATGCACAGCATCGACTCGGCCTTGCTCTACCTGCGCTCCCAATCGCTCAAGCCTAACGTGGTGCAGCGGGTCGTAGTCTATCCGGCCACCGCCGCTTACTTGTGCACCCTTACCCCAACCGGGCGCGACCACATCACCGTGCCAGCCGGCTCCTACGACGCGATCAAGTTGGATCTTCAACTCAACAAGATTGGAGGGAAGCGCGAGCTCCTGCCGCACAAGAAATTTCGACGCGCCACCGTCTGGATTTCGGACGATGCCGATCGGCTCGTGCTCCGGATCGAGGCGCAAATCTTCGTGGGCACGGTTTTCACCGAATTGCAGTCGGTGCAATTCGATGAGGCGAAGCCCGCGGGGCCGCTTCCCGACCGCAGCCCTCTTTAGTTAATCGGCGAGCGCGTGCTCGTCGCCAGCATGACGCAAGTTTGGCGAAAGCCTGAGTAGCATTCCTTCTAGGCGCGGACGGTCGGAATTGTGCGGGCGGCGAGTTGTTGCCGCCTTGGGGTTACAATGATTTGCGGCCGGCGATTTCCGGCAGCCTACCCATTTCACTAGCGATCCACCTCCCCCATCACGATGTCGACGCTGCCGAGGATGACCATGACGTCGGCGACGGTGTGGCCGAGGCACATGTCTTCCAGAATCGTGAGGTTGATGAAGCTCGGCGGGCGCACGCGGTAACGATACGGATTCGCGCTGCCGTCGCTGATCAGATAAAAGCCGAGCTCGCCCTTCGGCGCTTCGATTCGGCCGTAGGCTTCGCCCACCGGCGGTTTGAAGGCGCGGATCTTCACCTTCGGATTCATGATCGGACCCGGCTGGAATCTGTTCGAACGCCTGCTGCAGAATCGCGAGGCTTTCGCGCATCTCGAGCACGCGCATCATCAAGCGATCGTAGCAATCGCCGTGATCGCCGAGCGGCACCCGGAATTTGAAGCGCGGATAGAAGCCGTAGCCGTCCACTTTGCGGATATCGTAGTTCACGCCGCTGGCGCGCAGCATCGGGCCGGTGATGCCGGCGTTGATCGCCAGTTCGGCGGAAAGTTTGCCGATCTCCTGGGTGCGCGCGATCAGGATTTCGTTCGAGACAATCAGCTTTTCGAACTCGTCGAGAAATTGCGGGAAGGCATCGACGATCTTCTTCGCCCGCGCCATCCAATCCGGCGGCGCATCGACGCGGCAGCCGCCGAAGCGCATGTAGTTGCACATCATGCGCGAGCCGGAGAGCGACTCGAAGAGATCGAGAATTTTCTCGCGCTCGCGGAAGGCATACATCAGCGGCGTGCCCCACGCGCCCATGTCGCTGAGGAGAAAGCCGAGGAGCGAGGCGTGATTTTGCAGGCGGGTCAGCTCGGCCAGGATGACGCGCAAGTATTCGGCGCGCTCGGGCACTTCGATGCCGGCGAGCTTCTCGACGCTGAGCGCGTAGGCCCAGTTGTTCGTCATCGAGCAAAAATAATCGAGCCGATCGGTGTACGGCATCGAGCCGAGGTAGCTGGTGTTCTCGCCGATCTTCTCGTGATTGCGATGGAGGTAACCGAAGACCGGCTTGAGCTTGACGCACGATCTCGCCGTCGAGCGCGACGTTCATGCGAAAGACGCCGTGGGTCGACGGATGCTGCGGCCCCATCGAGACTTCGAGCAGTTCGCCGTCGAGTCGCGAAGTCATCCCGAGCGGAGTCGAGGGATCCCGTGGCGTTACCGGAGAGGTAGTATCTCGGAGTCCCTCGACTACGCTGCGCTCCGCTCGGGATGACATCATGATTGCGCCGTTATGTTTTCCGCGCCGTCCAGTTGCGGGCGCGGCGGCGTAATGCTGCTTCGCCTTTTCCAGCACGTCGTCGTGCGGTGTCGGCTCGTATTCGTAATCGTCCGGCTCGCGATAATCCTTGCGCATCGGGTAATCCTTGAACTCGTCCCACATCAGAATGCGGCGCAGATCGGGATGGCCGTCGAAACGAATGCCGTAGAGATCGAAGATTTCGCGCTCCTGAAATTCCGCGCTGCGCCAGACCGGCGTGAGCGACGGCAGGCGCGCGCCGTCCGCGCGATCCGCGGTGCGCAGGCGAATGATCACCGGCCCGTGTTTCTGCGCCATCGAGTAGAGGTGATAAACCGCTTCGAGATAGCCGGGGAAAAATTCCTCCTGCGTTTCTTCGACTTCCTTTTCCTCGCCGTCGACGAGCTTCTTCACCTTCACCTTCTTCGGTCACCGTGCGATCGAGCCAATCCACGCCGGTCACGTTCGAGCAGTAATTCAAGACGCAGCGCCGGATCGTCGCGCAGGAAGCGCGCGACCGCGACCGCGTGTTCGTGATCGAGCAGGAGCGACGGCTGATTCGCCGGGCTCGGATTGGGAATGATCGCGATCGCTCGCGCCGGGAACGGCCGCTTCGATGCGCGCCTTGATTTCCTCGAGAGATTCCATCGCTATTTGCGCTCGATCGCCGGCGGACGAAACAACGTCCGGATTCGCCGGCGGCTCCAGATCATGCGCGCCGAATGCCGGCACCGGAAATTCGCTTGGCTGCTCCGGTTCGAGATGAGCGCGCTTTGTCGTCGCCGGTCAGTTTTTGTCCGTCGATCTTGCGCTGCAATTCCATGAAAGCATGCAGCAGCGCCTCCGGTCGCGGCGGGCAACCGGGATGTAAACATCGACCGGAATGTAACGGTCGATGCCCTTGAGCACGTTGTAGCCTTGCTTGAACGGCCCGCCGGAAATCGCGCACGCGCCCATCGAGATGACGTATTTCGGATCGGGCATCTGGTTGTAGAGCCGCACGATTTGCGGCGCCATTTTCTTGGTCACCGTGCCGGCCACGATCATGAGATCGGCCTGGCGCGGCGAGGGCCGGAAGACTTCGCCGCCGAAGCGCGCGAGATCGTAGCGCGACGCGGCGGTGGCGATCATCTCGATCGCGCAACAGGCGAGCCCGAACTGCAGCGGCCAGATCGAATTGCGCCGGCCCCAGTTGTAGAGCTCCTGCGTCGAGGTCACCCAGATGCCCTGCTTTTGCAGTTCGCTCCGCAGGCCTTCGTCGACTCCCTCGCTCATCGTGTTCTCGCCCAATCCAGGCATCCCTTGCTCCATGCCCAAACCAATCCTTCCAGCAACAGAAGCAGAAAGACCAGGATGGCGATGAACGCGCCGAGCGGCAGACCGGTAAAGGCGACGGCAAACGGCACGAGAAAAATCGCCTCCACGTCGAAGATCAGGAAAATGATGCAGTAGAGATAATACTGCGACTGGAACTGCACCTGCGCTTCGCCTAACGACTCCACGCCGCATTCGTAGGTCGCGTTCTTCGCCGGACCCGGTTTGGGCGGCTGAAAGAAATGCCGCCAAAGCCACGCCAGCGCCAGCGGCCCGAGCGGAAAGACCAGCGCCACGCCCAGAAAGATGATGAGGAAGAAATACGGATCAGGAGTCATTCAGACGCCGGGAAAATGTAAGCAGCCACGGATGGACACAGATTTACACGGATAAAGAGACGCGCATCCAGATCATTTGTATGCGCATTTCATCCGACATTATCGCTGACGGCTGATTCAGTCTTGATTAAAATTTGCGCATCGCTTTCCTTCATCGCAGATGAGCGGCGAGTTTCTCGACCAGATTTTCGTTCGCGGAAAGGCACTGGCTCCTTTCCTGGCTGGCCGGCGCGCCTGACTGGGTGGTGCCAGATCGCTTCCAGCCTGATCAACATCGCCGCCGTGCTCGTCGTCTTCCTCACGCTCTTCGCGCTCATGTCGGTGATGGAGCGAAAAATTCTCGCGCGCATCCAGAATCGTTACGGACCAAATCGCGTCGGGCCTTTCGGTCTGCTCCAACCGGTGGCCGACGGGATCAAGATGCTGATCAAGGAAGACATCGTGCCCGTTTCGCGCGGACAAGGTCGTGCATTTCCTCGCGCCGATCATGATCGCCGCGACGGCGATTCTCGCCCTCGGCATCATTCCATACGGGCGCAACATGACGCCGTTCGCGATCGATGGCGGCATTCTGTTTTTCTTCGCGGTCGGTTCCGACCACCGAACTCGCGGTCTTCATGGCCGGCTGGGGCAGCAACAACAAATTCTCCATGCTCGGCGCGATGCGCGCGATCGCGCAGATGGTGAGCTACGAATTGCCGCTCATCATCACGGTGCTGCCGGTCGTGATGGTCGTCGGCTCGCTTTCGCCGGATGCGATCGTCGCCGCGCAAAGCGGCTACACGTTCGGCGTCGTGCCGCATTGGTTTGTCTTCACGCCCTGGGGCGCGGCGGCGTTTCTTTTGTTTTTTGTTTCCGGTCTGGTCGAATCGAACCGCACTCCTTTCGATGTTCCGGAAGGCGAATCCGAAATCGTTGCGGGCCATATGACGGAATACTCCGGATTCAAATACGCCATCTTCTTCCTCGCCGAATACTTCGGCATGTTTGCGATCAGCGGACTCGCGGTGACGCTTTTCCTCGGCGGCTGGCATGCGCCGATCGCTGCCCTCCAGTTCATTCCCTCCTACGTCTGGTTCTTCGTCAAACTGGCGCGTGCTTCTCTTCGTTTTCATCTGGATTCGCGGCACGCTCCCGCGCATGCGCGTCGATCAGGTCATGAACTTCGCCTGGAAATTCATGCTGCCGATGGCGTTCACCTGCATTCTCGCCGCGGCGGTCTGGCATTATCAGGCGCGCGGCTTGGCCGGCTGGCTCTGGTCGCTCGGCATTGTGCTCGCGTGTTTATCTCGGGCTGTCGCGCTTGCTCGAGACGCGGAAGAAATTTGCCCCGCGCACCTATCGTTTCGCCGAATGAACAGCGCCGCTTTTATCGTCATCGCCATTCTGACGCTCGCCGGCGCGCTCGCCGCCGCCACGCTGCCCAAGCTCATCCACGCCGCGCTTTGTCTGGTCGTCGCGTTTGTCGGCGTCGCGGCTTTCTTTTTTCTGCTCGGCGCAGAGTTCGTCGGGCTGGTGCAGATCTTTGTCTATGTCGGCGCGGTCGCGGTGCTGATCGTCTTCACGATTCTGCTCACGCGCCACGAATCGGAGAAGGTCGGGCCGTTCAACTGGGGCGGTGTGGTCATTGCGCTCGCCGTTTTCGGCGGCTTGATCTGGGCGATTCTCCAAACGCCGACGACTCGCCGTTGCCGCCGCGCAAATCGAAGCGCTCACCGTGAAACGAATCGGCGAAGTGCTTGATGACCGATTACGTCTGGCCGTTGCAATGCGTCGGGCTTCTTCTCACCGCCGCGCTCATCGGTGCGCTGGTTCTCGTCATGGAGGAGAAACGATGACGCCCACGCTTCAACTGTTCCTCATCGTCTCCGCCGCGCTTGTTCTGCATCGGGCTGCTCGCCGCGCTGAGCCGGCGGCACGCCATCTTCATCCTCATCGGCATCGAGACTGATGCTCGCCGCGGCGAACTTGAATTTCGTCGCCTTCTGGCGCTTCGGCCCGCAACCGCAGGCACCGACCGGCGTGATGGTCGCGATCTTTTCCATCGCCATCGCGGCCGCGGAAGCCGCCGTCGGTCTCGCGCTCGTCATCGCCGTTTACCGCCACTACCGCACGACCAACGTCGATAAGCTCGATCAGCTCAAAGGATGAGTCCCTGGATTGTCACCAATCTTTGGCTGATCCCCGCGCTGCCGCTCGCGGCTTCGCTTGCTGATTCTGAGCCTCGCGCGATGCGCGACGCCAAGCTGGCGGCCGCGTCTCGCAATCGTCGGCCAGATCGTCGCGCTCATGCTCTCGGTCGTCGCGTTTCTTGCCCACGCTGCAAGCGCCCGGCTGGCGCGCCTTTCACAATTTCACCTGGTTCACTTTCGGCGAACAAGCGCTGCGCATCGGCTGGGTGCTCGATCCGCTCGACCGCCGCGATGCTCGTGATGATCACGTTCGTTGGCCTGTGCATTTTCGTCTTCAGCGTCGGCTACATGGCGGAGGACAAAAACTTCACCCGCTTCTTCGCCTATCTCTCGTTTTTCTCCGCCGCGATGCTCGGCGTCGTCATCGCGAACAGCCTGCTCCTTCTCTTCATCTGCTGGGAATTGGTCGGGCTCGCCTCCTATCTGCTGATCGGATTCTGGATTCACAAACCGAGCGCGGCGGCCGCGGCGAAGAAGGCGTTCATCACCACGCGCATCGGCGACATCGGATTCTTCCTCGGCATGCTCTGGCTCTATCGGCGACAGCGGCACGCTGCTCTTTTACGACGACGGCAACGGCTGCCTCGAAAGCGCGGGTCTCCTCGCGATTGGGCGCCAGCGCCACCTTCATCGCGCTCCTGATTTTCTGCGGCGCGGTCGGCAAATCCGGCCAATTTCCGCTCCACGTCTGGCTGCCCGACGCGATGGAAGGCCCGACGCCAGTGAGCGCGCTCATCCATGCCGCCACCATGGTCGCGGCCGGCGTCTTTCTGGTCGCGCGGGTTTATCCGCTCTTCTCGTTAGGCGCGGTCGACGGCGTAACGCCTTCGCTCACCGTGGTCGTCTCGATCGGCGTCATCACCGCGCTGATGGCGTCGCTCATCGCGCTCGCGCAGTTCGACATCAAACGCATCCTCGCCTACTCGACCGTCTCGCAACTGGGCCTGATGATGGTGTCGTTAGGCGTGGGCGGCGTTGCGGCCGGGATCATGCATCTGATCGCGCACGGTTTTTTCAAGGCGCTCCTCTTCCTCGGCGCCGGCTCGGTCATTCACGGCTGTCATCACGAACAGGACATTCGCAAAATGGGCGGTCTGCGCTGGCTCATGCCGGTGACGTTTCTCACCTACGCCATCGGCATGATGAACCTCAGCGGCGTGCCGCTCTTCTTCGCCGGCGCGTGGACGAAGGAGGAAATCCTCCACGCCACCGGCGCATTGGCCCGCGTCGCATCTGCCGCATTACCTGATGCTCGCCGGCGTCGTCCTGACCGCGCTCTACATGACGCGGCAGATGATCTTCGTCTTCTTCGGCGAACCGCGCGCCGCCGTCGGAGCACGCGCACGAAAGTCCGTCCGTCATGACCCTGCCGCTGATCGTGCTCGCGGCTCTGCTCGATCCTGCTCGGCGTCGTGCTCACGCCGGCCTGGCCGTGGTTGCACGAGCTATCTCAGCGGCGAACCGGCGCATTTCGATCTCGGCCTGCTGATTCAGCCGATGCTCTTCGTTTCGCTCGCGCTCGTCGCGGCCGGGATTGGGCTTGGCTGGTTGATTTACCGAAAGCGCGAGCGGAATCGATCCGCTCGCGCAAGCGCAGCCCGCGTCTGTTCCGCTTTCTCGAAAACAAGATGTGGCTGGATGAACTCTACGCGGCGACGGTGATCGCGCTCGCGCGCCTGGCGGCGCGTGTCTCCGATCTCATGGATCGCTATTTCTGGGATGGCTGGGTGCGCGTGGTCGGAGGGCTCGGCCAACTTCTCGGTATCCTAACGAAAGGTTTCGACGAACGCGGCATCAACGCCGGCGTGGATGGCGCGACCGTCGGAGCGCGCGGCTCGGGGCGCGCGATGTCCGCGCTGGCACTCCGGACAAATCCAAACCTACCTCGCGCGCCATCGCGAGTCGGCATGCTCGCGCTGCTGCTTCTCTACGCATGGCTGGCATGATGATCACCGCGCCTCATTCTCGTTCCGCTCGCTCGGCGCGCTTTTCGTCAGCGCGGCGCGATCGAATCACGCGCGCGCGATCGCGCTGAGCTTCAACGTCGCTCACCGCGACTCTCGCCTTCATGCTCTGGCGAAACTTCGACACCGCGGCTGCCGGTCTGCAATTGGTCGGAACGCCATGCCTGGATTCCGGCGATCGGCGCCGAATATCTCGTCGGGATTGATGGCCTGAGTTTGCTCCTGGTGTTACTAACCTCGCTCATTTTTCCCTTCGCCTTTCTGGCGCAACGGATGGGCCGCGGTTTCTGCGCGCTCATGTTGATCATGCAGGCGGCGCTCTACGGCACCTTCACCGCCCAGAATTTCGTTCTCTGGTTTCTGTTCTACGAGATGAGCCTCATCCCGGCGTTCCTGCTCATCAAAATCTGGGGCGGCGAAAAGCGCGACCGCGCCGCGACCAAGTTTTTCGTCTACACTTTCCTCGGCAGCGTCGCGATGCTGCTCTCGTTTCTCGGGATCTATTTCGCGAGGGGCACCTTCGATTTCGCCGCAGCTCGCCGTGCTCGGGAAAAACGGGCTTGCTCACCGGCAACCTCGCGTGGTTCGCCTTTGCCGGAATCTTCCTCGGGCTCGCGGTGAAGGTGCCGCTCTTTCCATTTCACACCTGGCTGCCCGACGCCTACGAATCCGCTCCCACCGGCGTCTCCATGGTGCTGACCGGTGTGCTCTCGAAGATGGGCGTTTACGGATTCATCCGCCTGCTCCTGCCGCTTTTCCCTAACGAGATCAAGATCCTCGGCGCCGTGGCTGCTCGGCCTGGCGGTTTGCTCCATCGTCTTCGCCTCGCTCGCGGCCTGGGCGCAGTCGGATCTGAAACGGATGGTCGCCTACCTCTCGATCAACCATCTCGGTTACTGCATGCTCGGTCTCTTCGCGATCACGGCCACGACGGTCCGGCCCGCGGCCGAAATGCAGGCCGCGCTCAGCGGCGTCTTCATGCAAATCTTCAACCACGGCATCACCGCCGCGGCGCTTTTCTACTTCGTCGGTTTGCTCGAGCAACGACGCGGCCTCCGCGGCCTCAACGATTTCGGCGGCCTCATGCAACGCACGCCGTTGCTCTGCGGCTGGATGAGCGTCGCGATGTTCTCCTCGTTAGGCCTGCCCGGCTTGAACGGATTCATCGGCGAATTTCTGATCTTCAAAGGTTCCTTCGCGGTCGCGGCTGTCTTCACGGCCGTCGCCGTGCTCGGTCTGCTCTTCACCGCCATCGTTTTCCTGCGCGCGATGCAAGCGCTCTTCAGCGGGCCGCTCGCGGAGAGTTGCAGCGCTTTCTCCGATCTCGGCTGGAACGAGAAGTTCGTCATTGTTCCGGTGACGCTGCTCATGTTCGCGCTCGGCCTCGCGCCGCAATTCGTCTTCAACATCTTCAACACCACCGTCGTGCAAATGACGCGGCTGTTTGCCTGAGGCGCCACGAATGAGCAAAGAGATCGTTCCGCTGCGCTTGATCGCGCAAACCATTGCTCGTGGTTCGCGGACAGAAGGTGCTGCTCGACGTTCGATCTGGCCGCGCCTCTACGGCGTTACCGACCGGGCATCTGAATACAGGCGGTCAAACGAAACGCCGACCGATTTCCGGCCGATTTCATGTTTCAACTGACCGGCCGAGGAGGCGGAGAACTTGAGATGCCAATTTGGAATATCAAGTTGGGGCGGCCGCCGACGCCTTGCCCTACGCTTTCACCGAACAAGGCGTCGCCATGCTCTCGAGCGTGCTCAAGAGCGAGCGCGCCGTGCGAGTCAACATCGCCATCATGCGCGCCTTCGTGAAGTTGCGCGAGACGCTCGAAACAAATCGCGAGCTGGCGCGCAAGTTCTCGGAGCTCGGAAGGCCGCGTCGGCGGTCATGACCAGCGAAATCGCCGCGATCATTGACGCCATCCGCCAGTTGATGGCGCCGCCCGCAGCTGCAAAGCGCGAGATCGGATTTCACGTTCGCGAGACGGCGCCGCGCATATCGGACGCGCAAGCGCCGATGATCGCCTGGACGATTTATCTGACGTTCGCGGGCGGCAGTCGTTTTGCTTTTCCTCCCGCGAATCCTGGCGCGCTGGATCGCGCTCGCTACGACCGCGGCCGGCCTCGGCATCGCCTTGGTGGCAATTGTGCCGGTGCCGTTGATCTCGGACATTTCACAACAATCGTCCGCGCTTCCCTGGGTGCCGTCGCTGGGGATGGAGTATCACCTCGCGGTCGATGGCATCAGCCTGACGCTCGTGCTCGTCACCGGGCTGACCGCGGTCTGCGCGGTGCTTTTTTCCTGGGACGTGGAGAAACGGCCTAACGAATTCTTCTTCTGGCTGCTGCTCGTCGTCGGCGGTTCGTATGGCGTCTTCCTCAGCGCCGATCTTTTCCTGCTCTTCGTCTTCTACGAGCTGGTGATCGTGCCGAAGTATTTCCTCATCGCGATCTGGGGATCGACCAACAAGGAATACGGCGCGATGAAGCTGACGCTCTATTCCTTCTTCGGCGGCGCGCTCGTTTTCATCGGCATCCTCGCCGCCTACGTCAGTGCCGGGTCGCTCGACCTGCAGCAGCTCGCGCAATTCCAGTTCGCGCCGCAACTGCAAGCGTGGGCCTTTCCGGTTTTGTTTCTCGGGTTCGCCGTGCTGGCCGGCATCTGGCCGTTGCACACCTGGGCGCCGACCGGTCACGTCGCCGCGCCGACCGCGGGCTCGATGCTGCTCGCGGGCATCGTGATGAAGCTCGGCGCTTACGCCGCGTTGCGCGTGGCGATGAATCTTTTTCCGCAAGGGTTCCACATGTGGAGCAAATGGATCGCGGTGCTCGCGGTCATCGGGATCGTTTACGCGGCGGCGGTGGCGCTGCGGCAGCGCGACCTGAAATTCGTCATCGGCTATTCGAGCGTCAGCCACATGGGTTTCGTCCTTCTCGGGCTGGCCACGGCGAACGTGCTCGGCGTTTCCGGCGCGGTCCTGCAGATGTTTTCGCACGGCGTGATCGGCGCGCTCCTCTTCGCCATTGCCGGACGCATGATCTATCCGCCGCACGCACACGCGCGACCTCGACCAATTGTCGCCGGATGAACCTGGGACGCGTAATGCCCTTCGCCGCGTTCGCCTTTGTCATCGCGTCGGCGGCGTCGATGGGCATTCCGGGCTTCAGCGGATTCGCCGCCGAAATCACGATCCTCATCGGCGCGTGGAAAGCCTATCCGGTGGCGGTTTGGATCACCGGCGTCGGCATGGTGCTGGTGGCGGCGTTCACCCTGCGCGCCTTGCGCAAAACCTTCTTCGACGAGCCGTATCGCGTCGTGCGCCAGCAGGAGGGGCGGGTGCCGCTGGATGAAGATTCGAATGAGCAATCCGACATCGATGGGCGCATTACCATTCCGGAGAAACTGGGCGCCAGTCTGCTCATCTGCGCGACGCTCGCCGTCGGCCTTTATCCGAAATTCCTCCTCGATCGGATCGCGCCGGCGGTCGAAGCGATGCGCTTTCTGCAGCCATGAACTATCTCGAACTTCTCCGGCTCGCCTCTCCGGAAGCGATCGTCGCGGTCACCGCGCTCGTGGTCCTGGCGCTTGGCCTAACGAGATCACGCTGGGCCAGCTTTAGTTCCTTCGTCGCGGCGATCGGTCTCTTCCTGGCCGTCGTGGCCGTGCTCAAGCTGCCGACGCACGCCGACCTCTTTCACGGCATGCTCGTGATCACGCCGCTGACTTCATTGTTCAAAATCATCTGCCTGGTGCTCGCGTTTTTCACCGTCATCCTCGCGCGACGGTGATCGCACCGCGCGCAACCAGGGCGAGTATCTCGCGCTGATTCTGCTCGCGACGATCGGACTGATGCTGCTCGTCGGGAGCGAGGAATTGCTCATGATTTTCATCGGCCTCGAACTGACCGGGCTGTCGCTCTACGTCATGACCGCGTTCGACAAGACCGACAGCCGTTCCGCCGAGGCCGGCCTGAAATATTTTCTCTTCGGCAGCACGGCAAGCGCATTCACCCTCTTCGGGTTGAGCTTCGTTTACGGAATGTGCGGCACGACCGGCCTCGCCGCCATCGGGCAGAAGCTCGGGTCGCAAACCTGTCGAACCGTTGCTGGCCGTCGGAATCGTCATGACGCTGTTCGGCTTCGTTTTCAAAATCGCCGCCGCGCCATTCCATCTCTGGGCGCCCGACACCTATCAAGGCTGCGCCGATTCCCAGCGCCGCCTTCATCGCTTCCGGCTCGAAGGTCGCGGCGTTCGTTGTCCTCGGAAAAATTGTGCTCGTTGCCTTCGGCCCGGTGCACGGCAGCGCGGCCTGGCATGCGCTGGTCGCCGGCTGGGCGCCGCTCCTGGCCGCGCTCGCCGCCCTCTCGATCGTGATCGGAAATCTTGTCGCGCTCGCGCAAACGAATCTGCGCCGCCTCCTCGCCTATTCCGCGGTCGCGCACGCCGGCTACACCCTGCTCGGTCTCGTCGCCGGCGGGCGCGAGGGATTTTCGGCGACCTTGTTCTACACCACGGTTTACGCCTTCACGCTTCTCGGCGCCTTCGGCGTCGTCGCGCTCGTGCGGCGCGAAACCGGCGGCGACGATTTGAAGAACTTCGCCGGCCTGCGCGACACGCTCGCCATTGCTCGCCGGGTGCATGGCGATCTTCATGCTCTCGTTAGCCGGCTTGCCGCCGCTCGCGGGATTCTTCGGGAAGTTTTATCTCTTCAGCGCGGCCATGCGAGCCGGCGGGAATCACGGCCTGCTTTGGCTCGTCGCTCTCGCGCTCTTCGGCAGCCTGATCTCGCTCTATTACTACCTGCTCGTGCTCAAGGTGATCTTCGTGGATGAAAGCCCCGAGCTCGAGCGAGCGGCCTGCGGTCGAGAGCGGAGATTTCCTGCAGCAAATCTCGCTGCTCCTCCTCGCGATCACCGTGGTTGCCTTGGGAATTTTGCCGGGCACTTTGCTCGCGCGGATCCTCGCTGCCTTGCCGTAGAGGATTGCGGATTCGCTGGCGGCGTGGTTCACTCCGTCTCGCGCAGGAACTCTGCATGCCGACCTCAAGCACTTCGCCACGCGCAGCCCGCCGCTTCTGCCTCGTCCTCGTCAAGCCGGCGCACTACGACGACGACGGCTACGTCATCCAATGGTTTCGCTCCGCGATCCCGTCGAACTCGCTCGCCGCGCTCTACGGTCTCGCGCGCGATTGCGCCCGGCGCAAGATCCTCGGCGAGGATGTCGATGTTGGAGATGCACGCCTTCGACGAAACGAACACCCGCATTCGCCCGGAACGTCTCGCGCGCCTGATCGAGAAGGCCGGCGCCGGCATGGTCATGATGGTCGGCGTGCAATCGAACCAATTCCCGCGCGCGCTCGATCTCGCGAAGCCGTTGCTCGCGCGCGGCATCCAGGTCGGCATCGGCGGTTTCCATGTCTCCGGTGTGCTCAGCATGCTCGACGGCAACGATCCCGATCTCCATCGCGCGAAAGCGATGGGCATCTCCCTCTTTGCCGGCGAAGCCGAAGGCCGGCTCGAACAGGTGTTGCGCGATGCTTACGCGGGCACCCTCCAGCCGCTCTACAATTTCATGGCCGATCTCCCCGGAATCGAGGGTGCCCGATTCCGCTCATCACTGCCACGCGCGCCTCGCGCACGGTCGGCGGCCTAACGAGTTTCGACGCGGGCCGCGGCTGCCCGTTCCAGTGTTCCTTTTGCACCATCATCAACGTCCAGGGCCGCAAGTCGCGCCGCCGTTCCCCCGACGACATCGAGCAGATCATCCGCGAAAATGTCGCCCAGGGACTGCACAGCTTTTTCATCACCGACGACAACTTCGCGCGCAACCAGGATTGGGAGCCGATCCTCGATCGCCTCATTCGCCTGCGGAAGATCGAGAAGATGAATCTGTCCTTCGTCATTCAGGTGGACACGCTTTGTCACAAGCTCCCGAAGTTCATCGAGAAGTGCGAAGCGCGGGCGTGAAGCGCGTCTTCATCGGTCTCGAGAACATCAATCCCGACAGCCTGGCCGGCGCGAAGAAACGGCAGAACAAGATCACCGAGTATCGCAAGATGCTGCTCGCCTGGAAGGAGGCGCGCGTCATCACCTACGCCGGTTACATCACCGGCTTCCCTAACGACACCATCGAATCCATTCGGCACGACATCGAGATCGTCAAGAAGGAGCTGCCGGTCGATCTCCTCGAGTTCTTCTTCCTCACCCCGCTGCCCGGCTCGGCCGATCATCAGACGCTGCACCGCGCCGGCGTCGCGATGGACGCCGACATGAACCGCTACGACCTGAACCACGCCTGTGCGCCGCACGCGAAGATGTCGCGCGCGGAATGGGAGCGCGCCTACTACACCGCGTGGGAGACGTACTACACGCCCGAACACATGGAGACCGTGCTGCGGCGGCTCGCCGCTAAGGGAGCGAACGTCAGCAACGCCGTCACGCTCCTCACCTGGTTCAAGGGCTCGATCAACGTCGAGAAAATCCATCCGCTCGAAGGTGGCCTCTTTCGCTTCAAATTCCGGCGCGATCGCCGGCCCGGCCTGCCCATTCTGCCGCGGTGGAAATTCTACCCGAGTTACGCGGTCGAAACGATCGTCAAGCTCACGCGCTGGTTTTCCATCTATTGGGCGCTGCATCGCACCTACGCGCGGATTCAACGCGATCCGCGCAAGCTCGAATACATGGACCTCGCGCTGACTCCGGTCACCGATCACGACGTCGACGATCTGGAAATGTTTCACACGCCCTCCGCGCCGGCGTTTCGTCGCCCAGGAACAGCGGCGGCAGTCTCGGCAGGTAGCGGCGTCGCGTGACCGCCGCGCGCAGAGTGATGCGGCCCCAACAGCACCCGCTACAGGACCGCTTGCGACGGCCTGACCAAACGCTTGACGCGCGTCCCAGCCCTTGAGAACACTCGCGCTCATGAATGCTTCCTTTGCTGCCCGGTCGAGGAGCATTCCGACTTCTCGCGCTCCTCGTCGTCGTCGGATTTTTCGCGCCGATCTCCTTCGCGCAGGAGACAAGCCCAGCGGCCACGCCCTCCGCCACTCCATCACCGTCTCCAGCAAACATCACCGTCAGTAGCTCGGCCTTCCAGGCAAACGGGAAGATCCCTGCAGCAATATACGTGTGCCGCGGCCAACGTGAACCCGCCGCTTCTATTCCGCGGAGTCCCCGCGGAGACCAAGAGTCTCGCCGTAATCGTGGTCGATCCGGATGCGCCCGGCGGGTTGTTCACCCATTGGCTGGTTTGGAATATCGATCCGGCCATGACGACGATTGGCGAGAGGAGCGTTCCGCAGGGCGCGTCGCAAGGCACGAATGATTTTGGCAATATCCGTTACGACGGACCCTGCCCGCCCAAGGGAACTCACCGCTATTTCTTCCGCGTCTTCGCGCTCGATCAAACACTCGAGTTGAAGAGCGGCTCGAAGCGTTCGGCATTGGAAACAGCGTTCGCCGGTCATGTCCTCGCTCGCGGCGAATTGATGGCCTACTACTCTCGGTAGGCCAGTGGTCGGATTGGCTCCTACAATGTCGGCGGCTGGCGGTTTACCGGTAGGTGAAACGCAAATACTCAGTGCATCCGAGCGCGGACCTCTGAGCGGCAATCATTAACTTGACGTGTCGCGTTGGGTTCCGAAAGAATCGACCTCATGAAAGCATCCCTGTTTCTAATTGTCCTGCTGGCGCTGTTCACCTCGCCGGCAATCGCACAAACCTCCGCCTCCTCCCCGAGCGGCAACCCGGCGGCACCCGCCCCGGGCGCACCACCGAGCCCCGAGGAGATGGCGAAAATGATGGAGATGGCGCAACCCGGCGAGAACCACAAGCTCCTCGGGACCATGGCAGGAGACTGGACTTACACCGTCAAGATGTGGATGGATCCGAAAGCGCCACCGACGGAATCGAACGGCACCTCGACGCGGAAAGCCATTATGGATGGGCGTTTCTTCATCGCCGACCACAGCGGGAAATTCGAGATGCCCGGTCCGGACGGCAAAATGATGGATATGAACTTCACTGGGATGGCGATCGAAGGCTACGACAACGTGAAGAAGAAATTCGTCTCTTCGTGGATCGACAACATGGGCACCATGATCATGAACTCAGAAGGCACCTACGATCCCACGACCAAGACCTTCACCTACAACGCCGCCTTCGAAATGATGCCGGGGATGCCGATGAAAGTCCGCGAAGTCCTCAAAGTCGTCGATGCCGATCATCACAACTTCGAATGGTACGAGAATCGTGGCAGTGGCGAAGCCAAGACCATGGAGATTAATTACACGCGAAAAAAATGATGACGTTCGGCAAGGCTTGACGCCACCGCCGGAAGGCGAAGTCGAGCGCGGACCGGGATTTCGACGGTTGTGAGCGTTCAATCCGGAAGGGTCGTCGGCGCCCTCACCCGAAGAGCGGAAGCTCAACGCCCGTTCGCTGCCACCTCGCAAAGCTCGAAATTCTCCGGCCAGACAAAGTAATCCCCGAAGCGCGCACTCTGCCGGAATTCGCCTCCGAGCTTTACCCCTTGCGCGGTCAATCTCTTGCCTCCGGCGTCGACTTCGACCGCGCCCAGCCGCTCGAGACCATCGAGTAACTCCTGGGTCTTCAAACCGAGCTTCTTTGCCAGCCGGGAGGTGCTCACCTTCCCCGGCATCGCCCCGCTCGCCGCAGTGCGCCCCGGCGCCCCCGCGACCCGCTCCACCTTATCCACGCTGATCCGCACCTCATCGCTGCTTCGGATGATTCGCTCGGCCTCTTCGCGCGCATCACGGTAGAGTTCCTCGTCCTCGGCGCGAACGATGAGCACGCCCATCTCGTGGTTCGTCACCTGGCTGAAATCGTAGAGGCTCAGGCTCGTCACGATGCAGAACTCTTCATTCAAGTAACACTTCGCGCGCAGGCTTCGGCAAAAGCTGGTCCGGACCGACGCGAGCCCGCGCAGCCAATTGACCTCCTCGGGCGGTAGATCGTTCTGACCGTAGACGATAGCGGCCTCGATCCCGCTCTTCTCTTCCAGCAGTTCCTTGGTCCGGCCGCTGAACTTCAGCTCGGGGCTGATGAGAATAAGCCGGGTGCGCGCTTCCTTGATCAGCTGCTCAAGGTGGTAAGCGGTTGCGCTGGCGTTGAGGAATTTTGCCATAATTTCTAGAATACGATAGCAACAAGAGTGCCGCGTCCGTGCCTCGCGATGAACCCCGATGGCTCAGGGCTCCTAACCGCTCGGTCGAGCAATCCGCGCGGCATCCGAAAGTGACGCCGGCCGCGTCTGTTGATAGCGTGCGCTCATGCGGGCGGCTCGTTTGCGGTCAATCATATCGGGAGCCGCCGCGTTCTCGATGCTCTTTCTGATGCCGGCCACGCTGTTCGCCGCGGCACCGCCGGCGCCAGCCGCCGCGAAGGCGCACGCCGTCGCCATCAGCCTCCGAGCCTCCTTTCGCCCCTTCGCCGGACAAGGTGATCGTCTATTCCGGTTGCACGCTGATCGACGGCTCAGGCGGACCCGCGCGGCCGGACATGGCGATCATCACGCGCGGCGAACGAATTGAAAAGATTGTCGCCGCTGCGGAATTGGAGGCGCCGGCAGGAGCCGAGGTTGTGGACATGAAGGGGAAGTTCGCCCTCCCCGGATTGATCAATTCGCACGAGCACCTCGCCACTCCGCCTGACCGCCGCTTCGCCGAAGCGATGATGCGACGCGACATCTACAGCGGCGTCACCGCCGTGCGCACGATGGGCGACGACGCCCGCGCCGTTGCTGAACTTGCCCGCGCTTCGCGTGTCGGTGAAGTGCCCGGCCCCGATATCTTCTACGCAGCGCTCTTTGCCGGTCCGGATTTTCTCCATGACCCGCGTCTCCTCGCCTCCAGTCAGGGCTTCGCGCCAGGCACGGCGCCCTGGATGCAAGCGATCGACGATCACACCGATCTTGCCACTGCCGTTACTCTGGCGAGAGGAACCAGCGCGAGCGGGATCAAGATTTACGCGAATCTCTCCGCCAAACTCGTGGCCAGGATCGCGGCAGAGGCGCATCGCCAGGGCATGCTCGTCTGGGCGCACGGCATGGTCTTCCCCGCGACGCCGCAGGAGGTGATCGACGCGCGTCCCGACACGATGTCGCACACCGGCTACCTCGGCTATCAGGCGGTGGAGAAACGCCCGCAACGTTATCAGGAACGGGAAGCGTTCCCGCTCGATCCGGCGCCCTTCGAAGACGGCAGGAACAAGGTCATGGCCGCGCTCTTCGAGAGCATGCGCGAGCGCGGCATCATCCTCGATGCGACGAATTACGTTTTCGAGACCATCGAGCGCATGCGCGCGCAGACGCCGGAGAACGCCCCGCCGCCGCCCTATTGTTCATCGAAACTCGCGGAGTTGCTCTGCGCGCAGGCCTACCGGCACGGTGTCCTCATCTCGGCTGGCACCGATAGCTTCGCGCCGGCGGACGATCCTTACTCCGCGCTCCACAGCGAAATGGAGATTCTGGTGCGAAAATGCGGCATGACTCCGATGGACGCGATCCGTTCAGCGACCATGATCAGCGCGATGAGCGCGGGACAGCAAAAGGAGATGGGTACGCTCGAGCCAGGCAAGCTCGCGAACATCGTCTTCCTCGCGTCCGACCCGCTCCAGGACATCGGCGCCATTCACAGTGTCGAGCTCACGGTGAAGCGTGGCGTGCGTTTTCCGCGCAAAGACTATCGCCCCCTCACAAGCGAGGAAGTGGCTGACCGGCTGTCGCTGCTTCTTTCGCGTCGACCCATTGGGGCCAGAGGAGTTCTCCGAAGAAGATATCGAATGCTTTAAGCAGTCGAGTTCTGTGACGGCGGCGGAAAGGTGGAGGTTCGAGACTTGAGAAATTCGGATCAAAAACAAGGGTGGGCGGTCGGGGAGTTCCCGACGTGCACGCGCACCAGCCCGCCGCACCGTAGTAGGTTCATCCTCAGGTTTGGTTGAGATCGGAAACTCGAATGCTTTAAACAGTCGAGCCAGGGGTGATGGCGGGGGTTGAGGGCTCAAGCTCACGAAACGAAGCCGACGAGAGCAGCCGTTTCGGACAGACTCAAGGCCTCATGTTTCATCGAATGGCACCGGGTCCGCGAGCTTTCAGAGTCCTCAAAGGAGCCTGCCCGCCGCAGCCGCTGGCGGCGGCGGGATCCGGACGGCAATCCAGGTTCAAGGCGTAGAGAAAAGACTTTCGAGGAATCAGGAGAGACTCAGGTTATCGCCAATCTCTGTTTTGAGAGCGGGCACTGGAAGTCGAATGCTTTAAGCAGTCGAGTTCGACAGCGGCCCGGGGTAGTTTGGTTCGTGATCGCGGCGCACTGGGCCAGCGGGCTTCCAAATTCGTTCCGCCGTTCCGAGATCCGCATTTCGCAATCCGCGGCCAGCTTCTCCCAGCAGTAATCGATTTCCGTTTGTCAGCGCAATCGTAGGGTGTGAGCGCCATGGAGATGAAGCCACGAGTGCAGTTACGCGATGTCGAAGCGGGCGACCTGCCGCTCTTCTTCGAGCACCAGCGGGACCCCGTGGCCGTAGCAATGGTCGCGTTCAATTCGCGCGAGCGGGAAGCTTTCGACCAGCATTGGGCGAAACTTCTGGCCGACGAGAAGAATCTGGCAAAGACGATTCTCGTAGGCGACGAGGTTGCCGGGCACATCGGCAGCTGGACGTCGGACGGAAAACGCGAGATCGGCTACTGGATCGACCGCGCCCTTTGGGGCCGCGGTGTCGCGACGGAAGCGATCTCCGCGTTCCTTCGCCTGGAGCAAACTCGCCCGCTTCACGCCGGTGTCGCGAAACACAACGCGGCCTCGATCCGCGTCCTGCAAAAATGCGGGTTCACGCCCGTCCACTCCGCGGACGCTGCCCCGGATGCCGCAACGCACGTTCTTTTCGTGCTGGAACACTAGGACCGGTTTTGAAACCAAGCCGTAACCCGTAACGCAGCGCGAGCGAGGCCGGGCGTTCCCGTAACGGATGCGCAGACAACGGCCGGGCCTGCAAATGCGAAGCAACGGCCGGGCTTTCAAAAGCCAGAAGGGGATGGCTATGCTCGAAGTTCTCCTGCTTTCCTGATTCCGAAACGCCGCCCCGTCTTCGCTCCTGTCCTCGCCGGCCGCGGCCCCGTCCCTTCAAGATCGCGCCATTTCGAAATTGGCACACCCGGTACCGGCATCTGACTTCCAACTGCGACTGCTGGCGTGTCACTTCCGGAATCCGCATTCCGAGTTCCACACTTCCGAAGCCGCCTCCTCCGCCTGCGCATCGAACCAAAGAAACGGCGTGATCTTTGGCGTCCGCGAGCATGATCGGATTCGGCTCTCAAAGCAACTGCCGCCCGCCTCAACTAGTGCCTACCGGCCGTTTCGAGTGTCTTCGATCGCGAAAGGGTCGGTGGATCTCCCCATCCTTAGCCAGGCGCTGCATCACGCCATCCATCCGGAGCGCGCCATCGCCGGTGCGCACCGCATCCTGAAGAAAGGCGGCCGGATCGTGATCCTGGATCTTCTAAGCCATCGCTTCGAGCGGGCGCGCGAGCTCTACGCCGATCATTGGCTCGGTTTCAGCGAAGTGGAACTGCACCAGATTGTTGGAAGAAAAGGGCTTCAAGAAAATCGAAGTGACCGTGGTCTCACGCGAGAAAGAAAGCCCGCATTTCCAAACGGTTTTTGCGACCGGCGTGAAGTAGCGCCCGCGTCGCTCGAACGGCGACCGAGCAGTTCAATCTTGAATTTTCCTCCGTAACCGGGGCAAATGGTTCCAGTGAGAGGTTGCGTCGTCCAGCGACGGGGAGCCGCTCAACCATGGCCGCGGATGTCGAACCAGATCTCAAGCTCGAGATCGCCCACATCCTGACTATCGACGTGGTGGCATACTCCACTCTGCTCATTCACGAGCAGAGCCGGGTCATGGCGGACTTAAACCGGATCGTGCGAAATACGCCGCGGTTTCGAGGTGCTGAGGCCGAGGGCAAGCTAACGCGACTACCCACGGGCGACGGCATGGCCCTTGTTTTCCATGGGGACCCGGAAGCGCCAGTTGAATGCGCCATGCAGATTAGCGCGGAATTAAGAACCCACCGTGAGATTCGCCTAAGGATGGGAATTCACAGTGGCCCCATCAATCAGATTCTCGATGTCAACGATCGCTCAAACGTGGCCGGCGCGGGGATCGATATGGCGCAGCGGGTGATGGACTGCGGCGATGCCGGACACATTCTTGTTTCGAAACGGGTGGCAGATGATCTCGCACCCCATCTGCGGTGGAATCGCCACCTGCACGATCTCGGCGAATGCGAAGTGAAACATGGTCGTAGGATTGGGATCTTTAATCTTTTCACGGATACCCTTGGGAATCCGATTTTGCCACGGAAGTTGCAGCCAGCCGCCGGAGGAAATGGAACGAAATGGCGCAAACAGAAATTCTTGATTCTGGCGCCCATCGGTGCCGGGGTCGCCGTTGGCCTTGCGTTCTTCTTCTGGCCTGTCCGACCGTCTCTTGCTGTCTTGCCGTTCCGGGACGGAAGTCAAAACCGAGATCAGGAATATTTTAGCGACGGGATGACCGAAGAAATCAGCAAGTCTCTGGGCAACACTCCCGGACTGCGAGTCATCGGACGTTCCTCCGCCTTCTCCTTCAAGGGCCGCAGCGAAGATGCACGCAAGGCTGGGCGGCAACTTGGAGTGACGCACGTCGTTGAGGGAAGTGTAAAACGCGAGGCAGGTCGGGTGCGGATGAACGCAGTGCTGATTGTAGTCCGCACGGGCTATGAAGTCTGGATGAAGGAATTCGACGTCACCGAGCAAGATGCGCTGACGTTAGCGAAGGCCGTAGCCGTTGAGGTGGCACGAGCATTGCGCATCGGCTCGCAAACACGTCTGGGCGGTATCAATGCAATGCCTGCATCAGATCCCGAAGCCAACGACCTATATTTTCGAGGCCGATTTCTGCTCAACAAACGCACAATTTCCGCATTGCAGGAAGCGCGGGAACTCTTCGAAAGAGCATTGGCGAGAAACCCGGAATTTGCGGCAGCCTATTGCGGGCTTGCGGACGCTTACATTCTGCTGGCGGAATACGGTGCCATCGGTAGCGCCGAAGGCGGGAAGCTAGCCTCGCCGAACGTTTCGAAAGCCCTCGAACTCGACCCCAACCTTGCTGAAGCCCATGTCTCGCGCGCAATGTTGTTAGGTGACTTCGACTGGGACTGGGAAACAGCTAAAGGAGAATTCGAGCACGCCATTGGTTTGAATCCGAATAATGTGCCAGCTCGTCATTGGTACGGACTTCACCTAGCGGAACTGGCTCGCTTCGAAGATGCACTCGACCAGATCGCGGCGGCGCGGGAGCGGGATCCGCTGGCACCAATCGTTCGGGCAGCGCGCGCTAAGATACTTCTCGTGGCCCGCCGTTATGATGAAGCCATCGAACAATGTCGCGACGCGCTGGAGCTCCAACCGAACTTCCTTCCTGCACTTGAAGTAATGGGGCAAGTCTACGCCTGCCAAGGCAAATTTCCTGAGGCTATGGATGTTTTGAAGAAATGCGGGGAGCTTGCCAGTGACGACGACATGAGTTTGGAGCGTGCTTATATCCATGGCTGCGCGGGCCAACGCCAAGAAGCCGAGCAGATTTTGCAAAAGGCCACATCATTACCCGAGGCCGTTTCAGCTTACGATCTGGCCACGGTTTACTCCGCGCTGCGTGATGAAGCAGAAGCGCTTCGATGGCTGGAGGTAGCAATTTCTAGACGTTCACTCTCCCTTGTTTGGTTCAGAGTCGACCCGCGTCTCGACAATATCAGAGCGACGCCGCGATTTACCCAACTGACGGAGCGAATCAGCAAACCGTCCCCACCGCGCTGAAAAAGCTTGCTCCCAACCCATCCAAGCGCTGGAATTTGGAAAATAGGAGGCAAGTATGGCTACGCGAAAATCCGTCGGTAAGACACGCCCAGTAACCAAGCGTCTCAGCTACAAACAAATGGTGGCAAAGATTCTTGGCGATGAACAGTACGCTGAAGGAATTCGGGGTCTGCTTTGCGAGGCCATGCAAGGCGACAAGGACGCGCAACGCGAGCTCTCCAGTCGCTTCACAATCACACCCGGCGACTTAGATGCCCTTTGTATGCCTCAAAGTTTTGTCGATGTTCTGGAATGCGGCATGGTTGATCCGAGAATGGTTAGGACAAATCCCACGACATTCGTGATGCTTTCTTTTGCCAGGGTCATGTAAGGGGGCAAGCGACGATTTGCCACCGACTCGGGCACTGGAGCTGGAGGGAGACTGGCGCAGACTCATTCGCTTTCTCCCAAGGCGTCAGGGCATGTGGCGGTACTCGCGCGCACCCACTAGGGAGGATCCTGCGCGAGGGTGGAAAATTCACCTTTCCGCCACGGTATTAACAGCGCATGCCGTCTTGACCCGTGTGTCCTTCGCGTTGCGCCGACGAGGATTGCTTTTCAAGGTTCCCGCACGATTAGAATTTTTGGCCAGTCTGAACTCGGGTTTGCAAGATTATTCTCAAACCGGGAAATTCGTTACGGTTTATCCGCGTACTGAAGTGGAGGCGGTTCAGGTGGCAGCTGAGTTGCACCATCTAACTCGCGACTTGCGTGGTCCGAAGATTCCTTTCGATCAACCTTACCGAAGCAACGGGATTGTTTACTACCGGCACGGCGCTTTTTCGCGCCGTAGGAGGCATGACGCGTTTGCCGATCCTTTCCGGACGAAAATAGCATCCGCGAAGGGCAAGCCGATCGCCGGACCAATCGGGCGCGACTATCTTGTTCTTCGTCCACTTAGCCAACGCGGAAAAGGCGGAGTGTACGAAGCCGCCGAAATCTCGGCGGCACCTGTTCGGCTAGTTATCCTGAAACAAGGCCGGCGCGATGGCGAAACAAACTGGGATGGCAAAGACGGATACGCCTTGGTGAAGCATGAGGCCCAAGTCCTGCGCAGATTGCGCAAAACAGGTTTGCCCGTCCCCGAGATTTTTCGGGGGTTCACCCATAACGGGAATCGCTATATCGTGCTCGAAAAAATCGGCGGGCGCCCGCTGCTCTCGGCAAACCGAGTGCATCCACTACGAATTTCCTGGCGACTGGCGGAAAAGATTCTGGAACAACTGGAACCATTGCTTTCGAAATTGCACGCGTCCGGCTGGGTTTGGCGCGACTGCAAGCCATCACACATCTTCCGCTTTCAAGGAACGCTGCGGTTGATTGATTTCGAGGGCGCATGCAACATTGATCAAACGGACATGCTGCCATGGGGCTCACCTGATTATATGCCGCCGGGGCTGCGAGGAAAATCTGCGCGCCGTCCAGGAACGTTCGAAGATGATTACGCGCTTGGCGTGATCGCGTTTCAATTCCTGGCCGGCGAATTTCCCCCGCCCAACGCGAGAAAGCGCGCGCAAAGTTATCGCCGTACCGCGTGTCCTGACTCGTTGCGCGATCGGATCGAGCGGTTGCTGCGCCTCAGACGGCACCGGAAAAAGAAATTACGCCAGCCCGCGTAATTCTTTGCTACAGGTACCGGATAGACACTCCCGGCATATATCGGAGGGGCCATTGAACGAACGGCTGAATGGATTCCTATGTGAACGGCGACGCAAAGTCCATCGCGTCGCCGCCGGCCATTCCATGGTCGGTTGGTTGCGATACAAATCGCGGCGACGACGTTTCCGGCGATCGGTTCTGCCGTTCGACAATTATAGCGAGAAAAAAAGCGAACGAGCATTTCGCCGATGACATTCAGGATGATGTCCTGACCACCCGGCAACGGAACCTCTTGCCACGCGGCACTGCCGTTAGCTCATACTTCGTTCTCGATGATCAGAGCGAATTGTCGGGAGCGGTTCACCGCCTCTGATTTCGATTTCGTCGTGCGGACGCTGGCGCGTTCGCAACCGGATCACGTCTCGTTAGTCGATTTGCTGAGCGACCAGGAAATGCGCGACTCCGTCCTGGACCATCCGCGCTTGATCGACGCCATCCTTTCGAGCACCGGCCAGCTCTCGATCTCGTCGCAGTTTTACTTCTACGTGCTCGCGCGCCACGTCCTCCGCCAGGCCGGAATCAACGATCGGAAGCTGTGCGATTATGTGGCCTCTTTGCTGGAGACGTTTTCCCGCATCAGCGGTCTGCAGGCACCGCATCTGGCCGATGAACGCGGCCAGCAATACATCTCCGATATGCTGATTGCCCTGACGCGCGCAACCCCGGAGCAGGCGTTCCTGCTGCGCGCGCACGTCGGAAATTACTCCCTCTTTCTCAGCGGAATTTTTCACGAGAACACGCAGCACCGCAGCCGGCGGGGCGCGCCGGACCTGAAGTTTTACGAGCAAGTCGGGACGGGCGAACTATCAACTGGTCGCGTCGCATGCGGCCGCGCGCCGCTGCGATTTGCATGACGTCTACGAAGAGCTGGCTGACCGTTTCCGCGAGGTGCGTCTGGCGTTGAATCAGCTTTCTGACCAGTTGCTCAATCTCGATGATGAGGTGAGTCCTTCGTTCCTGCTGTGAACGAGACGCTCTTCAGTCAGATCCAGAAGCTGTTCGAGCGCACCTATGCGCAGGTGGGGATCAATCTGGAAGATTGCCTGATCGATCGGAGCCGCTGCGCGCAATTAACCAAAGCGGCGGGCGCTTCCGCGCGCGAGCTGAACGAACTCGCCCGCACTTTCCTGCGCCGCGCCGACGATCAGCTTTACGTCGGCATCTACTATTCGCAGCTGGCTGATCGGTCAGCTCGAGCAACACGATCCGCGGGCCGGCTTGAGCAACCGCAATATCCGTTCGCTGATCGCGTTTGTGGAGGAAATAAATCACGCGCTCCACGCCGCGCTCCAATTCAAGACCGGCCAGCGGGAGATTCATTCCGAGGATTATGCGCGCAACCTGGAGCTGCAGGCGCGCGTCGATACTTATCTGGTGCTCCTCCTTTTCGTGGCCTTCTTTCGCCGGACGCAAAAGGTCTCACGAACCGATCGGCGCTGGCTGCGCTTCCACCTTTTCGCCGCGCAGAATCCGGGCGCGTTTCAGGACAGGAATTTGCGCGGACGTTATCTCGAGACCACGCAATTGGCGGCCAGCTACACAGAGTTCCTCGACACGCTCAACGGCCTGCGCCGGCTCGAGGAAATCCGCACTTTTCGGGCGCTCGATTACGGGGCGAAGAAGGAACGCGTCCTCGCGCTCATGGACGCGCGCGTAAGTTTTCCCGCGCGATTTAGGGCTTTTTCTCCGGGCTGGCGGCCGGGCTGCCGGCGGCCTGGATCGCGGCCTGCAATTCCGGCAAATGCTCCTGCATCCGCTTCTGCCCCATCTCCGCGCCCTTCGACATCAGTGACGGCATCTTCTCCACCGTCTTCTTGCCGAGTGGTGTTTGATAGAATTTGATCAGGTCATTCAGCTCGGACTCGGTGAACTCGGCCATGTAAACCTTGGCCAGGTCTTCCTTCAGACTGGGCCAGCTCATGTATTTGTTCAGGAAGGTTTTCATCTGCGCCTGGTAGGGAGCGAGCGAGGGATTTTGTTGCACCTGCATCGCGAGCATTTGATCGACCGACTGGCTGAGGAGTTTTTCCAATCCCATCAAGGCGAGGAGCGATTCCGCCGCCTTCTTATGGCTGGCTTCATCCGCACGCAGCGCGTTCGGTTGCAAAAGAGAGAGGGCAATCAGGATGGGTAGCAGGAGTTTCATGCGCGGGAATGGTGCACCTCGCGGCGCCCAACCGCAAGGCTCAACCTGCGGAAGAATTCTCCACCGTCGGAGAGTGGTTTCTGTTTGTGAACGAGGAACGCGCTCGTTATGTATCGAGCGTGTTCAGCCTCACGATGCTCGGCAGTGGCAGCGCCGGAAATAGCGCGCTGATCATGACCGATCATTGCCGGCTGCTCATCGATGGCGGCCTGAGCGCGCGCCAACTCGTGGTGCGGCTCGCGCTTTGCGGAGTGACGCCTGCACAACTCGATGGCGTGCTCCTGACGCACGAGCACGGAGATCACATCTGCGGACTGGAAGTGCTCTGCCGGAAGTTTCACGTGCCGATTTATTGCAATGCCTTGACCGCGGAGGCGATCCGCTGCGGTCCGCTCGGCGCGCATCGCCACTGGCGTTTGTTCCGGACGGGCGCGGAATTCGCCATCTGCGATATCACGGTGCAAACCTTTCCCGTACCGCACGACGCGGTGGAGCCGGTCGGCTTTGCCTTTCACGCCGGACGCTGCGGCCTCGGGTTCATCACCGATCTCGGGTACGCCACGAAGATGCTCGTGGAACGATTGCGCGAAGTGCACACGCTCGTCATCGAGACGAATCATGACGAGAAACTCCTCCAAGCCTGTCAGGTGCGGCCGTGGCCGGTGAAACAGCGGATCATGTCGCGGCACGGCCATCTTTCGAACGCGGCGGCGGCGGCGGTGATCGAACAACTTCTCCCGGGCAAAATCGAGCGCGTGGTCCTGGGGCATCTCAGCCGCGATTGCAACACGCCGGAGCTGGCCAAGGGAGCCGTGACCGCTTTGCTCGCGCGTTGTCGGGCGCACCGGAGGTGGAGGTCTTCTGCGCGGATCAACGCGCGATCAGCAGCCGCTTCCAGATCGGTGAAACCAAGGGCGGCGCCTTTCAGCCGACCTTCGATCACATCTTTTTCCAGACCGCGCCGCCGCCTGCAGTCGCGATTCGCGCGGCGTGAAGATCCGCGACGCTGACGACGCTGATCTGCCGTCGATCGTCGCGATCTACAACGCCGCCATCGCGACGCGCATCTCCACCGCGCAGTTGGAGCCGGTCACGGTGACGGAACGACTGCCCTGGTTCCGCAAACATTCTCCGGCGCAGCATCCACTTTGGGTTCTGGAAATCGACGAGACGGTCGCCGGATGGTTCAGCTTTCAGCCGTTCAAAACCCGCGCGGCCTATCACCGCACCGCCGAAGTGAGTGTTTACGTGCGCGAAACCTGCCGCCGACGCGGCATCGGTCGCGCTTTACTCGAAGAAGGAATCGCGCGCAGCTCGACGCTCGCGATCAGCGCGCTCGTCGGACTGATCTTCGGACACAACGCCGCGAGTCTGGAGCTCTTCCGGCGCACAGGTTTCGAACAGTGGGGCTTGTTACCACGTGTCGCGCGCGTCGGAGAGATCGAACGCGACGTGGTGATCGTCGGCCGGCACATTCCCGCCGCCGACAACGCTTTATTCCTCGTCGCCGATGACGAGGTGAATCACCCCTGAGGGCGCGGAGATGAAGAATCCATCGAAGTCTTCGCGCAACTGTTCGACTTCATCGCGGCGCGGAACGCCGTTGATCTTCAAATAGGCCGCGGCCGCCTCGGTATCATTCGTTTCCAATTCCAGCCAGACATCGGGCTGGCTGAGATTCGGCACGCGATCGATCCAGAGCCGATTCGGGACCGAACTGAAAAATGCAGCCGTCTTCTTCCTCCTCGATCAGCGGCAAAGCCAGGGTGTCGCGGTAAAACGCGATCGTCTGCTCGTAAGTGTGTGCCGGACATTTGATCGCGATGTTCGCGCCACCGGAAAATTGGGGACCGTTAACGTTGGCAACCATGAGCTTGTCGAAACCGGAGCCGCGGTGTTGCGACTCTAGCCTCCGGCGGAACCGGTGCCGCCGGGCTCGGTCATGGCGACAGGGTCGAGCGCAGCATTCAACTCCGCTTCCGGCAGGACTTTTTTCTCCCGACAAATCTCGCGCACGGTCTTGCCGGTCGTGAGCGCTTTCCTTGGCGATCTCGGCCGCGCGATCGTAGCCGATTTTCGGCGCGAGGCTGGTCACCATGGCCATGGAAAGCTCGACCAATTCGCGGCAGCGCTCCTCGTTCGCCTGGATTCCCTCGACGCACTTTTCGGTGAAGATGGCGCAGGCGTTGCCCAGCAGCCGGATGCTCTCGAGAAGGTTGTGCGCCATCACCGGCATCATCACGTTCAGCTCGAAATTCCCGTTCGCTCCCGCCCAGGTGACGCAACTGTCGTTGCCGATCACCTGCGAGCAGACCATCATCATCGATTCGCAGATGACCGGGTTCACCTTGCCCGGCATGATCGAGCTGCCCGGTTGCGTGGCCGGCAATTGAATCTCGCCAATCCCGCAACGTGGACCGCTGCTCAGCCAGCGGAGATCATTCGCGATCTTGAAGAGGCTGACCGCGATCGTCTTCAAGTGGCCGCTCGCTTCCACGACCGCGTCTTTCGCGCCCTGCGCTTCGAAATGATTGGTCGCTTCGCGAAACGCGATCCCGGTGCGCTGTTCGAGATGCCGCATGACCTTTGCCGGGAAATCATGATGCCGGTTCAGACCGGTCCCGACGGCCGTGCCGCCCAGAGCCAGCTCGCGCAAAACGTCGATCGCCTTTTGCGTTCGCTCGCGCGCATACGCAATCTGCTGCGCGTAGCCGCCAAAGCCCTGCCCGAGCCGCACCGGGGTGGCGTCCATCAAGTGGGTGCGCCCGATCTTGATGATCTCCCAGAACTCCTTCGCCTTCGCCTCCAGCGCGCCCTGAAGTTTTTCCAATTCGGGCAGGAGACAATTCTTGAGCTCTTCCGCGGCGCTGATGTGGATCGCCGAGGGGATGACGTCGTTGCTCGACTGCCCCATGTTGACGTGATCGTTCGGATGCACCGGATCGCGCGCGCCGATTTCTTTCCCGGCCAACTGGCAGCAACGGTTCGAGATGACCTCGTTCGCGTTCGTGTTCGTGCTCGTGCCGGAGCCGGTCTGGAAGATATCGAGCGGGAAATGCTCATCGAGCTTGCCTTCGATCACCTCCTCGGCGGCCTGCACGATCAAGGCGGAGCGATGGGCATCGAGCAAATCGAGATCATGATTGGCCTGCGCCGCGGCCCATTTCAAGAGACCGAGCGCGCGAACAAACGGCCGGGAAAAGCGATAGCCGCTGACTGGAAAATTCAGCACCGCTCGCTGGGTGGACGCGCCATAAAGCGCCGATGCCGGGACGGACATCTCGCCCATCGAGTCCTTTTCTTTGCGGCACGCGGCCGGCGTCATGCGGAAAGATTGACCGGGATGCGTGCCCCGTTGCTCGCGGGATGGGCGTAGCCGTTTCGGGTCTTCGCCTTGGCGAATACAGTGATGAACATCGGCGGAATATTCTGCAGGAAATATTCGGACTTCGCGTGATCGAACAAGAGCGCGTGCTGCCGCAGCTCGTTGGTCACCTGGTAGATGATGAAAGCGCCGCCGGGCGCGACCGCTTCGTGCGTTTTCTGCAGGAGGGCGCGTTTCTTTTTGATATCGAGAATACTGAAGGGAATCCCGGAAACAATGTAGTCGCAGTGCGGGATGCCGCGGCGTTGCAGCTCCTGGGGCAATTGCGCGGCGTCCCCGTGGATGACATGGACGCGGGGATCGTCGGCAAACTGCCGTTTGAGATCGCGCGAAAAATCCGCATCCAATTCGAAGAGGAGCAATTGCGAGCCCGGCCGCATCCGGCGCGCGATCTCCCGCGAGTGGACGCCTTCGCCCGGACCGTACTCGGCGATGACCCGCGGCAGGCTGAAATCCATCTTGCTCGCCACCCGCTCCACGAGCGCTTTCGAACTGGGAATAATGGAAGCGACTTGGAAGGGCCGCTGCAGAAATCGCTTGAAAAACAGAACGCTCATGAAGGTGGGAACAGTCAACTGCCGCCCCCCCCTTGTCCAGCAGCGATCTGAAGAGCGCGGGAAGGGGCCGGCGTTATTCTCTCGACCATTGCCTAACGATCACAGAAGAAGGGAGTTGACATCCCCTGCAGGAAAACTATAAACGTGTCCACAACAAGCTTCCCTGCCTCGCCCAAACGCCTGCTCCCTCACTCATGCACAACCTCTTAACGGTCAAGGAGACGGCCAAATACCTCCGGATTCCATTGCCGACGGTTTATTATTTGGTGCAACGCGGGCAACTCCCCGCGATTCAAATCGGCGGGCGCTGGCGGGTCAAGAAAGCCGCTCTCGATAAGGACATTCTGAAGGAGGACAAGGCGGGCCAGCCGACGGTCCTCGTGGTGGATGACGACGAGAGCTTGCAAACTCTTTTCAAGCTTTTCCTCAAAAAAATCGGCTTCAGCCGCGTGGTCGTCGGCACGGTCAAGGAAGCGCTGGCCGCGCTCGACAAGCAACATTTCGATCTTCTCTTCCTCGATCTGAAGCTCCCGGACGGTCCGGCGGACGATGTCTATTCAGCTGCGAAAGATGATCGATCCGGACCTGCCGATTGTGGTCATCACCGGTTATCCCGACAGCGAGATGCTGGACCGCATTCTTTCCAAAGGCCCGGTCACGGTCCTGAAAAAACCGCTCAAGGTCGAGCAACTGAAGCAGACGGTCCGGATCCTTGGGCACAGGGATGCGGTCAAGCTGGCAGCGTAAAACGAGCAGAGGTGCTCACCGCACTTCGACCACGATCGGCAGCCAGTGGTTCACGACGTAGGTGCCGTAATCCGCATTCCGCTGCTCCGGCTGGGTGCGCCCAGCGGAATCGCGCGCCCGCGCGACCAGCGAATATTTTCCCGGGCCGCGCGGCGTCCAGTTGAACTCCCAAAAGCGCCAAGCGTTTCTCACTGCTTCACCGATCAACCTGGCAGGCGACCATGTGCCGCCGCCATCGATGCTAATTTCAACTCCGGCGACTTCTTCCGTTCCCGCCCACGCCGCCCCGTGCACCCGATATTGCGCGCCGGCTGACAAAACCTCGCCCATCGACGGCCGCGCGATTTGCGCTTTCAGCTCCATCTCCGCCAACGGCACCAGGGTCACCAGTCCATCGCGTCGCTGCCAGTAGGTGTAATCGATCGATTGGTAATAGCCGTTGAACGGAGTCTCCGAGACGATGATCCGCTGGAGCCACTTTCACCGAGGCCATCCCGAACCAGCCGGGGACGACCGCGCGCAAAGGAAAGCCGTGCGAGGCAGGCAGCGGCTGGCCATTCATCTCGAAGGCGAGCAGGACATCATCGCTGGCTTTCGCGATCGGCAAACTGCGCGCGTAATGGATCTCTCCCGGCGGCCGTGGCGGCTCCGGGATGGCCCCTTTGTCGCCGCCTTCGAGGACCACTTCCCGCGCGTCGCTCCGCACACCCGCACGCTGCAAGACGTCGCGCAGGAGCACCCCGGTCCACTCTGCATTCCCGACCGCGCCGAGATCCCAGGCGACGCCTTTCACCTTCGGCTCGAGAAACGAGCGCCCGTTCCCCGCGCATTCCATTGTCGCCGTCATGGTCTGGCTCGGCATCTGGCGCAGCTCATCGTAGGTCAATTCAAACGGTAAGGCGACCGCACCCTCCACTTTCAAGCGCCAGTTCTGGGCGTTGATTTCCGGGATGGGGAAATGCCCCCGGACATAGAATTGCTCGTTAGGAGTGATGAATTCCCGGAGGCTGGAGAACGGCATCTCGAGATTCAGCGGCGTTTCGCCACGGGTGATCATGGCCGCAGCTCCGCTCGGGGGAGGTTGCGCGTTGGAATGTTGGTTTGCGTCGTTCATTGCTTTTGTCTTTCAACCGAACACGATTCCAAATCAGGACACTACCCATCTGGCGATCAACTTGCCAAGTCCGCAGGCGCGCCGCATACTCAAAACCATTTCGCGCGGTTAGCTCAGTGGTAGAGCACCTCCCTGACACGGAGGGGGTCACAGGTTCGAAACCTGTATCGCGCACCATCTCATCGCGCCGGCAGATGGATCGTCGCCATCATGCAGCGGGCGCTGCCCCCGGCCAGTTCGATCGTCGGCAAGGTCAGCGGGACGAGGCGCGCGTGTTCCTCGATCCGGCTCCGCTGTTCGCTGGATAATGCAGACGCCGCGCGCGTCGAGAGCACGAGCAGTTTTTCGCGTTCGTTGTGCAGTTCGAGCGCGTTGCCGGCAAACTCACCGATCTGAGGCGCGCTCAACTCGATGATTTCCTTGCCCGTCGATTCGAGAAGATTTTGCACGCCCATCCGTTCCGCTTCATCGGCGATCATGCTCAAACCGATGACCGCGAACTCCGAAGCGACGCACATGATCACGTTCGTGTGATAGATCGGTCGCCCGTCGGCGTCGACGCTGCGAAAGGTCACGGCCTCGTATCCGAAGTCGTCGCAGAAGCGCCGCAACAACTGCGGGTGCGTCCGCTCTGAAAGCGACGCGTAAGCCAGCTTGTTTACGTGATCGAGGACGAGACTGCCGGTGCCCTCGAGCGCGCGGCCAGCCGTTTCCTCCGCCGAATAATCGATCACCTCCGTGATCTGATAATGCTTGCGCAATTCCTCGATCACATCGAGTCGTCGCTCCCGCCGACGGGCCGCGGAATACATCGGGTAGAGCGCCACCCGGCCGTCGTGATGGGTAGAAAACCAGTTGTTAGGGAACACTGCGTCCGGCTTCTCCGGCGTGGCGGTGTCGTCCACCACATGCACGGTCACGCCCGCGTCGCGCAAGGTCGTCACCGCCTCATCGAACTCGCGCTGAGCCGCGGCCGAAATCGCCGGCATCTCACCCGCCGCGACCGCTTGTTGAAACGCGTTGTCCGCCGCGGTCTCGGGGTTGGGATAGAACCGAAACGGCCGAATCATGAGCACGGCATTGGTGCTTTGCTGCACTCCACCGCTCGTTCGTGATTCTGTCTCCGCGCGTGCCATCATCGCGAAACGGTAGCATGCGCACCGGGCACTCGTCGCGCACTTCCGTCACTCGGTTCGGAGTGCGGCCATCGAAAGCGAGTTAACAAGCGATTCACTTGCAAAACGCCGGCCTGCTCGGCTATTGACTGCACTTGCGCCTCCATCTCCTTTTCATGGCAACGTCCAGCATCCGGCTCATCCTCCTGTTTGTCGGCCTCGCTTCCGCGACCGCGGCGACGCCAGAACCACCTGCTCTGCCGGGCGGGCCTGGCCGTCTGCTGTGCATCGGTGATTCCATCACCGAGGCCCACGCCGCCGCTTCGTACGGTGACGGAAACTGGTCGTGGCGTTACTGGTGCTGGCAGAATTTCGTGGACTTCGGACTCAGTCACGAACTCGTGGGCACCCGCACGGCCAACGAAGGTGGCTCCTCGATCTATCCCACCTATTCCGGCCAGACCTTTCGTGAACCACCACGAATCCATCTGGGGAACCACGTTGCTCGAACGCGCGAACAACGCGCCTACTTATCTGGGCGCGCTCAGGAATGCCGGGAAAACCCCGGACACTGCGGTGATCCTCGGCGGACACAACGACGTCCCATTGGATCTCTCCGTGTCCGCCGCCACCGTGCGCGACCGCGCCAAGGCCATCGTGGACCGCTTGCAGGGCGATATTGGCACCGCCGGGAATCCGAACATCCGCATCCTGCTCGTTTCCATCCTGCCGGGATTCAACGGAACCACGCCGGACGTTCGCAACGCTCGCTTCAGTGAGATCAACACCCTGCTCGGTCAGCTCGCCGCGGCGGAAACCACCGCGACCTCTCAAGTCCTCTACCTCGATGTGTTCGCGCTGTTCAATAATCCCGCGTATTTCTATGATGGGACGCACCCAAATGGACGCGGCGAAGAATTGCTGGGAAATGCGATCTTCGCCGCTCTCGTGCCGGACATGCCTTCCGTCCAACTACGAGTCGCCTCCATCAACCAGGCGACCCACACCGTGAATTTCTTCGTTCGCACTCACGGACCAGGCAATGTGAGAATCCAAGTGTCCCCTAACTTGACGCCAGGATCATGGACGAATCTGGTGCCGTCATCCCTTAACCCCGGCGAGTGGGTTTCGGTTCCCTATGTTCACACCTCAAGCCTCCCGTCGTCCTGGTTCTTCCGGGCGGAAAGGTTCTGAGACGGTGTGGAGCCGGGGGAAAGGGACGGAAGGCGTGACGCCGCTGCGTGCTGCTCGTCGCACACTTCCGCTACTCGGTCCGGAGCGCGGCCATCGGACTGATGCGCGTGGCGCGCCGGGCCGGCAGCCAGGTGGCGATCAGCGTCGCGGCGCCCAGCAAGAGCGGCGCGCTCAAGAAAGCGATCGGATCGAGCGCGCCCACTTGATACAGCATCCCCGAGAGCAATCTGCCCGTGGCCATGGCCAGCAAGCAGGCCGAGCGCGACGCCGCCAGCCAGCATCACGGCTCCTTCGCGCACGATCATCCATTGCACACTCTTGCGCTGCGCACCCAGCGCCATGCGAATGCCAATTTCGCGGGTGCGACGGGCGACCGAATACGCTTTCACGCCATAAACGCCCACGATCGCCAGCATCAAGCGCGAGACCGCCAAAAACGGAGAAGAGGGTCGCGCCGACGCGAATGATCCAGAGTTCCATGTTCGACTCGAGGTGCTGCGGGAATGTCTTCAACGAAAGCACGGGCAACGTGGGATCGGTTTCGCGCACCGCGCGACGGACGGCGTCCGCCAGGTTGGGAACGTTGGTTTTGTTCAACGACGAGAACTGAATGAAGAAGAAGGCGTTGTTCTGAAATCCGCGCGCGAAAGGCAGATAGACTGCGCCGCGAGGTCGCTTCTCGAAGACCGTGCCGCGCGTGATCGCCGCGATCCCGACCACTTCGATCGGTTCTTCCGGCTTGATATTGCCCTTGCCGATCTGCTGAATTCCCATGCCGCCGCCGCCGTCATCTCGCTTGGCGCGGGGCGCGCCATCGGAGGCAAACTGAATTTGCTGGCCGAGCGCGTCGCCGTCCGGCCAGAGTTTCTTCGCGAGCGCTTCGTCGATGATCGCGACCGCGGGACTGGTCGACTGTGTCGCTTCCGCCAAGGTGAAATTACGGCCGCGCAGAATCGGTATTCCCATGGTGGCAAAATAATCGGCGCCGACGCTGTTGTAGCGCGCACCGAAGGCGAGCCCTTCGGCCGCTGTCCCAGGCTTGTCATCTTTGCCCACGTGCATGCCGGCGCGTTGAATCGCCCGACCGAGCGAGACCATCCCAAACGGAGCCGTCGCCGAGATGCTGACGTGCTGCACCCCGGGAAGCGCCGCGAGCCGATCGCTGAGTGTGCGATAAAGCTGCTCCGCGCGTGCCGGCTCGAAGCCGCCGAGACTCGCATCGACTTCGAGGAGAAGATCGTTCTCGACCCTCAGTCCGGTATCGAGCCCGGCCGCTTTGTTGGCGCCGCGGATGAACAAAGCGGCCGCGGTGAGCAGCGCGAGCGAGAAGGCAATTTGCGCGACCACCAGCGGATTCCGCGGCAGAAAACGCCAGCGTCGCCGGATTGCATCGTCACCGGCATGTTCCTTCAAATCGCCGATCACACTGTTGCGCGACAATTTGAGGGCCGGACCGAGCGCGAAAGCCAGCGTGCCGAAGAGGCAAAAGGCGAACGTCATCGAGAGAATCGGCAGATTGGGTCCCGCGTTCCAGACCAGCTCGATCGGGAGGAGGTCGCGCATCGACAGCGCGAGGATCTTGGAAGCCCACAAACCGACCATGAGCCCAGCCGCGCCGCCGAGGAGTGCGAGGAGAAGTCCTTCGGTGAGCAACTGCCTGACGACTCGCGCGCGACTGCCCCCGAGCGCGAGGCGAATCGCGATCTCTTTCCGCCGCGCCGTGCCGCGCGCGAGCAGCATGTTCGCGAGATTAAGGCAGGCGACGAGCAGGACGACCGCCGCCATTCCCAGCAGCATGGGCGCGATCGCAGCAATCTCGCCGTCGTCCGGCGGATCATCGCTGATCGAAAAACGCGACAGCGGCGCGGTCATGAACGTCTGGTCCTTCTGTTCGACCGGGTATGCGCGCTCCAGATTCGTCGCGAGGGTTTTCAGTGCGGTGTCCGCCGCCGGAGCGGTCACGCCGGCTTTGAAACGTCCGATCGGGATGAGCTGCTCGCCCGCGCGGCTGGTCAATGCTTTGCGTGGGGTCGTTCGCGTCATTGCTGGTGATGAATTCAAACGCGCTCAGCGGCAGCCAGACTTCCGGCGAAAGAACCGCCAGCGTCCCGGTGAATGTTTTCGGCAGCACGCCGATGATCGTGTAAGAGCGGCCGTTAATCAGAACTTCCGAGCCGAGGACGGAGGCGTCGCGATTGTGTCTCGTCCAATAGCCGTAGCTCACCAGGACGACGGAGGCCGCCCGGCCCGGCTGTTCTTCTTCGGGAGTGAAGACCCGCCCGATCACCGGCGCCACTCCGAGCACGTCGAAGTAATTTGCCGTGACGATGGAAGCGAACGTGCGGCGGGTGTTGTTCTTCTCTCCCATGCCGACCATGGCGACGTTGTAGCCCGCGACCCCGGAGAAGACTGAGTTCTGCTCGCGGATGTCGTTCAGTGTCGGATAGGAAAATGCCCGGAAGGATTTCGGGTTCTTCGTGTCCTGCGAAAAAATCTGCACCAACTCGTTCGGCCGCGCGTAGCCCGGCGGCGCGAACAACATCGTATGAACGAGACTGAAGATGGCGGTGTTGGCCCCGATGCCGAGAGCCAGGACGAGCACGGCCGTGACCGTGAACCCCGGCGCCTTGAAGAGCTGCCGGACCGCGAACCGAAGATCATGGATCATTTGCCAGTGAGATGCGCGGAGGCGCGCCTTTGGATTCAAACTTCTCCGCGAATATGCCTTGTTCCGGTCAACGCAATCTGGCAGAGCATTTCTTCAACTGCCGAAGGCCAGGCAGCGGAAGCAAAGATGAGTTTCACCAAAGCGGAATTCTCCGCGAGAGATCGAACGCAAGTTTCTGCTCAAACGCATGCCCGACGGGCTCACGGATCACCCGCACGAGGAAATCGCGCAGGGTTACCTCGCGGTGGAAGGCGGCGGAGTGCAGGTGCGCCTCCGAAAGAAGGGCAACGTGCGCTCGCTCACTTACAAGCGCGGGAGCAAGAGCGCGCGCGAAGAACGCGAGGTGCGGCTGAGCGCGGAACAATTCGATGCTCTTTGGCCGGCGACCGCCGGACGGCGCCTAACGAAAATCCGCTACGACGTTCCCTGGAAGGAACACATCGTCGAAGTGGACGTTTACACCGGCCGGCACGACGGCGTGGTCGTCGCGGAAGTCGAATTCGACGACGAAAAAAGCTGCCGCGAATTCGTCCCGCCGGACTGGCTCGGCGAAGACGTCACCGGCAAGTCGCGCTATAGCAACGTAGTGATGGCCCATCAGTAGGAGCGGTCCTCTGCGCTACCGGATTGATCCTGCGCATCGTCGCTTGATCTTTTGCCTGATCGCCCGTTGCTAGAAGCAGGCCGCGCATGTCCGCACTTTCCTCGACTCCGCTACTTGATCTCGCGGTCCATCATTATCCGCTCATCAGCAAACGTGGATTGCTCGAGCGCCTTTTCACCTTTTGGTTCAATTCGCTCGTTTACAATCAAATCTGGGAAGATCCCCGCGTCGATCTCGCGGCCTTGCAGCTCGTGCCGGACGAAAGCCGGCTGGTCACCATCTCGTCGGGCGGCTGCAACGTGCTCAATTATCTGCTCGACCGTCCGGCAACGATCGCAGCCGTCGATCTCAATAGCGCACATCTCGCGCTCCTGCGTCTCAAGCTGGCGGCTCTGCGCCATCTGCCCGGGCACGCAGAGTTTTTCCGCTTCTTCGCCTGCGGGAATGATCCGACCAACCGGGAGAATTATCACACGCATCTCTCCCAGCACCTCGAGGCCGGCACCCGCAATTTCTGGGAAGGCGGCTCGTGGTTGCGGCGCAGGTTTTGGGGCCGGCGGATCGATTACTTCACGAAGAATTTCTACGACTACGCGAAGCTCGGTTATTTTCTCCGCTTCCTCCACCTCATCGCCGCCGCACAGCGCTGCAACCCCGCCCGGATTCTTTCCGCCTCCACCCCCGAAGAACAGGAAGCGCTCTTTCAAGAGGAGATCGCGCCGGCTTTCGATCATTGGCTCATCCGCGCCGCCGACCATTTGTCGGTCTTGCTCTTCAGCATGGGCATCCCGCCGCAGCAGTTTCGCGCCATGCAGGCAGACGCGCCCGAAGAAACCGGCGGCGGCGGCATGCCGGCGCTCATGCGCGCGCGCGTCCACCGCCTCGCCTGTGGCACGCCGATCGCGGAGAACTACTTCGCATGGCAGGCCTTCAGCCGCTCCTACGATTGCCGGAAGCGGCGCGCGTTGCCGGAATACTTGAAGGCGGAGAACTTTTTCGCTCTGCGTGCGCGTGCCAATCGGGTGAGCACCTACGCGACTTCGTTCCACGAATTTCTGCACGCGCAACCCGCGGGCGCGTTCGATCGCTTTGTTTTGCTCGATGCTCAGGATTGGATGCGGCCTGCGCAAATCCGATCGCTCTGGGGCGAGATCGCGCGGGTGGGCGGTCCGGGCGCGCGCATTATTTTCCGCACCGCCGCGCGCCGTTCGCCCGTCGAGGAGGCGCTGCCGCCAGCGCTGCGGGCCTCCTTCGATTACGAGGAGTCGCTTTCGCAGGAGCTGTTCGCCCAGGATCGGTCGGCGATTTACGGCGGCTTCCACGTTTACTCCGTCCGTCGGCGGCATTCCAAGGGACCGCGCGGGATCCCTGCTCTTCGACCGCAAGGCCGGGCTATTTCTGCGTTGACATGAAAGCGAAAACGAAAATAGCATGGGGCCCTAGCCCCAAAAGTGCCGGATAGTAAACTGGTAAACTTTTTATTCTTCGGCGCTTCACAGAAAGCCCCCTATGAAAAAAAAGTCCCGTTTGCAATCCCCCTATCTCCCGCGCGTCCCCGCGGGCGTGCTTGTTTCCGTCGCCGGCGTCGCGCTGGTGTTTCTCGCGTTTCGCAACGCCTCTGCCCAGGGCAATCTGCCCGAGGTTAAAGGCGTGTATCGCGGCTTGGCTCCGGTGGTCAAGTTCGACGTCTCGCCGCCCCTGCGCGATATGCAGGTGATACCGCCCGGACCGGGCCAACTGCGCGAGAACGAAGACCGCGACATCGTGCCGTGGAAGGTCCGCTTTGCTCCTGAGTGGGACCCGGTCGTTCAGTCCACGGTCGGCGGGAAAGAGGGCCCGGGTGGAACGGAGATCGCCGGGCCGATCGTTAGCTTCAACGCCCAGTCGAATACCAGCGGCGTGGCCCCGCCCGACCCCAACGGCGCGGTCGGTCCAAACCACATCGTCGCGATGTGCAACCTCAGCTTCCAGATCTTCAACAAGACGGGCACGTCGCTTTTTGGTCCGGCGGCGAACAACACGCTCTGGGCTGGATTTGGCGGCGCCTGTCAGATCGAAAACTGCCGGCGATCCAGTGGTGCTCTACGATCAAGCTGGCCGATCGCTGGTTTCTCTCGCAGTTCACTGCCGCGGGCCCGACTTTTTTCGTCTGCGTTGCCATTTCGCAAACCGCCGATCCCACGGGAGCCTACTTTCGGTATGCCATCTGCCGACGGGGACCAATTTCCCGGATTACCCGAAGGCCGGCGTCTGGCCGGATGCCTACTATATTAGCACGCGCGAGTTCGCCGGCGGCGCCGTTCGCGGGCGTCGGCGCGTATGCGCTCAATCGCGCCCAGGCGATCGCCGGCAATCCGACCGCGCAGGTGATCTCGTTTCTCGTGCCGCCAGGCGGCACCCCGTACAATGTTGGCGACGGATTGCTCCCGAGCGATCTGGATGGCCCGATGCTTCCGCCCGCGGGCCGGCCCAACTTCTATGTTGGTTCGATGGATAACAATGGCCCCTATGGCGCGCCTGCAGGATGCCCTGACCCTGTGGAAGTTCACACGCCAATTTCGCCACTCCGGCCAGCTCCACCTTCGTGCTGGCGAATACCATCCCCGTCGCCTCGTTCAACTCCATCCTGGGTCTCTGCGGCGGCACTCGTGCCTGTATCCCGCAACCGGGCACGGCCAACAGAATCGATCACCTGGGCTACCGGCAACGCCCCTTGTTCCGTTTGGCCTACCGAAACTTTGGCGACCACGAATCGCTGGTCACCAACCAATCGGTCTCTGCCGGGATAGGCCCCAATGGCGAAGTCTCAGGCATCCGCTGGTGGGAACTGCGCAGTCCGAATGCCAGCCCCGTGATCTTCCAGCAGGGCACCTACGCGCCTGGTGTAACGGACGGCATTCATCGCTGGATGGGCAGCATCGCGATGGATGGCGAAGGAAACATGGCTCTGGGTTACAGTGCCGCCAACAACGCCGCCCCGGCTGTGTTTCCCAGTGTGAATTACACTGGGCGATTAGCCGGCAGCACGGCTCGGCACCATGCCGCTGGGTGAAGGGAGCATTATTGCCGGGACCGGCTCGCAAACCGCCGGCGGGAATCGCTGGGGTGACTACACTTCGCTCACGATTGATCCGACGGACGATCTCACTTTTTGGCACGTCAACGAATGGGTTCCGACGACGAGCGCCTCGGGGTGGCGATTGCGCGTCGGCAGCTTCAAGTTATCGCAGTCGGCCGCCTGTAACACCTACCGAGTGCTAATCGCCTACTCTGAGACCGGTGCCGGGCCCACCACACTTCGCAACCAGATACTGGCCGAGCCAGGCGTGGCGGCTGTTGACCTGTTTGACGCGGGAGCGGCCACTCCTACGCTCGCACAGCTCGCGAATTACGACGTGGTCGTAGCCTTCCCCAACAGCGCCTACGATGACCCCACAGCCATGGGCGACGTGCTGGCAGACTTTGCCGATACCGGCGGCGTGGTCGTAGGGTTCAACTTCAACTGGCACACTCGCTCCTTTCAATTTGGCAGGACGCTGGATGACGGGCGGGTACACGCCCTTCAACGCCAACTCGCCAACTCTCTTCACCGACAGCACGCTGGGAACGTTCACCGACAGCACACCCCCTCATGCAAAAAGTGACCGCCCTCAACGGCCATTTCCGCCACACTGTGGCGCTCGCTCCTGGGGCGACCCAGGTCGCGGCAGTGGGCCGACGGCGTGCCGCTGATAGCAGTCAAGCAAACGGGAGTAGGAATCAACAACTACCCGGGTGAAGCCCCCAACCAGTGGAGCGGGCAGTTTGGCCGCGTGGTGGTAAACGCCGCTCGCTGGCTCAGACCGGCGACGACGGTCAGCGGTGCGATTACCGCGGGCGATCCCACGCAGACGAATCGCCTGTTTCGCAGTGGTATTCCCAGCGAATGCGGCGCTCCAAATGCCTGCAGCACCGTCGCGGGCACCTACCACTATACTGCTCATACCTTCGTCAACACCACTGGTGCACAGGCGTGCATAACCGCGACGCTCACTACCGATTGCCCTCTCGCATCAAACCCCATCTTTGCGGGGGCGTATTTGAACAGCTTCGACCCGGCTAACATCTGCACAAACAACATAGGTGACGCAGGTGGCAGCCCGCTCACTCCTGGAGTGCCTGTAGACGTTCGACTTTACCGTTCCGGCTGGAGCGACGTTCATCATCGTTGTCTCCGAGGTGACCGCTAATGCCGGCTGTTCCGCCTATACGCTGGACATTGCGGGACTCTGCCGCATCGCCCCGGTGCCGACCTCGGTTGTCTCCCGCAAACTGCACGCCGCGGTCGCCCTTCGACATCAACATGCCGCTTATCGGCACGAGCGGAGTCGAGTGTCGCCGAGGCACCGGAGCCAGTCTGAATAATCACCAACTGCGCGTGACCTTTGCCAGTCCGCCCACCGTCGGAGGAGTCGCGGTGGGCAGCGCTGACGGCCTGGCGACGGCGACTCACAGCATCAGCGGTAACGTGGTCACGGTGAATCTCGCGGCGGTGGCCGACGCCCAGGTCCTGTCAGTCGCACTGATCAATGTCCAGTAGCGGCGGCAATGTGGGCACCGTCAATATCCCGGTGGGAATACTCCAGGGCGATACCAACGGTGATCGCATCGTCAACTCCGGCGACTCGACCCAAACGAAATCCCGCGCCGGTCAGCCGACGGACGCGACCAACTTCCGTTCCGACGTCAATGAGGATGGCATCATCAACAGCGGCGATTCCCTCCTTGTGAAGTCGCACGCGGGTAACTGCCATCCCCTGAGTCCCGGAAAACTAATCCGGAGAGCGACTAACTGTTAGGTTCTGCAAGTGGCAGAGGGAGTCATCTCCCTCTGCCATTTGTATTGTCAGTTCGGGGCAGGAAAATTGCCGCCGCCCTACCAGGTCGTCTGTGATTTCATGAAGGTTTCAATCTCCGGCAGCTTTCCGGTCACAACGAAAAACAAGTTCCTCCGCTGCTTGTTCACCCAGCAGCAAACCACACTCTGCGGCAGTTCAATCACCGCATAACGCACCTTGCCTTCCACATTCTTGACCGAAGAAATCCCGGCGCCTTCTTTCTCGTAGGTGGTCATCATCTTCTCGACCGCGGCAAAGGCCTGCTCCGAAGTGGCGAATTGTGTCCCGCTCCATTCGATCTCGCTCGCGTCGGAAACGTATTTCGCGGTCGCCGCATCGAGAACGGCATCCTGAATGGCGGCTTCCTTCTTGCTGACCGAGACTCGCGCAAAAGGGCCGACTTTCTCTGGAAAACTGCGCGCCAGAAAACTGGTCTCCTCGACTGGTGAAGCGTTGACGGTGAACGCCACCAAAAACACGCTCGCGACTGCGCTGCGGATTACCCTGGTTGTTAGGCTAATTTTCATTTCGTCCTCATGTTTTACTGCAAGTTCGAATCTTGCCGGGGACACACTTCAATTCAAATCAGAACGCGTTCGACAATTCCGCGGCATCGTCAGCGGCGGTTGTCACTCGCACGGCAAATCGTATGATCTCAAAAGACGCCGCACCGGCCCGCCGATATTGCCGGCGGACTTGAAGCCGCTGAGAGACAAATCGGATCGCTTGAGTAGGTTCCCCTCGCAAACACTCAGCCAGGGTGGCGAAATTGGCAGACGCGCCAGACTTAGGATTGCGATTTTGTCGATTTCGCGGCGCTGCTTTTCATTTCAAAAGCGTGCGCTTTTGCGAGGGAAAAACGGCACTTCGATCGTCTTTCGGTGATGTCGCGATCGGGGAGTAGAAAGGTCCTCATGCAACAGGTTCGGGTCAGGGATGCGCCAGAGGTCAGGGGGTGGATCCGGTCTGTGGGAGCCCGGCCAGGCCCGGACCGATATCGCTGATGAAATCCTCCAGCGGCATGGAGGCAAAAAGTTGGGCATGAAAAACCCGGGGGAGCGCCGGCGAGTCAACAGGTCGGGCGACCGCGAGCACGACACCGCGACGCGCGAACACATGTTCGTCCACAGCCGCTCCTAGAGCGAAACAGCGATTGCGCCACACCAGCTCGGGCGTGCCCAGCGCGGCGAGCGCGGACACGACGTCCCATCCTCGGGGCTCGTAGATTTCGATACAGAGCACGCGCTGCTGGTCGTGGGAAAGCCAGAGTTCACTTCGCTCCGCAGCTGCCGTGCGCTCCAGAGTCAGCATCCACATTTGTTGGTGCATGCGCTGGAGGGCGACCGCGGGAGCCGGTGTTGCCAACGGCGAGAGTGCGTTCATCGCCGCTGTCGGCGTGAGCGTTTCCGGCAGACCTGGCCAGCCGGAAAAATCGCCGCCGAGTGCAGCGCTGAGCGTACTCATGGACTCCTAAGGCACGGGAACGATCAGCCGCGTACCGACCGTGAAGGTGTGCCCGGCGGCGGTGGAGGGCGGCAGACGATTGGCGCGCGCCAGGGCTGCCGTCGTCACATTGTGCTGCGCAGAGACGCTCCCCAGCGTGTCGCCTTGGATGGCGGTATGGTGGCGGATTCCGGGGACGCGCAACTGCTGGCCACTGGTAATGGCGCTGCCCGCAGCGAGGGCCGAACCGGAGGCGACATCGACGATGCTCCCCGGACGCGCATTGGTCATCGCCTCCAGTCCGGCGAGCGTGTCGCCAGTGCGCGCGACGACAATTTCCGCGGTGGCGCTTTCGGTGGCGGTCCACATGCCGACGTTGGCGAGCGAGGTGCTCGTGCCGGTGCCGGCACCGATGCCGAGAAACTCCACGTGACCGAGGAAGTACGCGGCTTTGGTATTGGGCATGCCGACGGCGTTGGCGACGCTCTGCGCGTCGGCCATGTTCGGGTAGTCGGGATGGTACTGAATATCGGCGGCGTTGAAGACGGCGGCGTGAAAGGTTCCTTCCACCCGGTTGCGGACCGGTGCCATCGCATTGGTCGCGAGCCGGTCCTCAAGTTTGCCCGGACCATCCCACAGATCGTGGCGCATCACGTCCGTCATACCTTCCTTCAGGATCTCGTTGCGGGCTCCACCCATCCGACTGAAGGCCCGCTGATAATTGGGATGCGTCATCACATGTAGAAACTCGTGCAGGATCGTCGTGAACAAATCCCAGCGCTGCTTTCGCATGTCGGCCGGCGCACCGACTCCCGAGAAGGGCTGAATAAAGATGCCGCCGGTCGCCTCCGCGGGCCAGCCGTGGATGGCGTCGTCGATGTCCGTTCGGTTGGCGTTGACGAAGAGATCGCGCACCCGCAAGAATTCCGTCTCATCCGGGCTGTGTCGGATATCCGGCGAGCAATTGTGCGCCGTCATGATCCCTCCGCAGATGCTGGAATTGCTCATCCAATATTGTGTCCAGCCAAGCCTCCCCGGGTTGGTGCTCGTGCCGTTATCGGAGATAGGGCGGGTCGATTGATCGTGGATCAGCGTGGTGGCCGAGGTCGTGCCCGGATGATAGGCATCGGCGGCCTGGCGCGTGGCTCCGACGATGTATGGTCTGAAATAGCTTTCGACCTGTGTCTGCGCTTCGGTCGCAATGAGCCGCGCGTCGCTCATGGGATAGCTGGCCCCGGCGGCGCGGTTGGTGCGGAACGCGTTCGCGAATCCCTGGATGCTGGCGCGCAGGCAATTCAGCATATCGACCTGGAAGGTGCCTCCCACTCCGGCACCGGTCATCGCGGGCGGGGGCGCGACCGTGGGGGGAGTGCCTACCGGCGCGCCCACCGGCGGCGCGACCAGAGTCGATCCGGGCGAGAGGACTTGTTCAATGGTTGCGTGTTCGGTCGGAGTAACCGGATGGGTGCCGGCGAGCAGATCGACTCCCGCCGCGCCGGGCGCGCCAGAGGTGAAGGCCGAAGGAACCGCCGCGCCAGCCACACCGGCCACTGCGCCGAGCATCGTGGTGGAGCGCGCGAGACTGGCCTGCTGCGCCGTCGAAAGCGTCGCCGCCGGCGCGGCACCGAGCGCAGTGGTGATCGCCGTCAGGATGTCGCCGCCCGGAGCTTGCGCGGCCAGCAAGGCGGTTTGCCAATTGACGAGACTCTCCATGAAACCCAGCGCCACTTCCCAGGCTCCGGCACCGAGCTGGTTGAAGACTTCGAGAACCAGCGGCCGGGTGGCCGAGGCATTGATCAACGCCTGCGTGGCGAGGCTGGAGCCGCGTGCTGTCCGCATCGGGTTGCGCTGCCAGAAATGCCGCGGCCTCCGTGGTCAACTGAGCGGGAGTGATTGCGACCGGCGGCACGGCGGTCATGAACAGCGTCGGTTCCCATGCGGCCTGGAAGGAGGCCGCGAGCGTGCGGATCGTCATCCGGATACAGAGTCGCGATACCCGTCGCCGGATCGACGTCGATGGGAAGTGGAAATCGAAACCCCGGCCGCCAGTGTTCCATGGTCGTCACGGGCAGCAGGCTCTGGTTGTAGGCGAGCAGCGCGCGCGCAAGCTCGTCCTGCCGTAACCTGCGCGAAGGGCACTGGTGCCGCAGCGCCTGGCGGCGTGAACGGTGTCGCCGTCAGCCATAACGGCAACAGCTCTCGCGCCAGCGCGACGGGCGTCATGTTCTCGCCGATAATGACGTTGAGCTGCGTGCTCGGTGCATGCGAGACGGGGCCCACCTGCGTATCGACGACGTTGGTGGGATAGAACTGGAGACCCGAGCCCGCGGCCGAGCCACGGGCCATCACGGCGCCGACGGCGGCCGGATCGGCCAGGCAAAGCATGCGAGACGGGGCGACTTCCCGCGGTCGAAAAGCGCCGCCAAAGTTACGCGACGCCCGTTGCCCGAACCAGCGTGCCTCCCGCTCGATGGGCGAGTGGAAGGCTGGACCCGGAGCGAAATTGGTGTCCGTCCGGCGCGCCCCGCGTTGCTGGACGGCGTGCGCGAGTTCGTGAGCGAGAATCGCGTCGCGAATCGGAGACGGCCGGTCCTCGGCGACCACGACGTGCGGGCCGAAGGCGTAGCCCAAAGCACCCAGCTTGCGCGCGGACGCCGACGCTTCGCCGCCCCGATGCAAGCGGACGTGACCCAGATCCGCTCCGAGTAAAGACTCCATTCTATTCCGGCGCGAGGTGTCGAGTGATTCACCCGGGCTTTCGATTACCCGCGCAACATGCTCGTGCCGCAGAGGGCGCGATTTGCACCGCGGACATCCACCACCACACGCGCACAGCCCGGCTGGCTGGGCCGACAGCGCAGACGGGGTGGTTCTGTTCGGGAGAGCTGCTTTCGCGGGTCTCGCCGGCGCTGCTTTGGTCTGAACTTGGGCGCTCGCTCTTGTCATTGCAGTTACTTGGAGCGTCCGCCACTGATCCCATTCCGCCAGTCGTTCAGCCTTCGGTACCTGGGCGCTCGTTTCTTGCGGGACATGCGGCTTAGGCGTTGGGCGGCGAGGTTTCGCCGACGGGCGGGGCGACCGTTCCGCCGGACGGCGGCGCGTTCGGCGGGGGATTGGTTGGGGGCGAGGGCGCCGGCGGCACGGCCGCGGGGACGGCGATCGTCACCTGGACTTCGTCCCAATTGGGACCGCCGCGGGCGTTGGCCACTCGCACCGTGACCACGCCGGTCTGCGTCCCGATGGTCAACTCGCCGGTGGTGGCGTTGATCGAGCAACCAAGCTTCGCCCCCTGGATGGAGAAGTGCAGTTGCGCGCTCGACGGGAAGGCGTCGGCGCTGATCTGCACGGTGTTGGCGGTGCCGCCGGCGGGCGAGGGCGCGACGGTCGCGGGACTGGCTTGCGCATTGGTCACCCCGGTGCGGCCTTCGTAGGGCATGGCGTTTTCCTGGCTGTTGACGATGGCGACGAACTCCGCGTCGGTCCCGCTGGAATCGATTCGCAACCGACGGGTGTGCGTAGTCGGGGCGAACATGGTCCAACGACTGCCGGCGGCGGCATGCGGGCACCACCAGTGGAATTCTTGATCGACGGTAAAGCCCGCGGGCAACGGATTCGCCGGCGTGGGGTTGGAGTCGCTCACCAGATGTTTCCCGATGTCGATCATCGATTTCGCGATGGTCACATTATCGTGCGAGCCGCCGAGTTCGCCGGCGCTGGTCAGGAACCAGTTGCCGCTCGTCGACGCTGGCCGCATCCGGGAGCGTTCCAGTCGTTAGGGTAAAATCGCCGAACGGGGTCGCGAAGGTGTGCGTGGCCGTGGTTGGGTTCGGTAAATTTGGGAAGCGCTCGCCCACCGCGACCTGGTCCAGCGAGGCGACGCTGCCATCGGCGCTGGTGAAGACGTGATCGAAGACGCCGCCGTAATCGGTCGAGCGGACGGGGTTGCTGATCGCGCTCGTGCTCGTGATCCCGGTCGGATTCGAGGCTAACAAATAGGTCATCGACTGCCCGCCTTGCGCGTTGGTCGCGGTGATGGTCAGCGTTCCCGCGACCTGGCCGGCGCCGAGGGTCAGGTCGGCGGTGAGCGTGGCCGCGTGCCGGATTCGCCGCGCCCGGCGCCGGAGCGGGCGAGAGAAGCGTGGTGCCCGGATCGAGCGCGGCTGTGCCCGCGGCGACGGCCCAGGTGATCGGCACAGCGGCGGCCGGTCCGGCGGTGAAGGTAATGGTCGGCTGTGTTCCGCAAGCCGGCACGTGCACGAGCGACGAGCCTGTCGAGCCGACATTCACGCTTAAAGAACTGACCGCGGGCGGCGCGGCGGGCGCGGGGCTTTGCGCGGGAATCGCGTCGGGTGTGTCCGGCGTTGTCGCCACTGCGGGCGCGTCAGCCGTCTCCACCGGTTCCGGGCTTTCCCCGCGGCCCTGGGCGGGAGCGGAGTGCTCGGAGCAACGCGGGCAGATTCCGCCGCAGGCGCAACCGTCATGCGACTGCGCGGTGTCGGTTCGATCACGAGAAGGAGCTGCGGCTGGGGTCGGCGGCGATTGCGCGGGAGCCTTCGGCGCGGTGTGCGAGCGGGCAGGTTCCGCGGGCAGAACGGCTCGGGCAGTCATAAACCGGGAATTAACAATCAGCCGGCGCCTTTGCTTTTGCGAGCTTTCGTCGGTTTCTTTTTCGCCGCTGTCCTTTTTCGCGCGGCTGCGCGCTTTCGGTGCGGCCATGCTTCTCGTGTTCGGGGACCGCAGGTCGAGATCGACCGCGCTTCCTTCCGCCGCCTGGCTTCCGGCTTCGGGTGATTGTTTGGCGACCACAAATGAAGAGCCCGCGTCTGTCGGGTTGATTTTGCCGACCGTGAGGCGCGCGCGCTCGAGCACTTGTTTGGCCTCGGCTAGTTTCAAACCCACCACCTTGGGCACGGTCACCTTCGGGCTCTCGGCCACAGCGAGATCGATCGCCGTGCCTCGGTCTACTTCCGTCCCTGCGGCCGGCGCTTGATCTGTCACAATGTTCGTATCACTGGCTCCGGCGGGTTTGATTTTGCCGACAGTCAAACCGGCGTCGAGGATCATCCTCCTGGCCTCGCCCAGCGAACGCCTGATCACCTGCGGGACGGTAATTTTTTCGACCGGCGGCCTAACGACCAGATCGACCGCCGACCCGGGCGCAACTTGGGTGCCGGCGGCGGGCGCTTGCTGAACCACCGGGCTTTGCAAGGAAGCGCCGGCCGGCTGGATATTGCCGGTGGTGAGGTTGGCATTCGCCAAAATCGCCTGCGCCTCGCGCAAGCTGCGCCCGACCACATCCGGCACCGCCACCTTCGGCAGAGCCGTTCCGACCACGATGGCGACGACGGTGCCCTGCGCAGCCTTGCTCCCGCCGGTAGGCCTTTGTTCGAGGACAAACCCGACCTGCTCCTCCTCGGCTCCGCGCGTGAGCGACTCGACCGCGAAGCCGGCTTTCTCCAATTGCGCTTTCGCGGTCGCTTCCTTTTTCCCGACCACATCCGGCACGGTCAAGGGGGCGGGCGGCGGGTCGCCCGGATCGCCGGGCGGTGGCGGGCAAACGTCGCCACAAATAATGATCTCGCGATAATCGCTCCGGCCCGGCGCGACCCGCACCGGCTCGCACTCGGTGTGCAGGAGTTTCTGATTTGCATCGTAGACTCGGACGGTGGCGACGGTTTCCGCTCCGTCCGCATTCGGAGGCGGTGTGCCGCGCAGGAGGAAGTAGCCATCCTCATCGCTGCAACCGTATCCGAGGCTGGAGAGGTATTCCCCGCGCGCGCTGTAGAGACCGACCGTGAGCTGGGCCAGCGGCTTGCGATCGCAATCGCGGATATGTCCATGGAAACTGTAAGTGGTCGGATCGGTCTGCGGCGGCGGGGTGGCCGCGATCGCGTGGGCCACGGCCAGATCGCGCCGGAGAACTTCGTTGGCCGCGCGGCGTTGGGCCACGGCGAGGACGCGCGGATGTTGGTCGCCATATTTTCGCGCGAGCAATTTCTCCTCGCGCGTATAGGCCTCGCTCTGCCCGCCGCGCAGACTCGTTAGGCCGGCGTAAGCCGAGGCGCGGTCGAGATCGAGCTGGCCCACGCCGTTGGCCACGGCGCCGGCGGTTTCCTCCGGGGTGATGTTTTCCGATGAAGGACGATCGGGAGCAGTGGAGCAGTTCATGGCTTAGGGATTTTTGACCAGGTTGACCGCCTGGTACTGGTGTGAGGGAACGGTGGTCACGCCGGGACTGGCCGCGGCGCTGAGTAACGAAGCGAGAAATCTGAGGATGACCGTGCGCAGGCGATCGCAGATCGCCTCTTGGTTCTGCCCCAACTCCACCCCGCCGAAGAGACTCGTGTTCGGGAAGCGGACCAGGCGGTTGCCGAGCGCGATGATGCAATGCGTGCCCTGATTGTCCGTGGTCGTGTTCATGAACAACCCGAGGCTCAACGCGGAGAGCACGGCATTGAGATAGCCCTCGGCAAAACGATTGCCGGTCACGCGCGTGGAGAGACCGAAGAGGAGCGCCTGGATGAGGACGATGTCGTCGAGAGTATTGGCCACGCACTGGTTATCGTGGAACCCGAGATCGTCGAGGGTGACGATGAGGATGGAGCTGAGCGCGACCGTCAGGCCGGTCTCGGCCACGTCCATGGTCACCTGATTATTGGCAAAGAGGACGAGGCCGTTGGCGAGGGCGCGGCCTAACGATAGGTCGTCGAAACCGGGCCGGCTGGGAGGAGGGTCCTGACCGGCGGAGGCGGCCGCGGCTGCGCGGAAAGCGAGGTATTGAAGATAAAGTTCGTTCGATAATCCGAGATTCAGAATGCTCACGGTGGCGGCGATAAAGCTCTGGGTGAAACCGCGCGAGGTGGCCTGGCTGGTCAGTTGATTGTCCAGCACCGAGACCGGCCCGAGCGCGGTCATGAGCAGCGCGGGACCGAATGGCTGGACGACGATGTTGTCGTGAATTTTGGCTGCCGGGACGCCGTTCTGCGCCGGAGCCATGCCGGATGGCGCGCGCGTGCCGCTGACCCGGATGAGCCGGGTCGGCGCGAGCGCGTAAGCCAGAACGATGCCGCCGCGAAGGCCGGGTTTCGGTTGCGCCTTCACGTCGTCGTCGTCGCCGCGGCCATTGTCGAGAATGCGATTGCGCGAAACGTCCACTCCTTCGCCGTGGAGCACGAAGAGGCCGCAGATGGCCTCGCGCCGGGTCGGGCCGTTTTGCGCGATCAAGTTGTCGTGGACCACGAGGTTCTCCACGTCGGCTAACGAGACGCCACCGAAGCCGGCGGCGTTGATCAAGGCGTTCGGCAATTCGGCCACCGCCCGGCGCATGTTGCCGCGGATATCGTTCCCGAGGATGGCCAGGTTGCGCACGGTGACGAAGGCGTCGACCGCGCGCAGATCAAAAAATCCGATGACCCCGATCCCGCAGGTGCCCATTTGGTAAATGCGGTTGCGCGCGATGAGCAGTTCTTCGATCGGACCGTCGGGGAAGATGCGAACGGAGACGTCGCGCGGCGGAAGAAAGATGAGGATCGGCGGCACGTCGCGCGTCGGCTCGCAGGGATCGCCCGGCTGTTCCTCGGGATCGTCGTCGTCCTCCGGTTGCGGGTCGCCGTTCTCGCCAAACGCGCGCAGGCTTCCGAGGGTGATCCCGTGCCCGCTGCCGCCGCGGATCAGATTGTTCACGATCTGGATGCGCTCGCTCAGGCCTAACAAGTGGATGCCGCCGAGGGCGCGACTGCCCGGCCCGAGATAGGGCAGCGCGGTCCATTCGCCGCCCGGTTCGCCGTGGAGCGCTTCGCTGCGCAGGCCGACTTCGACCAGATTTTCCACGATCAAAGCGTCGTCGACCCGGAGCATCACGGTGTGCTCGAGGCTGGTGAAGTCGCGCTGGTGCAAGCGGCAACCGCGCATCGTCAGACCGGTGACGTAATTCGCGCGGACGGCCGCGCGCAGATCCGCCGAGGACTAACAAGTGGCTCAGCGTCACCCCAGCGAGCGGCGCGACAGCATTCTCGGCGGCGACGTAATTTGCGCCCTCGCAGGAGAATGCCGCCACCGCGTGGCGCGGACTCGATCGCGAGTGATTCGATGGTGATGTTCGCGCCGCCGCGCACATGGATCACCGGCGCAGTCGAGCGCCGGGAGCGAATGAGACTGCGCGCGCCGCAGCCGCTGATGGTGATATTTTCGAGGCCGTTGAGCGTGATGTTTTCCATAATACACTCCTGGCAGCACGCAGACTTCGCCCCCGCGCGCGGGCAACGCATTGATCGCATCCTGAATCGAGGTGAAATCGCCGTGGCTGTGCACGCCATCGCCCACGCGAAAGGTGCAACAGGTGTCGAGTTGCGTGAGCGGACGAAAATGCCGCCGGCAATCTTCGATCTCGACCGGATCGCCCCAGGTGATTTCCGCGAGCGCGACGCGATGATAGCGCGGGCCTTCGGGCGGACGATCGTCGATCAAGATCTGCTCGTTGCCGATCTCGCCCGCGCGCACCTGGAAGGTCCAATAATTTCCCGGGACGTAATTCGCGGCTGCGGGCGCGTCGAAGATCAAACGAATGCCGTCGAGCAACTCGACCGGCGTGGCCGCGTTGGTGAAATCGGAGACCGGGTTGATCGCGTCCCAGAGGCGAAAGAAAACGGTGTCGGTGGCGGCCGCGAAACTCCCGAGCCGTTCGGTGCCGATGTGCAACTCGCCGTCAACCAGCGTGACATCGGCGCCGTAAGTCACATTCCAAACGCCGCGCGCGGCGTCGAAGACGAGCACTTCGCAGTAGAATGCGTTCAGGCCCGAGTTGACGATCGCCGGACGATTCGCGGTGATGCGGATGCGGTTGGGCGTGGCCAATAATTCGCCACGGCCGACGAGTCCGCCGTTGAAGCGCGACCATTTGAAATGCGCCGGCGTCCCGGCATCGAGCGCGGCGATTTCGATCCGATAAAGGAAATGTTCGAAGCCGGTGTAACCGCCGCCCAGGACCAGCGGGCAATCGCCCGGGATCACCGTCGTTGGTTGCAACTGCACCGTGAGATGGCCGCCCTCGTCATTCAGCCGATCGCGAATGCTGTGGCAATCCTGGCCCTCGGCCAGCCGGAAAAGTTTGAAGGCGGTGCGCGTTTGGATGCGCTCGGTCGTGTCGGGTCCGCCGAGCGCGGGCTCGAGCAACTCGTTAGGCACCTGAAACGCGTTCAGCTCCTCGCGCGAAACTTCCAGGACGACCGCGTCGCGCACCCCATCCGCGATCGTGCTCACATCGGCCGCCGGATCCTGGATTGGCGGTTGGAAATAATCCGCCACCCGCGTGACCGGCGGCGGGTCGGGCAAATAACAAACGATGCCGTCCGCCCAAATGCGTCCCGGATTCACCTGCAGCTCGACCTGCCCGCCGACCACCGCCGCTCCCGTGATCGCGAAACCATCCGGGCCGCCCGAGGGCACCGCGGCCACATCCGGCCCGATGACGTCGCGCCCGGCCTGGTCCTGCCAATGACGCGTGATGCTGGTTTGATCGTTCCAATCGCGATCGAGCAAGACCCGGCCCTGCTGCTGGAGGACGCCGGCGAAGTTGCGATGAGGATCGAGTGCGCGGTGAGAGAAGTCGCCTTTCATATGCGGGTGGGTTTTTGGGGTTGAAAAATCAGGTCACGGGAATCACGAGCGGGCGCACGCCGACGGGCATGAACTCGCGCAGGCGGATGTTGAAGTTGGTCCACTTGTGCGCTTCGAGGAGGAAATTGGTCGCGCCCATGGCGTCGTCGCCCAGGCCGCGGGTCAGGATGCGATGATCGGACGCGCGGCTGATCTGGCCGTAACCGGGATCGGCAAACCAGGTGCTGGTGAAAACGAGCGGCGCATCCGCGGCCACGAGGCAGGCGTGATTTTGCGGCAGCCGATCGCCCACCCCGCGGAACCAACTGTATTTGATGCAGCCGGTCTGGTGCTGGAGAACTTCGAGCCGCCGGGCGAAAATGCCGCCGTGGCCGCGGGCGGTGGTCGCGCGCACCTGGCCGAAGAAGGTGACGTTGTGCAAAGTGAGCGGCGCGCTCCAACCGGCGGCTGGATCGGTCGCGCCGGTGAGCGCGAAGATTCCGCCCGCTGGTTCGAGGTCCGGCCCGGCCCCGCCGTCGATGATGCTGTCTTCGATCACCAGCGCGTAGCCGTCATCGAGCCGGAGCGCGCCGGTGATCGAGCGCTGGATCAGGATGTCGGGTGTCGGTTGGAAAACATCTTCCTCGACCGGATCGGCGAAGCCGTAACCATTCGTTAGGCTGACTCCGGCACGCAAAGGCGCGCGCAATTCCTCGCGGCGTTCGCGATAGCCGCCGGGGTCGAGGGTGCAATCCAGAATCTCGAGACGCGCGAGGGCCGCGCGCATGATGAGCGCATCGTCCGCGGCGAAGCCGCCGCCTTCGCCGGCGACCAGATACACGCCCTGGAAACGCACGGTCAGATTTCGCACCACCGCGTCCACGGCGGCCTGATCGGCCGGATTCGCGGCCACGACCGTCGCCGGCCGAAAGCGCAACGGCTGCGCCAGCCGGATGATCGGCCGGTGACCGTCGGCCGCGCGAATTCCTAACGAGCGGCCGAGGCGAAGAGTGCGCACGCCGCCTTCGAGCACGGTCGCGGAAGCGAGCTCGATCGCGTTCAGATCCAGTTCGTGAACCAGACTGTCCGCGATCTCGATCAAGACCGGCGCGGTGACGTTGTGGATGTCGGCGAGCGCGTCGCGGAACGCGTTCGGATTCACGAAACCGTTGATCACGCGCACGGTGGGCGGCGCGCCACCGAGGGTCGCCGGACGTTCGCCATGATCGATCGGTTGCGCGCCGATCTCGCCGACCGCGCCGTAAGTGTAACCGGCGAGCAGCGTCGCGCGCACGGTTTCGACTTCGATTTGCAACGCGAGGCCGATGAGCAACCGGCCAATGTCCGGATCGATCACGATCTCGCGATTCAACAACGGGCTGCGCAGCCCGTTTTCCCAGGCGCACAAATTATCGCCGCGGAAGGTCCAGGTCTCGCCGCCGAAATCCGCCTGCGGAAAGAAGAGCTGGAGGCCGCTCTCGCCCACGTCGAGCCCGAGCGGCGGCGCGGCCGGCGTGTAGACATCCACGTCCACGTAGGCGCCGGGGTTGCCCGCTTCGGAACCAGTCGTTAGGCGCGCGTCTGGAATCGGCCCCGGGACTTCGTCGAGTTGGGTCAGGCGGGGAGGCTCCGCGCGGAAGGTGTTGAAGAGCCGCACCGGGCGGCCGAGCGGATGAAATTCGAAACGCGCGCCGAACTGCGCTTCCCCGCCGCTTGCGCCCGCGATCGGCGAAAGCGGCAGCGGATTCGCGAAGACCGGGCGCGTGACCCGCACGCGATAGGCCGCCAGCCGCCAAAGGAAGATGGCGAGATTCGGAAGATTGAAATGCAGGCGATCGTCGACCGCCGGCTTGGTGTCGATGGTGTAGGCAAATGGATCGAACGGCGTCGCCAGCAAACTGAGCATCGCCGGATCGCGCACCGGCACGGTTCCGCCGCGCGGCACATGGAAGCGCGTGAGCGCGGGATCGGCCAGCGGCGGCCGTGCCGCCGGCATCGGCCCGCTGGTGATTGAGATGTTGCGTCCAGCCAAGGCTCTCGCGCAACTCGACCGCGCGCGCGGCCCAGCCGGTGAGGTTCGCGGCCAGGCGTTCGATCGCGCCGAGCGTGCCTTTGCGCCGGCGCAAGGCGATCGTGTCGGCCACGTCCGCGCGCAACGTGCGCGGGTCGCCTTTCAAATGCGAGGTGCCGACGAGATCGGCCAGATAAGGAATGACCCAATCGTCGCAGGTCTCGATAAAGAGATCGTGGTAGAGCGCCTCGATGTTTTCGTGGATCGCGCTGAAGATTTCCTCGAAGGCGGCAAGGTAGGCGCGCAGTTGATCGGGGGGCAACTGCTCGGCGTCGCGGATGCGATAAATCTCCGGGAGGCGCTGGTAGAGTGGGACGCGGGGGTTCATGATCAGGTGTGGCCCGCGGGGGTGAGCGCGAGATGGCGCGCGTGCAGCTGGAGTAACTCGTTAGGCGCGCAGATGATTTGGGCCGCGTGCACCGGAATGGATGGTACCGTGAGCGCTTCCGGATCGTTGCCGGGCGGGAGGAGATTGAAGTGCGTTGCGCGGCACCAAATTATTCCCGGAACATCTTGCAGCACGCCCTCGACCCGGAGGGCGTATTCGCTTTCGCCGAGCCGCCGCCGGCGCAAACCGAACAAGCCGGTGCGTGCGTTGGCTTCGTCGCCCGCGAGACCGAGCGCGGCGCGCAAAGCCGCGTCCACGTCGACCGGATTCAAGACGGCATCGAAGGCGTAGCTGACTTTGAGATAGAGGTAACGCAGCTCGCATTGCGTGACCTCGATCGGATAACGATCCGGCCCGCGCGCCCGATCGGAAGCGCGCAGGATTTCGGCGACGGCGTTGAATTGCGCGTCCGATTGCTGCGCTTGCTCCAGCAAAATGCGGAGACCGATCGCGGGCGAACCATCGGCAATGTCCCAGGCGGCCGCGGCCGCGACCACGCCACCGGTGCCGAGCGCTTCGCTCTCGTAATCCTTCAGACTAACCATCCGCCCGAGGCTCTGGAGTTTTCCGGGCGCGGCTTCGCGCGCTTTGTCGGCTGCCTCTGGTTGCGCGCCTCCGGTGACTTCGCCGGGCAGTTGCACTTTCTCGAGCCCGTCGAGCTTCGCGCCCGCGGAAGGCTTCGCCCCTTCTTTGACCAGGCCGAGCGCGCCGATCCCGCTGCGATAAGTGGCGGTCACGTTCTGTACGCCGGAGGGCAGGCGGGCGCCGTTCTCACCGTCGCCGAATTGCACGTAGCTGTCCCCGTCGGCGTCTTCCCGTACCAGATAGATTTCTTCCAGTGGTCCGTGGGCGAAGAAGGCATCGACCTGCTTCCATTCGCGGCCATTTACCCTAACGAGCAGCTCCGGCACTTGCGGCGGCGTGGCGGCGGAGTCGTGCAGATAAGTCAACGGCGCCTTCGGAATCTTGAAAGTCTGAAACGTCTGCCGCGCATCGCCGTTGCCGAGGACGACGGTCTTTTCCGCTTTGCCCTGGGTCGCTTCGACCACGTTGCCGTAAACTGTGACCGTGGGCGTTTCCTCGTCGAAATCTGGTCGGGAGAATCCCGCGGGCAGGTTGCTGAGGGTGACCTGCCGAAGGCGGGCGAACGTGGTCCCGCCGGCGTCGATTGCGGCCACGAGCGCCTCCGCGAAACGGCCATCGTCCGCTTTGAAGCTAATGCGGCGGTTACGCAACGGTTGGACCTCGACCCGTGAGCCATAGAAATACAATTCGTTAGGCAAAGCGATCGCGCCGTTGAGATGCGCGGAAACGTTGCGCAAGGAAATCGCCGGGCTGGTAATTTCATGGATGCGGAACTCCCGGATGTCGGCGGTGGCGCTGCCGAGCGATGCGTTGGGCACGAGCTGGGCGGTCGCGCCGAGATCGATCCAGGTGGAGGGCCCGCTGAGGTTGCCCCAGTTCATGGTCAGGGTGCGGAGCGCGCGGATGGTGCGGACGAGGGTGACTTTGCGCAGCGTGCCCGAGCCGGTCGGGTTGAGCAGGGCCTCGATCGCGATCCTGCCGCCGGCCGAGAGATCGCTCACTTCCTGGTCGAGCGGGATGTAATTTCTCGGGAGCGGGGTGTAGAGAAATGTCGGGTCCCCCTGGCAGGTGATTTTAATGTGCCGCTGCAGATGCGCGTCGATTTGATTTGTCGTTAGGCTGCTGCCCGAGCCGGTGGTGTAGACGACTTTCACCGGGGTGTTGTGGCCGAAGTGGCGGAAGGAACGATTGATCCGGTAGGCCGTGACCGCGCCCGACCAGGCTTCGTCGATGCGACCTTCGATTTCGACCACGAGCAGTCCGAGGCGCGGCGTCACTTTGCTCACCTTCACGACTTGCGCGGCCTTTTGATTGCTGTTGGCTGGGCCGCTGTTGATCCAGCTCGGCGCTGGCGGGACGAGGATGAGCTTGTCGCCTTTTTTCAAATCGAAGGCGGTCAGGACGGCGGGATTCGAGGAGCCGCCGAGCGCGGAAATTTCCAGCGTGGTCGTATTAGCCGGCAAGCCGGATTGGATCAGCCGCTGCCGGTAAAGCCGGAATTTGCTCAAGCCGGGAATCGCGGTGTGCTCGGCGACGGTTTGGAAATCGACCGTGTCCGGCGCGTTCGCGAGATCGGCCTTCAACGGAAAACCCGCGGGGACAACGACCGGACTCGTCCCGCGCACTTCGAGAGCGAAATTCGCCAGCCCGCCCAATCCCGGCGCGAGACGATACCCAGTCAGGCGCACCAACTCCTGGATGCTTTCGCGCCACTTCGCGGTGCGGAGGTAGGCTTCGTTCGCGTAATGTTCCTGATAGAAAGTGAGGATGTCCGCGACCACGGCCGCGCTCTCGATGATCGCGATTCCGGGATCGTCCGGCGCGCGATGGGTCCAAAGCGAAAGCTCGGTGGCCGCGTTGATCCGGCGCAGCATCGCGTCGGCGATATCCGGGTAAGCGCCGAGCCGGTAACCGATGCGCAGGAGGCGCGGGCCGGTTGTTCGGCCGGATCGGAAAGGTGGGTGCGTCGGAAGCGGACATGACTTATTGGCGGCCTCCACCGAGGGTGAAACGGATGTAGCCGAGTTCCATTTGATCCGGGTCGTTGTGGACCTGGATGATCTCGTCGTAGCCGACAAAGATTTCGTCCGGGCCGCTGCTGCCGGCGTCGTACATGCCGGGCGTGGGCGCGTTGAAACGATGCCAGGTGATCGAGAGCGGATGCTCCACGCCGGGCACTTGCTGGAGACGTCCCGCGATCTCGCTCTTCCGCAAACGCTGGCCGAAGGTCCAGTTGTCGGGATGGAAGAAACCGCGCCGACCGTCGGGCGTGTAGCTGTCGGAAAATTCCTGTTCGAGCACGAAGCGGATATCCTCCGGCCAAACGTCCGGGCCCAGGCAAACGCTGACCTCGATCGCGAGCGGAACGAAACGCGGCGCGCGCAGCTCGAGGTCCTCGCCGATCAAGCGAACGGATTCGAGATGTTGCGCGACCGCGAGACGCAGATCGTCCGCGAGCAGTTCCGTGCCCGCGGGATCGATCGCGATCCGCACCGTGCGCCAGGAACCGGTCCAGGCGTAATGGGCCACCGCTTGCGCGACGCCCTCCACTTCACGGGCGCGCTTCGCGTAATCGTCGAGAGTGATCGCGCGCAGTTGCCGCGCGCGATAAGCCTCGGGCGCGTTCCGCAAAACGCGCGCGGCTGGTTCTGGATCGCGGCCATCGACCACATCGAATGGATTCCAGCACTCGGTGATCGTGCCTTGATCAAGCGCGGGAATGAAATCGGGATTGAGGATGCTATCGGCGCCGACGTTTCCCTCGTGCCCGAGGCCGATCTGGTATTCGCATTGGACCTCCGCGCCGTGCGGCAAGAGGCGGCCATTGACGCCGTTGCCGAAGCGCAAGACGGAGCGCAGGAGCTCGTCGGTCTCGACCGCGAAGTGGTCGCCGTTTTCTTCGCTGTCGTCGCTGTGCACCAGGCTCTCGACTTCGTCCCAGCGATCGAGACCGCCGCCCGGAATATCGACGTTGACCACCAGGGTGGAGATGGGCGGATCTTCGCCGCCGAGTGGCGTGGGCAGATAAGCCAGCGGGCCGTTCGGCAGCCGACAGAGCACGCCGTAGCGATCGTCTTCGGTGCGCTCGAAGTGACGCGTGGACTCGTTAGGCAAGGGCTCGTCCGGTTCGACGAAAACGGTGTCGACCGGCAAACCGTGATGCACCGGGACGAGATTGGCGTGAAAGGTGGAGGCGTCGGGCACGCGCAAGCCGCCCGGGAAAACGGTGAAGGCATAATCCCAACGCAACTGATCCTCCGCGCGCCAATTCACCCTAACGAGGGTTCGGCCGTGTAACGGATCTTCCACCAGGGCCGCACCCGCGGCGCCGGGAAGGAGACGGAGCAACTGGCGTTTGCCGACATCGCGGCCATTCTCCGTGCCGGTGAGCGGATTCAACCGCTCCTGGATCACGAGTCGGCGCACCGTGGGGACCGCGGGCGCAGCGCCGGTGATCCAATCGACCAGAAGCTGCGCGCCGGCCGCTTCGGTGATGAGCAAACCGGTGGTGTCGACCGCGAGGTCGGCGGTGGTCGTTCCGGCTTCGAGCGTGGGAATGGTATCGTCCCAGGTGTAGAGCCGGAGCGTATTCAGCAGCGGATGGAGAATGTGCGGCTCGCGGGTGGCGAAGAAGACCGAGTTCGGCAGCCGGAAATCGGGTCCGGGTTGCACCTGCTCGCCGGTCCAAAACAAATGCCGGCGCGGCAAAGTGATTTGCCCGGCGGCGGCATCGATCGCGAGCGCGAGCCAGGTGCTCGCCTGATTGCCCTGATGCACATGGTAATCCATCAGGCGCGCGTGGCGCGCGAGCGAGACGCGCGAACGGCAGGTGGCGAAGCGCGACTCGGTCATCACGCGATCCTGGTAGTCGCTCAATTCATCGCCCGCGGCCGCGATCAAATCGATCAGCACCTGATCGAGATCGGCCTCGCTGGTCACCTGCCAACCGGGGACGCGCGTCATCATCGCCGCGACCATGGTGTGGCGGAACGATTCGTAATCCTTGGCCAGATAATCGATCGCCGGCGCGGGTCGCGCAGCCCGGCCTGGATCCCAATCCGGCGCGCAGTTGTTCGTGAAACAGCCGGGGCGAAACTTGAACGGCAGCTCGGAGAAAATCGGATCGATCGCGTCGTGTTCGATGGTCAGGGTGTAGGTCGAGTAATCGCCCACCGGCTCGACCCGCAGCACGATGATGTCGGCGGTCGGGCCCGCGGCGACTTGCGTCACCTGCACCTGTCCTTCGGCCGCGCCGGCGCGGAGGCGATGACCGCCGCGAATTGGAAAAACCGTGGACTCGTTCCCGGCGGCATCGGCCACGATGGCATCGCGATGGAGCGAGTTGATCAGATAAACCGCGAGCTCGGCAAAGGGCGGATCTGGCCCGGCCGGGAGCGCGACGATGACAAACTTGAACCCGTTGAAGCCGGCGGCTTCGAGGTCGTTGGCCCGTTCGTTCAGAGCATCGGCGTCGCGGATCATCAGTTGCCCTTTCGCTGGAATTTCAAAACGCGGGAGTCGTCGGTGCCCGCGGGGCGATATTTGATTTCGACCTCGAGGGTCGAGTCCTGGAAATTCACTTCGAGATTTTCCAGCGTGAGGCGGTGGCCGAGCCAGCGGCTGAGCGCCTGGGTAATGCGCGCGCGGGTCACGCCGCGGAGCGCGTCGGACTCCGGTTCGAAGATCAGCTTGCGCACGCCGCCGCCGAACTCGGGCAGGAAGGGACGCTCGCCCGGATTGGTCAGGAGCAATTGCACGACTTCGTCGCGGATGTGCTCTTCGACCGAACGCGGCGTGGCGGTGCGTCCGTCGGGTTCGATCCGGAAAGGGAAGGCGAGATGGCGTCCGTTAGGCGGGTTCATAAGCCGGTCGCGATCTGTTGCGTTTGGGTGATGATCGCCGGGCCCTGCGGCGCTTGATCGGCGGCGTAGCAAATGCCGACGCTGGTCTGGAGGAGGACCGGGATGCCGTTGACCTTGGTTTGCACCGCGCCGGCCGACCAGCGGACCATGACGCACGGATGATAAACCGCCGACGGGAGGGTGAAGGGACAGCCCGCGATGGCGTGAATGTCGGTCTCGAGGAGCGCGAAGCCGCCCTGGATTTGGCAGAGCGCATCGGCGGTGGTGGCGAGAATGATCTGGCCACCGTGCGGGCACATCGCCTGGCTCAAAGTGGTGACGATCGGAACCATAAATCAGACGCCGATCTTCAAGGCATCGTTGACCAGGCTCGCGCCCGCGGCGGTCACCTTGACCATGCCGTTGTTGAGGTTGATTTCGCTGTTCGTGATCTTCAGCTCGCTCAGGCCGAGCTTGAGAGAAATCTCGCTCGCACTGAGGACGATCTCCGCGCCGCCCGGATGCTTCAGATGGATTTCGTCGGCGTCTTCATCGAGCAGAATTTGATGACCGGCGGAGGTCGAAAGGAGGCGCTGTTTTTCGCCGGTGGGCGAGGGTCGTTGATCGCGCGCCCACCAGCAGCCGGTCCAGATGGGCGACGAAGTATCGCCCGCCTCGAATTCAATCCAGACGCCGTCGCCGACTTCGGGCAGCGAGCGCGAGGCCGTGTTGCGGACCGGCGAACGGGAGCGCAGGCATGGCCCAGCCGCTATCGAGGTCGGGACCGAAAACCGCGGGCACGAGGGCCCTGATCCGGGCCAGACCTTCGGGGTCGGTGATGTTGGTCACGATGCCGCGATACTTCCCGAAGAAACGCGTGCGCATCGTTTCCGCGAGCTGGGTTAGAAGAAGGAATTCGGCGGACTCGGGCATGGGATTCAGAGGACGCCCGCGGGCAGGCCGGGGCTGGCCGCTTGCAGGGTGGCGATGGAGTTGCCGCGGCCTTCGAAGTTCACGTCGTAAATCGAAGGGGTGATGCGGTGGGTGACTTTGGTGAGCAAAAGGATGGCGCTGTCGCGCGCGGCTCCGGCGTTGAGCGCGACTTTTTGAAACGGCTGGAGGAGCGCGCTGTAGCAGCCGGGGATCAAGCGGCCGGTGTACTTCACCGGGAAGTTTTTCAAACGTGCGTGCGCCCGCGCGATGGCGGTCGCGTCTTCGCGCGGGCTCGCGCTCGGGGGCGCGGTCCGCGGCGGCGGGGTGGGCGCGGCGGGCGCGGCGCCGAGGAGGGATTCATCCGATTGCTGGCTGGTGTAGCTGACCACTTGCTGATCCGAAAAACGCAGGGTGTGCGCGACTGTCTGCGAGCTGCTCTCCGGATCTTCGGTCGCGTTCACTTCCGCGAGGTTGCGGTTCGCGCCGAGGAGGACGAGCGGCGGCAACGACGGCGGATCTTCCGGGTCCGGTTTCAGGCAACCGATGCTGGCGCCAGCGGTCGCTCCGGGGAGAACGAAGAAGCGGACACCGTTGCGTTGCGCGAGGGTGCGCAGCATTTGCATCGCGGTTCCCAGTTCGGAGAAATTTGATCCGAGACTCGGCGGGGTGATGTCCGGCGGAAGAACGATCTGCGTGCTCGCGATGTGGCCTTCGGATTCGTCGAGAAACAACTGCCGCGCGATCGCGTCGTCGGTTTTGTCGGCAACGGAGACGGGGCCGGATTTGAGATTCAACCACGCGCTGTCGTCGTGGACGGTGATGGTCATGGTGCTGCGTCCCGGGCGCGAATCCATCGCGTTGTGGAGCGAGACGATCGGGCCTTCGATCAACGGCTTGAAGCCGGCGCTGCCGATCTGCAATTCCACGCGCACCTGCGTGCGTGCGCGCAGGTTGAGTTCTTTTTGGCGCGCCCAATTTCCCTGATCGTCGAGGCAAAGCGCCATGACGATACGCGCTTCCCAGGCGGCATCCTCGCCTTGCTCGACGGTGATCTCGTCGATCGCGGCCAGGTCCTCGACCGCGGCCGCTGTGCCACCAAAGTAAACGCGAAAACTCAGATCAGGCATGGTGAGTGGAATGCGGAGGTCCGGGAGCGCACGCTTGCCGCGTCGCGGGTGGATTGGTGATTTTCTTCACGTGGGCGGCTGGAGGATGGTGGCGCCGGGTTCGGCGACGAGGGTGTTAGCTTCGAGCGCGGTGTTGGCGTCGGCGATGTGCCAGAATTTTGTCGCCGTCGTTCGCGACTTGTTGGGCGAGCACGTCGAGTTGGTCGTTTTGTTTGACCATGTAGGGATCGCCGGCGGTGGCCGGAAGCGGGCGCAACTTGAGCGCGGTGACGGCGCGACCGTCGGGCAAGGTGGTCTCGACCGTCGGGACGTTGACGTAGCGGGAATTTTCCAGGAACATGGCGGTGGCGGTTTAGATCGGGATCAGCTCGACGATTTGCTCGGCGGTGTTGGCCAGGTTCGCGATCGCCTGCGCTTCCTTGGCGATGGTGGTGAACATGAGCGCGCCCGCGGCCAGCTTGTCGTCCGAGCACGGGTCGGAGTTGATCACGCTGACTTCGATGTCGACGTCGGCCTGCACCGGGTTGAGCAGGAAGTCGTATTGCAGCTCGCTGATTCGCATCGAGTCGATCGTCACCGGGAGGACGCGGGTCAGGCCCCAGATGAAAAGGATGCGCGGAAATTTTTCGCGCGGGATCGGCTGCGACGGATCCTGCGCGCCGCCGCCCAGGCCGAGGGCGTCGCCAATTTTATCGAGCGCTTCGCCGATCAAGCCCGAGAGGATCGAGCTGGGATTGACCATTTTTTCGAGCGCGCTCAAGCGCGGGCCGACGCCGAAAGTGCGGGCGAGGATTTTGTTGTCGGCTAATTCATCGGCCGCGCTGAACTGCGCTTTGAAGGAAATTTTCTCGACCGATTTCTCGCCTGCCTGGGTGCTTTCGCGCGCGTTCGGACCGCTCGGACGCTGCGGCACCTGCATCGTGCGGGTGAGCTTCTCGGGGTTGTATTGAAAGATGACCACGTTCGGGATCGGGCCGATCAGGCTCGTGCCGTATTCAATCAAGGCGCCGCGGAGGAGAGGCATGGCGTTAGGAAATTTCCTCCGGTTGCGAACTGGCCTGGCGATGAATCGCGGCGGCGAGGCGCTGCGCGAGCAGTGTCGTCAGGGCGGTCGCGTTCATGTTGGATGCGGGCTGGATTTGGTTTGCGGAAGGATTCGTTAGGGCGTGGCCGCAGCGCGGGCCCGAGAGCGCGGACGGCGGCGGTTGCGGTCTCCGGGGCGAATCCGCGCAGGTCGAGATGGACCTGCTCGAGATGGATGTTTCGCGGCAACGGGTTCATGGCTTCCGTTCTCCGTTGGCCGCGTAGGGGCCGTATTGCTCGGCGCTCAGGGTGCGGTCGAGTTTGTCGGTACTCGCGTCGGACCGCGGCGATGACCGCGGGCATCGTCAGGCGGCGCGGGGCTCCGGGCGCGGCCGAGAGCAGACAGGCGTGAAAAACGATCGCGCGCAGATGCCCGCCGGCGAGCGGGAAACGTTGCGCCAGAAACGCGAAGTCCAGCTCCGAGGCGTCCACGCCTTCGGGGACGACGCTCTTCCAAATGCGGAGCCGCTCGTCGACGCCGGGCAATGGAAAATCGATCAGGAAACGCAGCCGGCGCAGGAAAGCTTCGTCGAGATCCTTCTTGCGATTGGTCGCGAGGATGGCCAGGCCTTTGAATCGCTCCATCCGCTCGAGCAGGTAGCTGACTTCGAGGTTGGCGTAGCGATCGTGCGCGTCCTTCACTTCGGTGCGTTTGCCGAAGAGCGCGTCGGCTTCGTCGAAGAAGAGGATGACGTCGCTGGCTTCGGCGGCGTCGAACAGCCGGCGCAAATTTTTCTCCGTCTCGCCGATGTATTTGTTGACCACCTGCGAGAGGTCGATGCGGAAGAGCGGCAGGCCCAACTCCGCCGCGATCACTTCCGCGGCCATGGTCTTGCCGGTGCCGGGCGGGCCGGCGAAGAGCGCGGAGAGCCCGCTTTCGCTCCAGGCGCGGGCCGTGCCCCATTCGTAGTGCACCAAAGTGAGCGCGCGCATCGACTGGATCATCTCGCGCAACTGCTCCGCTTGTTTCGGCGGGAGCATCAGATCCTCGCGGCAGAATCGCGGCTCAATCGGCTGCGCCAGATCGCCCAGGTCGAGATCGGCCCGGCAGGCGTCGAACAAGTCGTTAGGCGTGATCGCCCGTTCGCGCGACCGGAGGTCGCGGGCAAGATCGAGGATGGTCTCTTTTTCGTAACGAAAACGGCGCGCACAATCCGCCAGCGCCGCCGCCAGTTCGGGATCGCGGCGCGCCTGCGGGAGATGTTCGTTCCAAAGTTCGAGCCGTTCGCGATAAGCCAGTGGCGGAACGTGCAGCGGCGGCAGGGTGAGGGCCGGCGGTAGTTTGTTGATCAGCGCGCGATCGTGCAGGCCGAGGAAGAGCGTGAGCGGCAGCGCGGGCAACGACGACAGGACGGCCTCGGGTTGATGCGCCTCGAAGTCGAGATAGAGATCGACGCCGTGCAACCATGCGAGGGTGAGAAGTTGCGCGAAATAGGTGTCGTTAGGTGCGAACGAGGGCGCGGGCGCGGCCAGCTTTCGTTCCGTGTGCGCGGCGGCGAATGATGAAAGCGAGGCTCCGCGCGGGCCGACCACCGGGACGATGCGCAGTTGCGGATGCGGGCTCGACTTCAGCCGTGCCGCCTCCGACGCCAGGCGCCTTCGTCGGCGGCGAGAAGACGAAGAGATGGCGGCAATTCGCCCGGGGAAAACAGCGAACTTGCGATCGCGGGCGCGACGGCCAAAGGTGCGTCCCAGCCGGCTGCGAACGTGAGCAGGCCGTGAGTGAAAAGCGAATGCGTGGGCGCGGCGAAAACGAGGAGCGCGGACGCATCGGGCCAGAGCCGCTGGGCGAGCGCGAGGGTCGGCGTGGTCCGGCCGGGATCGTTCAGGCAGGCGGCGTAGACCGCGCCGGTGGCGCTGTCGATCGCCGGCCCGAGAGCGAGCGCGAGGACGAAGCAATCGACTTCCGAAAGCGCCAGTTCGCGCGCCACCCAGGAGAACGATCCGCGCTCCGGCGGGCAGCGATGCGCGATCGGCGGCGACGGCTCGTCGATCAGCCGGCTGAGGAAAGACGCGGTTTCATCTTCTTGAAAGAAGCGCCTTTTCTCAGCGGCATAACGCGAGAGATCCAGCGCGCTTCCGAGCCGATCGCTGAAGGGCGGGAGCGCGCCATTTCCAGAATGACCCGCGTGCGTCGAGGCTCGTTCCCGCCAGAGCCAGCAGACTTCGCGGCGGAGACGCAGGGTGACATTACGCAGCCAATATTCCGCCAGCGCGTCGCCGGCCCGCAGCGCGGGCAGGAAGCTGATCGGCGGTGGATGATCGAGGAGAGGCATGGCGCTCACGGGGCGAGGTCGATCGGCGGGCTGTGACGTGCCTGTTGTCCATTGACGATGACGAGGAGCAGGTAGCTGCCGGCGCGGACACGTGCGCTCGCAGGAATGCTCAAGATCATTTGATTCTGCGGGTCGGGCGGATCGCCCGGCGCGGGCAGCGGCTTGATGATGTCGAAAGTGTGCGCGACCGCGCCGTCGCGATAGAGCGCGGCCAGGATGCTGTCTTCGTTCCGGCCAAGGAGGAGACCGTTGATGGTGATGTCGCCGGAGAGGTTGCCCGAGCCGTCGTCGTTGAACACGCCGAGGGTCGCGCTGGTCACGGTCGGGAGCAGACGGCCGACGAGCAGATTGCTTCCGCGCGAACGGCCGGTGGCCGGGAGATATTGGCGCAGGGAAAGCGGATGCTCGCCCGCGGAGATGACGGCGCCGGTGCCGAGCGCGGCTTCGATGCGCACGGTCATGCGATCGGGACGTTGCGCGGCGATGCCGAGTTCGGCCGGGCCGAGGCGGCAGCTCAGATTCGTGAGATGAAGATCGTCGCCGACGATCTGGATTTCATCGCCGATGGCAAACTTCCCTGGGGCGACCGATTTCAAAAATGGGCCTAACGAGGGGATGACATCGAGCCCGACGAAGTCCGGCTGCGTTCCGGCGGGGGTGGCGGTGTAATCGACGCCGACGAGAAGATTGAACGAGGGCCGCTCGGGCGGGACGATCATGACCGGGCGCACCTGGAAGGCGATCGAGAGGCGATACTCGTCGTCGGACGTTTGGGTGATCTTGTTGAGCAGATCGACGGTGCACTCTTCGAAGGTGATCTTGAGCGTCTCGGGGTTGTTCTCCAGCGCTTCGCGGACCGGCCCGGCGACGATGGCGTCGAGCCCGAGGAAAGCCAGTTCCTGCAAGGCGCCGATGCCCTGGCCGAGGACCTCGTGCGCCTCGGGGCTGTCGCTCTCGCCGCCTTCATCAAACGCGGTCAGCAAATATTTCAGCGTCATCCAAAGCGGCGGCGGCTGGCCTTCGACCAGCGGAAGATTTTTCAAATGCGGATCGAACGTGGTTTCGTAGAGAAAGATGTTCAGGGTGGGCGCGCTCCCGCCGGCCGCGTCCTCCGGCCGTCCCGACAGAATCGAGAAACTGGTCCGGCGGTTCAGGTGATCAATCAGCAGACTGGTCACGGCCCCGAGCGAGCGATTGGAATCGAGCAGGGCCATGGCAAATCAATAGGGCAGGACGCCGTAGCGGCGGAGTTTGAGCCAGCCATCGGACTTGTTAGGCGGCGTTGCTGGAACTGGCGGAGCGCTGGGCCGCGGAGCGGCGGGCGCGGGCGGAGCGGGCGCTTCGACGCGGAGGTGAATCGCGCCAATGGTGATCGATGGCGGAGCGTCCGCAGGCGCGCGCGCGGCGTTCGTGACCGGGGCGGTCCTGGGCTCCGCGATTACCGGATCGAATGCGATCGCCGGGGCGGCTTCCGTTTTCGTGGTCGCGCGTGCCGGCGGATGAATTTCGAAAACAGACGGCTTGGGCGTGGACGGCGAGGCGCGCGGTTCGCGCGTGGGAACGATGGGCATGGCCGGCGGGGCTATCGCTTGCGGCTTTGGCGACTCTCCAGCGGCGACCCATTTCATGACTGAGCTGATGATTTCCTCCGGGCTGGCCGCAGGTCGCGGCGACGGCGGTGGAGTGAGCGGAGGGGACGCTTGTGGGACGGCAGACGGTGACCGTCACCGTTTCTTCGCGGATCGCCGGCGAACTGACTTCAATCGCAGCGACGCCCGCGGCGTGCGCGGTTTCCCGTGTGGTTGGCGGCTGCGGCGCGGCGCGGTTGTTCGATGATGACCTGCTCGATGCGTTCGTTAGGCGCGAGCAGCGGCTGCGGCGCGACCGGCGCGGACTGGACGTATGTTTCCTGCGAAAGCTCGACGATGTCGGGAGCTGCCGACGGCACGGCCGGATCGATGGGGGCAGGCGCGGGCTGGTCCGCGATGCGCACACCGGAGCTGGCGAGGAGTTGGGAGAAATAGAAGCTCATGGCGAGAGCGCGCCGGCGGTTTCGGCGATGAGCTCGAGGTAGTGCGCGCGGCGGCGCGGCGAGAGGGCGATGATCTCGGCTTCGGTCCAGCCGTAATGCGCCGCCAGCGTGTGCACCTCGCGGAGGAGAGCGCGCGAATGCGCCGCGAGGAGACGCAGCGCCTCGGCTTCGAGGTCGATTGCGAAGACTGATTCGAGACCGCAATGCGGACAGGCGGTAAGGACGCGGAAAGCGGTCAGCGGATCGAATTCCTCCATGGCCGCGGCCAGGGCGGCGATCGCAGCGTCGTCACACTCGACGGCGACTGGCGCGGAGATCGCGAGGGTTTGCACGATTCGGGCGAGCGCTTCGCGGTGCGTGCGGAAATTCTGTGCGCGCCACGCCAGTTGATCGCGGCCGGTGGGTCGGCGCAGTTGCAAGGTGGCGCCGCCGGGAATGGAGGCGCTGAGAATGGTTTCAGCGGCGGAAACCTCGAGCAAACGCTCGAAGGGCAGACTGACTTCGAGCGCGCGTCCGCACTCCGCAGCGGAACACTTCAGCGCGACCAAGAGCGCGTCCGCGTCGGTGGTCAATTGCGCGATGCGCAGCAGCCGCGCGACGCGCGCGCTGACTGGCAGCGCCATCGCAGCGTCGGCGCTCTCCGATTCGCAGGCGGCGACGATCGCCGTGGCCAGGACCAGGCGATCGCCGGTTTGGAAATCGAAATCCAAATCGGCGAGGTCGCGGCCAAAGGCGCGCAGCTTCGGTGGTTCATCGCGCACCGACAAACCCGAGGCGGTTTCGGCGGTGGCGACCATGATCGTGGAACGGTCCGGGCATCAAGCAGCGGCCGGAACCGCGGAGGCTTCGTTAGGTTCTTTTGTTTCCACGTCGCGCTCCCAGCCTTCGAGTTCGATCTTGATCATCTCGATGGCGACGGCGTTGGCGTTGGCGTCCAGATCCGGGAGAGTCGTGAATTCGCTCACCCAGCAACGGTGCAGGAAGTAGCGCTTGGCCACGTGGCCGCGCTCGTTCATCACCTCGAGGGTCAGCTCCTTCTTGTAATGGACCAGGTCCATCAGCGGATCGCCGCCGAAGTTGTGCACCAGGTTGGCCCACTTCTCGAAGTCGAGATCGTGGGTGATCCCGCGCTCCATGGTGACGGCTTCGTAGGAGCTGCGGCCGGGCGATTTCCGGTCGGTGCTGTTGTCGCCGCCGTCGCGATGTTTCACGATCTCGGTGGTGCGTTTGAGCGCGCTCACTTTGCTCACGCCCATGATCGGCCGGCCATCGAGGATGACGCGGAATTTGAAGTTCTTGTAAGGGTCGAAGCGATGGGCGTTGACGATGAATCCTTTGGCCATGGTTCAGTTCTCCGGTTGCAGCTTTAGGTGAGATCGCCGGCGATCTGCTGGATTTTGATGATGACGAATTCCGCCGGCTTCAAGGGGGCGAAGCCGACTTCGATATTGACGATGCCGAGGTTGCGATCCGCCTGGGTCGTGGTCTCGCTGTCGCACTTCACGTAGAAGGCTTTCGATGGTTCGGTGCCCTGGAAGGCGCCCTGGCGGAAGAGGCCGTTCATGAAGGCGCCGACGTTGAGGCGGATGTTGGCCCAGAGCGGCTCGTCGTTAGGCTCAAACACGACCCACTGGGTGCCGCGATAGAGCGACTCCTCGAGGAACAAAGCCAGCCGCCGGATCGGGATGTATTTCCATTCCGAGCCGATGTCGTCCGCGCCGTCCATGGTGCGCGCGCCCCAGTTCACGAAACCGGAGACGAAGGAGCGGGCGCAGTTGACGCCGAGTTTGTTGAGCACGCCGTTTTCGAGATCGGTCAATTTCACTTCGAGTCCGACGAGCCCGCGCAGATCCGCCTCCGTGCCCGCGGCCGCTTTCCAAACCCCGCGGCTGGCGTCGATCCGCGCCATCAAACCGGCGATCGCGCCGGAGGGACCGAGCGTGCGCACGATGCCGCCATCGTTCACCTGGACCTTCGGGTAGAAGACGGCGCTGTAGTCTTTCACCACCGTCGCGCGCAAGGCGCCGATCAACGACGTGTCCTGGACAACCTGCGGACGAGTTCCGTTCGTCCAATCATCCGGCGCTTCGATGAGCAGGAAGGCGCGGCGCGATTGGCAGTAAATGCTCCCCGGCCCCCAGATGGCGGAACGATTCGCGGCCGAGACCGCTTCGTCGCGCGGGATGACCATGAGGTTGAAAATGTCCACCTGATCGAGGGCATGGAATCCGGTCTGCGCCGTGGGATTGCCGACGTAATCCGCGAAACCGGGCGCGGCGCCATCGAGCCCGGCGATCTGGCTCGCGGCTGAGGTGCTGGTGGAACCGGGGCCGAAACTGTACTGGCGGGTGTTGAGCCGGACCGCCGGATTGATCGCGGCCACGCCGGGACCGGTGAAGGCGACCGTGGGCGTTTGATTGATCGTGCCGTCCTTCGCCAGAATCGCGAGTTCATAGCCGCGGACCTCCGCGCGATAGCGCAGGCCGGCGGTGTTCGATATCGCCTGCGCGATGATGCGCAATTTCTCGCGGACTCCGTCGTTGTTGCCGCTGGCGCTGGTGCCCGGGAGGTTGTCGCGGAAGTTCGGATCGCCCGCGGCCGTGGTCTGGATCACGTTCGGAGCGGCGTTGAGCGCGATCGCGGTGCCGTCAATCGTGATCCGCGGTGATCTGGTCCTGATTCAGGCCGGTCAAGATGTTGAGGAAATCGACATTGCCGAGAGCGCCGGCGGGATCGTCGAGGCGCAAGGCCGCCCCGGTGGGGACCGGGCGGAAGTTGCTCCGGCGCGCCATTTCCACGCCGCCGTTTTCCGCACCGAGGAGGAGCGCGGCGGCGATGTCGTTAGCCGCGGAGCGGCGGACGCGGACGTTGCTATTCGGATCCGACGCGGAGGTGATGGTGAGAAGCCGCTGGCCGCCGATCGAGGCAACGGTGTCGAACGCGACGGTCACCTGCGGCGCGGGCACGAGGGAGTTGAGCGCGGTGTTGATCCGCGTTTCCAGATCGCCGCGCAAGGCCGCGATGCCGCCGAGAGCGGCGAGGACGGCATTGGTCCATTCGCTCAAGTTCACCGTGACGTAGGCCGAGTTGTTCACGCTGATGTCGAAGCTGTGGCGCGCGGTCGTGGGCGAGCCGGTATTGATCAGCGCATCGAAGAGCGCGCTCACATTCGCGAAGGTGGCCGCCGAGGGGACGGCGCGATTGCGAATAGCCGGCAAAGGATTGGGCCAGGTCGTTGTAGGTGGAGGTGGGGAGGGTGAGATCGCCCAGGCCGGCGCCGGGCTGGAGATCGATCAACTCGGAGCTTTGCGAAACCAGCGTGGGCGCGAAACGCGAGGAGCTGTTGTCCATCGAGAGGTTGTTAAACAGCTCGGTCACGGTGGTCGCGCCGCCTGCTTCGAGCAGGACCTTGAGGTTGAAGGTTTCGCCGGGCGAAGGGGTGTTGTAATCCACTTCGAGACGCAGGCCTTCGCCCCAATTGCCTTCCACGTTCGCTCGCGCGATCAAGACTTCCTGGCCGGCGAGATCAAGCAGGGAAACGCCGGCTGCTTGCGCGCCGCTGGCCAGACGCACCACGTAGGCATCGGCGCCACCGTTGTCGTAGAATTGCTTCACGCTGAGCGCGAGTTCCGCGCCCGTGGGCGAGCCGCCGAAGTTGCGCACGAAGTCGGCGTAACTCAGGCAATGGACCGCTTTGTTCAAAGGCCCGCGCGTGGTCCGGCCGAAGAAGGCGGTGATGGAAGTGGCCACGCCCGTGATCGTGCGGACGCCACTGGGGACTTCCTGAATGTAAACTCCGGGATAAGCTAAGAGCGACAGGCATAGGTAGATTCTCCGGTTAAGAAGTGGACGTGGTGGTCAGGGTTTGGCTCGACGGCGTCGTTTGCGCGCGGCGGGGCGAGCGGGGGCGAGGCGGTAAAAAAGTTCTCCAGTGGCCGAGCGCCGCTCTTCGAGAAAGCCCTGCGCAATCAGCAGGGCGACGGCCTCGGCGATCTTCGGCGCCCAGGTGCGGATGCAGGTCTCCAGGACCCACCATTGCAGAATTCCCTCGATGGTATCCTGCGCCTCCGGATGCCACGCGAGGTAGTCCAGAATTTCGGCGGCGGGAGATGGGAGGGACGGTTCCAGACACAAACTGGGGGTTCTGCGGCTTGGTTTAGCATCGGGTGTGCCGGAAGATTTCCTGGCGTCACGATGGGCGACGAGGGAACGCAGTTGGCGCCCGGGTCAGAGCGTCGTTTTCCCGGGTGAGATTTGTTGGATTAACGAGTGGTTCTGTCTTTGAAAATTGATCCCGACAGCGTTTTGACCTGGACGATAATGAGACAATTTTGTCCGGCCAAGATGCCCACCCACTGTTGATTTCGCGGTCTGCGCCTTCGCAGATTCCCGGTGGATAATTTCGTCCTGCTATCGGCAGATTTTTGACCAGGGATCTGTGCGGAAACGAAACAGGCGAGCCGCGCCCTGTGGCGGAGGTCCTTCGCCTGTCAGCCACCGCGCGCCTTCTCGTTGGGCCCGCAGCCTTCGAGCAGACCATGTTTGCGGAGTAGCTCCCAGAAAGCCCGGCGGTTTTTTTTGACCGAGGACGCCGCGCGCGTGATGTTGCCATCGTGTGCCCGCAGGACCGACTGGAGGAGGTCGTGTTCGAAGCGCGAGACCGCGCGCGATTTCATTGTTTGGAACGACTGCCGCTCGGCCGGCGCGGTCTCGTCGATTAATCCCAAATCGGCCAGCTCGATCGTCCCAGTCATCGCGAGGACGCTGGCGCGGGTGAGGACGTTCTGAAGTTCGCGCACATTTCCCGGCCACGAATGAGCGAAGAGACAATTAAGCGCAGCAAGCGAGAGGTGCTTTGGTGAGCCCTCGTCCGCGGCGTTCAGGCGCTCGAGGAAATGTTGCGCGAGCAGGAGAATGTCCCCCGGCCGCTCGCGCAAGGGCGGCAGCCGCAGCGTGAGCACGCTCAAGCGATAGAACAGATCCTCGCGGAATCTTCCCTCGCGCACGAGCCCATTGAAATCGGCGTTCGCGGCCGCGATCACCCGCACATCGGCATGCACGATCTTCTGCGAGCCGACCGGACGATGTTCCCCATCTTGCAAAAAACGGAGAAGTTTAACCTGCGACGGCCGGGTGAGCGCGTCGATCTCATCGAGAAACAGCGTGCCGCCTTCCGCTTCGCAAATCAGGCCCGCCTGATCCGTGGTCGCGCCGGTGAAGGCTCCGCGTTTGTGCCCGAAGATTTCGCTTTCGACCAGATGCTCGGGGAGGGCGCCGCAATTCACCGGAACGAACGGCCGGTCCGCGCGCGGACTAAGATAATGCAAAGCGCGCGCGAAGATTTCCTTCCCCGTCCCCGACTCACCCGAGAGGAGCACGGGCGCGTCGCATTTCGCGAAACGCGGGATGCGCTGGACCTCGCTCAGGAACACTGGGCTCGCGCCGACGATCTGCTTCAGGCCCAGCTCTCGTTTCAAGTCTTGCACGCCGGCGTCGCTTCGTCGCGCCATTCGCACCTGGCGCCTCAGGCGCGGCACCAATTCGGACGCTCGCAAAGGTGGCAAAAGAAAATCCGAAGCTCCGATTTCCAGCATCTCGAAGAGATCGAGCGCATCCGGCTCAGCCGGCACGACCACTATTGCCCGCGCCGGAAAGGCCTGCGCGAGCGAAGCAAAGACGGAGCGAAAATCCTTCGCCTGCGAACTGCTCAGCGTCGCCACTACGACGTCGACTCCATCCCAAGTCTCGTCCGATGCACTGCAAGGTTTGATCGCATCGGCCTGATATCCGAAACGCCTGCAGCTGAAGCCCGCCGTCCCGGCGATCAAGATCGCGATTGCATCCGCGATGGCGATTGTCTCGGGCCCATGAACAACAGCCAGCTCAACGCCGGCCGGCGCCGCCGTTCCGTCGATTCTTGGGGCTCGCTCCGATCTGCTCACGTGCTTCACTCCGCAAAGGCGGCCTTGGCCGCCCTTTAGTTTTCTGCCGTCGATCAAGCGGTCGCGCGCTCTGAGTTTTTCCATCCCAGCCGAGGAGCGGATTCCTTGTCAAGAGCCCTTTCGACGGTCGCGAAGAATTATGTTCGAATCGGCATAAAAAGCAGAAATACCGAGCATTATCAACACTTTACCGACGCTGGCTGAACCCGTGATTTCCCGACTAGCGCGGTAAGTGAAGGCGGGAGGATCGCTCGAATTCAAAGGCCTGTCTCCTGCCACGTCCTGCGCATCTCCTTCGCAACCCACCTTTGGGAGCCCGCTGGAGTGTAAGTCTGGTGAGTGTTGCCGTGGCGGTCTCTCTAGTACAACCTCTAGCACAACGGTTCGAGCGGCCAACCCGCCAGGGTGGCGAAATTGGCAGACGCGCCAGACTTAGGATCTGGTGGAGCAATCCTTAGGGGTTCGAGTCCCCTCCCTGGTACTTCGCTCCCGTCCTACGCTAGGGCGCCGCGTCGTCGATCACGCGTGCTCGCCTTTTCGGATGACGCGTGGAGAATCCCAGTTGTTCCTCAACGAGCCGAGCGCATGAGTTTCTCTCAAGTTTTTGTTTACCTCCTGGCCGCGGTTATTTCGGTTCCGCTGGCCAAGCGCCTCGGTCTCGGTTCGGTCCTTGGTTATCTCTTCGCCGGGATCGTCATTGGCCCGTTTTGCCTCAGCCTGGTTGGCTCCGAAGAGGGCGATGTCATGCACATCGCGGAATTCGGCGTGGTCATGATGCTTTTCGTCATCGGGCTGGAGTTGCGCCCGGCAGTGCTCTGGAAAATGCGCGGGCCCATCCTTGGGCTCGGCGGCGCGCAAGTGCTCGGCACGACAGCGGCGGTCGCACTGGTGGCGATATGGCTGGGGTTTTCGTGGCAGGTCGCCGTGGCCGTCGGCTGCATTATCGCGATGTCCTCCACGGCCATCGTTCTTCAGTTGTTAAACGAGAAGGATCAGATGCGCACGGCTGGCGGGAGGGCGGCGTTCTCCGTCCTGCTATTCCAGGACATCGCGGTTCTCCCGATCCTCGCCCTTTTGCCCTTGCTCGCCACGATCGCCGCCGCGGACGGCGCGCATGCTGGCGCGAAAGCGATGAGCGATTTGCCTGGATGGCAACACGCTCTGGTAGTCCTCGCGGCGATCGCCGGCGTCATTTTTGCCGGGCGTTTTCTTCTGCGGCCGTTCTTCCGTTACATCGCCGCCACACATCTGCGCGAAATGTTTACGGTGACGGCGCTGCTCCTCGTGGTAGCGATCGCGCTCCTGATGCAGCGGGTTGGGTTGTCGCCCGCGCTCGGTGCATTTCTCGCCGGCGTCGTCCTGGCGGAAAGTGAGTACCGGCACCAACTCGAGACCGACATCGAACCATTCAAAGGCCTTCTGCTCGGCCTGTTCTTCATCTCGGTCGGTGCGAGCATCAATTTCGCATTGATCGCCGGACAGCCGGGAACGGTGGCGCTGCTGGTGCTCGGCGTGCTGGCGTTGAAATTCGTCGTCTTGCTCGCCGTGAGCCGCATTTCCAACCTTGAGCCAACCCAGCGATACCTCTTCGCCTTCGCTCTGGCGCAAGGAGGCGAATTCGCTTTCGTCCTTTGCGCATTCGCGCGCGAAACGGCGTCCTGACCGCGGAGATGGCCAACCTGCTCGTGGCCACGGTCGCGCTGACCATGGCGGCCGCGCCTATCCTTATGACGATCAACGATCGTTTCGTGCAGTGCCGCTTCCGCAGTGTTCTGCCGGTGCGCGAGCCGGACGAAATTGATGAACACGATAACCCGGTGATCCTCGCGGGCGTCGGCCGTTTCGGGCACATCGTCGCGCGGTTGCTGCGGGCGAACGGCTTCGGCACGACGGTGCTCGATTCCGATGAGGAACAGGTGGAAACCTTGCGCCGCTTCGGACTGAAATCGTTTTATGGCGACGCGACGCGGCTCGATCTCTTGCGTACCGCCGGAGCGGAACGGGCGCGCATTTTCATCATCGCGATCGACAATGAAGACAAGGCGCTCGAGCTGGTGGATCTGGTGCACGAGAATTTTCCGCAGCTCCACATTCTTGCGCGCGCGACCAGTCGTCAGCATGCCTACGAATTGCTGCGCCGCGGCGTGACCGAAGTTTATCGCGAGACCCTCGGCAGTGCCCTCGATCTGAGCGTTGGTGCCCTGGGTGTTCTCGGGATGAAACCGGAGCGGGCAAAACGCGCAGCCGAGATTTTCCGGAATCATGAAGAGGCTTCGGTGCGCGAATTGGCGAAAGTGAACGAGGAAGGCGAGGAGTACGTCTCGATGGCCCGATTGCACATTGCGAACCTCGAACACGCGCTCCAGTCCGATCTCGAGAGTTTCGATGCTGGCGTCGAAAAGGTGTAGCCACCGCCGGTACGGACGAAGTCCTCTATCGGCAAGCCCACGCGTGGATGTGGGTTTGGACCGCCTGATGGCGCGGGAGAAAGGCGGACCGCTTCGCCCCGGCGAAAATCGCTAACGCGGCATCGCCGCGACGGCGCATGTCCCGTGACTGCTCACGCGCCGCTCCTTTCTAAGTTCGCGAGCAGGCTGATATCCATCTGATAAAACCTAAAGGTGTGTTCTTCGTCGGTGCCAGTCGGCGGCCACTGTTCGGTCAGCGGTCCAGAACGTCGTTGATGAAGTCGGCTACCCTCGGCCGCGGGCAGGCGATCTGTCCACGCGACACCAGCCGACCGCGCAGAAAGCGGAAAACGGCGGCGCGTGAACCAAAGTCCCACGCATGATCGCTGGTGCTTAACCTGCAGACACCTGGAAGCCAGTCACGCTCTGCCGCGGCTGCGTATTCCTCTGATGTCAGGCGCAGATACAGGATCGTGAAAATCCGCGGAAATAACCGCTGCCATTTCGGCGTTTGACGTATCTCTTCCACGACATACTCCAAACTCGGGCGCGCCCCTGCCACGACCAGCCGAAGCTGCGCTCTGCCACCGGCAATCAAGGCCAGGCGGATGGAAGTCGAGAGCCGCGTCCTGCTCGGGAATCCAATCGCAGCGCGTTAAAAGAAACGACGAGATCAAACTCGTTCTTGAAGGGCAGGGAACGAGCGTCCTGCCACCTCGAATCGAAGGTTGGGCCGCGGTGTCCGGGCCGAAGTGCTTTTGCGGCAAAGGCGATCATATCTCGCGATGGATCGACTCCGATGACCGAACCGCGCGGGGAGCGAGCGGCGATTTCCGCGGTGATCTTTCCATCGCCGCATCCGACATCAAGGATGCGCGCCGCATCCTTTAGATCGAGCAGAGCGAGGACTTCCTGCGCCATCGCTTCCTGCAGCGATGACTGGCGGGAGAATCAGCAGCATTCCATTCTGTCACGCGCAACATTCACGGAAATCGGGTTTCGCGCGCAAGTGGCGGGCCGCCTCATCACGCCAAGCGCAACCTTCGCTTTAGACGAGAACGCCGGCTCGCCCCAGTCGAAGTCACTATCGAAAACGAGCTACTCGACACTGCTCTACCGCGGGAGCGCTTTGATGTCCTATCGCGCGAGGTCGTGTGCCGCTGGCGCTACGCAATGATGTTCCACTTATCCCGTCCGGTCCGCGGGTCTTTCTGCCAGAGACGGCAACCGCCGAGATAGGCGTTGCGATTCGCCCCGAGTTCGAAGCCCTTCGGCAGCTTGAGCAGGAGCTTGGCGTTGCCGCCGCCGAGGACGACGTAATCCGCGACCATGGCCAGTTTGAGGCGGGTAATGGCCGCGTCCACTTCGCGCAGCCAAAGTCTTTCGGCCCAGCCGTTCGAGGCCGCGCTTGCTGACATAGTCTTCGATCATTTCGCCGTTGCCGTAGGGCAGATCACCCAGTTCGAGCGGGAGCAGGTTCCTCTCCCAAACGAGGGCCGAACCCAGGCCGGTGCCGAGGCCGAGAAAGAGCATGCGGCCGCCGTGATAACTCCCGAGCGCCTGCATGGCGGCGTCGTTGATCACCCGGATGGGTTTGCCTAACGACTTCTTGAAATCCCACCCGACCCAGCCTTTGGCGAGATGCTTCGGGTCCTTCATGATCCGGCCGTGGTGCACCGGGGAAGGGAACCCGATGCGCGACGGCGTCGTACTCCCAATCGGCGGCGACGTCCTGAATCTCCGCGACGAGCTGCTTCGGAGTCAGCTTCAGTCCGGAAGCGAATTTCCGCTTCTTCGCGCGCGAGATCATCAGCTTGACGTTCGTCCCGCCGATGTCGACGACGAGGATCTTTTTCACGGGCGCTCCTTCTGCGCGAGTGGTGATGGGCGAGAGTTTCATCATGGCTGGTTTTTGGGATTCGGCGAGCTTCCGGGCCTGGCCGCGGGAGCGCTCGCGGAAGTGTAATTGCGCCTGGGGGCGCGGCTCGCCTTCTTCGGTTTTCAGGCGGACGATAGGTGCCATCGGCTTGCAGTTCGCGTGCTTTCACGTGGTCGTTCAGAAAGCGCGGCAAGACCTCATTGATGATTTCGTCGCGCAGCGCCGGATCTTCGATCGGGAAGGCGATTTCGACCCGGCGGACGAAATTTCGCGGCATCCAGTCGGCGCTCGCGAGATAGAGATCCGGGTTGCCGTCATTCGCGAAATAATAGACCCGGCTGTGCTCGAGGAAACGGCCGACGATACTGATCACGCGAATGTTTTCGCTCAGGCCAGGGACCTTCGGGCGGAGGCAACAAATGCCGCGGACGATCAGGTCGATCTTCACCCCGGCGCAGGAGGCTTCGTAGAGCTTCTCGATGATCTCCTCATCGACGAGCGAATTGAGTTTGACGATGATGCGCCCGTTGCGCCCGGCGAGGGCATGATCGCGCTCGCGTTCGATCATGCCGATCAGCCGCGGGCTCAGATCGAAAGGCGCGACGAGCAATTTTTCCAGGCCGGGATAACTCGCCAGGCCGGTGAGGGTGTTGAAGACAATCGCGACTTCCTCGGTCAGTTTCGGATTGGTCGTGAAGAGGCTGAAGTCCGTGTAGATGCGCGCGGTGCGCGGGTGATAGTTCCCGGTGCCGAGATGCACGTAGTGGCGCAGCCGATCGCTGTCGCGCCGAACGATGAGGAGCATCTTGCAGTGCGTCTTTAATCCGACCACGCCGTAGACGACATGCGCGCCGGCTTCTTCCAGGCGACGCGCCCATTGGATATTGGCCGCTTCATCGAAACGCGCGCGCAGTTCCACCAGAGCGGTGACCTGTTTGCCGGCGTTGGCCGCATGGATCAGCGCCTCCACGATCGGGGAATCGCCACTCGTGCGGTAGAGCGTAATCTTCAGGGCGAAAACCTGCGGATCTTGCGCGGCGGTCTCGATCAATTCGACGACCGGATCGAAGCTCTCGTAGGGATGATGCAGGAGCACGTCCTGTTTGCGCATCACTTCGAAAATGTTCGCGTGCGGCGGCAAAGCCGGATCGCGCGCCGGCTGAAAAACGCGATCCTTCAACTTGGCGAAGGCGTCGTTCGCGACCAGCGGCGCGAGGTGCGTCATGGTCAGCGGGCCATCCAGTCGGTAGAGATCCGCTTCGCCCAGATCGAAAAACTCGAGCAAGAGCTCGCGGAAATCCCTTGGGCAATCCGCTTCCACCTCCAGCCGCACGGCATCGCCGCGGCTCGATCGGCGCAATTCCTGCTCGATGCTGCGGAGAAGATTTTCCGCTTCTTCCTCGTCGATGTAGAGATCGCTGTTCCGGGTCACGCGAAAGGCGTGCACGCCATCGAGAAGCAACCCGGGAAAAAGATCGGCGATGTGATGTTTGATCAGCGACGCGAGATAAATGTAATCCCACGGCTCGTCCTCGGCCTCGCCGCGCGGCATCAAAATCAAGCGCGGCAGGACCCGCGGCACCTGCACGATGGCGTGCAAAAGCTCGCCGTCCTTCTCGGCACGCGCACGCACCAGCAGGTTGTGGCTCTTGTTGAGCAACTGCGGAAACGGGTGGCTCGCATCGACCGCCAGCGGCGTGAGCATGGGAAAGACTTCTTCCCGGAAATAGCGCCGCGCCCAGGCGGCGCGTTTCCCGTTGAGTTGCGGGACATCGTGGACGCGAATGCCGTTCTTCGCCAGGAGCGGCGTCAGCTCATCGTGCCAGAGCGCGTACTGCGTCGCGACCATCTCGTGCACCGTGCGTTGAATGGCATTGAAGGTGTCCGTCGGCGTCATCCCGTCCGGACCCACATCGCTCGTTTCGCTTTCGATCTGTTGCTTGATTCCCGCGACGCGGATCTCGAAAAATTCGTCGAGATTTGAGCTGACGATGGCGAGAAACTTGACCCGCTCGATCAGCGGCTGCGTCGGATCCTGCGCTTCTTCGAGGACGCGTCGGTTGAACTCGAGCCAGCTCAACTCCCGGTTGATAAAATTTTCCGGTGCGGAAAAACGCGGCCGAGGCGGCGTTTCCGCCGCATCGAGCAGCGCCACGATATTCGTGGGCTCTTCGGGAGCGGGGGTTTGTGATGTCGATGGCATGCTCGCGGCCACTTCGGCGACGAGACTACTCGCCGAAGATCCGGCCAAATACTCCGCGCTTTTCCGGCTTCGCGCCAACCGCGGCTGGCGGCCAGCACTCGACGATCTCGAGCGCGCGAAAGCGGAACAAGGTCAGGCGCGCGAACTTCAGATCGAGCCGCAGATTCTTCGCGATCTGCGCGATGGAGCGGCTGCCGTTGAACTGCGAGGCAAACTGGGCTTCCGCGACCGTCAGCCGAAGTCGCTGCACCCGCTCGAAGCCGTCGCGCGTGTACGCCGGGATCGAAGCCGGATCGTACTCCGCGGCTTTGCCGAGCTCTTGCGACTGGATGAAGCGGAGCGTGCCGAGAGCCCAATGGTCGACGTCGTCGTCCGTCGGAAAGGATTGCGCGTACTCCGGCACGATCCTCGCTTTGCTCGAAAACAAATCGGACCCGCGGCGCGGGCCAGAGCTGCGCGAAAAGTTTCTGGCCGTAATGCTGCACCAATTGCACCGCCGGTTCGCGAATGATCAATCCCTCCTGCGCCAGGGTGAGGAAGAGCGGCCGGCCGGTTTCGCGCTGCTGCTGTCGAGCCTGCGCGGTTTTCTCCTGGTCGATGTTGACCAGCGTGATCGGCGCTTCCGGGCAGTAGAGTTCGGGATCGCGCGTCGTCACGAGGACGATCTGGCCATTTCGCGCGAGGAGATCGATCGGCTCCTTGTCCCAAAATGATCGAAGGGTGCCGGTTAGTTTTTGGCTGCCAATCGCGTGCAGCGCCCAGTTCAACGAGAAGAAGCTCGTGTCGCCACAGAAATAGGCGCCGCCATTTCCAATTGAGACGTCCTTGTCTATCTGCCCTGTTTTCCCCGCAGCCTGCTCGATCGGTGACTCAAAGGTAGTTACCTGGGTCGGTGCCTGGGCTGGGCTCTCGGCCCAAGGCGCAGGCATCGGCGCCGCGGTCCACCACGCATCATCGACCACGCCGGCCGGAGCTGTCTGCGCTGCTTCCTCGGCTGGCGCAGATCGCAGCGAAAGACTCGACCTCTCTTTCCGGTTCCGACGTCGGTCCCGGTATGGTTCACCGGCGGCCAACTGCCTTCCGGTGCCCGGACCGATTCCGCCGGCGCCGACTCGCCGATGTCCCTGGGCTCCGACCCATCGACCTCCCCGGGCATGTGCGCCGCCACGGTCTGCAGCAACAGCTCTGAAGTGAACGGCTTGTTCAAGGATCCGATGACGTTCGCGTGCTGCCTGGGATCCGACGGCACGTCGGTGCCGAAACCAGACATGTAAACCACCGGGACGTTCGCGGTCGAGGGCTCCTGCAGCAAGCCGTCCGAGGACCTCGTCGCCCTTCATATCAGGCAGGACATAATCGAGCAGAATCAGATGAGGAGTGTCGGCCGCGGCCGCCCGCAAGCCTTCCTCCGCGGTCGGCGCAGCGACCACCTGATAGTTGGCTTCCTCGAGAATTTCCTGGACGAAGTTGAGCAACATGATGCTGTCATCGATCACCAGCACCTTGCGCCGAGCCCGTGCGTGCCTTGAGGCGTCTCCGGCCTCCGTCATCGTGTCACGAGTCTCATCGATCTTGCGGACCGCTTCCATCAGCAGAAGTTGCCAGTCGAGGTCGATCGTGCGTGGACTCGGCTCCGCACCTGTTACCTCCGAGATCATCCCCCCTTTCCAGTTCACGATCTCGTTAAACGCCGTCACGCCCTGCTTCCCCGGAGCCGTCGCGTGGCGCACCTGGCCATTCTCGAAAAAGACGCGCGCTTTCTCTCCGCGCGGTCCGGTGAACTCCAGCACCGAGGTCGCGCCGCTCATGCACTTCAATTGCACGATGTCCGCAATGTGGAGGTCGCTCAGTGTTCCCTGGAATTTCTCGCCTTCCGCTTGTCCGCCGGAGTGCAGCAGCGCGTCCACGAGGTCAACAAAATCGCCGTGCGGAAATGGTTTTTCGAGGAAGTGAATCGCGCCCAGGCCGGCGGCTTGTTGGCGCTGCGCGGCGAGATGGACCGCGGTCAGGATAATCGCCCGCGCGTTCGGATGGCTGGTGCGCAAGTCCAGCAGAAATTCCTGGCCGAGATCGTAGGTGGCATCGACGTCGAGAACGAACAGATCGGGGCGTTGGTGAACGACAATCTGTTGCGCCTCTCCCAGGCTCTGAGCCAGATCGACGTGCGCGCCCGGAGCGGCTTCGCGCAGAGCTGCGAGGATTGCCGTGGCCAGGGTCCCTTCTGGCGCGAGCACGAGAACCCGTCCGGCTTGGTCAGAAAAAGCAGAGGCGGGAGAAGTCGAGATTGTTTCGTTCACAGTTCCAAAAGCGCGCGATCGAGCAGCACTCGGGGCTGCCCGCCCTCACGTTACGTTCCTAACATGCCTGCTTCTCAGAAAATGAAAAGCATTTTCGGAGCGCCGGCCCGTGGTCCTGCTTCGACGACGACGCCGCCGCGAACTGAAGAAACGTGTCGGCTTAGCGCGCGTGCACGCCAGTAGTCACCGCGTGGCCGCTGTCGGTGCGCACGGTCGTCGAGCAACCGCCAAACACTCCCAGAAGAAGAACTGCACCGAGGATCGAAAGAAGAATGGTTCGCATAGGATTTCCTTTGTTTACCTAATGATTCGAAAACCGACGCCGACGTGGGCGCTTCTTTTGCGCGGCGATGGCTTTAGGCCGCGAATCTTTCGGCCAGGGCGCGCCGGCTGATCTTTCCGCGTTCGTTAACCGGCATCCGTTCGACGAAAAAAATCCTCTTCGGCACCTGCCAGCCGCTGAGCCGGCGACGGCAATACTCCAGCAGAGCGTCTTCCGCGACGCGCGTCTTCCGCGACCACACATGCCACCACCTCCTCGTTCCGGAGCGGCGAGTGGCGGCCGAAAACCACCGCCTCACGCACACCGGCGAAGGCGAGCAAGAGCGCCTCTACTTCCACCGGATTCACTTTCTTGCCCGCGACGTTGATGACATCGGAGACCCGGCCGACGATGCGAAATCCTGCGGCGCTGACGGAAACCAGATCGTCGGGAGCGAAGCAACCGTGGCCGAGTTTTTCCTCGTCCGGCTCGGGGAAATATCCGTCGCCCGCCGCGGCAGATCGGACGCGGATCCGGCTCGTCGGCTTTTCCGGTTCGAGCACCTCCAATTGCACGCCACGCATTGGCGCGCCGACAAAGCCCGGTTCCTCCAGCCGTGCCTCCCGATCGTAACAAATCCCGCCGCATTCCGAAGAGCCATAGAAGGAATGAATCGGCCGGCCGAATTTCGCCCGGAACTTCTCCGCCACTGGCAGCGGCAAGGGCGCTCCAGCCGAGATACAAGAGGCGAAGCTCCGGTAGCGCGGGGACGGATCCCATTTCCGCAAAGGCCTGGTAGAAAATCGGCATGCCTGCGAAGACCGTCGCTTTCGTGCGCGCGAGATCGTCAAGCACGGCGCGCGGCATTCGGTCGCGGCTAAGGATGAGCGGGACACCGCGCGCCATCAGCGGGGTGAGCAGATTGCTGAAACCGTATGAGTGCGAGACCGGGATGACGCCGAAGTTCAGGTCGCTCTCACCGATTCCCATGGTCTCACAGATTTGGCGGCAATCGGCCAGCAGTTGCCCGCTGCGGAAGCGGATCGCGCGCGGCGCGGCCGTTGTTCCGGAAGTCAATTTCAGGAGCACAGGCGAATGATTTCCCCATGCGATCGCCTCTCGCGTTCCGTCTCGTTAGGCGAATTTCGCCACCCGGATCGAGGGTCACGAGAGCGGCCGCGCGGCAAACCTGCAACGCGGCTGCGCGCTCTTCCTCGGCCATCTCCTCTTCCAGCGGGAGCACGACCAACCGGCGGCGCCAGGAGGCCAGCAACCACGCTGGCCAGGCAGGATGATTGCCGATTTGAATGCCGATAACCGACCCGGGCGCGAGTTCATCCAGCCCTCGCTCCAGCTCTGCCGCCTCCGCGGCGATCTGCGCGAATGTGCGCACAACCTCGCCGCGCGTGTCGCCGATAGCCCTCGCGTCGGAACGCCGCGCGAGCGTTTCGTCCCATGCCGCTAATAGGTCATCAGACATCGTCAGGTTGAGAGCGAAGTCGAAACATCTGATACTCCCGGAGTCATGGACCCTCAGCTCCGCTCCCGTTTCAACGCCGACTTCAACGACCAGCGCTACGCCGAACTGCTCCGGATGGCGAACGAAACCGAGCGCTGGCCGGTCGATTTCAGAATCTCGGAGACGCCGATTTTCCTAACCCCGGAGTTCACCGCCGAGGTGGCGCAGGCGGCGGAAGAGATCGTCGCACAGGTGCGCACCCCGGAATTTGCGCGTCACGCGGCAACCGCGATCCCGCCCGGACTCGAGGTTCCGGGCGAAACCGCGCATCCGATTTTTATCCAGGTCGATTTTGCGATCTGCGAAGTGAATGGGCGCTTCACTCCGCGGCTCATCGAGTTGCAAGGATTTCCCAGCCTTTATGCCTTCCAGATTTTCCTGCTCCGCTGCGTGCGCCATGCCTATCCGGCGATCCCGCGGGATTGGGCGCCGTTCTTCCACGGCTACGACGAGCACTCCTATGTCGAGTTCTTGCGACGGGTGATCGTGGCTGATGCAGACCCGGAAAGCGTGATTCTGCTCGAGATCGAACCGGAGAAGCAGAACACCCGCATCGATTTCGCCTGCACGGAAACGCTCCTCGGCGTTGCTCCCGTGAGCCTGACCGACGTGACCCGCCGCGGAGACGAATTGTTTTATCAACGCGATGGCCGCGAGGTGCGCATCGAGCGCATCTACAACCGGGTCATCTTCGACGAACTGCTGCGACGGCCCGATCTCAGCTTTGGTTTCAACTTTCAACACGAGATCGATGTCACCTGGGTCGGGCATCCGAATTGGTACTTCCGGATCAGCAAACATTCCCTGCCATTTCTGAAAACGGCCCATACCTCGCGTACGTTTTTTGCCGATGAATTTCCGCGCACCGAGGAGCTGAACGATTTTGTCCTCAAGCCGCTCTATTCCTTCGCCGGTCTCGGAGTCGATCTTGAGCCTAACGAGAAGAAGCTCGCCGCGCTCCCGGATCCGCACACCTGGATCCTGCAGGAGAAGGTGAACTACGCAGCCTTTGTTCCCACGCCCGACGGTCCGCGCTCAAAGGCGGAGCTCCGCATGATGTTCCTCTGGCCGGAAAAGGGCGAACCGGTTCTGGTGAACAACCTCGTCCGTATGAGCCAGGGCGCGATGATGGGCGTAAAGTTCAACCAGAACAAAACCTGGGTCGGCTCCAGCATCGCGCTCCATCCAAGCTGAGGCACGCCCCCGCACGATTCGCCTAACGATCCGCTGGTGACGCGAAGAGGATGTAAGAATGTTTGAGGCGCGACTCGTTGAACTAATTCCCTGCGCCGTGGGCCGGACCGTCCTGCTTCTGCCTTTTTACTACTTGATTTGCTACCCTCGCCACCGCTCCCGCGATCCGACGGCGAGAGCTTCCAGCCAATCCACGCCGGCGCATTGTGGGCGCATGGGGTCTAAGCATTTGGCACTTCGCGCATGGCCTTCTTCAAACCCGCCGGATTCGATTTTTTATCCGGCGGATGCGCTCCGCGACGGCTGCGTAATCAATCCCGCCAAACAGTTCCCCAATCTCGCGTAGACTCAGCGCGCATCTCTCCCACACGAGCGCCATCGCAACGTTGCGCGCTTCCAGCCCGTACCCGCCCCGTTCCAGTAACCACTCTTCCGGCACACCGGAGCTGCACGCGACGAGCCTGATCACCTCCGAGGGTGGCACGAGACGTAATTGACTACTCCCCCGCTTACGGCACCTGGCAGGCTCCCGGTTGGTCGCCGTGATCGAGGTGGCGTTGGTACTCGAGGCTGTTGCACGGCAGAATAATTGTTTGAGTCCGCCTATGGCAGACCTCGCACTGGTTAGGCGGTGTTGGAGTTGGCGTCACGGTAGGCGTGGGTGTCGGAGTCGGTGATGGCGAGGCAAGCGCGAAGAGTTTCATGCCATCTCCGGTGAGAACGCCCGCCACTGGGACGGGGCCAAGTATCATTGTTGATTGTGCTGCGCCCGTGGCTAGAGGCGCCCCAGCACCCAGGACAGTGCAGTGAGACGCGGGAGAAGCGGATGAAGGGACCACTACGGCACCAGTTGATGAGCCGGTGAATGATACCGAAGTGGTGGCTGGAGGCCCCACGATGCCAGCTCCTGTTGCGCCGGGAGTCGGGGCGGCGTGAACAACTACCTGCACGGTGTTGACCACCTCCGGATCAAAGCTTGCTATGGACGTGGTTCCATTCTCTCTGACCTCTTGCGCCATAGGGGGAACGTCGGTTACACGATATAGCTTGGCAGGCGTCCAGACGAGAGCGTGCTCTCCGCCAAAATTGAAGACGATTCCCTGAGCGGCAGAAATCGCAGGGGTAACCACCTGGGCGTTTAAGGTTCCGAGGTCGGCTTCGTGGACATAGACGTTGCTGGTATTCCAGATCTGCGCGTACGCGGGTGGGCCGGAACGACTGTAAACGATTCCGCGCACAGCGGTGATCGAGCTCCCGGCGGCTTTAACTTCCCCCGCCATCAAGGAAGGGGCGGTGTGACGATAAACCCTGGCCGGCGTCCAGATCAGAGCCTGTGAAGCGGCCGAGTTTGGATGAAAGACCGTTCCCTCAGTTCCAGGAATGGCAGCGCCCATCGCGTCGTTGATCACCTGGGCCGTGAAGATCGAGATGTTGGCGCTGTGGAAATAGAGGTTGCCGGAATTCCACATCAAAGCGTATCCCCCGCCGGGATGGTAAACGATGCCGCGCACACCCGTTGATCGAGCCTCCCGCCATGATCTCCTGCACGGCGGTGGGATTGCTGCTGGTGTGACGATATACTTTGGCAGGCGTCCAGATCAGCGCCTGGTTTGCCCCGAACAAAGGATTAAGAACAATGCCGTCAGTGCCAGCGATGGCAGCTCCCGCATCTCTGACCACCTGGGTCGTGGTCGTGCCGATGTAGAAATAGACGTTATCGGCATTCCAGATAAGCGCGTAAGCCGCTTGCGGATCATAGACGATGCCGCGCACACCGTTGATCGAGCCTCCCGCCATGATCTCCTGCACGGCGGTGGGATTGTTGCTCGTGTGACGATATACTTTGCTCACCGTCCAGACCAGAGCGTCTGCCCCCTGCGGATTAAAGACGATTCCCTGAGTGCCACCGATTGCAGACATTCCGTCGGTGATCACATCGGCCGTGAGAGTGCCAGTGTTGTAGAAGTAGAGGTTGCTGGCGGTCCAGATGAGAGCGTATGGGCCGTTGTTCGGATTATAGACGACGCCGCGTACGCCGCTGATCGAACCTCCCGCAGTCATCACCTCCTGCACGGGGTCGGGGAGGCCGCCGTTGATGCGACGATACACTTTGGCCGGCGTCCAGATCAGAGCCTGGGAAGCGATCTGACTTGGATTAAAGACGATCCCCTGAGTGCCCAGGATCGAAGAACCGCCAGCGGTGACGATTTGGGCCGTGACGTTGCCCATAATGCCGGCGTGGAAGAAGACGTTGCCGTTATTCCAAATCAGAGCGTAGTCCCCGGTCGGATGATAGCTGATTCCGCTGGTGAAGCTTGAAATGCTGCCGGCGGGGTCATCAATCTCGGCTGCCGGATTCGCTGGTAGCGACCCCACTGTTACTTCCGCCACTTCGCCGGTCGGTGCGATACGCAGTGCCGCCAGCGGCAAACACATCGCAAAGAGAAGCGCCAGATAGAGCAATGCCCTGGTGCTGATGCTCCCTTCTTTCCCGGCTCCAAGAAAGAGGATGAGTGTTTTCATAAACGCCGTGATAGCGATCCCTCTTTTGCGGTGGCAAATGAAACACTTGAGAAACAGTTACGCGGCGGAAACTGCTTGAAGGCGCTTTTCCAAGGTGCTAGAAAAACGCAATGAGAAGCGCTGGCTCTGGCGCCGACTCTCGGGGCTGTAAGCTTAAGCGCATCACGCAGCTGCATCTCAGCTCCCATTACGTCGAGGCGAAGCAGCGTGACGAGGCGCTGCTCAAGGTGCTGCGCAAGGCAGCGCTCAGCGCGCGTTCGTGCCAGCTGCGGCCGTTTTACTCAATCCGCGAAGTCGCGAGCCATTTTCATCTCTCGCCCACACCTGTCAGCCGGGTTTTCGATCAATTGAAAGCGGAAGGCGTTTTGCGGAGCAACTGGGGATCGAAAACCAGGATTGAAGCCGTGCATTTGGACCGGCACTTGCAGGTGAGGGGCCTGACCGCGCTTCTGCTCCCGTTTAGCTTTTTGATGCACGAGGAGCACTGCTGGCAGCTTATCCTCCAACTCAGCGCGAAGCTGTGGCAGCTGCGGTTTGCCACCCGCTTGCATTGTTACAAGCCTAACGAAACCGCGCCGTGCGAACGTATGATCGCGGAGACACCGGATGTAATCATTTGGTTGCGCCCAGGAGGGAGTGACCCCGTGCTGGACGGCTTGCTGGCCAATTGTCCTGCGCGCGTGATTCGCATCAGCGCCGCCTCCATTTGCTCGACGGGGCGCTCACAATCTGGAACCGACGAGGTCGCAGGGATTGTAAAAGCTCTACTGGGCTGAACCGGCCTTCCGCAGGTTTCAGTTGGGGCCGACTAAGGGTCAGGGGGGCGTAGATGGGGTCGCGTCTTAAACTTTTGACACTTCAGACGACCAAGCAACCCGGCAGCTCATCATGTCAGGCAAACTCGCGGGAAAGATCGAGCATTGCGGGCCTTCTCTCACGGGAGGTGAATCCTTGTCATCGCGTCGTAATCGCTCGAAAATACATCAATCGTAAGCGGCTTACGATACGGAGTTACTTGTCGAGATTCACCGGCAGCATCTTTTTCCCACCGCGCGCACGATTTGCCTAACGAATTCTGCTCACGCGGATATCCCCGCCGGCGAGAATGTACATGCGATACCCTGCTGTCCCCTTGACGATCAGCACCGGCGGAGAGTCGCTCGGCGGATACGCGCGGCTTTCCTGTTGCGATTGGGCCCAGACCTGGCCGTTCTCGAGGGTAAAGTGACTTCGGCCATTATATCCCGTATAACGGCCCACGATCCGACTCTGGATGACTTCCGGTTGCGACGACACCTTCTTCTCCTTGACCGCACGATCGACGGCCGCTGCCGCCGCCACCTGATTGGTCGAGGTCGCATAACTGCGAATGAATTCATCGAGTCGCGCGCGCTCTTCCGGCGTCAGCTTATTCAAACCAGCCTGCTCGAAGGCTTTCGGTGACATCGCCTTTTGCACCCCGGGGAAATTACTATTGTCCCCTTGCGCGGAAGCGACGACCGCACCGCCTAGGAGTGTGATGAGGAAAACTGTGAAAGCCTGAACCTTGTTCATACGAGGACTCCGATACTCGACCGAGCGACTATCCGAAAGACAAAAGCGAACCACTTCTACTTCAATTCCTCGTTCGTTTCCGCGAAAGCGTTGACAGCGAACTCCAGATCGGCGCGCGAATGCGCGGCTGAAACCTGGGTGCGCACGCGCGCGGTCCCATGCGGCACCACGGGGTAGAAGAAGCCGATCACGTAGACGCCTTTCTCGAGCATGCGCGCGGCGAACTGCTGCGACTTGGCGGCGTCGCCGATCATGATCGGGACGATCGGATGCGTCCCGGGTTTGATCGTTAGGCCGCGTTCGGTCAGCGCCGCCCGGAAATATTTTGTGTTCTCCGCCAGTTTGTCGCGCAGCTCGGTGGATGCGCTCAGCAACTCCAGCGCTTTCAAGGTCGCCGCGACAATCGGCGGCGCGACGCTGTTCGAGAACAGGTACGGACGCGAACGCTGACGGAGGAGCTCGACAATCTGTTTCCGCGCGCTCGTGAATCCCCCGCTGGCGCCGCCAAGCGCCTTGCCCAACGTGCCGGTGATGATGTCGATCCGGCCCATGACCCCGCGGTATTCATGGGTGCCGCGCCCAGTCTGGCCAAGGAACCCGCTCGCATGCGCATCATCGATCATGGTGAGCGCGTTGTATTTCTCCGCGAGATCGCAGATCGCCTCCAGGTCGGCGATCGTTCCGTCCATGGAAAAGCAGCCATCGGTGGCAATGAGGCGGACACGCGCGCCGCTCGTTTCCTGCAACTTCGCTTCCAGATCCGCCATGTCGTTGTGCTTGTATCGCGCGCGCTGCGCTTTGCAGAGACGGACGCCATCGATGATCGAGGCGTGATTCAATTCGTCGGAAATGACGGCGTCCTCGGGGCCCAGCAGCGTTTCAAAAAGACCGCCGTTGGCGTCGAACGCGGACGGATACAGGATGGTGTCTTCCATCCCGAGGAATTTTGAAAGCGCGGCCTCCAGTTCCTTATGGATGTCCTGCGTCCCGCAAATAAAGCGCACGCTCGCCATCCCGAAGCCGTGGGTATCGAGCGCTTCCTTCGCCGCCGCGATCAGCGCCGGATGATCCGCCAGGCCGAGATAATTATTGGCGCACATGTTGAGCACCTGTTTGCCGTCGCCGACTGAGATCTTCGCGCCCTGTGGCGTGGTGATGATCCGTTCGGTCTTGTAGAGGCCTTGCGAACGGATTTCATCGAGTGTGCGGGTGAGTTGTTGATCGAAGGCAGCGAGCATGACGCAACTTCCGCACTCACCGCAGCGATGCAAAATGCGCGGCAAAATATTCTTGCGGCGGATTGTGAATAACTGTTAATAACCTTCTCGATCTGCTTTGAGACGCCTTCAGTTTCACTCTCTTCTCATCGTCGCAGCCGCCGGCGGTAGTTCATTGCTTCTCACCTCCTGCGGGACCGCGCCGACCGCTTCGCGCCGGCTGCCCGCGTACGAGGCACCGATCGCGAAAAGTGATTTCCAAACGGTGCGCACCACCGCTTACACGCACACGGAATCCGATCATCGGCAGTACACCAATCACAACGCACTCGGCGGACAACTGCAAGCCGCGTCCGCCGGCGTCCGCCGGGCAGCCTACGTCGCGCGCGCGTTGCCGGCCGATTCAGATTCCGCTTCTGATTATCAGCGCGCTTCTTACAGTGATTCGTCGCAATCATATCTGACTCCGCAAAAGAAAACGGTCACGCGCTGGGTAAAGACGAAACGCGGCCGAAAGAAAGTGACCACGACCGTCCTGGTGCGACCGACGGTCGGGAGCGCAGCGGCCGATTGGTCGCGCTGGCCGGCCGGAACCACCTTCCGCCTTCTTTCCACCGGACAAATCTACAAGGTGGATGATTACGGCTGGGCTCTCTCCGGCCGCAACACCATCGACCTTTACATGGCGAGCCGCGGCGACATGAACACCTGGGGCGTGCGCAGCGAGCCGATCCAGATCCTGCGCTGGGGCGATCCCCAGGAGAGTCTCCAGATTCTCGAAGGCCGGCAAGGCCACAAGCACATCAAGCGGATGGTGCTGGAATTGCAAGGCCAGCAGGACAGCGCGGCGGCTCTCGATTAACTTTGAGACCGCAACGCTCCGAGTTCAGCCCAGCGATTACCGCATCCTTTTCGAACTCGAAGGCCGGGACGTGACAGTGTATGCTGTCGGCAACCGCAAGGATATTTATCGATGAGCACCGCCGCCCTGAAACAGAAATCCGCGCCTGCGAATCACCGCGCAGCCACCGAGATCGACAAACAGATCCGACGTGGAAAGGCCGTGTTGCGCGAACTTAAGGCCACCTTGGAAGACTTGGAGGATCGTCGCGAACTTGCCGCCGCGAAGAAGCGTAACCGCGGTAAGCCTGGCACTCCGCTCCGCGACGCCGCGAAAGAACTCGGCCTCCTATAGCCTGCGCACTCACCCGCTCGGACCGAAGGACACGTCTGACTATCGACGGATCGTAAGCGGCTTACGATGCATCATGTTGCTCGTGAGGAGAGTAAGGGGTTGACCGCTTAAAGCGGTCGGGTTTGGAAATGATCGAATGCTTTAAGCATTCGAGTTCCGACGGGGGATTTTCAGGGGGGCAGCTCAGGCCCACGTGCGCGAACCCTTCAAGATCGCGCCATTTGGAAATTGGCACAGCCGGGCATCTGACTTCGGACTTCCAACTTACGACTGTTGGCGTGTCACTTCCGCAATCCGCATTCCGAGTTCCACAATTCCGAAGCCGCCTCTCTGGCCGCCGAAGTTCGCGAAGGTGGTCCGCCTGCGCATCGAACCAAAGAACACGTCACGAGTGGCAGCGTGACGGGTAGACCACAGAGCCGCTTGGGAAGCGGACGAGCGATTGGGCAATCACGAGTTCAAAGGGCGTGATCTTTTGCATGCCCGAGCATGACCGGATGCGTCTCTCAAAGCAACTTCCGCCCGCCTGCCTGCTTGTATCGAATCAAAAAAACGCCGTTCCGCCGATTAATACTGGACGACAGAGCGACATTGAAGAGCTATCGCGCACACGAAGCGGGCCCCGCTGCATTCCTTGTGCTCGACAGAGTGAATCGCAGAACTAAGGGGATCTACGACCTGTAGGATCGCTCAACAGAAAGTGCCGCGTGAAATGTCCCGCTGTGCTATGTCATTGAGTGCAACGCGATGACTCGACCGCAGCATCACCAACGTAATCTGATTGTCGTCACAGGCGCTGGTTTTCGCGACTCGCGAGCGGGGTTCCGCGTAATAGACGGTCATCATGTTGCGAGCTGGGCGAGGACTGCTTGCACACGGTTACGATATTGCGTGCGGAATCATCTGCAAGGCACAGGAAGCACGCCGTGATGTTGCAGGTCCAGCTTAGAACGGCAGACTCGTCAACTGATCAGCGCGCTCAGGCAATCTTTGGCTGGCTCGACTCGGCGGAAGGGAATCATCGTAACGCCTGGCTTACCGGTTCAATGGACAGCTTCGCCGTGAGCGTCGCGAATTGGTCGAAGCCTTGAAAGCGATCATTCCGACGTCGCGACTCTCAATTACGACGATCTGCTTGAGCAAGGAACCGGTTACCCTTCGCTTGATTGGACTCAACATGAGCTCATCACCGAGGTATTGCGGCAAGACAGGGAACCCCATGTGATTCATTTGCACGGGTCGTGGAAGAACCCGGCCTCCGTCGTAGCCTGATTTTTGCTCTTACCGTGATCATCGCGAACGACCGCCCTACACGGGGACTCATGAGCAATCTGTTTGTGTTTCCACCGGTTGTTGTTTGTCGGCTGTCGCGGAACTTTCGAAGATCCTCATTTCACTAGTGTGCTCAGACAAATCTCGGAGGACTCTGATGTCCGTAATCATCAGCCACTGCGTTCTTTGTCGAGACCAGGACCTGTCTGAACTCGATCAGCTTCTCGGACCATCCAGCATGATACAGCCGCTCTCATATGGAGCGTCGTACGACGAACTACAAGATTTTCTCGAAGACTTGGTTAGAGATTCCAACACCCTTCTTGAAGAGAAGGCACGAACGAAGCCGGCGCTAGAGGACCGTCGTCGACAGCTTTCGCTGCGGGTTAGAAAGGCCGCCGAAATATGGAAACTGCGCGTAGACCAGTAGACCCGAAGTTGATGCAGGAGTTGTTTCTGCTCAGGCGTGCCAGTGCGGTTGAAAGCGTAAACTTTGTGCTAGACGGCGAATGGCATGAGCTCTGTTTTCGCACTCGGTTACCCGAAGGAGATCAGCACCTTCGTCGTAGCATGCTTACGGCAGCGAAATGAGCTAGAGCGAGGTGCAGGCGAACGCTGTCTCTTCGTGGAGAACCGCGAGACTTGGCAGCGTCTATGCGAGACTGAGGCGCCTGGTCGCATCCTAGTGGCGCACCCTGAGATCGATTTCGAGGCTCACCGCACTGAGTTATTGAACGAGGCTCGGCTGCGGGACCATTCGGTAATTTATGCCCTGACGAATCCGCGGCCCGACATTCCGCGTGTAGCGGAACTGCCTCAGCCCCGCAAACACGATGTTCAAGAGTTGCTCGTGAAACACGAGTTCAATCCGGCTGAAGCTAGTAGCTTCGCCGAGCGCAGCAACGGCAATGTCTATTTACTCGCTAATCTTCTCGCTGGGACAACAGAGCGGCGTGCTTGGGCTGCAGGCGAGATAGGATATCAGCTGCGATCGCTGGCCCTTCTCGGCGGTTGGAGTGACGGCTCAAAGTGCGACCAAGCCGCCATTGAGACAGTGGCGGGAGAACCTTATCAGAATTGGGTCGCAAGGGTCTATCCATTCGTGCGCCAAGAAGAACCACCGGTATTGCTGGAAGGCGCACTATTTCCGCCCGCATCACGGTACGAGAGCTGGCAGCAACTGGCCCACTACCTTACTGACACAGACCTCAAGCGGTTTACGGAAGCCGCAGTTAGTATCCTCAGGGAAACTGAGCCCCGATTGGATGTCGCAAAGGAGCAGCGGCAGTATGCATCTTTCCGCGCTCCTGCTCGTGAGACCTGCTCGGCGATGTTGCGGCGCGGCATCGCAGAGACACTGGCATTGCTCGCTGGACAGAATCAGGCTGTCCAGACGAGCCCTGGCCTTGCAATGCAAACAGCCGAGTCAGTTGTTCATCGGTTGCTGAACGACGCTGATTGGAAGCTGTGGGCCAGTCTTGAAGACAACATGCCTCTTCTCGCCGAAGCCGCTCCGGAGGTGTTTATATCGGCCGTTCGCAAAGCCTTAGCACGCGAAAAAGACAATCCGCTGAAGTTATTATTCGAAGCGACCAGAAGAGCCTCTTTTCGGAAGAAACTATCATTGCGGATTGCTGTGGGCGCTTAAGGTACTTGCCTGGCACCCGGATTATCTTTCCCGAGTTTGTTTGATTCTAGCGAAGCTCGCCTCGTTTCCTCTGCCGTCTAACATCGCGAACACGCCTTTGAACTCGCTCCGCTCGATCTTTCTAACGTGGTTGCCGCAGACGTTAGCTAGCGTCGACGAACGCCGCACCGCGGTTCAAAAGATTGTCGAGGCACAGCCGGAGATTGGCTGGCGTTTACTCTTAGAAGTTCTGCCCGAGGGGCACCAAACGGGTAGCTACAATCCGAAGCCGATCTGGCGCGATTGGTTTGATCGCCAATGGACGGGAGCCGTGACACGCCACGAAATGATGAGGCAGGTCAAAAACTACGCCGAACTGGCGGTGCAGTGTGCGTTCGGAGATATAGAAAGGCTCGATGTATTGATTAGTAAGTGGAATCACCTACCGCGCGAGGTGGTTGACAAGATATTGGAATACTTGACCTCCGGCGCCGTCGCTGATCGACCGGAGGGCGAACGCTTCACCGTCTGGCAACGGTTGACCGACGAAGTCGAGAAGCATCGCCGCTTCCGCGATGCTGATTGGTCAATGCCGGATGAAGAGCTGAAGCGATTAGAGGCAGCAGCACAGGCAATTCAACCTCAAAGCACGGCGATCCGGCACCAACGACTTTTCAACCACTACGACGCGCATTTCTTCAAGTCGGACGACTACGAAGCGGAGCGGCAGGCTCTTCAAAGGGTACACGCGAACAAGCTGTTGCAGAGATTGTCAGCAAGGATGGTCTGGGCGCGGTCCGCGATATGGCGGCGGTGGTAAAACATCCGGCCGAGCTGGGCGCCGCTCTCGGCAGAATTGGGTCTGAAGAATCCGATTCATACCTGTTGCCTACTTTCCTTACCGAAGAGCGCACTCCGGCAGCAGAGTTGGTGCGCGGGTATATTTGGGCCCGGTCACTTCGAAGTCGGATTGGCTTGGGTTAATTCGCTTCAACTTGCTGAATGGCCCACTCTTCAAAAATCAGTTTTTTTCGCTAGGCTGCCGTTCCAAGCTGGCGTTTGGCGATTAGCTGAGGAAAGCCTCGGAGACGCTGCAGGCGATTACTGGAGCAGGATTTACCCGAATGCATTCCAAGCAGGAGCCGACCTGCAGGAAGCGGTCGCGAAAGCAGTTCAGTATAAGCGAGGGGACATCGCGGTTAGCGCCATCAATTGCTTGAGGCACAAGAAAGAAGTCTTCCCCACATCGCTGGCGCTCTCCGCCGTGAAATCCTTCTTGGCCGGATATGCGCAGGGGATGCATTTCGATCAGCATGAGCTGATAGAAGCGATCAAACTCTTGCAGGATGCAAATGATGTAGATACCGACGAGATGACATCTATCGAGTTGTCGTCGATACGGCTCCTCGATCGATTTAGCGGAGCCGCACCCAAGACCCTTGAGCGGCGACTGGCCCAAGAGCCAAAGTTTTTTCATGAGGTGGTCACGCGGGCGTTCCGATCCGAAAAAGAACCTACAAAGACTCAGGAGGTCGGCGAGAGCGAGAAAGGGCGTGCTGAGTCTCTCTTCGGGCTTCTGTACCATTGGCAGACACCTCCAGGGTCAGTCACGAATGAAGAGTTGAACGAAGGTCTATTCACAGGTTGGTTCACCGAGGTAGAACAGTTGTGCAAGCAAAGTGGCCACTGGCCAATCGCCCAACAACTTGTCGGTGGTTCGTTGATGTACGCGCCGGCCGGGCTCGACGCGCTACTCACGCATCACAAAATTGCGGCGATACTCGATGCAGATGAGCACGAAGACATGCGACGCGGACTAACGACGGCACTTTTCAACAGCAGAGGCGGTTTCGCGTACCTCGGCTGGCAAGGAAGAGATGCAGCTAGCAGACAGCTTTGGCAGTTGGGCGAAGAAGTACGAGCTCGCGGGACTGACGCAAATTGCAGCGGCGCTGAGGAATCTGGCAGACGGTTACCGACGGGATGCTGAGCGCGAAGCCAAGCAGAGCCCACACCTTGATTTATAGCGGGTGGACAGTGGGGTCAGCTTCAGAATCTCGCTCGTTTTCGGGCCGTGAATTCACGAAGCGACGAAGGATTAACGCTTGGCTTGTCCGGTGAGTTTAGAGCAACTGGCAAATGCCCCTTCGATCTTACCGTAGCGATTGCAGGGGCCGGAGAAGGCCCGCCGGGAACAGAGCGGGAGCCTGACGTCCCAGTCGCGTATGCGGTGAGCTATTTGTCCGTGTCCGGAATCGTCCTGTTTGCGTCTTTGACATCCCCTATGTCAATCGCCGACTTCCCTAGGTGCGCTCGCTGTGCTCAACACCTCCCGTCGTAAAGTTTGCTCCCTGCAAACCGTATCCGCGGTTGATCATCGCATCAGGACGGTCACATACTGGTCGACCCAACCAACGACCACCTACCATGAAAAAAATCCGAATCCTCTTCGCTCTGTCCGCGCTCCTGCTTGTGCCAGCGGCGTCGTTAATCGCACAAATTCCCGCGAGCGAGCTGCCACCGGCCGGCACTGACTCAGGTCTCGATGGCAAATACGACCCGCAAAATGGTATTGCGCAATTGATCCAGGATAAGACGAGAGGAGTCGAGCCGTGGGCAAGATATTCGAGGATAAACATGTGCTCGTCTTCATGCCGCTGCCGGAGGAAGAGGTGGTCGCGCCGGGTCACGTGCTGGTGGTCCCGAAACGAATGGGCGCGCGGAATTTGCTGGACCTTAAGCCGGACGAATTGCGCGATCTGCTGGTGGCGGTGCAAAAAGCTGCGTACCGCGCAACGAAAGGGATTAGGCGCAACCGGCTTCCGGGTTTCGCAAAACAACGGCATCAGCGCCGGCCAAACTGTTTACCACGCACATTTTCATGTGGTGCCTTACTTCGGAGACGGGCCGCTGGGAACACCAGCGCCGAGGAGAAAGCTTGCGCCGGAGGAATACGCCACGATCGCGGCGAAGCTGCGCGCGGCCTGGCCAAAGTAGGACGGCGCTCGTGATACGACGAGGTGAACTGCCGGCGAGGTGATTTGACGTCGATCCGGTGAGGGAAGTTCGGCCATGCCGAGGGCGCGTAATTCCGGCACCCGCGACTCGCGGTGCGCTACCCAGATGGCATCACCTTCAGCATCTGACCAGCCCGGGGAGCGATCCGCCTTCGTTCGACTTCACCGGAACGAATGGCCGGCACAGACCGACATCGATTCGTCGTGGCCCCCGCCGTGTTCGCACCTGACGCTCTACGGGGTTAGCATCTGCGTCGAACATCGAGCGGCCGTAGTTACAATTCGACGTCGCCGCGCAAACCCCTATTCTCCGCGGCTCCAGAGGGAACGGTCGCGCTGTTCCTCATTCAGATCTTCTCCACGCTCGGCTTTGCGGTCCTGTATTCGACGCTGGTCCTCTACGCGACGAAGCATCTCCACCTCGATACGATAACGGCCACGACGTTGATGGGCGTGTTCGGCGCCTTTAATTATGGCCTGCACCTCTTCGGCGGTTACCTGGGCGGGCGGTTCCTCTCGAACCGAAACCTGTTCGTCGGCGGCATGGCGCTGCAGGTGATCGGTTGCGCCTGCATCGCGACCGGCACGCTCCCGCTGTTCTACATTGGCCTGGCCCTTTTCCTCACCGGCAGCGGTCTCAACGTGACCTGCATCAACATGATGCTGACGCAGCGATTCGCCCCGGAAGATCCGCGCCGCGAAAGCGCTTTCCTCTGGAATTACGCGGGCATGAACGTCGGCTTCTTCATCGGGTTCACCGCCGCCGGCTACTTCCAGGCGACCGAGAGCTACTCGAGCCTCTTCATCTTCGCGACGATTGGCAATTTCATGGCGATCGTCCTCGCCTTTTGGAACTGGAAGACGCTCACCGATCGTAACACTCCGCTGCTGGAGACAAGCTCGAAGCAATTCCAGATGCGGCTGCTCGCCGGGATCGCGATTGTCCTCGGAACGGTCCCGGTCGTGTGGTTCATGCTCCAGCGGCCGGGCGGCGCGGAGACGATCATCAAATGGATCTGCGCCGCGGTCGCGCTCACGCTGATCTGGCTCACCGTCAGTCATTCGGATCGCCGGGAAAAGCGGAACATGACGGCCTACCTGATTCTGACCCTCGGCTCGCTGATGTTCTGGTCGTTATATCAAATGGCGCCGAACGGCCTGACGCTGTTCGCGGTCCACAACGTCAACTTGATGATCGGCAGCGTGGAGATTCAGCCGCAATGGCTGCAGAACATCAACACGGTCTGCATCGCGGTCGGCGGGCCGCTGCTGGCGGCGTTCTTTCCGCTCCTGCGCGCGCGCGGATGGAGGATCGATATCCCGAAGCAGTTTGCGACGTCGCTCATCCTGATGGCGCTGGGTTTTCTCATTCTCCCGCTCGGGATCAAGCTGGCGGGGGTGGACGGCAGGAGCGCGGTCGCGTGGCTGGTCGTGAGTTATGTGCTGCAGAGCGTGGGTGAATTGCTCATCTCGCCGATCGGCTACGCGATGATCGGCAAGCTGGCGCCGAAGCAATATCAGGGAATCATGATGGGGAGCTGGATGCTGGTGACGGGACTCGCGTCGCTCTTCGCGGGCGATTTCTCGGGCATGATCCCCGAGCCGGCCGGCACCACCGCGCTCGCGACCAACCCGGAATATGTGAAGCTCTTCGGCGCGCTCGGCGCGGGCAGTCTTGTGGTCGGCATCGCGCTCGTCGTGCTCATTCCGTTCCTGCGCCGGCTGATCAGCGACAAGGCGGAGATGCCGCCGGAGGACCTGGAGATGACGACCGTCGTGCCGATTGCCCCCATTGCCTGAAGGGTCGAACGCTTACGCCGCGGCTTCCCAATCGAGCACGATCTTGCCGGATTGGCCGGATTTCATCAGCTCGACGCCTTCGATGATTTTCGTGTAGGGCAGGCGGTGCGTGATGATGGGCGAAATATCGAGCCCGCTCTGGATGAGCGCGGTCATTTTGTACCAGGTCTCGAACATCTCCCGTCCGTAAATTCCTTTGATCGTTAGGCCGTGGAAGACGACGAGGTTCCAATCAATCGCCGCGCTTCCCGGCATGATCCCGAGCATGGCGATGCGGCCGCCGTTCACCATCACGTCGAGCATGTCGGTGAAAGCTTTTGGATTGCCCGACATCTCCAGGCCGACGTCGAAGCCTTCCTTCATCCCGAGATCGTGCATCGCGTCCTGCAGTTTGGTTTCGCGCACATCGATCGCGAGAGTCGCGCCCATTTTGCGCGCGAGCTCGAGGCGGTAGGGATTCACGTCCGTGATGACGACTTTGCGCGCGCCGGCCATCTTCGCGATCGGCACCGCCATGCAACCGATCGGGCCCGCACCGGTGATGAGCACATCTTCGCCCACGAGATCGAAGGAGAGCGCCGTGTGGACGGCGTTCCCGAGCGGGTCGGAACAGGAAATGACATCGAGCGGGATCTTCGGATCGCAGCGCCAGATGTTCTTGTAAGGCACGGAGACGTACTGCGCGAAACCGCCGGGGCGTTGCACGCCGATGCCGATGGTGTTCGGACAAAGATGACGCCGTCCTGCGAGGCAGTTGCGGCAATGCCCGCAGACGATGTGGCCTTCGGTAGTGACGATTTCGCCTTCCTTGAAGTCCGTGACGGAGCTGCCGACCTGATCGACCACGCCGACGAACTCATGCCCGATGACCAGCGGCACGGGAATCGTCTTCTGCGCCCACGCGTCCCAGTTGTAAATGTGGACGTCCGTCCCGCAGATCGAAGCTTTCTGCACGCGGATGCGGACCTCGTTAGGCCCGACCTCGGGCACCGGCACTTCCTGTAATTCCAGCCCCGGACCGGAGCGCGCTTTCACCACCGCTGGCATTGTCTTGCTCACGGTCTGGAAGCTAGGCGAGCGCCTCACGCGTGCAAAGTCTGTTGTCGCGCGCGACGCGGACATCGCCGGGTCCGGACGGACGCACACGTTCCATCTTGCCTTTGAGTTGGTCCTTCCTGATGGTGAACGGCCATGCCTGCGACGCTCGAGCAAGCCGCGCCAAGACCGGTGACCGGGCGTCTCACCTTTATCTTTCGCTTCGCCAGTACGATCGCGCTCTGGAGCGTCGCCCTCCTGATTATCTTCTCGGGCTACGAGCTCGCCTTTTTCGCTCTAATCGGGTCGCTCGGGCTGGTCTCACTTTGGGAATTTTACGGCATGCTCGATCACAAGGGCCTGCCGAATTTTAAGGTCACCGCGATGATCTGCGGGAGCATCATGCTCTGCGGCAGTTTCTATTATTTTTCGAAAGTCGGCCCGGCGCAGTCGTACGATTTTGAAATGGCCGTGCTTCTGGGGTTTCTCCTGACTGTCTTCACCCGGCAGATGTTCGAGAGCCTGCGTGACGACGCGCCTTTGCGTACCATGGCCTACACGCTGTTTGGCCTGCTCTACGTGCTCTGGCTCTACAACTTCATCACCAAAATCGTCTATGTTGTCCCGCGTTCGCCCACCGGCGCGGTCACTGGACAGTTCTACGTTCTTTACCTGATCGCGATCACCAAGTTCAGCGACATGGGCGCCTATCTTACCGGCAGCGTCATTGGCCGCCACCAAATGGTCCCGCACATCAGCCCGAAAAAAACCTGGGAAGGTTTTGCCGGCGCGCTCTTCTTCTCGCTTCTCGCGAGCTGGGGGTTGTTCGCGATCATGCCCGGGCATCTTTCGGTTTTGAACTGGACCCACGCGACCGTGCTCGGCCTCTTGTTAGGCTTCGCCGCAGTCGTCGGCGACCTTGCGGAATCGATCATAAAACGCAGCACGGGCATGAAGGATTCCGGCAATTTTCTGCCGGGAATCGGCGGCGCGCTCGACCTGATCGACAGCCTGCTCTTTACCGCACCGCTGCTGTTTTTTTACCTGCGCCTGGTCGTTCGCGTGCCCTGATTCGCGGCGTGAGAGAATGAAGCGCAAGCGTGTCGTCGTTCTTGGCGCCACCGGTTCCATTGGCGAGAGCGCACAGAAGGTTGCCGCGGACATCCCGGAGCGGATGGAGATCGTTGGCCTGGCCGCGAACACGAATGCGGCCAAGCTCGCGGCGCAGGCGAACGCCCTCCGGCCTGCCGCGGTCTGTCTGGTCGACGAAACGAAGCTCGACGAACTGCGCGCGAACTTGAACTACGCACCGGCGATTTTCGCGGGGGAAGCCGGGTTATGCGAGATCGCCGCCCTCGCTTCCGCCGACATGGTGCTGGTCGCCGTTGTCGGCACAGGAGGTTTGCGGCCTGCCCTGGCCGCGATCGACGCCGGAAAAGATCTCGCGGTCGCGAGCAAGGAAATCCTCGTCATGGCGGGAGAGATCGTGATGAACGCGGCGCGCGAAGCAGGGCGTCCGCGTGCTCCCGGTCGATAGCGAACACAACGCCATCTTCCAATGTTTGGAGGGGAGGGTTCAGGAATCTTCTCCTGAAACCCGAACCCTGAAACCTGAACCCTCCGACAACATTCGCCGCCTCATCCTCACCGCATCGGGCGGACCTTTCCGCGAAACACCGGCAGACCGATTTGAGTCCATCACCGTCGAAGAGGCGCTGAAGCACCCGACCTGGAACATGGGGCCCAAGATCACGATCGATTCGGCGACGCTCTTCAACAAGGGCCTCGAGATGATCGAGGCGCGCTGGCTCTTCAATGTGGAGATGGCGCGCGTGGAAGTGGTGATTCATCCGCAGAGCATCGTCCATTCAATGGTCGAATTCACCGACGGCTCCGTCCTCGCGCAGTTGAGCCATTCGGACATGTGCTTCCCGATTCAATACGCCGTCACCTGGCCCGAGCGTGTCCCGAATTCCCTCGCACCGCTCGATTTCGGAAAGCTCCGGCAGTTGGAGTTCGCCACGCCGCGCTACGACGATTTCCCCGCGCTCCATCTCGCCCGCCGCGCCGGCGAAACCGGTGGCACCTTGCCTGCTGTCTTGAACGCCGCGAACGAAATCGCTGTCTCAGCCTTCCTTGAAAAGCGAATTCCATTCCCCGGCATCTGGCGCCTTGTCGAGCAGGTCATGAATCGCCACGCCTCTATTGCGCACGCCGACTTGGATGCGATATTCGCCGCCGATCAATGGGCGCGCGCTGAAGCCGCGGCCATGCTTGGAAGGAATTGAATCAGGAAAGAAGCTGGCCGTCGAAACCTCTGCCCCGCGATCTTTTCCTGCCTTCCTGATTAGAAATTCATCATCGTGCATATCCTCCGCGTCCTTCTCATCCTCCTCGAGGTCGTTGTCCTTTTTAATCTGCTCATCATCGTGCATGAGCTGGGGCACTTCCTCGCCGCCCGCTGGCGCGGTTTGGTGATCGAAAAGTTTGGCGTCTGGTTTGGGAAACCGCTCTGGAAGAAGACGATCAACGGCGTGCAATACTCGCTCGGCTCGATCCCGTTTGGCGGTTTCGTCGCCCTGCCGCAGCTCGCGCCGATGGACATCATCGAAGGCAAAGTGGATGTCGATCGCGAGCGTCTGCCGCAGATCGGAGCGCTCGACAAAATCATCGTCGCCATCGCCGGACCGCTCTTCAGTCTGCTCCTCGCGCTCGTTCTTCGCCTGCATCGTCTGGGCGGTCGGTCATCCGGTCGGCGAGTCCGACCTGACGACGGTCATCGGGTACGTCGAAAAAGATTCGCCCGGAGAAAAGGGCGGCCTGAAAGCCGGCGACAAAATTCTCGAAGTGGACGGTCAACCGGTGACGCGCTTCTCCGGGATGAACAACAGCGTCATCTGGGCGGTCGTCCGCAGCGAAGGGGCCACGATTCCCTTCAAGGTTGAGCGCAACGGCGCCGTGCTCGAATTAACCGTCGAGCCATACCGTTCCGAGACCAGCGGTTGGCGCCGCAAGAGCGTCCGTCAGGTGCTCATCCTCCCCGCGCTCACACCGATCGTCGATGAGGTGCAACCGAATACCCCAGCCGCGGCAGCGGGCTTGCAGCACGGTGACGTCATACGCGGTTTCAATGGCATCTCGATCTTCCAGCCCGATGCGCTGGCGGACTTCATCGAGAAGCATCCCGAGGAACCACTCTCCTTGCAGGTCATGCGCGGCGGAACACTGCTCGAAGTGCAACTGACTCCCGCGATGCTGGACAACGGCAAAGGCAAAAAGACTCCGCGCATCGGGATTCGCTGGGACAGCGCCGGCCGCATGTCGATTTCTCATCCGGACCCGATCGAGCAGGTCTACAACAGCATCACGAGCACGATCAACACCATCGTCGCCGTGGCCTCGCCGAAATCGGACGTGAAGCTCCAGCATTTGAGCGGGCCGGTGGGGATCGGGCGGATCTATTACCTCCTCTTCCAGAGTGAACGCGGCTGGCAGCTCGCGCTTTGGTTCAGCGTCATTCTGAATGTGAATCTCGCCATCCTGAACATGCTCCCCATCCCGGTCCTGGACGGCGGGCACATCGTGCTCGCGATCATCGAGTCGATTCGCCGCAAACCGGTGAATATTCGCGTCCTCGAATTTGTGCAGAGTGGATGTGCGGTGCTCATCATCGGCTACATGCTTTACGTCAGCTTCTTTGATATCGGCGATCTCTTTGGGAAAGATCCGGAAGCGACGCCCTCGAAACCGAAAGCGACACAGAAACCGTAAGAAACGACGGCTGCAAACGCCGCGATCTTCGATAAGTTTGCGACACGATGAACGCAGCCATGACCACCACCGGCTTCGAGTCTGCACGGCTATCGCGTTGTGAAATCGTTAGGTGTGGTCCGCGGAATTATTGTCCGCTCCCGTTCGATCTTCGGCACCATCGGCGCCGGCCTGCAAACGCTCATCGGCGGGAACATCACCATCCTGACCAACCTCTGCGAGAAGACGCGGCAGGACGCACTGCAGGAAATGCTCGAGCACGCGCAGGCGATGGGCGCGAATGCCGTCATTGGCCTGCGCTACGATGCCACCGAAGTGATGGACGGCGTGACCGAGGTTTTGTGTTACGGGACCGCGGTGGTCGTCGAGCCCAACGCCTGAGCGCAGGGACCACTGCCCAGCGTTGCGAATAAGGACCGCAGTCTGTATCGTGGTGCCAGATGAAGTTCGAGGAAATCCGCGAAGCTCTATCACGCGGCACCGTTCAAGCCGTTCGAGATCGTGTTGACGAACGGCCGGCACATCCCGGTAGAGCATCCCGAATTCATGGCTTTGTCGCCTACTGGACGAACGATTGTTGTCTTCGAACCGGACGGGCATCTGACAATTGACGTGCCGCTGATCGTGGCCACCAAGGCCTTCGAGAATGGCAGCGGTCGCGCCCGGCCCCGCAAGCGCAAGCGGTGAACTACTGCGCCGATCCTTTCCGCTATCAGCGCCGCGCCACCCGCGAGGTGATGATCGGCGGCGTGGGCGTCGGCGGCGCGAATCCGATTCGCGTCCAGTCGATGATCACCTGCGACACGATGGACACGGAAGCGTCGATTGCGCAGACGATGGAGCTGGCGGCGGTTGGTTGCGAGATCGTGCGCATCACTGCGCCGACCGTGAAGGACTCGGCGAACTTGCAACACATCGTCGCCGGATTGCGCGCGCGCGGCTGTCATGTGCCGATCGTGGCCGACATTCATTTCAAACCGGAAGCGGCCATGGAAGCGGCCAAGTGGGTCGACAAAGTGCGGATCAATCCCGGGAACTACGCCGACTCGAAGAAGTTCAAGATCATCGAATATACCGACGAGCAATACGCCGCCGAGATCGAGCGCATCCGGGAACGTTTCACGCCACTCGTTAGGCTTTGCCAGCGAACGCGGGATCGCGATGCGCATCGGGACGAATCACGGCTCGCTCTCCGACCGGATCATGAACCGCTACGGCGACACTCCGCTCGGCATGGTGGAAAGCGCGCTCGAGTTTGCCCGGATCGCGCGCGACGCTGGATTACCACGCGTTCGTCTTCTCGATGAAGTCGAGCAACCCGAAGGTGATGATCAACGCCTACCGCTTGCTCGTCGCGCGCTTGCAGGAAGAAGGTCCGGATTGGAATTACCCGATTCATCTCGGGGTGACCGAGGCGGGCGAAGGCGAAGACGCCCGGATCAAGAGCGCGATCGGGATCGGGTCGCTCCTGGCGGATGGAATCGGCGACACGATTCGCGTCTCGCTCACGGAAGACAGCATTCACGAGATTCCGGTGGCGAAGGCGCTGGTGTCGATGATTGGGGAAACGTCGAACGTCCGAACGTCAGAACATCGAACGTCGAAGTTTCCTACGATCCCTTTTCCTATCAACGCGCGGCCATCGCAGACGTTGCGACTGGCGGGGATCGCTGGCGAAGTCGCGCGTGGGCGGTGAAGAAATTGTGCGCGTGGTCGTTCGTCAGTCGAACTTCGAGAAGATCGCGCACAAGATCGACCGCATGGGCGATTACAAACCCGAGATCGTTTACGAACAGAGCTGGTATCGCGGAGATCGATCCTCGCGACGACGACGACGATCGCGGAGCTTGAACGATCGAAACGCTGCCGCAGCTTGGTCACCGTGCGCGACGGACATTGATCTGCCGGTGATTGCCGCCTTTCGCCTGCTCGCGGCGAGAATCTCGATCCGCGTCACCCGATTTTGCTCAAAGACACGCTGCGAAAGCTGCGACCGCGCCCGAGATCGCGATTTCCTGCACACGCTCCTCGTCGCATCCACGAACATCGGCTCGCTTCTTTGCGACGGCATCGGCGACGCCATTCTCGTGCAAGGAGAAGAGGCGCCGGGCCAGGCGTTGCGTCTCAGCTACAATATCCTGCAAGCCGCGGGCACGAGGATTTTCAAGACGGACTACGTCGCCTGCCCATCGTGCGGTCGCACCCTCTTCAATCTCCAGACGACCACCGCGCGGATCAAAGCGGCCACGCTCGCATCTGAAAGGGGTCAAGATCGCGGTCATGGGTTGCATCGTGAACGGGCCGGGCGAAATGGCGGATGCGGATTTTGGCTACGTCGGCGGTGCCCCGGGAAAGATTAATCTCTACGTCGGCAAGACGGCGGTGAAGTTCAACATTCCCGAAGCGGAAGCCGTCGATCGCCTGCAGGATCTGATCCGCGAGCACGGCAAATGGATCGATCCCGTCGCCAATGCCGAGCCGGTACCTGGCCTAACGAGAATTATTTCGTGCGAGCTTGCTCAAAGTTGCGCAAGCGCTCCGCCGCTTTTGCGACTTGCGGATGAGTCTCGCCGAGGCGCGATTTCAATTCACGATACGAGAACTGGAGCGGTTCTTCGGCCTCTTGGAAACGCTTTTGCAGCGTAAGAGTTTTCGCCGAAGCGCTCCCGCAGCCAAATCGCGATATATCGGCTGTTCGGCGAGGCAACTTCCTTCGCGAGCCAACTCTCAGCGAGCGCCGGAGGTAATTCTCAGCCAGCCGATTGAGCTCACCCAAGCCGTTGAGGGCACTCCCCAGCGACAGCCATGATCGGACGAAGTCGGCGTGTTCCTCGGGAAGCGACCGTTGTTGAATTTCCAGGGCGTGATTTGCCTCGTTCACGCGCTCGCTGGATAGTCGCCCATCACACTGTGACAGATTCGAGAGGTTCGCGAGATAAAGCGCGGTATTCCGATGGTTTCTCGCCGACCGTCTTTAGCGCAATCTCGACTGCTTCAAGGAGGACGCGTTCCGCTTCGGCGGAATCTCCTTTCGTGAGCAGAAGCACGCCAAGGTTGTTCAGAAAATTGTGCATCCCGAGGCGGAGATCGCCCGGGAGCCGGGATTGCTCTTCGATCGCGCTTCGGGTGTAACTGATCGCTCCCTCCACATCACCTTGCTCTTGTCGCAAGGCGGCCAGGTTGCCATAAAAAATCGGGATGGGCGCTCGATCCGCTCCCGTTAAAGGTGGCGCTCACCGCCATGGCTTCCCGAGTCAGAGCGTTTCCCAAGCCGCATCCTGTCCCTTGGCGAGTTGCGAGCATTAGCGACAGATCGCTCAGCCCGATCGCAAACCACTTGGATCAGCTTCAGCTCTTGTGCTGCTCGCGTCCGATAAGATGGCCACCGCATCCCGGAGTCATCGCTTCGGCTTCTTGCTGTCTTTCCGCGCAGAAACAGCTCGCCTAAAGCCGATCATGCTTTGCGCGGTATCCTGGATCCTCCGGACCGAGAACTCGGCGGCGGATGTCCAGAGCGACGAGCGCAGCATGCGGCTCCGCTCTGTCCAACCCGTCCGCGCGCCTTGTAGGTCCTGCCCAACGTGAAATGGACCGCCGCCAGCTACTTCCGGTTGATCGGCTAACTCGGTCTCCGCGCGCCGGCGGCCTCTTCGAGCGCTTCGGAGATGGTGGCTGTCGCGTTTTCGCGGGGTTCGGCTGACATCCAGGAGGGATCGGAAAAACCGAGCACGTTCTGCAGAAACGTGTTGATGCTGGAGGCCTTGGCCGCTTCTCTGCGCGCGCGATTGCGTTCCGCTGAAGCCACCGCGCTGTTCGGTCGCGCGCTGGGCCTGCCAGGGTGACGACGATGCCGCCGAGCAGGGTCAGCAAAACGACCAGACGGCCGCCGCGACTCCGATCGTGTTTCGCCGGACGAACTTCGTCGCGCGATACGCGAAGGTGTCCTTATGCGCCATCACCGGCCGGCCTTCGAGGTGGCGGCGGATGTCCTCGGAGAAACGCTCGACCGAAGCGTAACGGCGCTCCGGCTCTTTCCGCAGCGCCATCAGGACGATGTTGTCGAGATCGCCGCGGAGAGATTTCGGATTGCGATTTCGGATTCGAGTTCAGCGCGTGCGGCAGTGCTCGGGCGTTCCGGTTCCTGCTCGGTGATGGCGCGCGACGATTTCCTCGGCGTGTGCGCGTCTTGAGGCGATAGGGCCTCTGCTCCGCTGAGCAGCTCGTAGAGCAGCACGCCTAACGAGTAGACGTCGCTCGCGGTCGTGATCTTTTCGCCCTTGATCTGCTCCGGGCTGGCGTAGTCCGGCGTCATCGCGCGCAGACCGGGCGCGGTCTGGGTGAACATCATCTCGTCCTCCGCGCTCAGGAGTTTCGCGATGCCGAAATCGAGCAGCTTCGGTTCGCCCTCCGGCGTGACGAGAATGTTCGACGGCTTGAGATCGCGATGGATGACGAGGTTTTGATGCGCGTAGGTCACCGCCGCGCAGACTTTGCGGAAGAGCTCGAGCCGCTGCTGCGTGTTGAGCTGTTGGCTGTCGCAATAGGTCGAGGAGCGGTTCGCCTTTCACGTACTCCATGACGAAATAGGGCAGGCCATCGTCACTCGTGCCGCCATCGATCAGCCGCGCGATGTTCGGATGGTCGAGTTGGGCCAGAATCTGGCGCTCGTTGCGGAAGCGGCGCAGGATGTCGTCCGTGTCGAGGCCGCGCCGGATGAGTTTGAGCGCGACTTCCTTGCGATACTCGTCCGTCGGCACGGGCCGCGAGATAGACGGCGCCCAGTCCGCCGCGTCCGATCTCACGGATCACTTCGTAAGGGCCGAAGTGCCGGCCGGCGAATTCTTCTTCCGCCAGCAGGTCGGCGGGGATCGCAGAGATCGGCTGCTCGATGAAACCGTCGCTTTGCGCGTCTGCTTCGAGAAGCGCCTCTACCTCCCGGCGAAGCGATTCATCGTTGCCGCACTCCTTTTCCAAAAAGGCCGCGCGATCCTGCGGCAGAAGTTCTGCGGCTGCCTGAAACAGCTCGCTGACGCGCGCGTAGCGTTCAGCGGCTGGCAACATCACTGGCCTCTCCTGGAAAAACCGCGCGACGCAGCCAGGCCCGCGCCATCCTCCATTCGCGTTCCGCCGTCCGCGAAGAAATGTCGAGCACCTCGCCTACTTCCTGGAAGGTCAAGTCCGCCGAAGAAATGCAGCTCGACGATCTGGCTGTGCTCCGGCTTGAGCTTGGCCAGGTCTTGCAACGCATCGTCGAGCGCGATGAGGTCAACACTTCGCGACGGGGCCAGCGCCAGCGCTTCATCGAACTCAACTTTCTCCCATTCGCCACCGCGCTTGCTGGCCCGAAAGCGGCGCGCATGATCGACCAGGATGCGGCGCATGACCTGGGCAGCGACGCGGAAAAAATGGGCGCGATTCTGCCAGGTGACGCTGGTTTGATCGACCAGGCGGAGATACGCCTCGTGGACCAGACCGGTCGCTTGCAAGGTATGGCCTGACCGTTCGTGTTGCAGATAGCTGCGCGCGAGTTGTCGCAGCTCATCGTAGACCAGCGGCATCAAACGGTCCGCTGCCTCGGAGTCGCCTTCGCTCCAGTCGATCAGGATTTGGGTCACCTGCTGGCGGGGAGGAGCGATCATGGGAATCAAGATCGTGGCACAAGGCCCGGTGTTTTTGCGAAAGATTTCTGTCGGCATTTCACCGCGCTTCGCGCTTTAGAGCGATGAAGGAACTATTACGATGAAAAATCTCTTCGGTATTCTGCTCTTGGGGCTCTCGACGTTAAATGCGGTCGCCACGACCTTTACCGTCACGAACACGAACGACACCGGCGCGGGCAGTTTGCGCCAGGCGATGATTGACGCCAATGCCGCCGCCGGCGCGGACATATCGTCTTCGATCCGGTCGTTTTCAGCACCCCGCAGACGATCACGGTAGCTTCCACGCTCACCGTCAATTCCGCCGATAACCTGCCACTCACCATCACCGGACCGGGGGCGAACCTGCTCACCATCAGCGGCGGCGATACAGACCGGATATTTTCCGTCAGTTCGGGGGACACCGGCTCGCTCAGCGGCGTGACGCTCACGCGAGCGGTGACCAGCGCAATCAGTAACGTCGGCACCCTGACCGTGACCAATGTCACCTTCCACGACAACACCAGCGGGAACGGCGGAGCGATCAACAATTCGGGATCTTTGTCGCTTACGGTCATTGGCTGCACCTTCACCGCAAACGATTGCACTAGCGGAAGTGCGACGGGCCTGGGCGGCGGCGCAATCTACAGCAGCACTTCGACCGGCTCTGTCACGATCATGAACTCGACCTTCACGGGTAACGACGAGCTCGGCGGGAGCGGCGGCGGCGGCGCGATCAGAAACCGCACCGGCACGATGACGATCTCCAACTCGAACCTTTCACGAACAACACCGCTGTAGCCGGCGGTGCGGGCCATCGTCAACTCCGATATCATGACCATCACCGATTGCATGATTACCGGTAACAGCACGACGGCGAGCAGCGGCGGCCTCAGTAATTCGGGTCAACTCACGCTCGCCAACTCGGTCGTGAACGGGAACACCGCCAACGGCAGCGGGGGCGGCATCTCCAAGCTCGAGCTCGGGCACGCTCACCGTCACCGATTCCACCATTTCCAACAATACGGCTACGACCGGCAGCGGCGGCGGAATCTCTCTTGCCGGCGCGGGTAACATTATCTCGAACACCACCATCAGCGGCAACATGGCGGCTGGCGTTGCCGGAGACGGAGGCGGTATCCGAACGACCGGATCGAGCGACCTCAACAACGTGACCGTGAGCGGCAATATGGCCGGCCGCGATGGCGGCGGTATCGACGCCACCGGCACCTCTACCGTCATTACCAACATCACCAGTTGCACGATCGTGAACAACACCGCGACGCGTGCCGCCGGCGGAGTGTGGCGAGCGAGCACGACCAACCCGGTGAACCTGCGCAACTCGATCTTCGCCAACAACACCGACAACGGAACTGCGCCGGATCTTCGCGGTGGCGTCGTTTCGCTGGGCTACAACCTGATCGAAAACATCACCGGCGCGACGATTACCGGCGACACCGCGACTAACGTCACCGGGGTTGATCCAAATCTCGGACCTTTGCAGGACAATGGCGGCCCCACCCTGACCCACGCCCTCCTCGCAGGCAGTCCGGCGGTCGACAAAGGGGGCACCTCCGACTTCACCATTGATCAACGCGGAAGCGTCCGCTCTTTCGACAATGCGGCCATTTCCAACGCGGCCGGCGGCAATGGCACGGACATCGGCGCCTTCGAGGTGGAGCTCCCCGAGGTCACAGCCGTTGTTTCCAGGAGAGTTCACGGTGCCGCGGGAGCGTTTGATATCAATTTGCTGGCGGCACCTATTGTAACTGAATGCCGTTCAGGCGGGAATTATCAAGTGATCGTGACCTTCGCCAACCCAGTGAGCGTGAGCGGGCTCTCCGTCATGAGCAGTAACGGACTGGCCGGCGGGACGCAGACGGTAAACGGCGCAGTCGTGACGGTGGACCTGACCGCGGTGGCCAACGCTCAGAGCGTGGGCATCACCCTCATCAATGCCAACGATGGACTCATCGCCGGTGATGTCTTCATTCCGCTGGCGGTGCTGATCGGCGACAGCAACGGCGACGCCGTGGTCAACTCGGGGGACTCTGGGCAAACCCGCGGCCGTTCCGGTCAGACGACCGATGCGACTAATTTCCGCTCGGACTTCAATGTCGATGGCACGATTAACAGCGGCGATGGGTTCGTCGCTCGCTCGAGATCGGGGACGTTCCTTCCCTAAGAGGTCACGGAGTGTCGCGCTCCAACATTTCGTATTTCAACTGCCGCGAAAGCAGCCAGCGAACTCCGAACATATCGACCGTCGCGCGGACCGCGCGATTGCCGAGGCCATACTTGCTGACGCCGAATTTGCGCGGCCGATGATTGACCGGCACTTCCACCAACTTATAACCCGCGCCTTTGACCAGCGCCGGGATGAAGCGATGCATGCCCTTGAATGGAACGAGCGTCGCGACGCATTCGCGTCGCATCGCCTTCAAGGTGCAGCCGGTATCGCGCACGCCATCTTTGGTGAAACGACTGCGGACGAAATTCGCGATCCGACTCGTTAGGCGCTTGACCGTCGTGTCCTTGCGTTTGCGTGCGATAACCGCAGACGAGATCGGCGCCGGCTTCGATCTCGCGCAGGAGCCGCGGGATATCCGCCGGATCGTTTTGCAGATCACCATCGATCAGGACCGCGGTTGCGCCGCTGGGCGGCGTGGAGCCCGGCATACATGGCCGCGCTCTGCCCGGCGTTCTTCTGAACGGGAGCACGCGCACTCGCGAGCCAGGCGTGATGCGCGCGATCGTGCCATCGGTTGAGCCGTCATCCACGAAAATGATTTCGTAATCCAGACCAGCCAGGGCCGCCGTCAGCTCCGCTTGCAGAATCGGCACGTTCTCTTCCTCGTTGAAGAGCGGCACCACAACGGAGACCGCCGGGGAATGCGTCATAGCGGCAGGGTGCGGTAATTCTTGCAGACAAAGACCGTCAGGGTGCGCACCAATCTGCCATCGCGTCGCACCTCGATCGTGCGAAAGGGCTCGGTCGATTGAAAGGCGGCCCGCATATTCCGCGGGCGCATTGGCTTTCCCGTTCGCCTGGATGAAGAGCGCGGTCCGGCCGGTGAAAGGATTAACGCCATCTTCTTCCGTGTAAACATCGCCCTCCGGACGTGGAGCATTGGGCGGCGCTTCGACGAATTCATCGTAGCGCGGCCAAAAGGAGAATTGGTTCGTGACGTCCTGCGACTCGACAATGTAAACCGGCGGATGTCCGGGGCCTTCCACTCGTTTGTCGCGGAAGTAGAAGGCGAACTCCGAAGCGCGCGCGCGCTCGTCCGCAATCAGGAAGACCGGTTGCCCCAACTCGGCCTCGACTTGCGCGCGCACCGTTTCCAGCGCGGCACTGGCGGATTTCCAACAGCGCATCCGGTCCGCGGGATCACTCCGAAACTGAAATCCCGCCACGCGGAAAAGGTCGCTGTTCAGCGCGAGCAGACTCATCACCAAACCAAGCACATAGGCGGCTCCGGCCCAGCGCGCCATCTCCGGACGGGATGCGATGCGCTCCCGCCAATAGGAGACCGCGAGCACTCCGAGACTCAGGAAGGCGAGCCCATCCCAGTTGGCGTTGGCCGCGTGGTTAAGGGAGAGGAGAAAATAAATCCCGAAAACCGGCAGGCCGAACCAAAGCAAAAAGATGCCCTTGAATTGTTGATGCGCGCGTCGCCAACTGGCGATGACCGCCCAGGCGAGCCCGAGCCAAAGCAGCGGCGAATAGACCGCCAGATGCATCGCGAGAAATGAAAGCAACTCCGAGAGATGGAAGCCCGGCGTGCGATCGAGCGCGCCCCGGGTGCGCAAATGCCCGAGCGTCATCCAGGTGTGCTGCGCATTCCAAATGATCGGCGGAATCGTGCAGACCAGGAACATGGCGAAGAGCGAGTAAAGTCCCGGCCGGGCGAACTCGCGGCGCAAACGCGGGACGAGGAGCAGGACGGCGATGACGGAAATCAGCTGCATCGCGTTCGTGTATTTGCAGAGAAACCCGATCCCAATGAGCAGACCGGTGAAAGGCCAGTACCAGGAGAACTTCGGGCTCCGCTCCAGCGCGAGCCAGAAGGTGAAGAGCGCCGCCGTCCAAAAGAAAATGGAAAGCGTATCGATCGTCATGACGAAACTGCCAATGTTGAAAATCGGCGTGACGTTCAGCGCGATCACCAGCCAGAAGCCGCTCGTCTCGCTGAAGAGACGCCGGACGAAATAATAGAGCAGCAGACTCGTGCCGGCTCCGCACAGCGGACTCCAGAAGCGGACGCCAAATTCCGTCGGGCCGAAAAGGGCCATGCTCGACCAGATCGCGAAGGCCACGCCCGGCCCCTTGCTGAAATAGGCCAGGCCCAATCGCTCCGACCACATCCAGTAATGCGCCTCGTCGAAGGAGAGATCGGTCGTTCCGATGAGCGCCAGCCGGATGGCGGTCAGAAGAAAGAGGAAAATCCAGACTGCGCGGGTGGTTGTCATTTGGGGCGCACGTTTCCCACTGGCGGATCGAAGGCGCGCAAGTTGGAAACTCGCACCACGTCCTCGATCAATCGCGGATGCCGGGCAAACAACTCCGGCGCCCACCGCGCGGCCGCCCAGCGCCAGAGCAACTCGATCATCGCGACGATGAGCAACGTTTCGCCTGCGGCCATAAAGGCGGTCGCGATGACATCACTCGGCCAGTGCGCCCCGAGGTAAATTCGGGAGTAACCGACCGCCGCGACCACGATGAAGTAAAGCCAGCCCCAACGTCGGAAGAAGAGCAGGCAACAGACGGCGATGACCATGTTATCGCTCACGTGGCCCGACGGGAACGACGGTCCGGAATTCTTGCGATCGCTTGCATTGGAAAAGCGAATCGTCGGTTTCTTGAACAAGGTCAGAAACTTCGGCGTCGTCCTCTCCAATCGCACCATGCGCACCGTCTGGGTCTGCTTCGGTCGGAGGCGGCCAATGGAAGACTTCAGCGTCCTGACTACGATGGCATCGGAAATGAGCAGGGTGATCGCGACGCAGAAAACGAAGGCGCGCCCCTTGAATCCCCCGAAGACTAGCGCATACAGCACGAGCACCACGAGCAACGGCATCCAGATCTGCAGGTCGCTGACCGCGGCCATGAACAAGTCGAGTGCAGGACTCGTCCATCGTTCGTTGATAAGGTGAAAAACGGCCTGATCCATGCCCGTTCGAAACTGGAGCGGTTCACTTACAGCTTAAAACTCAAAACTTAAAGCTCCTTTCCATGCCGAAAGCACTCGCGCTCCTCCTCAGTCTAACAACCGTGATGGCCGCGGCGGCGCCACCGCTTCCCTCCGCGAAGGAGATTCTCGCCTCCGTGCGCCTGCAGCAATCGCGGCAGCAGATCGATCTGGAAGGTCAACTGCGGCAGGAACAGGTGGTGGTGCCGTTTCACCTCACACAAATGGGCCCGGTGATCCGTTACCGCTTCGCCAACCCGGACGAGTCGCTGCAATTGAAACTCGGTGAAACCGATTCACGGCTCGAGGAAATCAGCCGCAGCGGAATCGATCGAATTGCCGGCCCGGAGTTCGACCAGAAAGTGCGCGGGACCGCGATCACTTATGAAGATCTCGCCCTGAAGTTTTTGTATTGGCCGAACGCACGCGTCCTCGGGGACGACACCATCCGCACGCGCAGTTGCTGGAAGCTGCAACTGCAAGCTCCATCGCGGGACTCGCAGTATTCCAACGTGCTCCTCTGGGTCGACAAGCAAAGCGGCGCGCTCATGCGGATGGAAGGCTACGACTGGAACGCAAAGCTCTTCAAACGCTTCGAAGTCGTTTCCGCGCAGAAGATCGAAGGGCGCTGGTTTCTGAAGTCAATGCGCATCGAAGAGCTTCAGCCGGAGACCGGCAAGGTGCAGGCGCGCACCTATCTCGAAATCAAAAAGTAGGGTGGCGGCGAAATGCGACTCATAAGCCGCGACTCTTCGCCCGGCCTTGGCTTATTTCCTGGATTAGTGTAAAGATTCCGCCGCATGAATAGATTCGCCGCCCTCTTTTCTTTCGCTCTCGTCATTCTCGCCCGCGCAGGAATCGCCCAGATCCTGACCACCCCGCCAAATGTTGGCCCGATGGTGACGAATCCGATGCCGAACTATGATCAGTACATCGACTCGACGCGCGCGATCGATCTTTCTGCGTTCTTCGCCGATCCCGATTCGACCGCGGCCGCAACTCTGACTACATCGCTCGGCGCCATTACGATCACCCTCGACGGGTCGCATGCCCCGGCCACGGTCGCGAACTTCCTGAACTACGTGAACTCCGACCGGTATTTCATCACCGATCCGACCAACCTGGCGCGCGCCTCAACCTTCTTCCATCGCTCCGTGCCCGGCTTCGTCATCCAGGGCGGTGGTTTCCTCGGCACGGTTAACCCGAATGGCACGGGCGGTGCCCAGCCCACTTCCGTGTCGACCTTCCCGGCGGTGCAAAACGAGCCGTTCATCTCGAACATACGGGGCACGATCGCGATGGCCAAGCTCGGCGGCGACCCGAACAGCGCGACCAGCCAGTGGTTTATCAACCTCGCCGACAACAGTGCCAACCTCGATAACCAGAATGGCGGCTTCACCGTCTTCGGTCATGTCACCGGCAACGGCATGTCCGTCGCGGATGCAATCGCGGCGCTGCCACGAGTAAACGCCGGCTCTCCTTATGATGCTTTGCCGCTGCGAAACTACACCTCGGGAAGTCCGATCGTCGTTGCCAACCTCGTTTCGGTCCCCGAGTTCAGGACCTCATCGCCGCTGGCCTACACTGCCTCCAGCAGCAACGAGAACGTCGCCACCGTCACCACGAGCGACGTTAGTCTTGTGGTCACGACTCACCAACTCGGCTCAGCGCAGATCACCGTGACCGGGTTCGACCTCGACGGTGCCGGCCCGGTTTCCCAAACCTTCACCGTCAACGTGATCGCCGCGCCTGGTCGGCTCCGCAATATCTCCACTCGTGTGAGTTTCCCGGTCGGCAATGAAGAGCAGATAGCCGGTTTCATTATGCGCGGCGGTACTTCCAAGCGCCTGGTCGTCCGCGCCATCGGCCCGTCCTTGAGCGTTCCTAACCCGATCAGCAATCCCACTCTGGAATTGCGCGACATTAATCAGACACTGCTCGCCTCGAGCAACGACTGGATCGACAGTCCCGACAAGCTGCTCCTGGCGGGTCTCAACCTTGCCCCAACGTCGGATAATGAATCCGCGTTGATCGTGACCGTGCCTTCCAACGCGTCCAACGCCAATTACACGGCGATCATGCGCAATCGCAGCAATACGCCCGGTGTTGGCCTGGTGGAAGTCTACGATCTCGATACCGCCGCGGGCGCGACCCTCTTGAACGTCTCGACCCGCGGTCAGGTCGGTACCGGCGACGACGTGCTCATTGGCGGTCTTATTACCGGTGGCACCGAACCCAGACGCCTCATCGTGCGCGCGGTCGGACCTTCGCTGGGGCAGCAGAATGTCCAAGGGGCGCTGCAGGATCCGACGCTGGAGATACGGAACGGGCAGGGAACACTGGTCGCTTCCAACGATAATTGGCAAACGCAAACTAATCCGAACGACGTGACCGAGATTTCATCCCGGGGATTCGCGCTCTCAGATCCGCGCGAGTCGGCCGTAGTCTTAACCGTGCCGAGCGGCGGGTATACCGCGATCGTTGCGGGCGCGGGTAGCACGACGGGCGTCGCCCTGGTCGAAGTCTATCAGGTGGAGTGATCCGCTTCCGCCTGCGCGCCCTGCACGATTTGCGCGAAACTGCGCGGATCGAGACTGGCGCCGCCGACGAGCGCGCCATCAATATCCGGCTCGCTCATGAGGTCGCGGGCGTTGTCCGGTTTCACGCTGCCGCCGTACTGAATACGAATCCGCGCGGCGGTCGCTTCGTCTGAGATTTCGCCCAGCGTCCGCCGGATGAAGGCGTGCGCTTCCTGCGCCTGGGCGGTGCTGGCCGTTTTACCCGTGCCAATCGCCCACACGGGTTCGTAGGCGATCACCGTTTCACCCAACTCCTTCGGGCCGAGTTCGGCCAGACTTCCGCGCAGTTGCGCCTCGAGAACTTTCTCCACCTCGCCCCGCTCGCGCTGCTCGAGGGTCTCGCCGACGCAGACAATCGGGCGCAGCGACGCCTCATGTGCCGCGCGCACTTTGCGATTCACGATCTCGTCCGTCTCGCCAAACAACATCCGGCGCTCGCTATGTCCGAGGACAACGTAACGCACGAACAAATCGCGCAGCATCGCCGAACTAATCTCGCCGGTGAAAGCGCCGCTCCGTTCCCAATGCATGTTCTGCGCGCCGACCCTCACATTTTGCGCATTCCCGAGCGCTTCGGTTACTTTGGCGAGCGCGGTGAAGGGCGGTACCAGCACTACTTCCACTTCCTGGGAATCGCCCAGCTCCCGGAGAAATGTCTCCACGAAATCGGCCGACTCCGCCTGCGTCATGTTCATCTTCCAATTCGCCGCGACGATTTTCTTGCGCATGATTTTCTACTCCTTATCGGTGAGCGCTGCCACGCCGGGCAGCTCCTTGCCTTCGAGCAATTCGAGCGAAGCGCCGCCGCCGGTGGAAATGAAAGTCATCTTGTCGGCCAGTCCCGCCTGCTTCACCGCGGTGACGGAATCGCCGCCGCCGATGATCGTCGTCGCCTGCGCTTTGGCCAGAGCTTCGGCGATCGCAATGGTCCCTCCGGCAAAGTCAGGAATTTCGAAAATCCCCACCGGACCGTTCCAAAGAATCGTTTTCGCCTTCGCGATCTCGTCTTCGTAAAGAGTGATCGTCGCGTGGCCGATATCGACCGCCTGCCAGCCGTCGGTGATCCCGTGCTGCGGCGAGACGCGGCTGGTGTTCCGTTTATCGGCGCCCGCTTTGATCTTGTTAGTCTCGAGCGCATCCACCGGCAGCAAAAACTTCACTCCCTTCTCCTTCGCCAGATCCAGGAGCTCGCGCGCGAGATCGAGCTTATCCGCTTCGACCCGGCTGCTCCGATGGGAACGCCCTGCGCCTTCCAAAATGTGTTCGCCATCGCGCCGCCGATCAGAATCGTGTCCGCCTTTTCCATGAGCGCTTTGATCACGCCGATCTTATCCGAGACTTTCGAGCCGCCCAGGATGACCACGAACGGCTTCGCCGGTTTCGCCAGCTCGCCGCACAGATACTGGATTTCCTTCTCCATCAGAAAGCCCATGGCGGATTGAGTGACGAACTTCGTGATGCCCGGCCGTGCTGGCGTGCGCGCGATGCGCCGCGCCAAAGGCGTCGTTCACATAAAGGTCGCCGAGTTTCGCGAGCGCCTCGGCAAACGTCGGATCGTTCGCTTCTTCTCCTGCCTGGAAGCGCACGTTCTCGAGCAACGTCACGTCGCCCGCCTGCATGTGCGCGATGATCTCCTCCGGAATCTTCCCGATCGTGTCGTGACTGAACGCCACCGGATGATTGATCAGCGTGTGCAAATGATCCGCGACCGGTCGCAGCGAATATTTCGGCACCGGCTTTCCCTTCGGCCGGCCGAAGTGCGCCATCAGGATCGTCTTCGCGCCGTGTTCGCGGAGGTAATTGATCGTCGGCAACGATTCGCGGATGCGCGTGTCATCCGTGATGTGCACATGATCGCCGTGCTCTTCCGTCGGCACGTTGAAATCGACGCGGACGAGGACGCGTTTTCCGCGCACCTCGAGATCGCGAAGGGTGAGCTTGTTCATGTCTTACTCGTGCTTCTGCTCGTGATCGTGCTCGTGATCGCCGGATATTCCGCCTCGTCCTCGCGCAACACGTCCGCCCGCTCCGAAAAGCGTTTCAGTAATCCCACCAGCATCCGAACGATGCGCGCGAGTTGCTCCTTCGCAGGCACGAACAGTCTCCAGCGTGTGCCAGTCTTGCGCAGCGACCAGCACATCCAGGCATGCCGCGCACTCGAGTGCCGAACCTCGCGCCATCTCGAAGAAACGAGCTCCGATCCCGCTGCGGAGAACTTGCCGTTTCCTTCCGCGATGTTGAGCGGAATGCTGGTCGAAGCGCGATCGAGTTGATCCTTGGCCGCCAGTCGTGGCAGTGTATCGATCAGGAACTCGCCGGCCCATGCGCAGAAAGCGATCGCTTCGCGGTAAACATCTAGCTTCTCGTGATCGAAGAGAGATTTGGTCAGATTAGGAGCAGGATCAGATTACGAGCAGGAGTTCACGAGCACTCGCTTACGCATAATCCGATCCGCCTAATCCCGTTTCTACTTCCCGAGCATCTCCAGCATCTGCACGCAACGATTGCTGTAGCCCCATTCGTTGTCGTACCAGCCGACGACCTTCACAAACTTGTCCCGCCGTGCGTCATCGTCAGCTTGCTGTCGAAGATGCACGAGTGCGGATTGCCGACGATGTCGAGCGAGACCAGCGGCTCGTCGCTGTATTCGAGAACGTCTTTGTAACTCGCATCGCTCGCCGCCGCCTTGAACGCCTGATTGATCGACTCGACGCGTCGCCTCCTTCTCCAGAATGCGCGGTGAAATCAGTCACCGAACCATCCGGTGTCGGCACCCGGAACGCGCCGCCGTTCAGCTTGCCCTTCAAATCCGGAATCACTTCGCCGATCGCCTTCGCCGCGCCCGTGCTCGACGGAATGATGCTCACCGCCGCCGCGCGCGCCCGGCGCAAATCCTCATGCGGCAGATCGAGAATGCGCTGGTCGTTCGTGTAGCTGTGGATCGTGCTCATGAAGCCGTTCTCGATCCCGAAGTTGTCGTGCAACACCTTCGCCATCGGTGCGAGACAATTGGTCGTGCAGCTCGCGTTCGAAACGATCGTGTGTTTCGCCGGATCGTAGATCTCGTCGTTCATCCCGAGGCAAATCGTCGCGTCCGGATTCTTCGCCGGCGCGCTGATCAGGACGCGTTTCGCGCCGCCTTTGGTGATGTGCAGTTCGGCTTTGTCGCGGCTGGTGAAAAAGCCCGGTCGATTCCAGAACGACATCCACGCCGAGATCCTTCCACGGCAAAGTACCCGGATCGCGCTCTTTCATGATCTTAATCTTGTGACCGCGCACGATGATGTTCTCCGCGTCGTGGCCGATCTCGCCGTCGAACTTTCCGTGCACCGAATCCCACTTCAGCAGGTGCGCGAGGGTCGCGGTGTCGGTGAGATCGTTGATGCCTTTGACGCGTTCGACGTCCTGTTGCGACATCGCGCGCAAGACGTTGCGTCCGATGCGGCCGAAGCCGTTGATTCCGTAATTTGCCATAATGATTCCTTCTCGAGTTTGCGCTTTCACTTCGCCGCCGGCCTCCTGCCGGAAGCGGAGCTACAACTAAGACGCTCCCCGGTGCTCGGCAATCGCGAAGTGCGGCGCTCGTTTTCCTGCACCCGATTCAACATCTGCATTCCTGGGTTCCTGGCTTCCAAATTCAATCCTCTCGCTAGTCTGCACGCCACATGACCGCCGTCGCTGAACCCGAAGATGCCGCGCCGCTCGACCGGCGAAGAACACGTCGCCCGATTTCCTCGGCCATCCGCGCGGGCTTTGGTATCTCGCCTTCACCGAGGCGTGGGAACGCTTCTCCTACTACGGGATGCAGTCGCTGCTTGTCCTTTACATGGTCAAGTATCTCCTGCTGCCCGGGCGCATCGAACACGTCGTCGCGTTCGATAGCTTCCGCCATCTCTACCGTGGACTCGATGGCCAGGCGCTCGCCTCCGCCATCTTCGGCACCTACACCGCCAGCGTTTATCTCACCCCGATCTTCGGCGGCTTCCTCGCCGACCGCGTGCTCGGCCGGCGTCGCACCGTTCTCCTCGGCGCGCTCACCATGGCGGCCGGCCATTTCCTCATGGCCTTCGAAGGCTTGCTTTCTCTTCGCGCTCCTTTGTCTCGTGCTCGGCTGCGGCATGTTCAAAGGCAACATCGCCAGCCAGGTCGGCTCGCTCTACAAACCCGAAGACCTCCGCCGCGCCGACGCCTTCCAGATTTTCTACCTCGGCATCAATGCCGGCGTCATCGCCTCGCCGCTCATTGTCGGCACGCTCGGCGAAGTGTACGGCTGGCACTACGGCTTCGCCGCTGCCGGAGTCGGCATGCTCCTCGCCATCGGCATCTACCTCTCCGGCCAGAAATATCTGCGCGCGCGAAGAAATCGAAGCCCGCGCCGCCGGCTGCCGCCGCGACAGCCGCGCCGCGAGCGAAACTCACCGGCGCGCGACTGGCGCGCCGTCATCGCGCTCGATCCTCGCTCATCCCGGTGCTCGCCGTCGCGATCGTGCCTAACAACCAGATCTTCAACGCCTACCTCGTCTGGGGCGACCAGCAGTTCGACCTCGTCTTCCTCGGCAAGAAACTGCCCACCACCTGGCTCGTCACCCTCGACGCCATCGTCAGCGTCAGCTTCCTCGCGCTCGTCGCCCTCTTTTACCGTTGGTATGGCAAGCGCTGGCGCGAACCCGACGAAATCACCAAGATCATCATCGGCTCCGTCTTCTCGATCGCCGGCATGCTCTGCCTCGTCATGGCGGCCGCCACCCAGGGCGCGGGACAAAAGATCGGCCTCTTCTGGCCGGTCGCCTTCCACGTTCTCAACAGCATCGGCTTCGCCCATCATGCTGCCGATCAGCCTCGCCCTCTTCGCCAAGTACGCGCCGAAGGCGATCAACGCCACCATCATCGGCCTCTATTACCTGGCCTTCTTCGCCGCCAACACCATCGTCGGCTGGGTCGGCGGCTTCTACGAGACGATGCCGACCACCACCTTCTGGCTCATGCACGCCGGCTTCGCCGCCGGCGTCAGGCGCTGTGCTTCGTGATCTTCAAATTCGTCGCCAGCCACCAGCTCACGGTCGAGCCGAGCTGAAGCTGGCCATCGATCGGGGCAGCCGCTCGGAGATCGCCATGCCAGCCGACCGTCCGCCGCATCGCGCGCAGCCTAACGAGCGCGACCGTCGCACCTTGCTCCTGATCGTGGCCCTCGCCGCGGCCACCGTCCTCATCCACCTGCTCTGCGGCAATCGCTACGGCTTTCATCGGGATGAACTCGCCACCCTCGATGACGCGCGTCATCTCGCCTGGGGTTACGTCGCTTATCCGCCCGTCACACCTTTTTTCGGTTGGATTTCTTTGCAGCTCTTCGGCACTTCGCTCACCGGTTTTCGCTTTTTCGCTTCGCTCGCTGGCGCTGTCGCAATGCTCCTGGCCGGCCTGATCGCGCGCGAACTCGGCGGCAGCCGCACCGCCCAACTCCTGGCGGTGTGCGCCACGGCGCCGTTCACCATCGCCGCCGGCAGCCTGATGCAATACGTCTCCTTCGATTACGTCGCGTGGGTCGCGGTCGCATACTTCATCACGCGCTTGTGCCGGTCTAACGACCCGCGCTGGTGGCTGGCAGTCGGCGCCGCGATCGGCTTCGGGATGTTGAGCAAATACAGCATGCCGTTCCTGGTCGCGGGCATCGGTGTGGGCGTGATTTTCAGCCCGCTCCGCGCGCACTTGCGCAGCAAATGGCTCTACCTCGGCGCAGCCCTCTCCCTCCTCATCGTCCTTCCGAATTTTCTCTGGCAATGGCAGCACGACTTCATCTCCCTGGAGTTCCTGCGCCGGATTCACGCGCGCGATATTCGGATCGGCCGCACCAGTTCCTTTCTGCCGGACCAATTATTATTAACGCTGGCCGCGCTCCCGCTGGCGTTGGCCGGGCTGGGCTTCTGCTTCTTCGCCCGCCAAGGCCGGTTTCGCATTCTCGGCTGGATGTATTTGGTCCCGCTCATCCTTTTCATCGTCGGAAAAGGGCGCGGCTACTATCTCGCGCCCGCCTACCCGATGCTCTACGCGGCGGGCGCGGTCTGCGGCGCGGGATGGCTCGCGCAGAGTCGTCGATGGAAGCGGATCACGATCGGCACCATCGCCTTCCTCGCCGTGAGCGCGAACGTCGTCATCATCTCCGCTTTTTTCCTGCCCCTCGCCCCGTTGCATTCGCGCTGGTGGAAGATGGCAGTCGAGATCAACGGCGATTTCCGTGAAGAGATCGGCTGGCCCGAGTTGGTGGAAAACGTCGCCCGCATCCGCGATTCCCTTCCGCCCGACGAACGCGAGCGCGTCGCCATCCTCGCCGGCAACTACGGCGAAGCCGGCGCGATCAATCTCTACGGCCCGGAGCACGGGTTACCGCCCGCGATTTGTCCCGTGAATTCCTTCTGGGCCCGCGGCTACGGCGATCCGCCACCGGAAATCCTGATCGTCCTCGGCGCCTCCCGCGAAGACCTCGAGCCGAGATTCGAATCGTGCGAACTGGTCGGCCACATCACCAACCGCGAAGGAATCGCCAACGAAGAAACCACCGACCACCCCGACATCTTCCTCTGCCGCCGCCCGCGCCGCCCTTGGCAGGAGGTTTGGCCGCAGGTCCGCCGCTTCGGCTGAGTTTTCTGGCGACTTCAAATTCGTCGCTAGCCGACCTCGCAGACAGGATTCACAGCGAAACTAGCTCCTACGCAGTCGCACCAGATGGCGCGGGCTTGAGGACCGCGGCGATCGCCAGGCCGGCAAAGAAGAAACCGGCAATGTCCATGAAGACATTCGCCATCGTGAAGGTGCCGTCGAACCCGTACCAGTTCCAATGCGGGATGGTCGTGGTGATGGCGGCGATCACGCCGGCGATGACGACAAAGCCAACCCGGCTCCCAAATGTTACCAGCCCCGTCTGCGTCAGCAGCCACGCCGCGAGAAGCGCCTTGACGAAGTCGGTGAGGAACTGGACGGCGAGGCACTTGCCAAAGTTGAACCCTGTTCCCGCCGGCTTGTAGACGAGCAGACCAGAAGGCTTGGTTTTCATCTCCTCCATCATCCGCTCCATCGCTTTCGTCTTCTCCTCTTTCGACGAGTCGTCGGTCAACCCGCCAGTGGGGAACATGTACATTCCAGCCTTGTCGCCGATCGCCGACTGCAGCGACGCCGAAACGACCTCCGGCTTCGGCAGGAAACTGATCCCGGCTTCGCCGAGCGGGGTAAACATGTGCGCGACAAACTCCCATAGGAACATGGCGAGCGCACCGAGCAGAGCTGCGAGGAAAATCTTCATAATCTGGTGTCCTTTGGACGCAGCCTATTCAATCGGGGCGCGTTAAGGCAACGCCTAATCACAGGGCGACAGATAGTGCCCCGCCAGGTTTGCTGCCGCTTACTGGATCTGCGAGCTTTATCTCCGCCTTCTCGCGCCTAACATCTGATCTGTGACGTCTGGGAACGGCGCGCGGTGCATTGTCGTTGGCGGCGGCCCCGCCGGAATGATGACCGCGTTCCTGCTCGCACGCGCCGGAGTGGAAGTCGCCGTCCTGGAGAAGCACGCCGATTTCAATCGCGACTTCCGCGGCGACACCATTCATCCCTCCACGCTCGAGCTCATGCACGAGCTCGGCTTGCTCGAGGAATTCCTCAAGCTGCCGCATCAGGAACTGCGCGAGATCCGCGGCGTCTTCAATGGCCATCAGGTTCCGATCGCGGATTTCTCGCGGCTGCCGACGCGCTGCAAGTTCATCGCCTTCATGCCGCAATGGGATTTCCTCAACTTCCTCGCCTCCCATGCGAAACGCTTTCCGACCTTCGCGTTGCACATGCAGCACGAAGTGGTCGATCTCCTCTTCGATAACCGGCGCGTCGTCGGCGTGCGCGCGAAAACTCCCGACGGCGAACGCGAGTTCCGCGCTGACCTCGTCATCGGTGCCGATGGCCGGCATGCGATCACGCACACGCGCGGCGAGTTCGAGCTGCGCGACTTCGGCGCACCCATCGATGTTCTCTGGATGCGCCTTCCGAAACGCGCAGGCGATCCGGCGCAATCGCTCGGATTTTTCCGGCACGGGAAGCTGCTCGTCCTGATCGATCGCGGCGATTACTTCCAGGTCGGTTTTGTCATTCCCAAGGGCGGCTTCGAGGAAATCAGAGCGCGCGGCCTGCCTGCATTGCAGAGCGACATCGTCGAGCTCGGTCCATTCCTGCAGGACAGAATCGCCGAGCTCGATGACTGGTCGAAGATCCGGCTGCTCACCGTGCAGATCAACCGGCTGCGGCGCTGGGCCCGCGAAGGTCTGCTCTGCATCGGCGATTGCGCGCACGCCATGTCACCCGCCGGCGGCGTCGGCATCAATCTCGCGCTGCAAGACGCCGTCGCGACCGCGAATCTGCTCACCGCGAAGCTCAGGCGCGGCCCGGTCTCGTTGGCTGACCTCGAGGAGGTGCAAAAGCGCCGGGAATTTCCCGTGCGCTTTGTGCAGCGGCTCCAGATCATGGTTCACCGCCGCATCAATGGGCGAACCTCCGGCAGCGGCGACTCGCTTCCGTTCATCCCGCGACTGTTCGCCTGGTTCCCAATCCTGCGCGCCCTTCCGGCACTACTGATTGGTCTAGGCCCGCGCCCTGAGCACATCCGATCGACTCAAACCTAAGACTCATCGACTGGAGTCTTCAAATTCATCGGCCATCACCCTCGAAGCCGAGGGGGAATGAGCGTTGAAAGTCGGCATTTGGTACTGACGGCCAGGCTTGCCACCGCGAGCGAAAACGGAGAAAGTGCTTGCTTTGGCAGCTGGTTTGCTACCTTTTAGTCCCATATCCCCCCCGAGCCTTCGGGCGAGGGGCGCGAGGCCGCCGGAGCAATCCTGCGGCTTCTGCTTTTTATGGCTCTAAAGACGAACGTCTACGTCGACGCTTTCAATCTTTACTACGGCTGTCTCCGCAAGACCCCTTACCGCTGGCTGAATTTGGCGGAACTTTGCGCGAAGATTCTTCCGCGAAACGAAATCCATCGGATTCGATACTTCACCGCGCTGGTCACTCCGCGACCCACCGATCCACAGCAGCGGAACAGGCAAGAGATGTATATCCGCGCCCTCCGCACCCTTCCGAATCTCACCGTGCACACCGGTCGCTATCTCGCGAGCAAGGTTCGGATGAAGCGCGCCGACGGCGCCGGCACAGTCGAAGTCTTGAAATCCGAAGAAAAAGGCTCGGATGTGAATCTGGCGAGCTATCTCCTGATCGACGCCTATCGCAGCGACTGCGACGTGGCTGTGATCGTCTCGAACGATTCCGACCTCGTATTCCCGATCGAGCACATCAAGCAGCAAGTCGGAAAGATCATCGGCATCTTGAACCCGCGTCCGCGACCCAGTCGCGAGTTATTTCCTCTCGCCGGGTTCGGCGTGCTCGTCCTGTCCGACATCAGGATGCTGCGCGACTTCGGCGCCGTCACCGTGATCGACCTCGCGGTGGCGCTGATCGGCGTGCTGATCGTGCTCCCGGCGGTGCTCGTGTTGGCCGAGCGCGGCGCGCTGGTCCCGCGGTGGGCGCGACTGCGTCGCCGCAGGACGGCTGCGCAGGCGCCGGCGACGTGATCGGCGCGGCGTGACCCCGGGGGAGCGCCCGCCGACCTTTGGGACCCGGCTTCCGCGCACGATCGCGATGCTCGCCGCGTTCGCGCTGCTCGTCGTCGTCGCGGTGAACACGCTCAGCACCCCCGGCGGATCCTCCAGCGGGCCGGCCGTCGGGGACCCGATGCCGCAGTTCGCAGCTCCGTTGGCGGCCTCGGCCGTGAGTGGGGACGTGAACGTCGCCACGCGGGCGGGGCAGGGCGCGGCCGGCGCCAGGCCGGCATGCCAGGTCCGGGGGCCGGGCGTGCTGACCTCGTGCGAGCTGGTGCGCGGACGGCCGCTGGCGCTGGCGTTCTTCGTCCCCGGCCGCGACCGCTGCGTCGACGAGCTCGACACGCTCCAGCGCGCCTCGCGGGCCGTCCCCGGAGTGAACGTCGCCGCCATCGCGCTGCGCGGCGACCGCAAGGACCTCGTCAGCGCGGTCCGCGACCACCACTGGACGTTCCCGGTGGCCTACGATCGTGATGCGGTGCTCGCGAACCTCTACGGCGTGGCGGTCTGCCCGCAGATCACGTACGCGCTCCCCGGCGGCCGCGTGCAGGGGACGACCGTCGGCGCGCTCGATCTGGCGAGCCTGACCGCCCGGCTGCGAGCGCTCGAGCATCCCGTCGGCGCGGCGGCGACCAGCGGGGGCGCGTGGAGCGAGGAGGCGACGATCGAGGCGGACCCGTCGCGGACGAGGCTGCGGCGGAATCCGCGGAGCTGCAGACGGCCTGTCCTGCGAGGTCGACGCGCCGGAAGATGGCTCACGCAACCCCGGCACGCGCGAGCGCCTCGCGCTGCTGGCGGCGCGGAATGCGGGGGAAACGGTGGCGTCGAGCTGCGCCGCGAGCCCGTTCCCCGCCGCCTACCCGTCTGCCGACCGGACATCGGCATCGATCCCGACAGCACGCGAACCCGATCGAAGAGGCGGCGCTCACGCGGCTCGTGGAGGGCGGGCACCGCAGCCGCGGGCCGCTGGCGAACGGCGCTGCTGCTCGCGCTGCTCGACACGAGCGTGCTCGTAACGCCTTCGACGCCGCGGCGGTCGACGGCCTGCCGGGTCTGCCGGCCGGCGAACGCGGCGAGCGGCACGGCGACGAATCGACGCGCCGCGCGCGCTGCGGCCCTGGACTCGTGCTGGCTGCACCGGCGACGTCCACTCGCCGAGTTGTTCGGCGACTCGGCTCCACGGTCATGTCCGGGCCGGCGCGCGGCCGCCTGCGGCTCGACGCGGTGCGGATCCCCGGGGTTCCGTCGATCCACGTCGAAGAGGCGCTGTGGACGTGCCAGGAGTCGCTCGCCGCCGGTCTCGCGGAGTAGACTGCCGGCGCAGGAGAGAGGCGCAATGACCCTGCTTGACGTTTCCACCGCGGGCATCCGCGGCTGCAGTCAGCGGCGAAGCGACCGACGAGGCGCGGCGCGACGGCTGTGCGCCGCGCAGATCAGCCGGCTCGAGCTGCGGCTCTCCAGCGCCGTCGTCGATCGGATGCCCACGCGGGATCGACACCGCCGTCCCGGTCCTGCGCGGCCCGCGCGTCCGCCTCGCCCTCGGTGAGCTCGAGCGCCTGCGCGACGCGCTCGCTGATCGGGTCGCCGAAGCCCGGGCGCTGCTTGAGCAGCGTGAGCCGAGGTCGCTGAGGACGCGCGCTCCGGCTGGAGCGCATGCTGCTCGAGCCGGGGCCACCGCCACCATGGGGTCGCCGGCACGAGTTGGGGAGAGCGGATGCGGCGTCTGGCAGGTGTCCGCGCCCGCGCGTCGGCGGCTCGGGCGGCTCTAGTGGCTGGTGGCAGGTCAAGCTCTCGTCGGCTGTGTCCGTTAGCCACCTGACAGCCTGATGGGACGGCGCAGCCGCCAAGCGTGCGAGTGCTCTCCACGCCCGGTCGACCGGGCGCACGCCGACGAGCGCGCGCCGGTCGCCCCGGGCCGTGCGCCGAGCCACAACTCCGGGCATCGCGCGCGACTCGGATGACGCGCCGCGGCCCCCGTGGGCACCCGGTTCCGCTGACCGAGCTCAGCATCCTCGTGGTGATGGTGGTGCTGGCCGTCGCGTTTCTCGGCGGAGGCCCGCGCCGTGGTGCTGGTCGCGTTCGGCCTGGTGCTCGTCCCGTGGCGACGGTGAGCTGGCGCTGCGCGAGCCCACCTGGCCGGCTATCGCTCACCATTCCGCGCTGTTGCGGCGGGCATGGTCGCGCTCGTCATCGCCGTCCGCTGGCCGCATTCGCTCCGGCCCGCCAGTCGGTCGTGCTGATCGTGGCGGCCGTCGCGTGCTGCTGTTCACGATGCAGGCGTTGCGCGAATGTTCCGCCGCCGCTCAGGCGGCCGCCAGCTGGGCGGGCGTGAGCGCCGCCGCCCGATCGTGCTGCCATTCCCCTTCGTGACTCGACCAACCCCACAGCGATCCAGACCCCGGATATCCCGCGCCGATCCCCGGGGCCGAGCCCGCGGCGGCCGGCGGCGGATCGCTCATCCAGGACTGACCACCGCCCTGGCTGATCAGCGGGTCGACCTGGAGCGAACGACCGCGTTCTACCGCGACCTGCTCGGGGCTTCGCTGTGGTGGAGGGCGCCAACGACGACGACCCGGGCGCGCGGCACTTTGGCACTCCGCCGACGCGACGGGAGTCCCGCACGATCGTCTCGTTCCTCCGGTACCCCCAGATGGACGCAGGGACGCAGGGTGCCGGGTACGCATCACCGCTGCCGCGGTCGGCTCGGCGGAACGAGTCGCCGCGTGGCGCGACTACCTGGCTCGCGCGACGTGCCGACGACCGAGGTCTTCGTCCGGCGGCGGCCTGGTCGGTCTACCTGCGCGACCCCACGGGCACATCCTCGAGATCTGCGCCGGCGGCCTGAGCCGGTCGAGCCCGGACTCAGGCCACTCGAAGCGCGGACGCTTCCTCAGGCGGCAGCGGCCGCGCAACGCCCGGCCGCGCAGCAGGCGCTGCAGCGCCCGACTGCCGATTCAGAGAGCAACGTGGCGGCTGCTTGGCGCTGACGCTCGGTCATCGAGCCCACTGTCTTGCTTTCCGACGGCGGGATGGACTGCAGGACCGCCGGCAGCGCGTATGGCCCCAGCGGCGCTGGCTCGTGGGCGGGTAGCAACCGTCATGGACTGCGCTTCCATCGGCGCGTCGAGGATGATGTCCGCGGCGCTGGTCGCTCGCGGCGACAGCGCGCCTCTCAGCGCCGCGCGGGCAAGCCGCACGGCGTTCGCGCCGCTCAAGCGCCTGGAGGTGTTGCGGCGCAGAGGGTGCATCCGCGCTGTTTGCATCATCGGTTCTCCCGTCCGCCCCTGCCGGGCGGATCTCCTCGATCTTTGGACTGGTGAGGCCCATGTGAGGCGCGAATACCCAGGCTTCCCTCCGAGGAACGACTCGACCCACGACCGATGGCGTTGTCTGCCGACCTTGCCACCGCGCCGGTCGCTGTCCCCTCTCCCGGCGCCTCACCGGCGCTGTCGGCAACTACAAAGAGGTGACCGGCAGTGGAACGGAGTTTCAACGCAATCGCCGCTCAGAGCGTGCGTTTCGTGATCGGCCACGGAGGGTGACGACGGTCCGCCCAAACTCCTTTTTGGCCCCCGGGAAGGGCGAGATAGTGCAGCGCGCGGGTCCGGGGAGGAGGTCCGTGCTCGCTTGGAAGCTTTTCTTGACCCGCTCGGAAGGCCCCAGCGAACGGTCGATCGTCGCGCGGTCGTGCGTGGCCATGACGCTCGTGCGCAGCAGCGCTGCGACCGGTGACCGCGGAGGCAGGGCGGTGTTGGCGACGACGCCGGCGTCGAACGGCGCGCGCCCCACCGCCGCCGACACCGCCTTCCAGTCGTCGCCGACGAGGATCGGCACGATCGGCGTCACGATCTTCCCGTCGCGCACGCCCGGCGCGTCGAGCTGCGCGTGCGGGATTCTCGGCTCCTGCGGGCGACGACCGCGAACCCGGAGGTCCTCGAGCCCGTCGCGCAGCGCCCAGGCGTTGTCGACCACCGCGGTGCCAGTATTCCCGTGCCCTGGTCCGAACGCCAGGCGCGCGCAGCGCGGCGACGTCGCGCCGAACGGCCGCCGGCACCGGCCGAGGCGGTCGACCAGGTACGCCCGCGACTGCACGCGGAGAAAGTCGATGACGTCCGCGGGCCCGGCGACGAAAAGCCCCGCAGGCGGCGAGCGACTTGCTGAACGTTCCGACGCGCAGATCGACGCGGTCTTCGACGCCGAGCAGCTCGGCGGTCCCCGCGCCGCGGCGGCCCAGGACGCCGGCGCCATGGGCCTCGTCGACCAGCAGGCGCGCGCCGAAGCGCTCGGTCAGGTCGCAGATCTCGGAGCGGCGGCGAGGTCGCCCTCCATCGAGAAGACGCCGTCGACGACACGAGGACCCCGCCGCCGTCCCCGACTCGCGCGCTCGAGCGAGCGCTCGAGCTTGTCCATCCGGTTGTGGCGGAACGCGCGCAGCTTGGCGCGCGACAGCAGACAGCCGTCGAGGATCGATGCGTGATCGCCGGAGTCGGCGACGACGGTGTCGCCGGGCCCGAGGATCGTCCCGAGCGCCCCGAGATTCGCCTGGTGGCCGGTCGTGAAGACGATCGCGTCGTCCGTGCCCATCCACTCGGCGATCTCCCGCTCCAGCTCGAGATGCAGCGGGATCGTGCCGTTCAGCAGCCGCGACCCGGTCAGTCCGGTCCCGTACCTCATCAGCGCGTCCTGCGCGCCCTGGACGACGCGCTCGTCGGCGGTCAGGCCGAGATAGTTGTTGGACCCGAGCATGATCCGCTCGCGCCCTCCATCTCACGACCGGGCCGGGCCGGGCCGTCGAGCGTGCGGAAGTAGGGAAGAACGTCCGGCTCGCGGGCGCGGGCGGCGCGGAGCTGCTCGAGCCGATCGTGCGTGCGGGCCTTCTCGAAGACGTCGATGCGAGTCTCGGGCATGTAGGGTGCGCCGCCGTGGCGCTGACGGTACAGCCCGTTCGACGGGCCGGGACAGACGGGACTTCATCGATCTCCCGTACCGGCTGCATGCTACCTCGCCCCAATGGACGCCCCCGCTGCGGATCGAGCGCCCGGCTGTTCCTCAGCCCCCGCTTCAATGCGTTCTTCAAGCACGGCGAGGCGCAACTGTTCCTCGCCCGCCGCGACGGCCGCGTCGTCGGACGCATCAGCGCCCACATCGACCACGCCTACAACGAGTTCCACGGCGCCCCGCTGGGGCATGTGGGGCTTCTTCGAGTGCGAGAACGACCAGGAGGCCGCTGGCGCGCTGCTCGCGCCGCCGAGGGCTGGCACCGCGAGCGCGAGCGCGACCGGATGGTCGGCCCGATGGACTTCACGATGAACGACGAGAGCGGCATCGTGATCGAGGGCTTCGAGCGCGACGCGATGATCCGCCAGCCCTGGCACCCGCCCTACTACCGCGAGCTGTGCGAGCGCGGCGGGGCTGGAGAAGGCGATGGACGTGCTGATGTGGAAGCTCCACATCTCCGACCGCGAGAACGTGCTGCCGGTGATCACCGAGCTCGCCGAGAAGCTGCGGCCCGAGCACGGGATCCGAGCTGCGGCACATGCGCCGGCGCGGGCTGCGCAAGGACATGGACGTCTTCGCCGAGATCTACAACAAGGCCTGGTCGCGCAACTGGGGCTTCGTGCCGTACGACAAGGCCGACCTCGACGCCTACGCGCACGAGCTGCAGCTCGTGTTCGACCCGGAGTGGTTCATGGTCGCCGAGCGGAGGACCGGGAGCCGGTCGGCGCTCGCGATCACGGTCCCGGACGTCAACCAGGTCCTGAAGCGGATGAACGGCCGGCTGCTGCCGTTCGGCTGGCGGCACTTCCTGCGGCGGCGCAAGATCGATGCGACCGCTGCCGGTTCGGGCTTCCTCGGCGTCAAGCCCGAGTACCAGCACACCGGCGTCGCGGCGCTGCTCTACATCGAGCACTTCGACACGGCCGAGATCGGCCGGTCAAGGGCGGCGAGATGGGCTGGATCCTCGAGACCAACATCGCCGATGAACCGCGGCATGGAGGCGATGGGCGGGCAGGTCGTCAAGCGCTACCGCATCTACGAGCGCCTGCTGGAGCCCGACGCCGCCCCCGCGTACCCGGCCGACGCGAAGGTCTGGACGCCGA
>CAWATC010000023.1:0-201922 GCA_963784865.1 uncultured Verrucomicrobiae bacterium | reverse complement strand
GGCGCGGGTGCCCCAGCCGGGGCACCCGTCGATGCCAAAACCAACACACTCCTCGCGAAGCCGGGCCGGACGAAGCTCGGCATGGTTTCGCGGTCGCTCGCCTTTCGTTAGGAAGCTTGTCCTGGCTTGTGTTTTTTCCCTGCGACGGATAAAACCGGGGCATGCCCGCAGCGTTACGCGATGCCACTGCACGCGAGGGCTTGTTTGCCTCGACCCGGTGGAGCGTCATCCGTGGCGCCGCTGGATCGCAAGTCTCACCCAGCGAATCGCTCGATGCGCTCTCGGAACTCTGCCGGATCTATTGGCGACCAGTTTACCTGTTCCTCCGCCGGCAGGGCATTACGGAGCACGACGCACAGGATTTCACCCAGGGATTTTTTGCCGAGCTAATCGAGAACCGCGCCTACCGGCGCGCGGACGAAGCGAAGGGGCGATTCCGGTCATTTCTGCTCGGCGCGCTCAAGCATTTTGTCGCTGACGCGCGCGATCATGAGCGCGCCCAGAAACGCGGTGGCGGCATGTCGCCCGTGCCGCTAGATGACGCGGCGATCTCCGCGGCGGAAGCCCAAGCGGCGCGCGCAGAAGGCTGGACGCCCGATCGCGTCTACGAGCGCGAATGGGCCGCCGCGCTTCTGCGGCAGACGCTGGATCGCCTGGCTGACGAATCGCGGCTGGCCGGGAAAGCAGCGCTGTTTGAGGCCCTGAAATCTCATCTCTCCGCCGGAGCCGTGGCAGCGATCCCGTATGAAGAAATGGCGCAGCAGCTCGGCCGGCCAGCCACAACGTTGCGCAGTGACGTGGCGCGCTTTCGCGCGCGCTACCGGTCCATTTTGCGCGAGGAAGTGAGCGGCACGGTGACGGACGCTTCTGAAGTGGATGAGGAATTGCGCCATCTTTCGCAAGTGATGGCGAGCTAGGAAGGAGCGAGAAACAACGGAATGCCCGCCATCGAAAAGAGCGCGGGCACCTGCACGACTTGCGGCGCGCAGCTAGATGCCGCCGATGAGTTTGGCTGCATGGCTTGCTTGCTGCGGGTTGGTTTGGACGAAACGATCGAAGCCGAGACCGCTCCATCGCCCCCGTTCCCGGATCAATTTGGGCACTACACAATCGAGCGTCGCGACGACGGCAGCCCATGGGAACTTGGTCGCGGTGCGATGGGTGTGACCTATCGCGCGGTGGATAGTTCGCTGCGGCGATCCGTGGCGTTGAAAATTATCAACACGGATCTGGCGAGTCGAAGTGCCGAGGCGAGAGAGCGGTTCATTCGCGAAGCGCGGATGGCGGCTGCGCTGCGGCATCCGAATGTCGCGGCGGTTCACCACTTCGGCATCCGCGAAGAAACGGGCCAGTGCTTTTGCGCGATGGAACTGGTCGAGGGCGAAACGCTCGAGGAGCGCGTCCGACGAACTGGCCCGCTGGATGTGCGCAGCGTGGTTGAGATCGCACGTCAGATCGCAGATGCGCTTTCCGCGGCCGAAAAGCAGGGCCTCGTCCATCGCGATCTAAAGCCGGCGAACGTGATGATCGCCGCCAGCGAAGTGGGCGAGAAAATTACGGTCAAGGTGATCGACTTTGGCGTCGCCAAAGCCCTGGCGGAAACGCCGGATGCGAGAGTTCTGACGCACAATGGCTTCATCGGCACACCGGCATTTGCCAGCCCGGAACAATTCACGAATGCGCCAGTCGATACCCGCTCCGACATCTACTCGTTAGGGGCAACCCTCTGGTATCTGCTTACCGGCCACATGCCTTTCGGCGATCGTGCCCTGGATCGGAGCAACAACAATCGCAATTCCTCGACGCCTCCATGCGAACAGCTGAAAGCAGCGCATGTTCCGTCGCGGCTCAGCGCGCTCCTGCTCTCGATGTTATCGATCGAACCCGCCGCGCGTCCGGGTGTTCGCGAACTTACGACTCGTCTTGAGCTAATTCGCGCGCACGCTGGTCGATCCGAAGAAGACGGCGCGGCGCTTCGCGCTTGCCGCTGGGTTAATCGCGCTCGCTGCTATCGTCGCGCTCTTTGTGTTTCAACCATTTGGCGCCCGAGTCTCGCCAAGCACGGGAAGCGCGGCGGAGAAGAGCGTCGCCGTCCCGCTGGTCAATGCCCGCTCCATTGCCGTTCCTGAAAAAAGCATTGCCGTGCTGCCGTTTGAGAATCTGAGCGCCGATCAGGTGCGCGACGAAGTCCTGGGGATGGGAATGGCCGATACTTTGATTACCAAACTGAGCAACAGCAGCGAAATCGATCGTGACGTCACTGACATCCGTGCGGCAATACGGCGGATCTGGACCAGGATCCTCTGGCAGCGGGACGCGCGCTGGAGCGTGAACTCGGTGTTGGAAGGCACCGTGCAGAAATCAGGCGATCGCATCAGAGTCACGGCGCGGCTGATCAATGTGGCGGATGGATCTTCGCTTTGGGCCGGCACGTTCGATGAGAAATTTACGGACGTGTTCACCGTGCAGGACACGATCTCCCAAAAAGTCGCGGACGCACTCGCGCTGCGGCTCAGCGGGGAAGAGGAGGAGCGTTTGACCAAGCGCTACACCGAGAACGTCGAGGCCTATCAGCTTTATCTGACGGGACGTTATCATTTGAACAAACTCACTCCGCCCGACATCACGAAAAGCATCGGCTTCTTCAAACAGGCAATCGAGCTGGATCCGAGCTACGCGCTGGCCTATGTCGGATTGGCTGAGGCTTGTCGAGGCTCTTGCACTTACGAGCGATAGGCCTGCCAAAGAGGTATTCCCGCAAGCGAAGGCGGCCGCGACAAAAGCAGTGCAGATTGATGAGTCGCTCGCTGAGCCTCATGCGGCTCTAGCCTCCGTCCACATGTGGTTTGATTGGGACTGGGTCGGAGCTGAAAGGGAGGCCAGGCGCGCCATCAGCCTGAATCCGAATTCCGGATTTTCTCATTTGGCATACACGCTCTTGCTCTCGAATCTGGGACGTCATCAGGAAGCTATCGCCGAGGGGGCGCGAGCCCGAGAGCTCGATCCGGTCTCCTTGCTCACTAACGCAGGGGAAGGAACGGCGCTCCTCTTCGCGGGACGCAATGACGAAGCGAGGGAGAGATTTCAAAAGACGGTCGAGCTGGATCCGAACTTTTGGATCGCACACCTCTGGTTAGGGCAGCTTTATCTGGATGAGGGAAAGTATCCGGAGGCCCTCGCTGAGTTTAGCATGGCGAGAGAATTTTCCCGAGGAAACTCGGAAGCCATCTCCATGATCGGTTACGCCTGGGCTCGTGCAGGCGATGCGGTGAAGGCGCGAGCGTGTGTTGGATGAACTAAAATCCCTTTCCGCCCAACGCTACATTCCTGCCTCCAATATCGCCACGGTCTATTTAGCCCTGGGCGAGCAGGACGAGGCAGTCGCGTGGCTGGAAAAGGCATATGAGGAACGTGATGTCCGCCTGAGCTTTCTGAAAATCGCTCCGAAGTGGGACTCATTTCGCTCCGATCCCCGTTTCGTCGCCATCCTCGAACGCGTCGGTCTGCACTAGGGGCGCGAGCCACTTTTAGCTTGTCCGCACAAGCCAATTCGTTAGACCTGTCGGCAACGAGAGAGTTTCGCAAACCGGCGGATAATGAAGATGCTCGCCCGTACTGGCTGGCGTATCGCAATCATTGCCGGTGCGGTGTTTCCGAGCCTCGCGACGTTCGCGCAGGAGGCGGTCCGCGCGCCGCCGCCCGCCGCGCCCGCGGTGCCTGACGCAGCGGAAACCGAACGCGTCGTGGTGACCGGAACTTATATCCCGGTTCCGACGGCTGAATCGGAAGGCGCTTTGCCGGTCGCGAATTACTCGCGAGAGCAGTTGACCACGTTCGGCGCGAACACTCCGGCCGAGGGTCTGCGGCACGTGCCGTCATGGATCGGCAACACCGAGACAGAAAACAACAGCGCGCGCGGGACAGGCGCTGCGCAGGTCAATCTGCGCGCGTTAGGAAGCAGGAACACGCTCACGATGATCAATGGCCGGCGCGCCTTCAGTTTCGAGGACATCAATGCGCTGCCGCTTGGATTCATCGAGAGCGTCGAGATCCTGAAAGATGGCGCCTCGGCCACTTATGGGGCGGATGCTGTGGCCGGCGTGGTGAACTTCAAGCTCAGGCACGCCGTCAAAGGCGGCGAGATCGACCTGCTTTACGGCAACACCAACCTCGGCGTGGCCAATGATGCCGCCGTCAGGACTGGCTATCTGGTCGGCGGTCTTGCGGGCGACAAATACAACCTCACCGCCGGTGCGAGTTACTACGACCGCGCCGCGATTTTCGCGCGCGACACGTTTCTCTCCTCGCTCGCCGATCGACGCCGGCTCGGTGGAAACAACATCGGCAGTCCCCAGTTTCCGGGGCGCATTTTGCAACTTCGGTGGCGAACAACGGTGCCATGCCGGGCCGGCCAGCGGGACTTTCAGCAATGCGAGTCTCGACCTGGTCCTGATCGATCGGGCCAACACCCCGGACCAGATCAACGACTATCGCGATTACAATCAGGCGGAGGACGGATTTAATTATCCGCGAATTTACGCCGGCGATCCCGGCGCAGGAACGCTTCGGTTTTTTTCTCGATGGCGAATACAAGCTTCTCCCGCAAAACCACCTCACGTTCTTCGTCACTGCGATTTACTCGAACACGAAGCAGTTCAACGCGCTCGCGCCCTCGGTCTTCACGCTGCCCGGTGACGTGGCACGCAGCAGCCCTTACAACCCGATCGAGAGATTCCGCAGATCGATCCGGCGACTGGCCTTCAGGCAATCGATCCCCGTCACGCACGCACCGGTCTTCAGCCAGCGGCTTAATTCCGTCAGCTACGCTTCGATCGAGGCCGGCAACCGCGAACGCACCTACGACAGCGATTTCTACCACTTGATCGCGGGCCTGAAAGGCGAGTTCGCGAACGATTACTTCTGGGAGATCGGCTACGTCTTCGACGAGCAGGACCTGGTCAGGACCGACACCGGCGATCAGCGGTCTTCATTGCTGGCGCCCGCGGTCGCGAACGGAAGCTTCAATCCATTCGTCGGCCTCAACGCGCCGAGGCAGGGAACGCTCAACGGTTTCACTTACGATAACGCCGCGGCGCTTCGCGCGGCCGGCTACCAGGCCACCTCGAAAACTGAGACGCAGAATCAGCTTCTCGACGGCAAGATCGGCGGCCGCGCCTTCACCGGGCTGCCGCAGGGAGGCGTGAGTTTCGTGGTCGGCTTTGAATTGCGCCGTCAGGAGTTGTCGCAAAACGCCGATCCAATTCTCGTCGCGGATGATGGGCTCGGCTTCGACGCCGACACCAAGTTCAAGGCCGAGCAGAAGGTCGCGGCGGCCTACCTCGAGCTCAACATTCCGTTCGTCTCTTCGACGATGAAGGTGCCGCTCGTCTACAACTTCGATTTCACCTTCGCCTACCGTTACGAGCGGTTCGAGATGAGCGGTATCGATCCGGCGGATGGAATCACGGAGTCAAAGCAAAACCTGCAAACCGACGTGCCGAAATTTGCCCTCCGCTGGGCGCCGGTGAAGGATCTGACGTTGCGCGCTTCCTACAGCCGCTCCTTCCGCGCACCGACGCTCTTTGAGTTCTTCGAACCACGCACCGAGAACTCGAGCTTGTTTGGCCTTCTCCTGGATCCGCTCAATCCGGGCGGACGCGGCCTTCGTGCAACCACCGGGCGGGACCATCATCGGCGGCTCGGTCGATCTGCAACCGGAACGAACCGACAACTACAGCGCCGGCTTTGTTTTCACCCCGCGGCAAATCCCGAACCTCACCGTCACCGCCGACTACTATCAGCTGAATTCCGAAGGCGTGGTCATCACCGGTTTTTCGCAAGGGGCCATCGTCCGCAATGCCGCCGACGGCTCATTCGCCGACCGCGTCATCCGCGACGCAAGCGGCGCGCTCCAACAGGTGCTGGACTTCCCGTTCAATGCCGCGCGCAAATCAGTCGAAGGCATCGACCTCACGGCGGTCTATGAGTTTCCGACGGACAACTTCGGCAAATTCACCATCGCGGCCGCTTACAACCACCTCCTGCGCTTCAACCTGCAGATCATCGAGACGCTGGCTTCACGAACGCCCTCGGCCGCTTCTACAGCGGCTCACCGTTCATTCCAGGCAGTCTTCCCTACAACAAGGGCTACCTGCAAACGCAATGGGATTACAAAGGCTTTCAACTCATCAACACCTTTAACTACATCGGCGACTACAAGGATTTTGGGGGCTTGCTGAACAAGAGCGTGCTCGTCACCGATCAGTTCGGCGGGTGCCGGACCCGGCAAACATCCATTCACGCGCACGCGCGACGTGAAAGCGTATCTGACGTTCGATACGCAGGTCTCTTACACTTACACGGCGCCGCGAGCGGAGGCTGTCGAAGGCGACGCGAAAGAGACTGGGAAGGCGACGGCATCGATGCCCAGTCTGCGCCCCTGGCAGCAATGGCTCGATCAGACCACGATTCGAATCGGCATGAACAACATCTTCGACGAGCCGCCGCCCTTCAACGCCGGTGCAGTTGGAAGGAACGACAACTACGATACTTCGCTCTACTCGATCCGCGGCCGCTATTACTACATCGGCTTGAACAAGAAGTTCTGAGCAGTGTGAGCACGCTCCTGGGAGCGTCGGCCCAGGCACCGTCACGTCGTTCTGGGCCGCTCGGGAAAACGGCCCACAGTGCCGTGGCTACAACGAAGCGCGACACGAGCCCGTTCATTCGATTGCAGGAGTGTCGCCTCTCCTTTTTTTGCAACGCGCCGCGGAATTTTCCGAAGGAATGGGCAACAAGCTGTCGCTCGCCCACCCGCGGGCGCAGGAGAATCCCCATGCGTTCCATAGTTCCAACCACTCACGTCGCCGCGTTCACTTCATTTGCGAGAGCAACATCTAGAGCGACAAGGAAAGCTGCGCTCTTCCTGTTTTCCGTTGCCGTGCTGCTGGCGGCGGCGCGGCGGCGGTGCGCGGGCAATCCGCGCTCGACGGTTTCGATCCGAACGCCGAACGGCATCGGTTCGCGTCGTCGTCGTCCAACCGGACGGCAAGATTCTTATCGGCGGCGATTTTACAACGCTTGTCTTGGCGGGCGTGACGCGCAACCGCATTGCCCGGCTGAACCCGGACGGCACGCTCGACACCGCCTTCGACCCGAACGCGAACGGTACTGTCTGTGTCAATCGCGGTGCAGGCGGACGGCAAGATTTTGGCGGGCGGCTCTTTCACGACAGCATCGGCGGACAGACGCGCAACCGCATCGCCCGGCTCGATCGCCACGACCGGCTTGGCTGATTCGTTCGACCCGAACGCGAACGGTGGATGTCCGTTCAATCGCGGTGCAGGCGGACGGCAAGATTTTAGTGGGCGGCGATTTCACGACGACACATCGGCGGACAGACGCGCAACCGCATCGCCCGGCTCGATGCCACGACCGGCTTGGCTGATTCGTTCGACCCGAACGCGAACAGTACTGTCCTTGCAATCGCGGTGCAGGCGGACGGCAAGATTTTAGCGGGCGGCGCTTTTCACGCAGCATCGGCGGACAGACGCGCAATCGCATCGCCCGGCTCGATCCCACGACCGGCTCTGGCTGATTCGTTCAACCCGAACGCGAACGGCAACCTGATCGTGTCTATTGTCGTTCAATCGCGGTGCAGGCGGACGGCAAGATTTTAGTGGGCGGCTTTTTCATCGGAGCGAACATCGGCGGACAGACGCGCAACTGCATCGCCCGGCTCGATGCCACGACCGGCTTGGCTGATTCGTTCGACCCGAACGCGAACGGTGATGTCTGTTCAATCGCGGTGCAGGCGGACGGCAAGATTTTAGCGGGCGGCGATTTCACAACCATTGGCGGACAGACGCGCAACCGCATCGCCCGGCTCGATCGCCACGACCGGCTTGGCTGATTCGTTCGACCCGAACGCGACAGCGATGCTGTCTATGTCCAATCGCGGTGCAGGCGGACGGCAAGATTTTGGTGGGCGGCGCTTTCACCACGCTTGCGCCGAACGGGGGAGCAGCGGTGACGCGCAACCACATCGCCCGGCTGGAAACCGACGGCAGGCTCGACCAGACGCTCAATCTCAACATCATCGGTACCGACGCCAGCTGATCACGTCTGTTCTACGCCACCGCCGTTCAGCCGGACGGCAAGATTCTCATCGGCGGCAGCTTTACCACCGTTTTCGGGCGTGCACGCGCAACAACATTGCCCGATTGAACACGGACGGCACGCTCGACACCGCTTTCAACCCGAACGCGAACGGATCGGATTGTCTATGTCAATCGCGGTGCAGGCGGACGGCAAGATTTTGGTGGGCGGCGATTTCACGAGCATCGGCGGACAGACGCGCAACCGCATCGCCCGGCTCGATGCCACCACCGGCTTGGCTGATTCGTTCGACCCGAACGCGAACAGTCGTGTCCATTCAATCGCGGTGCAGGCGGACGGCAAGATTTTGGCGGGCGGCGATTTCACGCAGCATCGGCGGACAGACGCGCAATCGCATCGCCCGGCTCGATCCCACGACCGGCCTGGCTGATTCGTTCGACCCGAACGCGAACGGTGGTCGTGTCTATGTCAATCGCGGTGCAGGCGGACGGCAAGATTTTGGCCGGCGGCAGTTTTCACGAGCATCGGCGGACAGGCGCGCAACCGCATCGCCCGGCTCGATGCCACCACCGGCCTGGCTGATTCGTTCGACCCGAACGCGAACGGTGCTGTCGGTTCAATCGCGGTGCAGGCGGACGGCAAGATTTTAGCGGGCGGCGATTTCACCAGCATCGGCGGACAGACGCGCAACCACATCGCCCGGCTCGATGCCACCACCGGCTTGGCTGATTCGTTCGACCCGAACGCGAACGATGTGTCGGTCAATCGCGGTGCAGGCGGACGGCAAGATTCTGGTGGGCGGCGTTTCACGAGCATCGGCGGACAGACGCGCAACCGCATCGCCCGGCTCGATGCCACGACCGGATTGGCTGATTCGTTCGACCCGAACGCGAACGGTTTTGTCCATTCAATCGCGGTGCAGGCGGACGGCAAGATTTTAGCGGGCGGCTATTTCACCAGCATCGGCGGACAGACGCGCAGCCTTTTCGCTCGTTTGACTAACGACACCGCCGCGCTGCAAAACCTGGCCGTGACGCAAACCACCATTACCTGGACACGCGGCGGCTCCAGCCCGCAATTCACGCGCGTTACCTTTGAGTCTTCAACCGACAATGTGAACTACACTCCCTTGGGCAACGGCACGGCGGCCGGCAGCAACTGGACCCTGACAGGTTTGAACCTCCCGACCGGACAGAACATCTACATCCGCGCTCGCGGTTATTATCGCAGCGGCTACTCCAAACGGCTCGGAGAGCATCACGGAATCGGTGCGGAATGCGTTTCTATCCTCGCTGCACACCTACGCAGGTCGTCTCCCGAAAGATCCATGGCGGCGCCGGACCTTTCGACATCAACCTGCCGCTCACAGGCACCCCCGGCATCGAATGCCGCAGCGGCGGCGCCGAGCAGCGATTATCAGCTGATCTTTTCCTTCGCCAACACCCTCACGAGCGTAGGCAACGCCAGCGTGACCAGCGGAACAGGAAGTGTCAGCAGCCACATGATCACGCGCCCGGAATTTTCCGAAGGAATGGGCAACAAGCTGTCGCTCGCCCACCCGCGGGCGCAGCAACAACCCAATAGAAAATCAAAATCACCATATGAAAACAATCAGCTTACTAGCAGCAATGTTCCTGACCGCGGCGCTCGCTGGCCCCGCGGCGGAAGCGGGAAAGAAATCCTTTGATGGGACTATCGCAGGGAGTGAAAGTCACCAACTTTTTGGCGTTCCACCGTTCATGTTTTATGTGAATGGGAGCGGCACGGCAACCACCACGGAGCTTGGTCAATTCACCCTGGTTTATGCGGGGATGGTGGACTTTGCCACCCGTTTCGGAAACGGGGGTACTCGTTTCATCGCAGCCAACGGTGACACTATTTTCACCTGCCTTTCGGGACAGGCTAGTGCTACAGCGGACCCAAACGTCGTATCCATTGTCGAAACGAACGACATCATAGGCGGAACGGGCCGGTACGCTGACGCTAAAGGCAGCTTCACCGTGAACCGATTGGCGAACAGGATCACGGGCGCGACGTCCGGGTCGTTCAACGGCTCCATCATCCTAAGAGGGAATCAGTGACGCGTCACTGATTGGACGAGCACGCTTCGAAGGAATGGAAAACAAACTATAGCTCGCCAACCCGCGGGCGCAGCAACAACCAACCGAAAATGAAAACCCACATTTCAGCTTCCTCGCAATCTCTTCGCCGTCCCTGGGCTTTTGTCCTCTCAGCCGCGGCGAAAAATATGTTGTCTTTGCCCGGGCGCCTCGCCTGGAAGGCGCTCATCGCGCTGGCATTGACCGTCGCCGTCTGCGACATCAAGGCGCAATCAGCAGACTCCAGCGCGGGCTGGTCGGGTGGTCCCAACCTCCCGAGTAACGTGGTCCGCGCCGTCGGCGCCTACTTCCCAGCCAACGGGCGCTTCTACTCCATGGGCGGGCGCAGCGCTGACGCACCCGGCAGCTCCTTCACTCACCCGTTCGAGTACAACCCGGCCACCAACACCTGGATCACCAAGGCCGCGACCTACCCGGATAACAAGACGGGCGGCATGGTCTGCGCTGTGCTCACCGTCGGCGGCACTCCGCAGATCTACTGCGTGGGCGGCAACGCGGGTCTTCGGCGACCTCCATACGGGTCGTGTCTTCAGCTACAACCCCGTGACCGACACGATCACCACCCTGACGGCAGCCGACTACTGGCCGGGCACCACTCGGCTTCATCGTCCCGGGCGGGTTCGCCGTTGCCGGGAACAAGCTCTACATCATCGGCGGCTTTGACCTCAGCGGACCGGCAGGTACTGCGGAGACCTGGCAGTTCGATCCGAACGCCGCGGTGGGATCGCGCTGGCTCCAACGCCAGGATTACCCCGTGGGGCGCGGTTATGTGGCAGCGGCCACCATCGGCGGGTTCATCTACACCTCCGGCGGCTTGATCGACTTTACGGACAGCGACGAAGCCTTCAAGTATGATCCCGTCGCCAATACCTGGACGGCGATCGCAAACATGCCGAGGGCGACAGGCGAGACGCGCGGGCTTGTTATCAATAACGAGATGTGGGTATTGGGTGGCGGCATATCCACCTCATCTAATGAGGTGGACATCTACAATCCGTGCAGCAACACCTGGAGGCTCGGCCCAGCCTTCGCCACCGGACGGCGCTTCTTCCCGGCCGACACCGACGGTAATCGCATCTGGCTGGCCGGGGGCTTCGATCCGTCCGGCTCACCGGTGAACACGATGGAAATCTTCACGCCTTCTGCTCCCGTGGCCCAAAGCGCCGTCTCACGAAAGACCCATGGAGCGGGAACCTTCGATGTCCCGCTGCCACTTACTTGCACCGTTGGGATTGAATCGCGCCGAGGCGGCGGAGCCAGCTTCAACACCCATCAGGTTCTGGTTACCTTTGCCAATTCGGTTACGGTCAGTGGAGTCACTGTCGCCAGCAGTGACGGAATGGCGGCAGCTGCCCAGAGCGCCAGCGGCGCGGTCGTCACCGTTGATCTCATCTCGGTCGCCGATGCGCAGACGATCACGATCACACTGATGAATGTGAATGATGGGGCCAGTGCGGGCAACGTCGTCATCCCAATGGGAATATTGCGCGGGGACACGAATGGCGACCGGTTTGTCAACGCGGGCGACGCGCTGCAAACGCGCAATCGCGCGGGTCAGGCCGCCGATGCCACTAACTTCCGCTCCGATGTGAATACGGATGGCGTCGTTAACAGCGGCGATACCACCATCGTCCGCGCGGGATCGGGGACTTCTCTGCCATAGGCCGCTCGCAGAAGCTCGCGACGACAGAGCGTCGCGCTCCACGCACGCCAGACGGTGTAGGCCTGCCGCACGAAGCAAACACAAAACAACCAACCACAGAAAAGAGGGTCAGATGTTCACGAAAATATTGACGCGTATCGTACTCCCATTGCATTTGCTTTTGAGCCACAGCACGGCGCCTGGTCAGCCCTCTGTGGGAACTGTCCCGGGCCCGGATGTGATCGTGGGAGATCTGCTCGGTGTCGTCCACGCTGGAAGCAGCGGGAGCTTCGTTGGGCTCGCTGTAGGAACGGTCTCTTGCAATCCCGGGGTCGTGGATGTGAATTGGTATGCGTTGCCGGCTAACGACCATCCGGTCGTCGCGCAAAATTTATATCGGATGAGCGGCGGAGCCACTAACACCGATCGCTTCGAACAGATTGGGCAATCGTGGCTCAAACATACCTTCTTTGTAGTAGCGGAGGAACTCTGTGGTCTTGGCTGTAACGGCGTAGGAGCCGATCATTTTGGCTCGGGATGCTCCGATACCTATTCGACAGCGCTAAACGCTGGCCAAAACCAGGCTGGGTTCACGCGCGTGGGTCAATCCCTTTACTGGCTTCTATCCGGAGGGCGGGTCGAACCCGGCGTATACGTCCAGAGACCACACCGGCCACACTCATACAGGCACATCACACCGAGCCCTTGTGGCCATGAGCGATCTGAGCACAACGCAGAACGTTGGCGCGACCTATTTCGCCGAAGGCCAGTATGTCATTCCGCACGAATACGCCTGGTGCCAGAGTCATCCCGGCGAATGCAATATGTACAACAATGTCTCCTATCGCCAGTTTAGCGTCACCGGCACGACGGTTTTCTTCTTCGATGCGGTCGGCCCCACCGTGCCAACCCTGCCTGCGATCAATGCCTGGACGGGAGCGAGCATCAATACCTTCGAGCCTGCTCCCGGCCTCGATGGCATCGGAATGGTTGGCTACAAGGTGACCAACCCGTCCGCCGGTGTCTGGCATTATGAATACGCCGTCTATAACGAGAATCTCGATCGCGCGATTCAGTCCTTCAGTGTTCCGCTGGGATGTGGGATCACGGTAAGCAACCTTGGGTTTCACGCTCCGCCTAATCATCCTGGATTTCCAAACGATGGAACACAGGGAGACGCGGGATTTAGCAACGCGGCCTGGACTTCGAACCAAACTGCGAGCGCTCTAAGCTGGAACTCGGAGACCTTTGCCCAAAACCAGAACGCGAATGCGATTCGCTGGGGCACTTTGTATAACTTCCGTTTCGATTCCAACAAACCTCCGCAGGCCGCGAATGCGACGGTTGGTTTCTTTAAGACGGGATCGCCAATTACCGTAGCAATTCAGGCGCCGACACCGGACACTTGTAACCCGCTGACACTCGGGAGCGCGGTTTCGCGCAAGACGCATACCGGTGTGGGCGACTTTGATATCAACTTGCCGTTTGGCGGGACACCTGGCGTGGAATGCCGCAACAGCGGTGGGAATCACACGCTCGTGTTTACCTTCAGTAACACCGTTGTCAGCGGCAATGCGAGCGTGACGTCGGGCACCGGCAGCGTTTCGGGAAGCCCAGCCTTTTCCGGCAATACCATGACGGTGAACCTCACCGGTGTGGCTAACGCACAGAACGTCACGGTGACGTTGAGCAATGTGACCGACAACGTCGCCCAAGTGCTGCCCGACACGCCCTTCAGCGCAGGTTTCCTGGTGGCGGATACAAATGGCGACGGCTTTGTGAATGCCGGCGACGCGCTCCAAACGCGCAATCGTTCCGGACAGGCGACCGATGCCACCAACTTCCGCTCCGATGTGAACGCCGATGGTTTCGTCAACAGCGGCGACACCACCATCGTCCGCGCGAGATCGGGGACATTCATTCCGTAGGCTGAGCTGATTATGATCCGAGGGTGCGTGCTGCCCAATTGGGCAAACGCGACGCATGCGCTATCGGCTCCCCGCCCGGTTGACACCCCACCGCGCGTCGTTAGTATCCTCGCCCTATGAGATTTCCTCTCGCGCTGACGACCAAAATCGCTGCGTACATCATCGGTCATAAGCTGAAACGGACGGAGAAATTCGCCACCGTCCTTCAGCTCGAACCGCTGCACACCTGCAACCTGACCTGCACCGGTTGCGGCCGGATTCGCGAATACTCGACCTCGATCAAGGACATGATGACCCTGGAGGATTGCCTCGGGGCGGCGGATGAATGCGACGCGCCGATGATCTCGATCTGCGGCGGCGAGCCGCTGATTTATCCGCACATCGAGGCGCTGATCGACGGGCTGCTCGAGCGGAAGCGGATCGTCTACGTCTGCACGAACGCGATGTTCATGCGCAAGAAGATGCGCGAATGGATGAAGGCGGAATTTCGGAAACCGGATACCGGATTGCGGAGAGAACTGGAGAAGAAGCTGCGCGAGCTGGTGGCGACCGGACTCGTCTCGGAGAAAGAGGCCGAAGCGATCCGCGATCCGAAATCCGAAATCCGAAATTCAGTCGATCGCGCCGAGCGACTGGATGTATTGGAACGTCCACCTCGACGGGCTGGAGCGGACGCACGATCTGATCGTGGAACGCGAAGGCGTCTTCAAGGAATGCATCCTGGCGATCAAGATGGCGAAGATGCTCGGCTACCAGGTGGCGACGAACACGACGATCTACAAGGAAACCGACATGACCGAAGTCGAGCAGATGCTCGATTTCCTCTCCGACCTCGGCGTCGATGGGCACACGATTTCGCCGGGCTACGAGTACGACGCGGCCAAGAAGGACATGGTCGCGCGCTTGAATCTGCAGCCGGAGAATTTCTTCCTCACCCGCGAGATGACGGTGAAGAAGTTCGCGAAGATGGAGGAATGGATGGAGCGCTACCGCTTCTTCGGCACGCCGGTTTATTTCGAATTTCTCGCCGGCAAACGCGATCTGACCTGCTCGGCCTGGGCAATCCCGACGCGCAACATGGCGGGCTGGAAAGCGCCCTGTTATCTCATGACCGACAAGGTCGGCACCAACGGCACCGGGCATTACGACAGCTACGCGGAACTGCTGGAGCAGGTCGATTGGGACAAATACGGCGTGGTCGATGGCGTGGCGCGCGACCCGCGCTGCGAAAATTGCATGACCCATTGCGGCTATGAGCCGACCGCGAGCCTCGGTTTGCAGGCCAAGCCGGGTGACACCTGGAAGACGCTCAAGTTCAACTTCGGCAGCCGGCCGAAGCCGACGGGTCTCGGCAATGAAGTCCTCGCCTACAACGGCGTGACTTCCGGCAATGGCCATCTCACCGGCAAGCGCGCCGAAGCCGTGGCGCAAGCTTCCTAGACGCGATGGCGTCGCAGAACGCGAACCTGATCGCCCTGCCCACGGCGCGTCCTGAGGCCGATCCCGCCTCCAGGGCGGGAGACGCGGAGATGTCCGCAGCGATCTCGCGCGCCCAGGAAAATCTGTTTCGTCAGCAGCGGCCGGATGGGCATTGGTGCGGCGAGCTGATGGTCGATAGCACGCTCTGCTCCGATTACGTGCTCTTCATGCACTGGCTCGGTGAGGTGGACGACAAGCTGCAACAACGTTGCGTGCGCCACATTCTGAAGCGGCAACTGCCGGACGGCGGCTGGAATATTTATTTCGGCGGCGCGAGCGAAGTGAATGCCTCGGTGAAAGCGTACTTCGCGCTCAAGCTCGCGGGCTACTCGGCGGATCTGCGCTTCATGCAGGAAGCGCGGGCGAACATTCTGCGGCTCGGCGGGATTCCGCGGATGAACACTTTCAGCAAACTGTACCTCGCGCTTCTCGGACAATTTCCCTGGCACTATCTCCCCTCGATCCCGGTGGAGATGATCCTGCTGCCGCAGTGGTCGCCATTTCACATCTACAAGATGTCGTCGTGGAGCCGGGCCATGCTCATCCCGCTCGCGATCATCAATCACTTCAAGCCGACGCGGGAACTGCCCGGGATGAAGCATCTGCACGAACTCTATCCGCTCGGCACGGAGCACAAGGATTTCACCCTGCCGCGCGATCCGCGCTTCTTCGCCTGGAGGAATTTTTTCCTGCGCGCGGATCACGCGCTCAAGCTCGTCTCGAAACTCGACTGGCGGCCGATGCGCAAGCGCGCCCTGGAAGAAGCAGAGCGCTGGATGCTCGATCGCATGGGCGAAGGCAGCGATGGTCTGGCGACGGTTTTCCCGGCGATGTTGAATTCGCTGATCGCGCTGCGCGCGCTCGGTTATTCGACGAGTCATCCGGCTTACGTCAAAGCGGCGGCGGATTTCCGCGGTCTCTTCGTGGATGATCCGGAAGATTTCCGGATTCAACCATGCCTCTCGCCGGTCTGGGATACGTCGATCAACATCATCGCTCTCGCGGAATCGGGCGTCTCTCCGGAACACCCGGCCCTGCGGAAAGCGGCCGCGTGGCTGGCGGAAAAGGAGGTCCGGGTCCGCGGCGATTGGACGGTGAACAATCCGCATCCGGAAGCGAGCGGCTGGGCCTTCGAATACAACAACGTCTATTATCCCGATACCGACGACACCGCGATGGTCTTGATGGGCCTGCGCCTCGTCCGCCCGGAGAATCCCGAGGCGCTGGAGGAGTTGTTCAACCGCGCGCTCGAATGGCAGTTGAGCTTCCAATGCCGCGACGGCGGCTGGGCGGCGTTTGACAAGGAAGTGACCCGCCACTGGCTCGAAGACATGCCGTTCGCCGATCACAACGCCATCCTCGATCCGACCTGCAGCGACTTGACGGCACGCACCCTGGAGTTGTTCGGCTACATTGGCTGCGACCCGAAGCGGGGTTGGGTGCGTCGTGCGGTCCAATACCTCATCGACACGCAGGACGACGACGGCTCGTGGTACGGCCGCTGGGGCGTGAATTACATCTACGGGACGTGGCAGGTCTTGCGCGGCTTGCGCGCGATCAACGAGGACATGACGCAGACATGGATCCTGCGCGGGCGCGATTGGCTCGAGAGCTGCCAGAACGAGGATGGTGGCTGGGGCGAAACCTGCGCCTCGTATGAGAATCCGTCGCTGAAAGGCAAAGGCGAGAGCACGGCATCACAAACAGCTTGGGCTCTCATGGGCATCTGCGCCTGTGGCGATCTCGACCGGACGAGCGTGCAACGCGGCTTGCGCTATCTGTTGTCTACCCAGCGACCCAATGGCGCGTGGGACGAACCGCAGATCACTGGAACCGGCTTCCCAGGCGTGTTCTATCTTCGGTACGACATGTACCGGCAGAATTTTCCGCTGCTCGCGCTCGCGACCTACGTTAACTACCGGAGCGGGCTCGGACATCAGCCGAGCTTCTACCGCTGCGTGTAGGGGATGTGGATGTAGCGGCGTTTGTGTCAAACGCCGATCCCGCACGAGGTCAAACCGCGGGCCAGGCGCTTGATACAAGCGCCTCTACAATTGACGCGCTGCCTTTCGAGCGGAACACTAGCCATTATGGCTTACGAACTTCCAAAACTCCCTTACGCCTACAACGCTCTCGAGCCGCACATCGACGCGCGCACGATGGAGATTCATCACACCAAGCATCACCAGGCCTACATCACGAACGTGAACAACGCTCTCAAGGACAAGCCAGACCTGGCCGCGAAGTCCGTCGAAGATTTGATCAGCAACTTGAGCGCGGTTCCAGAAGACATCCGCACGGCCGTGCGCAACAACGGCGGCGGACACGCGAACCATTCGTTCTTCTGGCAGATCATGGGACCGAACGGCGGCGAGCCTTCCGGTAAGCTGGCGGACGACATCAAGACGACCTTCGGCGGTCTCGACGGCTTGAAGGAGAAGATCAACGCGGCAGGCGCGGGACGTTTCGGAAGCGGCTGGGCCTGGTTGATCAAAAACAAAGCCGGCAAACTCGAAGTCATCTCCACGCCTAACCAGGACAGCCCGCTTGATGGACGGCAACACACCAGTTCTCGGCGTCGATGTCTGGGAGCATGCTTACTACCTCAACTACCAGAACCGTCGCCCCGATTATCTGAAGGCGTGGTGGAATGTGGTGAACTGGGCTGAAGTCGCGAAGCGCTACGGCCAGTAAGTCCTGGACGCATTAGTTCCCTCGGCTCTGTAGCGGCGGTCTGTGACCGCCGAATTCTCCTGGTCGCAACCATGTGGCGGTCGCAGATCGATGGCTTACCTCAACGATAATTACCTAAAGCTCCAGGCCGGTTATCTCTTCCCGGAGATCGCGCGGCGCGTGAAGGACTTCTGTGACGCGAACCCGGATGTCGCCGGCGACATCATTCGTTGCGGCATCGGTGACGTCACCGAGCCGCTGCCGCCGGCGGTCGGTGGACGCGATGCACAAGGCCGTGGACGAGCTGTCGCATCGCGAAACGTTTCGCGGTTACGGGCACGAGCAGGGTTACGAATTCCTTCGCTCGAAAATTGCGCAACACGATTACCGGGATCGCGGGATCGAGGTCGCGACCGACGAGATTTTCCTCTCCGACGGATCGAAACCCGACTGCGGTTTCATCCTCGATATTCTCGGCCACCAGAACAAAATCGCGATCACAGATCCCGTCTATCCGGTTTACGTCGACACCAACGTGATGGCCGGACACACCGGCGCCGGCGAACAAGGATGGCCGCTACGAAGGCATCGTCTATCTGCCGTGCAAAGCGGAGAACGGCTTCGTGCCCGAGCCGCCGGCGGCGCATGCGGATTTGGTTTACCTCTGCTTTCCGAACAATCCGACCGGCGCGGTGGCCACGCGCGCGCAACTGACCCGCTGGGTGGACTACGCGCGCGAGCACAATGCGCTGCTCCTCTACGACGCCGCCTACGAAGGCTACATCAGCGAGCCGGAGATCCCCCACTCCATCTTCGAAATTCCCGGCGCGCGGGAATGCGCGATCGAGTTCCGCAGCTTTTCCAAGAACGGGCGGCTTCACCGGAGTGCGTTGCGGATTCACCGTCCTGCCGAAAGCGGTGCTCGCGCAGACGCAGGATGGCCGATCGTTACCGCTGCATCCGCTCTGGCATCGGCGCTGGAGCACAAAGGCGAATGGCGTCAGCTACCCCGTGCAGCGCGGCGCCGAAGCGCTCTACAGTGACGCCGGCCGCGCCCAGGTCCGGGGGTTGATCGAGCACTACATGGGGAACGCCCGCATTCTGCGCGAGGCCGCGACCGCTCTCGGCCTGGAGGTCTATGGTGGGACGAACGCTCCCTACATCTGGGTGCAAACGCTCCCCAAGATGACGAGTTGGGAAATGTTCGACCTCATGCTGCAGCAACTGCACGTCGTCATCACGCCGGGCAGCGGCTTCGGTTCGTGCGGCGAAGGCTACTTCCGCATCTCCGCTTTCAACAGCCGCGAAAACGCGCTCGAAGTGGCACGCCGCCTGCAAACTCTGCGTTAACCAACCCATCCGGCAGCCAGCCGCTTCTTGTCTCGTGCAGTGGGGCGCGTAAGATTCGCTTCCGAAAAACCCGGCGTGCTCGAAACGAACCAAAATCTTCCGCAACTCTACCGCTTCTGCTTTCTCATGACGGGTGAGGCCGGCAAAGCGCGGGAAGCATTTCAAGCGACGTTGCGCGAGGCGGCTTTGCGTTCCGCGCAAGGCGAGGCGCCCGCCGATCGGCTTTGGTTCTTTCGGGACGCGCGCTGGCGTTGCCTCGCCGCCGCGGAGGAAGGCTTGCAGGCTGAGCATGGCGCGCTGGAGGAAAGCGACGTCTCGCCGAATGCCGCGGCGCAAATTGCCCAGCTTCATCCCGAGCAGTTGGCCATCTGGATTTCGGCCGCGCCCGAGCCGCAACGGAGCGCGCTGGCCGCGTATTATCTCGATGAATTTACGCCGCGCGAAATGTTGACCCTGCTCGACCTGAAACCCGGCGAACTCTCGGAAGCCATCGGCGAGCGGGCGGCGCCAATTTCAGGCCTGGCTCGATGCGACCACGCCGCACCACGACGAATGAGCATCTTCCGCATTTCGCGCCGCGAGAAAGCTCTCGTGCGTTGCGCTCCCATCACCGAAAAGCCCGGCATCGATCGCCGGATGCGGGTGGCCGTCCTGCGCGCGCGTCGCAACAAAGCGCTCGCGGCAGAGTTCAACCAGCAGCAAGCGTTCGACAAAGCGATGGCCGCGCTCGTGCAGGAGACGCCGGTATCCGCCGAGATCGCGGAGTGGTTTCGCAACGAAAAACTCATCCCGCAACGCAAGCGACGGACCTGGAGAAAGACGGTGCGCAACCCGGCCGTCCTCTCCATCGCCCTCGCGCTCGCGGTCATCGCCGGGGTCATCGTTTTCATCGTCATGGAGCGGGTGAAGGAATTTCCCGGCTCCTCGACCGCGCGCAAAATGCTGGGCGATCGCCGCCTCGACTCGCAGCAGCGTGCTCGATGTGGTGGAGGCAGATGCGGGCGCGTTAGGCGATTTATTTTTTATGAAGTACCGGCTCGAGCATTACGATGTGCCGCCGGAATTCGCCCAGCTTCGGACCCTGGCTTACCGCGTCTTCGATGACGACGAAGGTCATCGCGTGGCGCAGATCATTGTGCCCACGAAGCGTCTCCAATTTTTCCTTTTTCCGGCGGAGCGAAATCCGAAGGACGGTAAGCCCCGGGAATTTTCCGGCTGGCGTTACGTCGAGCAGGAAGGCTGGACGGGAGCCGTCCAGGCGCGCGCGGGCATTTGCTTTATGGCTGCGCTCCGAGGCGAGGAGAAGGATTTTGCGCCTTACCTGACGAAGGCCACAGCGGAGCCAACCAAGGAGGGTTCAGGGCGTTGACACATCGCTGGAGTCGCCGAATTTTGTCGCCGCGCGCCAGGGTAGCTCAGTGGTAGAGCAGGGGACTCATAAGCCCTTGGTCGGGAGTTCAACTCTCCCCTCTGGCACTCTCCGTTCGCGAACTCGGCAAACTTCGAAACGTCGAACGGAGACATGCCCAGTTCGACGTTCGATGTTCGATGTTTCCACTTCCGAAGATGACCGCGCTTTACTTCGATGATTTGACGATCGGCGACCGTTACAAATCGGAACCGTTTGAGGTAACCGAGCGCGCGATCCTGGATTTCGCCCGGGAGTTCGACGTGCAGCCATTTCATCTGGATCACGCCGCTGCCAAAGCGAGCGCTTTCGAGGGTTTGGCCGCCAGCGGGTGGCATACGGCAGCCATCGCCATGAGGCTGTTCACGACCGGACCGCTGCAGTTCGTCGGTGGTGCAATCGGTCTCGGCGTCGATGAATTGCGCTGGCCGGCGGCGGTTCGTCCCGGCGACTGGTTACGGCTGGAAACCGAAATCATGAAGTTGCGCCCATCGCGATCGAAGCCGCGCTACGGGCTGATTCGTATCCGCAATGTCGCCACCAATCAGCGAGGCGAGGTCGTGCTGAGTTACTTCGCCAACGCCATGGTGCAGCGGCGCCCCTAACGAACACTCACCCGGTGGCCAACGTCTTGCATTTCCCGAGATCGAGCTTCCCGGAGGCGAGAAGCGGAATTGCTTCCACGCGACGAATCGTGCGCGGCACCCAAAGATTCGGCACCTCGGCTTCGCGCAACGCCGCGCGCAGTTGCTGCAAATCAACCTCGATGCTGGTCAGCAAGATCAGCGCTTCGCCCTTTGCTTCATCCGGTATTCCCATGACCGCGATGACCCGTTCCGATTGCGCATCGAGCTTCAAGGCGGAGAGGATTCGCTGCTCGATCATCTCATGCGGCACCATCTCCCCGCCGATCTTCGAGAAGCGCGAGAGCCGCCCCTCGATGTAGAGAAAACCATCTTCGTCGAATCGTCCCAGATCGCCCGTCTTGAACCATCCATCCTGCGAGCACTTCCGCCGAGCGCACCGGATCATTGAGATAGCCTCCGAAAATGTTTGGTCCCCTCACCCACAACATTCCGCGTCTCGTGCAGGCTGAGTTTGCGCTCGGTTTCGGGATCGCGAATTTCCGCGGCGATGCCGGGCGCCATTTTCCCAGTCGATCCGGAACGGCTGGACGGTTGCACCGAAACTCCCGCCACCGGCGGCACCGGGTCTGGCAGATTGACGCTGATCACCGGCGACGTTTCGGTTAGGCCATAACCTTCGTAGACATGCTTTCCGAAGCGCTCCTCAAACGCGCGCGCGATGTCAGCCGGCAATTTCTCGGCGCCGGTGATGACGAGGCGCAGGCTGCGCAACTCCGCCGGCTCGGCTTTGCGCAAATACGCCCGCAAAAAAGTCGGCGTCGCGAACATCACCGTAGCGCTGTAGCGCTCCACCAGTGCCGCGTTCTTGCCGGCTTCCAACGGGCTCGGGTAGGTGACGATTTGGACGCCTTCGATGATCGGATACCAGAGCGTGACCGTGCAACCGAAGGTGTGGAAGAACGGCAGCGAAGCGAGAATCATTTCGTCCGGTCGCGAAGCCGAGCAGGACCGCAAACTGCGAGACGTTGCCGAGAATGTTTCGATGAGTCAGCGGCACGCCTTTGGGCGCGCCCGCGCTTCCGCTGGTGAAGAGGAGAAGTGCCTCCTCGTGATCGCCCACCTTCGGCAGCTGAAGCCAGCGCGCGAGCAACGCCACGGGCGTGCACAGACGAGAGCAGCCACCAGCAAATGATCGCGGGCTTCATCGCGGGCAAGAGTTCATCGAGGTTGATCACCGCCGGCGTCCAGGGAAAATCTTCCAGGCGCTTCGCGACCGCGCGCGCGGAGATGATCGTCTTCAGCCCGGCTTGCTCTTGAGCCGAGACGATCGCTTCGCGTCCGCTGGTGAAGTTCAAATTCACCGGAATTTTTCCTGCGAGCACAATGGCCAGATTCGCGACCACGCCGCCTTTTCCCGGCGGCAGGACGACACCGATGCGCCGCTCCGCGCAGTGGCTCTTCAGATGCCGCGCGAGCGCCGTCGCCACTCCCAGAAGCTTGCCGCGCGACAGAGTCGTGTGGTCCATGCCATCGATGATCGCGGTCCGAAATGCACCGCGCTTCAGCCCACGCAGGCAGGCGCGCGCGAGATGTTCTCGCAAGACCGGGCGCTGGCTGTAGCAGGTCTCGCCGAGCTTCAATAATTGTTCGCGGACCGTCGCGATGTCCGCCTCGCTCGGCGGCTATTGGCGCACCGAAGGCGACGGTCACATGATATGGCAATTGCCGCGGCCATTTCGTGAAGAAGCGACCGCCCTTGTAAGAAAAGATCGAGCCCCAGAGATCGTCGAGCCAAACCGGAACCACCGGCGCCTCCGCCTGCCGCGCGATCAATTCATAGCCGCGCTGCAATCTCAGCAACGTTCCCGAACGCGACAGTTGACCTTCCGGGAAAGAGGCAGACGATTTCTCCCGCGCTGATCTTTTCCGCGGCCCCTTTGATGGCGTCTTTCGCGCGTTTCGAAGTGATCGGAATGCAGCCCGCGAGGCGCAGGAAAGGGTGGAGAAAGCGATTTCGATAATACTCCTCGTCAATGATGAAGCGGATCCGCCGCGGACAGGCGAGCTGGAGGACGATCGCATCGACCCACGTGATGTGATTCGGCAGGAGCAGAAATCCGCCCGCGGGCAGGTTTCTCCGCGCCGGTGATCTTGACCCGATAAATCAGCCGCGCGAGCCCGAGACCGAAGAAATAGAGGGCGCGTTCGCCGAAGGAGGAATGCGCCATTGTTTATGATTTACAATCAGCGCACTCCCCACTGCAATCGGCAATTCGATGACCGCCGCGGAATCAGCCCAAAAACCCGGCGCCCGCGCCGCTCTCGCCCTGCTCCTCGGGATCAATCTTTTCAATTACATCGACCGCCAGGTCCTGGCCGCGGTCGAGCCGCAGATTCGCGCCACCTTCTTCGCGCCGACCGATCTGAATGCGATGACGAAAACCGGCGCGCTCGGGATGGTCTTTCTCGTCACCTACATGCTTTCCGCCCCGGCCCTCGGCTGGCTCTCCGACCGCTTCTCGCGCTGGATCATCATCGGGATCTGCGTCATCCTCTGGAGTCTCGCGAGCGGTGGCTCCGGGCTCGCGGCGACCTTCGGCATTCTCGTTATCACCCGCGTTTTCGTCGGCATCGGCGAAGGAGGCTACGGACCCGCCGCGCCGACCATCCTGGCCGATCTTTTCCCGATCGAGAACCGCGGACGAATTCTCGCGATTTTTTGCGCGGCGATTCCCGTGGGCAGCGCTCTGGGCTATGTCGTGGGCGGCGTGGTCAACGCTCTCCTCGGCTGGCGTTGGGCCTTCTATCTCGTCACGCCGCCCGGGCCTCTTGTTAGGCGCGCTTTGTTTTTTCCAACGCGACCCGCGCGGCCTCGGCACTTCCACGAAAAAGCGGGCAAGCCCAGGCTGGAAGGATTATCGCGCCGTTCTTCCACACGCGCTCGTATGTCTTCAATTGCCTGGCGCAAACCGCGATGACCTTCGCGCTCGGCGGGCTCGCCTTTTGGACGCCGGCCTATCTGCAATTCCGGCATCAGCCCGCACTCGTCCATCATCATCTTCGGCGGCATCACCGTCGTCGCGGGACTGGTCTCGACGCTGCTGGGCGGTGTCGTCGCCGATCGCCTGCGGAAACGTTTTCCCGGCTCCTACTTCCTCGTCTCAGGCGTCGGCATGCTCATCGCCTTTCCGCTCTTTCTGGGCGTTCTCTACACTCCTTTTCCGCTCGCGTGGTTCTTCATGTTTGGCGCGGTCTTCTTTGTTTTTCTCAACACCGGCCCATCGAATACCGCGCTCGCCAATGTCTGCCTGCCGTCCGTCCGCGCGACCGCCTTCGCCATGAATATTTTTGTCATTCACCTCCTCGGCGACGCCGCGGCCTTTCCCACCATCGGATACATCGGCGGACATACGAACATGCACATCGCCTTCCTGGTCGTCTCGCGGAATGATGCTCCTCTCCGGAGTGATCTGGCTCGCGGGAATGAAATACCTCGCCGGCGGATACCGCGGCCGTCGAAGCTGCGCAGCCGCCTGCCTAACGAATCCAGGAACTCAGGGGATGGCGGGACGTTCCGCGAGGTGCACGTCGTAGGCTTGAGCCCGCGCGAGCGCAGCGGCCGCTTCGGTGGCGTGGTCACTTTTCGCCAGCAATTCGCTGAGCAAATGCCACGAGTCGGCCCGATACCATTGCAGGGCGAGACATCCTCGTAATTCACTAATGGCCGCCCCGTTCGCGCCGCTTTCGTCGAGCACCTTGACGTAGCGCTTCTCGATCGCCCAATTGGCCGGGCCGCTGCGGGCCGCCAGGCGCATCCGCAAGATGTTGGCGTGTCCGGTCTCCTTGTTCTCGAGCACGGCCAGAAGTTCATACGCTTGAGCTTCCACCAGCGGCATCTCTTTGGCTTTCTTCAGCATTTCGTGCGCAAGCGGAAAGTCCTGCTGCTTGATCGCGACCGCGGCGAGATTCAGCACGCCGAAGGGTTGATCCGGCTCCTTCTTCAGCGCCTCTTGCAAATGCTTTCTTCGCTTCATCCAAACGGCCTTCGCTCATTTCGAGGCCGGCGAGGTTGATCAGCATGCGCGCGGAGTGGCCGCCATCTGCCATCGTGCGGTCGAGGAAAGTGCGCTGATCTTTCCAATCAAACGTGCGCACGAAGGTGCGCCCGCCCAGGAAGAGCAACCATGCAGCGAGAGCGGAAACCACCAGCGGTCGCGGCACGCGAAAGCGGACGGGCTCCGACTGAATCTGGCGCGCAATGCGTCAGCGCCGCGGCGAGGAAGAGGAACGCGGTCGGCAGATAGAGCCAATGCTCGGCGATGGTCGCGTTCAGCGAGAAGATGCCGCTGACCGGCAAATAGCTGAGCACCGTCAGGAGGAGCAGAAGGAAGACGGCCGGGTCGCGTTTTCTCTCCCGAATCAGCCAATAGACGAACGCGGCGATGAGGATGATGTCCGGCCAGGGTTTGCAACTCGCGCCAGGCCGCCGCGCTCAGACTGGCATCGCTGAAACCGACGGCCCGCGTCTCGACGTCGCGTTCCATGTGGAGATTGAGCGGGAACAGAATCAGTCCGGCATATTCGGCGAAAGCGCGGGCGACGAGAATTGGCCTAACGAGAGCAGGAGTGGCGGCCGCCGGGCGGCGGGGCGATGTGCTCGGCCGGCAGGCGCAAGCTCAAGTAGGCCACGAGCACGAAAGCGATCGCGACGCCCGCAGCGCGGGCAGCTTTCCAACTCTTTTGCGCGCAGATCAGTGCAAGCCAGAGAACGGGGAAAATCAGTCCAAGCTCCTTGCTCAGCGCGCTGAGCAGAAGCGCAGCTCCGGCAGCGGCACTGAAGATCCACAACTTCGCGCCGGTGCTCCGGAGACCGCGCAAGCCAAGCCACAGACCGGCGAAACCAAAGGCCGCGGCCAGCGAATCGGCGCGTCCGGAGGCGTAGGCGACCGCGCTCGTCTGCACCGGATGAATGGCCCAGGCGATCGCGGCCGCAAGCGGAACAAGCCGGCGCGTGCGCTCCTCCAGGCCAAGGGTCCTCAATAGTTCAGAAGCAAAGAAAAAGAGCGCGACCGCCGCCGCGAAATGCCAGGCAATGCTGGCGACATGATAGGGTGCGGGGCGAACCCCAAAGGCCGCGTAGTCGAGCGTGTAGGTCAGCCGCTGGATTGGCCGGTAGAAATCAGAAGCGGCCGCATCGGTGAAGAGAAAATGCTGGAACCCTTCGGGGATGAGACGCCAGCTGCGAATGAGAGGGTCGCGCAGGATGAGCGCATTATCGTCCCAAACGAAGCCATTCCGCACCGCCGGCGCATAGGCGCCGAAGACGAAAACAGCGAGAAGAAGCAGTGGGAGGAGCTTTTTCACAGACGGAATCAAAGTGGACAGGAGGCCATAATTGCGCGTCTAAGTTTGCGGATGTCTATCGCCACTTTCGTCCGCCTGAACATTTTCGCGTTCCTCATGGCAAGCAGCGTGCATGCCGCGGGGGTCCCGGATGATTGCACCCAGCTGCTCATGGCCGTCGCGCCAGACTGGAATTCGATCCAGGGCGAAATGCGGATGTACGAGCGCGCGCGCGGCGGTCCATGGAAACAGCAGGGCATGCGCCCATCGCGGTTTTGTTCGGGAAAAACGGCCTGGCCTGGGGCACCGGCCTGGCCGGGCAGGACGAAACCGGGCCTGCGGAAAAAGGAGCGCGACGGCCGCGCGCCCGCCGGGATTTTTCGCCTCGGCATGGTCTACACCTACGATGCTCAACTTCCGCCCGGCTCAGATTATCCATTCCATCAGGTGACCGAGGCGGATATCTGGAGCGACGACCCGCGCTCGCCGAACTACAACCGGCATGTCGTGATTGATCCGAAGAATCCGCCGGATAACTTCAGCCACGAACGGATGCGCTCGGGCGATTTCGCCTATCGCTGGCTGATCGAGATTCGCCACAACTCCGATCCGCCGGTGCCGGGGGCGGGCAGCGCCATCTTCTTTCACATCCGCCGCGGCGTGACTCGCCCGACCGCCGGATGCACCACGATGGCGGAGCAGAATCTGGTTCGCGTCATCGCCTGGCTGCGGACCGCCGGACGCCCGTGCTACGGACTTCTGACGGCGACGGAATACAAAAAGAGATGGCAGCAGTGGAATTTGCCTCCGCCTTCGCCGTCGCAAGCCGGCCAATAAATCTTTTGTTTGGTCATTGCGCTCTCGAATTTTTCCCTTAGGTTCCGCTCGTTAGGCCCAAAACAGCTTATGAAAAAACGAGCCAATCCCGATTCGGAACCAAATATCCGTCGCATCGATTCCAAGCCACGCGCGAAGAAGCAAACGCATGGCTTCCAGGTGCACTTCCTGCGCGGCAACGACGCGGTCAGCAAAATGTTCAGCGACACGGTTTACGGTGGCAAGGAAAGTGCCCGGCGTGCCGCCCGCAAATTCAAACGCAGCGCGATGATGGATTTGCCCGAGCGAGTTTTTCGCGGGCCGGTCAGCGCTGCGAAAGCCGCGCGCGCTTCCAAAGCGAAGTCGAAAGCGAAGGCACGCGGCAAAACGCGCCAAGGCACGCAAGAAGTAGGCTCTCGCGACCGCGCTCTGCCTGCCGCCGTACTTTGCGAAGGCGGTCGGCGTGGCGCGCGTCTTACGGCGACAGAAGCGCCGTCGCTATAGCTGCGGCGTTCTCGCGAGGAAAGCTTTCCAGCATTCGGCAAAGCCGGGCGCAAAATCGGCTGGTCGCGCTTTCAACCAGGCGGTGACCAATTCCTTCGGGAAGAAGTCGCCCAACTCGATCTCGCTGCGCGCGAGCTCGAACGGTCCCTCGTGTCTTCCCTCGTAGAGCCAGATGAACTCCTGCCCCGTGCGCTCGGATGCGGGCAGCTTCAGCACCCGGCGGAGCGGCGCGGTTATTCCTAATTCCTCCTGCAATTCGCGCGCGGCGGCTTCATCGTAGTCCTCGCCCGCGTCCACGTGGCCGGCAGCGCTCGAGTCCCACAGGCACGGGTGGCGGTCTTTCAGGCGGGAGCGCTTCTGGAGGAAAAGCTCGTTTTTGTGGTTGAAAAGCAGGATGTGGACGGCGCGATGGAGCAAGTTATCCCCATGCACCGTTCCGCGCGGCGCCTGGCCCACGACCCGATCTGCCGCGTCCACCACGGCAAAGGGCTCCGAGCTGCTTCCGCTGGCGTCGGTCGTATCCGAAGGCCGGGCGAAATTCGTCAGCGCGATCCACTGCGCCAGCGATAATTCTTCGGCGCGCGCTTTCACATTGAATCCGCCGGCGTCAGCTGCCCCGGTCCAGTCCGGGACTTCCTCGCGCAGCAGTTTTTGCAGCTGCTTTCGTCGCTGGGAAAATCCCTGCCGGACGAGCCGGGCAAAGAAATCGGCGTCGCAGTCCGGGAGCTCGCCGGCCGCGCGCGGCGTGATCTTCAAGAAGGCTGAATCGACCTCCGGCTGCGGCAAGAACACGCTCGCCGGAACGGTCCGCAAATACTCCACGTGATAATGCAACTGCACCAGAAGCGTCAGCGCGCCGTAGTCGCTGCTGCGCGGCGCGGCCGACAACCGCCTCGCCATCTCCTTTTGCAACATGCACAACCAGAGGCTTATCGGGCTGGGATATTTTGTATACTGCAACAGGATCTGACTCGAAATGTTGTACGGCAGATTGCCGATGAACTTCACTCGCGGCTGGGCGAACAGGGATCGAACATCGAAGTCCAGCGCGTCCGCATGGAGAATCTCCAGGCGCTCTGAATTGAAGCGCTCGCGGAGAAAAGTGGCCAGACGCGCGTCCTTCTCGATCGCCAAAACACGCGCGCCCGAAGCAAGGGCAAACTCCGTCAGAGCACCCAAACCGGGGCCCACCTCCACGACGTAGTCGTCCGGTCTCAGCTCCGCGCGATCGACGATCCATCGCGCCAGATTCCGGTCGTGCAGGAAGTTCTGTCCCATCGTCTTGACGGGGGAAACCTGAATGTCCCGAAGAGTCGCCTGGATCTGCGAAAGCTTCATGAGCAGGCGGCGCGGGGCCGGGCGAAAGAAGCGGCGCTATTCACAAAAAACTGTGAACAATCTTCCCCGCGACCACCGCTTTATTCACAAGTTATTCCACTCTTTCGCCGCGGGCCGACAAAGTTTCCATAGTCAACTCAATTTTTCGCTACCTTTTCGTCGGGAGACGAACGCGCGGCCAGCAGCTTTGTCCGCGGCGATTTTTTCCGGCTGGCCAGGTACGTCCGGCGCGCATCTCTTAACGAAACGCCTTCGAGAAAATATACGGTCGCCGCTTTGCCGAGCCCGTAAGTGCCGGCGCCGGCCACCATCCCGCAGACCACATTCCCCCACCCCGGGAAAAACTTTAGGACCGCACGCGTGCCTTCCCGCAACACCATCCCCGCGCCGACATTAACGCCGAGCGCGCCGACAAACTCCGTGGCCGCGCGCAGACTGCGTTCACGCCCGGCGATGTACATGATGCCTGAGACCATCACGAGCTGAAGCGTGGTCAGAATCGGAAGGTCCGCCAGTGGGATCGGTTGGGCGCCGATCGCAGTCGAGATGGCGGTCGCGGATTTGACCAGAACCTGAGCGATCTCCGCTTGCGCCTGACGGTCGCCCGAGATGCGGATCATCTCCACGCGAGCCTCGTTCGGGAGTTCTCGCGCGACCACCGACATGAACCGCGCCGTGGCGGCGTGTGCTCTGTGCGCCCGAATGGTCGATGGGCAACAAGGGCAACTCGAACACGCCGATGAGATGATCTCTGAGGACGGCGTTGGCCGCGAAGCGCCTTCTCCAGCTTCGACTCAGCGCTCGGGCGATCGACCGCGGCTTTGCCCGGGCTGCGCGACCGGCGCCACCAGCGAAATCCCGATGACCTTCGCCGCGCTCTGCTGCGAGCGATTGAAGGCTGCGAGCGCGGCCAGGTTTTCGACGTCGTGCGTCAGCACCGGGCGACCGCTGTTCCCGTCGGCCAGGTGGAGAAACATGTCCGCCGGTTCGCGCAGCAACTCCGCCTCGATCTTGCGCAAGGCCGCGTCGTCTGCGCCGCGCGCATCGAGCAGCGCAATGGTCCCGTGGCCCCCGGCGCTGATGTCCTGCCAGCGAAAGACCTCCATGAGCACATCGCGCAGATCGGCCGGTTGCGCGGCGGCGAAAAGCGCCGCGCAGACTTCCTGGACCGGAAGCTTATGCGAGCCGGTGAGCACGAAACGGGGCGCGCGCTGTTTCAAGAACAGCTCTTTCAACGGCGTCAGCTCGTGCAGAATCGGCTTCTGAATGGTGGCCGGCAGTTTGCCCAGAAAACCTTCGAGTCGCTCGACGATGTGAAGAAAAAGCGGCTGGTTCATACGGCGCGGTTTCTGACAACTGGCGATCTTTTCGGTTGAATGCAAGAGCGCGGCCCGCCTTTGCACGAAATCGTTTCCAATGCTGCCGCCGGTCGCTATAAGCAGGCATGGCTTTGAATCTCGAAATCCTCTCGCGCGCGGCCACCGAAGCTCGCGGACTCGCGATGGACGCGGTGCAGGCATCCAAGTCCGGGCATCTCGGTTTGCCGCTCGGTTGCGCGGAAATCGGCGCCGTCCTTTACGGCTACGCCTTGCAGCACAACCCGGATAAGCCGCGCTGGATCGGCCGCGACTACTTTGTCCTGTCGGCCGGTCACGGGAGCATGTTCCTCTATTCGTGGCTGCACCTCAGCGGCTACGACCTGCCGATGGAGGAAATCAAACGCTTCCGTCAACTGCACAGCAAGACGCCCGGTCATCCGGAATTCTCCGAGACGCCCGGCGTGGAATGCACCACCGGCCCGCTCGGCCAGGGCGTCGCCAATGCCGTCGGCATAGCCGTGGCCGCGAAGATGGCCGCCGCGCGATTCAACACGCCCGAGCACATGATTTTCGATCAGCATGTCATCTGCCTCGCGGGCGACGGTTGTTTGCAGGAAGGCGTCTCCGCGGAAGCGAGCGCGTTCGCCGGTCATTTCGGACTCGATAATTTGATCCTCATTTACGACTCCAACGCTCGTCACGCTCGACGCGATGGCGTCGGCTACGCAGAGCGAGGACACCGGCAAACGCTTTCAGGCTTATGGCTTCGACGTGCAGAAAATCGACGGCCAGGACATGACCGCGTTTCTGCGCGCGTTGAAGAAGGCGAAGGGGCGCGACAACGGGAAGCCGCAGATGATTATCGCGCACACCTTGATCGGGAAAGGCATTCCGGAAGTCGCCGGCACCGCGAAGGCGCATGGAGAAGCCGGCGCGAAATTCGTCGACGAAGCGCGCAAGAATCTTGGATTACCGCCCGAGCATTACTTTGTCTCGCAGGAAGTCCGGGAATACTTCGCCAAGCACAAGAAGAGCCTGCTGCGGCAATACAAGCGCTGGGAAAAGATGTTTGCGGATTGGCAGCAGAAGCATCCCGAACAGGCGCAACTTCTCCAGGACGCGATCGACAGAAAGGTGCCGTCCGATCTGCTGGCAACGATTCCGTCATTCCCGTCCGACGCGAAGATCGCCACGCGCAAGGCCGGGAGCGAAGCGCTCCAACCGCTCGCGCAGGCGATGCCGTTTCTCATCAGCGGCAGCGCCGATCTGCACGGCTCGACCTTGAACTACATCGAAGGCGGCGAAGATTTCACGCGCGACAACCGCAAGGGCCGGAACATCCACTTCGGCATCCGCGAGCACGGCATGTGCGCGATCATGAACGGCGTCAGTTACCACGGAATCTTCCGCGCCTCCGGCGCCACGTTTCTCGTCTTCGCGGATTACTGCCGCGCGGCGATCCGGCTCGCCGCGCTCTCGAAGTTGCCCAACATCTACATCTTCACCCACGACTCCATCGGCGTCGGCGAAGATGGCCCGACGCACGAACCGGTCGAGACCGTGAGCGGGCTGCGCGTCATTCCGCAGCTCGATGTGATTCGTCCGGCTGATCCGGAGGAGACCGCGGGTGCATTCGCCGCCGCGGCGCAACGCATTGACGGACCAACGTTGCTCGCGCTGACGCAGACAGGCCGTGCCGATGCTAAACGAAATCGATGTGAGCCTGCGACGCGAAGGCGTGGCACGCGGTGGCTACATCGCGAAGCGCGAAACCGCCGAGTTGAATCTCATTCTTCTTTCCTGCGGGAGCGAGCTGCAGCATGCGTTCGCCGCGGCCAAGGAACTCGGCGACGGCACGCGCGTCGTCTCGATGCCCTGCTTCGAACGCTTCGATCGCCAGCCGGACGAGTATCGCAACGAAGTCCTGCCCGATTCCTGCCGCCGCCGCGTGGCGATCGAAGCGGGCGTGACCGACCTCTGGTATCGCTACGTCGGGCTCGACGGCAAAGTCATCGGGCTCCATCGCTTCGGTCTGAGCGCGCCGGGCGATCAAGTGATGAAAGAGCTCGGCATCGACGCGCAGCACGTCATCGACGCGGCAAGAGCGTTGTAGCGTGATTTCCTCGCGGAGCGAGATCAGCCGCGACGCGGTCGCGCTGCATTACGACGAGCTCGACCACTTCTATCGCGATGTCTGGGGCGAGCATGTGCATCACGGCCTCTGGTTGCGCGGCGACGAAACGCGCGAGCAAGCCGTCTTGCAGTTGACCGAACTCGTCTCGAAAAACGCACAAATCACCGCGGGCGCGCGAGTCTGCGATATCGGCTGCGGTTACGGCGCGACCGCGCGTCTGCTCGCAAGCCGCGGCGCGGAAGTCACCGGCGTGACGATTTCTCCTGCGCAATACGAAGTCGCGACCAAACGCAACGCGGGGAGTTCGAACCCGCAATTCCTTCTCGGCGATTGGCTGCACAATGACCTGCCGTCCGATTCCTTCGACGCCGCGATCGCGATCGAAAGCTCGGAGCACATGCCCGACTTGAGCGCGTTCTTCGCGCAAGCACATCGCATTCTCCGCGCGGGCGGACGGTTGGTCGTCTGCGCGTGGCTGGCCGCCGAAGAATCCAGCGCGCGCTCGAAGAAATGGCTGCTGGAACCGATCTGTCGCGAAGGCCGCATGCCGCAGATGGGCACGGCGAGCGACTATCGGTCGTTAGGCGAACGCGCGGGTTTCACCCTGGAGCAATTCGAGGATGTCTCTCGTTCCGTCGCCCGCACCTGGCCGGCGATTGTCCGGCGGCTCCTGGGGAAACTCGCGACGCAGCCTCGCTATTTGCGTTTCCTCTTCAGCCCGCATGAGACCAACCGCAGTTTTTGCGCTGACTATTCTGCGCATCTGGATCGCTTATCGCGTCGGCGCGATGCGCTACGGCGTCTTTACGTTTGTGAAGTTGTAGCGACGGCGTTCCGTCGCTCTACGAACGGGCCGCGTCGCAACGTTTCACCGGCTGGTTTACGCGTGGACAGTTCTGCGGCGTTCTCGTACCCTCGATAAATGCAGATGCACCCGGTTCTTTCCCGCGTTATTGCGCTCGCGTTCTTCGCCGTTGTCCCGGCTTTCGCTTTTGAAACCAACGGCGATCTCGATCTCAGTTTTAATCCCGGGAAATTCACCAATGGCCAGGTGCAGACGGCCGTGATGCAGCCGGATGGGAAACTCGTCATCGCCGGTGGCTTCGGAAAAGTGAACGGCGTGGCGCGGCGCAACATCGCGCGCTTGAACGCCGACGGTTCGTTAGACCTGACCTTCGACCCGTTGGGCAGCACGGACGGATCGATTGTGCAGGTGATCCGTCAGCCGGCCGACGGAAAATTCATCATCGTCGGTGGGGGCACGAGTGCGGCCGCCGGCGCCACTTTTACGACGGTGAACGGCACCGCGCGCAACAACATCGCGCGCTTGAATTCGGATGGATCGCTCGACATGTCGTTCAATCCGGGCGCGCTGATTTCCGCGGACGGTGTCATCGTCGGCGGCGTGGCGTCGGTACCGGGCACAGTCTTTCAGGCCGTGCTGCAGAGCGACGGAAAAATTGTCGTGGTCGGCGCATTCGTCGCCGTCGCAAACGGCCCGACCACGAGCGCGCCGCGTTCCTGCGTCGCTCGTTTCGACAGCACTGGCACTTTTGATTCGAGCTACAATCCCGGCGCGGGAATGACGACCGCCGATCCGAACGGACCATTTGCCGCGTTCGCCGCGCGACAAAGCACTGACAAAGTGATCGTCGGCGGATTCTTTACGCAGTTCGACGGCAACGCCGTTCCGGGAATTGTGCGTTTGAATACCAACGGCAGTTACGATGCGACCTTCAACGTCGGCACCGGCCCGGACGACATCAACAACATGTGCGGCATCTACGTGCAGAGACGACGATCAGGTCATGGCCTTCGGTAACTTCTCCGCTTACAACGGCACGCCGCGAAATCAGATCGCGCGGCTCGGCGTGGACGGCGCGCTCGATGCGAACTTCGTGCCCGGTGTGTTCACGAACTACAACTCCTTTGTCACCATTGAAGCAGTCACCAAACAGTCCGACGGGAAGTATTTGGTCGGCGGTATTTTCTATTCGCTCGATGGCAATGCGGCCGGTGCGGTCGCGCGATTAAACAGCAACGGCTCACGCGATGCCGGTTTTGATTCGACCGGAACAAAAACGGCCGGCGAAGTTTCCTGTTTCGTGAAACGCAACGCCGACGACGAATATTTTGTCGGCGGTTATTTTTCCAGTTACGGGCCGGACGTTCGCAACAATCTCGTGCTGATCAAGACCGACGGCACCAACGATTCGACTCTGCCGCTCGCCACCGGTGTGATTGATTACAATCCGCAGATTTTCGCCATCTCGCCGCAGACCGATGGCAAAGTTGTGATCGGGGGTTTGTTCAGCTCGGTCAACGGCCAGCCGCATTACAACCTGGTGCGACTGAATGCGGACGGTTCGCTCGATTCGAGTTTTCTCACTACTCTTGGTGCGTCGCGCTCGGTGCGCGCATTTGTTAGGCAATCGAGCGGAAAGCTTCTGCTCGCCGGTAGTTTCTACGGGCTCGACGGTGTGACACGCGCCAGCGTCGCGCGCTTGAACAACGATGGCTCGCTTGATCTCACTTTCGACGCCGGCCTTGGCGCCGTCATCAATTCGGTCACCGCGGTCACGGTCGATTCGGCAGATAATGTTTATGTCGGTGGCGGCTTCACCACGTTCAACGGCGTCTCGCGTCCGAGTCTCGTCAAGCTCACGCCGAATGGCGCGGTCGATCTGACCTTCAATCCCGGCGCCGGTCCGAACAGCAGTGTCACTGCGCTTGCTCCGCCCACTGCGAGCGCGGGGTTGGTGATCGGTGGATTATTCACCCAATACAATGGCACTACCGCCAACCGTATCGCGCGAGTGAATGCCACAACCGGCGCACTCGACACCGCCTTCACCACCGCGGGTGGGACCGGTTTCAACAGCGCCGTGCGCGCACTTACTTTACGTGGCGACGGCAGCTATTATGCCGCCGGAAGTTTCACTGCATTTAATGGAACGGCGCGCGGTCGTCTCGCGCGTCTTGCTTCCAATGGCAGTCTCGACAGCCGGTTTCGCAAATCCCGCCCTGAACCTCACGCCGCGTTGCCTGGTTGAGCAAAACAACAAAATCGATATCGCTGGCAACTTCACTTCACCCGTCAATCAGCTCGCGCGTTACACCGCTGCCGGTCCGCGCGACACGACACTCGTCACCGGCGCTGGTCTAACGGCCTCAGAATTGGCCACTGCTATCGCGCCCGAATTTGATGCGATCGCGGTGCAGCCCGATGGAAAACTTCTCGTCGGCGGAATTTTCTCCAGCTACCAGGGCGCGACGCGGTTTTGCCTGGTGCGATTATCGAACTCGCACCTGCGCATCACTTCCATCGCAATGTTTTCCGGCCACATCAGGGTCAGTGGCGTAGGTGATCCGAGTACCACCTACAGTTTGCAGGCGGCCACCAATCCGAGCGCGAATAGCTTCACAGAAATTGCGCAGGTCACGACCGACGTGAGCGGCAACTGGACGTTCGACGATCTAAATTCGCCGGCGAATTTCACGAAGCGATTTTATCGCGCCGCCTATTACTAGCGGACTTTACCGCGGCTCGGAGACGTTGCGGGCGCGGTCTTCGAAGCGGGTGAATTCCTTCAGGAAGGTGAGCGGGATTTCGCCCACCGGACCGTTGCGCTGCTTCGCGATGATCAATTCCGCTTCGCCCGCTTTCTCCGCGCGCGCCTCTTCGTCTTCCTCGTAGATCTCCGGCCTAACGAGCAATCCGACCAGATCCGCATCCTGCTCGATCGAGCCGGATTCGCGCAAATCGCTCAGCCGCGGCTTCCCGCCGGAGCGCGCTTCCGGTTGCCGGTTCAACTGCGCGAGGACGATGATCGGAAGCTTCAGTTCCTTGGCCAAACCTTTGATGCCCGCGGAAATTTCCGAGATTTCCAACTGCCGATTGTCCTGCGCGCGACGCGTCGTGGACCTGAGCAACTGCAGATAATCGACCACGATCAGTTGAATGTCCTTCTGCGCTTTCAGTCGGCGCGCTTTCGCGCGCAACTCGAGGATGCTCAAGCCCGCGCTGTCATCGATGTAGATTTCCGCTTCGGCCAGCTTCGAGGCCGCCGCGGTCAGGCTCGGAAAATCGCGCTCGGCGAGAAATCCTTCGCGCACCTTCTGCAGGTTCACCCGCGCGCGCGAGCAGAGCAGACGTTGCACGAGCTGCTGGCTGCTCATTTCCAAACTGAAAACCGCCACCGGCAGTTTTCCGTTGATCGCGACATGCTCGGCGATGTTCATCGCCAGCGCCGTCTTGCCCATGCTCGGCCGCGCCGCGATCACAATCATCTCCGCTTCGTGGAGCCCGTTCGTCATCCGGTCGAGCTCGACGAAGCCGGTGGAGATCCCGGTGATTCCACCGCGGCGCTCCCAGAGTTTCTCGATCGACTCGAGCGCGCCCATGACCTGCTCTTTCATCCCCGGCATTTGGCCTTTGAAACGGTCTTCGCCGACCGCGAAAATCTTCTGCTCCACTTCGTCCAGGAGATTATTCACTTCGTCCTGCTCTTCGTAGGAACGCCGGACGCTTTCCGTGCAGGCCGCGATGATCTGCCGCAGGATGTATTTCTCGCGAACGATCTCGAGGTAGTAGGCCACGTTCGCCGCCGTCGGCACGAAGGTGAAAAGGCTCGTGACAAAGGACGCGCCGCCAACCGCGTCGAGGACATTTCGATCGCGCAGGACCTGCGTGAAGGTGATCAGGTCGATGCCTTGCGACGTATTCCAGAGCTCGACCAGATAGTTGTAGATCGTCTGGTGCGCGGGGACGTAGAAATACGCTTCGTTAATTTTCTCGACGCACTCCGCGATGGTTTCCCGCGGCGAGATGAGCATGGAACCGAGCACGCCCTGCTCCGCTTCCACGCTGTGGGGAAGCGTCCGGTGAATATCCTGCGAGGAACCTGTGGATGAACCCGGAAAACTCCGGCCACCATTTCGCTCAGCCGAGCCTCGCGCAGCGCCGTTTGCCGGTTGCTTGCGAGGCTTCTCAGGACCGCCGGTTTGCCCGGCGCCTTGAGAATCTCTCGGCATTTATTTGGTGTCGCGTTTTCTGGGAGATCGGGATTTCGCACCGGCCTCGCCGGCTTCTTCTGCTTCCGGCTTCGGCTCGCTCGCCGACTTGACCTGGAATTTCAACGTCGCCACGACGTCCGGATGCAGTTTGATGGAAACTTCGTGTTCGCCCGTCGTCTTGATCGGATGTTCGAGAACAATGAGATGACGATCGATCTCCACGCCAATCTCGTTTTTCAAACGCATCCCGATGTCGTTGGCCGTGACTGATCCGAAAGCTTTGCCGGTCTCGCCGGTCTCGAGGGTGAAGACCAGCTTCGATTTGCCGATGCGGCGCGCGATCTCTTCCGCCTCGTTCATTTCCCTGGCCTCGCGCTCGGCCCGCTTCCCTTTCAGCATGTCGATCTTGCGCATGCTCGCCTTGGTCACCTCGAGCGCTTTGCTTTGGGGCAGGAGAAAATTGCGCGCGAAGCCGCGACGCACCTTGACGACATCGGCCTCCGCGCCGAGGCCGGGGATGTTTTCTGTGAGGATAACTTGAGTGGAAGGCATGCGAATCGTCTCGTGTTGTCCGCGCCAAAGAAAGCGTCAGCCGGCGCGGGGACAGGATTATAGAAGGAAGGACTTGGCTGTCAATTGAGCGCACGCGCAATCGAACAGAAAAATCGAACATCGAACGCCAGGCGGCTCTCTCTTTAACGTTCCACTCGATACGTCCTCACGATAGCAGCGCACCCGGTCACAGTTTCCAGTTGTCGGCGACACGAAGCACCGCTGTTCGCCTCGGCCAGCACCTGGCTTGTAATCTTCGATCATCGCAGCACTCGTCGCAGGAAATCCTCACGCGATGGTAAGCTGACGCGCTGAGGACATTGTCGGATCGTCGAAGCTCGAGCGTCAATTCCCGCCTCTCAGCATGATGTCGAGCATCCGGAATTGCTGAGTCGCGTTGAAAGACGCTGATATGCCTACGCCGTATGCCCATCCGGATCGACCGCATCGATCGACTGAGTTCGTGCGCTGACCCCCAATGGATTTCCGAGTCGATATCAACGACCCGGCGATAGCGGATCTGGCCGCGATTGTCGCTGACATTGCCCAGGACAATCCGGAGGCAGCACGACTCCTGGCAATGGTTCGATGGAGCTTCGATGCAGCGTCGAGCGTCTCCGCTGACAATGCCGCATTCAAGGGCCGCGCCGGTCACCGAAAGTCTCTCCGGGCATCCGTGAACTGACGTTGCGTCCGTTCAGAAGCATTTGTCGTGCACCGCAGCTGAACGCAGGAGGAACAAAGTGATCGAGGTTCTCCGCTTCTGGTTCACTACGAGCCGCTGGCGCGAGCCAGTCGTCTGAAGACCTGAGTCATGTCTGGAAACAAAAGCGAAACGGTCGCGGTCATCGGCGCATCGCCCAAGCCGGACCGATACGCATACCGCGCGATGGAAATGCTCCGGAGTTACGGGCACCGCCCGATTCCGGTGAACCCCGCGTTCAAGGAAATCCTCGGCGAAACCTGTTACCCGCGCATCGGCGATGCAGCCGCAGCCGATCGACACCGTCACAATGTATTTGGGCAAGGAGCGATCCGATCCATTGATCGCGGAGATTCTCGCCGCGAAGCCGCGCCGCATCATCATGAATCCAGGCGCAGAGAACGCGCATCTCGCGGACGAAGCGCGAGCCGCCGGAATTGAAGTGGTGGAAGACTGCACCCTGGTGATGTTGCAGACCGGCGCGTTCTAACGAGTCAGCCGGCGCTAACTTCCTTTCCACCCGCGGCGGATCAAACTGACGGCGATCGCGGCAAGCAGCAACGCGATCAACTTGGAGACGCCCCTGAGTCCTTGTTTGCCCATGAGCGTCTCGACTCGGCGCGCATAGCAAAAGCCGATCTGCACGAGCGCGAGATTCAAAACCAGCGAAACGATCGTGAAGACGACGCCGACGGTATCGATCAAAATGAGCAGCGCGGTGAGCAGCGCCGGTCCTGCGATCAACGGCATCCCCAGCGGCACGACTCCGAATTCGTCGCTCGTGCTGCGAGTCCGCTCATCGCCGCCGATCAACTCGCGTCCAGCCAGGCCGAGGAGAATAAGCCCTCCGGCCACCTGAAAATCGGAAACCGAAATCCCCAGCGCTCGGAAGATGAACTTGCCGAGAAAGATGAACCCGATCGCGACCGCCAGGCCCGTGATAACACCGAGGAATCCCTGGCGCTGGCGCACTTCCCGGGTCGCATTTGGCGCCAGCCCCATGAAGACCGCGATCAATCCGATCGGATCGATCGCCACGAAGATCGGGATGAAGGATTTGAACATTTAGCAAATTAGTGCGTGCGGGGCGGGCTAGTGTTCGTTGATTGTCAGTTGGCGTCGGAAGAGGGCAAAATGAAAGGCTCAACCAAATCGCAAAAAATGGATGAGCCCTTCAAGTGTTGAGACGACACCCGTCGTCTCGGTTATTTGCTCTTTGAGTCTGACGCAGTTGCCGCCTGATTTCAAGACGCTGGAAGAACAGATCGTGGAGCGAGTGCAAGAGAGCGCGCGGCAGTTTTATGCCGAGGCGGTGGCCGCTTTTCAGGAGCGCTGGCTACGCCAACATCGCACGCCACTGGAGCGCGGTGCGCTGGCGCACGATTGATCAGGTGACCCCCTTTGGGCTTCTGCGTCTGCCGGTGCGAGTGCATCCGCAGTCGGGCCGACGGCCATTACCTGACGTTGAGTAAAGTGCTTGCTCGCACCCAAAGCGACGCGCTTGCTTTCGCCGGCGGTGGAAAAGCAGGCCTTGGCGGCGGCGATGGGGCGCAATTATCGACCCGCGGCCGGGGAGCTGACGCGCTGGTTGCGCAGTCGAAGTGAGCGCCTGGCTGATCTGGAAATGCGTTCAGTTTCACGGCGCCAAACTGTGTGCGCAACTGGAGAGCGGGTGGTGGCCCGATCGGGCCGTGCCTCGGCCCGCTGTAGTGGTGGTGAGCGAACTCGATTCGACCTACCTCAAACGGCAGCAAAGAGGACGCAATCGAGAGCTGCCAGTGGCGCATTTCCCGGTCCACCTGGGAGTCAACTACAGCGGGCGCAAGCGGCGCTATGAGCGGCGGGGCTCGACTGCGGTCAGCCTGCACAACAAGCGCTGGATCGCGAGCGCCCAGAGACTACCCCTCTTTGGCCGCCGCCTGGCCTGGCAACGGCTGCGCCACTACGGCCAAGCGAAGTGCGAAGTGATTTTGAGTGATGGCGATGAAGGACTGGAACGGGTGCGGGAAAATGAATTTGCCCACGCCACCTGGCTCCTGGACCGCTGGCACATCGCGCGGGCGATGCGCGACTTTGTGTGGAACGATGAGACCGCTTATCGCCGTCTCATGCGGCCGGTCTGGCAAAGCGACAGCGAAGCGCTCCTGCGAGCGCTCGCCGCCAGTCCGTTCCGCGAGAGTCGGCCCGAGCAGTTCCACACTCTCTTTGGTTACATCCTGGGCAACCGCGAAGGGATCGATAACTGGCACCAGATCCCGGCCGCGCTTCCGGCGCTCGATCGGTCGCCGTCTGGCTCCCGTGCGCAGCGGCAGCGGAGTGATCGAAAAGAACATCGAAGTGACGATTGGTCGCCGCTTCAAACGCCAGGGCCGAAGCTGGACGCAGCGCGGGGCCGAACATCTCCTTCAGCTCCTCTGGCTCCAACAACCCCACCCGATTGGAACCACTGGTGGACCAAAACCGCTTTAGCTAAAACCAAAGTAAACCCAGGTTGGCCTTCATCCCCTCGACCACCCAACTGACAATTGACCAACACTACCCGCGATGGAGTTCTGCGAGGAACAGGCTTGACACACTTCCACTTTTCTGGCTGAAAATGCGTTCGACGCACGAGGCAATCAAGAAACGGCGTTCTTCGGAAAAGTCTAAACGGCAAGAGAAAACTCAAAATGGCCAAGCGAACCACCACCTCAATTCATCTTCTCTGTGTATCGCTTTGCCTCATTCTGTTTTTTGTCCTGATCGAGGTGATGCCGCGCGCGCTGGGCCAGTCCTCCGATCGCGGGAGCGATGAAGCTTTGGCCAGGCAGACGGAGGAGGAGATCGGAGTGGATCGTTCGACGCCGCCGGCTACAACGAGCAGAAAGAACTTCACAGGTTAAACTTCCAGCGGCAATTTTGGATGGCATGGATCAGTTTGAGGCGGCGAAACAGGCGCCACTTCCGTCCGGTCCGCCGCCGATCCGGGATGCGCCCGAGCGGGTCGTCAACTGCGATACGGAACCGGGCATCGTTCTACCACGACGGACACGGAACGAATGAGAACGGCTACAGCGGCAACCCGAAGCCTGCATCACCGAGGTGAGATTCATCGAATCAGTTCCGCCGACGGCCTATCCGGCCTCGCTCCGCTCGGTCTGTGTGGCGCTCAGCACGCAGTCTGGGGGTCCGCCATCGTCGCCCCGTCACATTGTGGTTTATGCCGATGACGGGCCGGGGGGAGGGCGGCCCAACTGGGAACGATGGCAGTCACCGCCCAGAACTCAGTCTTCCCAATCCGACGCCGATGTGGAACAGCTACAACATTCGTTCATGAACCTCGGATCAATTCCGGCAGCGTGTACATCGGCGTGCGGTGGATAAGACCTCGCCCAACGTATTCATGGCGGCGGAGTCGAGCGACGGACCGTCCTGTTGGTTTTGCCGGCGGTTATTGGTGGAACAACGTTGACAATGCGTGGGCGACGATCGGGCGGCCTTCACGAACTATCGATCGCTCTTTGCGCGCGCGGTTGAAGGCCCATCCAGTCTCTCCGTGTCCGGCACCGATCCCGCTGTTGGCAGCGTGGTTTTCGCACAACGAACCACCTTCACCGTCAATGTGAACCAGCCAGTGGACGCCACCACGTACAGGCCTCCGATTTCACCGTCAACGGGACCCCGCGATTACCGTTATCTACACACCCGGCGCCGCCGCCATCACCTTCAACTACACGACGTCCCGATGACAACGCAGGGCGTGCAGACCATGCATATCGCCGAAGGCGCGTTCCTCAGCGCCTCTGGGGGAAACCCCGTTGCCATCAATTCACCGGTGCCTTCCGTTACGACGCGCTGTTTCTAGGCGTGACCGACACCGTCCCATCGATTGGCGGCATGTTCTCCCCGCCCGCGCCGGGCACGTATCAATATGACGTGAACTGGAATGAGGCCGTCGACCCGAACTCGGTCCAGACGGCGATCTCCCGCTAATCGGCATCCTCGGAGCGAGGGTGACGAACGTCCAGGTCATAAACGCCGACATGACCATTTATCCGGTTCACGCTGAATATTCCCTTGGCGGTGTCTTGAGGGCGAGCATCGCCGCCGGCGCGATCAGCGATCAATTTGGCAATCCCGGTGCAGCCTTCCAGAAAATACACCGTCGCGGGAGCGGCCGCACAATTTCAGATCGGGGCGATCTACACGAAGATTCCAGGTCATGCGACCGCGCGGTTTACCTGGCGCAGGGATCCCGGCGGCAACCCGACGAACACAGAGTTCCGTCAGTTCAATCAGCTCAACGTCAGCCGAACGGGCAGATGGGCAATTCGCGGCTTCACGCAACAGATAAGCCCCGACATCAAAAACTTCCTCCTCGCCGGGCGCTGGGACGACAGGGTCCGTTGTCGTCCAACGCGGATTTCCGTTCCCCGGCGCGGTCGGCGGTGAGCTGTTCGACTTCACCGTGGCCGGGGTCGCATACAATCGTTAATGATGACTTCAGCGTTTCGGCTCCGCGCCACGGCAGTGTCGCCGCCACCGCGCAGAAGGTGATGAAGTCGATCGGCGGCGTGATCTCCATCGCCTTCCAGCAGGGCGATCCCTACAGCGGGCTCGAAGATCCGCCGGGGTGCCGCAGAGCGGCTTCGTCGGCAACTCGATCGGCTCCACGCACCTGCTCAACAACGGCATCATTGGCACGCACGACACGACCGTCACCGGAATGACGTCGACGCTTTGGCGTCCGGTGCTCGCCTACAACCTGCAGCAAGTTCAAGCAGCGCAACGTCGATTTCGTGACCAGCCTCGGCGGCGTCGGCGCGGAGCGCATCGGAGGACTCACCGGCCTCAATGGCGATCAGTTCTTCGCCGCGCCGACTACGTACCCTTGGTACGGGCGGCTCCGGTTCGTGGATCGCCCGGAGCCAGACTCGACCGGACCGAAAATCAAAACGTCGTCATCGTGAATGGCGAGGTCGTCCTCCGCAGGGCCAGCCGATGCCCGGCGACCCCAGCGTGATCACCGATACGTTCAACAATCTCGCGCTCCTCCGAACGGCGACTGGTATGTCCGCGGCACCCAGCTCGGCGCTGGTGCGCTTGCTGAGCGCAACGGTGTCGTCATCGCAAAGGCCGGGGACAAGATCGGCAATCCGGCGAGCACTGGGTCGGGGCGAACTTCTCCGCCTTTACCGGCAACAACAACGGCGACTGGGTCATCGCCGGCCAGAGTGACAATCCCGATCCGAAACAGCAGTATGTGATCGCGATCAACGGCGTGATCGTGGCACGGCCAGCGATCCCATCCCCCTCGTGTCCCGGCCGTCATCGGTCGCGCAAACCCCACAACCAACCCGTGGTCCCCGACAACGTCTATCTGACTGACGGCCTGGTTCTGTACTTCCTCGCCAGCATTATCAAGATGGTCAAGGCAACGAATACGCCGGCAACCCCCGTTCTCGACACCGCTCACTTTCTGCGCAGCCGCCTGCCCCAGCCAATCACCCACAGCGACAAGCGCCGCCTCGCGCAAGATACGGCGCGTCGGCAACTTCGACATCCCTCTGCCGCTCACCGGCGATCTCGCAATCGAATGCCGCACCGGGCCCAATTTCCAATCGTTGTCCACTTCGCAGAGCAACGTCACGGTCGGAGGCGCATCCAGATTTCCGGGACTGCGCACGGTGGGCAGTGTCGCCGGGAACGGCACGCCGGCGATTACGGTCGATCTCAATGGGGTCACCAATGCGCAGCGAATCACCGTTGCCCTGCGCGACGCATTGAAATGATGGAGTGAATACCGGAGACGTTCCGATTTCCATGGGCGCGTTGGAAGGCGATGCGAACGGCGACGGTTTCGTCAACTTCCGGCGACGCACAGCAAACACGCAACCGCTCGGTCGACGACGGATGCCGCGCAGCTCCGCTGTTCCGACTGTGAACGCGGATGGCTTCGTCAACAGCGGTGACACCGTCATTGTCCGCGCGCGCTCCGGTAATGCGCTGCCGTAAAGGGTAACGGCCGCGACACCGTCAGCTCTCAGATCCAATGACAAAAAGGTCTGGAGAGAGTTGACCCAGGAGAAATGCAGGACTTTTCACGCGGATTCCTAAGCCATTTTCGCCGAATATAACAAAAGGGGAACGGACCCCCTAGACTCCACCATTCAAAAAGTCTCGTTAGGCCACTAGTGGCTGATCTCTTTGCGGTTTCGAACCCAGCCTCGACGCCTCCAAAAGCTGAATGGCATCCACCACCGGAAGGTTGTTCGGTGCACAATCTGCTTTGACAACGTAGCGTTTTGGTGGTGACCATGATCCAGAAGTGAAAACGCCCAAAGTCAGAACGATTAGCAGTAAGACTCTTGCCGTTGCGCAAGAGGCTTGGATGCGTCTGCCGATGCGCGCCAGATTGCCAGTCGGGCCACGACACGGAAATCGCTTCAGACGCGAAACTCTTCTTGCAAACGCAAGAAGCTACCGCGTCGCATCAGCTGGCTCTGTCTACGCTTACGTTTCAGTCACGAAGCCGACAAAATTTCCGTCAGATGATGCTCAAGCTCTTCTAGAGCTCATTTATTTCAAAGCCAAGTGGCCGCATTGTAATCGTCGGCGGGCAAGCGGTGAACTTTTGGGCGGACAGGTATGTGCCCGACGAACCGAAATTGCTGGTATATCGTCCGTTCACGAGCCGCGATCTGGATTTGCTCGCAAGCATGGCAAACGCTTACCGCTTGGCTTCGGAGACGCACGTTCGCTGCGAAAGGCCGCGGCGACGCACCGCATCGCCCGTGCTTGCCAACCTGGAAGTCAAAACCGGTGCCGTCCTCAGGTGGTTGGATTTTTGAAATCAGTGCGTGGCGTTCCGAATCGTAATCGATGACAATGCGGTTGAATTCGTGGGGGAGCTTAAAAAATATCGTGGCTGACCCAATCACGATGTTGAAAGCGAAGCTTCACAATCTAGTTGAACTTGATAGACATGGTCGAAACGATCGGAATCATGTCGAGTATCCAGACTTGCGTGTCACTTTCCTGAAACGCCAATTAGTGGCAGCAGACGAAACGGATGCGGCGGCACGACAATGTCTTCGAGGCATTCAACGGATCCTCGACTTCGCCGAATAGCCAATCGCACGCCAAGTGGTGCCGATCGACTGGCAAACGTTGGTTTCTGCCATAGACCGGCTAACTCAGGCAAGAACGCGCGCCTGAAGAGACTTTCAAGAAAACGGCCTGGAGCGTTGGCTAAGGTCGATTCGCTTCGCGTGAAACCAGGCTCTTGGCGCAAATGAAAAAGGGATTAAACGAGCCGGCCTTTGAATGACAAATTAGTAGCGAGGAGAGGGCCCGACCCTAGAAAACGGCTCCTCTGAATCACAAAAAGGTCTCGCAAGGGGATTCGACCCTAGTGGAATCAGGACTTACTCGCCTGTTTCTTGTCCATTTTAGCCGGATTTCACGAAAGGGGAACGGATCCCTTAGGCTCCGCAAGTCCATTCGTTCAAGATGATGAGTGGTAAGGAGCAATCAACAGAGTCTCCATTCGTTCGGCCAACACGCGTCCATCGAGCTGACGATGAATTTTTTCGCTTCCCGCAGATTGCGAACGCCCGACAATCTACGATTGGCCGCTGGCTTCGAGAATGGGCCGGAGCTTCGCCGCGAGGTCGGCAGCTTTGTTGGCCGCCACATCCCAGACTATCTGGTAATCCACGCCGCCGTAATCGTGTATAAGGCGATCACGCATACCCGCCATCTTCTTCCACTCGAGAGCGGGAAACCGCAGCCGCGTTTCCTCGGGCACTTTCTTCGTCGCCTCGCCGATGATCTCGACGCTTCGCACAAAAGCGCGCTTGAGCACTTCGTCCTGGAGAAATGACTCGCAGGTCGTCTGCGCCGCGTGCGCGGACAGAAACTCCGCTTCGCGCAGAATGTCGCGCAGCAACTCAACCGTGGTCGGCTGCATAGCGGACGGTTGGCAGAATCAGCCGGGCCTTCGTTTCGGTGAGCGATTTGTCAGTGACGAGATCCACGCGGCGGCCCAGAAGTTTTTCCAACCGTTCGTGCAACGCGAAGAAATTGTCATAAGTGCGCTTCGCGTCGTCGAACTCGACATACACATCCACATCGCTGTCGTCACGCTCCTCGCCGCGCGCAAACGAGCCGAATACGCCGAGCCGGCGGGCACCGAGCGCGAGCAGTTCCGCAAGATGAGTTTGGATGACCGTCAGCGGATTCATTGTCGTGGGCAAACCTATCTTGTGCACGCTTGTGGCGCAAGCTGGGTGCTGAGTCCAGTGTCGTTAAAACGGATCACGGGATCAGAGGGGAGCGAACAGGCTGGACTCCAAGATCACAAATGGGTTCCGGAGGGAAACCCTGAGAAACCGGCTTTCGAACCGCTTTTCGGCACTCGACGAAGTTTTCGTTTCTCCGGGCGAGGAGAGAGATACGACTAAGGTCCAATAGTTTTCCCGTCGCGCGCGGTAACAGAATCTGGGCCAGGGCGACACGCGCGCCCGGTGAACGCTAATCTTTGATAGAATCGTGAATGCGCCCAAACAGCTTGTTAGACCGGAGGAGAACACGGCCGGTCGAAGTGGAATTGACGCGCCCGCGCCAATCACGCTCACCTCCCTGACCGGTCGTGATACCGAAGTGGGCTTGCTCAGAGATCGCTGGGAACAGGCTCAGGAAGGGATGGGTCAGGTGGTGTTGATCGTTGGGGAACCGGGTTTGGGCAAATCGCGTCTCGTGCACACGATCAAGCAGATCGTCACGGAACAAGAGCGCGCGAAGATGCCGGGGGCCGAGACAGAAGCCGCTGGGCGCTTCGCAAGATTGTTCCGTCGTCGAGTGGCGCTGCTCGCTTCGCTTTCGAAACACCAGCCTCTTCCCGATTTCGGATTACTTCAGTCGCTTTCTCAATCTGGACGCCGATGAATCGACATCGGCGCGATTCGATCGGCTCGCGCGACACCTCGATGACTTCGGCCTGGGCCGGGCGGACGTGGTCGCGCTTTTCGCAAGGCTTCTGTTTCTGTCGCCTGACGAGCGGTATTCCGCAGTGAACCTGACTCCTGTGCGCGAACGGGAGGAAACCTTTCGCACAATCCGTCAATGGCTGAAGGCTTGCTCGGATCGGCAACCGTTTCTCTTCGTGATTGAGGATCTACATTGGATTGACGCATCGACGCTGGAATTTCTCGGCCAGTTTATTGCGGAGGGGCTGCACGATCGCATCCTCACGGTCCTCACTTTCCGCCCTGAATTCACAACGCCATGGCCGGCGGTGGCTCACCAGACCAGCCTCGCTCTCAATCGCCTGACGCGGCGCCAGGTGGGCGAATTGATGCGCCGAGAAACGGCGAGCACCCTTCCGGATTCGCTCGTTGCGCAGATCTATCAACGCACCGGCGGAGTTCCTCTTCTGGTCGAGGAATTTACCCGCATCGTTCGCGAATCAGTGGATGCGAGCGACATTCCTTCCACGCTGCAAGACCTCGTGCTGGGCAGACTCGACCGCATGTCGAGCAATCGCGAGGTGGTTCAATTGGCCGCCACGCTGGGACGCGAATTCCACTACGATATTCTTGCCGCAGCGGTGAGCACCGACAGGCAGACGCTTCTGGCCGAACTGGAGAAACTGGTGAGCGCGGAGATTCTTTTCGTGAACGGGCAGCCGCCGAACTGCACGTTCGCTTTCAAGCACGCTCTTCTGGAGAAGGCGCTGCACGATGCGCTCTCCGAAGATGATGGAAAGCGGCTTCATCGCAAAATCGCGGAAACGATGGAAGCACGTTTCCCGGAAGTAGCGGAAAGGCAGCCCGAGTTGCTGGCCCAGCATTTCACCGAGGCTGGTCTTCCCGGGAAGGCCGTGGGTTACTGGCTCCGGGCGGCAGTCCGATCTCGCGAGAAGTTTGCCAATGTCGAGGCGATCTCCCACTTAACGAAAGGTCTGGCATTGCTGGAAAAACTGGATCCTTCGCCTGAACGGGACACCCGTGAGCTGGAATTGCTCGGACTACTAGGAACCGCGACTATCGCATCGCGCGGTTATGCCGATTCTGAAGTAGGTCCGGTATTCGATCGCGCCCGCGCCCTTTGCGAACGGCTCGGAGAAACGCCCCAGCGTTTCCCGATGATGTGGGGCAACTTTGCCTTTCATGTCGTGCGCGGTGACTTTCGACTTTGTGCCGATCTTGCCGAGGAGGCGATGGAATTTGGCGAGCGGCTGAACGATCCCGGCATTCTGATGGAAGCGCTTTTCCTGCGCGGGCTGACGATGCTCTATCGCGGCGATTTCTCCGGCGCTCACGAGTGGTGCGACCTCTCGATCGCGAAATACGATGATCGCGCGCGAACCGCCTACTGGGCCACGCTGATTGGCGAAGACGCTGGGGTGACTAACCGGTGTTATTTGGCGCTGGCGCTGTGGCACCTCGGCTATCCCGACCGTGCGCTGCAACTGAGCCGCGAGACCCTCGCGCTGGCGCGAGATATTAACCATCCTTTCAGTCTCGAATATGCGCTGCATCACTGCGCCTGGCTGCATCAGCACTGCCGTCTCGGAGTGGAAACTGAAGCAGCCGGTGAGGAGCAAATACGGATCGCGACCGATCAAGGTTTTCCCTTCTGGCACGCGACGGGAACACTCTACCGCGCCGCGGGGTTGCTGCTGCAAGGCAAGCTGGAAGCAGGACTGGCGCTCCTGGAAGATGGGTTGCAAAGATATCGTGCCACGGGGGCCGGACTCGGGCTTCCTTACTACCTCAGTCTTCTGGCAGAAGCCTGCATCCAGGCGCGCAGATTCAACGACGCGCACCTCGCTTTGGACGAGGCGTTCGCACTCGTGGAGAAGAATGACGAGCATTTTCAGGAAGCCGAGCTGCTGCGCCTTCGCGGTGAGTTGTTGCTGGCCGAGTCAGGCGATCAGACGATGGCCGAGGACTGCTTTCGTCGGGCGATCGAGACGGCTCGCCGTCAGAAGAGCCGATCCTTTGAACTGCGCGCCACCACGAGCCTTGCGCGCCTCTGGCGCGGACAGGATCGCGGGCACGAAGCTTATGAAATGATGACGGCGGCGCATGAGGATTTCACGGAGGGCTTCCTCACTCCGGATCTGGTGGAGGCGGCGGCGCTGCTAAAGGAATTAAGTGACGACCAAATGCGAAAGGAATTTGCGGACGGCGTCGCCTATGTGCGTGGCTGCATCCCGCCGCCGATGCAGGGAAAGGTGGCGGTGGATTGGCGCTATATTCCTTCTTCCACCTTGGGAGGCGATACCATCGGCTATCACTGGATCGATGACGATCACCTCGCGCTCTATCTTGTCGATGTGACCGGGCACGGCCTGGACTCGGCGCTGCTTTCGATAAGCATCAACAATGTGATTCGATCCGGTTCGCTTCCGGGAGCGGACATGCGTCGACCCGATCAAGTTCTCGCGAGCCTCAATGCGTCGTTCCAAGGGCGGCAGCACAGCAACAAATTCTTTACCATCTGGTATGGTGTTTACTCTTCATCCACGAGGGATTTGACCTGGTCCGGCGGGGGACACCACGCCTCGCTTCTCTTTGCGCCAGACGCGCCAGCTTCAGTTTTTCTTTCCTCGACAGGTCCGATGATGGGAGTCCTGCGCGACGCGAACTTTCCTGCTAACTCTTGCCGCGTCCCGCACGGCGCGCGCCTGCTCATCTTTAGCGATGGCGTGTTTGAAATCTTTAATGAACATCAAGCGGCCTGGGATTTGCCCGCCTGCGTCAGCTATCTTGCCACCTTGAGCCAGGGTGCGGAAACCGTGATGGATGAACTAATCGATCACGTGCGAGACCTCCGCGGCTCGCAGCAACTCGACGACGATTTCTCGATCATCGAAGCGCACTTCGACTGATCCGTATCGCGCGGCAACGGGTCGTTAGGGGAGACTGTTGCCGGACCGGGCGCGGACGATAGTTGTGTCGCCGCTATTGAGGAAGCCGTCAGCGTTGACGTCGGAGCGGAAATTTGTGCCGTTCGTTGTCTGACCGGACCGGTTGCGCGTTTGCTGCGCATCGCCCGAATTCACCACGCGATCGGCATTGGTGTCGCCCCTGAGCACACCCATCGCAATACAAAAGTTGCGAATCGTCGTGCCTGTGGTTACGCCCGAGAGGGTGACATTGATGGTCTGCGCGTCGGCCACATTGGTCAGCGGGACGGTCACGGTTGGTCCGCTCACGGTCACCGCGCCGCCGTTGCTCACCCCGCCGGTGCCGATAGTGGCCATGCCGGAAGTCACTGTTGCTTGCGGGCTGCCGTTCACCGCGATCGAACTGCCAAAGGTGACCACGAGTGTGTAATCGTTAGTCCCACTGCTGGTGCGGCATTCGATCCCGGGGGTGCCCGTAAATGGCAGGTTGATGTCGAACGCGCCGGCCCCGCCATGGGTTTTTCTGGAGACAGTGCTCAGCGGAACAGGCGTCGCTGGCCGCTGAATGAGCACAGCCGCCTGAGTAGTGCCGTTCAGCACGCACCGGGTGAGGATGTAACGACCGTTCTGACTGCTGGTAAAGCCGCGAGTAATCCCGCCGGTTGGCGTTGTGCCGCCGATCGTGGTGATGAGGTCGGCGCCAACCATCGTCACGCCCTTGCGCAGCAGGAGCAGGTCGTTCGCGAACAGCGTCTGATCGGTTGCCGTGTCTCCCGATAACTGCGCAAACCAGATGATCTCTCCTGCATCATTGATGCGCGCAGAAGGACCAGTGCCGAAGCTTGTGACAGTCTCGCTCAGGCCCGGCGCCGGGCTACCAAGGCGGAAGAAGATCTCACCCGCCCCGCCTGGGACACGGTTGCGGATGATGGCGACGTTCTCACCCGCAGGCAGGTTCGAGAGGTTCGCGCGGAAGATGTAGTCGCCAAAGTTATTCATGTCGGCGCGCGTGCTGCTTCCGATGTCGGAGTAGCTTGACCCCGCGATCGGCGAATCGTCACCTTTTCGCACGAGCAGGTTGTGGTTGTAATAAATTGCGCCGTTTACTGCGGTGGAGGCGCCCGCGATATCTACGGTGTAGAGTGCGTTGCGATAGTTATCGATTTTGAAGCTGTAGTAATTTGTCCCGAATTCAGCGGCTGACTCGCCACTGACCATCCCAGGCAAGACATCGGCTTCCTTCGCGAGCACGTCTTCGGTCCAGCCTCCCGTCCCGTTCGGTTCGAACCAGACCAGGCCCGGTCGACTGAAGTAGCTATGTTAGGGTCATCGACTGACGCGACGAGAAAGAGCCGCTCGGCGTCGTCGAGCCGCGCGCGAAAGAATCCAATATACGGTGTGTTGGCGCTGAACTGCGGCGCGCTCGCGATCTGCCCGTTGAGCACGAATGGTATGAGGTTGTAGTACATGCCGTTCGGCGAAGGACCACCACTCAAGGCGAGCCGGAAGGCAGTGTTACCGTGATTATTCAGTGCCTTGAACAGATTGGACGTGCTGCTGACCACGCTCGGTGAAGGAGGGACCGAATCGCCCGCGGCCGACGAGCACGCTACCGTTCTTCAGGATGAGAAATTGAGTTCCACCACCGCCAGTCGGGGTGTAACGAACCTCCACCAGCCAATCACCCTGGTTGTTGACCGTGATGTCGTCGATCCCGGTGACCGTGCCAAAACCGGTAATCACATCGCCACTGCGCACCAGGACGGAGAGCGTTGGTTGTTGTGGCAAAGTGGTCAGCCGAATGGCGGAGAAATTTCCCTGGCTTCCTGAGTTCCCCGTGTAACTGCTCGTCCAGCACGCGCTGAACTGCGATCCCATAACCGGCAACCGCGGTTCCGATTGCGTCGACGCTTCGCGACGTGCCAGTGAAACCCGGGTGGCGAATTTCCACGAGCAGATGCCCGCCGGTATAGAGCCACGGAGTGTTGAATGTGATCTCGGGCCCAAAGTCGTTTGGACTGGCGCCTGAAGGATAGGCATTCGCAAGAATCGTTAGGCTCCCAGAGCGAACCTGCGTCTGCGGGGCGACGACATTGGCGGAGAAGTCGGACAGGTTCCGCGCAGCCGGCGTCACGCTGCCACTGAGATAAACGTCGTACGCGCTGTAGGTGACGTCAGCGGTCGGCCACGCACGCCGTTGCCGAGGTGGGAAGTCGCCAGCTAATCCCACTGATTTGTCTGCCGACCAAGTCGGTTAGTTGATCCTGATGGATGAGGAGCTGGTAGGTCCGCGCAGCGTTCGCCAGCGGGCCAAGGAACGTCGCGGTGCCCGGCGCGGTCGTGTAGGCGGGTGGGACAACGTGATACTGCGAAAAGGCCGGCAAGCACAGCAGGTTTGAGAGCAACAACACTGCGAAGAATTTTTTCATAGCACTGGTCCCTGGGATGTTGATCGCGCATCCTGATTCCCGCGACGACTAGAGTCTTTTTTAACCGAGAGCGAGGAGGCGCGTCAATCCTCGTCTGACCGACCGGTAGGAGCGATGTCCGCACGCGCCTCAACACGTTTCCCGAATTGCTTCATCGCGTCGGCGACGAGGAATCGTTTCAGGGATGAAATGACGTGGCCCGACCGTCGACCCCGACGCGCCTCGTCGCATTATACGGAAAGACTTCCGGTATCTCGCCCGCCCGCAGCTTCTCCTGCATGCCACGCCAGTAGGAGGCGGAAAAAATATCCGCGTGGCGCTCGAACAAACTGGCCCGGGCGCACCCGGGCAGACTGAGGAACTGCGGGAACTCTTCCGGGAAAATGTCGTTTTCGCGCACGGAGAACCACGGCTCGGCCGCCATCTCCTGCTCGGGTGTGGTCGCTTGCGGCAGGTCGCGGAAATTGCAGTCGGTGACGAAACAGAGCTCATCGTAATCGTAAAAAACGACGCGCCCGTGACGAGTCACGCCGAAGTTTTTCGTGAGCAGATCGCCCGGGAAAATATTTGAAGCGGCCAAATCCTTGAGCGCTCGGCCGTAGTCGCGCGCGGCCGCTGCGACCTCCACTTCATCCGCTTCGAGGAAAAACAGATTCAGCGGCCGGATGCGGCGCTCGACGTAGGCATGCGCGATCATGACGTCGTCGCCTTCCAGCCGCACAATGGAACCCGCATCCCGCAGCAGCTCATCGAGCAGCGCGGGCTCAAAGCGATCGCGCGCGATCCGCAGATGCTCGAACTCATGCGCCTCCACGAGACGTCCGGCGCGATCGTGCTCGAAGACCAGACGGTAGCGCCGCATCACGTCGGCGCGCGTGCTCTCTTTCGGATAATCGAAGTGGTCTTTAATCAGTTTGAAGACGACGTCATAGCTCGGCAGGGTAAAGACGAGCATCACCATCCCGCGCGTTCCTTCAGCCGCGACGAAGCGGTCGCTCGAGTTGCGCAAATGCCCGACGAAATCTCGATAAAACTCCGTCTTGCCATGGCGATGGTAGCCGATCGCGTTGTATAGATCGATCAAACCTTTTCGGGGCATGAGTTCGCGCAAACTGCGCACGAGATCGTACGGACATTCCGTTTCGACCCGGAAGTAGGCGCGAGTAAAGGAGAACAGAATCGCCAGGTCGTCTTCGCCGAGCAGCACCGCGTCCAAATCGATGCCGCGATCCTTTTCATGTCGCAGACACAAGGCTATTGGCAGCGGTGCGCCCTCGTTTCCCTTGCGAAAAACTCGACCGACGAGATAGGCCCCGCGCCCGCGGTAGAACGCTTTGCCGATCAACTCCAAGATTAATTCCGCAATTGGCGACGCGGAACCGTTGCTTCTCCAGAAGGTTTCGATTCGTTCAGCCGCCACGCGAACGGCGCCGGATAATTCGCTCCAGCATTCTCTTCTGCAAAACCAGCCGCGGGATCGGTTAGGGCCGCATGGAGCAGTTCGGAAATTGATTTGCCCCGATAGATCTGGCGAGAGTCTTTGGCACAGGTCGTCGGGGCTTCATCGAAATCCGTGTCGACGAATTCGATTGTCTGGTCCACGCCTTCGGTCGCGAAAACGCGCCGCGTTAACGAGTTGAAAAAGCTCTCCGCAATTTCCCGCTGACTCGACTCCGCGATGCGCGACGAATAGACCGCCTTCATCCCTGTCCAGACGCTGCGCTCGCAGAGGCGCACGTTCATGATTTCCTTGATCTGCGTCGTGAGCTCCGCCATCTGGCGCGCGTAGAGCTGCAGCCGCTCCGCCGCGTCGGCGTAGGATTCGGGCCAGGCGCAGACCAGAAATCTTTCGCGAGCGCGCAGCGTGATCGCCTGAAAGCGCTCTTCGTATTGCAGGAACGCGCGGTGCACGGTGCTGCGCGCAGAGGGCCGCCAGGCGGCTATTCGTCAGTGCCGCACTTTCCGAGGAAGCCGGACTGCTGATGAGCGACATGCGGGCGCTAGTGGAATTGCTCTTGTTCGGTCGAGCCGTGCAAAGCCGTCGTCGACGAAGTCCCGCCGGCGATCACTTGAGCCACTTCATCGAAATACCCGGTGCCGACTTCGCGCTGATGTTTGGTCGCGGTGTAACCGTCGGATTCGGCGGCAAACTCCGCTTCCTGGAGTTCGGAATAAGCCGCCATCCCGCGATCCTTGTAACCATGCGCGAGCCGAAACATGCCGTAGTTCAGCGCGTGAAAACCAGCCAGGGTGACGAATTGAAATTTGTAGCCCATCGCGCCCAGTTCGCGCTGGAATTTCGCAATCGTGGCGCCATCGAGTTTCTTCTTCCAATTGAAGGACGGCGAACAATTGTAGGCCAGCAGTCGGTCAGGAAATTGCGTTTTCAGCGCTTCGGCGAAACGCTTCGCTTCCGCCAGGTTCGGCTCACTCGTTTCGCACCAGACCATGTCGGCATAGGCGGCGTAACTGAGACCGCGCGCGATCGCCTGATCGAGTCCCGCGCGCACCCGGTAGAAACCTTCCGCCGTTCTTTCACCGGTCAAAAACTCGTGATCGCGTTCGTCGACATCATTCGTTAGGAGAGCCGCGGCGTTCGCATCCGTCCGCGCCACGATCACCGTCGGCACGTCCAGAACATCCGCCGCCAGTCGCGCCGCAACCAAATGCGTGATCGCCTGCCGGGTCGGCACCAGCACCTTCCCTCCCATGTGGCCGCATTTCTTTTCGCTCGCGAGTTGATCCTCAAAATGAACACCGGCCGCGCCAGCTTCGATCATCGCCTTGGTCAATTCGAAAACATTGAGTGGTCCGCCAAATCCGGCTTCCGCGTCGGCAATAATCGGCGCAAACCAATCGACATCACTCTTGCCTTCTGCGTGATCGATCTGATCCGCGCGCTGCAGCGCCTGATTGATCCGTTTCACCACGGCCGGAACGCTGTTCGCCGGATAAAGGCTTTGGTCGGGATACATGTGCCCGGCGAGATTGGCGTCGGCCGCGACCTGCCAGCCGCTCAGGTAGATCGCCTTCAAACCCGCCTTCACTTGCTGAACCGCTTGATTGCCCGTGAGCGCGCCGAGTGTAGGAACGAAATCCTCGGTGTGCAACAAACGCCAGAGTTTCTCCGCGCCGCGGCGGGCCAGAGTTTGCTCGACGATCACGCTGCCTTGCAGGCGCTGGACATCGGCTAACGAGTAGTCGCGTTTGATTCCGCGCCAGCGCGGATTGTTTTGCCAGTCGCGGGAATCAGTTGAGTTCGTCATAGCCGGGAAGGGTAAGGAATTCCACGAAGTCCTCGTCCGTGGTGATCCTGTCGAAAAGATCGCGTGCCGTCTCGAACTTTCCTTTCGCGAAACGCTCGGCACCGATGGCGGATTTTATTTTTTCCAGCTCCTCAGTCGAGCACGTTCCGGAAAAGTTCCTTCGTCACCTTGCGACCATCGGTCAACACGCCGCGCGGGTGACGAATCCATTGCCAGATCTGCGCGCGGGAAATTTCGGCGGTGGCGGCATCTTCCATCAAATTGAAAATCGGAACGGCGCCGCTTCCGCGCAGCCAGGCTTCAAGATATTGCACGCCCACGCTCACGTTCACCCGCAGGCCCTGCTCGGTGATCGGTTCGCTCGGGCCGAAGGCTAACAAGTCCTGCGCGGTTACCTGGACGTCGTCGCGTTTGCGATCGATTTGGTTCGGAGTCGGCATCAGACGGTTAAACGCGTCGAGGGCAAGTTGCACCATTCCCGGATGCGCCACCCAAGTGCCATCATGGCCGTCAGTCGCCTCGCGTTCCTTGTCCACGCGCACTTTGGCAAAGGCTTCCTCGTTCGCCTTCGGATCATTCTTCACTGGGATCTGTGCCGCCATTCCGCCCATCGCGAAAATGTTCCGGCGATGGCAGGTTTTGATGCAGAGCAACGAATACGAGCGCATGAAATGCGTCGTCATCGTGATCAAGGCGCGGTCCGCGAGGAGGAAGTCGGATTTGTTCCGAAAGCGTTTGATGCAGGAAAAAATGTAGTCCCATCGGCCGCAGTTCAGCCCGGCGGAGTGCTCGCGCAGTTCGTAGAGAATTTCATCCATCTCGAAGGCGGCGGGGATGGTTTCGATCAGGACCGTCGCGCGAATCGTGCCTTGCGGCAGCCCGAGTTCCTCCTGCGCCAGCTTGAAGGCGTCGTTCCAAATCCGCGCCTCCAGATGGCTCTCCATTTTCGGCAGGTAAAAATAGGGACCGCTCCCGCGGGCCAGCAGTTCCTTCGCGTTGTGAAAGAAGTAGAGCCCGAAATCGAAGAGGCCGCCTGAGATCGGCTTGCCGTCGACGAGCACATGCTTCTCGAGCAAATGCCAGCCGCGCGGACGCGGCATGAGCACCGCGACGCTTTCGTTCAGCCGGTATTCCTTGCCGTCCGGATTGGTGAATTGAATCGTGCGCCGGATCGCATCGCGCAGATTGATCTGGCCTTCGATCATGTTGCTCCAATGTCGGCGAATTCGCGTCTTCGAAATCGGCCATGAAGATTTTCGCGCCCGAGTTCAAGGCGTTGATCACCATCTTGCGATCTGTCGGTCCGGTGATCTCAACGCGGCGATCCTGCAAATCCCCCGGAATCGGCGCGCAGGTCCAATCGCCTTCGCGGACGGATTTCGTCTCCGGCAAAAAATCGAGCGTTCCGCCGTGATCGAGCGCAGCCTGCCGCTCACGGCGGCGCTGCAAACATTCCTCCCGGCGTTCTCCGAATGAACGTTGCAGTTTCGCGACAAAAGCGAGCGCCTCTGGCGTGAGGATTTCCGCGAATGCCGGCGTGACGTCGCCGAGCAGTTGAACGCCCGCGGGAATTTTCGTCATTCGGTTTTGTTCTCCGGAAGTGGTTCCACTTCCTCGACGGAATAGCAAAAGCGATGCCCAAATTGGCGGAGTAATCCCATGTCGGGGTCCGGATCGTGGTCGATCACGAGCAGGAGTGTTGTCGTCGATTCTGTCGACTCCTCCATCCGGGTCAAGTGGTCTTGTGCCTCCGGGTTCCGAGGTTTGTCCATGATTCTAAGCACGGCCGGCCCATTAAGCCGATCGTTAGGTGGACGCGTCGGCCATTTCGCGCGCGGGCGAATGCTTCGCCGGCTCCAGCCGGCTTCGCCAGGTGTGAGACGGAAGCGCGCCGATGATCATGAAGATGAGCTGGCTCGCGCCAAAGCCGACGAGCCAGGGAAAGGCGCTATCCATGAAGCCGTAGGAGTGCAGGCCGATGCCGAGCATGTTGACGCCGAACCAGGACCAGGCTGTGACGACGTTGCCGAAGATCGCCAGGACCATGAGGCCGCGTTGCCTGACGAGTCCGCCCCAGCGCGCGTGCAGGATGATCGCGTTCCAGAGGACGATGAGGAGCGCGCCGTTTTCCTTCGGGATCCCAGCCCCAGAACCGGCCCCACGATTGATCGGCCCAGATGCCGCCGAGGATCGTGCCGACGAAGCTGAAAAGCGTGGCGAAACAAACGATGCCGTAAACCATCCGGGCGAGCGATTGCGCCGTCGGGCGATCGAGCGAGGAGCGTGAAGGCGCCGCGGACGATGTAGATGAGCGCGAGAAACCCGGCGAGGAAAGTGGAGGCGTAACCGAGCGTGACGCAGACGACGTGGGTCGCGAGCCAGCCGTTGGTGTCGAGCACGGCGCGCATCATTTCCATGGTGTCGCCGTCCATGGAGAGATGGTGCGCGATGAGGAGAGTGATGAAGCCGATCATCGCGGCAGTCGCGCTGCCGATGCCGTTGCGGAAGAAGCGTTCGAGGAAAATGCCGAGCAAAACCGCACCCCAGCCGATGAAGACGGCGGAGGAATAGAGATTGGTCACCGGCGGCCGGCCTTCCAGATACATGCGCGTGATCAGACCGGCGGAATGAACCACGAAGGTCGACGAGCAAAAGGGCAAAGGCGTAACGGCCGAGCGTCCGCGGTTCAGCCAAGCCACGAGGCGCAGGCGAGGATGAAGATCAGGACGTAGATCACCATCGCGCTGTAAAAGGCTGCAGTTGATTGAAGACGGACTCGACGTTTGCTTTCCGCACGCGCCCCGGGAAATGCTCCTTCACCCAGGCCGAATAGCTGTCGAGCGTCGCGTTGAACGTCGCCGGGTCGTTCGCCGCGAAGGCGTCGACATGGCGGCGTAGGCAGTCACCGCCGGATGCATATTCCCGTCGGTCACGAACTGGAGCAGGCTGTCGCCCATCTTGCGCCATTGCAACGGATCGTCGTTCGGAGGCAAGGGCGGGATGGGAAAAAAATAGCCGGTCTTGGAGAGGAACCCCAAATTCTGCAACGCTTCCGCCGAAATCCCGCTTTGTCATCGGGATGGGCGACGGTTTGATGTTCTTCACCAGTTCATCGACTTGTGCCTGGAAGTCCTCGTGTCCCGGCGATCTCCAGGCTGTTCTCGAGCCGATGATAAAGCGAGACCCGCTCGTAAAGCTTGATGATGTCGCGCTGAAAAGCGGAGCGCAGTTGCGCCTCCACCTTTGTCGCGAGCGCGGCTTGCTGCTCGATGGTTCTGCAGGTGCGGGGAGAGTTCGCGAAAGGAGAAATATTTCTCCGGCCTCCGGGCGTCCAGCCGAGGGCGGCGAGCGTTTCCGGATTGCGAATGACGAAGATCTTTCGCTGATCGGCTTCGTTCGGTTTCATCAGGACTTCGGCCAGCCAATCAATCGCGGTGAGGGTTTCGTGATTCTGCGCCCAGCGTCTGTTTGCCGTGAATGATGAGGAGCGAATTGCGCGCGACGGTGTCGAGCGGCTTGATCCGGCCGTTCAACAGCACCGGCAGGCGGCCGAACTTCTGCATCTCGAAAACCGCCGCGGGTGTCGTGCTGGAAGAGCGGCGCGAGAACGTAGAGGAAGGTGCGCGAGCACCACGAGCCAGAGAGAAACGAGGGTCTTCTTCATCGGCTCTTTTTTCAGGAATCCGAAGAGATGCATCGAGAACTGGGTCAGCAGTCCGAGCGCGACCAGACCGCACGCAATGTAGGGCAGGAGCATCGCCGGATTTTTCACCACCTGGAGGATGGTCGTGCTGGTCGTTGTTATCGAAACCGGACTGGTAAAACGTGTAAGCCGCGATAGCGGAGCGGATCGTTCATCGAAATGAGGACCTCGCGATTTTCGCCGCGCTCCGGATCGACCAGGCGCACGCGGCTGGAGAAATTCTTCGGGATGTCGGTCCCGGCATAACGATCGTGGGTGAAGTCGAGCAAGGTGAGCGCGAACGCTTTCGTAGAAACGCCGCTGCCGCATGACCAGTTCGTAGGTTCGGCCATTGAGGGTGAACGATTGCGGGTCGGGAATCGCGTTCGAGACGAGCCACGTGCCTAACGAACCCTGGACGCCGTTCACCTCGACAAAGGCCGCGCTCAGGTCGCGCTCGTCATCCTTGACCGTGCGCGGGATTTCCGTGACCGCCATGTTCGTGCCGAAACCGGTGGTGGCGAGGGAAGGCGGCGCGCCCGGGACCTGCGTGCGCATCGCGAGGTGCGAGTTCGGGACGAAGCGTTTGATCTGCAGAGTGAAGGGCAGCGTCGGCGTTTTGGATCGTCCCGCCGCGCGCGAGCGCCGCCTCCGGAATCGCGACCACCTGATCGAAATCGGGATTGTTCACGTCGATCACGGCCAGCTCGACTTCGCGCGACGCTTCGGAATAACCGAGCGTCTGGCCTTCATCGATGCGCATCTGCGTCTCGCGCGCGAAGAGTCCGGTGAGCAATTGTCCGACGAGCAGAAGGATGACGCCAAGGTGCAGGAGAATGATGCCGGCTTTCTTTTTCGAGAACTGGAAGCGCGTCGCGTGGGCCGCGATCAGATTGATCAGCAAGACCGTGCCGAGCAGATAACCGCCGGGCAGAATCGGAATTTTCCAGCTCGCGCCGGTCGGCGACCAAAAGACGAACAAGCTTTGAAAATATTTCGCCTGCACCGCGTGAATCCCGAAGTGCACCTGCGCGAGCGTGCCGAGAAAAATCAGCACCATTCCGAGACCGAGGCAGACCACCGTCAGTCGCAAGCGAGGCGAGAACGCGGAGACGGCGATCTTGCGAAACCTGAGGCTGGCGGCGAGTCGGCAGACATTCGATTAGGGAATCTTCAGGCCGCGCAGAAAATCGGTGAACGCGTTCTTTTGCGACGCGACCGCTTCGTCCTCGCCGGTCATCTTGATAAACCAGGAGCGACCGTTCTCGTTCAGGATCGCGGCGATGATGCGCTGTTTTTCATGTTTGTCACCGATCGGCCCGTCGCTCGCCAAATCCACCACCAAGAAATCGTGGCCGTCGGCCTTGATGTGCTCGGCCGATTGTTGCAGCGTCGTCTTCATCGATGGGCGGGAGTTTCACCTGATCGCGCCAGCGATTCACATTCGCCAGATCGCCGCCCGCCATTCCCGCCAGCATCACCACCGAGACATCCACCTGGTTCCCGTTCGGCGCGGTGGCGTTGAAACTCGCGACGCCGCATCGGGGAAAGGGCTTTCTCCTGCCAGTTGGCCGGAAGCGTGTAGTGCACCGGCGCGGCCGCCGTCGCTTCGAGTGACGGCGGCGTGGGCGCGTTCGTGCTCCCGCCCGCGTTCGCGCTCATCGGTGCGTGCGGGGCCGGGACCCTTCGCTCGGATGCACGCTTTGGAGGAATTGCTTGAAAGCTTCACGCTGCGATTCCACCACCTGATCCGGTCCCATCATCTTGAAAAACCAGGTCTCACCATTCAGCGGAAAAATTCCGCCGAGAATGCGCGACCTTCGAGCTGTCCGGCGAGATCGGCTGCTCGCTCACCAGATCCACGAAAAGCATTTCGTGTCCCGCGACCGGGAGAGGTGTTCCGGCCTTCGCCTCATCCGAGATCGGCGAGAGCTTCAACTGATCGCGCCAGCGATTGACGTTCGCGAGCAACGCCGCCGGCTGCTTCCGGGAACGAGATCACCGAAACATCGGCGGTTTTTCCATCCGTACCGCGGACGAGGAAACTGCCTTTGCGAAAACCGCTGGCCGGCTGTTCTTCCCAACCCGCCGGCGCGGTCCAATGGACCGTCGCGGCCGGCAGCGTCATTCATCGCGACCTGCTGTGGATTCGATTCCGGCGGCGTCTCCTTTGGGGTGCGATAGACGGTGATCTTCGCGTCATCGCTCTGGTCGCAACCGGCCCAAACGAAGAGCGCCACCACGAGAAGCGGCAGTCTGATGAGTACACGATGGATTGAAAATGACGGCTTCAAGGGCAGGCCGAAGTACCCGCCGGGCGGAGGAGATGTCAAGCATCCAGCACCAGGTCGCTCTTGGGCGCACCGATGCAGGTGAGGCGGGTGCCTTGTTCAGTTTCGAAATCGGATTTTTCGATGTAGCCAACCTCGCCGGCAAAAACGGCGACCTGGCAAGTGCCGCAGCTTCCCGCCCTGCACCCGCTGGCAATGCTGATGCCATTGGCTTCCGCCAAATCGAGGATGCTGGTGTGATCGCCGCACCAGCGCAGAGTTTTTTCGCTCTTCCTAAACTCGATGGCGTAGCCGGTCGGAGCAGCGGCGCCGGGGGCAACGGCCGCCGCGATCTTTTTGACACTGGACGGGCCGAAGGTTTCGTAATGAATCTTTTCTTCGGGAACGCTCCATGCCTTCAGACCCTCGGTGATGCCCTGCATCATCGGTCCCGGCCCGCAAACGTAGAACTCGAAATTGCTGGAAGGGAGCAAAGTCTTGAGGAGATCGACGGAGATGCGGCCTTCGTGATGATAATCGCGTCCGAGCTGGTACTCGCGGTCGGGTTTTGTCGCGCAAACTTGCAGATGGACGTTCGGATTTTCGCGGGCGATCGCTTCGAGATGTTCCTTCATGACGTGCTCGGAGCGACTGCGGATGCCTTGGAAAAACCAGATCTCACGTCGCGAACCCTGCGCGACGAGCGCGTTGAGCATGCTCACGACGGGGGTCACGCCGATGCCGCTGCCGATGAGGACCAAGCCGCCGCTGCCCGCGGGATCGAGGAAGAACTGCCCGGCGGGCGCTTTGACGTCGAGGATGTCGCCTTCGTTCACCTCGTCGTGAAAGAAGGATGAGACGAGGCCGGGTTGCGCGCTCTGGTCGCGCGGTGGGATTCGCTTGATCGTGACTCGGTAGGCGTCTGTCCGGGCGCAATCGGAAAGACTGTAGCAGCGGATGACCGGCTTGCTTTGGCCGGGAACATCGAGTCGAAAGGTAAGGTATTGACCGGGCAGGAAATCGGGGAGCGGTTTCCTGTCGTGCGGTGCGAGGTGGAAGGAACAGATGCCATCACATTCCATCACTTTTTTCTGGACCAGGAATTTACGCCAGCCATTCCAGGACGATCCGCTCTCGGCTTTGCGACGGCGGAGATCGCGCATGATTTCCAGCTCCGTCTTGAGCCGCTCGAGCGCGAGATCCTCCTGACGATTTTGCCCGACGAGCCGGCGAACGTTTCCCGCCGTGACCAGGCCGAGCTGAATCAATCCGCCCCCAAGCAGGAGGCCGCCAAGTGCTTCGGTAATCACGTTACCCAATGAAACTAGCGGGCGATCAGAATTTCACCAACAGCTCCGAACGAAGTCCGTAGGCCGTGTCACGGTTTTCGGGAAAACCGACAAAGGTGTCGAAGATAAGGACGAAATGCTGGCCCAACTTCATCTGATAGCGCACGGCCGCTGCGACCGAGTTGGGCTGAGCTAACCCGAAGAACCTCGGATCTTCGGTCCTGACGCGGCCGCCGATTTCGAAAATGAGCTGGCGGTCTACCCCGCCAATGAATTTCTGATAACCGAGCGCCCCGCCGACGGCGGAGTTGGCGCGATTTCCCAGCGGTGCCCCGTATGCGCCCAGGCCCTGCGCGGCAAAAAGAATACCGGTCGCCCCGAGCGGGCCGCCGCGGTCGCTGCCGCGCGCGGCCGACGAGTAATCGTCAATGGCCCAAAAGGCGTTGAGATAAAAAACATCGTTGCTGTCTGGCAGCGTGGTCGAGAGTTGTTGGAACAGCAATACCCCGGTGCTGACGGCGGGTGTCTCACGATCGAGCGCAAAGGAAGCATTCACGCGGGTGGTGGAATTGATCTGGCCGAAGCGTTGCGTGTTGCCGACGCCCACGTAGATGCCGGAGCCGCCGGCATTGTCGGGCCGGGCCGTCACGTAAGCGAAATCAAGGTCGATCGTCCTTGTGGCGTAATCGGCGGTGTTAAAGAAGCCGAACAACTTTGCGCTGTCGTCGGTGACATTGTTGTTTCGGCTCAGTTCATTCCAGGCAAATATCCCGGTCATGCGCCAGGAGGAGGCGCCGAGGAAGAAGTTCGATGTCCTCGTAATGCCGAAAGCATCGATCACGTCTTCGTTGATCATGATGCCGTCCTGGAAACTGAGGGGTTGACGGCCGACGGCGAAACCGATGTCGAGGCCTTTGGTGTCGCCAAGGTCTAGGTTGGGGAAAAGTTCACCGAGGTCGCCCTGGAAGAAAAGTGTGGTGAGGGTGCCGTTCAGGTCGTTCACCCAACCCGCGTTTGGGGAAAAGCGATAACCGCTGTACTCAAGTCCATTGATATCAAGCGGGCGGAAGCCGATGAGAATGCGCTCGGTCGGCGTAAGAAAAAGATTTCCATAAATATCGAGCCGGCTTACCCATTCCGTGACCTGGGCGAGGCCATTGTCGAAAGTCTGGATGGCGGTGCGCGCGGTCCCGAAGACGATGAAATCTGGCTGCCAGACCGCGCCGGTGGGCATAACGAAGCCGGGTGCGATCGGACCCACCCCGAGGAACGGACTTAGGCCAATCTCGACGATCGGTGCCGGTCGTTGAGGAAATCCTACGAGGTTAAGCGGCGCGGGTTTGTTGCTGAGAGCGCTGTGAGGCGCGGACGCGCTGTGGCTGGTAGCTCCGCCGGAAGAAACGCGGTGGACCTTCTCAATATCGGTCCCGCAATTGCTGCAGAATTTAAAGTTCGTCGGCATGTGCAAACCACAGGTCGGGCAGGTCTTGGTCTGCATGGCCGCGGCCCCCGCCGTCGACGCGTTGGCAGGCTTCTTCGTCGCGGCCCCTCCGCCTGGAGTGCGGGGAACCCTCTCGAGATTTGTCCCGCAATTGCTGCAGAAGTAGAAGCTCGCCGGCATGTGCTTACTGCACGTCGGACAAATGACGATCTGGCTTGGTGCCGCTTCCGCCCCCGGCGCATCAGCCACACTCATCAGACCGAAAGCGACAGCCAAAGCCGTCGTTAGGGCAATGCGCATGGCCGCAATCAATGTGGGGAACCGGGCGCGGCCTCAGCCACTTTGAGAGTTCGTTGAGCCGCCTTTGATTCCGGCATGAAAGGGTTTGCTCGGTGGCGCCATGATTTCTTGCTCGCTCGGTTTGAGTTTGAGGACGGCAGGGGCCGACGTCAGGGTGATGGTTTTGTTCCAGAGCGTTTGCGATCTTTCAACCACCTTGTCCGCGATACCCTTGGGCGACATGTTGTAATCGAATCCCACCGCTGCGATGTGTCCGACCAGATTCACCGGAACCATCTGGGTGACGAACCTCAGGTTGACCCTGTAAGGCGCCTCACCCGTCAGTCGTGCGCCGTCTACTTCGTACGGCGCCCAACGATGGCCATTCGGCGGCAGGACGGTAGCTTGTTTTCGGGCACCGTTTGGCCGGCCAAGCAGGAAATCTGCATTCGTCGCAGGCCGGATGAACGGCAGGGGGTCGACACTCTTGTTAACCGGGAGAATTTGGCGCCGCTCACCGCCGCGGTTGAGCGTGACGATAAACTTCGACTGCAAACTGAAGAGATAGCGGTCTAGCGGCAATTTGCGATCGTGCACGTAGCTTGACTCGATGTCGCGCACGTCACCGTTCGGATCGCGGTCGCCGGAGACGAAGAGCACGCGTCCGCGCCGGTCGGTCACGGTGACCTGGAGGAAGTTGGCGCGCTCGGCGTCGAAGCCGGTCGGGGCGCCGTGTCCATCGGTGCCGTTCGCGACCTTCACTTTGAACTTGATGCCGCGCGCATCGTTTTGCTCGAGGACAAATTCATGCAGTTGGAAACCGCGGCGGAGAATCTGGTAACGTTGCAGGTTGATTTCTTCGAGCTTGGAAAATTGATCATCGAGAATGGCCCGGGCATCGTAGCGATCGTCGATCGATTGCCAGCGGTGGGGAAACATCCCATTAGCCGGTGCGCTCTTCTCAAAGGCATCTGTGCCCCAACCGGCGCTGGTAGTCGAACTGCAGCCATTCGCGCATGGTGGCCAGTTCCTGGGCCTTGACGTTGAAGGGGAAAAGTCCCGGATGAATGATCGAATAATCCGGTCCTGCGAAACGGTGATCGGTCAGCTTGCGCGGCGGCGTCGGTTTGTCGCCGACCATGGCGGCCGGGCCAAAGGCGTAGCCGGATTTCAGCCCGGGGATTTTGCCCATGTGGCAATCCTGGCAGGTTTCGCCGCGCTTATTGGCCGGCGAATTCTTGAATTGCGAAAAGGCCTCTTCCAGCCGGAAGCCGTTGAGCAAATTGACGTCGTGGCAACTGCCGCAGAAAGCGGATCTCTCCAGCGGATCGAACTTGACCACGTTGGTGTGAATGGCGCGGCCGACCTCGCCCCGTTTGGTCACAACCTGGAATTGATCCGGTTCGGAGAGAACCTTCTTCAGAATCTTGTTTCCCTGTCGGGCCGTAAACCGGTTCGAAGAGATCGCCTTCCTGGATGGCGGTGCGGCCGCTCACCTTGCCGTAGTCATTCTTGACGCGGTGGCAAACGATGCAGCTGATCCCTTCCCGCGAAGTCGGATTGCGATCCATGTTGCTGACAAAGACCGGCTCCTTTATTTGCATGCCAACCTGCGTGTGACAACGGATGCAAAAATCACCGTTCGTGCCCGAGGTGAGTTTGTCGATTGTCGCCTGCATGGTGTTAAAGACCGGACTCAGTTGCGCGTAGGCGTGCTGCGAAACCGACCACTGCCGGAATTGGGTGGGATGGCAAGTGGAGCAGGTGGTGGCGGATGGAAATTTGTTTTCCACCAGCAATTGCGCGTGCGCGGCGGCGGCGTTGCTTTGAGCCGCAGAGGCTGTTTTCACTGGTGGCGGCAATGGGGCATTCGGCACGAGCAGGAGATCGTCCGGCATTCCCTGGCCTTCGGCGCCGCCAAGAAGGTCGTCATCGGAAGAAGGCGCGGGAAGCAGTTCATCGGCGTCGTTAGGCGAAGCGCTGGGCGTTGGTGAAGGCGCGGCCTCCTCGGGGGAGGCGCTCGGCACGGGAACCACGGCAGGAGCCTCGGCGGGATTTTGCGCCTGGACGGTTACCGACGGCGCCAGGCCGCTGCAGATCACGGACAAGGCTAGAACTAATGTGCGCCAGATCACGGCCTTGCGAGAATGGGGAACCAGCGGGTCGGGCGTCAATTTAAAAAACTGGTTGTGGAAAGCTCTTGTCGCCTGCAGCGACACTGGATAACAAAGACGCTGGTCGTCGACGCGATCAAAACCGGAGGATTTTTACATGAAATTTCGCTGTTCCTGCTTTCTCGTGACTTTCCTGATTTTGGGCCTGGGCAAGCCAGCCGCGCGCGCTGGACAGGTGCACGAAATCGATCCGGCAAAAGTGGTCGGTTCGCAGAAGTGCGGCGAGTGCCACAAGTTCGAAGTGGAAGCCTGGAAGACGACGCCGCACTTCGCGACTTTCGATTCCATGCACCGCAGCCCGGAAGGGCAGAAGATCGCCACCGCGATGGGGATCAAGCGCGTCAAAGGCGACAGCCTTTGCCTTACCTGCCACTACACGGTGCAAAAGAAAGGCGCGGAAGCTGAGCCGATTTCCGGCGTTTCCTGCGAATCCTGCCACGGCGCGGCCGCGGATTGGGTGAACATCCACAACGACAAGAAAATTCCGCGCGAAGAGCGGCAGAAGAAATCAGAGGCCGCGGGCATGATCCGCCCTGAAGACATTGTATGCGGTCGCGGCCAACTGTTTTCAATGCCATCTCGTGCCTAACGAGAAATTGGTCAATGTCGGCGGCCACAGCGCGGGCACGCCGGGCTTCGAATTGGTGGCCTGGTCGCAGGGAATGGTGCGGCACAATTTCCTCACTCCCAGCGGCGAGGAAGGCAAGGTGAACAAGGAAGACGACGCCAATCGCAAACGAATGATGTTCGCCACCGGCGCGATTCTCGATTTCGAATACAGCCTGCGCGGAGTGGCGAGCGCGACCGAGAAAGCGACTTACGGCATTACGATGGCGCAGCGCGCGAATGCCCTGAAGAAGAGGCTCGAAGCGATTCAAAAAGCCGCACCGACCGATGAGATGGCGCAGATCAACACTATCGCCGCCGGCGCCGCCTTGAAGCTAAACAACAAGGCGCCGCTGGAAGAAACGGCCGACAAAGTGGCCGAGTTGGGCAAGAAGTTCGGGAAGAATGTGACCGGCGACAAACTGGCGGGAATCGACTCGATGTTGCCGAAAGCAGATCAGTATCGCGGGAAGCCGTTTCAACCTTAACCGGGAGCGGGAATTAACTTCTCGCCCCTCGGCGTTGCGGCCGCCATTCTTAGGGATTGAGTAATGGCTGAAGTAACGACGCGCATCCCGCGGCCGCAGCGCTGGGACGTGCCGTTCGACGCGGCGATGACGGAAGCCGAGGTCGATCGGCTGCTCGCGTTCGCCCCCTACGCCGCGATCGACCCGGCGCGTTTTCCGCCGACCATCCCGCTGCGCGGAATCCTGCACAACGACGCGCGGGTCCGCAGGTTCGAGGCCGGAGACATCATTGTGCGCGAGGGGGATTACGGCAGTTCGGCTTTTTTCGTCCTGCAGGGCGCGGTGCGCGTCGTGCTCGACTCGCTTCCCTCGGCGGTTCTCGGACGCCGTCCACCGCAGAAGAAAAGTTTCACCGCCTCGCTCGCCCAGCTTTGGTCGCGACCCGCCTATCCCGAGGTGCGTGATTACACCGGCGGTAAGACGACCCGCGGCACCGAAGCGGCGACGGTAAGCGCGCGCCGGGCCGCCGGCGACGAAGTGCGCGTTTTTCTCCAGGATGTGCCGCGGCGTGCTGGAGAAAAACCGCACCGCGCGCCTCGGCCCCGGTGAATTGTTCGGAGAAATCGCGGCGATCGCGCGCACCCCGCGCACCGCCACCGTCATTGCGGAAGGCCCGCGGAGTTGCTCGAACTGCGTTGGCAAGGTCTGCGCGAGATTCGGAAGTATGCGCCGGAATGGAAGAAACACGTCGACCAGCTCTACCGTGAGCGCAGCCTGGGCGCGCATCTGCGGGAGACGCCGCTCCTGAAGAATGTCTCGGACGAAGCCTTGCGACAGGTCGCGGAGCACACGCGCTTCGAGAGCTACGGCGATTTCGAGTGGAACGCCTCCTATCGCACGGTGCGCGAAACGTCCGCCCAGGAGCGCCTCGCGAAAGAGCCGGTGATTGCCCGGGAAGGCGAATACCCTAACGGATTGATTCTTATCCGCAGCGGCTTCGCCCGCCTCAGCCGCAAATATAATAACGGTGAGCGGACGATCAGCTACCTCGGCAAAGGCGATGTCTTTGGTCTCTCGTCATTGCTCGGCGATGCGCAGAACAAGGAACGGGGCGGGCACGCGTTCTCCCTCCGCGCCATTGGCTACGTGGATGTCCTCGTCATTCCACTCCTATTTTTGACGAGTTCATCGCGCCCCACTTCAGTGCGGAGGAAATCGTTCAATTGCACGAACGGGTCCGGCGCGAGAGCCAGATCAATGTCGGACGCGATGCGGAGGCAACCTTTGGGCCGGAGATGATCGAGTTTCTCGTCGAGGAACGCTACGTCAACGGGACGGCGACGATGTTGATCGATCTCGACCGTTGCACGCGCTGCGACGATTGCGTGCGCGCCTGCGCCGCGAGCCACGACAACAACCCGAAGTTTATCCGCCACGGCCGGGTGCAGAACGGCATCATGGTGGCCAACGCCTGCATGCATTGCGTCGATCCGGTCTGCATGATCGGCTGCCCGACCGGCGCGATTCACCGGGAATCCGCCGAGGGGCAGGTGGTGATCAACGACCTGACCTGCGTCGGTTGCGCGACCTGCGCGAACAGTTGCCCGTATGACAACATCCAGATGGTCGAGATTCGCGATCGGAAGGGGCGATTCATCCTCGACGAAGCGACTCAGACGCCGATCCTGAAAGCGACGAAGTGCGACCTGTGTGTCGATCAACTGGGCGGCCCGGCCTGTGTCCGCGCCTGCCCGCACGATGCGCTCTTTCGCGCGGACATGCAGGAGGTCGATGAACTTGCGAGGTGGCTCAATCGGTGAGCCCTCTTCTCGTTAGGCGAATTTGGTTCACCTGCGGACTGGTCGCCGTCGGATCGGTGACGTTTTTGTGCTGGTGCATCCTGCGAGCGGCGCTGCGGCCGGATGCGATTTACACCGGACTCTTGCTCCTTTTCCTGGTCCTCGGGCTCGCCCTCTTCAACACGCGCAAGAAGTTGCCGTTCCTGCCCCTGGTCAAGGCGGCGACCTGGCTGCAAATCCACATTTACGCGGGCTGGTTTTGTCTCTTCGTTTTTCTCCTCCACATTCGCTTTCGGGTTCCGAGCGGCGCCTTCGAAAGCACGCTCGCGTTGGTTTTTTGTGTCGTTATCCTGAGCGGTTTTTTCGGGCTCTACATCAGCCGGCACCTGCCGCCGCGAATGGCGCGCTCCGGTGAAGCGCTCCTCTACGAGCGCATTCCGGCGTTTCGCCTCCGCATTCAAAACGAGGTGGAGGATTTGGTCCGCCAGGCCGAGCGCGAGACCGAGTCCTCGACGATCAGCGATTTCTACGTGCAGTATCTGCGCGATTTTTTCACGGAGCGGCCGAACGCCCTTTACGCTCTTGGCCGGGCGGGCCGCAAGTGGCATGCGCTTTACGCAGAGACGAGCGCTTTGGATCGCTATTTGAACGAACGCGAAAAAGAGATCGCGAAGAAGATTCGTGACTGGCTCGAGACAAAACGAAATCTCGACTTCCAATACGCGGCCCAGCGCCTTTTGCGGATCTGGCTTTTCGTCCACATCCCGTTTACCTACAGCCTGATTTTGCTCGGCCTGGCGCACGGGATCGTGGCGACGCTCTACGCGGGGAGGTGGTGAAATGCAGCACCCGCTCGACCCGCTTCGGTTCAAACAGAATCGCTACGAGCGGCCGAATCAGGATTGGGTCTGCGGCCACGCGGCGGAAGGGCGCGGATGCCCGCTCGGTCCGGATGAACGGGGAAATTGCCGTCACACGGGCGAGTGCATGCCCTCCAAAAGCGGCGACCGTTGGTCGTGCACGCGCAGCGGAGGGGCGGGCGGCAAGTGCGCGGAAGGTCCGCTGCCGGACGGACGTTGCTCACATCCCATTCCGCCCTGCCAGCCGATTCGTTCCCTCCGCCGATCGCGCGGGATGTACGTCTGGCTCACGGTGGCGATCACGTCGGCGGGTTGCTGGTGTTGTTTAGCCAGCATTTCCGCCACGCCTGGATGGATCCAGGAACGCTCACCAACGCGCATGCGACCTCCGCGACGAAGTGCAGCGATTGTCACAGCGTCGACCCGGTGAGTGCAGCGCAGCTGGTTTCAGCGACACTCGGGTCGGACATTCGCCACGACAGCGCGTTGTGTTTGAAGTGTCATCAAATGGGCGATCTCCCACTGCGCGCCCATGGCCTGTCCGCCGGTACCCTCTCGGACATCCAGCGCCGGCTCGCCCCGCCTAACGAACGGAAGTCCGCCCCGCCGCTGCTCCGCGCGAGCCATGCGCTCGCGCGCAATCACGCACAGACGGACGACCTCGCCTGCGCAACCTGCCACCAGGAACACCACGGTCGCAGTTTCGACCTCAAGCGCCTGACGAATGCGCAGTGCCAGGCCTGCCACGCCACCCAGTTTGCCAGTTTTGAAAAGGGGCACCCGGAGTTCGCCAGTTATCCTTATCAACGCCGGACGCGAATCTTTTTCGATCACGCCAGCCACCTCGGGCAGCACTTCGCGGAGAAGAAAGACCTTGCGCCTGCCGGCTGCCAGAGCTGCCATGCGCCGGGGCCGGCGGGGCAATTCATGCAGGTGCGGAATTTCAACGCCACCTGCTCGTCGTGTCATGCCCCGCAGATCAAGGGCGAAGGGATGACGACGAAAGGAGTGGCGTTTTTCACCGTCCCCGGGATCGATGTGGAAACACTCGCCGCGCACAACATGAGCATCGGGGAATGGCCGAAATTTGCCGACGGAAAACTGACTCCCTTCATGGAGTTGCTTCTCAGCCGTCAGCCGACGATGGGCCCGGTCCTCGAGAAATTGCGCGGGGTCGATTTGCTCGATCTAACAAAGGCGACACCCGAGCAAATGGCAGCCGCGGAACAATTCGCCTGGGGTGTGAAGACATTGCTCTTCCATCTGGTGGTCGAGGGGCAGTCGTATTTGATCGAGGAGATGAAGGGCGCGGTCGCGCCGGCCGGGCTGGAAATGCCGCGGGCAGCCTTGCTCGCGGCGCAGAAGGAATGGATGCCTCAGTTGCTAAGCGAGGTCGCCGACTTATCAGAAGGGGATCAAACCTTCCGTGCCGGCAAAAGCCCAAGCCATCGCCGGGAGCATCTCCGCCTAACGAGAAGCCGGTCAGACTCGGGGCGATGAATCGTTGCTTGGTGGTGATAACCTCGCTGGCGTCGACCGCGAAGCCCACGGCAACTCCCGGCAACGACCTGCTCGCGGGCGGTAACGACGACCTTGCGGCGGCGACGCCCACGCCGCCATCCAAGGCTAGTGATGATCTTGCCGAAGCGGAGTTGTTAGGCGCCAGCCCCGAGGCCGCCCCTCCTCCCGCCGCTCCATCGCTGCCGGCTCCGGAATCGATGCCGGCCGAAGAGTGGGTTGCTGCTGGCGGTTGGTATCGCCCGCAGGAGAGCTTGACCCTCTTTTACCGGCCAATCGGCCATGCCGACCCGTTTCTCGTCGCGTGGTTGAACGCGGCGGCGCAGCTCTCGAACGAGCGCGCGAACCCAGAGGCGGAGGTGGCCTTTCGCACCCTGGCTGACCCGCAATCGCCCGGCCTTTGCATGAAGTGCCACACCGTTGAGGATAAGGCCGGAGCGACGTTCGTGAATTGGTTGCCCGCGCAGCCGAACGCCAAGAGCCGGCCTTTCACCACCTTTAGCCACACCACCCATTTCAGCCTAATCGGCGACGCCGGTTGCCAGACTTGTCATGTCCTGAATCCGAAATCGGAATACGCGAAGTTTTTCTCGAGCGCCTCCGGAACCGACACGGTGCACCAGGGCTTGACCTTCCAGAGCAACTTCGCGCCCATCTCGAGAATGCAGTGCGCGGAGTGCCACCAGCCCCGCGTCGCGGGCGATGCCTGCATTCTCTGTCATCGCTACCACGCCGCACCGGGTGTGGGTGACCTGGCCGAGGTTGGCCGTTTTCGCACGTCGTTAGGCGGAAAGATCACGCCCGCTGAAGAGCGGCGGAATCAGAACGCAAAGTAGGCTTCAGCGCGCTCCCCCGAAAACCGCGCGGCTAACTGAGGCCTGCTTCAAAAGACGAACATTCCGATCGCCGCGCCAAACATGGCGAGCGCCGTGAAACCGACCATCAGCTGTGCCAGTCGAGGACTTGGTTGCTGCCGCATGATTTTCCGGTCGGAGGCCACGATCAAAATACCGACGAGAAGAAAGGGAGCGATGACGCCGCTGATGAGCGCGGCCCCAAACAGTGCCTTCATCGGACTCGTGTTGGTAAAGTCGAAAGCGATGCCGATGAGGCTTGAAAGCATGATCGCGCTATAGAATGGGCGCGCCGCGTGGAATCGCCGGTGTAAACCGTGCTTCCAGCGAAAAGTTTCCGCGAGCGCGTAGGCGGAAGAAGTGATCAGAGTCGGAATCGCCACCAGACCGACGCCAACGATTCCAATTGTAAAAAGCGCGGCCGCGAATGGTCCGGCCAGCGGCTTGAGGGCTGCAGCCGCATCACGCGATGTATCAATGTTGGTAATACCATTGCGGTGCAACGTGAGCGCGGTGGTCAGGAGAATGAAATACATCGCGAGATTTGAGAACAGCGTGCCAAAACCGATATCCAGCCGGCGTGCACTCAATCGTTTTGCCCCGGTCTTGGGTCCATCGAAGATCGTGGCGGGATGGGGATCGCGCGTCTCTTCCAACTCCAGCGAGGCTTGCCAAAAGAACAGGTAAGGACTGATGGTCGCTCCGAGCAGGGCGACCAGCCCGGCCCAGGCTGCACGACCCGTGGGCAAGGTCGGCAGGAAGGTTTCGTGCAAGACGAAACTCCAATCGGGACGAATCACGAAGGCAGTCAGCATGTAGGTGAGCAAACTGAGCGCGAACCACTTCAGGATATTCGCGATCCTGCGGTAGCGAAGGAAGATGGTGCCGAGTCCGATGATGACGCCGAAGAAGACGACATAGTAGTGCGAGTTCAGACCGCTGAGCATCTCTCCTGCGTCCGCCATCGCCGAGAGATCGGCGCCGACCGTGATCGTGTTCGCGATCAATAACGCGAGCGCGAACGCGGCTACGAGTGGTCGCGGAAATTTCTTGCTAAGTGCTCGGGCCAATCCCTGGCCGGTGACGATGCCGATGCGCGCACACATCATCTGGATCGCAGCGACGAGCGGCCAGGTGATGAAAGCGGTCCACAAGATCGAGGTGCCGAGCTGCGCGCCTACGACCGAATAGGTGCCGATGGAGGAAGGATCGTCATCGGCTGCACCAGTAATCAGTCCTGGTCCGAGAAAGGCGAAGAATCGCCGGAAGCGACCTGACTCGTGTGTGTCAGTTCGCATGTGTCGTTTCTGGCTGTCTTTTGGATTGCGCTGCCGCCCGCGTCTCAGGCCGGAGCGTCGGAGGGGTGCCGCCGCAGAGCTGGATGAAGCGTTGGGTCGTGCAAGGGCCGGGCCAGGTTCCTCGACTGGTTGTTAGGCAAAATCATGCCCCTTGTCTCGAGCGCTTGGAAAATCATCGTTGGAACCGTTCGAGACAAGATCGAGAGGTCGAGCCAAACCGACATGTTCCGCTGCGTAAAAGATATCCATCTCGATCATCTCGCTGAAGGTCGTCTTGTTCTTGCCGTTCACCTGCCAGTATCCGGTGATCCCCGGCGGGCCATTTACCCGATCGCGCTGCCATGGAAGATAGTGCTCAAACTCAACTACCGTGCATGGACGCGCGCCGACCAGGCTCATCTCTCCGCGCAAGACGTTGAAAATCTGCGGCAGTTCATCGAATCCGGTCACGCGCAGGAAGCTGCCAATTTTGATCAGTCGAGGATCGCCGTGCACATCCAGTTTTGTCATCGGTAAATCCGTTTCAATCAGGCGCACGAAATGGGATTCGTGCACGCTCGTATCGACGTTCACTTTCATCGTCCGGAATTTGTAGAGCATGAACCGCCGGCCCCGGTAACCGACCCGCTCTTGCCGATAGAGAGTCGGCCCGGCAGATGTGCTCTTGATCGCGACCATGATCAAAATCATGAGCGGAAGCCAAAGCGGCAGGAACAGCAATATGACCAAGAGATCCAAGATTCGTTTCCACCTTGGAATACTGTCGGAGGTCTCGGGCGCGGAAGGTGCGGAGCCTCGGAGATCTCTTGAGGCTTTGCGCTCTCGGTCCCGATTCCGCGGCTGCCTGCACCGCTCTGTGGATTCGCTTTTTCTCTCAGCCCGCAACAAGTCGAATACCAGGTCACCATATGGCTCAGAGCGAGAAGAAAGGGATGGCTCGGCTTCGTCCGTCGCCGAGGTGCGCGCGGGTTTGTAGCCTGGTTTCAAGTAGTCCGACGAGAATGTAGCGGTCGCGTTCATGTTGGTGGGGGGTGTTGCTCTCTTCATCAACGAGCGCCTCGCTCGACGCCATTCCCGTCAGAGCCGAGCTATGATAGGCGCAGCGCCTACTCCACTCCGTATTCGCCGCGGGCAGGGGATTCTGCGAGCGACCAGGCGCTCGCCTTTGGCGCGGTCTGCGCGACGGTATGCGCGATGCGCTGGCCGCCGCCAATCCGGATCACCGTTCCGCTCGTCGCGCTTATTTTCGGACTGGCGGCGACGTGGTTTGATTATCGTCTGAATCTGGACCTCGACCTCGCGCGGTACCTGAACGAACTACGGGCAAGGGCCGACTCCTCCGGCAGCCGTCTCGCGCAGGTGAGCGAACGTCTTTTGGCTGCCGGCGATCTCAACGCCCTGCAGATCCGCGTGAAAGCGATGCCCGATGTTCCGGAGATCGAGATTGTTGCCGTTATCGATGCAAGCGGACGGATCGTGGCGGATAGCACCGGCGCGTTGGATGGACAATCTGCCGCCGAGACATCGTTGGCTCCGGCGGCGGCGCTGATCAATTCAGCAAACGAGCCCGTGGTGCAGCACCGCGAGGGCGAGAAGACGTTGGTCAGTGTGCATCCGTTCCGCATCGGCGAGCACGGCACAGGCTGGGCGCTGGAAGTGTTCGATCAAGCAGAAGCGATCACCGCTGCGCAGACGAACGCGCGCACACAGCTCCGCTGGATGGCCTCGGCCATGGCCCTGCTAAGCTTCGCGCTTTGGGCGGTGCTTCACTTCGCCGTCGCGACGCGGCTGGGACGATTGGCGAACGGTGTTCTCGCGTTTGGCGAAGGGCGAACAGATGCGCCCCCGCAACTCTCGGGTGGCGATGAGGTCGGCAAGCTTTCCGGAGCGATTTCCGCGATGGCGGCGAAGCTGCGCGAGCGCGAAGCGGAGCAAGTGCGGCTCGAGCGCGAGGTGCTGGAAATTTCCGAAGGCGAGCGGCGGCGCATCGGACACGACTTGCACGACGGCCTCGGCCAGCGGCTCACCGCCGCTTCGATGACGACGAATGCGCTCGTGAGCGCGGCGCAAAAGGCGGACGCGCCCGCGCTGGCGGAGCGCGGCGAGGACATCGGGCGGCAACTCCGCGAGGCCATCGCCGAAGTACGCTCGCTGTCCCACGGCCTCGCGCCGGTCGCGCTCGCGGACGACGGTCTGATGGCCGCGCTTAGTTCGCTCGCGGAAGAGCACGAGCCGCGGCGGAGCCGTGCGCTGCGTTTTCGATTGCGCGGAGCCGGTGCGCGTGACGGATGCGGAGGTCGCCGGACATCTCTACCGCATCGCGCAGGAAGCGGTGAACAACGCGCTCAAGCACGCCGCGCCCTCGGAAATCCGCATCGGCCTCGAACGCCGCGACGGCGCGCTTGTGCTCGAGGTGGACGACGACGGCGACGGCTTCGATGAAGCTGCGCCGACCGCGCGACGGCATCGGCCTGCGCGTGATGCGTTACCGCGCCCGGCTCATCGGCGGCGACGCTGGAAATCGGCTCGGCACCGGCCGGTGGCACGCGTATTTCCTGCCGTGTGAAATTGCCCGCATGAGCGCTGCCAAAGGCAAACCGAAGCCCGCCGCGCAAATCCCGCATCCTGCTCGTGGACGACCACCGCATGGTGCTCAACGGCTATCAGCTCATGCTCGACGCCGAGCCGGATCTCGCCGTGTGCGCCACCGCCACGAGCGTGCCCGAGGCGCTCGCCGCCGTCGAGCGCGAGCGGCCCGACCTCGTCGTCACCGACCTCACGATGGCCGGGCGCGGCGGCCTCGACCTCATCAAGGATCTCCTCGCGCTGCACCCGGAGCTGCGCATTCTCGTCTGCTCGATGCACGACGAAATGCTCTACGCCGAGCGCGCGCTGCGGGCCGGCGCGAAGGGCTACGTCATGAAGGACGCCGACGGTCCGACCTTCCTCGCCGCCATCCGCCGCGTGCTCGGCGGGCAGCTCTACATGAGCGCAAAACTCGCCGCCCGCGTGCTCGACGCGTTTGCCGGCGCGCGCCCGCGCGGGAGCAATTCGCCGCTGGAAAAACTCAGCGACCGCGAGTTCGAGGTCTTCCGTCTTTTCGGCGAAGGCAAGACGGCGAAGGAAATCGCCGGACAGCTCAACCTCAGTCCCGAAGACGGTTTCGGTGCATCGCGATCACATCAAGGAGAAGCTCGAATTCACCACGAGCGCGGAGATGATTCGCCAGGCGGTGCGCTACGTGGAGACCGAGCAGTACGGCGTCGCGGGCTAGTGGGCCCGTGATCTCGCCGGAGGCCCCGCACTCGGACTAGGCTTAACGCCTATTCACAGTCGGGCTCACGCCTGATCCCGCAGCGCCACCTGTCGGAGAAAGTTTAGTGTATGAAGCCGGCGACACCCAGGGTAGGCGGGCGTCTTGCATCCCTCCGACCCCAGAGAACAAAACGCACCAGGCTGCGCATCGAAGGCGCGCGCATCCTCGTGGCAGACGACGACGAAGAGACTCGCAATATCCATGCTGCGATCCTCGACTTTGAGGGGTACGACGTGAAAGTCGCGGCGAATGGGGCCGAGGCGCTGGAACAACTTTCCACGGGAAAGTTTCAGCTCCTGCTGACCGATCGGCAGATGCCCGTGATGGATGGCGAAACCCTGGTGCTCGCGCTCCGTTCGGCCGGGATACGCATTCCGGTGGTGATGCTTTCGGGTTCCCTTGCGGACCGCCCATTGCGCGGGCGGGTGGCACGGGAGGTTGCGATCGCGTTGCCGAAACCGATCCCCGCGGCGAAAATTCTAGCGGCGATTTTTTTGGCGCTTCGCGGCGGCGAACCGGCGTTGTCACTCGCGGCCTGAAATCGCGTTCGCCATGAAAATGCGTCGCTCCATTTTGAGTCGGGCCGAGCGCGTCGAAGAGAGCCTGGCTTTTCTTTCGCCCATCCTTGCCGCCTTCGTTTTGGCCATCCGCATCGCAGCATCTCGTCATGTCCAGATTCCGAGCCAGAGCTTGAGCGCTCAAATGGAAGCTGCACCCAGACATCACTTGCGCGATTTCGCATCGCTCGCGGTGACCCTCGTGATTCTCTCGTTGGGAATGGCGATGATCGCCTGGGAGTGGCGCAAAGCGCACACCGCTCCGCCGCCGCAGACTTCCCAAGCCCTCCACCAACATCGCGCCCGAGGCAATTCACCGGAGCCCGGATCCGCAGACCACCAATAATCACAATGCAAGAACCAACCTTCGCCAAGTCTTTCAGCAGCCGGCCGCGCAGCACCATCCTTGTCGTGGACGATGACGAGGCGGTGCGCAAAGGATTGCGTAGCGTTCTGGTTTCGGAGGGCTATCTGGTCGTCGCGGCGAGCCAGGGCCACGAAGCCGTCGAAGCTTTCCGCCATCACCGGTTCGATCTGGCTTTAGTCGATATGAACATGCCGCGGCGCAACGGCTGGGGCACCATCTCTGACCTGCGCGCGGTCAACCCGCAGTTGCCGGCGATCATCATCACCGCTCGCCCGGACCAGCGAAATATTGCGCGCGAGGCCGGGATCGAATTGATGGAGAAGCCGCTCGATCTGCCGCTCCTCTTGCAGCGGATTGATGCGCTCTTGAGCAAATCACCAGACGGCGCTCCGGAGGGCTCGGCTGCTTCACGTCCGGCATGAAGCCGCCCGCTCTCACAACGAGGGCGCGAGCGAACCGCCGGTTGGTGGGTACCGGTCCACACCCAGGCGTCTGCTTCTGCGAATGATTCCTCAGCTCCGTCGTCGCCTAACGTTATTTTGCGCCTTTCTGGTCGCACTGGTCGCGCTCTTCGCATGGTCCACCGTGACGGCGTGGAACGACTTGAAAGTGCTGCGCCGCCGATTCACGAATGCTCAGTTTGAAAGCTTTCGCATCGCCGGCGAACTCCAGTCCACTGTGCTGAGGCTCGACGCAGGACTGCTCGCCTACGAGATCAGCGGTGACGCCTCGGATTGGGAGCAATTCCAAACTGAGAGCCACGCCCTCGATCAGTGGATCGATCTGCAGCGCGACACCCTCAAGACCGAAAACGAAAAGCGAGCGCTCGACGAGATCAACGTCGAATACGACCGCTACCTTGGTGTGGCCGACAGTATTCATCGCGAGCACGTCGAGCAGAGCACACCGACCAGGAGCAGATTGAATCAACTCGAAACTGCCGCACAACGGATGCTCGTGCTCGGCGGTCGGTTAGCCGATGCGCATCGCCGAGCCCTCGGAGATTTCCTCGGGGAGAGTCAACGGTCCTTGCAAAGACTGGGGGCAATCCTCGCCGCCGGATGCCTGGCCATGCTCGCCGCCGTGGCCTGGGGCGCTCGGGTGCTGTTCCGCGACACCATCGCACCGCTTCGAACGCAGCTCATCGAGACCCGTGCTCTTGCCGAGCAGCGCGAAAAACTGGCGTCGCTCGGTGTCCTCGCGGCCGGCATCGCCCATGAGATTCGCAACCCTCTGACCGCGCTCAAAACGCGGGTGTTCACCCTTCGGAAAAATCTCGACTGCAACTCACCCGCACTGGAGGACGCCGCGATTATCGATGATGAGATCGAACGCCTTGATGGCATCGTGGGCGACTTCCTCCTTTTCGCCCGTCCCCGCGATCCCGATTTCGGGGAGGTCGCTTCCCACGAACTGCTTCGTCAGATCCGCGAATTGCTCGCACCGCAACTGGCGGGGAGCGAGATCGAGCTCGTCGTCGAATCGCCCGGAGACGACACGATCGTTCGCGGTGACGCCAAACAACTCAAACAGGTGCTCATCAATCTCGTGCGCAACGCCGCCGAAAGCATCGGGCAAAAAGGCCGCATCACCCTCCGGACGCAGCGGTCTCGTTTGCCTCTTCGCGGTGCAGTACAGGATGTCGTCGTCCTGGAAGTGGAGGACACGGGCAGCGGCATTCCGACGAAAGTGCGTGGGCGCCTGTTTGATCCTTTTTTCACGACCAAGCCCGCGGGCACAGGCCTCGGTCTTTCCATTGCCATGCGTATTCTCGATCGACACGGCGGCACTTTGCAGTTTCAAACTGCGGTGGGGCGTGGAACGACTTTTGGCGCGATCCTGCCGCTGCTGCCTCCCGTGCGTGGCGTGAACCCCGCGGCCGAAAGCACCACGCGCGTCCCTCCTGCCCTCGGGATGGTGAAGGCCTGAAGCCGTCGCGAATCGCTCGTATCAAGCGCGTGTCTTCCTGCACGGAGGGAACAGACTAACGAGTGCATCCGGTCGCGAGCCAGCGTGTCCCCGGCAGACAAGCGGATCGTGCTGACCAGTCCGGATTTGCCGTAGAGATTCCAGAGATGCGGGAGCAGGCTCATATCACGCCAGTAGCAAACTTCGTCCCGCACCGACCCGGAGTCTAACGAGTATTGAATGGCGGCGGGCGGTGTGATCGGGCATATTCCAGCCGCGTTGCGGATTCCAGCAGCGCGAATCTGAACGGGAGAACGGTGGCGCCGCCGGGCCGACGGATGCGACTGCGAGCTGCTCCGCGGGTACAGCGTGGGTCCAGAGGACGAGCGCGAAACTGAAAAAAAGGCATCGAAGACATCTGGCGGAGGAGATCATGCGGATTCGTCGCGCGGGCGGTGTCATCCTTACGCGATCGCGCTCCGTAAGGATTTGCGCTTGTCGGCGACCAATCCCCGAGGACATGCTGGCGCTCGTCGCCTGACGCGTCCGTTTGCCATGCCCTTGCCTCAGCCACGCCGCTTCTCGCTCCGGACGAAAATCGCGCTTGCGATGGCGAGCGTCGCCGGCCTGGTGGTGACCGCGATTCTCGCGACCAATTTCCATTTGCGCAGCGCACAGTTGCTCCAGGAATTTCAGGCCTTCGTTCGCGGGGCCGCGGGCACGACCGCGCTCGCCCTGAACGGCGATGAGATCAGCTCGATTCACGAGCCCGGCGACGCGAACTCGGCCGCGTTCCAGAACGCGCGCCGGATTCTCGATCAATCGCGTCGGATCAATGGTTTGGCGGAAAACGAGGTCTACATCCTGCGACCAGCCAATGCCGATTCACCCTTTGAAACTGAGTTCGTGGTCATGCTTCAGAAAGAGACCTTCATCGGCCATCATTACACCGTTCCCGAAGCGAATCGGCGGCATTTCATCGAGGCTTGGAACACTTTGCTGCCGACGAGCAGCGATGCTTACCAGGACGAGAATGGACGTTGGATCAGTGGCTATGCGCCGATCTTGAATCGCGAAGGAAAGCCCGTGGCGATCCTGGAAGCGGACGCGGAAATCAGCCGCTTCCTGGCCCGCCAACGCGAAGAACTTCTCTGGTCCCTCGCCATCGGCGCCGGCGCATTTTGCGTTGCCATGATTCCCGGCCTGCTCCTGGCGCGAAACATTACCCGCGGACTGAAAAAACTTTCTACCGGCATGCGGCGCTTCCGCTCCGGCGAGCATGACGTGCAGGTGGACGTCATGAGCCGTGACGAATTGCAGGAACTGGGCAGCGTTTTTAATGACATGATCATCTCGTTAGGCGAAAAGCTCGCCCTCCTGCCTTATGTCTCCCGTTTCACTGCGGAGGCCGTCCGCCGGAGCCGGGACGATCCCCAATGGCTGACCGGGACCGAGCAGGACGTGACGGTCCTCTTCGCGGACCTGCGTGGGTTTACCAGTTGGTGCGAGACGCGCGAGGCCTCGTTGCTGGTGCGCGAGCTAAATCGGTTGCTCGCGCTCCAAGCCGACGTGGTCGTTTCGGCCGGTGGCGACGTCGACAAATTTATTGGCGACGCCGTCATGGCGGTTTTTCTAAATGAAGAAGACACGCCGCAACGGATCTTCGCTTGCGCGCAGCAATTGATCGCGCGCATTCGCGGCGAGATTCAAATGGAGGGCTGGCCGCTGGCTCTCGGGGTCGGCATTCACTACGGCCGCGCGGTCGTCGGCTCGATTGGTTCCACCACGCGGCGCGACTTCACCGCCATCGGGCACACGGTGAACCTGGCCTCGCGTCTCTGCGACCGGGCGGCCCGGTGGGAGATCCTGGTTAGTCAGCCATTCTTTGAGAAACTGGGGGTGCGTACGCAGGTCTTGTTCGAAAAGACGGAGCCGTTGGAGTTCAAGCACGTCTCACAGAACATTGCCACGTATCGCTACACCGTGCCGGAGGACCTGGCGGTCGGCCCCGAGGTCGCGCGCGCGATGTGATTGGGTCAGTCAGCCGGCACGGTTTTCTACCCGCTGAGGGTCACTTTCCTCGTCCGCAGCTGAGCCAATGGCGCGAGACCGGGCCCGACGTAACGCGGCGGTTGCTCAAGCAGTTGAAATGGCGATTCAATTTTGATCATGTTCGTTCCTTTGCCTATCTGTCGTGCTTAACCTCCCGATCCTCACAGTCGGAGGGAATTCTTCCCCGCGCGTGATTCCAGGCATCGGCAGAGTGATGTTCGACGCGCTGGGCGACGGAAGAATGTTTGCCTTAAGTTCACGGCAGTTTGATCCTGTTGTCGGCGTGCGCACCTGGCGGCGCGCAGGATAGAAACAACCCACCACCGCAAGAGAGGGACAGAGCCATGGCATCTATATTAGTCACCGGCACCAGCGAAGGTATCGGTCTGGCCACCGCATTAGTCCTCGGCCGCGCCGGGCATACCGTTTACGCGACGATGCGTAATCCGGGCGGCGCCCCGGAACCCGTGCGCGACCGCGCAAAAAGAAGGACTGCCGATCCACGTCTCCGCCCTGGATGTCGATTCCGACGCATCAGTGACCGAAGCGATCCGCGCGATTGAAAAGGCCAATGGTCCTCTCGATGTCCTGGTCAACAACGCCGGGATCGAGCGGAAGGGGTCCACCGAAGAACTCGATCTTGCCGAGTACCGGGCGGTCATGGAGACAAATTATTTCGGGGCACTGCGCTGCATCAAGGCAGTGTTGCCACAAATGCGGGCCCGCCGTAGCGGCTGCATCATCAATGTCACCTCGGTCGCCGGCCGCATCTCCTCGTCTCCGTTAGGCGGCTACTCGGCGTCGAAGTTTGCCTTGGAAGCGCTGAGCGAAGCCCTCGCGCAGGAAGCGAAAATGTTCAACATCCGGGTCGCAATTGTCCAACCGGGGATTATTGACACCGCGATGGCCCGCCGCCTCACTAAACAACCCGAGACTTCGCCCTATCCGCACGCGCGCCGCATGGCGGGTCTCTTCAGTGCCTCGCTGCAAACTCCGGCTTCACCAGTCGAAGTCGCGCAGAAGATTCGCGAGATCATCGAGAGCGGCACCTGGCAATTGCGGCATCCCGTTGGACCGGATGCCGAGCCCTTCCTGAAGTGGCGTGCCTCGATGACCGACGAACAATGGGTCGACTGGGGCGCGGCTGACGATGCCACCTGGTATCAAAGCGTCGAACGCGACTTCGGCCTCAACGCCCGCCCATCGCAGTAAGCTAGATCACGCGTCGTCTTCGTCGAGCCTGTAGCTGACGCGAACAACAAGCGACTTGCCGACGCGGACGATGTTCTTGGTCTTTGCGAAGCAGCTCGAAGGCGCGCCGTTGTCAAGGCCGCCAATGCTCGTCGCGCTATCCTGGTCGCGTTCCAAACCGAAGCAGCGTGGTGATTGCCGGCTAAGGACGGACGCCTGCCGGCACGAAGGCCATGCTGCGCGAAGTCTCTTCCGCATCATTGTCGCGTTCGGTCTCTTGGTGTTCGTCAAGATGCCCGTTCTGCTGGCCACAGTTCTGTTGTTCCGGGCGCATCGCTGCAATAATCGGTTCGCACCTGCTTTACGCCGGGCGCCCACATCGGATTTTGTCGCTCTGCGGGGCCGACCTGTTCGTCTGTCAACTTCCTGCGACTGACGTGAAGCTCCTCGCCGATCTCGACGGGGTCGCAATCCGCCCCCGCAAAGCTTCAACGAAAGACCCGATGAGTTATTGGCGCTCGCTCGAGGTTCCGGGCTAGATCGTTGCCGGGGTGATTGAGTCCTCCGCCCAGCGCTTCTTAAGGTAGAGAAGATTGATGATCCACAAGACGGGGTTGAAGCTGAAAATCGTCAGCGCGATCCAGGCCCACGGCTGACGCTGGGCGAAGAACCATGCGAGGACTGCGTAAATGACGCCGCAGCCGAGCACGACGATGATCCCCGATTCAAGAAAACCGCCGAGACCAAGACCGGCGACTACCGACATGAGGCTAAAATAATAGCCCCACCGGTATCCTCTCTTGTCGGGATTGCGCTGCCGGAAGCGGCGATTGAGAGCCCACGCGACCACGATGGGCACGATCAATACGGCAAGCGGGACGACAGTGAGCCCAAGCGCAATCTGAAGGGGTCCAGTGGTGCTCGCGGACCCCTGGTTGGCGCTGGTCGATAATGCCTCGTTATTCTCCGCCACCGTGATCACCACTTTCCCCCGGGCGTGGCCCTCTTCCAGGTATCGAATAGCATCCGGGAGCTGACTTAGCGTGTAAGTCCGGTCGATGACCGGTTTCACCTTTCCGGCTTGGATGAGATCGGCGAGGAAGGTCAGGTCCTTATTGTTCACCTCCGCCAGCATGACGGTCATCTTCTGCTTCACGAAGCGTGACATGAGGAGCGCTTTGATCGGGCGAACCAAAGGCCCCATCCATTGATCGTCGTCCACTCCTCCTCCGCCGATCATGACGTATATGCCATTGGGATTTAGGACGCCCCGGCATTCTGAGAGCGAACGGTTCACGACATTGTCGAGAATCAGGTCGTAACGTTGCCCACTCCTGGTGAAATCTTCTTTGGTGTAATCAATGACGTGATCGGCCCCGATTGATCGGACCATCTCCGCATTCCTTCCGCTGCATACCCCGGTCACCTCCGCGCCGAGGGCCTTGGCGATTTGGACCGCGAACGTGCCTACGCCGCCCGATGCGCCGTTGATCAGGACCTTCTGCCCCGGCTCGATCTTTCCTTTGTCGCGCAGGGCTTGGAGGGCGGTGATCCCCGCTACCGGGATGGACGCTGCCTGCTCGAATGTCAGGTTGGCAGGTTTCAAAGCCAGGGACTTTTCCGAGGCGCAGATATACTCGGCAAACGCACCAAAACGATTTCCGTAAACCTCATCGCCAGGTTTGAATTGCGTGACGTTCTTGCCGATCGCTTCCACCGTTCCGGCATAGTCAACCCCAAGCCGCGTGACCTTTGGTTTGAGCAATCCAAATGCCAGCAGGCGCGCGAGGTAGGGCGTGCCTTCCATGTAATGCCAGTCGAGTGGATTTACCGACGCTCCGCGCACTCTGATCAAAAGTTGATTGTCAGTCGGAGCAGGCTTTTCGATTTCTTCGAGCCGAAGGACATCGGGTGAACCGAATTCATGATAAACAATGGCTTTCATCCGGGCAGCGCCGCTCGGAGTCGGAGTCTGGGCGAACGCGGCGCCTGCGAATAAGAGCGAAGTCGCGGAGCACATCGTGATAACAAATTGCAGGTGTCGTTTCATGATGATCAGGGATTATGGGCTGGCTAATATGGGCAAACGCATTGTTCCGCTCTTTTAGCTAGTCACCAACCTCAAAGTCCTTTCATTCGATTGTGATTACTGGTTTGCCACGAGCGTGACCTTGATCGAAGATGCGGAGAGCCTCAGGGGCGTCGTTGAACTTGTAAGTTCTGTCGATGACCGGTGTGATCTTTCCGGTCTGGATGAGATCGCCGAGCATTATGAGATCGTCTTTGCTCATCTTGGTCATGTAATTGACGAACTTTTGATCGGTGAATGACGACAATCCTCGCGCCGTGAAAAGATTACCAGCGATGCGTCCAATGGCCCGACCTTGTTTTACCCCGGCTCCGCCCATGCCGGCCAAAACGCAAATGCCTTTGGCAGTCAACGCGCGACGGCGTTCGAAGAAGGAATGGTTGCAAACATTATCGAAGATCACGTCGTAAGGCTGGTCGCTTTTGGTGAAATCGTCTTTTGTGTAATCGATGACGTGGTCGGCGCCGATCGATCGGACAAGATCGAGGTTGCGTGTGCTGCAAACAGCCGTGACATCTGCGCCAAAAGACTTGGCGACCTGTACGGCGAATGTTCCTACACCTCCGGTTGCGCCGTTGATCACAATCTTCTGCCCGGGTTGAATCTTTCCCTCGCGCAGGCCCTGCAGCGCAGTAAGTCCGGCCAACGGAACAGAGGCGGCTTGCTCAAACGAAACGTTCGGCGGCTTGATGGCCAGGGCTCGTTCGGGAGTAACGGCAAAGCCCGCGGGTATTGCCCCCGCTTGCGCTCGCCGCGCTGTAAGCGTCAGCTCGCGAACGAGCGCCGCAGTTTCTCTTTCTTCTCTTCGCAATCTTCCTGGAGCCGTCGGAGCTCGATGACGAGTTGCTTCTCCAACGACTCCACTTCCTCAAACTTGCCGCTGGTGCGCGCCTGGCGAATCTGGTCCTTCAGAAACAATTCTTTCTCCGCGATCTTCGCCCGGTAGTTGGAATCCATTTCCGCGATCTGCTCCTTCTGCTGGTTTGTCAGTGAGACGGTGGGCGCCGTCTTTTCCAGCCGTTCCATCGCGAGTTCGTAAGCGGATTTCATAGGTGTCGATATCAACGGTGAGGGAGGGATTCGAACCCTCGGTACCCTTTTGAGGTACGGCGCTTTAGCAAAGCGCTGCTTTCGACCACTCAGCCACCTCACCAACCGGGTTGCAATATGGGGGGACGCGGAGGGTCGTCAACCAGCCGCCCACGAGGCGCCCGCTCCCGGCCTAACGAAGACTGTCTCGCGCGACGACAAACCGACCGGGCTGCGATACGGTTGCGCCAGTGATCACTCAGGAAGAGGCGCTCGCCAGAATTCTAGGACACGTGCGCCCATTGCCGCCGCGGGTGCTTTCCCTAGCGCGCGCGGTGGGTTGCTTTGCGGCGCGGGATCTGGTCGCAACGCTCGCGCTGCCGCCGTTCGATAACTCTGCCATGGACGGCTATGCCGTCGTCGCCGCTTCCTCCGCGCCGGGCGCTCGCTTGCGCGTGGTCGGCGAGCAACCCGCGGGCGTTGATCGCAAGTTGACCGTCCGTTCCGGTGAAGCTGTTCGAATCCTGACCGGCGCGCCGCTCCCGGCGGGAGCGGACGCCATCATCATGCAGGAGGATGTAACTCCGGAAGGAGAGACCATTGTCCTGAACGCCGACGTGGCCCCGGGTGAATTCATTCGTCGTCGAGGTGGCGATGTGGTCGAAGGACAAAAGCTGATTTCCGCTGGCGATCGAATTCATCCCCAAATGGCAGCGTTGCTCGCGGCGCAAGGTCTCGTCTCGTGCGACGTCGGCGGCGAGGTCCGCGCGGCCATCATCTCGACGGGAGATGAACTCGCCGCACCAGGTGCAGCGCTGCAAGCTGGCCAGATCCATGATTCGAATTCCGTCCTGCTGCAGGTTCTGCTCGAACCGGCGGGCGTAAAGGTTGTCTCCGTCACGCATTGTGCCGATCGGTCCGACGAAATCGAATCTGCCATTCGTGCCGGGCTCCAGAGTGAGGTCATGATCATCACCGGCGGAGTTTCTGTCGGCGCCCGTGATCTCGTAAAGGATGCGCTCGCCGCAGCCGGCGCCACGCTCGATCTTTGGCGCGTAGCAGTGAAACCTGGCAAACCATTTCTCTTCGGCCGGGCGGGCGCATGCGCCATCTTCGGCTTGCCGGGAAATCCGGTGTCCGCGTTCGTGACCTTCCTGCTCTTTGTGCGTCCCGCGCTTCTGAAGTTAATGGGCGCAAACGAGGCGGCCCTTTCGTTGACGCGATTCGCCGCGCGCCTGAGCACCGATGTCCACAACGACGGCGAACGGCCGCACTACATCCGCGGCCATCTGTGCGAAGGCGATTTTACGCCGGTCGGCCGGCAGGAATCTCACGCGCTCTTTGGCCTGGCTCGATCGAATGCGCTCCTCCTGGTCCGACCCGGCGAGCGCCTGGCAGCAGGCGCGGCGGTCACGGCCTTGACGTGGGAGTAAAGGCGGCACGCGACCATCAAGAATCGTCCCCGTTTCACTCCCGGCACCCGGGCGGTTGACACTCTGAGTCCGGCTCATAGCTTGCTCGGTTGAATACCGCAGTAGCCAGCCCTCGGGCGCTCAATCCAAAGGACGAATTCAGAGCGGATGCTGAGCGCCTGGCGTATATCATCATGGAGTTGCAGCGCTGTTTCGTGCTCCATCTCTGCAAGGAACTCGCGCCGGGCAATGTTTCCTTCCCGCAGTTTTTCCTCCTCGCGGCGCTGGATCAAAAAGAGGTGCTGACGATGTCGGCAATCGCACAAAAGATGGGCCACACGACGGCGGCGGCGAGCGGTCTGGTCGCGCGCTTGGAGAATCTTAATTACGTCGTCCGCGCGAGTGCGCCCGAGGATCGACGCAAAGTGATGGTTTGCATCACGGAAAAAGGCTCAGCCTTGGTCCGGCGAATTCGCGAAGAGATGGTCGGCAACGTGATGAAGGTGATGGCGCATCTCAGTCCCGGTGAGCAGAAGTCGTGGCTGCAGATCTACACGAAGATCCACGATTATTGCCAGACCAAGTGAGGCGGCGTTTCGCGTTCTTTTCGCCGTACCGAAGGCGGCTGGCGTCTCGGAAATGGAATGCGTCCATCCCGTTGTCGGGAACGAATCCAAAAGCCCGCGCGCGAACGCTCTCCGTTAAGTCGCTACCGGAAGGTTGCTTAGGATTATTGAATCCAAGCGGCATGACGATTGCATCTGATTGGTAAACCTTGTGGACTATCCGAGGTGACTGGTTAACCTTCACCCGCTTCTCCGTTTTTCTCCCATGCGAAAGCTTTTTAGTCTCCTCTTTGTACTCGTCACTTTTTCCGCCAGCGTGCTCGATCCATCGCTGCTCGCGGGGACGGATGGCCTTGAATCCCGCAGCGGCATCCCGCGCTTTACCTTGGACCAGGCGGTCCTGACCGCGCTGCAGCGCAACCCGATATCCAGCGCTCCCGGCAGGAAATCGAACGCACGAAAGGTCTGTATCTCGAACTTCGCGCCGACATCCTGCCGCGCGTCGATGCGATCGCCAATGCTCAGAACACCGATCCGCGTCTCGGCTTTGTCTCAACAACCGGCTGGCGGGCTCTCCGGAGTGCCCACCAACTACGCCTCAGCTTGCAGGCGACACAGATCATCACCGCCGGTGGCCGTGTGGTCTCGCAAATTCGTTCCGCCGATTTCCAGCGCGACAGCGCCTACTTCAATTTTCGCAATACGATCGACCAGATCATCGCCACCGTCCGCATCCAGTTCTATCAGGTGCTGCTAAATCACGACTTGATCGGCGTGCAGGAGCAATCGGTGAGTCTGCTCCAGAGTCAGTTGCAGGATCAGCAGAACCGTTTCGACGCCGGGACCGTCCCGCGTTTTAATGTCCTGCAAGCGCAGGTCGCGCTCTCGAATCAAATTCCGGCCTTGATCAGCGCGCGGAACAATTATCGCATTTCGCAACTGACCCTCGCACGCACGCTCGGGCTCGACTTCGATCCCCGGCGCGGCACCGAGGCGCCGCTCGAGGCCATCGGCGAATTGCGCTACGAGCCGCGCCAAATCCCGCTCACGCGAGCGATCGAAGTCGCGAAGGAACGGCGGCCGTTTTTGAAAGCGCAGAAAGCCACCGTCTTGAGCAACCGCGCGCAGGTCGGTGTGGCGCGTTCCGGATTTTTCCCGCAGATCAGCGCCACCGTGGCGGAGGAGGTTCGGAGTTCACCGCTTAGCGAGAATATCCATGATGTCCGAAACGGTTATGTCTTCGGCGCCACGGGTTCGTGGGCGATTTGGGATTGGGGACAGACCTACGGACAGCTCCAACAAGCGAAAGCCGTCCTTGAGGAATCGAAGATCACTTTGGACGACGCGTCCCGGCAAGTGGAACTGGAAGTGCAGCAGGCCTATTCGAATTTGATCCAGGGCGCGGAGCTGATCAAAAGCCAGGAACAGAATGTGGGACAGGCGGAGGAAGCTCTGCGTCTCGCCAGCGCTCGCCTTGGGGCCGGCGCCGGCACGCAGTTGGAAGTGCTCGATGCGCGCGTCCAGGTGACGACGGCGCAATCGACTCGACTGCAGGCGCTCTTTACCTACAACGCCGCCGCCGCCGAATTCGATCGCGCCACTGCCACCGAAACCACCTATGCGAACCAGCTCGACATGCCGGGGACGCGGGACAAGGTGAAGTCCGAGGCCGCGCCGACCCCGGCGCCGAAACCGACGCCGTTGCCCTTGAACCACGCCGGCAATCGTCAGCCGGTGAATCGCTCCGTGCGCCAGACGGGGTCTGGGAAGTAACTGTAGCCGGACTCGCGGTGCACCGTTCCGGACTGCCGGTCGAAGAATTTCCGGCGCTCAGCGCGGAGAAATCGTTCGTCCATTGTTTCGTCGGCCGCGTTCCTGGAATCGAGGTCACGCAGGACAAAGCGGAAACGTTGCGACGTCTCGACGGCGTCCATCGCGCGGTGAGAACGGAATATGGCTTGGCCGGGAAACCTTTCGTCACCGCGCAACAAATTCATGGCCGCGAAATCGCCGTGATCGATCGCGCGCTCGAGAAGGATGAATGCTTCCCCGGTTGCGATGGTTTGATCACGAACCAGCGCGGCGTTTCTCTCGGCATTTACGTCGCGGATTGTTGCGCCGTTTTCCTCGTCGATCCCGTTCGCCACGCAATCGGCCTGGTGCATTCGGGGAAGAAGGGGACTGAGTTGGGCATCGTGAGTCGCGCGATCGACTTGATGACCGAGTCGCTTTGGTTCAGTCGCGCAGGACTTGATCGTGCAGTTGAGCCCATGCATCAGGCCGCCGCATTACGAGATCGATTTCGCGGCGGACATCGTGCGCGCCTGCCGGGAACGAGGCGTGGTCAACGTGCACGATTCCGGCGTCTGCACCGCCTGCCATCTCGATCGCTACTACTCGTATCGCGCGGAGAAGGGGAAGACCGGTCGCATGCTTGCGCTGCTCGCGATTCGGTAGGCGTTCGATCTGGGACAACGTTACTCGAGCGCTTGCGCGAGCAGGCTTGTTGTAGCGACGCGTCTGGACCTGCAGCGAAATGATCGTCTGGGGCGCGAGTGACGAAAACACCTATTTCAACACCGGCGGGAGATACAATCCCGGCGACCGACAACTGGAGTGCCACCAGCACCATCAACGCTCCGATCGCCCGAGGCGGCCACACGGTAGTTTGGACTGGCAGCGAGATGATTATTTGGGGTGGGTACAACGATTTCGTCCGGCAATTTCAACACCGTCGCGAAATACAATCCCGCTACTGACAGTTGGAGCGCCACCAGCATCATCAACGCTCCGATCGCCCGAAGCAGCCACACGGCAGTGTGGACCGGCAGCGAGATGATCGTCTGGGGCGGTAGCGTCCTCCGAAGTGGGCAATGTGAACACCGGCGGCCGGTATGATCCCGCCACCGACAGTTGGACAACTAGCAGCACCGCGGACGCGCCTGTCGCACGGGTCTCTGCACACAGCAGTCTGGACCGGCAGCGAAATGATCGTCTGGGGTGGAATCCGCGGAGCCCCCAAACTAATTTCGACACCGGCGGGCGGTATAATCCTAGTACGGATAGCTGGGCAGCGACCACTACGGGCGATGCCCCTGAAGCGCGGTATGCACAGACAGCAGTGTGGACAGGCAGCTGACATGATCGTCTGGGGCGGAGTGGGCTGGCCAGTAAGGACCTTTACCCACCGGCGGGAGATATGACCCGGGCACGAATACTTGGGCAGCTACCGCTCCGATGCTTTTTGAGCCCTCGGGGCGAGCCTATCATACCGCACTCTGGACCGGCGGCGAAATGATTGTGTGGGGCGGCGGCTCGATATCGGCCTTTCCGAATGCCGGAGGGAGATACTATCCCGCCACCGACAGTTGGGCGCCGACGACGACCGTGAACGCACCGCTTGCTCGAGGACTTCTCACACGGCGGTGTGGACCGGCACGCAAATGATCGTCTGGGGTGGGACCAACGCCTTGGAGTTGAACACCGGCGGAAGATACTGCGCGCAACCTTCAACGCCGCTGGTGCAGAGCGTCGTTTCGCGAAAGACTCACGGCAGCGCGGGCAGTTTGGATGTCAATCTACCGCTGAGTGGGACGCCCGGGATTGAATGCCGCAGCTAGTCGATGGCCTCGCCCGCGTGGCGATACGCCACGATGCCGCGCTTGCGGGCATGACGAACAAATTCAAACAGCTCCCGCGCTTCCGGGCCAAACTCTGTCGCGTCGGCTTTCTCCAGCGCCTGACGGGTGTTGAGTCCGCTGCGATAAAGCAACTTGAACGCGTGTCGAATGTCCTCGCGCTGCGCCGCGCTAAAGCCCGCGCGCCGCAGCCCGAGGAGGTTCACGCCGACGACGAAATTGCGTTCGGCCGCGAGCAGGAACGGCGGGATGTCCTTGCCGAAGGCAGAGCTGCCCTGGCACATGACCAACCGCCCGACGTGCACGTGTTGATGGAAGGTCGTGCTGCCGCCGAGGAAGGCGCCGTCGTCGATCTTAACGTAGCCGGCGAGCAGGCAATTGTTCGCGATGATCACGCCGTTGCCGATGCGACAATTGTGCCCCACGTGCGCGCCGGCCATGAGAAAATTGTCGTTGCCCACGATGGTGGCGGTTCCCTCCGCCGTGCCGCGATGAATGGTGCAATGCTCGCGAATAATGTTCCCGTGGCCGATCTCGACGCGGCTTCGCGTCTCCGGTTTGAAGCCAAGATCCTGGGGGACTCCCCCGATGATTGATCCGTGCCCGACCACGTTGTTCGCCCCGAGCTGCACATCCCCTTCGAGAACGACGTGTGCTTGAATGACCGTGTTATCGCCGATCACGACCTCCGCTCCGACCAGCGAATAGGCACCGACCTCCACGCCCTCGCCGAGTTGGGCGCCGGCGGCCACCAGTGCTGTCGGGTGAATTTTCAAAGCACGCCCGCCTCCTTGAAGCTGAAATAAGGCGCACGCCCTTCGGCCGGCGCGCCGATGATGATGTGATCGAGGAGCTTGATTTGCAAAAGCTCCGCGGCCTCCGCCAACCGTCTCGTTAGGCCATGATCCGCCTGGCTGGGCGAGGGATCGCCGGAAGGATGATTGTGCACCACGATGACTGCGTAGGCGGACGAGATCACCGCCGGCCGGAAGACGTCCCGCGGATGTGCGATGCTCTCGTTCAGGCTGCCGAGCGAAACCTCTTCGATGCGCAGCAGCCGAAAACGTGTATCGAGGAGAATAACGCGCAGAGATTCCTTATGCAGACCGCGCAATTCGTCGGCGAGCAGGCGATAAACCAACTCTGGCGTATCGATTTTTTCCCGGTTCAAGGTTTCCTTCGTCAGGCGTTTTCCCAACTCGAAGACGGCCGTCAGTTCGATGGCTTTGGCTGGGCCGATCCCGGGGATTTTCTTTAGCTCATCGAGCGTGCAGCGGCTCAATCCATTTAGCGACCCGTAACGGGCGAGCAGTTCGCCGGCGACTTGAACGGCGTTCGCGCCTGGCACTCCAGTGCGGAGCAACAAAGCGATCAGCTCCGGGAGCGTGAGCGCGGCCGCGCCACGCGCGATCAGCTTCTCGCGCGGACGATCGTCCTGCGGCAGCTCACGGATTTTTAACTGCGACATCTAGTGCGAAGAAGGTCTTGGGACGGCAAACCCCTCACACTTGAATTAGTCCCGCAATTGCTCAAGCAGATCCAGGAGCGCGTCGCCCAGTTGGACCATGGAATCTGTGTATGAGCCGGTGGGCAGGACGCGAAGTTCACCCTGCGCTTCACGGATTAATTTCTGCCCGGTCCTTACCGATTCGCTCAGCGGCGCGCCCCCGACTTCGGCGCGCAACACTTCCGTCATCTCGTCCACCTTGCCGTCGACAATCATCTGGCAATACTGCTCGCGCTCGATCGTGGGCGCCGATTGCAGGAGCAGCAGCACCGGCAGCGTCAGTTTCCCTTTCCGTAAATCGGTGCCGAGCGTTTTCCCCACGATCGACTCGTTGCCTGCGATATCGAGGCAATCGTCGTAAATCTGATAGGCCGCGCCGATTTTCATTCCGAAATTCTTCAGCGAGCGGACCAGCGCCGGTTCCATTTCGTTGAGGACCGCGCCCAGTTCCGCCGCGGCGGCAAAGAGCGAACCGGTCTTCATTTCCACGATTCGCCGGTAATCCTCGATCGCGAGATGGAGGTCAAACCGGCGCTGCGTCTGGATGATTTCGCCGGAGCAAACCTCCCGCGCCGCCTGCGAAATGGAGCGGCTGATCGCCGCGTTCTCGAAATGCGTCGAGAGATTCAGCGCCTGCGCGAAGAGACAATCGCCGAGCAATACGCTCAACGAGTTTCCCCAGCGAGCATTCACTGTCGGTTGCCCGCGGCGCCGTTCGGCTTCATCCATGATGTCGTCGTGAACGAGGGTGGCGATATGGATCAGTTCGAGAATGACCGCCAGATCGACGTGTGCGGAAGTGATCGCGCCTGTCGCCCCACCGCTCAATAACGCGACCAACGGGCGTAGCCGTTTTCCGCGGCTGCCGATCGCGTAGGCCACGTAGCCTTCGATTGCCGGATCGAAATCCGCCGCTTGCTGCGCGATCCGCGCCTCGACTTCATCGAGATGGGACTGCACGGTTTGCGTGACGCGTGCGAGCGGCCCGACAGCAGTGAGGTTGGCCTCGCCAGCGTGTGCAAAAACTTCCACTACCGCAGAATAGAAAGGGCGGCCTTCAAAGTCAAAGCTGGAGGGGCGACACTCTTGTCGCCTATTTCGCGGTGAGCCTCTGCGCGAAACCAGTGGCAATGTTGTAGAGCAATTGCGCGCCCTCCGGTTCCTGGAAAAAGAGGTTGCGCAAGGTGTCTGCGGGCGTCGTCCAGATGACCACTTCGCCATCGGCATAAACTTCCACCGCCGATGGCAGGCGCACGAACAGGTTGGCCTCACCAAACCACTCGCCCGCCGACAGCCTTGCCACTTCCGCCTTTCCGTAGTCGGCGTCGAGGCGCGAGACCTTCACCCGGCCGGCGACGATGCAAGAAACGTAATCGACCAACTCGCCCGCAGCGATGACGACCTGTTGGTTATACTCGACGAAAGCGCCGGCAACTTGCAGCTCGGCGATGAACTCCGGGGACAATCCCTCGAGCAGACCCAGCCGGGGCAACGTCAGTTGGCGGGCGGCCGCCTGTTCTTCGGAAAGGATGTTCATCTGGACGAATCGGAATTTTGATAATCGGCACTACCTCGCGCCAGAATCAACCGTCAACGCTGGTGCAACCACTGTGCAGTTCCGTATTTCTGTTCGCTGATGATTCCCGCGCGCGCGATCAGCTCCGGCGTCAGCAGCTTCCGGGTGAAGTGCGGGCAAAGCGCGTGCGCGAACGCGTCCTGAAAATCCTCGCGCAGGGCTTCATACTGAATGCTTCCTTGATGCAGCAGGCCCGCGCGGGTGCGCCGTTGCGCCGCGCCCGCAATCTTGCGGCCGTCCGCGAGCAGATCCGCGATGACGGGATTGGCGAAGCAGGCCTCGGATACTTTTGGCGCGTCCTCGGCGGCGAGGAGAATGTTGCTCTGATCCGAAAAAGCCTCGCGAATCGCCTCATGGATCTGCCGGTAAATGGCGCGCGGCCCCTGCGGGAAGGAGGCGTCGCGGCTCGGGAGAATGATCGAGTACGTGAGATCGCTTCCATGGAGAACGATGCCTCCTCCAGTCCAGCGGCGCACAATCTCCCGTCGAGATTCTTCCAAAGCAACGTCCGCGAAAGATCCGAAGTAGCCGAAGGAAAGCGATGGCCGCCGCCAACGATAAAAGCGGAGCGACGGCGCGGAGACGGTTTCGAGAAGTGCTTCATCCACGGCCATGTTCCCGGCGGCGGAATGCGCCTCCCGGTCGTCGTAAACATGCAGCTCGGACAGCGGGTGCATGACGAATGGAGGGCGCTGCTCTGTCAGCGCCGAGTTCTTTCTGGCGACGACAGAGCGTCGCCCTCCACGCGGGTTGCGAGCTCCGCGATGATCTTGCGCACGGCTTCGCGCGGATCCGGATGAGCCGTGATCGGGCGGCCGATGACGAGATAATCCGCGCCATTCCGCAGCGCCTCCTGCGGCGTCGTGAAACGCTTCTGATCATCCGCGCCGGCCCAGCTCGGGCGGACGCCGGGGGTAATGATCTTGACCTCCTGGCCAAGTCGATCGCGCAAGGCCCGAAGCTCGTGCGGGCTCGCGATCAGTCCCCGAATTCCCGATGCGACGCCCAGACTCGCCAGCGCGACCGTGTGCTCCTCGACGCTTCGGTCGACTCCCGTTTCACGCAAGGTCGCTTCGTCCGAGCTGGTCAAAACCGTGACCCCGAGAAGCAGCAAATCCGGTGGACACTCAGCTACGGCTGCTTCGATCATCCGCCGGCCGCCGCTGAGGTGGATGGTCAGCATGCGCACGCCAAGATCCGCCGCGGCTGCGACCGTTTTTGCGACCGTGTTGGGAATGTCGTGCAGTTTCAGATCGAGGAAGACTTGCGCGCCCGTAGCCGCGACCGCGCGGACGACTTCAGGACCGGCGGCGGTGTAAAGCTGCAGGCCGATCTTGAAGAATGAAACCTCTCCGGAGAGATCGCGCACCAGGTCGAGTGCTTGCGGGGCCGTCGGAAAATCAAGCGCCACGATCAAGCGATCGCGCGCGTTTTTGACCTCGTCTTTTGCGTTCATCCTGTATCCTGAGTGTCCTTGAAGCACTCCGAATCTATGCAGCTTTGTGCACCCGCGAAGATCAATCTTTCCTTTAAGATCCTGGGTCGCCGGGCCGATGGCTTTCACGAGATCGAGACCTTGATGGCGCCGATTTCGCTCTCCGATCGGCTGACGATTTCACGCTCCGGAACTCCCGGAAACATTGAGTTTGTTTGCGATGATCCATCCCTGCCAGTCGGGGACGACAATCTCGTCGTGCGCGCGGCGCGATTGTTCTTGGAGGCGATCGACCAGAAAACCGGTCTGCGGATTGAGCTGGAGAAAAAAATTCCGCACGGCGCCGGACTTGGCGGCGGCAGCAGCGACGCGGCCACAACGTTGCTGGGATTGAATGAAATCTGCGACGCGAACCTGAATCAGGACAAACTTGCCCAACTTGCGGCGTCGATTGGATCGGATGTCCCGTTCTTCATCTTCCGCTCCGCGGCGAAATGTCGCGGGCGAGGGGAATTGGTCACGCCGGTTGCGGTTCCCATGTCGTTACCGCTTCTCCTTTTGAAGCCAGCCTTCGGCGTATCGACGCCTTGGGCGTACGGGCGCTGGCAAGAATCGAAAGAACTGAGCGGCGTCGGCTACGGCCCGCAGGAGTTCGCAGGGTTGTCGTTTGTGAACGATCTCGAACGGCCCGTCTTCGAGAAATATGTTTTTCTCGCGCATCTGAAAATGTGGCTGCTGGCGCAACCCGAAGTCGGGGTGGCGATGATGTCCGGGTCGGGATCTACACTCTTCGCCGTCTTGCGTGAAGGAGCGAACGCCGAAGCTTTGGCCGCACGCGCGAAGGCAGAGTTGGACCCCGAGCTTTGGACCTGCGCGTGTCAGACGCAGTAGCGCAACGATTACTCGCCAACCTTTTTTCGCAGCGTCGCCAGGGCGTATTCGCGATTTAGCCTTGCGATGAAACTGGCGCTGATCTCGGCCGGACAAACCGCTTCGCACTCATAGGTGTTGGTGCAATTCCCGAACCCTTCCGCGTCCATCTGCCGCACCATCTTGAGGACGCGATCGGTGCGCTCCGGATGCCCCTGCGGGAGCAAGGCAAGATGCGAAACTTTCGCGGAGGTGAACAACATCGCCGACGCGTTCGGGCATGCCGCCGCGCAGGCGCCGCAACCGATGCAGGCCGCCGCCTCCATCGCCAGATCAGCATGGTGCTTCGGCACCGGAATTGAATTCGCTTCCGGTGCCGATCCCGCGCGCGCGGCGACGAATCCTCCGGCCTGCACGATGCGGTCGAGCGCGCTGCGATCGACCACGAGATCTCGAACAAAACCGAAAGGTCGTGCGCGGAACGGTTCCACGGTGATCGTGGCGCCATCTTTGAACCGGCGCATGTATAGCTGGCAGGTCGCGCCGGGATGGTCGGGACCGTGTGCCTCGCCGTTGATGCTCATCGCGCAGGTGCCGCAGATGCCTTCGCGGCAATCGGAGTCGAACGCGATCGGATCTTCGCCCTTCTGCAAGAGGCCCTCATTCACGATGTCGAGCATCTCGAGGAAGGACGTGTTCGGAGAAATACCAGTCGCCTGGTAATTAACGAGCTTGCCCTTGGCTTCGCCGTTTTTCTGCCGCCAAACTCTTAAGCCGAAAGTTCATAGTTGAGAGTTGAGAGTTGAGAGTTTGAGGAGGAGCATTGGCTTACTTGGGCAGCAGCGATTTGCGCAGGCCGCTTTGCATGCGGCTTTGTTCTTCGGCGGCGGCGTAGAGCATTCGGAACTGCTCGGCGCTTAGAAGACCTTGCCGCTGGGCGATAAAGGCCTGGGAAACGACTTCGAAAAGCGAGCCGGTGCTTATTTCGATGAAGCGCGCGAAATCAATTTTCGAAGCCCTGGAAGACCCTTCAGCGACGTTTGATGACACCGAAACCGCGGCGCGGCGCATTTGATTCGTTAGCCCGAATCGCTCCTCGGCGGGAAAGGTTTTCGTGGAGGCATGACCAGGTCTGCGAATTCGATCCCCTTTCGCCAGACCTCCAGTTTTTCAAAGTTAAACATAGTGTTGCCTCCGTGCGGCTCTCAACTCTCAACCAATAACTCTCAACTCTACTTGTAGCTTCGTTGCGTCAATTCCACGGTCTCGAAGTGGAGCGGTTCGCGATGCAGTTTCGGCGGCGCGACGGTGCCGTTGCCCTGAAATTCCCACGCGAAAACAGCCGCGAATTCCGCGTCGTCCCGCAACGCTTCGCCGTCCGGCGTCTGATGTTCTTCGCGGAAATGCCCGCCGCACGATTCGTCGCGCTCCAAGGCGTCGGCGCACATGAGTTCGCCGAACTCGAGGAAATCGGCCACGCGTCCGCCGCGTTCGAGCGATTGATTATATTCCTCGTCGTCTCCGAGAATGCGGACGTCCCTCCAGAATTCTCACGCAACTCCGGAATGCGGGCGAGCGCTTCGCGTAAACCGGCGGCCGTGCGCGCCATTCCGCATTTATCCCAAAGCAGCAGGCCAAGTTCGCGATGGAAGGAATCGACCGAGCGCTTCCCGTTCACCGCCAGCATGCGTTTCGTCCGCGCTCGCACTTCACTTTCCGCCTTCTTGAACTCTGGATGATCGGTCGCGGGTCGCTTCCCGATTTGGCCCGCGAGATATACCGGCAACGTGTACGGGAGCACAAAATATCCATCGGCCAGGCCCTGCATGAGCGCGCTCGCTCCGAGGCGATTGGCGCCATGATCTGAAAAGTTCGCCTCTCCGATGACGTGCAATCCCGGCACGTTGCTCATCAGGTTATAGTCAACCCAGAGCCCGCCCATGGTGTAATGCACCGCCGGGTAGATGCGCATCGGTTGTTTGTAGGCGTCCTCGCCCGTGATCTTCTCGTAGATGTCGAAAAGATTGCCGTAGCGTTCGCGGATTGTTTCTTCGCCCAAGCGCGCGATCGCATCCGCGAAATCCAGGTAAACACCCCGGCCGCTTTCGCCGACGCCGCGGCCTTCGTCGCACACCTCCTTGGCGCTGCGTGAGGAGATGTCGCGTGGTGCGAGGTTGCCGAAGCTGGGATATTTTCGCTCGAGATAATAGTCGCGCTCCGCTTCCGGAATCTGTGACGGGGTCCGCTTGTCGTTTTGTTGTTTTGGCACCCAGACGCGGCCGTCGTTGCGGAGCGACTCCGACATCAGGGTCAGCTTCGATTGGTGCTCTCCGCTCACGGGAATGCAGGTCGGATGAATCTGGGTAAAGCAGGGGTTCGCGAAGAGCGCGCCCTTTTTGTAGGCGCGATAGGTTGCGGTGACGTTGCAGCCGCGGGCGTTGGTCGAGAGATAGAAGACGTTGCCGTAACCGCCGGTGGCGAGGACGACCGCATCGGCGGCGAACGCCTGGATTTTTCCGTTGACCAGGTTCCGCGTGATGATTCCTTTCGCGTGTCCCTCGACGAGGACGAGATCGAGCATCTCGGTCTGCGGATACATTTCGACGGTGCCGGCGGCGATCTGCCGGGAGAGCGCCTGATAAGCGCCTAACAAGAGCTGCTGTCCGGTCTGGCCGCGCGCGTAGAAGGTGCGCGAGACCTGGGCGCCGCCAAACGAGCGGTTGGCCAGCAGTCCGCCGTACTCGCGCGCAAAGGGCACGCCTTGTTCGACGCATTGATCGATGATCAGATTGCTGACTTCCGCGAGGCGGTAGACGTTCGCTTCGCGCGAGCGAAAATCGCCACCCTTGATCGTGTCGTAGAACAACCGGAAAACGCTGTCGCCGTCGTTTTGGTAATTCTTCGCGGCGTTGATTCCGCCCTGCGCGGCGATGCTATGGGCGCGGCGCGCGCTGTCCTGATAGCAGAAGCACTTCACCTTGTAACCCATCTCGCCGAGACTGGCCGCGGCCGAACCACCGGCGAGTCCGCTGCCGACGACGATGATCTCGAACTTGCGCCGATTCGCTGGACTAACGAGTCGGGCGTGATCCTTGAAGCGCGACCATTTGGTCTCGAGCGGACCGGAAGGAACTTTGGAATCGAGCGAGCCGATCATAACTGCTGTGCCGGCAGGACGAGTCCGAGCAGGACCGCCACCGGAATGGAGGTGTAACCGACAAAGATCAACCAGGCGAAGGTCCGGCCCCAGCGCTCCAGCCGCGGGGCGAGCTTCTTGTCGTTCAGGCCTAACGATTGAAAGAAACTCGAAGCTCCGTGGCTGAGGTGGAGCGTGAGGAGGAACATCGCGATGATGTAAAAGGCGGAAACGATCGGATTCTGAAAGCCGTAGACCATCATCGAGTAAACGTCGGCGCCATACAGTGGATCCGCTTTGAGCAGGTCGAAACGCGGGTCGATCACCCGCACCGTGAAATGCGCGAGGTGATAGAGAATAAACGCGAAGACCACGAGACCGCTGATCACCATCGAACGGGAAGCGAAGGTGGCTTTGACGTGCTCTTTTTTCTTATAGCCCACGGGCCGGGCACGCCGATTATCGATCGCCAGACGAATCGTGAAATAGATGTGCAGGACCACGGTCACGAAGAGAAAGACGCGAATGATCCAGAGAAACGGTCCGAGCGCGCGCAGGTGTTCCGCATAACTGTTGATCCAATCCGGCCCGAGAAAGATCTGCAGGTTGCCGAGCAGATGCCCGATGATGAACGCGATCAGGACGACGCCGGTGGCCGCCACGATGAACTTCTTTCCGATCGACGAGCGATAAAACGCGGAGATTTGGTTCACGATTATTATGCGTCAGTCGGCCCGAAATGGATGGCCGAAACTAGAAGCCGCCAATCGTGAGGTCAAGATAGGCTTCGAGGTTCGTCAACCCCAAGCGGCATGTGCTAAGGTCCCGTTTGGAAACGAACCTCCGACGATGATCCCGATTCTCTCCGCCACTGGATTCAATCTCAGCCCGGCAACGTTCTCCGTCTTGATCGACATATTGATCGGTGTCGCCGCTTTCTTCCTCGGCGTTGGTATCACCCGGGTTCTGATGCGGCAGCGGAAGGAGCTTGCGGTGCGGGAATGCGAATCCGCGATGAACGCGCAAATCGCCTTTCTCTCGCAAAGCCTGGCGACGGCCCAGGAGAAGAACACTCGCATTCCGGCGCTGGAACTGGAAGCGGGCACGGCGGCGCGCGAGATTCAAACCTTGCGGGAGCAGCAGGCGCGGGCCGCCGCTCGCGTCATTGTGGTGGAGGCGCAGTTAGCCGAGGAACGCAAAGCGACGACGGAAAAACTCGCGGTCCTGGGCGAGGCGCAGGCGAGGTTCTCCGACGCCTTCAAGGCGCTTTCAGCCGAGGCCTTGCGCGATAACAACACCTCGTTTCTGGAGCTGGCCAGGTCGACCCTGGAGAAAACGCAGGAAGGCGCGAAGGGCGATCTGGAGAAACGGCAGGAGGCGATCGATGCGCTCGTTAGGCCAATGCGGGAGTCGCTGGAGAAAGTGGACGCGAAGATCAACGACCTCGAAAAGGCGAGAACCGGGGCGTATGAAGCGCTGACCACCCAAGTGCGCTCGCTCGCAGAGACGCAAGACTATCTCCGCTCGGAGACGAGCAATCTGGTGCGCGCGTTGCGTTCGCCGATCGTTCGCGGACGCTGGGGCGAAATCCAACTGCGCCGAGTAGTCGAGCTGGCGGGCATGATCGATCATTGCGATTTCGTCGAACAGACCAGCGTGCAGACGGAGGAGGGGAGGCTACGGCCGGACATGATCGTACGGCTCCCCGCCGGGAAAGATATTGTGGTCGATGCCAAAGCTTCACTGAATGCGTATCTGGAATCGTTGGAGGCGCAGGATGACGCGTCGCGAGCCGCGCGGTTGGAACAGCACGCAGGGCAGCTGAGGACGCACATCGACCAGCTCTCGCGCAAATCATATGGGGAGCAGTTCAAGACGGCTCCCGAGTTCGTCGTCCTGTTCATCCCGGGGGAGGTCTTTTTTAGCGCCGCTCTCGAGCGCGACCCTTCGTTGATCGAATACGGTGTCGGCAAGAACGTCATGCTGGCCAGCCCGACGGTCCTCATCCCTCTTCTGCGAGCGGTATATTACGGGTGGAAGGAAGAGCGCCTCGCGCTGAATGCGCGGGAAGTCTGGCAACTCGGGAGCGAGTTGTATAAGCGCTTCGCCGATCTCGCCAATCACTTCGCGAAATTGGGCAAGAGTCTCAATAACTCGATCGAAGCCTATAACGGCGCCGTTGGAAGTCTTGAAAGTCGCGTGCTTGTTTCGGCCCGGAAGTTCAAGGACCTGGGCGTCGCGCCTCTCGGAATGGAGATCGAAGTGCCGCCGCAGGTCGAACAGATCGCACGAGGAGTGCAGGCCGCGGAGCTGTTGCCCTCCACCGTTTCGAACGAGAATGGTGCTGCGCAATGACTGGAGCGCGACGCTCTGTCGTCGCGCATTAAAGGAGCGATGACGGAGCATCGCCCTCCAGGTATGAGCGACGACAACATTGGCAGGAAGCATCCAGCGCATCCTACGCCGATCGATTCGGGTAACCGGCCCGTCATCCTTTTCGTCACGGTCTGCAGCGATAAACGGAAGCCGATTCTGGCGAATGATGAGACGGTCGCCGTAATCCTAGAAGCCTGGTGCGCGGCCGATCACTGGCTTGTCGGGCCGTTACGTCATTCTGCCGGATCATATTCATCTCTTCTGCGCACCGGGCCGGCGCGATCGCGCTGCCGGTGCAGAAATGGGTCGGCATTCTGGAAGAGCAAGGCCTCGAACCACTGGCCCCATCCGGAACAACACCCGATCTGGCAGGTGGACTGTTGGGATACGCAGCTGCGACGCGGCGAGAATTACAGCGCGAAGTGGGAATACGTTCGTAACAATCCGGTGCGTCATGGGCTGGTCGCGTGCGCTGAGGATTGGCCCTATCAAGGTGAGCTTAACATCCTCGATTGGCACGATGCCTAGTGGAGCGCGACGCTCTGTCGTCGCGCATGCGAAGGGCGATGACCAAAGCCATCTTCCTACAGCGTGGCAGATCCGAGGAGCGATGACGGAGCATCGCCCTCCAGGCGCCCGTCCGCTACAGCACCTCGTCCCACTTCGCTTTGTCTTTGAGCATGATCTCGCGGAGCAAACGAATCGGCGGCATCCCGTGTTTCAGCATTTCGTCGTGGAATTTCTTGAGCGAAAACGCGGAACCTTCCTGCGCTTCGTAATCCTTCCGCAGTTTCAGGATCTGGAGTTTGCCTAACGCGTAGTTCAGATAGCCCGGATCGTAGGTCCCGCGCATCGCTTCCGAGCGGGACGGTTTCTCTTCGTAGTAGCAGTTCTCCTGAAAAAACTTCGTCGCCTCATCCACAGTCATGCCCTGGGTGTGCATCTTGATCGAGACGCAAAGCCGGCAAAGGCGAAGGAGTGCTTCGTCCGCCTGGGCCATGCGATACTTCGCGGCGCGTTTCACCTCTTCCTCCGTCGGCGTCTCGCTCTTGCTCCGGCCGTAGCCTTCATCGATCACCATCTTCTCGGTGTAATGCGCCCAGCCCTCCACGAAAGCGTAGCTGCCGAAGATCTTCTCGGCCCTGGTCGCGTCCGAGGCTTTGAGGTGGAGAAATTGGGTGTAGTGCCCGGGGTAGACCTCGTGAATCGAGACCACGTCGGTGGTGTAATAATTAAACGCCGTCAGCCATTCCTCTTTCTGCTGCTCGGTCCAATCTTTCTCGGTCGGGGTGACATAGTAATAGGCTTCGGTCGCCTTCTTCTCGAACGGCCCGGGCGAGTCCATCGAGGCGAAAGAAGTCGCGCGGGCGAACTGCGGAGTCTCTTTCACTTCCGCGCGCACCTTCGAGGGAATCGAAATGAGTTCGCGCTCAAGAACGAATTTCCGGATCGCCTCCAGATTCTTCGCCGTGTCACTGATCAGGGTCTCGGGCGTCGGATGATCCTTTTGGATCTCCTTGAACACTTCCGGCGCCGGTTTGTCCGGGTCGATTTGCTTCGCCGCTTCCGCAAAGACTTCCTGCTCGTGTTTCAATTCCGCGAGGCCGATTTCCAAAATCTTTGCGGGCGGCAGATCGACCAGCTCGGTCTCGGCCAGGAGCCGGCGGTATTTTTCTTCGCCCAACGCCCATTGCCCGGTGGCTTTCGGCAGTTTCTCTTTCTCCAGCCAATTGGCGTATTCGATCAGCGCCAGAGAGGCCCTGCGATTCGAGAGCGCGAAGGGGGCGATCAGCTTCTCGTCTTTCAACCGCTTGAGCGCTTCCACCAGGTCCTTCTTCAGAAAATCGGCCGCGCCGCGGGCAATTTGGATCGCGAATTCGACATAGGGCTGCGGGAGCACTGGGGCGAGATTCGTCTTTGCCGCGATGAAAATATTCGGCATCTGATTCTCGATCGCGATGATGCTGCGGACACGGTCTTCCAGCGGCGCAAAATTGCGTTTGATGTAGACGTTGACGTCCAGCGCCCGGGCATAGGTCATGGGATTATTTTCGAAGGAATCCATGTCCAAGATGTCGAAGAGATCGCGCCGGACCGCGGCCATCAGGATGCGAAGCTGGAGATCGCTCGCCGCATTCAATTTGCCGGGGTCGAATTTTTTCAGGCGCTCGTCAAAGCGCTTCAGCCGCGAAAGTTCCGCATCGATCGAGAGGCGGGTGTAATCGTTGATCCGGCCGTCGAATTCGTGAAATCCGAGCGAGGTCGCCGAGAGCGGATGTGCCGCGAGCCAGCCCTTGACGTATTCGTCCGCGACCTTGTCCAGGTCGGCGTTTTGGTTTTCCTCGGCCGCCGCCGCGGAAAACGAGAGGAGCGCGGCCGAAGGCGGCGAGAAAGAGGCGGAGCGGTTTCATAGGGCGGACGAGGGCGCCAGCTTAGCGAAGGCTTTGCGCGTTGCCAAAAATTTCCGCATGAAGCTCACCTTCACGACGAGTGCGATCATTGCACTCGACAACTTCTTCCTCAGCCCCGTTCTCGTTCGATTAGGGGAGGAACGTTCCCGACCGCGAACGAACAGCGGTAGTGTCGCCGCTGTTGACGAAGCCGTCGGTGTTCACGTCGGAGCGGAAGTTCGTCGCATCGGTCGCCTGACCGGCGCGGTTGCGGGTTTGCAAAGCATCGCCCGAGTTAACGGCGCTGTCGCCGTTTGTATCACCGGTGAGGAAACCGACTTGGATGGCGGACTCGCTTAGAGTTTGCGAGAAGCTGTCGGTGATATTCCGCAGTGCGACAGTGACATTCTGAGCATTCGAAACACCTGTGAGGTGCACTGTCACTGTGTTGTCGGCGACGATCGGAGGCCCGGAAATGCTGGCCGTGCCAGTGATGATCTCCGCGCTGCCCGCGCTCACGACATCATTGTTGAACATGAACACGATCGAGTGATCACCACTCACTCCGCCGGTGCGTGGTTCAATGCCAGGCTGACCAGTTAGCGGCAGTGGAACATCGAGAGCGCCATTACCGTGCGACTTGCGCGATGTAGCCGCGGAGAGCGCAAGCGCGTCATGCGGTGGGATCAGCCCAACGATGGCGTGGTTTCCGGCGGTGAAGATCCGCTCCTGGCCGTTGATCAATTGCCGAGCTATGGAGCGCCCAAAACCACTGCCGAGCGCAGGAGTTTCCCAGGCGATACTGTCATACAACGGCGGCCGGTAGAGTCGCAGCCCGGTCCCGGTGCCGACCCAAACCGAACCATTCGGGAGCACATTGATGCCGGTCAAAGATGTGGGCCAAAACTGGCGTGAGAAACTTTCAGTGTAGCTATCGTTACCGTACCGGAGAAAATGACCTACGCCATTACTTCCCCCTGCGATCAGACCAAAGGGAGTGGACCGATTGCTGAGAGCTGTGATGCCGGTGCTCTGACGGGTATTCCGCAATTCGCGGCTAGGGCCATCGAAGGTGTACATGTACCCGGTTGAGACCAGCGCGGTGATTTCTTTGCTCCCGCCGATCGTATCGAGATCCGCAACCGCTAGTCCTTTGATGCCCTCGTAGGGGATACCCAATCTCGCCGAGCGCCATGGCGCAGCGTTCGAAAGATAGTCGTAGATGTAGACGTAAACGCCGTCCGATCCGCTCGAGTAAATGCTATTCCCAGCGATAATTTCCGCCGAGCCATTGTTGTCTAGGTCCGCGATCTCCACGAAATCGAAGGGTGAGCCGCTGGGCCGCGAGGGATTCCTCCAATTTCTGTGGAAGGTGTTCGCAGCATCGAAGCTGTAGACGTCGATTGTGCCAGTGCTGTTAGCGTCTGAGGCGACCACAATCTCCATCCGGCCGTCCCCGTCAAAGTCGTGCAACTTCACGTCGCGGATACGACCCAAGGCAGCTGTCGTGGGCGAGAGGCCGCGCAGCGTCAGCGTAGCAAGATCGAAAACAAGGATGCGACCATCTTCATATTCCGACTCGGTCTCAGATGAACAGGCCACCAGTTCCAGCGCACCGTCGCCATCCACGTCCCCGATTCGCGGTCCGATAAAGGGACCGGTAAAATCCACGCTTTTCCACTTCAGCGCGTGCGTCCCAGTCGTACTCGCGACGTTCAGATGATCGCCAGCCGTGGAATCCCAGCCGTCACCCCAAACCAGATCAACGACTCCGTCGTTGTCGACATCGCGCACTACGATGTCTGTTACAGGGCCATCCGCGTAATTGATGTACCACTTCAGAGCGCGCGTGCTCAGGTCGTACACGTAAATGAAATCGTACTGATCGAAGAGCAGCTCGGGCGTGCCATCGTTGTCCACGTCCGCAACCGTGATCGCGCCCAGCTGGAACGGCGCCGAGATCGACCAACGCAGCAGCTGCGTCCGCACATCGAAGGCCTGCACTTGGTCGGTGTACGGCCCGGTGATTAGCTGCTGGTAGGGCGCGCCTGCGATTGGAGCGAGCGCCAGATTCCTGCTAAAACCTCCGGGGCGTAGCCACTGCACGGTGCGTGTGCCACTGTCCACTACCGAGCCATTGGTCGACGCAATTTCGAGTGCCGCGTCATCATCCATCTGTCCCACCACGACCTCGTAACCTCCGGCGCCAGGCTTCCCCCAAAGGAGCTGGCCGTTTCCGTTGAAGACGAAGAGGTCATTGACAGTCGTCACGATCAACTCGGGGCGTCCGTCGCCATCCAGATCGGTGAGGCTTAGACCCTCCGCGCCATTGGCGCCAATGTTGAAGGATCCGGTTTGCGACTTCGTGACCGCATCATAAAAGTAGATAGTGCCGTTATTCAACAACACGACGATTTCTTGTCGCGCGTCCCCGACCACGTCGCCTAGGGCGATACGTCGAATAGGCGAAGGATAAAGCGGCGTCACAAAGATTTGATCGTAATTGCCGTTCGCGGGATTCCGGCGGACGACCTGCCAGAAATCATCAGCGCCGTAATTGCCGTCTGATTGGCCGCCAATCACAATTTCCGGGGCCACGCCCACAGATCCCGGGACGACCACGATGTTGCTCCCGCCGATGCCCGACCCAAATCTGGCAAAGGTCCAAAAAAGCGGGCCGCTAGGGACCGTCGGAGCGCTAGGCTCATTCGTAGCCGCTCGCGGCAGGAGTGGGGCAGACGGCGTCCTGTCGAGATGCGGCTCTCCAAGTCCGGCAGCGACGATGCCACTTTGGCAGACTAATGCCGTAGCAAGCTGGATGACGGCAAAGCGTACCGTCCTCAAGCGGGATATTGGCGTTAAAGATTTCACGATCGGAGGCTACGGGATGAACTGCCCTGAACGCGCGCGCACGATCGTCGGCATCGCCGCCGTTGATAAAGCCGTCGAGATTGTAGTCCGAGCGGAAGTTCGCCGCATCAGTCGACTGGCCGGAGCGGCTCGCGCGTCTGAGTCGCGTCGCCTGAATTCACAATTCGATCGCCGTTTGAATCGCCGACGCAGTACGCCCATGCTCACCGCCATCACCGCGAGCGTTGTTGCCGGCGCTGGTCCGCCACATCGTCCGAAAGGCTCACGATCACGCGACTGTCCGTCGTCACGCCCGGTTAGATTCACCAACGTACTGGTTAGCAGAAGCTACGCCGCTGTCCGTAACCGTCCCGGTGCCGCGAGGTCACCGTGGCGCTAGCAGCCGTACGCTACTCGGAATTGGCAAAGTGAAATACCAATGCTGTGATTCCCGTTCTGGCGACCGCCGGTCTCGACGCCGATGTTACCGGCAAACGGCTGGCTCACACGGCTACGTCGAAAGTTCCGACCGTGGCGTGAGTCTTTTGCAGATACAGCGTTTAGCGCCCAGCAGGCGGCACAGGCGTAGACTCCGCGAAATTCAAATGCACCAATTATGCGCGAATCGCGCCGACGTCACGAGCGCGTTCCACCCGGTTGCCGCTAGCAGCGCAATCCGGTGACGATACCCGGGGAAGTTGCGAGCGGCGCCGCTTGCCTACGCCTACGACTGCCATTGTTAATGTCCTACGCAGGACTTCCGTTTGGCACCCCGGCAAGGGCATCGGATCACCCTCGCGCCGGAGATCGTCTTTCGGATCGTGTGAGTTATAGAACTTCCGCTACTGTAAAGGTTGTCGTTGCTGCTCGATGGCGACGCTCGCGGAGGCCGCATCAAACGTGCGGCTGTTCCCGTTACCGTCATAGCCGCTGCCACCCCTACGCCGCCGAATACCCGCCACCGTGGTAACTGGTCCGCGCCCGGCGTTATCGCTGCGGATAGCGCCATTGAAGTCGGTGACATAAGGGTGCATTGCGCGAGCACTGTCGAAGGCCCGTATCGATTGTGGTCCCGCCACCATTACGCGCCGCGTTCCCTGTCCCGGTGCGTTCGGTTCCCGTGGATCGACCTCCGGGGCGTCGTATAAGTGGTCGACCACGCCGTCAGCGCCGACCTTTCGAATTCGCGTAACGCATCGCGATATGTGCAAGCTCCCGCGACGAGAGAAGTTTGAACATCGCGCCGTCCACCGCCACGCTCTCAGTGAAGACGAACTGAGCGGCAGTTCCAGTCCCTTCGGCTGCTTCCGACCAACCCCGTGCTTCCCGCGCAAGAAGACTCACCTGTGCGTTCGAGGTACAGTTTCTAACGGACGCCGTGCCGCCAACACGCATCTGCTACATGATCGCCCCATCGCCTTCCCGGGCGTTGTGATCGAAGCAGCGTTGCGTCCGGTCGACACCGTTGACAGCACCTCCCGTCGGCCATTAGCGCCGACCCGTGCTGCAGTAAGAAGGTCAGCCGGATCAAACGGACGCTTACGATCCCCTGCCGGCGTCGTCTTGTCGCGCCTTTCCGTCGTTGTTTGTGCCGATCCGCAATGTACAGGTTGCCGTTCGCGCTCCAATGGCCGCCATCCGCAGGAAACATTGCCACCGTGCGCGCTGCGATCTCCGTCGATGCTGCCAGTTTGACCGGCAACTCCGGCGAACATGTGCCGAACCAGTATGCGTTCATAGGACGATTGTGCGCTTGCCGCCGCTCGAAACGGCAAGAGGGAATGATTGCTTAAGCCTGCCGATCAGATGTTTTAGGCGTTTCGAGTTCATGGTGGTACGGAAAGATTTTTGTTTTGCCCTCTTGTTGCTTTCGCTCTCCGCGATATTTCCTAAAGTCGCGACGGACGGACGGGGGGCGGGCGACGGTCCCTTTACGCGAGAATCAATCCGCTGTCGAAAAAAACAGTGCGCGAACAGTTCAAAGACTGACGCCGCTGCGACCGCGACGTGGAAGCACGGCTGAGATATGGTTGTGAAAAAGCAAAGCCACAAAACACAACGCAAGACGCCCACTCTGGTCAGGGAACGTCAACGCCCCACGGACCAGCTTTGGCTGACTGTCCGCCAACTCGCGCTGCAAGAGCAAAAGGATCGGCCTCAGCAATTCCTTTCTCTGCGCGACGCTGCGCGCCAATTCAAAGTCCCGCTCTCTTCCATGGCCGCCGTTTATCGCCGGCTGAAGGCTGAAGGAATTCTCAGCAGCGTCCGCGCATCCGGCACGATGCTTCAAGGACGCGAGACCGGACGGACGTTGCAGGTGCGTGCGGTCATCGGGATGCCCTTGTCCATTCCGTTACTCCACACCTTCCAAGCCTACCGGCACTGCTACCTGTGTCTCCGGAAGGAACTGCACGCCCGGGGATTCGTCGTCTCTCCGTTCCTTTTTGAGGAATTGAATCTCCAACCGGAACTGATCGCTCAGCGAGCCCGCCAGGAGAAAGTCGATGCGGTCATCTGGCTCCGGCCGATCGGAGTCCGCCACGACACTCATCTGCGGTTGCGTGACCTTGGGATTCGTTTTTGCGAAATCAACCTTGGGGGAGTGGTGACGGGATTCTGCCGCTACGAAGTGCGTCGCGGACACGCCGTGGAACTCATCCTGCACGAATGGCGCAAGGCCTTGAAGTTCACCGGGGTGACTTTCCTTCGCGCCGGCAAAGAGATGTTTGGCGAAGCCGAACGAGTCGCGCGCTTCCGCAGGTTCGCGGCCCTTCAGGAGATGGAGTTTGCCGTCGTCACCGTCCCGGAGGGACGCATCATCCGATGTTTGCAATCGCTCTGCCTGAAGAAGAAACACGGCGCTCTGCTGGCGGCCTCGGCGGCGGCGATCCTCGGCTCGCGGGCCAATGACAGGATAAGCGCTGTCCTGAGGTGCTGTCGGATTGCGCTCATTGACGGCCCGATGGACTTCCCTTTCACCGCGAAAGTGCCCGAGGGCGTGGCGGATTTGATCATGGTCAATTGGAAGGTCGTCGCAAGGCGGGTCGCACAGGATATTCTCTCGGGCGAGGCTTTCCGGCAGGCCGAAGCGACCGTCTTCGAAGCGGAGGCTCACCTTCGAGCCTCCCTCCAACGTTATCCCGAGAAGCGCGCCGAAAGAGCGCGGTATGCGGCCTGAGCCAATACGCGCGTCGTCCAACCGGGAACGGCCAATGTTCGGCGTCACGATCGCCGAACAGATTTCTGCGCCGCGCGTCGGGCGAACTGTTGGCCACCGAAACGGGGCGAGGTCAGGCGCATTTCGCCCTTCCGTGAACTGGCTACGCGCGTTCAACTGGCATCCTCGGCGGCTTTCGTTCTTGCCGCTCAGAGCCGGCCCGCGTTTTCGTGCGTCTCAATTACGTCGCCCGATTCATCGTAAACGTGAGTCACAGCACCGTGTGACAAACCGGACTGCGCGCATACTTTCATTCCGCTTAACGTTCACTGAAATGGAAATACAAAATCGCTCCGCTGATTCGTCCCCTCACTCTATCGACAACGACGTTATGGCCGCCCGCAAGAAGTTCTCCGCAGGACCCCGCCCACCGGGTGCGGCGGTCGCACTCGATTCCGACGCCGGTGCCCGACACATCTTCGGAGCGTTTGGCGTGCATTGGAAGATTGACTCCGCTGACTCTGGCGGGCGCTTTTGCGTGGTGCACCATCCGATCGCACCGCGTTCGCTGGTCGCACCGCTGCACCGCCATCACCGCGAAGACGAATACTCATACGTTCTTACCGGCAAGTTAGGTGCGTTGCTCGGCGAAGAGGTCGTGACTGCTGGCCCGGGCACCTGGGTGTTCAAGCCTCGCGAACAGTGGCACACGTTCTGGAACGCTGGCGACACCCCATGCGAGATCATCGAAGTCATTTCGCCCGGCGGATTCGAAGACTTTTTCCGCGAGCTCACGACCGCATGGGGCAACCCGGAAGAGATGTCGGCGTTGGGCGCCAAGTATGAGCTCGACTTCGATTTCGACAGCGTCCCGAAGCTCTGTGAGCGCTTTGGACTGACGATGTCGAAGATTGCGAACTGACCCTGCTAGCGCCAAGAGTGTCCAGGTGGCGCCGCCATCGGGGACGCACCCCAAGCTACGAATTATCCAGCGACCTGCGCACCCTGGACGGCGGTAACGCCGACTGTCGTTAGCAGCGTCGTCACCAGCTCGGAAACTGAGCAAGTCGCGGTTCGTTTCCCAGCTTCCGCCTCGCCTTATTTCGTCAGGATTCGCGCGGCAGGAACCGCTACAAATTGATCTGCAGAGTCCTTGGCTGGTCGGTACCTTCTCGCCACATAGGAGCAGAGATCAGATCAGCAAGCTGTTGCTCAGCATCGGTCTCGTTCTGGTAAAGAAACCGAGCGCTGGCTGAAACGAGCGAGCGCCGTTTTCGGTGCCGGCCTTTCGCCGGCTTGTTGAATCACGGCCAGCGCAAATTCAGTCGTTTAGAAGGTTTTTCGGGAACTTCGTCCCGAATTTCCGGGAGAGGATTAGCGAACAGCAAACCCACAACTAGAAAGCAAACAAAAACCCTTATGAACACACTAATCCAAACCTCAACTAAACGGCGACACAGAGACCTTCTCATCGCGCTCGCGCTTTGCTGCGCTGCCCTTTCGCCGGCAGCGCTGGCCGGATCTCCGACGACAGTCGTCGGTGAAGATCGAGGCAAGAATAGCAGCGCCGCTGAGGGCATTCAGACGCTAAGCGTTAGCAACGGCGGGCTGAACAACACGGCGCACGGTTGGTATTCCCTTTCGGCTAACGCCGACGGGAGCGACAACACCGCCAACGGCTTTAGAGCTCTGTTCAGTAACCACAGCGGCAGCAACAATAACGCTATCGGTAGTGAGGCGCTTTTTTCGAACACAAATGGAGAGTTCAATAATGCAGTCGGCGGGCGCGCCCTTCATTCCAACACAATTGGCAGTGCCAATAACGCTTTGGGGGATGGCGCACTTTTAAGCACTACGGACGGCGCAGAAAACACCGCTGTCGGCGATCTTGCGTTGGCCAGTAACATCACGGGCACTGGGAACGTAGCGATAGGCGCTCAAGCGCTCACGAGTAGCACGGTTGCCGGGTACCACGCCGGAAGTCAAGTAGCCAGCGTAGCTATCGGCTATCGGGCCCTGACCAATGCCACCGGAACGGGCAACGGTCCGGGTGACGGCAACACCGCCGTGGGCGACAGAGCACTCGAATCTACGACGGACGGCTCCAATAACACGGCGGTCGGTGTTCGCGCGATGAATAGAAACACCACCGGCGTCGATAACACAGCCTACGGTTTTGACGCGCTCAGGTACAACACCACCGGCGTCCAGAACACGGCCACCGGGATTAATGCGCTCATCGCCAATACCACCGGGAGCGACAACACCGGCCACGGTATCAACACGCTTTACTGGAACCAAACCGGCAAGGAAAACACGGCGATGGGCAATTGGGCGCTCTTTTCCACCAGCGGAAACGACAATGTCGCTGTCGGCTTTAATGCCGGCAGCCAGCTTAATAGCGGCAACAACAACATCTATATCGGCGCCGGGGTGAGAGGGCAGTTTAACGAGAGCAACACCTGCTACGTCGGGAGCATCTGGAACCAGACCTCGTCCGGCGGAACTGCCGTCTTTGTTAACAACGCCGGCAAACTCGGCACGACAACTTCATCCCGGCGCTTTAAAGAGGACATTAAGCCGATGAATGACGCGAGCGAAGCGCTCTTTGCGCTCAAGCCGGTCACCTTCCGTTACAAGAAGGAGATCGATCCGCAAGGGATCCCGCAGTTCGGGCTGATCGCGGAGGATGTAGCAGAGGTAGATCCCCAGCTGGTGGTGCGGGACAAGGAAGGCAAAGTCAACACCGTGCGTTACGAGCAGATCAACGCCATGCTGCTAAATGAATTCCTCAAGGAGCACAAAAAAGTAATGACCCTGGAGACCAAGATCGCGACACAGGAAGCGACTATCACGCAACTCAAGAAAGAGGTGCAGACCGTCGTCGCGCATATCAAAAAGGAGGATCCACAAATCCAGAAAGTGAGCGCCCAGGTTGGGATGAGCAGGCCTGCGCCGCGAGGAGTGGCTAATCGGTAACACGACCACCGCAATAGCTGGGACCCCAGCGCCTCCAGCTGTTGCCCGATGGACGACTACGGAAGGAACGTCCCCGATCGCGAACGAACAGCGGTAGTGTCGCCGCTATTGACGAAGCCGTCCGCATTCACATCGGAGCGGAAGTTCGTCGCGTCTGCGGCCTGACCAGAATGGTTGCGCGTCTGGAGGGCGTCGCCCGCGTTGACCATACGATCGCCATTGGTGTCGCCGAAAAGGAAGCTGACGCTCAACGGCGTGTCAGCCAGGACTTGCGAAAACTCATCGGTTACGTTGCTCAAGTTAAGCACGATCGTCTGCGCGTTGCCGACTCCGGTCAGATTTACCGTCATGGTATTGCCGGTGAAAGTCGGACTACCGGCAACACTGCCGGTTCCGCTGGTGACGTTCGCATTGCCGCTCACGACATTGTTAGCAAACGTGAAGACGACCATGTGATTGCCTCCGGCGCCGCCGCTCCGGCTCTCTACGCCCGGTGTTCCACTGAGCGGCAGGTTGAGATCGAAGACGCCCGCGGCTGCATGCGTCTTTCGGGAAACGGCCGTGTTGAGCGCCAATGGCGTGCATGGACCGGGAGAGGGAGCTTGAATGGCCACGGTGATCGGCGCGCCAGTCTTGAAGAATCCAACGGTAGCGTTTGCGGCCTGCGGCGGACGATTCGAATCGAAACGGAAGTTATACAACGTGCCCCAGCGGATGGCATTGGCGTTTTGGTTCTGCGCGAACGTTTCCGAGGCTCCAGCTCATGGCGGTGCCGGTCTGATTCGGAGTCCAGGGAGTGTTACTATAGCCGGCGCTGTTCAGCGTTCCATCGTTGGCTATTCCAGGATGATTTAGCGGGGCAGTGAAACCCGAGATTGCTCACGTTGATTCCGCAGCCCAGAGGCACACTGAAGGATTGAATCGAGCGATCGAGATTCTGGTTATTGAGCGCATACTCGTAATGCCAGACGCCGGCAGACTGGGTTCGTCACTTTGTAGGCGATGAAGGCCCGGCCATCGACTCCCGGCGCGGGCTCGATCGTATTGATGGTCGCTCCAGTCCAGGCATTGATGGCTGGGATCGTTCGCATCGTGGCGCCAACGGGCGAAAAGGTGAAACTCGTCGTGCCGCTGACGCTGAACTGGCGATAGGACGCATTGTTGTACATGTTGCATTGCCCAGGGTGAGACTGGCACCAGGCGTACTCATGCGGAGTCACGTATTGCGCTTCGGCGAAGTAGGTCGCGCCCGGATTCAGTGTCGTATTCAGATCGCTCGGTTCGCACCAGAGCCCTATGCGTTGGGGCTGAGTCGACATCGTTGTGACCCGTGTGATCTGCCGCCGCCGAGGTATAGGCGCCGGTGAAAGGATTCACCCAGGCGCGCGAACCCAGGCCGCTCTGGCCCGCATTTAAGCCGGCGCCGTAAGGATCAGAGCAGCCCACGCCAAGGTGAGAGCCTCCGCACTCCGTTGCAGCCAAAGCCGCACGCGTTCCCCGTCAACGCGGTGAATGCATGTTTCAGCCAGGATTGGCCAATTTGTTCGAAACGATCGTTGTTGCTCGCTCCGCCGCTCATTCGATAGAAATTCTGAGGAATGACCGGATGATCGGTATTCGGCATGGCAAACCAATTCAGGTCGACGTTTCCGTTGTTGCAGGAGGTCGTTCCCACCGCCAGACCAACGACCTTATAGGTAGACCGTTAACGTTTTCACCGCTGCCAAATTGGGCCATCGAGGGAAGATCTCCCACGATGACATCGGGCCCGTGCACGAAAGTCGGGTCACCCGGAGCCCTGCCGCCTCGGCGGCATGACCGCCGACTGGGCTTCGCCGTTGACGACGGTAGTGATTTCGATCGGATAGACGGTCGTCGTGATCGAAATACCCCCGACGGTCGAACCAGCTTCCGCAGAGCGCCCAAGTTTGTTCGCAAACTCGTCTGAAATCAGAAGCCTTCCGCCTTTGATGCTGAGCAGGTGAGCCGCCGCATCGTACTCATAGCGATGTCCTTCAATATTGAAAAAGACGAAACCCGTTTTCCCATCACGGACCACGAGATCAAAAGCTGCATCCGATGGGAGTTTCTCGATGACGAGTTGGTCCGAGGACGCCTGCAACGCTCGTGGAAGGCTGGAGGCGCTTCCCGGTGTGAGCGCCATCGAGCCCACGTCCGGACCGCGCAAGAGATTGTTAAAGACGAGCACCGTGAAAAACGAATTGGAGCCCACTTGGAAACGGAAGGTCTCCGGTTTCGATTCCTGAGTCGCGGCAGTTCCATTCAGTCGGTTCAAATCGAGATCGATCGCGACGTTTCCGTTTGCCACGATCATCTTTTCGAGAGTTCCGGATCTGCCCTTCCGAGTTTTTCTCTGCGACTTGTGCGGCATCCGAACCGAAAAGCAAAAGCAGCGGAAGCGTGAAATAACTCAGTATTTTTTTCATGATCGACTTCTTTCTAATTTGCGAGGTTGCGTCTTAAATCATCAGAGGGACCGAAGGATTCGGACTGTCATGTGTCTCCACTCAAAAGGCTAATATTATATGCGTTGCGCCATAAGTACCTGGATGCCTCCCTCGCCAAGACCGATATTCGCCGCTCCCCAGAAAAGTAACACGCTTGTTACTTTTTGAAGAAAGCTGCTCGCGTTGCGAGTGCGCTCAGGCACGGCATCCCCAGCTCGCGCCCGCACAATGGCCGTGACGCCGCTGTTCACGCAACCAATCGAGGTTCACATCCGATCGGAAATTGGTGACATCCGTCGCCTGACCGGAACGATAACGTTGGCCAATGCTTGGCATCCACAGCGCCAAAGAAGATTTCTGCTTGCATGCCGAGGTGGACTGTTGAACCCCCGAAAAGGGGAGAGATGAGGGTTTCATGGGCTTTGCGCGTTGCCAAAAATTTCCGCATGAGCGATGATCGTTGCCCGACCAACCAGCCGCACCCAATGAAGCGCCGCCTCCTCCTTAGCACGATTGCCTGCCTCCTTTTCGTGAGCGTCCTGCTCGGATTCCGCTTCTATTCCGCGCGCGCCGCCGGGCCGGAAGAGGATACCGGTTACGCGCAGATCTCCGTCTTCGCGAAAGCGGTTCAGCTTATCCGCCAGGATTACGTCGATGGCAAAAAGACCAGCTACCACGACCTGATCTACGCCGCGATGAAGGGGATGCTCGCGTCGCTCGATCCGCATAGCCAGTTCATGGATGCCGATGATTTCAAGGACATGCAGGATGACACCCGGAGCCGCTTCAACGGTCTCGGCATCGAAGTCTCGGTCAAGAACGGGCTGCTCACGGTGATCACGCCGATGGAAGACACGCCGGCAGCCAAGGCGGGCATCCTTTCGGGCGACCAGATTTTGCGGATCAACGGCAGCTCGACCGAGAAGATGGATCTGCAGGATGCGGTGAATGTCTTGCGCGGAGTCCCCGGCCAGAAAGTGACCCTCACGATCCTGCGTCCGTCCACGAAGGAGATCAAGGATTACGCGCTCGAACGAGCCGAGATAAAGGTGCAGAGCGTGAAGGGGGCGAGGATTCTCGATCCGGAATTCACCGGGCCGTTCAAGATCGGTTACGTCCGATTGATTCAATTCAACGAACCGACCGCGAACGAGCTCGAGAAGGCGCTCGATGAACTGCAAAAGCAGGGGATGCAGGCGCTGATCCTGGATCTCCGGAATAATCCGGGCGGCTTGCTCAACAGCGCCGTCGATGTTTGCGGCCAATTCCTGCCGCCGAACACCAACGTCGTTTCCACGCAGGGCCGCGTCGCCTCGCAGCAGAGCGAGTACTCCACCTCCGCGGTCGCGAAAAAACGGCCGCGCTTCCCGATGATCGTGCTCGTGAATGAAGGCAGCGCGAGTGGCGCGGAGATCGTGGCCGGCGCGCTGAAAGATTTGCATCGCGCGATCCTCGTGGGCGAAACGACCTTCGGAAAAGGTTCGGTGCAGAACGTGATGCAATTGCCCGACGGGTCGGCTTTGCGTTTCACGACCGCGAAATACTACACCCCGAGCAAACAGGTCATTCACGGCAACGGGGTGACGCCGAATATCCGCGTGCCGCTGTCCGCCGAACAGGAGCGTGCGCTCCTCACCGCGCGGAGCAGCGACAACCTGAAGCCGGAGGAGGAGAAGAACCTGATCAAGACGAAGGACCCGCAAATGCTCCGCGCGATCGACGCGCTCAAAGGCGTGATGGTTTACGCGCAGGAAGCGGCGCCGAAGGTCGAAGCGGTCAAGAAATAGGGGCGAGGAAATCCGCGCCGCGGAACAGCTGCAGTCGGCAAGGGTTGCAATCGCGCCCATCGCCGCCATACTTATGCGCAGATGTCGGGAATGTTCTTCGAATATCCGGGCGTCCGCTTTTCGCGACGGGTCAGGCTCTGGGAGATTTTGCGAGTGTTCGCATCTCTGCTGCCTCGTCGAGTGACACACGCGGTTCGCCATTCGTTTCGAATACCCTCCCGGCCTGAAGCGGCGGAGTTTTCCTCGGCAATGCAAACTGCTCTCGAGCGACTTGGATGGACCCTCCGGGGTTCGCGTGCTGGGGAACGGGCATCGATCGATGCGCTCCGCCCGAACTATAATTCGGTTAACACTGAGGATCTATATGGCATCTCAATCATCCGGGAGAAATTCGCGGCGCCCACGGGGCGGCGGCGGTTCCCGCAGAAGGGGCGACGATCGCCCGTACCGGCAAAGGGGGCCTGCGAAGGCACCGGTAAAGAAAACGTTCTGGCAGAAAGTGACGGCATTTTTCACCAACGGAAATCCGCCGAGCGCGCGTGTCGCGCCGACAAAGCGCAATGGTTCGCACCCGGAGCGTGCGCCGCAGTCGCGCAAACCTGAGTCAGTCGAAGTCACCACGCCGCGGCTGTACGTCGGCAATTTGTCGTTCGAAGCCACGGAGAGCGATCTCTTCGAGCTCTTCAATGGCGTCGGCCAGGTGCAGAACGCGGAGGTCGTGACCTACAAGCACAACCAGCGCTCGAAAGGCTTCGCCTTTGTGCAAATGAATACGGTGGAAGAAGCGCAACGCGCCGTCACCGAGCTGCACGACAAGGAGTTCCTCGGCCGCAAGCTCCTCGTGAGCGGCGCGAAATCGAGCGAGCATCACTCGGCCAACTGAGGGTTTTTCTTCTGCAAACGGGAGACACGGTGGCGAACGCTGCCGGTCTCCCGTTTTTTGTTTCGATGACGTGAGAGGCGTGTTTTTCATCGTCGGCCCGACGGCGACCGGCAAATCGGAGATCGCGGCCGAAGTCGCGCAGCGGTGCGGTGGAGAGATTGTCAGCGCGGATGCTTTTCAAATTTACGCCGGCCTCGATCTGCTGACGGCCAAGCCGGAGGCGAGATTGCTCCGCATGGTGCCCCATCACTTGATCGGCACGGTGGATCCGATGGAGGAAATGAATGCGCAACGCTTTCGCCTGCGGGCGCAGGCGGCGATCGATGAAATCCATGCGCGCGGCAAACCTGCGTTTGTCGTCGGCGGCAGCGGCATGTACGTGAAGGCGCTTACGCACGGCTTGTCGCCGCTGCCGCCCAGCAGCGGCAAAGCTGCGCGAGCGATTGAACCAGCTGAGCGAAGGCGAGCTTTTCATCAGGCTGCGCGATCTGGATCCGAAAACTTCGCGGACGATCGATGCCCGGAACAAGCGCCGCCTGGTGCGCGCCCTTGAGATTTATCTGCTCACTGGCCGACCGGCTTCGGAGCAGCGGACGTGGACTGCGCCCGCGGCCGAACCTGCCGGCGTCTTCCTTTCTGCGCGACCGGGCGGAACTCTACCGGCGAATCAATGAGCGCGTGGAAATGATGTTCGCGCATGGCGTCGTGGACGAAGTGCGCGCGGCGCGGAATCGGGCCGACCGCCGCGAAGACACTCGGATTGCGAGCGATTCGCGATTTGCTCGCGGGCCGCATTTCCGAAGCGGAATGCATCGCCTCCATTCAGCGCGCGACTCGGCATTACGCGAAAAGACAATTGACCTGGTTTCAGCGACAAACTAATTTTGAACCGCTGAACTTGTCACTTCACGGCTCCCCCGAAGCCATCGAATTGATTTCGCAAAAGGCACGTCTGTCTTTCGCGCAAATGGATGTTTGACGTTCAGCGAAAACAAAAACAGGAGCGCGCGCTCCTGATCGGCCTCGAGAAAGACGGCGTCTCGAAATGGGATTTGCGCGATTCCCTGGACGAATTGCGCGAACTCGCGAACTCCGCCGGCGCGCACGTGGTCAATACCGTCACGCAGAAACTGCAGAAGCCGACGGCTCCGTATTACATCGGCAAGGGCAAGGCCCAATCGATCAAGGAATCATTCCAGGATCAGCAGGTCACTTCGGTGATCTTTGATAACGAGCTTTCGCCGGCGCAGGGGCGCAATCTCGAACATCTCTTCTCGCGCAAGGTCCTCGACCGCACGCAACTGATCCTCGACATCTTCGCGCAGCGCGCGCGCAGTCGCGAAGGGCCGGCTGCAGATCGAGCTCGCGCAATTGCAATATCTGCTCCCGCGCCTGACCCGGATGTGGACCCACCTTTCGCGGCAGACCGGCGGCATCGGCACGCGCGGTCCGGGCGAAACGCAGCTCGAAGTGGATCGCCGGCGCGTGCAGGAGCGAATCGCGCGGCTCGAGCGCGAACTCGAAGGCGTGCGCAAAGTGCGCTCAGTGCAACGCGAAGGCCGGCGGCGGCACCAGTGGCCGGTGGCCGCCGTGGTCGGTTACACCAACGCCGGGAAATCGACCCTCCTGAACCTGCTCACCGGCGCGGACGTGGTCGCGGAGAATCGCCTTTTCGCCACGCTCGATCCGACGACGCGCAGCTTCACCTTGCCGAACAAGCAACGCATGCTGCTCACCGACACGGTCGGATTTCTCCGCAACCTGCCGCACACCCTGATCGAATCGTTCAAGGCGACGCTGGAAGAAGTGAGCGAAGCGGACCTGCTGATTCACGTCGTCGATCTCAGCCATCCGCGGGTCGATGAGCACATCGCAGCGGTGGACGACGTCATCAAAGAACTCGGCGCGTTCGGCAAACAAACGCTGCTCGTCTTCAACAAAATGGACGCACTGGAGAACGCCGATCACGTCGCCGCCTATCGCGGCAAGATTTCCCGGGAGTGTCGCCATCTCTGCGCGGACCGGCGAAGGAGTCGGCAGCGTTGGTGCAGGCGCTGCAGGACGAAGCTCGGTTCGTGGCGATTGACGCTCCCGCTTTCGCGTTCCGCTGACGGAGGCGGGTCTGATCGCGGAGATTCATCGGATCGGTCACGTCCTTGAAGTGCACTATGAAGGGGAGTTCGCGATGATCGTGGCCCACGTTCCTCCGCAACTGGAGCAGAAGCTGAGCGCGTTTGCGATCTGACTGGGTCGTGGCCAAGTGGCGATGTTTTGGCGGTCGCCTCCATTCTTGTCATGGGGTTGCCTCCCGTTGACAGAAAACCAGCTTTCTGGGAATACGGCGAAATGAAGACGACCCTCGGTCTTCCGGACTAGCGTGTTCCTTATCGACACGAAGATCGTCGCCTGTCTTCTGATCCTTCTCCGACGGCATGGCCGAGGAAGTTCTCAACGCACTCGCACGGTAGGAGAATGGTTTTACCCTATCACCCAAAGTAAGATTGCAAGCATTGGGCTTTTACTCTAGCTTTATCCGTATGAAAACTACGTTATCAGCAAAACGTCAGGTCTCGATTCCAAAACGAGTCTGTGACGAGCTTGAATTGGAACCGGGGGCGCAGATCGCGTGGGAAGTGCGCGACCACAAGCTGGTGGGGCATCCAGTGCCGGCGAATGTGTTGGACAAGCTGACCGGCATTCACAAAGGCGGCCCCGACTTGGTGGCGGAATTACTTAGACAACGCCGGGAGGACCGTGAACGCGAAGACCGTAAGCTGGCTCGATAGCAGTGCGCTCCTCGCGCTCTTCCTGGCCGAGCGGGGATTTGAAATTGTGCGTGCGCTCCTCGCCGACGCGACCAAGGGAAAACGCGAGATTCACGTGGCGCAAATCAGTTTGACGGAAATAGCCAACAGTGTTTCCCGCGACTACGGCGAAGCGATCGCGCGCGAGGATATCCGGTTGCTGCGAGAGTTGGCGTTGACCATCGAAGTGCCCACCGACGAACAATGCATCGAGGCGGGCCTGCTGCGCCGGAGCGTTCGACTTTCCACGGCGGATGCGATCATCGCCGTCCAGGCAATGGCGGCGGGGGCGGAACTGGTGCACAAAGATCCTGAGTTCGAGTCGGTGGTTGGCTTGAAGCAACGCCCGCTGCCATACAAGAAAACCGCGCCGAAGCGTTAAGTTTGTTCGACCGCCTCTTTCTGGCCGATGAAGACCGTCTTCGCCGAACTAAAACGCCGCAACGTCATCCGCATGGCCGGACTGTATCTGGTCGGCGCGTGGCTGCTCGTGCAGGTGGCGGGGACGGTGCTGCCGATCTTCGATGCGCCGGCCTGGGTGATGACGCGCAGCTGGTCGACCTGCTCGCGATCGGCTTCGTGCCCGCGCTGATCTTCTGCTTGGGTCTTCGAGCTGACGCCGCAAGGGCTTGAAGCGCGACGAGGACGTCAGGCCCGAGGAATCGATCGCGCCGCAGACCGCGCGGCGCATGAATCGCATGATCATCGCCGTGCTGGTGCTCGCGCTGGGTTATTTTGGTTTCGACAAATTTGTCCTGACGCCGCGGCGCGAGGCGGCGCTCGTCGCGGCGACGGAAAAATCGGTGGCGGCGCGGCCCTCGGCAGAATCCAAGGCGGCGGCCAACGCCAAGTCGATCGCCGTGCTGCCTTTCGTCAACATGAGTTCCGACACCGGCAACCAGTATTTTTCCGACGGCATTTCCGAGGAACTGCTCAACGCGCTGGTCCACGTGGACGGGATCGAGGTCGCTTCGCGCACCTCCTCATTTGCCTACCGGGGCAGCCCGCTCGGCACCACGGCGATCGCGGCCGCGCTCAAGGTCGGCTACATCGTCGAAGGCAGCGTGCGCAAATCCGGCGACGAGGTGCGCATCACCGCGCAGTTGATCGACGCCCTCCACGATCGGCATCTCTTCTCGGAAACCTACGACCGAGACCTGACCGACATCTTTGCCATCCAGGACGAGATCGCCAATGCCGTCGTCGCCGCGCTCCGCGGAACGCTCGCCAGCGCGCAGCAGGCGCCGCGCGTGGTGAAAGTGCGGGCCGACACCGAGAACCTGCAGGCCTACGATCTCTATCTCAAGGCGCGCGAACTGTTCATCGCGCGCAAAGACCTGAAGGAAAGCATCCAGCTTTTTGAACAGGTCGTGGAGCTGGACCCAAAATTTGCCCGTGGCTGGGAAGGCCTGGCGGCAGTCTGCGCTGTCGCCGAAAGCTGGGGTATCCGTGACCGCGACTACACCGCCCTTTCCAAGAGCGCCGCGGAGCGCGCCTTGGAATTGGACCCGTCACTCTCCATGCCCTGGGCCGCGCTCGCCCAGGTGGAGCAACGGACATTGCCGGTGAATTGGGAAAAAGCTCTGGCCATGTCGGATCGAGCCATTGCCGCCGATCCGAAGAATGCCACCGCGTATCTGTGGCGCAGCATCTCCTGGTTAAATCTGGGTTTTTTCAAGCAGGCCATAGCCGATCAGGATCGCGCCCTGGCGATCGATCCCAACTACCAAAATTGTGAACGCTGGAAGGCTCTGGCGCTGCTCTTCAACGGCGACACCGACCAGGCGCTGGCCGCGTTCGAGCGCGGCGTGGCCGGCGGTTTCATCGTCAACCGCGCCGATAGCTTCGTTCCGCCATCTGCTCCAGCGCGGCAATCGGATGGCGGCACTGCTGCTGATGGACGCGATGGGCGGGAAGCCTGAACTGAGCAAGATCCTGCTCGAAGCGGTGGCCCGACCCGGTAGTGCCGCGCCCCGATGCCAGGGCGATCGTCGAGCGTTATATGTCCGACAAGGACGACAGGTTCGTGACGAGGTTCTCGCGGGCGAAAGCTTATCTGTGGCTGGGCGACTACGATCAGGTCGCGACCGCCAACGACGACCCCACCAATATTATCGCGGCTTGGGAACGTATCCCGGCCTCCTTCCGCAACTCACCCGGATTCAAGCGCCTGCTCGAACGCCTCGGTGTGCCGGCGTATTGGCGCAAGCATGGTTTCCCGCCGCAATGCCGCGCCGGTCGGCGCGACCGATTTCGAGTGCAAGTAAGTTCAACGCATGAGCCTTTTCGACGAACTCAAACGCCGCAAGGTATTCAAGGTCGGCGCGGCCTATCTGGTCGTGGCCTGGCTCGTGGTGCAGGCGGCGTCGATCGGATTTCCCGCCTTCGATGCGCCGCCGTGGGCGCTGCGCATTTTTATCCTGATCGCACTGCTGGGGTTTCCGATCGCGGTGGTGATGGCGTGGGTGTTTGATCTCACACCCGAGGGCGTGAAGCTCGATGCCGACACCTCGGGCAGCAAGCGTCTCTTCGCCGCGGCCGCGTTGCTCATCGTGCTGGCGCTGGGCTGGTATTTCTACGGCCAGCCATCGTTCCGCAAAGGCGATGTGGCCACGCCGACGATCGCCGATCAGAATTCCATCGCCGTCCTGCCGTTCGCCAACATCAGCGGCAAAGCCGATGAGGATTATTTCTCCGACGGCATGACCGAAGAGCTCTTGAACGTGCTCGCCAAGGTGCCGCAACTCAAGGTCGTGGCGCGCACCTCGGTCTTTCAGTTCAAGGACAAGGGCGGCGACATCCGCGAGATCGGCCGCAAGCTCGGCGTCACGAATATCGTCGAGGGCAGCGTGCGCCGCGATGGCGAGGAGGTGCGGATCACCGCGCAGTTGGTGCGCGTCGCCGATGGCTTCCATATCTGGTCGGAAACCTACGATCGCAAGCTGGAGAAGCGTGTTCGCGCTCCAGGACGAGATCGCGCAACGCATCGGTGACTGCGCTCAAGCTCTCGTTAGGCGTCTCCGCTCCGGTCGCGGCGCGCGCGCCGATCGATCCCGAAGCCTACGACGAGTATCTCAAGGGCCGCGCGCTCCTGCGCCAGCGCAACGACCTGCCATCGGCAATCGCGCACTTCAAGGCGGCCGTGGCGAAGGCGCCGGAGTTTGCCGCGGGCTGGTCGTCGCTCTCGCTCACCTACGAAGTGAGCTTCTGGTACACCGCGCACATGACGCCGGCGCTCGCAGGCCGAGCTGCTTGCCGGCGCGGCCGCAGCGGCGGAGCGCGCCGCTGCGCTCGAACCCGACGCGGCGACCACCGAACATGCGCTCGGCAATGTCGCGCGCGCGCAGTTCAAGTTCGCTCTGGCCGAAGGGCATTACCTGCGCGCGATGCAGCTCGACCCCGGCTACCCGGATGTGCGCGAAGATTACTCGGAGCTGCTCTACGAAGTCGGCCGCGTGGAGGATTCGGCGCTGGCGGCGCGCCAGTTGGTGAAGCTTGATCCCTACTTTATTGTCGGCTGGGTGCGCGTGCGGGATGCCGCCGCTGCGCTCGACCGCCGAGACGAAGTCGAAGAGGCGGTGCGACAGCTGCGCGCGATCAATCCAAACTACGCCGCCGGCCGGTTCGGACTGCTTAATTACGCGATCGCCTACGGCCGAGCCGATGAAGCCCGCGCCGCACTCGCAGACGTCGCGTACCCGCTGGCCAAATGATGCCGCGTTCGCGCAAACTTTGTTGGCATGGACGCTGGGCGAGCCCGGTATTGACTCGACCAAGCTGCGCGCAGCGATCGCGGATGCGCCGGAGAACGAAGCGAGCCTCTTCTTGATCGCGCGCCAGGACGTCGACGGCTACAACGCAGACATCGAGAGTCACGGAGCCATACTCCAGGCCTACTACTTCGCCAATCTCTACAGCAGCAAACCTGCGGGCCACGCGATGCTGCGCGATCCGCGCGTCAAGGCGATGCTGGTGCGCTACGGCTTCCCGGCGTATTGGCGCGAGAAAGGCTGGCCCGCCGGATGCCGGCCGCTGGGCGAGACGGATTTCGAATGCGGCACCGATGCGGCGCCGGTGCATTGAGATGTCACTTCCTCACCGAACTGAAGCGCCGCAACGTTTACAAGGTCGCGGTCGCCTATGCCGTCGTGTCGTGGCTGCTGATTCAGATCGCGACGCAGGTCTTTCCATTTTTCGAAGTTCCAAACTGGGCGATCCGGCTGGTGGTGTTGCTGCTCGTTCTCGGATTTCCGGTCGCGCTCGTCTTGTCGTGGGCGTTCGAGATCACGCCGGAAGGAATCAAGCGTGAATCGGAAGTCGGGCCTAACGAAAGGAGGACGCGCCGGGGTGGGCGGCGCATCATCGGCATTACGATCGCGCTCGCGCTGGTCGCGGCGGGCCTCCTGGCTTTCCAGCTTCTGCAATCGCGCCTCGCGAATTTGAGTCATGGAGAGCCGGACGTTCCGCCCGCGTCCATCGCAGTTTTACCATTTGCGGACATGTCGCAGGCAAGGACCAGGAATACTTCTCCGACGGCATCTCGGAGGAACTGCTGAACCTGCTGGCGAAGATTCCGCAGCTGCAGGTGACGGCGCGCACCTCGTCGTTCTCGTTCAAGGGCAAGGAGGTCGAGATCCCGGAGATCGCGCGCACGCTGCACGTGGCGCAACGTGCTCGAAGGCTCGGTGCGCAAGGCGGGCAACTCGGTGCGGATCACCGCGCAGTTGATCAAGGCCGGCACCGACACCACCTGTGGTCGCAGACCTACGACCGCAAGCTCGACGACATCTTCGCGATCCAGGACGAGATCGCGGCCGACGTGGTCAAGCAGCTCAAGGTCACGCTGCTCGGCGCGGCGCCGAAGGCGCGCACGACCGATCCCGAGGCCTACGCGCTCTATCTGCAGGCCGTCCAGCTCGGACGGCAGTGCACGGCCGAGGCGTTACGAGCAGTCCGACGCGCTTTACCGCAAGGTGCTCGCGATCGATCCGCGCTACGCCCCGGCGTGGGACGGGCTGGCCGGCAACTTCGCGAACAAGGTGGGCCATGGGCTGCTGTCCGAGCCAGGAGGGGTATGCCCAGGCCCGCGAGGCGGCGAAGAAGGCGCTCGCGATCGATCCGGACTACGCACCGGCGCATGCGCGGCTCGGCTTGATCGCGATGTACGGCGACAACGACCTCGCCGGCGCCGCGCAGCACTTCGAGCGCGCGCTGGCGCTCGATCCGACCGGATCCGACCGTGCTCAGCAACAGCGCCTCGCTGCTCGAGTCCCTCGGCCGCCTGGACGAGGCGCTGGCGCTCGAAGAGGCCGCTCGTCCGCCGCGATCCGGTGAACGTGACGGCGCTCTTCAACCTTGGCCTCGACCAGCGCTCGGCCGGCCAGCTCGACGAAGCGATCGCGTCGTACCGCACCGTGCTGAGCCTGAACCCGGGCCGAGGCGGCGCGCACGCCCAGCTCGGCGATGGCGCTGCTGCTCAAGGGCGACGCGCACGGCGCGCTGGCGCGAGATCGAGCAGGAGACGAGCGAGAGCTGGAAGATGATCGGCCTGCCGATGGCCTACCACGCGCTCGGGCGCAAGGCCGACTCCGACGCCGCGCTCGCCGCGCTGATCGCGAAGTACGAGAAGGACTGCGCCCTACAACATCGCCTACGTCTACGCCTTCCGCGGCGAGGCCGACAAGGCGTTCGCGTGGCTCGACAAGGCGGTCGAGTACCAGCGACCCCGGCCTCGCCGAGATCGTGACGGAGAACCTGTTCGACAAGATCCACTCCGACCCGCGCTGGCTGCCGTTCCTGCGCAAGATCGGCAAGGCGCCGGAGCAACTCGCGAAGATCAAGTTCAAGGTGACGCTGCCGCGATGAGCGTGCCGACCTCTTTCGCCAGAGAAGCAAATTGCTGCACTGCCGGGACCCGCTCTTCGAGAAAATCGTCGCCTCGTTAGCTTCGAAAGAGGCGGCCAGGTAAACTTAAATGAACAATTTCTTCGCCGAACTGAAACGCCGCAACGTCGTCCGCATGGCGGGGCTCTATCTCGTCGGCGCGTGGCTGCTAACTCAGGTCGCGGGTACCGTGCCTGCCGATGTTCGGCGCACCCGATTGGCTGCCCCGCAGCATCGTCATACTGCTCGCGATCGGTTTCGTTCCGGCACTGATCTTCAGCTGGGTCTTCGAGCTGACGCCGCAAGGTTTGAAGCGCGATGAGGACGTTAGGCCGGAGGAATCGATCGCGCCGCAAACCGCGCGGCGCATGAATCGCATGATCATCGCCGTGCTCCTGCTCGCGCTCGGTTACTTTGGTTTCGATAAATTTGTCCTGACACCACGGCGCGAGGCAGCGCTCGTCGCGGCGACGGGAAAATCAATGGCGGCTCGGCCCGCGCCAGATGCCAAGCCAGCGGTCGACCCGAAATCCATCGCCGTGCTGCCGTTCAAAAACTACTCGGGCGACGCCAATCAGGAATATTTTGCCGATGGGATGACCGACCTGTTGACGACGGAATTGGGCGGGATTGGCGCGCTCACGGTAAGATCGCACCAATCGTCTCTCAAGTTCAAAGGCTCGACGAAGTCGATGCCGGAGATCGGGCAGGAACTGCATGCGGATGCCATTGTTGAGGGTTCAGTGCTGCGCGAAAGCAGCCACGTTACGGTAAACGTGCAGTTGATCGAGGCGGCGACTGACCGCCACCTTTGGGCGAAAAAGTTCGAGGGCGACGTGACCAACATCTTCAAAATGCGGAACGAGGTCGTCGAAGCCATCGCCCGCGAGATCAAGACGACCATTTCGCCGGAGCAATCCTCGCGGCTGAGCAGCGCGCGTGCGGTCGACCCGGCCGCGTTGCAGGAATACCTCCTGGGCCGTCAATCGTGGAATCGGCAAAGCGAAAAAGGCTTCGCCGAGGCGTTGGAGCACTTCAATCGAGCCAAGGAAATCGATCCCGGTTTTGCCCTCGCCTGGGCGGGAGTGGCGGAGTATTACTGGGGCGCTGCGCCCGATATTGCGCCCCCGGAAGAAGTGGCCAAGGGGAAAGCCGCTGCGCGACGAGCCGTGGAGTTAGATGATTCCCTGGCCGAGGCGCACACCGCATTGGCCATGTTGAACTATGCGGTCGATTACGAATGGGGGGAATCAGAGCGAGAATTCCAGCGTGCGATCCGACTCAATTCGAATTACGCCGCCGCGCACTGGCAATATGGATGGCTGCTGGTTTATGTCGGACGCTTCGATGAAGCGCTTCAGGAAATGGAGCGAGCCGTCGAGCTGGATCCGCTCTCGGCGGTGATGACCACCGACCTCAGCGCCCCCTACACGATGAAAAAGGACTACGACAAGGCGATCGCACAGTGCCGCAAGGCACTTGAACTCGATCCGAGTTTCTTCCTTTCCCATTTCGTTCTGGGATGGATTGAAGTGCGTCGTGGAGCCAACTATGCGAAGGCCATTGAGGAATTTCATCTTGTTCAGACCATCGAAACGCAACCGATGGCTACCGGCTTACTTGGGTATGCCTATGCCCGGAATGGGCAAAAAGACAAAGCAATGGAAACGCTGAATGAGCTGAATCAGCTGGCCAGCCGCCGGTTCGTTTCTCCCTACCACCAGGCGCTAGTCTATCTTGGCTTGGGTGAGAACAGCCAGGCCATCGACTGGCTGGAAAAGGCGTACGAAGGGCGGTCGCCGTGGCTGACCTGGCTCAAGGTGGAACCGATGTTCGACCCGTTGCGTTCCGACCCCCGCTTCCAGGCGCTCTACAAGAAAATGAACTTTCCCCCGTGATCGCCAAGCCGAAACAGTGAAGATCGACAACTTCTTCGCCGAACTGAAGCGGCGCAATGTTTACAAGGTTGCGGTCGCTTACATCGTCGCCGGTTGGGCGCTTTCCCAGGGCATCGCCCAGGTATTCCCGGTCTTCGATGTTCCGAATTGGATCATCCGGCTGATCGTTCTCCTCGTCATTCTCGGTTTGCCCATCGCACTCGTGCTGGCGTGGATGTTTGAAATCACACCGGAAGGATTGAAGCGAACCGAACACCTCGCTCCTGATTACGGGCCAAGTAAATCTCGCGCCTGGATCTACATCGTTGTCGTGGGCGCGCTGGTATCGATCGGATTGTTTTTTCTTGGTCGCTATACCGCTGGAAATGCGACGGCTCGACCAGGCGAAAGCAGCGCCATCCTGGAAAAGTCCATCGCGGTGCTTCCGTTGCTTAACGAGAGCGGTAATCCGGCGGACGAATATTTCTCGGATGGATTATCCGAAGAATTGATCGTCGCGCTGGCGCAAATCGGCGGCCTGAAGGTCATTGGTCGCAGTTCTTCATTCCGCTTCAAAAACAAAAAGGAGGAACCGAGATCGATCGGCCAGAAGCTCGGGGTCAGCACCCTCCTGGAGGGCACGGTGCGCAAACAAGGCGACCGCGTCCGCATTGTCGCCGAACTGGTGAGCGCGCGCGACGGGATCGCACTTTGGACACGAACGTTTGAGCGTGACCTCAAGGATATTTTCGCCGTGCAGCAGGAAATTGCCGGCGCGGTCGCGGAATCACTTCAGGTGACGTTGCTCGGCACCGACAACCAATCGGCGCAAAGCGCCACCGCGAACGTGGAAGCGCACAACGCTTATCTGCAGGGGCATTTCCTTTTCCGCCGCAGCAACATCGAAGATTTTCGCAAAGCGATCACCTACTTCGATCGCGCCATCGAGCTCGATCCGAATTATGCTGCAGTCTACGCCGAGCGCGCCGATGTCTGGACGTTGCTGGGAGACCAAACCGGCCAGCGCACGACCGCGTATCCCAAAGCGCGCAGCGACGCGGAGAAGGCGGTCGCCCTCGCGCCTTCGCTGGCCGAAGCGCATGCGGCCCTCGGGTGGGTGCAATGTTTTACGGAATGGAACTTTGCCGAAGGGTTGCCTCAACTACAGAAGGCGAAAACGCTTGCGCCGGCCAATCCGACCGCGAACGATTTGTTAGCGCGAATCCTGGTTTATCTCGGGCGCGTGGATGAGGCCGAGCGCCAGGCCCGGCAGGCCGTCGAACTCGACCCATTATCTGTGGCGACGCAGTTCAATCTCGGTCGCGTCCTTTTCTATGCCGGAAAACTGGATGAAGCAGACGCGTGCGGACGCAAAGTGGCAGAAATACAGCCGACTGCCGCGTCAAGTCATCGATGGCAGGTGCTGGTCGCGGTGCAGCGAAATGACGGCGAAGGCGCTTTGCGCGAAGCAGAACTGGAGCCGGACATGGCGTTTCGACGTTTCGAGCATACGCTCGCTCACTACATACGTGGAGAGCGGGAGGCGGCGGACGCGACCCTGGCGGAGCTGATCGCCAAGGATAAGGATCGCCTGGCTTATCAGATTGCCCAGGCTTATGCCTTGCGCGGTGAAAAGGACAAAGCGTTTGAGTGGCTGCAAATCGCCTTCGACAATCATGACGGTGGAACGTTAAGCCTGCTGGTCGATCCGATGTTGCGCGGTTTGCGCGACGATCCTCGCTATCACACCTTGCTGGCGAAACTCGGCTTGCCGACAGCTAATGAGCGATAAGCCATCCTTTTTCGCCGAGCTGAAGCGGCGCAACGTCTACAAGGTTGCCGTCGCCTATGCCGTGGTGTCGTGGCTCTTGATTCAGATCGCGACGCAGGTCTTTCCCTTTTTCGATATTCCGAACTGGGCCGTGCGCGTCGTCGTGCTCGTTCTGGCTCTGGGTTTTCCGGTGGCACTGGTTTTGGCCTGGGCCTTCGAAATCACGCCGGAAGGAATTAAACGTGAATCGGAGATCGCGCCTGACGAATCGATTACTTATCACACAGGCCGGAAGCTGATTGGAATCACCATTGCAGTCGCGGTCGCGGCGGGCGGCATGCTGGCATTCCAGCTTCTTCGGCCGCGGTTGATGACGGAGCGGATTCCAGCCGCGACCCAGACCGCGCCGGTTGCAGTTATCTCCGAGCAGAGCATCGCCGTGCTGCCGTTTGTCAACATGAGCGAGGAGAAAGCTAACGAGTACTTCTCCGACGGCATCTCCGAGGAGTTGCTGAACTTGTTAACCAAGGTGCCGCAGCTCAAGGTGGCGGCGCGCACGTCGTCATTCTCGTTCAAGGGAAAAGGGCTCGAAGTGCCCGAGATCGCGCGGCAGCTTGGCGTAGTGAACGTGATCGAGGGCTCGGTGCGCAAGAGCGGCGATCAGGTGCGCATCACCGCCCAGCTCATTCACGCAGCCGACGGTTTTCATTTGTGGTCGCAGACCTGGGACCGCAAGCTCGACGACATCTTCAAGATCCAGGATGAAATCGCCGCCGAGGTGGTGAAGGAACTGAAGGTGACGATCCTCGGCGAGGCGCCGAAGGCGCGTACGACCGACCCCAAAGCCTACGCGCTCTACTTGCAGGCGGTGCAGCTCGCGCGGCAGAATACCGCCCAGGTGTACGAAAAGTCCGACGCGCTCTACCGGCAGGCTTTGGAGATCGATCCGCGCTACGCGCCGGCGTGGTCCGGGTTGGCGGTGAACTTCATCAATAAGGTAACCAGCGGCCTGGCACCGAGTCAGGAGGGATTCGCGCGCGCCCGCGAGGCGGCGGAGAAGGCCCTGGAGATCGATCCGGACTACGCTAACGCGCACTCGAATCTCGGCAAAATCGCGATGTTCCTCAACGATCTTAACGGCGCGGCGCGGCATCACGAGCGCGCTTTAGCGCTCGATCCGACGGATCTCCGGGTGCTCAACGCCGCGGCCCTGTTCCTCTCGAACCTCGGCCGCACGGACGAGGCGTTGGCGCTCGACGAGTTCATCGTCCGGCGCGATCCGGTGAACGTAGGGTCTCTTCACAACCTGGGAGCCGCCCAGAGTAGAGCGGGGCGGCTCGATGAGGCGATCGCCTCGTTCCGCACGGCGCTGAGCCTGAGTCCGGGCCTTGGCCTCGGGCACTACTATCTCGGCAGGACGATGCAGCAGAAGGGCGATGCTTCCGGCGCGCTGGTGGAAATCGAGCAGGAGACAATCGAACCCATTCGCATGATCGGGCTGCCGATGTCCTACCACGCGCTCGGGCGCAAGGGCGACTCTGACGCCGCCCTCGCCGCACTGATCGCGAAATACGAAAAGGACGCCGCCTATAACATTGCCTCTGTTTTTGCTTTCCGCGGCGACAAGGACAAGGCGTTCGAATGGCTCGACAAGGCGATCACCTACGAAGACGCCGGCGTCTACAGCATCGCCTTGGACAACGACCTCTTCGCTAACGTCCGTTCCGACGCGCGCTGGCTCCCCTTCCTGCGCAAGATCGGCATGCCCCCCGAGCAGCTGGCCAAGATTCAGTTCAAGGTGACGCTGCCGAAATGAACTACGATCATCCTTCCGAAGTTAAATTGGAGATCGGGCGGGTCCTCTTCACTGACGCCGGAACAATGCCGGGTTCCAACAACTGCTCACGATGAAGGAGCACGTCGGACCCTGGCAAGCAGCCGGGATGAACCTGTCGTCTAACGAAACAACACAATGAAAACCACCCTTCTCACCGCACTTCTCGCGCTCTTCTACACTACGGCATACGCCCAAGATCCAGTGAAAGTCTCGCCGCAATATTACAAAGTGCTGCTGGAAAACGATGCGGTGCGCGTGCTCGAATATCGCCTCAAACCCGGAGAAAAAGAGCCGATGCATTCGCATCCCACCGGCGTCGTTTACGTCCTTAGCGGCGCCAAATTGAAAATGAGTTCCCCGGATGGCAAAACGCAAGAGAGTGCTGCAACCAGCGGAGAAACGTTTTGGCGCAATGCGACCACCCACGCGATCGAGAACGTAGGCGACACTGAAGCTCACGCCATCGCCATTGACCTAAAAAGCCCCGGTGCTCCATCCGTGACGACGGATCCAACGAAGTCTTCGCCGACCGAGCAAAGACTCTGGGAGCTTGAGCGCTCTTACTGGCGCTTTGTGGAAGCCAATGATTTGGCGGCCTATTCAAACCTGTGGCACAAAGATTTTCTCGGCTGGCCCTCGGTAAGCGCTGCGCCGGTTCGCAAAGATCACATTACCGATTGGATTACTTCTCAAACCAGCAAAGGTCTGGTGTTCAAGGCGGGTGAACTTAAACCCGCCGCGGTCCAGGAAACCGGGGATTCGGCGATGGTCTATTACTGGATAGCATTTCGATGGCTGGACAAGGACGGGAATGGACCGACGACCACTCTCCGTATCACCCACGCGTGGCTGAAGACCGGCAACGAGTGGCGGATTGTAGGCGGGATGTCGATGCCGGAGCCCACGACAAAGGCAGAGTGACCTATGCCCAGCGACGAGTTAATCAGGTTCGCCCAAGGTTACGCACTGGCGTGGTGCAGGCAGAATCCCGCAAGCGTCGCGGCGTTCTTCGCGGAGAACGGCTCTCTCAGCGTGAATAATGGACCGCCCGCTGTGGGACGAGCAGCCATCGCGGAGATCGCACGCGGTTTCATGCGCGATTTTCCGGACATGGTGGTGGCGTTCGACAAACTCGAGCCGCGCGGAGATCGCACCGCGTTTCATTGGACGCTGACGGGAACGAATACCGGCCCGGGCGGCACGGGAAACCGCGTCCGGATCAGTGGCTACGAACTCTGGCAGTTCGACGACGAGCGATTGATCGCGGAATCGTTAGGCCATTTCGATGCGACGGAATACGAACGCCAGCTACGCGGCGCGGATTCATTGTAGGGCAGCCGCATCGGTTGCCTTTGTTTTTGTGATTGGCAAGCGGAGCGCCTGGTCTACAACCCTGATTGCGCTCATGAATCTCAACGACCTCGCAAACCTTGGGCAGATCGTCGGCGCGCTTGGCGTCATGATTACGCTGGTCTATTTGGCGATTCAGGTTCGCGACAATACCAAAGTCGTCAGCGCACAAACCCGCCATGCCCTCTCCGAATTCGTTCTCCGCATCTCGATCTTTCGGGCCGAGCACGCGGACCGATTTGCCAAGCTCGAGAGCGGAGGGGAACTGACGGATGGGGATCGTCAGTTCCAATATTGGAGTCATGTCCAATTACTCCTGCATGCCGAGACCTATTTTCATCATCACGAGTTAGGGCTCATGCCCGATGCACACTGGCGCGGCTACGCGCGATACATGGAGCGCTACATCCGATCGCGTGGGTTCAAAGAAGTCTGGGCTGATATTGGCCCGAGTTTTTCGGAAGACTTTGCCCGTTGGGTCAATCGGCTCCTTGCGAAACTTCCCAGCGAATCAGGCGAGATTAATTAGTAAGGTGCCGGCTAATGACAAGCGAGGAAGCGCCTCGGTTTCGATCTTCGATTTTTCTGGCCTTCGCGCTCATCCAGGGCATCAACATCGCCGTACCTTAATTCGAACGACCGGAAGCCGTGCGCCGCGTCGCAGGCAGCTGAAATGAACCGTCGCCCCGACAATGTCACATTCCTTGGTCATCCCAAGGGCCTTTTCTATCTCGCCTTCACCGAAGCGTGGGAACGATTTTCCTTCTATGGAATGACGGCGCTGGTCGTCCTTTACATGGTGAATCAGTTGCTGCTGCCGGGACATGTCGAGCACATCGGTGGATTTTCCGGGTTTCGTGCGGCGGTGGAATCGATCGTCGGCCCGCTCTCAACCCAGGCGCTCGCGTCGCAGATTTTCGGCCTCTACTCCGGTTTCGTTTACTTCACGCCGCTGCTCGGCGGCATGATCGCCGATCGCTGGATCGGACAGCGCAATGCGGTCGTGATCGGCGCCCTCTCGATGAGTGCCGGTCATATCGCCATGACTTTTGACCAGTCATTCCTCCTGGCCCTGCTGCTGCTCGTGATCGGCTCGGGTTTCTTGAAGGGCAATATTTCGGCGCAGGTGGGTGCCCTTTATCCGCCGGAGGACGAAGCGCGGCGGACGCGCGGTTTCGTCATCTTCAGCACGGCAATCAACATCGGAGCGGTCGTTGGACCCTTGCTCTGCGGTCTGCTCGCACAGGTTTATGGCTGGCACTACGGCTTCGGCATCGCCGCGATCTTCATGCTCCTCGGCCTTGCCACTTATCTCTACGGATACCGCTATCTGCCGGCGCGAGTGGAGCGGCGCAAGTTCGAGGGCACTCGACTCACCGCCGCCGAGCGGCGCATCGTCTACGCGCTCATCGCCGTGATGATCATCACCATCTTCCAGTCAACGGCTTACTATCAACTCTACAACGTGAATCCGATCTGGATTCAACAGCATGTCACGGTCGACGTTGGCGGCTTCCGGATCCCGGTTCCCTGGTACCAATCGATCAATTCGCTTTTCAGCATCGTGGGCGTGCCGCTGGTCTTCTGGATCTGGCGTCGCCAGGCAAGCAGGCGTCGCGAGCCGGACGATCTGGCAAAGATCGGCACCGGAGCCTGGATCGCCGCTGGCGAGCAACCTGATCCTGGTGGTCGCAATCTTCGTTTCGGGCGATGCGCCGGTTCACCCGATCTGGCCATTCCTCTATAGCGCTGGATTGGGAATCGCCTTCCTCTACTACTGGCCCACGCTTCTCGCCTTGGTTTCGCGCGCCGCGCCGGCCAAAGTGAACGCCACCCTGATGGGACTGGCCTTTATGAGCCTGTTCATTTCGAACAACCTGATCGGCTGGATCGGCGGCTTCTACGAAAAGATGACGCCCCGCTCAGTTTTGGGCAATGCACGCGGCGATCGCCGCCGGCGGCGGCCTTCTTGTCGCGCTCTTCGGTCGTCGCCTCAGTCGGGTGCTGCACCCGGTGAATCGATATAACTCCTGAATTGAGCGACAATCTGCGGCTTCAGGTCGGGCACGTCCTGTTCCTCGATATCGTCGACTAATCGAAGCTGGTCGGGTCCTTGGTAGAAACCATTGACGCGTGGCGCGAGCGTGGTGAGTTAACTTCATGAAAGGGTTTTCACGGATCAAGGCCGCGGTTGGGTTGACGCTGCTGCCCGCGCCGCTCCGAAAGCTCATTGTGGCTGTGATCGGCAGCACCATCCTTTTGCTTGGTGTGGCGATGGTCGTTTTGCCGGGACCGGCTTTCATCGTGATTCCTGTCGGGGTCGGTATTTTGGCGACGGAATTCGCGTGGGCACGCCGCGCAGTTCGACGCGCCCGGGTGATGATCGCCAAAGCGCGTGGCCGTGAGGCCGGCAAGGCACGCGCGATGGCGAATGCTTCGCGATGACGATCCGCGAGCGCGTCGCCCAGTTGGTGAAAGCGCTGCCGGGAGTTTATCCGGATGCGCATTGCGAGCTGGATTTCAAGACGCCGCTGCAACTTCTCGTCGCCACGATTCTCTCCGCCCAATGCACCGACAAGCGCGTGAACCTGGTGACGCCAAAACTCTTCGCGCGTTACCGCACGGCCGCGGATTACGCGAAGGCGCCCGGAAGCAGAATTCGAGAAGTCTGATTCGCTCGACCGGTTTCTTTCGCAGCAAAACAAAGAGCATTCGTGGCGCAGCCGCGGCCATTGTCGAGCGGCATAAGGGACGCGTGCCCGACACGATGGCGGCGTTGCACGCACTCCCCGGTGTCGGCCGCAAGACGGCGAACGTGGTGCTCGGGAACGCCTTTGGAAAAGATGAGGGCATCGTCGTCGACACGCATGTCGTGCGCCTCTCGCACCGGCTCCGTCTCACCCGCCAGACCGATCCCGAGAAGATCGAGACGGACCTAATGAAGTATGTGCCGCGGAAGCACTGGACGAACTGGAGTCACTGGCTCATCTGGCACGGCCGGCGGCGCTGTTTTGCGCGTCGGTCCGGATTGCCGGCACTGCGAAATCCTTCGCCTCTGCCCGAGCGGTAAGAACTTCATCCGCACCGGCGAAGCGCCGTCCTGAAGAAACAGGCGCGGCGTTAGCGTGATCCAATCTCTTCGTTCACCTCAGCCGTCGCCTTGGTCCGCCTTCTTTCCGATGCGTTCGAATTCCTTCTGTAGCTTTTGCAGCTCCTGATCCGACAATCTCTCCAGATCGACCAGATTATTCCGGGCCCCGCCGACAGCGCGAATTAGTTCGTCGAGCTTTAGACTGACGGCTTTGGAATCGCGATTCTGCGTGTTCTGGATCAGGAAGACCATCAGGAAGGTGACGATGGTGGTCCCGGTGTTGATGATCAGTTGCCAGGTGTCCGAGTAGTGGAAGATGTGACCGGTCGCAGCCCAGATGACGATGATGGCGAGCGCGGCGACAAAGGACCATGCCGTCCCGAGGACCTCGGAGGTCCGTCGCGCAAAGGCGCGAAAGGCGTCCTGGACCTCGCAGATGATGCCTCGATTCTCTCGGGAAGCCCCGTTCGTGGTGTTGTTCTTGTTCTTGGCGATTTACTGATACATCGCGGGTGCTCGCTCGAATGCGCGTAACCCTTTTCCGGAGTGAAGTCGGCGAAGGCCGCGCAGAGTCAATCCCGTCGTCGCGGTCCATAACAAAAAACACGGCCGAAGCCGTGTTTTTCCGAAAGATTTATGCGCTGCCGAGCGCGACTCGCGCTGCTACGGTTGCTTCGAGGCTTTGTCTTCGATGTACTTCACCACGTCGCCGACGGTCTGCAGTTTCTCGGCGTCTTCATCGGGCACCTCGACGGAAAATTCCTCTTCAAATGCCATCACCAGCTCGACGATGTCGAGCGAGTCCGCGCCCAAATCCTCGATGAACGAAGCGGTGGGTGTGACCTGTTCCGGATTCACGCCGAGCTGCTCGACGATGATGTCCTTGACCTTCTCTTCAATTGGTTTGTCCGCTCATAAAAGTGTTCTCCGTTTCGCGTTGCTGTGGGGGCAGGGCTTAAAGCAAGTCCCGGCAAGGATGGCAAGTAAATGAATTAGCCGACTTGTCAATTAATTTCCCCGGCTGAACACGGCTCCGCGGAAAGCATTCGCGCAGTTTACTTCCGCGTTCGCTTGGCGTAAGAGAGAATGGATGTCTGCCCCGACTACCCCTGCCGGATTTGCTCGATCTGAAACTCCTGCCCGCCTGGGTCAACGAGCCGGCGCGCGACGAACGATTACGCCGATTTTGAAGGCGAAGACGAACGTTCCTTCGAACGCGGCGACGCGGCGACCGTCCGCGGCGGCGACGCGAGCGGCGAACGCGCGACCCGCGATCCCGAGGCCGCGCGATCGCGGACGCGACGACCGCGCGCGGCCGGAACGACCGGCCGGCCCGAGCGGCCGGCGCCCGGAGTCGGCAACCGCGCAGCGAGGAACGCCGCGCGCGCGCCGGTGCCGGCCATGCGTAACGGTCCGGTTCGTGCCCCATCCGCCAGCGTTCGAAAGCGTGATCGCGCAAATCAAATCCGGCTCGGTCGCCTATTCGGTTTTCGCCCTGGCGCGTCTCTTTCTCGACAAAGCCGGAGCGCTACGATGTGCACTTGACCACGGCGGAAGACCGCCCGCTCTTTCAACTGGGCGAAAACGGCCCGGTCGCGTCCGATCGGCGCATTCTGGAAGGCGGCGCCTTCACCGAGCGCGAAGGATGATTTTTACACGGTCGAGGTGACGCAAAGCGAACCGCTCAAGGGAAATTTCACGAATGTCGCGCGCTGCCGGCTCAGCGGCACGTTGCTCGGCCCGACCAATCATCACAACTATCAGCCGCAGTTGCGCACTCTCTACGAAGCAGCGCTTCAGCCGGCGGATGAGCTTCATCGATTATCAGAGACAGATCGAAATCGTGAGCGATCCAGCGGTGGTCGAAGCAATGGAAAGAACAGGCGCGCAACGTCACCACCTACACGACGAAGACCGGCGAGCCGCCGGTCACGTTCACCAATCTGGCCGAGGTGGAACGTCATTTTCGCCAGCATCATCTTCCCGGTTTGTTGCGCAGCGCGCAGGAGCTGACGATCGACGGTGTGCTGAGCCGGCGGCTCCCGGATCGCGCTCTCGGACGCGTGATCGAAGAGGCCTGGTCGGCGGAAATCCGATCGCCCTCGAAGATGATGCAGGAATTGATCGGCCGGCTTGCGCCAGGCCGGTCTGAATATTTTTCGGCATCGGCGCGGGATGCTCTTCGTTTCGCCCATTCGCAGCGCGGGTTTTCAGTCACGAGAGCGCGGGTGTTTCCGCTTCCATCAACGCGATTCTCGAAAAAGTGGCGGCAATCCCGGGCATCAATCGCAAACAATTTGCCGAACAAGTTGCGCCCGCGGGCGCTGAGCCGGCCGAGCTCGAACGCGCAAAACTGACGCTGGCGTCCGACCTGCACTGGCTGGTCAGCGAGGGTTACGTGATCGAGTTCAACGATGGTTCGCTCGATCTGCCGCGGACGAAACCGCCGGCGCCGCAAACCGGACAAAGAGCCGGCATCGACTGCTGTCGAATGGAAGCGCCGAGACCGTCTGTCCCAGCCGCACGGAGGAAATGCCGAGGATCCGTTGCGCCGAGCTGCGACAAGGCGCCTCCGGCGATGACGGTCGGAAGCAAACGGTCGAGGCACTTCCGGCGAAACGGCAAGCGGCGATCGACGCAACCGGATGGAGCAGGCAGCCAGAAACTCCCTCGCCGCGATCGCGGCAGGAAGACACGCCTGCCGCGCGTCCTAAGCCGGAACCAGCCGGCCTTCTTCAACGTCGCGTAGGCGCCGTTCTTATTGATCGTCTTCATGCCGCGCGCGGTCACTTTGATCGCGGACGAATTTCTTCAGCTCCGGCACCCAGATGCGATGCTCGTGCAGGTTCGGGCTGAAGGTGCGAGGCACGTTCTTGGTCACGTGACGGCCGACGCCGCCCTTTTTCTTCGCCATACCGCGGCGATGAATGATGCTGCCGCGGCGTGACTTTCGATCCTGTGATGCTGCAAACTTTTGACATAATCGACTCCGAAAGAGGGCGTAAGCTGCCGTCGCCCGTCACCGGTGGGTCAAGCGAATCTTCACTCGCGATCGTCGAAGTTCGCTCGGGATGCTTGAACGCGCTCGCGATTGCTTTCGCGAGTTGAACAGCTTCCGCGAACCGCGGTCAAACGCTGTCCGTCAAATTCGTCCGATCTCGCTAGCTTTCTCATGAGCCGCCCGAATCAATCAAAGCTGCGAATCGGAATTATCGGGGCGGGGGAAATTGTGCGCCGGCGCCACTTGCCCGGCTTTGAAACGGCATCCGGACGTGGAAATCGTCGCGGTCTCGAATTCCACCTACGAGAGCGCGGAGAAATTCTGCCCGGAAAACGCGCCGCACGCGACGCCGATGCAAAACTGGGCGGACCTGCTTTCGCTCCCGGATCTCGATATCGTCTGGATCGGCACGCCGCCCTACATGCATTCGGCGGTCACCGTCTCGGCCCTGGAAGCGGGGAAGCACGTTTTCTGTCAGGCGCGCATGTCGATGGATCTCGCCGAAGCCGAGGAAATGCTGGCCGCCTCGCGACGTTTTCCCGAGCTGGTGACGATGCTTTGTCCGCCGCCGTTCGGGTTGCGCGGCGATCTGCTCGTGCAAGAAGTTGCTCGCGGAGAATTATCTTGGCCGGCCGCACCACATTCGCCTGCAGATGTTTCACCAGCGCCTATCTTGAATCCCGACGCGCCGGCGCATTGGCGGCAGCGGATCGAGATCAGCGGCCTGAATGTTCTCGCCCTGGGGATCTACGTCGAGGTTCTTGCAGCGTTGGCTTGGCGACATCACCGGCGTCTTATGCGCGCGGCAAGATTCTGCTACCCGATGCGCCAGGGATACGAAGTCATCGTTCCGGATTTGCTCACCGATCCTCTGCACATTTGCCAACGGCGCGGAAGGCGTCCTCGAATTCAGCGGCATCGACGCGCTGGCCTCCGGCGATCGTCTCGAAGTCTACGGCGACGTCGGGACGATGACCTACGACTTCGGTTCGGACGTCGTGCAGGCCGGCCGGATCGGTGACCGCGCGTTGCATGCCGTGGAGATAACTCCGGAGCTGGAAGGCGAACTGGCAGGTGGAAGACGATTTCATCGCCGGCGGTGAAATCGAAGGGCCGGATTCGACCGCATCCCGATTTCGAGGATGGCGTTCGCTACATGCGCGTCGTGCAGGCGGTCGCCGATTCGCGCGCGCGCAACGAGTGGGTCGCGATCAAGGCGTAACTTCTCGTTAGCCTACAACATCGTGCCGCGCAGGATGAGCAACGCGACGTTGAAATAAATCATCAGGCCGGTGACATCGACAGCGTGGCGACGAATGGCGCCGAAGAGGTTGCCGGATCGCGCCGAAACGTCGCAAACAAAGGGCAGCATCGAGCCCGAAAGCGTGCCCCACAGGACGACTCCGACGAGCGCGATTCCGACGGTGAGAGCAACCAGCGGCCAATGATCCGTAGACTGGCGCGGTGGTGAAAGTATTGCTGGTCGAGCATGGCCACAGCGTGACCCGCGAAAAATCCGATCGTTCCAAGAATCAGCGCCGAACAATAAACCGAGCCTGCAAGTTCCTTGCGGATCACACGAAACCAATCGCGCAATCGTCACTTCGCCCAGGGCCATCGCGCGAATCACCAGGGTCGTTGCTTGCGATCCAGAATTGCCGCCGCTCGAAATGATCAAGGCAAAAACATCGCCAGGACGACGGCCTTCTCGATCTCGTCGTTGTAACCCTGCATCGCGGTCGCGGTCAGCATTTCGCCGAGAAAAAGAATGATCAGCCAGGTCGGCGCGCTTCTTTACCATTCGCAGAAGCGGGATGCGTCATGTAGGGCTCATCGAACGCTTCCATGCCGCCGAATTTCTGGATGTCTTCGGTCGCTTCTTCCTCGGCGACGTCGAGCATGTCGTCCATCGTCACGATGCCGACGAGGACGCCGGTTGAATCGACCACGGGCAGGGCCGTGCGATCGTACTTGCGGAAGATATTGAGCGCATCCTCCTGCGATTCCGTCACGCTGAGGGCGACGAAATTGCTGATCGCGAATACTCGCGACCTTGGCCGTCCAGCGGTTGCAGCAGGAATTCACGAATTCGTAAGTCGTCGATCAGTTTGCCGCGCTCATCGACCACATAGATGACGTTCAGCGTTTCGCGAGTCCTGCCCGTGTTCGCGGACGTAATCGAGCACCTCCTTCACTGTCCAATCGTCGTCCACCGCGATGAAATCGGGCGTCATCAAACGTCCGACGCTTCCTTCCGGATAACCGAGAAGCGACTGATCGCGATGCGGCGTTCTTCGGGCGTGAGCAGCTTGATCAATTGCCGCGCCGCCGCGCTCGGCATCTCCTCGAGGAGCGCCGTGCGATCGTCCGGCGACATCTCGTTGAGAATGCCGACGACTTGTTCGTGCGCCATCGCCTTGAGCAATTGCTGCTGCGCTTCGACGTCGAGATATTCGAAGACATCCGCCGCCAACTCATGCGGAAGGACGCGGAAGATGATGACCTGCTCGTTTTCCGGCAGGTCCACGATCACTTCCGCGAGATCCGCCGGCGGCCAATCCGAGAAGGTCTCGCGCAACGCGGAGAAATTCCGCGCCTGGATCATGTTTTGGATTTCGGGGAGTAGAATTCTTCCGACCATGTGAGCACGCGATGAACCGTCGAGCGACGGCTCCCGAGTTTCTATCACCGCCCTCAAGGGCGCGCAATGCATCAAGCCGTATTCCCGGAAGAAGCATGCTCCGACTTGGAATCCGCTGGAATCGCGCCAATATGACCGCGATGACTGCGACTCGAGACGAACTCGATGATCAAACGCGAAACGGACGCCGACGGGATCTGCGTGCTGAGTTTCGATCGGCCGGAGTCGGGCGCGAACATCTTCGACGTCGCGACCATGAACAGATCTGCGCATGCATCTCGACGCGATCGAAAGTGACAATTCGGTGACAGGCGTCATCGTCACCTCCGCGAAGAAGTCGATCTTCATCGCCGGCGCGGATTTGCAGACGCTCCTGCGCCAGGCGCAAACCGGCGACCTGCGTGCGTTCATCGCGGAAGGCCAGCGCGTCTTTGATCGGCTCGCCGCACTCAAAGTCCCGACAGTCGCGGCGATTCACGGCGCGTGCGCCGGCGGCGGTTACGAGATCACGCTGGCGTGCGATTACCGCATCGCCTCGAATGATCCGGCGACGCGCATCGGACTGCCCGAGACGACCCTCGGCCTGGTGCCGGCCTGGGGCGGAACGACCCGGCTGCCGCGCTTGATCGGTGCCGACTCCGCGGCGGAAGTTATTTTGAAGGGCAAACTGTATCCGGCGGAGGAGGCGTTGCGCCTCGGAATGGTGGACGAAGTTGTCTCTCGCGAGCAACTGCTGGACGCCGCGCGCCAGAAACTGCGCGACGGCAAACGCTCGGCGCCGGCTAGGCCGTCCTCGCCTAACGAGATCAAGATCAAACCGGACCACAATGCGGCCCCGGCGCGCGCGCTCGAGATCATCACCAAAGGCGGCGCAGGTTCGATCGAAGAATCGCTCGCGGATGGAGTTGGATGCGATCGTCGAGCTCGGTGAAACCGAAACGACGCGGAACCTGATTCGCAATTTTTTCCTGGGCGACAAGTTCCGCAAAGGCACCTCGAAAACGGCGGCCGAGAAGGTCACGCACGCCGCGGTCATCGGCGCGGGCGTCATGGGCTCCGGGATCGCGCAATGGCTCAGCTCGCGCGGTGTCTCGGTGATCTTGCGCGATGTCAGTGCCGAGCAACTCGACCGCGGCCTCGCCAACATCGAGAAGACCTACGGCGACGCGGTCAAGCGTGGGTTGATGACCGCGGAAAAGGCGCAGCAAGGTCGCGCGCGCATCGTCGCTTCGACTCAACATGTCGAAATGCGCGACATCGGAATTGCGATCGAAGCCGCCTCGGAAAAGATGGAGATCAAGAAACAGATCTTTGCCGAACTCGCAGGGCAGACTCCGGCGAAAGCCATCCTGGCGACGAATACTTCGGCGCTCTCCATCACGCGAACTCGGCGCTGCCACGGGCCAACCGGGACGCGTCATTGGGTTGCACTTTTTCAATCCGGTCAGTCGGATGAAGCTGGTCGAAGTCGTCGTCGGGAAAGAGACGACGCCGGAAACAGTCGAGCGCGCGCTGGCCTTCACCCGGCAGATCGCGAAGCTGCCCGTGGTCGTCCAGGACAGCCCCGGCTTTCTCGTTAATCGCGTGCTCTTTCCCTACCTGCTCGATGCCGCCGAGCTTTACGAAGAGGGCGTGAGCGCAAAGGAGATCGACGACGCGTTGCTCGCAGTGGGGCATGCCGATGGGGCCGCTTGCGTTTGATCGATGAGATCGGAGTCGATATCACGGTCGATATCGCGGACACGCTGGAGAAGCCGTACGGCCGTCGCGATCGCGCGCCGGAGATTCTGCGAAAGATGCTCGACGCGAAATTGCTCGGGCGGAAATCTGGCAGCGGCTTCTACCAGTACGAAGGCAAGCAGCAAACGACAACGAAGCGCTCGCAGGATGGCGCGTTCCAGCTCGTCATCCTGAGCGGCGAAGCGCGGCGAAGGACCTCTCGATCCACCCGCGCGGAAGGTCGCGATGACCTCGCCCTTCGTCTCATCTTCCTGATGGTGAACGAAGCTGCGCGCTGCCTCGAAGAAAAGGTTGTCGCCACTCCGGAGGACGCCGACTTCGGGATGATGATGGGCACCGGCTTCGCGCCCTTCCGCGGCGGACCGCTGCGTTATGCGGATCACGTTGGAATAAAAAAGGTCGTGACTGAGATGGATGGGTTACATTCTCGTGCGGGCGAGAAATTTGTCCCGTGTGAGCTGCTGCGGCAGCACGCCCAAAACGGAAGCAAGTTCTATGAAAACCCCGCTCGAAGCCCCGCCTGAACAAAGCAAAGCTGAAACCAGCGCGCAAGCCTGAGAAGGCGACCGCGTCGGTGATCGACACCTCCAAGATGTCGGCGGGCAAAGCCGCCGCGCTGGACCTGGCCGAAAGCTCGCGCGATCCGCTCGATGAGCGCGGCAGCTTTGCGAGCAACTTGTTCATCGGGAAGTTCGCCTTCGATCGCATCTTTCCGTGGCCGGAGCAGAGCGCGGAAGATCGCGCGGCGGGCGAGCCGTTTCTCGCGGAGCTGAAGGCGTATCTGCACGCGAACGTCGATGCGGACGAGATCGATCGCAGCGGCGAGATTCCGCAGAAGAACATCGACGACCTCTTCGCGATGGGCGCCTTCGCGATCAAGATCCCGAAGCAGTACGGCGGGCTCGGGTTGTCGCAGGTGAATTACGGCCGCGCCGCGATGTTGCTCGGAAGTTGGGATGCGAACCTGACCGCGCTCGTCTCCGCGCACCAGTCGATCGGCGTGCCGCAGCCGTTACTGCTTTTCGGCACGGAAGAACAAAAGGCGAAATATCTGCCGCGGGTCGCGCGCCATGAAATCTCCGCCTTCGCGCTTGACGGAATCTCACGCCGGCTCCGATCCCGCGACCATGAGCCTGCGCGCCGATCCCGACGCCCGACGGCTCCGCGTTCATCTTGAACGGCGAAAAACTTTGGTGCACCAACGGGCTCAAGGCCGGCGTGCTCGTGGTCATGGCGCAGACGCCGCCGAAGATGGTCAACGGCAAGGAGCGCAAGCAGATCACAGCGTTCATCGTCGAGGTGAACACGCCCGGTCTGGCGATGCCGCATCGCTGCCACTTCATGGGACTGCGCGCGCTTTATAATGGCGTCGTCACTTTCAAGGACGTGCGCGTCCCGCGCGAGAACATCATCGCGGGCGAGGGGAAGGGATTGAAGGTCGCGCTCACCACCCTCAATACCGGTCGCCTAACGATTCCAGCGGCGTGCGTCGGTTTGTGCAAACGGCTGCTCGAAGTTTCGCGCAAGTGGGCCTCCGAGCGGGTGCAATGGGGCGTGCCCATCGGGCAGCATTACGCGATCGCCGGGAAGATCGCGGAGATGGCGGGGAACACGTTCGCGATGGAAGCGATCACCTTTCTGACCTCCGCGCTGGTCGACAAGAAGGCGGGCGATCTCCGGATCGAAACCGCGATGTGCAAAATGTGGTCGACGGAGATGACCTGGAAAATCGCGGACGATGCCATGCAGGTGCGCGGCGGTCGCGGTTACGAAACCGAGCAGTCGTTGCGCGAGCGCGGCGATGAGCCGACCGCGGTCGAGCGTTTCCTGCGCGATTGCCGCATCAACATGATCTTCGAAGGTTCGAGCGAAATCATGCGCCTCTTCATTGCGCGCGAAGCGCTCGATCCGCATCTCAAGGTCGGCGGCGCGATCTTCAACACGACCCTCCCGATGTCCACCCGGATGAAGTCGATGTTCGGCTCGGGGTCGTTCTACTCGCGCTGGTATCCGCGGCAGTACATGAAGTCGAATGCCGGCGATCTCAGCAAGCTGCACGAGCAATCTGCGGCCGCATGTGGAATACGGCGCGGCCACGAGCAAGAAACTCGCGCGCGGCCTCTTTCACGCGATGATGCGTTTCGGTCCGAAACTCGATCGCGAGCAACTCCTGCTCTCGCGCTTCGTCGGCGTCGCCACGGAAATCTTCGCCATGAACGCGACCTGCTCCTACGCGCAGCATTTGATCAACAACGGCAAGCCGGCCGAAGAAATTCTCTCGGTCGCGAACTACTTCTGCCATTCGGCGAAGGCTCGCATCGATCATCACTTTGCCGGCACGGCGAAGAATGCGGACGCGCGCGGCTACGCGCTCGTCCAGGAGTTGTTAGGCGGAAAGCACGAAGAATTGCGCTCAGGCATCGTGTAACGACGTTTAGCGCCAGTTTTCCAGAGACAGCCCACGGACCTGGCTAAACTCCGCCGTGTTCGCCGTCACCAGAATCAATTCCGTCGTCAAGGCGTGGGCTGCAATCAGGAGATCGTATGCTCCGATGGGTGTGCCTGCTTTTTCGAGCAACGCGCGCAAATTTCCGGCGCGGCGCGCCTCGGTCGCCGCGAACGGCAATTCTTCCACCACGCTCGAGGAGAGCATCGATTTTCTCCGCTTCCCGACGCGGATCCCGGACTTTCGCCGCGCCGGCAAACAGCTCGAAACTGCTGATGGCCGAAATCCCGCAATCGTCCGGCGTCAACTTCTTCAATCTCGCGACCACCGATTCGACGCCACGCAGCAGGTCGACGCAGGTGTCGGTATCGAGCAGATACTGCATGTGCGCGGAGCCTTAGAGGTCTGGCGCTGGCGGGATGCTGCCTTGTTTCGGTCGCTTGAAGGCGCGATCGGCAATGCGAACCCGTTTGAAAAAATTCCGAGGCCAGGGCCGGTTCGACTTTGGTTCGATGATAACCGATTTCCCCTCTTTGCGGATGGCCACCTCCGTGCCCTCGAATCGATACTCTTTCGGCAGGCGCACGGCTTGGGAGCCGCCGGTTGTAAAAAGCTTCGCGGTATCCATGTATCTACTGTAGCTACACGGAACAACCTCCGTCAATAAGTTGACGACCTCCGCCGCTCCAGCTACGATCAGCGGATGAGTATGCCGCCCGTGCTCACGGAGTCGGCCCGCACGTCCGCGCGGAGCCGCACTACCCTGAGCAAACCGACTCAACCAGAGCCCGCAACGCAACCCGGCCGACGTCCTGAAGACGCTCGAGGAACACATCCTGATGGATGGGTTTCGGATCGTCTTCGATCTCGAATTGAGCCGTGGCTCTTATCTTTTCGATGCGGTCACGCTCCATCGACTGATCGATTTTTACGGATTCTTTGGCTCGGTCCCAGTCGGTTTTCAGCATCCGCATTTCGACAAACCAGAAGTGCAAAAGGAGTTGTTGCGCGCGGCCACGACAAAGATCGCCAACTCGGATGTCTACTCGGAGGCGTATGCGGATTTCGTCGAAATCTTCACGCGGGTCGCACCGCTGCCGCCGCTCGAGCCGTTACTCTTTATCGAAGGCGGCGCGCTCGCGATCGAGAACTGCCTGAAAGCCGCGATGGACTGGAAGGTGCGCAAGAACATGGCGGCGGGTCATGGCGAGCGCGGCACCGAGATCCTGCATTTCCGTCACGCCTTCCACGGACGCAGCGGCTACACCATGAGCCTGACGAACACCGATCCGAGGAAGACGGACCTGTTCGCCAAGTTCAACTGGCCGCGTGTCTCGACTCCTTCGATCGACTTTGCGCTGCCGGAATCCGAGCGTGAAGCGGATGTGATCGCGCGCGAGAAACAGTCCGAAGCGGAGATCATGGAAGTTCATCGCGCGAACGCGGCATCGACATTGCCGCGATCATCATCGAGCCGATCCAGGGCGAAGGCGGCGATAATCATTTCCGCGGCGAGTGGCTGCGGACGCTTGCGCCGGATTTGCGATGAGAACGAGATGCTGCTGATCTTTGACGAGGTGCAATGCGGACTGGGCACAACGGGACGAACTGGTGCTGCGAACATTTCGACGTGAAGCCCGATCTCGTGGCCTTCGGCAAGAAGGTGCAAGTCTGCGGCGTGATCGCTGGTCCGCGGCTCGACGAAGTGGAGGACAATGCCTTCCGTCTGCCGAGCCGATTGAATTCAACCTGGGGCGGCAACTTTACCGACATGGTGCGCTCGAAGCACTTCCTCCAGATCATCGAGGAGGAAAACCTGGTGGAGAACGCCGGCAAGATGGGCGCGCGGATCGTCGACGTCGCTGCAACGAGATCGCGACGGAATGTCCGATCATGACGCGCAGTGCGCGGCCGCGGTTTGTTCATCGCCTTCGACCTGCCGGACGCGGCGAAGCGCGACGAGCTTTGGAAGAATCTCTACGACGCCGGTCTCCTGGTGCTGAAATCAGGCGAACGCGCGATTCGTTTCCGTCCCGCGCTCGATATCACCGCGGAAGTCGCCGACGAAGCGATGACGATCCTCCGCGAGCAGTGCTGTCGCCTGAGCCGAGTAGTATGCAAGACGTCCTGAACAGGCTCGGCATCGCCGAGGAGAATCCCGGCGTCTTCGATGGCGAATGGCGTGGCGGGGGCAAGGTTTTCGACAAACATTCGCCGATCGACGGCCGCCTGCTGGCGCGCGTCCGGGAAGCCTCGCCCGAGGACTACGAACAGGTCGTTAGGCGAGCGCAGGAAGCTTTCTTGAAATGGCGCACGACGCCGGCGCCGGTGCGCGGCGAGACCGTGCGTCAGCTCGGCAACGCCTTGCGCGACGCGAAGTCCGACCTGGGCAAGCTCGTGACGATGGAGATGGGCAAGATCATCGCCGAAGGCGAAGGCGAAGTGCAGGAGATGATCGACATCTGCGATTTCGCCGTCGGGCAGTCGCGCATGCTTTACGGCCTGACGATTCAATCGGAACGGCCCAGCCATCGCCTGATGGAGCAATGGCATCCGCTCGGGATCGTGGCCGTAATTTCTGCATTCAATTTTCCCGTCGCGGTCTGGTCGTGGAACGCGACCCTCGCGGCGGTCTGCGGCGACGCGACGATTTGGAAACCATCGGAAAAAACTCCGCTGACCGCGATTGCCGTCACCAAGATTGCGGAGCGGGTTTGCAAAGATACCGGCGCGGATCCGGCAATTTTTTCACTCTTGATCGGGGATCGCTCAAGTGTCGGTCGAGCCGCTCGCCGCCGATCGGCGGATTCCGCTCGTCTCGGCCACCGGTTCGACGCGCATGGGCATCGAGGTCGCCAAGACGGTGCATGGCCGCCTCGGCAAGAGCATTCTCGAACTCGGCGGCAACAATGCGCTGGTCGTCTCGAAAAGCGCCGATCTGGACATGGCGGCGCACTCGATCTTCTTCGGCGCGGTCGGCACGGCGGGACAGCGCTGCACCTCGACGCGGCGGGTGATCGCGCACGAATCCGTCGCCGAGAAATTGCGCGAGCAGCTTCTGCGCGCCTACAAGTCGATGCGCATCGGCAATCCGCTCGATCGCGCGACGCACGGTCGGTCCATTGCTCGATGCGCATGCGGTCGAGGACGTTCAGGAATCGATCGCCAGAAGGTGAAGGCGCAGGGCGGCGAGATCTCTGTTTGGCGGCGAGAGACTGAACGGTGCCGGAATTCTCGGCGGTGCCTACATGCGCCCGGCGATCGCGCGGATCGCGCACGACGCCGACATCGTGCAGCACGAAACCTTCGGGCCGCTGCTTTATCTGATGACCTATCGCGATTTCGACGAAGCGATCGCGATCCACAACGACGTGCCGCAGGGTCTGACGTTCGGCGATCTTCACGAACGACATGCGCGAAGCGGAGAAATTCCTCTGCGCGGTCGGCAGCGATTGCGGCATTGCGAATGTGAACACCGGGACGAGTGGCGCGGAGATTGGCGGCGCCTTCGGCGGCGAGAAGGAAACCGGTGGCGGCCGCGAAAGCGGAAGCGATTCGTGGAAGATGTACATGCGCCGGCAGACGAACACGATCAACTTCTCGACCGAGCTGCCGCTGGCCCAGGGCATCCGCTTCGGCGCGGACGACGGCAGCGCGACCGCTTAGGCCTGGGTAGCGCGCGCGTCTCGCGCTGCGCTGGTCTCGCAGCGACGAACTTCCTCAGCGACACAGCACGAGGTGCGACGTCGTTCGGCGTGTTTGTTGTTTTGCCAAAGTTCGCGAATGCGGACGCATTCGCCAGCACGCGGGACGCGTGCGCTACCCGATGCGGAGAACACGCCGGACAGTTCTTACGCGATAAGGGTCCTTGATCGAATCTCCGTCAGACGCCGGGATACGCCGATGAAAACAAGAACGATGGGATTAACCCTGCTGCTTTCGTTTGCGGCAGGTGCATTGTGTTTCGCGGGCGATAATCCGACCGCGGGCACGTGGAAACTCAACGCAGCCAAATCGAAGTTTGGCGAAGGGGCCGCCAAGCTTGAGACCGTGGTCTGGTCGACCTCGGGCGATCAGGAAAAAGTGACCAGCGAAGGCACGGACGCCACCGGCAAGAAAATGCAAGGTGGGTGGACCGGTAAGCTGGATGGGAAAGATTATCCGCTCACCGGTGATCCAAACGCGGACATGCGCGCGTTTAAGAAGACCGACGACAAGACAATCGAAATCACGAGCAAGAAGGACGGCAAAGTCGTCGGCACGGGAACGATCGTGGTGGCGCCGGATGGCAAGAGCCGCACGGTCACGACCACGATGACCAACGCCAAGGGCGAGAAGGTCACGAGCACCGCGGTTTACGACAAGCAGTAGGTTCTGGGGGGACGTGCGGAAGCACGTCCCACTCTCTGCGACTAACACCCTCCGCCTGAAAAGATGACTTCCCGCCACATTTAGCGACGAGGCAGTTCTATACCCGCCGCGGACAACACATTTCGGACTCGACACGGCAACTCGAGTCCGCCTAATCTGCCCACGCTCTTCCCTCCCTTGGGATGCCGGCGCGGGTTGATGGGCACATGATGCGCCTGGGTTTCATCGGTTCGATCTGCTCCCGATGAACACGCCATTCTTCCGAAATGCTGCCGCTGCTAACTCGTTAGACCTATTCCGATGAAAACACGCCTCGTTCTTGCAAGATCCCTGACGCTTTGTGTCGTCGTCTTCTGTTGCACGCTTCTCGCGACCGCGCAGCGGGCGCGGCGCGATGCAGTTGAGCAGTCGGCAGCCAGTCCGAGTTCGACCGCGGCGGGCAGTCTCGCGATCACTCGCTCAGGCACACACGTCGACTTTGCTGATCTCGGGAAAGGTGCTGGTCGTGGGGGGATACAATGGCAGTTACTTGAGCAGCGCGGAACTCTACGATCCCGCGACCGGGACGTCGAGCAGCACCGGTAGCCTCACGAACGGACGCTCTTCCCACACCGCCACGCTGCTCCCTTCGGGTAAAGTGCTGGTCGCAGGTGGCAACGACAGTCATGCTTCGAGCAGCGCGGAACTCTATGATCCCGCGACCGGGACGTGGAGCGCCACCGGTAGCCTGACGACTGCCCGCCATGGTCACACGGCGACGCTGCTGGCCTCCGGCAAGGTGCTGGTCGTGGGAGGCACCGGTAGTGCGAGTACCTTGAGCAGCGCGGAACTCTACGACCCGGCGACCGGGACATGGAGTGACACCGGCAGCCTCACCGCCGCCCGCAGTGTTCACACGGCGACGCTGCTGTCCTCGGGCAAGGTGCTGGTCACGGGCGGTTTCGGCACCAGTAATTACCTGACTAGCTCAGAACTCTACGACCCGGCGACCGGAACGTGGAGCAGCACAGGTAGCCTTGCCGCTGCTCGCGACTTCCACACGGCCACGCTGCTGCCCTCGGGAAAGGTGCTGGTCGTGGGGGGATACAATGGCAGCAATATCCTGGGCAGCGCCGAACTCTACAATCCGGCGACCGGGACGTGGAGTAGCACGGGCAGCCTTTCCGACTGCTCGTGATTTGCACACGGCGACGCTGCTCCCTTCGGGAAAAGTGCTTATCGCCGGCGGCGGCGGCAGCAGTGGTGCCCTGAGTAGCGACGAACTCTACAATCCGGCGACCGGGACGTGGAGCAGTACGGCCAGCCTTTCCACTGCCCGCTACGCGCACACGGCGACCCTGCTCCCTTCCGGCAAAGTGCTCCTCGCCGGCGGCGTCGGCGGCAGTAGTTACCTGAGTAGCGCCGAACTCTACAATCCCGCGAACGGGTTCTGGAGCAACACGGCCACCCTCCCTGTCGCCAGGCTCAATTCACACCGCGACGCTGTTGCCGTCTGGCAGGGTGCTGGTCGCGGGAGGCTACAACGACGTTGCCGACAGCCGCGCGAGAGTACGATCCGTCAACCGGGCTATGGACCGGCAGGGGCAGTCTAAACCGCGGTCCCAGGCGCGGTGGCCACACCGCGACGCTGTTGCAGAATGGAAAGATCCTAGTTGCGGGAGGATATACCCCCAACGACGCAACGGCGTCTGTGCTGATAATTTGTGTGTATCCCAATTGTATGACGGTCGACGCGGAACTCTACGATCCCGCGACCGGTAGTTGGAGTGATACGGGCAGCCTTAGCTCGGGCGTAGGGTCGCGCAATTTCACACCGCGACGCTGCTCCCTTCGGGCAAAGTCTTAGTCGCGGGGGGGTTACAGTGAAGCCCCTTCGGGCAGGATTGTGTCGATAACCCTGAGCGACGCGGCCCTCTACGACCCGGCAACGGGCAGCTGGACGCCAACAGGAAGTTTCGTCACTCTGTGCGGTCCAACCACACGGCGACGCTGTTGCCATCTGGCAAGGTATTGATCGTCGGCGGGGCCAGCAGAGTTCGATTCTACGATGCGGGCTATCACTTTGTCTTGACTAGCGCGGAACTCTACGACCCGGCCACTGGGACGTGGAGCAGCACAGGTAGCCTTGCCACAGCACGGGCAGGTCACACGGCGACGCTCCTGCCCTCAGGCAAAGTGCTGGTCGTGGGGGGAGCCGCTCCGAGCGGCGGGTCGCCTTAGAGTAGCGCGGAAATCTACGATCCCACGACGGGAACCTGGAGCAGCACAGGCAGCCTCGCGACGGCCCGTGCATTCCATACGGCGACGCTGCTGCCCTCCGGCAATGTGTTGGTCGCGCAGGGAACCAACTTGAATAACAACCTGGGCAGTGCGGAGATTTACGATCCTCTAACGGGCAGTTGGAGCGCGACGGGCAACCTGGTTGATGTTAGCCCCCTTCTGCCGGCTTGTCGGGTGATTACACGCCACAGACGACAGCGACGTTGCTCCTCAACGGCCAGGTGCTCGTCACCCGGGGAACAGATAACAAAGCAGAAGTCTACGATCAGGGACTCGGTTTTGCTCCCGCTTGGCAGCCTTTGCTCAACTTTGTCACGCCCGCAACCCTCACAGGTGGGAGCGCGCTCACGGCCTACGGCTCACGCTTCAGAGGCGTCTCCGAAGCTTCCGGCGGAAACGGCCCGCAGAACTCTTCTTCCAATTATCCGCTCCTTCAATTGCTCAGCTTCGTTAACGAACAGACCCTCTTCTTGCCCGCAAACGCGGCAGGCTGGTCGGACAGTTCCCTTACCTGTACCGGCGTCACCATGATGAATATCTCTACCCCCGGCTTCCCTGTCGGCTACGCGCAGGTCACGGTCTTCACCAACGGTATTCCCAGCCGGTCAAAAGTCATCCTGACAAGTGCGCTAAATCCCGCCCCGACACCAACTCCAATTGTCCTAACAGTCACTAAGACCGCGGACACGAATGATGGCGTGTGCAATGCCGATTGCTCCCTGCGTGAGGCCATAGCCGTCGCCGGAGCGGATGGAGGGACTGATACCATCGTGTTTAACATCCCGGCCAATAGTCCGGGCTGCACCGGGACCGATTGCACCATCGGCGTATTCAGTCCTCTCACGCCCTCCGCCGACGCGGGAACGCGGACCACGATCAACGGCTACACCGGTCCAAACACCATCACGCTCAGTGGCAACTTCGTGTCTCGCATTATCGCAGTCTCTAATGGGGTGAACCTCAGTTTGACCAACTTGAGTTTGAACGCCGGCAACGTTCGGCGAACGGCGGAGCGATCAATGTCGCGACCGGCGGCATGTTGGCCCTGTCCAATTCAACCATCCGCGGGTGTCAGGCTTCTCTCGGAGGCGCGATTTACGTCGCCTCGGGCGCCACGCTGGATCTGAGCAACGTGACGATCTCCGGAAACTCAGCGAGCACCGGCAGCAGGACGGTGGCGGCATCTACTGCCTGGGCGCAGCTACTGCGACGAATTGCACCGTGGCTAACAACTCGCTGCCCAATCCGTAGGCGGCATCAAATTGGTCTCCGGCGGAACCTTCAACATCCGCAACACGATCGTCACGGGAAATTTTATCGACGTGTATGGCAATTTTACCTCGCAGGGCCACAACCTCATTACCAATCCGAATAGCGGGAACGGTGGCTTTACCGGTCCCGGCGACCAGGTAGGCGTTGTCGCAGGGCTACTGGACATCGCTCAGAACGGCGGCCCAACCTGGACGCACGCCCTGCAAAGCAACAGCACGGCGATTAATGCCGGCGGCGCCTATGCTCCGGCCTACGATCAACGTTACCTGTTACGAGATGGCGCGAGCGATATCGGCGCGTATGAATACGGCGCTCTCTCACGCCGAGCGCTGAAGATTACTTCGATAACTCACCCGGCGAACGGGCACCTCATCCTGCAGGGTCTCGGGGTGGCAAACAGCGCGCACACCGTCCAGGTGTCACCGGATCTGACCTCCGGGTTCAGCTTATCTCGCCACCGTCACGAGCGATGCGGACGGGCGCAGTGCAATTCGACGACGCGGGAGCGGTCGGGGCAAACAAGCGCTTTTATCGTCTAACCTTTCCGTAGCCTGAAGCGAGATCGGGCAGTGCGACGGGGTCCCTCGGCTTCGCTCGGGATGACGGTAGCAAACTATCCAGCGAACGCCGACATCCCGGTGATCTGCTCGCCGAGGATGAGCAGATGGACATCGTGCGTGCCCTCGTAAGTCTTGACGCTTTCGAGATTGCACATGTGCCGGAAACACTGGTGTTCATCGAGAATGCCAACACCGCCGAGGATGTCGCGCGCGGTGCGCGCGGCGTCGAGCGCGATCTCGACGTTGTTCATCTTGGCCATGGAAATGTGGTAATGCCTCGCCGTGCCGGCGTCTTTCAATTGCGCCAGACGAAGGGCCAGCAGCTGGGCCTTGGTAATCTCGGTGAGCATGCGCGCCAGCTTCGCCTGCACCAATTGGAAGCCGCCGATGGGACGATCGAATTGCACACGGCTCATCGCGTACTGCCGCGCCTCGTCGTAACACGCCATCGCCGCGCCGATCACGCCCCAGGCGATTCCGTAACGCGCCTGGTTGAGACATAAGAGCGGCGATTTCACTCCGCCGCTTTGCGGCAACAACGCGCTCGCCGGAATGGCGCAGTCGTCGAATTCGAGCGTCGCCGTCAACGCCGCTCGCAGCGAGAGTTTGCCCTCGATCAGCGCCGACGTGAAACCCGGCGTGCCCTTTTCGACCAGGAATCCACGGATCGCGCCAGCACTCTCCGGATCGACGCCGGCTTCGCCCTCGACCTTGGCCCACACCACCGCCACGTCGGCGATCGTGCCGTTGCCAATCCACTTCTTCGCTCCGCTGAGGCGATAACCGTCGGCGGTCTTGCGTGCGCGGCAGCGCAGACCGCCGGGATTCGAACCGAAGTCGGGTTCCGTCAGTGCAAAACAACCGAGCTTCGTGCCCTGCGCCATCGCCGGCAGCCAGAGGTTCTTTCTGCTCTTCCGAGCCGAACAAATTGATCGCCATCATCGCGAGCGAACCCTGCACGGAGGCGAACGTGCGCAGTCCGCTGTCGCCCCGTTCGAGCTCCTGCATCATCAGCCCGGCGGCGACACTCCCGAGTCCGGCGCAGCCGTAGCCTTTGATGCTCGGTCCGAAGACACCGAGTTGGGCCAGTTCCGGCACAAGCTCCATCGGGAAAGGTGCCGTCGCGATAATGTTGCGTCACCACCGGCAGAAAACGGTCCTGCACCCAGTGGCGCACGGCATCGCGCATGCGACGCTCGTCCGCCGTCAGCAGTTCCTCGAGATTGTAGAAGTCGGCCGCTTCGAACGTTGGCATCGATTGGAGTCTAGCAGCGGCGTCCATTCGACTCCACTGCGCAGGTCGTGGCTTAGGAGGACTCGCGCTCCCGATCGCGATGCAAGACGGATGGCGCACGTAGCATTGTAGCGCAGATTCTCAACATCGCTGCCTGTTTGACTCTGCCGCTGTACGGTGCGCGCGCGTCTCGCGTGCTGGTCTCGGCGTCCCGCCGAGACGAACTTTTTTCCAGCGGTGCGTGGGAATGGGCGCTCTTTGAATATGACAATCTTCCGAAGTTCGCAATGGCGAGACGCCATCGCCAGCACGCGAGACGCGCGCGCTACCCAGCGCAACAGGTCTAGCGAGCCGTCGTCAGCTCGAAGAGTCCGCCAAGTTCTTTGGCGGTCTCCATGCTCATGATGAAGCTCTGCAACTTCTTGCATTGATCCTTGCCGATGACGTCGCCGCCCAGCGCGGTGAACTTCACCGCGATCTCTTCCTCGGTCATCGGATCGCGCGGATCGCCCTTGGGAACATCGACGCGCGTGGAGTGCGACTTGCCGCTCGTTCGTCGTGATCGTCACGCGGCTCGGCTGGAACTTCGGAAAGAGCGCTTCGAACTCCTCGTTCGGCACCACTTTCACCTTGTCCATGATCGGGATGAGCGCCTTGTCGAGGACGCGCTCTTCCTTGAATTGCAGCGGCGTCACCATGCCATCGACCAATCCGGCGGCCATGCAATAGGGCAGCGAATGATCGGCGGTTTCCTTGGAGTCGGGTCGATACTTGTGCGGATCGCCGAGGATGTCGGCGGCGCGCGCGATCACTTCCACTTTGATTTCCTTCACGTCGTCGGCCTTGATGTTGTGTTCCTTGACCGTCTTCATCATCGCGGTGAGCGGCGCGTGACTGAGCGCTTCGATCGGGAAACTCTTCATCCCGCAATCGAGAATGCGGTAGTGCGACTTCGGTTGAGTTCGGCAGGTCTGCGACCAACGCCTCGCCGTCGAACGTGGCCGGTTCGCCCTTGTATTGCACATGATTGAAGACGGCGAACAAACCTTCCTTGCCATCGATGATGTGCTCGGGTCCGGAAAATCCGCCGCGCGCGAGGAGCGCGCTCTCCGCGCCCATGCGGCCGGCCCACGGATCGACCGTGTTCTTCATGTTGGTCAGCTTGCCCGCCGTCACCGCGCCCGGACAAAATGTGCGCGCCGCGCTGATGCCCATCGCGGAAACCATCTGCGCCGGCGTGAGATTCAAGCACGCGCCCCGCCGCGATCGGCGCCGCGAACGCGCTCAAGGTGGCGTGATGCCAGCCGTATTCGCGCACGCCCGGCCGGCCGACTTCGCAAAGACGCATTTCGATTTCGTAGGCGATGATCGTGGCGAGAATCAGATCCTTGCCGCTCAGGCCTTCGCTTTCGCACAAGCGCCAGCGGCGCGGCGATGAGATCGCTCGGATGGCACGGATCGGCCTTCCAATAGATGTCGTTGTAATCCATCGCGCGGATCATGTGGCCATTCAGAAACGACGCATCGACCGGATTGGTCTTGAAGCCGGAGACGAACGCGGTGGCGCCTGCCGTTGCCGCCGCCCATCGCGCGGTAATGCTTCAGCAAAATCTTCGCGTCATCCTGCTGGCTGCCGCCCAGCGCGCAGCCGATGGAGTCGAACCAGAACAATTTCGCGGCCTGAATCGCCTCCGGCGAGAGATGCTCGTATTTCAGGGCGCAAGCCCACTCGGCGATGGTGTAGGAGAGAAGACGTTTCGATTCGGTTGGTTGGTGTGACATGAGGATTTCCTTCTTGGGTTCATGACCTTGATCGGCCCGCGGCAATTTTCAAGCGCCGTTGCCTTGAGAGTCGGCGTGTCCGCGACGCGCTCCTCCACTGCGTTCAGAGGTTTTGCGGTCTCTGACCGCCTAACTTGGCCGTGTGGCCTGTTGCTTCAGAAGCGAACCGGCTTATCCCTTGTCGTAAACAGACTCGGCGGTGAACTTCTTCCCGTCCTCGCCGGTGCCATTGATCGTGACCGTCCGCGATTTGCCATCCGCCGAGACGGTGATTGTCCCTGTCCAGACAACCTTCCCATCCTTCATCGTGGTGATCTCGTTAGTCCGGTCGTTTACCACTTTGTAGGCGGCGGAATCCCAAGGCAGATTCCCTTTCGCTGGGTAGGGTTTCCCATCCCATTTTCCAACCCAGACGCTATGCGTTGGTTTCCCATCCTTGTCGACGCCGTCCACGGTTACCGTGATTTGGTCCCCGGTCTCCGCGTAAACGACCATTGTGTTCTTGCCCATTCCCGGCACGAGCTTCGACTTCGCCTCGTTCAGCTTCCACGTCCCCATCTGTGGGTTGTCCGCAAAACAGACCGCTGCCGCCACAAACCACAAGGCCACTGCCATTACTGCAACTCGAATCTTCATCATGCGCGGCGATTCCGGCAGAAATGCCGCTAGGCGTCAATAGCAATTCTAACGGGCCGACAAGATCGTTTGCCGGCGTCTCTCAAGTCTGGAAAACATTGACGCCACCTTCGATTCCCGGCTCGATGACGTCATAAAAATAAAACCGTTAGTCCTGTGCAGTTGTTTCGTTTCGCTCGCACTTGCCGGCTCCTTGGCATCGCAGAATCGAAAGGAAATTTCGACGCCGCGGAGTACGAACGTCAGCTCGAGCATGGTCGACGGCTAATCGTGCGAGACCAACTCAAATGGCCGCATTCGATTTCATCCTGCTCGCGAATTTGTTCTTCCGCACGATGACGCGAGAAGCGGCCCCATTTCTTCATGATGTGCGGGTGGTGGCGGGTTGCAATGCACGGTGCGCCCGGCTATTTGCCATAAAATAGAGGACTGGCACAGCCATCCGGCTGATGAGGAGCGAGGCGATTTCGCCCGCCATCAATGCGATCGCGAGGCCTTTGAAAATCGGGTCGGCCAGGATCACGCTCGCGCCGACCACGACCGCCATCGCGGTCAGGAGCATCGGGCGGAAACGGACCGCGCCGGCATCGACGACGGCTTCGGCGAGCGGCATGCCTTCGCGCCAAACGCTGTTCGATGAAGTCGACCAGGATGATCGAATTGCGCACGACGATTCCGGCGCCGGCCATAAAGCCGATCATCGAGGTGGCGGAAAAGAAGGCGCCGAGCAGACCGTGCGCCGGCAGGATGCCGACGAGCGAAAACGGAATCGCCGACCATGACGACGAGCGGCGTGAGGAAGCTGCGGAACCAGCCGACCATGAGCACGTAAATGAGCACGAGCACGGCGGCGAAGGCGGACCCGAGATCGCGGAAGACTTCGATCGTGATCTGCCATTCGCCATCCCATTTCAGCGCCGGCTTCGCTTCGGTGAAAGGCTGGATCGCGTTGAAGATTTGCAGCGGCGTGCCGTCGCCGCCGAACTCGCGCGTGTCGAGCTTCGCGAGCGCCTTGTTCATTTTCAGGATCGCGTAGACCGGGCTTTCAATGACGCCGGCCACGTCGCCGATCACATAGGTCACCGGCATCAGGTTCTTGTGATAGATGCTCTTCTCGGTCGTGGTCTGCTCGATGTGCACCAGTTCCCGCAGCGGGATGAGCGGCGCGCCGCCGGTCGCGCCGGGCTCGGGCAGCGCGTTCGCGTCGCCGGACCGGACGCGCAAGGCGAGCAATTCATCCGGCGTCGTGCGCGAAGAACGCGGCAACTCGAGCATGATGTTCACGTCCTCCTTTTCGCGCGGCAGATGGAGGAGATCGACCGACTCGCCGCCGACAGCGATGCGCAGCGTCTGCGAGATCGTCTCGGCGCTGATGCCGTGCAGCGCGGCCTTTTCCTTGTCGATGACGAAGCGCGCCTTCGGTTGGTCGGCCTCGACATACCAATCGACATCGACCACGCCCGGCGTGCTTTTGAAAATGTCGCGCACCTTGCGGGCGAGCGCGTGACGATCCGACTCGTTAGGGCCGTAGATTTCCGCGACGAGCGTTTGCAGAACGGGCGGGCCGGGCGGCACTTCCGCGACCGCGACGCGCGCATCGTAACGGGCGGCGATCTTCGCGACCCGCGGACGGACGCGTTTCGCGATGTCGTGGCTCTGCGCGCTTGCGCTCGCCTTTCGGAAGAAGATTGATCTGAATGTCCGCGACGTTCGCGCCCTCGCGCAGAAAGTAGTGCCGACGAGTCCGTTGAAATTATACGGCGCGGAGACGCCCGCGTAGATTTGGTAATCGGTCACTTCCGGTTCCATGCGGACAGCGGCGGCGATTTCGCGCGCGGCCTGCGCGGTGCGTTCGAGCGAGCTGCCCTCGGGCATGTTCAGGATGACCTGGAACTCGCTCTTGTTGTCGAAGGGCAGCATTTTCACTTTCACCCAGCCGAGCGCAACCAACGCCATGCGCGAGGAGCAGCAAGCGCGCTGATCGAGCCGAGAAAAATCCAGCGCCAGCGCGGCTGCGCGATCATCGGTCCCATCAGCCGCCGATAGATCCGGGTGAAGAAATCCTCCTCGTGCGCGAAGTGGCTGTGCGTGCCGGCGGGCGCGGTGCCTTCGGTCAGTCGCGAATACTTTTTTCCCCAGCGCAAAATTCGGATCGACGCCCACGGTGTGACGATGAACGCGATCGCGAGCGACCAGCCCATCGCCGCGCTCGCGCCGATCGGGATCGGCCGCATGTAAGGGCCCATCAACCCGCCCACGAACGCCATCGGCAGCACCGCCGCGATGACGGCGAAGGTCGCGAGGATCGTCGGGTTGCCGACTTCGCTCACAGCTTCGACCGCGATCGCGGCCCAGTTCCGGCCTTTGTTCTGCCGCAGATGAAAATGGCGGACGATGTTTTCCACCACCACGATCGCATCATCGACCAGGATGCCGATGGAGAAAATGAGGGCGAAGAGCGTGATGCGATTGAGGGTGAATCCGAGAAGATAAAAAACGAGCAGGGTGAGCGCGAGCGTGGCCGGGATGGCGAGCGCGACGATGATCGATTCTCGCCAGCCGAGCGTGAAGCAGATGAGAAGCGACACGCCCACGATGGCGAGACCCATGTGCAAGAGGAGTTCGTTCGATTTTTCCGCGGCCGTTTCGCCGTAGTTGCGCGTGATCGAGACTTCGACATCGCGCGGGATGAGCGTGCCCTTGAGCGTGCCGATCTTGCGCAGCACCTCGTGGGTCACGGCGATCGCGTTCGCGCCCGGCCGCTTCGCGATGCTCAGCGTGACGGCCGGTTCTTCGTCCGGCGCCGAGGCGCGGGCCGCACCGTGGCCGAAGAAGGTGTAGTTCGACGGTTCCTCCGCGCCATCGACGATTTTTGCGACCTCGCGCAAATAGACCGGGCGGCCGCCGAAGACGCCGACAACCACATTCCCGACGTCCTCCGCGCTGGTCAGAAACGCGCCGGTTTCAATCACGAACTCCTGGTCGTTAGTCGTTAGGCCGCCCGAGCGATATTGCCGGTTCGCCTGCTGGAGCATCGGCACGAGGCCGGCCGCGCTGAGATTGCGCGACGCAAGCCGCACCGGATCGAGCAAGCACGCGCACTTCGCGCCGCGCGCCGCCGATGATCGTCGTCTCCGCGACCAGCGGGACGGCTTTGACCGCGTCGTCCACTTCCGCCACGAGGCGGCGGAGGGTGAGATGATCGTAACGCGCGCTGTGAAAAGTGAGCGCGAGGATCGGCACGTCATCGATCGACTTCGGCTTGATCAGCGGCAGGCCGACGCCGTGCGGGATGCGGTCGTAATTTGAGCGCAGCTTTTCCGTCAGCCGCACCAGGCACTCCTCGGGATCGGAGCCGACCTTGAAGCGCACAATGACGAGGCTCTCGCTGTCGCGCGAGGTCGAGTAGATGTATTCCACGCCCGGGATTTCCCAGAGCAGCTTTTCCATCGGTCGCGTCGCGCGCTCCTCCACTTCCTTCGCGCTGAAGCCGGCCATGTTCACCATCACATCGACCATCGGCACCTTGATTTGCGGCTCCTCTTCGCGCGGCAGCAAAACGATCGCCGCGATACCGAGCAGGACCGCCACGACGATGATCAGCGGCGTGAGTTTCGCGTCGATGAAGGCGCGCGCGATCCGCCCGGCGACACCGCTCGACCGCGGGGCATCCATGCTCATTCTTTCAAGGTGACAGGCTGGCCGTCACGCAGCGATTCCGCGCCTTCGCTCACCACGCGTTCGCCGGAGCTGAGGCCGGCCAGAATTTCCACTGCATCGCCGGTGCGCTTGCCCGTGCGGACGATGCGCAATTGGGCGTGCTCGTCCGCGACGACAAAGACGCACTCCATTTGTCCGCGCGTCACGACCGCCGAGCGCGGGCACGCGGATCGATTTGCTCTCGCCGGTCGCGACCAAAACCCGCCCGAACTGGCCGCTGCGCGTGCCTTCCGTGGCGGGCAGGTCGAGCTTGACGAGAAAGGTGCGACTGGCGGCGTCGGCCACGGGCGCCACCTCGACGACGGTCCCCTCGATCGGCGCGGCCCCCTCGCTCACCCGGACGGGAAGGTTGGCCCCGAGCTTGATGTTGCCGATGAGCGCCTCAGGGACGTCGGCCTCGAAGCGAAGCGCGCTGGGATCTTCCATCTCGATGATCGCTTTGCCGGGCGCAGCGAGGTCGCCGACGTCGGCCAGCTTGCGCGTCACAATCCCGTCGAAGGGCGCGACGACTTTTGTGTAGCCGAGCATTGTCTCCATCTCCCGCGCCGCTCCTTCGGCGACGCGCGCCCGCGCCTGCACGGCGTCGAACTCAGCCTGCGTCGTGATCTTTTTGTCGAGCAACTCGCGACCTCGCGCGAGATCGCGCGTCGCCTGTTCGCGCAAAGCCAGCGCCTGATCGAGCTTGGCCTGAATCTCGCGCGCGTCGAGTTGCGCGATCAGATCCCCAGCCTTCACCGTCTGTCCCGGCGCGACCAGGAGCGCCTCGATGCGACCGCTCACTTTCGCCTCGATCACGGCATGCAATTTCGCCCGCACCGTGCCCACGACCTCCTCGCTGGATAGTCGCGCCTTGCTTTCGACTCACGACGGTGCGGACGGCGACCGACGGCAGCGACTTCGGCCGGCGGTTTCCTTTTTTGAATGACACGCGCCCGAGCGCGAGCGTGGCCAGAACTATGAGGAGCGAACGCGGAAACGTCATCGGCGCCTAACGTGACGTGGCGCCGCACTCTCCGCCACTCCGGTCGACGCCCAGCTTGAGAAGAATGCGCTCGAGCGGACAGAAGCCGGTAAAGGCCGTCTGAAAAAGGTTGAGGCCGACAAACGCCGGGAGAAGCAACCAGAGATGGTTGACCCAGACACCGAGCGCCAGCCCGGTGAGCACAAGCGTGCCGGCGACGAGATAGATGATGCTTTGGATTTTCATAGATGTAGTTCCAGTAACAATAATCAAACATCCAAGCGGATCATGCTTGGCATTGATTGCTCAAAGCTCACCGTTTGTTGTGATTTGGCAAAGGAACGGGGCGCGCTCCAGCCGCGCTTCGTCCTCGTCAGCTATCGGCGAGGCCGCAAGGACTAACCTAGGAGGCGGCGTAATCGGCAATGGCCTTCGCCACGTCGAGCGTCGAGGCCTTGCCGCCCATGTCGTAGGTGCGGACCTTGCCTTCCTTGATGACGCGGGCGACGGCGCTTTCGAGCCGCGTGGCCTTGTCCGTTTCCTTCAGCCAGTCGAGCATCAGCTTCGCGGTCAGGAGCATCGCGATCGGGTTGACCTTGTACTGGCCGGCGTACTTCGGGGCGGAGCCGTGCGTCGGCTCGAAGACGGCGTACTTGTCGCCGAGGTTGGCGCTGGGCGCGAAGCCGAGGCCGCCGACCAGGCCGGCGCACAGGTCGCTGACGATGTCGCCGAACATGTTCTCGGCGACGAGCACCGAGTAGTCCTGCGGGTTCTTGAACATCCACATGCAGATGGCGTCGATGTTCGCCTCGTCGGCCCAGATGTCGGGATAGCTCTTGGCCATCTCGCGGAAGACGCGCGTCATCAGGCCGCCGGTCTCGCGCAGCACGTTGGGCTTCTCGACCAGCGTGACGCGCTTGCGGCCGGTCTTCTTGGCGAACTCGAACGCCTGCTTGCAGATGTTCGTGCAGCCCTGCTTGCTGACGATGCGCGTCGAGAGCGCGACGTTCTCCAGGCCCTTGTCCTTCCACGGCTTCATCTTCGGGTTCGCGCAGAGCGCGGTGTAGACCGCCTCGGGCAGCGGGAAGAACTCGACGCCGCCGTACATGCCCTCGGTGTTCTCGCGGAAGACGACCTGATCGATCGTCACGTCCTCGCCGCTCGGGATTGGTGAGCGTGGTGCCGCGATAGTTCAGCGGGTTGCCGGGGTAGCTCTTGCACGGCCGCATGTTCGTGTGCAGGTTGAACATCTGCCGCAGCTTCACGATGGGCGAGAAGTAGACCAGCCCCTTGTCCTTCAGCTCCGGGATCAACTCCTCCTTCGCCTCGTCCTGCGGCTTGCTGGTGATCGCGCCGAAGAGGCCGCACGTCGTTTCCTTCAAGCGCCGTCGACCGTGCGGTCGGGCAGGGCGTTGCCTTCCTTGCACCAGAACTCCCAGCCGATGTCGCAGGGCACGTACTCGGCATCGAGCTTCATGCGATCGAGACACGATCCGCGCCGCTTCCATCACGTCGTTGCCGATGCCGTCACCGGGCATCCAGGCGATTGTGTATTTAGACATTTGGGTAGATTCTTTCGTTGTTAGGGATTCAAGCTGGAAGCGGTGGAAATACCTACAGGTCCGCCGCTCGCGAAAGGGCAAAATAATTAGCCGCCTGCGCGCGCAACCGGCGAGCGACCAGATTCTCGGCGCCGCCGGCCACGATCAATTCCTGGGCCGCCGGACTGAGCGGCGGGAAGGAGAACGATTTTCCGTCGATCGTGAGGACGGATTTGCCGTAGTCGATCGTGATCTCGCGATGCCACCGTGGTGGGCGTGCGATTGGCCAGGGTGGCGCGCAGATGCTCCACCAACTCCGGGCACTCGAAGACGACGAAGCCGTTGTTGAACGCGTTGCGCTTGTAGGTCTCGGAAAAGCTGGCGGCGATGACGCAGGGAATGCCGTTGAACTTCAGCGCCGTCGCCGCCTGTTCGCGGCTCGAGCCGGTGCCGAAGTTTAATCCGCCGACGATGACGTCGCCCTTCTGGTAGAGCGTGTTGAAATTCGGATCGTAGTTCTCGAAGATCACCGCCGCCATCTGCTCCGGCGTCATGTCGTCGTTGTAGGTGTGCTTGCCGGCGTAGATGCCGTCGGTGTTCAGGTTGTCCCTGTCGATGAAAAGAACGCGGCCGCGCACGCTCGGCGGAAAGCCGTCGATGATCTCGACCGAAACGTCGGCCGCTGGTTTGCTGGCCGCGCGCCGGATAGCGGTGCCCGCGGGTTGCTCGGCGAACTCCCGCGGCGCGCAAATGAATCCGGCGAGCGCGCTCGCCGCGACGACCGCGGGCGAACCGAGATAAACCTGCGCATCGGGATCGCCCATCCGGCCCTTGAAATTTCGGTTCGTCGCGCTGATCCCGATCTCGCCTTTGCCCATCAGGCCGCGGCCCAGACCGATGCAAGTGCCGCAGCCGGGCGGCAGCGGGATCGCGCCGGCATCGACCAGCGTTTGCCAATCGCCGACCGACTCCGCCTTCGCCTGCACCTCCGCGCTCGCCGCCGCGAGATAGAACTCGACGCCATCGGCCACGCGCTTCCCGCCGCGCGCACCACTTCTGCGGCGTCGTGCAAATCCTCGAAGCGCGCGTTCACGCACGACAGCAGCTAGGCCTTGTTAATCGTCACCTGCTTGCGCTCCATCTCCGGCAGCGAAACCATCGTCTTCACGTCGTTCGGCCCGGAGACGTGCGGAATCACCGTCGCGAGATCCAGCTCCAGCTCGATCGCGTAGGACGCATCCGCATCGGCGCTCAGATTGGCGCGATCGTTCCACCAGGCGTCGATCTCGGCATTGCCGTAGCCGGAGCGACTCTTGGCGCCGCGCGTTCCCGGCCGGCCGGGATTGCTGAAAGTATCGACCCGCGAGCGCAGATATTTCACCGTCACTTCATCGAACGGAAACACGCCCGCGAGCGCGCCCCACTCGGTCGTCATGTTGGCGATCGTCATCCGCGCAGACATCGACGAGATGCGCCACGCCATCGCCGACAAACTCCACCGCGTGATTGAGCACTTCGTCCTTGTTGAAAAGTCCGCACAACGCGATGATCACATCCTTGCCGATGACGCCGGGCGGAAGCTTGCCCTTCAGCACGACCTTCGCGACCGGCGGCACTTGCCACCAGGTCACGCCCGTCGCCCAGATGCTCGCCGCATCCGTCCGCACCACCGGTGTGCCGAGTGCCGCACCGCGCCGTACAGATTCGAATGCGAATCGCTGCCACGACCAGCGCGCCGGGAACGACGTAGCCCTGCTCCACCATCACCTGATGCGAAATGCCGGTGCCGGCCGGGTAGAAATCGACGCCGTGCTCGCGCGCGAACGCCTCGATCTTGGCGTACTTCCCCAGATTCTTCGGCGTGACATTCTGAATGTCGTGATCGATGGCGAACACCGGCTGCGCCGGATCCGCGATCGTCGTCGCGCCAATCTGCTTGAACTTCGGCATGACCGCGCCGGTGTTGTCGTGCGTCATCACATGGCGCGGACGAATCGAGACGAAATCCCCCGCGCGCACGACGGCTGCCGGCAGTTAGTCCATCGGCGTGTCGCGCGGCAATTTTCTCGACGAGTGTAAGACCCATAGGAATTTCCTTCTGAATAGATCGAGTGAGGCCTATGTCAATTTCGATCTCCACAAAGCGTCGATCTTACATGGTAGTCGCCCAATTTGGTTGACGTAGTGCGACTGGGAGTAGCTTCCTGAGCAGATTGAATGCGGCAAGAGCGGAAGATCAGCCGATGAATCCCAGTACGAACCACGTCGATGTCGTCCCGAACGAAATCACCGGGCTGCCGATTTCCGTCGCAAGTGCCAAGCAACAGACCATTGCGGTCGCCACCCGGATGAACTTCGCCATCCCGCCCGAGAAAGTGTGGGAAGGATTGATGTTCTACGAGCAGATTGGAAAGCGACCTCCGTTGCTGTTGCGCCTCTTGCTCCCGGTTCCAATTCGGACCGAGGGTCGCAAGTCGGAGGTCGGCGATCTAGTAACGTGCCACTACGCGAGCGGCCATTTGCGCAAGCGGGGGACTCACGTCACGCGCGAACGGAACTACACCTTCGACGTCATTGAGCAAAATCTTTCGTTAGGCGGAGGGATAAAACTCGCCGGAGGGAGCTATACGCTGTTCCCCCTCCCGGATGGCGGCACTGACGTCGTTTTGGAGACACGTTATCACAGCTCGAAACGCCCTCGCTGGCTGTGCGCGCGGATTGAAGCGGTGGTCTGTCACTTGTTCCACCGCCACATCCTGCGAGCGATGCGCAGCAGTCTGGCGGCAGGGTGAACCAGCGCCAGGATGACGATGCTCGCTCTTCTGCCGCCGCCCTGGCTCCTCCATGTCGCGGTCGCGGGCGTGTGGCTATATGAGGGCCTGTGGTGCAAACTACTGAGCGGTGAACCTCGCCAGGTGCAGGTGGTCGAGGCCGTGCCGCGTTACGGCCCGCGCACCGGGGCGGTTTTTCTCAAGTTGCTCGGCGTGGTCGAGGTTGGTCTGGCCTTGTGGGTCTTGAGCAATATCGCGCCGCTGGTGTGCGCCGTCGCGCAAACAGTTTTGCTCGTCGCTCTGAACGCCTGTGGCTTGCTCTGGGCCCGTCACATCATTCACGACCCGGCTGGAATGGTGGTCAAAAACTTCGCCTTCCTCGTGCTCGCCTGGGTCGCCGCCAGTTTCCCCGCGTGGAATTGATCCTCGACCACTGCCGCGACGGCTTGGGAACGTGGCCGGTTCGACGCGCGCCGCGGGCCACACAAACTGTTGTTTGGGCGCATGTATGAAGACGCGGCCATCGAACTCGGCGCGTTCCGGCCCGGTGGGCGCGTCTTCTGCATCGCCTCGGCCGGCTGCACCGCGATGCAGTTGGCGCCTCATCACGAAGTGGTGGCGGTTGATATTAATCCGATCCAACTCGCCTACGTTGAACATCGCCGGATGGGTGGCTCCGGCCAGCCGGGTTCCGCCGAGCGTTTCATGGCCTTCGCGCGTGCCCTCGGTCCTCTGGCCGGATGGTGGCCCGCGCGGGTTCGCGGGTTCCTCGACCTCGACGACCCGGCGGCGCAAATGGATTTTTGGCGCCGTTACCTCGATACGAGGCGATTTCGCGCCGCCTTTGATCTGCTCTTGTCGGGTCCAACATTGCGCGCGATTTACGCCTCTTCATTCCTCGATTTTCTGCCACCTCACTTCGGCACTGTCATGCGCGGACGGATGGAGCGCTGTTTTAGCCGGTTCCCTAACCGCACCAATCCTTACGCCCGCGCGCTGCTTCTCGGAGAAATGCCTGCCGAGCCGTGTCCTCCCGAAGTGCAGAACATCCGTCTTGTGCACGCTGACGCAGCCACTTTCCTGGAGAGCGAGCCCGCCGGAAGTTTTGATGGATTCACGCTTTCAAACATCCTCGACGGAGCGAGTGCGGCCTTCGGCCAGCGACTCTTTGCGGCGGTGAAACGCGCCGCCGCGCCCGGGGCGGTGGCGGTGTTGCGCAGCTTCCGCGAGCCTTCGGTTACGCTGCCGACCAACCACGCCGCCGACGACCGCGCTATGGTCTGGGGCATCGTGGACGTTCGGCCCGCCGTTGAACTTTGAACGCGTTACTTCTTCGCGGCACGTTTCCCAAGGACTTTCGCGATGTCAAAATCGACGAAATCTGCGTGGTGAAAAATGATCGACTCGATCGAGCGCTCGACCTTGTCGCCCTCGTGGCTGTGGGTCGCGATGATGTGCATCACTTCGCCGGGAATGCCGTGCTTGTAAGCGAGCGCGACGCCGCTGAAGGGATGACGGAGTTGCTGCCCGAATTTGCCCTGGATCACTTTGCCGGACCCGTCCTTGTCGAACTCGAGCGGCTTTGCCCACGTCGGCCAGAAGCGAACCGGCGATGAGATGATCGAGTTGCACCGGGATGTCGCAACTGAACGCGCTTCCGAGCACCTCCGCGATCGCGATGCACTGCCGCGCGCAGGAGTTGAGATGATCGACGAAGGTCATGTCAATGTCGCCCGCGAGGAGGGTGAACTTGACCGCGCGCAGCTCATCAAAGGTCCAGCCTTTTCCGCCGCACCCAGTGGTGATCGCTTCATTCCAGACCGCCGCTACTTTTTCGCGGAGTGATTGATCTTTGATTTTCATCAGACTGGGAAAAAGCTCCGCGATTTCTTTGACGCCGTATTTGGTTGATTGGGTGGTGGTCATGTTCCTGATGCTTTCTTGAGGCGGTACTTTGGCGGTTTGGTGGAAGTGCGCTCAATAATTTTGCGCGCTTCCAAGTCGAGTTTCACGGTCTCGCCGTACCAATTGATGCTTCCGTCAAACTTGTTCTGCCAGGCTCTTGTTCACCTGCTCGGATAATTCGGTGTGAGTCAGCTGCTTCTTCCGCAGCCCGGCGAGGATCGCCTTCTTCACCGCGTCGTATTTTTCCCGGCTGATGTTCACCCCTCTCTTCCCTAACGGGTGTTTGGTCAGGATTTTTTCTGCGGCCTTCGTTTTCATTTTGCCACGCTCTTTGGCGCCGGTCCGTCGTAGCCGTGCTTCACGGGATCGATGCGGCGCATCGGCTTCTCGCGGGTTTGCTCTTCGGTGACATGTGCCACCAGTCCAGGCGTGCGCGCGATCATGAAGATGCCGTTGAAAACCGCCGGGTTCATTCCGAGATCGGCCAGGATCGCGCCGATTGCGCCATCCACATTGATCGGCAACGGCTTCTTCGCTTCGGCGAAAGATTTCTCGACCGCTCGCGCCGCCTGCATGTGTGGGCCGTCGACTCCGGCTTCGCGCGCCAGTTCGAAGAGGCGCGCGGTGCGTGGGTCCTTGGTGTGATAACGATGACCGAAGCCCGGCATGCGATCGCCCGTTTCTTTCATCTGCGGCGAGCGTGCGGGTGGCGGCTTCATCCATCGAAATCGATTCGCTCGTCGCGCGATCGGCGATCTTTTTCAATTGCCGCGCGCAATCTTCGATTGCGCCGCCGTGATGACGATTGATCGACATGATCCCGGCTGCGACCGAGGCGCTGAGCGATGCGCCGGTGGAGGCGACGGTCCGCGCGGACAACGCGCTTGGTGGCGTCGCGCCGTGATCGATCGACGAGACCAGAATCCCGTCCATCAATTTTCCGATCGCGGGCGACGGCAGTTCGCCATTCAAGATCAAATAGACCGCCGCGCCAAACGACGCACGCCCCATCAAGTCGGCGATGTCGTAGCCGCGCACCGCGACGCGATTCGGCTCGATCCGCGTCACCGCCGTGTTCCAGACCGCGTTCTTGTCGGTTTCACTCATCAAGCTTTGCCCTTTCATGCTCTTGAGAATGTCGACCACCGCGCCCGGCAGTTCGCCAAAAGCGTCGACCACGGTCGCGCCCGCCTCGCGCAACGCCTTCACCTTGCCGGCGTGCGTGCCACGCCCGCCCTCGATGATCGCGCCCGCATGACTGAAGCGGGTGCCTTCGCGCGCCGCCTTGCCGCCGATGTAGGCGATCACCGGCTTGGTCACTTTTCGATCGCGAATCAGTTGCGCCAGTTCCTCTTCCTGTGACGAACCGATCTCGCCGAAGATCACGATCGCTTCGGTCAGCGGATCGGCTTCGAACATCAGCGCCGCGTCGGGAATGCGAATTCCAAGGACCGCGTCACCGCCGATGTGCACGATGGTTGAAATGCGCACGCCCGCTTGCCCGAGGTAGTAGCCGGTGCTCGACGCCATGCCGCCGGAGCGGCTGATCACTCCCACGCCTGTCGGAATGCCGGGCTTGAACCATTGTCGCGCGCTTTCTGCACGACCGCCGATCATGCCGACCACCGCCTTGCCCGGACTCAAAACTCCAAGCGTGTTCGGGCCGACAAAGAGCGCGCCATTCGCTTTTGCGGCCGCGGCGATCTCCATCGCATCCCAGACCGGGACACGATCCGGAACAAGCACGGTGAGTTTGATTCCCGCCTCAATGGCGGAAATAGCCGCGTCCTTCACACCGGCTGCGGGGACAAAAAGCACCGAGATATCGATCTTCCCTAACGAATCGACGGCTTCCCGTGGCGTATTGAACACGGGAACACCAAGCACGGTCTGTCCGCCCTTGCCCGGCGTTACACCGGCCACGACATTCGTTCCGTACTCGCGCATCAGGCGTGTGCGCGCCTGGCCCTCGCGGCCGGTGATGCCTTGGACCAAGACGCGCTTGGTTTCGTCGATTAAAATTGCCATCGCGACTTCATGATGGGGTTAATGCTTTCCAGTGCCAGCCATTTCACTGGCCCGGGCCCGACCGATTACCGCGCCGCGGCGTTGCGGAGCAATCGTTAGGGCACGGTCAAATTCCGCGATCGCTTCCTGCGGGCGATTTGCCTCCAACAGGAGATCACCAAGTTGTTCGCGCGCCGGGACGATGGCGCCGGGTGTGACCGGACGTTTTTCGACCGCATCCTCTTCTTCAGCGGCATCGCGCATAAGCTTGAGCGCCTCATCCTCTTTTCCTTCGGCGTGCGCTACCCACGCCAGCGCCTCGTTCAACTGCACATGAACTTGCGTCGCCCAATAATCGTCGCCAGCCTCGCGCGCTTTCGTGTAGGTGCCCTTTAACTCTTCGACCTCTCGTCGTGCCGCTGCCGCATCTCCGCTGCGCGCCAGTCCAACGGCGCGCGCCCAGATGGTGATCGCAAAAACATGCGGCTGCGTTCCGGCGATGGGTTCAAGCCGCGCAGCCTCGGCCCATTGGCGTCGTTCAATGGCGTAGCGCACTGGCATCGCGCTCGTCGCATATCCGACCTTAAACTCGCCTGCATGCAGACCCGACATTCCGTGCAGATCCTTAAGCACACCCGCAGCGTCGGCATCACGACCGAGCTGCAAATACGCATAGGTGAGATAGTCCATGGCGTGTAATTCCTCACCGATGTCGCCCTGGACATGCGCAGCCTTTCGCGCAGCCATATTTGAAGCGATAGACTGCTCCCACATTCCCAGTCGGGTATAAATATGGGAAGGCATGTGCAAAGCATGCGGGGCCGACGGAGCGATCTTTGCATATTGTTGCGCAGCGCCGACACCGCGGCTCGCCATCTCGGAATTGTCGTACGCGTGGATCAAATAGTGAGGAATTCCCGGATGCTGTGGATACTCTTGAAACAGAGGCTCGAGCAGGGCCGCAGCTTTCTTTTCGTTGGCGTGAGTTTTGTCGGTTGGCGACGCGTTAGCGATCAGTGCCAGCGCGTAAAAGACCTGGCACTCGACATCGTTGGGATTGCGCTCGGCGAGTTTGCCCATAGCGAGGGTATAAGCATCCGCGCGCTCCTGGTAAGGTACTGAATCCGCTTTCGCATAGATTATGTTTAGCGCATCAATAAATCCTCGCTCCCGATCCGAGCCGCCGATCGATTTTGCCTGAGCGATCTCCTCCTGGCCGCGCGCCACATCTGGTGGCGCAACGTGGGGCTCCCACAGCTGGTGATAGTAGGTCATGGCCACGCCCCAGTGCGCCATGGCGCAATCCGGCTCCTTGGCGATCACATCGCGAAAGGCTTTCTCCGCGGCGGAGTAGGCAAACGAATGTAACAGCGCCACCGCCCGCTCAAACTCCTGCTGCACCTTTGCAGAGCACGAGTTCGGGAACTTCACGGTCCCAAGTTTCTCCGGAACCGGATGCTCGTGCTCCCCGGCGGCGGCAGCGGATTGCGGTTCAGCCAATGCGAACCACAAAAAGCCGACAGACAACGCCAGGATTGCTCGTGGCTGCGCCTTCTTAGCTGACATGACCGTATTCATGAATCCATGCCATCAACCTGATCCGGATTATCACTGGAAATCTATGTTGCCACCACTCTGCCGCGCTTCCGCGATGACGAGCTCCAATCCAGGAATATCAAGCTCAAGATAGAAGCCGTCGACTCCGGCGAGCCGGCATTCTACATCGCACGCGAGCAACTCGGAGTCCTTGTTCGCGAACTCGTCGCTCGCCAACGCAGTCGCCGGCGTGCCATTTCGATCCGTCGATCAATCCAGCCGAGTGCGTCTCAACGGCGCGGCGAATTTCCGTCCACTTTGCGGTTTCGATCCAAACGCGACCACCCTTCACCGGTAGCATGGTGGCCGACGGATTCTTGAACGAATTCTGGCCGACGCGGAGCGCGTGGTTTCCATTTTGTTCCGCCCGCGTCCGCGACAAGTTCCGCGAAGCGATCGGCGATCATGGCCGGCGCGTCGGTCTTGCGATAGCCCTCGACCGGCGCGCGCAGAAGCCTCGACATTCGCCGCAAAATATCCACCGCACGATCCTCAGTGTTGCCGCCCAAACGAATCACCGCCGGAATATCGAGATCAAGTTCCCAGAACGCCTTGGCCAGTCCGTAGGCAGACCAATATTGTTCCTGGCTCGCGACGCCGGATCCTGAACCGAAATATCCGACGAGATCGGGCTGGGCCAAAATAATCCGGCTGGCGCGATACACTTTGGAGGCGGATGGATTGCCGCTGGTGTCGGTAAAATTGGCGATGGTGAATCCGGCGTTCACGATCGCGTCCATCGACATCATCGATCCGCCGCCGCCCGCGCCATGAAAACCGACCAGGCCCTTGGAATCCTTGGCCGCCGCCGTCGCCAACTGCGCGAAATAAAATGTGCCGCGATGATCGGCTTGCTCGACCGCGTAGGCCACGCGTTCCAGTTGCGTCGGCGGATGATCGAACTCGCGCGCAATTTCGATCTTCAGTTCCGGATGTCGTGCGACGGCGTAATCATCAATCGTGATCCGACAATCGGCGGCGACGAACTGACCGTCCTTCGGTCAGCACCAGCGGATTGATTTCCAGCGATCGGGCTTCAACGCTGCGTGCGGCGGCGAATAGTTTCCGAATCGACTCAGCCAAGTTGCGCCGCGTGCGCCGGCGAAAGTCCGCACGAGCCAGCGGCTTCGCTAACCGCGGAATCGAGCGGTCCGCTTTTCACATCGCAGGCAATTCGTCGAGTCGAGGCGGCGCGCTCTTCGATTCCGGTGCCGCCACCGGCCGCGAAAATAATCACCGGGGCGCGAGCGGCATCATCAATCGCGAAGGAGAGAAAAAACTCCCGCTCGATCGCGATCTTCTCTTCCACCAGCACGGCCTCGACCGGAAATTGTCCGACTTTCATCGCCAGCATGCGCGCGGCGTGCGCGCGCACATCATCCGGCTTCTTGGCGAAGGCCACGCCGCCAATGCCGGCGCGCCCGGTGGTCCAGGCTTGGATCTTGATGACCACTTCGCCGTCCAAGTTCTTTGGCTGCCGCCACAGCATCATCAGCGGTCGAGGCGGCGCGGCCGCGCGGAATCTTGAATCCGTTGGCGGCGAGAATGGCTTTGCCCTGATACTCGTGAAGTCGTGCCATGGCTGCGTGCTATTTCGGACGAAAACGCCCAACCTTCAACGCTCAACATCCAGCGGCCAACTCAAATCGGATGAATTGAGCGGCCGATCCGCTCCCGAATGATCCGCGCTTGCAATTGCCCCTGAGCCAGGAAAGAAGATGCGAGAGCTTTTGGTGATGCTGGCGTGTTATATCGAGTGAAGTTTCCAGTGCCACAGAACAGATGAAAAACTCCACTTGTCTTTGCCTTGTCATCGCCGCCATCAGCGGTCTGGCCTCCGCCGGCGCAACCGAATTGAAAATCACGCAGGACATCATCCCGCCAGGGAAATGCGGACGTCCCTTGCATCGGCCGATGCGTCCGACATTTATCACGATTCATTCGACCGACAACACGTCTCGTAGCGCTGACGCATTACGTCACGCGCTCGCCATGTCGAAGGGGCTCCGAGGTCGTCACAATCGCACCGGATTTCTCACCTGGCATTTCACGGTGGACGATCATTCCATTTACCAAAGCCTGCCGACTAACGAAACTGGAGAACACGCTGATTACGAAGGCCCGGGAAACAGGTCGTCCATCGGGATCGAAATGTGTGTCAACCGGGGCAACAATCTTGCCAGCACCATCGACCGCACTGCGCAGCTCACAGCCGGACTGATGCGTCAATATCATATCCCTCTCGATCATGTTGTCCCGCACATGCACTGGCGCATGATCCGCTACAGTGACCGCCGCGATTTGGGGTTCAAACGATGCCCGAGAATCCTGCTCGATGGCGGTCGTCTTGGTCCAAAATGGAGGGCATTCATGGCCAAAGTCTCAGTTTATGCACGATGAGGTCGGCACGACGTCAGCTCCGGGCCTTCATCGGTCGAGGGACCTCACAAAGGCTCACACATTTCTTCAACCAGAAAATATGGCTGGAGTCTGGACGGTGTAGATCGCGAAGCGACTCTGGAAGCCACTTGCAAGTTGGAGAGGTCCTTCGTCGTCTGCGCGACTCAGGATGACAGCAGCGCGTGATTGGCTAGATTAACGAACGTATGAACGAACCTGTTTACATTCTCGGCGGCGGCCGAACCGATTTTAAGCGCAACCTGAAAAAGGAAGGCAAAACCATCCGCGACCTGATCACGGAAGCGGGCCGCAAGGCGATCGCCGATGCGAAGATCGACGCCGGCGAAATCGAGGCGGCGGCGGTGGGAAATTTCAACGCCGGCCAATTCACCAAACAACTGCATCTCGGCGCGTTCATCCCGGAGATCGATCCGAAACTGCACGGCATTCCGACGATGCATACCGAAGCGGCCTGCGCGTCCGGCGCGCTTTCCGTCGTGCTCGGCGCGCAATGGATCATGGGCGGATTTCACGACGCCGTGCTCGTGGTCGGCGCGGAACAGCAGAAGACGATGTCGTCGCTCGATGGCTCGCGATGTTCTCGGCGCGGCGGCCGATTATCACGTCGAGAAACCGGAATACGGCGACTTCATGTTCCCGAAATTGTTCGGGAAGCATCGCGCAGATCTACATCGAGAAATATGGCGCCTCGCGAGGACGCCCTCGCCTGGGTCGCGTACAAGAACTACGCGCACGCGCGTTTGAATCCGCTCGCGCAAATGCGTGATGCCGATCTGACCTACGATTACGCGTCGCAGGTGTCCGAGAAAAATCCGAGCGTCGCGCCGCCGCTGAAAGTTACCGATTGCTCGCAGATCACCGACGGCGCCGCCGCGCTCGTGCTCGTCTCCGGAAAATATTTGCAGAAGCACGGCATCGATAAATCGAAGCTGCCGCGTCTGCTCGGTTACGGTCTCGCGACCGATTATCTCGCGCTCGAGAAAAAGGATGCGCCGACATTTTCCACCGCGCGCAAAGCTGCCGCGAAAGCGTTCAGCATGGCGAACCTCAAGCCGCGCGACATGAACGGCGTGGAAGTGCACGATTGTTTTTCGATCACGGAAATCTGCGCCTACGAAATTCTTGGCCTGGCCGAGAACGGCAAAGGCGCCGAGCTGGCGATGAGCGGGGCGACCGCGTTGCCGCAAGTGCGCAACGAAAAGGTGAGCGGGAAATTCGATTTCGAGATTCCGGTCAACGCCGGCGGCGGGTTGATCGGCGACGGTCATCCGGTCGGCGCGACCGGCGTGCGCCAGGTCGTCGAGAGCTATCAGCAACTGACCGAACAGGCCGGCGCGCGACAGATCGAGGGCGCAAAGAAATTCCTGACCTTCAACATGGGCGGCAGCCTAACGACTTCGGTCGCGATGATCTGGGGCCGGGAGTAGGGGGCGCCTGGGTAGCGCGCGCGTCTCGCGTGCTGGTTTCGGTGTCCCACCGAAACGAACTTTTTGGGGACAACAAGCGCAACGGAGGTGTTCGTAAGAAAAGTTCGCGATCGCGGGACGCAATCGCCAGCACGCGAGACGCGCGCGCTACCCGGATATTCGTTCGCCACGTCCATTCCGATTAGGACGAGAGAGAGCGGGCCGCCTGCCGGTGCTGCCGGTTCAACCCATGTAAAATCCGCCGTTCACGTTCAGGACGTGGCCGGTGATGTAGCTCGCCATCGGCGAGCAGAGAAACAGGGCGGCGTCGACGATTTCATCGGCGTCGCCCAGGCGGCCGAGCGGAATCTGTTTTTTGAAATTTTCCGTCACTTCATCCGGCATGCCTTTGCTCATGCCGACGTCGATGAAGCCGGGCGCGATCGCGTTCACGGTGATGTTCTGACGCGCAAACTCACGCGCGGAGACTTTCGTGAGCGCGATGATCGCGGCTTTGCTCGAGGAATAATTCGCCTGGCCGAACAGTCCCATCTGTCCGCTGACGGATGAGAGATTCACGATCCGGCCATCCTTGCGCAGAATGGCGGCGGCCTTCTGCGTGACGTTGAAGGTGCCCGGTCGAGATTTACGCGCACGACGCTTTCGAAATCTTCCAGAGTCAGTTTCTTGATCGTGCGATCGCGGATGATGCCGGAGTTGTTGATCAGGATGTCGAGACCGCCGAATTTTTCGCCGATCGTTTTCATCATCGCTTCGACCTGCTCGGGATTGGTCACGTCGCACTCGATGACGAGCGGATCCTTCAGCTCCTCGCGACCGCGTCGGCGTCGGATTTGTTCTGCCCGGCGGAGTCGGCGATGTAATTGACGACGCATTGCGCGCCGCGCTCGCCGAAGGCCTTGATCATCTCCGCGCCGAGGCCGCGCGAACTGCCGGTGACGAGCACGACTTTGCCGGTGAAATCGAGAGGATTGGTCATAGAGTCGTTAGGCGATAGTTGACGAGTTAGGCTGGGAGAACCGGCGCACGATGAGTGCGATCGGCAGTCCGATCAAGAGCATGTGCACGACACACTGCGGTCAACATCTCGCGAACGGAAGGGTGCACGACAGGGTAAGCGAGAGGCATGACGATCCAATTCATGAAACCATAAACGATCACTCCGTACAGTGAGTCCGGAAATGACGGGATGCTGCGTGAGGAAAATAAGTTTGCGGCTCGCGACGTAGAAAACCGAGGCGACAACAAAGGCGATAAAGAAATGGATGGCGAGTCCCAAGCCCGGCCGTCGCCAGGCCACCCTTGATCGCCGATTCGCGGCCGACCAAACCCGCGGCCACTCCTTGCAAAACACGGATTGGACCGACGCCTTTCGGATACGAAAGGATGAACGCGGAGCTGATGTCCAGAACTCCGCGATCAAAGTGGCCCATGCGATCGCCGGGAAAGCCTGCGATCTCTCGGTCGGCCGATGCGGAAGCCGATGCACTCATGCGCGGACGTTAGGCTGAAACGGCATTGCTCGACAAGCGATTGCCGCTAAGATTTCACACTCCATGGCTGCTCCGATCCGAGTTCTCACCGCTGTTCCGATTTGCGACGGGCACGACAGCGCGATCAACACGATCAATCTCGAGTTCATCCGGCACGGGATCGAAGTCGTTTATCTCGGCTATCATCGTTATGCGACGGACATCGTGCGCGCCGCCATCCAGGAAGACGTCGAGGCGATCGGCATCTCCAGTTACAACGGCGGACACGTCGAGTTTTTTGCCGAAGTGGTCGAGGCATTCTGAAGAAACAGGGCGCGATTGACATCAAAGTCTTCGGCGGCGGCGGCGGCACGATCACGGATGACGACGAGCGCGTCATGCAGCGGCAATGGCGTCGATAAGATTTTTTTCGCCGGCACGTCGCTGACGGACATGGTCGATTACGTGCACAAGCACTACGGCGGGCCGCACAAACCGTATCGCGGCCGCAAAGCCGAGTGCCGACATGCAACTGGCGCGCAAGTTGACGGAGATCGAAGACGCGATACGCGAACGGGAAGAAAGTCCGGCGAACGAAAACGTTCAACGAAAGCGAAGAACCGAAGTCGGCAAGACGCGCGTCATTGGTTTCACCGGACCGGGTGGCGCGGGCAAGACGACGTTGATCGACGAACTCGTCTTGCGTCTTCTGCATCGCGAACCGAAAGCGCGCATCGCGATTCTCTCGCACGATCCGAGCGTGGTGGGCGCGGGCGCGTTGCTCGGCGATCGCGCGACGATGATCAATTCGCAGAACGATCGCGTTTTCATGCGCAGCATGGCGACGCGCGGACAGGCCGGCGGGCTTTCGCCCGCGACCGAGGATTGTCTGCAGCTCCTGGCGCAAGCGGATTTCGATTACGTCATTATCGAAACGGTCGGCACCGGTCAGGAAGCGATGCCGTTCCAGAGCAAGCTGGTGGACAAAACCGTGCTGGTGATGAATCCGGATTACGGCAGCCGTCTGCAATTGCAGAAGATCGTGATGCTCGATCTCGCCGACATCGTGGTCGTGAACAAGAGCGACCTGGACCGCGCGCGAACGGCGATGTCGCGAAATTGAGCGGCGACTGGATGCAGAACAAACGCGACGCAGACATCTCGTCTCGACGGTGGCGAAACGGCATCGCGATGCGGGCGTGGATGAATTGTGCGATTTGTTGACGCGCTGAACCAGCGAAGAAAGGCGAACGAAAATGAGCAAACTTGGACAGCGTTGTTGAAGCGGTTGAGAACTACAATGAGTTCGTGCTCGAACGAGGTGAAGCGAGCGCGCGACCGACGAGAAGTTCGGTCAGCAAATGGTCGATCGCTGGAACGAGATCAAGGCGAAGATGCCGATCGGGACGGCGCCGACTGGTTTGAAGTTGCCGCGTCTCGCCTTGCCGGAAATCGACGAAGCCGGGCGAGATCGCGCGTTACTTGTTAGGCGAAGGTTTGCCGGGCGAATTTCCGTTCACTGAATGGCGCCTATCGCGAAATGTATCTCGAGCCGCTGCAGGAACATCGAAGCCGGCAGCTACGGCAAGAACGGCACGAAACGGACACGCCAAGAATGGGAAGAACGGCGAAGGGCGCCGCGCCGAAGGCGGTTGAAGTCGGAAGAACCGACGCGTCTTTTCTCCGGACTCGATGCTCGCCGAAGACACGAACAAGCGTTTTCATTTCCTCACCGGCATCAGCGCGCGCAGCGTCTCAGCACGGCGTTCGATGGCCCGACGCTTTACGGAATCGACAGCGATGCGGAAGGCGTTTTCGGAAAGATCGGCGAAGGCGGCGTCGCCATCGACACCGTACGAAGACATGGTCCGGCTCTACGACGGCTTCGACATGGGCTCGCCGAATTTTTCCGCGTCGATGACGATCAGCGGCCCGGCGCCGATCATCATGGCGATGTATATCGCGGCGGCGAAACGGCGTTTCGGTTCCGAAGGTTGTTCCGAATCTGCGCGGCACCATTCAGGCCGACATTTTCAAGGAAGTGCAGGCGCAGAACGAAACCATCTTTCCGACGGAAGCGTCGCTCCGTTTCCTCTGCGACATGATCGAATGGACCACGCGCGACATGCCGCGCTGGTATCCGGTCTCGATCAGCGGCTATCACATCGGCGAAGCGGGCGCGACGCCGGTGCAGCAGGCGGCCTACACGCTTTCGAACGGTTTCGCCTACGCCGAAATGCTCGCGGCGCGCGGCATTCCGGTCGATCAATTCGGGCCGCGGCTTTCCTTCTTTCTCGATTGCGGTCTCGATGTCGAATACATCGCGCTCGCGCGCGTTTCGCGCCGCATCTGGGCCATCGGCATGCGCGATGTTTTCGGCGCCGGTCCGAAAGCGCAGATGTTCAAGCTGCACACGCAGACGAGCGGTCGCTCGCTGGTCGCGGCGGAATTCAAGAACAATCTCACGCGAACCGCGGCCGAGCTGATGCTCGCCTACATGAACGGCACGAACTCGTGTCATTCGAACAGCGCCGACGAACCGTTCACGACGCCGAGCGAAGAATGGATCCGCCTCGCCGCGCATGGGCAGGCGATCCTGCTCGACGAATCCGGCATCTTCAAACACACCATGAACATGCTGAGCGGTTCGCCCGGAATGAAAGCGGTCGAGCGTGCGGTCGAAGCGGCGATTCTGGAGGAATTCCGCGAGATCGAACGACTTGGCGGCGTGATGGCGGCGGTCGAGAATCGTTATCAGCGCAGTCAGATTCAAAATGCGGCGCATCGTTACGAAGAACAGATTTACAACGGCACGCGGCCGATCATCGCGCTTGAACAAGTATCGCGACCTGAAGGATGAGATGCCGGAAGTCGAACTGGCGCGCACGCCGCGCGCGAAGCAACAATTGCAGGTCGATCGCCTGGAGAAGTTCAAGAAGCAAGAACGCGCGAAAAGGCGAAGCAGGCGCTCGATAAACTGGCCGACGTGGTGGAGAGCGGAGAAAACTGCTTCCCGACGCTTGCTCGAAGCGGTGGAAGTCTGTTCGTTAGGCCAAATCACCGGCCGGCTGCAGGAGATCGTCGGTCGTTTTCGCCCGATGGTGTAAACGGACAGGCGCCGCCGCTGGCATCCGATTCACTTCCCGACGCGCTTCAGGCGGATGTTCTCCCGGTAAAAGGCGATGCAGTCCTTTACCACCACGCGGGTGGGTTTCAGCGATAGGAGCAAATCGCAAACCTGAAAGCGGAGAAACAAGAACCGCTTCCTCTACGCCGCCTCTCTGTCGGCAGGGCTTGTTACGCGTCTCGACGGAAGGCCGTGGCAGCCCGAGAGCGGAGAATCGCAAACTTCCTTCCCCGTTACGTGCCCCAAAATATCTGGCAACATGCCGACAATCTGATCTGATATGAACCCCATGAATCCAAACAAAGCACTCTGGGAAAAAGGCGATTTCACCCGCATCGCCGAGACGATGCGCGAAAGCGGTGAGGCGCTCGTGCAGCGTCTCGGAATTGCAAAAGGACTCAAGGTCCTGGATCTCGGATGCGGCGACGGGACGACGGCATTACCAGCGGCGAAGCTTGGTGCGGACGTGCTCGGCGTGGATGTCGCGCGCAATCTGGTCGAGGCCGGGAATAAGCGAGCGGCGGAGCAAGGCCTGAGCAATTGCAGGTTTCAGGAGGGCGACGCGTCCAACCTTGAGCAGTTGCCGGATCAGGCATTTGATCTCGTGGTCAGTATCTTCGGCGCGATGTTTGCGCCGAAGCCGTTCGAGGTCGCGAAGGAGATGGTGCGCGTGACCCGAACGGGTGGTCGAATCGTGATGGGCAACTGGATTCCGAATGATCCGACGCTGGTGGCGCAAATCTTAAAGATCAGCTCGAGCTACACGCCTCCCCCGCCGGAAGGATTCGTTAGTCCGATGACCTGGGGAATCGAGAGCAACGTGATCGAGCGATTTGTCGGCGCAGGAATCGCCGGCAGAAAAAATCTCCTTCGCGCACGACACGTTTACCTTCAACTTCCCCGGCGCCCCGTCAGCGTTCGTGGATGAATTCAGGAGATATTACGGACCGACGATGAATGCCTTCGAAGCCGCGGAGAAGAACGATCGTGCGGCTGATCTGCAGAAGGAACTGGAAGCGCTCTTCGCCAGCCAGAACCGGAGCCCGAGTAAGGATTTCACCTCTGTTCCGGCGACTTTTCTCCGCGTGACGGTGGCTCTTTGAACCGGTGGAAGCGCTCGGGGCAATAAGGCCCCTCCCGCGTTAGGCCGTCGATCTTATGGATTCGCAGATAGACGTCGGGGCAAGTGCGCGCAGTCGAATCGCGTGGCGGCTGCTGCCGTTTCTCTTTCTCCTTTACGTCGCGAACTATCTCGATCGCACGAACATCGCCTACGCGACGCTCGGGATGAAAGGCGACCTGGGCCTGACCGACTCGGTCTTTGGCACGGCGAGCGGAATTTTCTTCATCGGCTATTTCGCGCTGCAAATTCCCGGAGCCCTGCTGGTGGAACGCTGGAGCGCCCGGCTGCTGCTCGCGATCACGCTGATCACCTGGGGCGCACTCACAACGCTCACCGGTTTCGTGCGCACTCCGATGGAACTTTACGGCGCGCGATTTTTGCTGGGCGCGGCCGAGGCAGGATTCTTTCCCGGGCGTGATTGTCTATCTTTCCCACTGGTTCATTAATCAGGACCGGGCCAAGGCGACCGCGCGGTTCATGGCCGCGATTCCAATTGGATTCATGATCGGCGGACCAATTGCCGGCGCGATTCTGGGTGTGCACTGGTTAGGCATCACCGGATGGCGATGGCTTTTTCTCCTGGAAGGTTTGCCTGCCGTTGTGCTTGGAATCGTGGCGCTGTTCGTGTTGCCGGATCGGCCTAACGAAGCGCGATGGCTGCGCGCCTGACGAACGCGATTGGATCAACTGCTCGCCTCGCCGAAGAGCGGCGCGCGAAGGCACACGCGGAGCAGATGACGATCTGGCAGGCGCTCCGGCATCCAGCGGTGTTGGTGCTCACGGCCGGACTGTTCTTCACCTATACCGGCGGCTATGCGTTTTGGTTTTGGTTTCCCACGATGCTCCAGCGCTTCACCGGTTGGACGGATGTGCAACGCATCGGCTGGGTCGGCGCGATTCCGTTTCTCGCGGGCCTGATCGGAATGCTCATCCTCGGCTGGAGCTCCGATCGCACGGGCGAGCGGCGATGGCATTTTGCCATTCCTCAACTGACGGCCGCGCTCGCGCTGAGCGTCTGGTTTTTCATCCCGCATTCGAATGTGCTGCTCATCGTGGTTTTCACGCTTCGTCGGTTTCGGCACGGTCGCCTATCTGCCATCGTTTTGGGCATTGCCTTCCGCATTTCTCACCAGTTCAGCAGCGGCCGCGGCGGTCGGTTTCATTAATTGCACCGCCAGCATCGGCGGATTCGTCGGTCCGAAGATTATCGGCAACCTGAGCCAGCGCACCGGCTCGTTCGATGCGCGGATTCATCTTCATGATCGCGTGCTGGACGATCGCGGCCGTGCTGGTGCTGGCATGCCCTAGGGAGCGAGCATCGTGATGGCGACTTGGAACTCCGACACCTTATTGCCGGATTAGGCTGATTCGTGAGCGAAGCGGCCGGAAATGGAGATTTCTCAGAGCCGTCATAGCTGAGACACCTCTGACCGCAAAGCCCTTGGTAGTTGGCGCCTATCTTGATATGACAACCGTGAACAAACGCCGCTTTTGAGTGCTCGGTCATGAATTCGTTGCCTGTTCTCGATCCGCAATCGCCTGAGGCGCGCGCGATTTATCACCTCGCGATTGTCTCGGGAATTATTCTTGCGCTCATCTTCATCATCGTCGCCGGGCTGATCGTTTTTGCGCTCATGCGCTATCGCTGGCGCGAGGGCGCCGCGGATCCAGAGCAGGTCGCCGGGAACAAAACAGTGGAGATTGTCTGGACGGCGATCCCGTGTGTCATCGTGCTGGCTCTCATTCTTCTCACCTGGCAATCGATGAACGCGTCCGACCCGCCCGCGGCGGCGACGCCCGACATCGTGATCACTGGTCACCAATGGTGGTGGGAGGCGCGCTATCCGAAATCAGGTGTGATCACCGCCAACGAAATTCACATTCCCGCGGGCACTCGCATGTCGATCCGGCTCGAGTCGGCGGATGTTCTGCATGAGTTCTGGGTCGCGCAGTTGACTCGTAAGATGGCGACTGTGCCGGATCATCCGAATCACATCTGGATTCAGTCGGATCAGCCCGGGAGCTATCTCGGGGTCTGCTCGGAATTCTGCGGAACGCAGCATGCCTGGATGCATTTTCTCGTCGTGGCGGAAACGCCGGAGCAATTCGCGGCCTGGGAGCAGGCGCAGCTGGCGCCGGCGAAGATTCCGACGAGCGGCAGCGCGGCCCAGGGGCTCGCGCTTTTTCAAGAACATAGCTGCATGAATTGCCACGCGATCAACGGCACTGCGGCGGCGGCACGGGTCGGTCCGGATCTGACTCATTTTGCGAGCCGAAGAATACTGGGCGCCGGAGTGGTCGAGAACACGCCGGCGAATTTGCGTCGTTGGTTGACCGACCCGCAGCAGGTCAAGCCGGGGGTGAAAATGCCGGACTACAAGTTCAACGACACGCAGGTGACGCAATTGGCCGATTACTTCGAGACTTTGAAATGAACGAGATCGCCACCGTTTTGGACCGCGCCGGCCTTTTGTCTCCGGAACAGCGGGAGCATTGGAAGATGGCGTGGCTCTCCACGGTCGATCACAAGCGGATCGGCATTCTCTACATGGTGACGGGGCTGGCGTTTTTCATCTTTGGCGGGATCGAAGCGCTGCTCATTCGGCTCCAGCTGGCTGTGCCTAACAACACGCTGCTGCATCCGGACACTTATAACATGGTCTTCACCATGCATGGCACGACGATGATCTTTCTCGTCGCGATGCCGGTGCTCTTCGGCCTGGCCAACTATATCGTGCCGCTCCAGATCGGCGCGCGCGACATGGCTTTCCCGCGCCTGAACGCTTTCAGTTTCTGGCTCGTTCCTTTTGGGGGCATCCTGCTGCACTTCAGTTTCCTGGCCGGCGGTGCGCCGGCGGTGGGGTGGTTTGCTTATGCACCGTTGAGTGAAACGGCTTACTCATCGCAGCCCGGCGTGGATTACTGGGCGCTCTCACTCCTTGTCCTGGGCATCGGCTCGGTCGGTGCCAACATTAACTTCATCGCCACTGTCCTCTGCAGTCGCGCAAAGAACATGACGCTGCGGCGGCTGCCGCTCTTTTCGTGGATGATCTTCGTCAATGCCTTCCTCGTCATCCTGGCCTTGCCAGTGCTGAACGCGGGACTGGTCATGATTCTGATCGATCGCTTGCTCAATACGCATTTCTTTCTGCGTGCCCGGCGGCTCCGCCATCATGTGGCAGCACATTTTCTGGGCCTTTGGACATCCGGAGGTTTACATCGTGGCCATCCCGTCCTTCGCGATCTTGTCCGAGATCATCCCGGTCTTTTCGCGCAAGCCGATTTTCGGATACGAGTTTGTCGCCGGCTCCACGGTCGCGATCGCTTTCCTCAGCCTTGGGGTCTGGGCTCACCACATGTTTACGACCGGGCTTGGTCATACGGTCGACCTGTTCTTCGTCGCCTCCAGCATGCTGATCGCGATCCCGACCGGAGTGAAGGTGCTGAACTGGAGCGCGACCATGATTGGCGGCCGCCTCCGCTTCGAGACGCCGATGCTCTTCTGCGTCGCGGCGCTCGTGCAGTTCCTGCTCGCCGGCCTAACGGGTGTAAGTCACGCCTCCGCCGCGCTCGATTGGCAGACCAAGAACAGCTACTATCTCGTCGCGCATTTCCACTTTGTCTTTGTCGGCCTGATCGTCTTCGTGATCCTCGGCGCGCTCCATTACTGGATTCCGAAAATGAGCGGACGCATGCTCTCCGAACGGCTGGGCAAATGGACCTTCTGGCTCATGGTCATCGGGTTCAACATGACGTTCATCATCCAGCATTTCCTCGGGCTCGCCGGCATGCCGCGACGCGTCTACACCTATGCGGATCTGCCGGGCTGGGCCTGGATGAACATGCTCTCGACCATCGGCGCGTTTTTCATGGCTGCGGCCTCGCTTCTTTTCGTCTGGAATCTGGTCGTTAGTCTGCTCAGCGGGCGCAAGGCGGGCGACAATCCGTGGCACGCCTGGACACTCGAATGGGCGACCACTTCGCCGCCGCCGCATGAGAATTTCCATTACCTGCCGCCGATTCGCAGTCGCCGGCCGCTCTGGGACGTCGCAAATCCCGATCGTCCTGATCCGGTCGTCGGCAGCAGAGGAGAGATCGACCAGTTCAGACCGGAAAAGAACAAGACCAGCATCGTTTCCTTCATCATCTCGGAAACCGGCTTTTTCGCGGTGCTCATTCTGGCTTTTCTTTATTACAATGCCACGCCCGCAACCCGGACCGAACCCGCGCGAACTGGACCTGTTCAAGACCGGCCTGTTTAGCCTCTGCCTTTTCGCGAGCAGCTTTACGATCTGGCGCGCGGAGACCGGCCTGCGCCATAACAACCAGCGCAAGATGATTGGCTGGCTGAGCGCGACCATTGTCCTCGGCGGAATTTTTCTCGGCGGCCAGGGGCTCGAGTATTGGCATCTCTTCAAGAGCGGCGTCGATGTAAACACGAATCTCTTCGCGACGACGTTCTTTACCCTGACTGGTTTTCACGGATTGCACGTCTGTGTCGGCCTGATCGCGTTGCTCGTCCTGCTGGGATTGGCGCTCGCGGGCGACTCGAAGAAGCGGCCCTGGCCGGGGCTCGATGCGGTCGGCCTTTACTGGCACTTCGTCGATGTGGTCTGGGTTTTTGTTTTGTCCGTGGTCTACATCCTGCCTCGACTCCGATGAGCACCGAACACTTTCTTCTCTCGGCCTGGACATGGAATCCGGTGGTTCTCGCGATCGCAGCCGCCGGGCTGGTGGCCTATCTCTTTGCTTTCCGCGCAGAACGGCGAATCGGCTGGCTCCTCCTCGCGCTGGTCATTTTCGTGGCTACTCTCGTGTCACCGCTCAATGCGCTCGCTGATGGATATCTGTTTAGCGCGCATATGATCCAACACATCATACTTCTGCTGATCGTGCCGGGGCTTCTGCTCCTTAGTCTGCCGCGATCGCTTTCACTGGCCTGGCGTCCGCGCATCCTCGCTCACCCGCTGGCTGGCTGGATCGCCGGCGTGGGCGCGATGTGGTTCTGGCATTGGCCGACGCTCTGTAACGCTGCCGTCACGTCGCGTTCGGTCTATGCCTTGCAAACGACATCGCTCGTTGTCCTCGGGACATTGTTTTGGAGTCAGGTCATCGCGCCGCGGGAAGAAGAACGGCTCTCACCGCCCGGCGCCGTTCTTTATCTCTTCAGCGCCTGCGTTGCCTGCAGCGCCCTCGGGATCATTCTCACTTTCTCGCCGGTGACCGTCTGTTCGATTTACACGCATGCCGGTGGGCGACCGGCTCGGCATGTGGGAGACGATTCGGACCGGTTGGGGATTCACTCCGGAAAAGGATCAACAGATTGGCGGACTCCTCATGTGGGTGCCGATGTGTTTCATCTATCTCAGCGCGATCTTCGCGCAAATCGCGCGCTGGTTCGGCGAAGCACCCCTCCCGCGCCCGGCAACCTGACGAATCTCATGGAACCAAACACCGAACAATCGCACGAAGGCTGGGAGCGTGCTCCCGGACGAGCATCTGCCGCGGCCAAATTATTTTCCCGCCGGACTGGCCATGGGGACAACGTTCTTCTTCTGGGGCTTCATCACTTCGTGGGTCATTCTCGCGGTGGGCGCGGGCCTTTTCATCGCCTCACTCGCAGGATGGATCAGCGAAATTCGCCGTGAACGAAACCGCGCCTAACGAATCAAGGTCCGGCGCAGTGCCGTCTTCGCCGGAAGAGATGTACGCGACGGCGTTTCTTCGAGAAAATGTCGATTGCGCTCGGTGGCTTCTGCGCTGCCGTTCTTGGGGTGCCGCTGGTCGGCTTCGTCGTCGCCCCGCTTTTTCGCAAGGCGCCTAACGAATGGCTTTCGCTCGGCAAGGTCGCTGATTTCGAAATCGGCAAGACGGTCAACGTCACGATCACCGATCCCTCGTCGTTGCCGTGGGCGGGCATTTCCGCAAAAAGCGCGGCCTGGCTGCGCCGCGTGAACGAGGAGCAGTTCATCGCCTTTTCCGTTCATTGCACTCATATGGGATGTCCGGTGCGGTGGCTGTCGGACGCCGGGTTGTTCATGTGTCCGTGTCATGGCGGAGTTTACTATGGAGACGGAACCGTCGCAGCAGGTCCGCCGCCCAATCCGCTCACCCGTCTTGCCGTGCGAGTCGCGAACGGTGAGGTGCAACTCAAAGCCGGCCCGATACCGATTACGAACACGCTATGAAGCGGCTCGTGATCGGAGCCTGGCAATGGATCGACGACCGGCTGGGGATCGCCGATCTCATCGGTCCCGCCGCCAAGCATCTCGTCCCGCACGATGCGCGCTGGTGGTACACCTTTGGCAGCGCCACGATGGTCGCTTTCATCGTCCAGGTGGTGACCGGTGTGGCGCTCAGTTTCTCCTACGTCTCGTCGTCGTCGCAGGCCTACGAGACGCTCAAGTTCATTACCGACCAGGCGCCGTTCGGCAATTTCCTGCGCGGCCTGCACTACTTTGGCGCGTCCGCCATGGTTTTGATGGTCGGCGCGCACATGGCGCAGACCTTTCTTTTCGGCGCTTACAAATTTCCGCGCGAGATGAATTGGTCCACCGGAGTGTTACTCCTCGCCTTCACCCTTGTCATGGGATTTACCGGGCAACTTCTGCGTTGGGATCAGACCGCCACCTGGTCAGTGGTGATCGCAGCCGAACAAGCCGGGCGTGTTCCACTCATCGGCGACTGGCTGGCGCACTTCATCCTCGGCGGCGCGACCATTGGCGGCGCCACCTTGAGTCGCTTCTTTGCCATCCATGTCTTTCTCGTCCCGGCGCTGATCTTCATTTTCATCGCGCTCCATCTCTGGCTCGTCTTGCGCCACGGCATTTCCGAACCGCCCGTCGCAGGTGAGCCAGTTCATCCCGACACCTATCGCAAGAAATATCACGAAAGGATGCAGAAAACCGGCGTCCCGTTCTGGCCCGATGGCGCGTGGCGGGATTTTGTTGTCGGCACGATCCTCATCATCGCGATTGCGCTGCTTGCCATCATTTTCGGACCGCCCGCGCTCGATAAGCCACCCGATCCAAGCATCCTGCAAGCCGATCCCCGTCCTGACTGGTATCTGCTCTGGTATTTTGCCGTTCTCGCGCTGATTCCGCCCGCGCTGGAAGGCTACATCATGATCCTCGCCCCGGTGGTGATCGGCATTCTTCTGCTGGTTGTTCCCCTTCTGAATAACCGCGGGGAACGTGCGGCTTCGCGCCGGCCGTGGTCGATCGCCGTCGTGCTCCTGAGTGTGATCATGATCGGTTCCCTTTGGATCGCGGGCGCCCGATCTCCCTGGTCGCCTAACTTTGATCCCGCAGCCGCTAACTCCGGAAATCATCGGCGCCACAAGCGGACCAGTCTTCGAAGGCGCGCGCCTCTTTCAGGAAAAGGCGTGCCTTGAACTGTCACCTCATCGAGGGCCACGGCGGCCGGCGCGGCCCCAATCTCACCTGGGTCGGAGACCGTCTCACCCATGATGACATCGTCATCCGGATCGTGAACGGCGGCGTCAATATGCCTGCCTTCGGCAGATCCCTGAAGCCGGAGGAACTGGCCAGGATTACGGCATTCGTGGAATCACGGAAACAGCCCGTGCCAGGGGCGACAAGAGAAGAGTAAAACGTCAGAATTTTTCCCAAGAAATTTGCTGAACGCGTTTTCATTAGCGCTCGCGTAGTCGTTCTAATATTCCCGCTCTGAGTAGTCCGTTTCGCAGATCTTTCACCAGCGCAACCTGGCATCTTTACCTCTGCCAGGAGTTGTCACCGCGGCGGCGGGGCGTATGCTAAAAAGGAGGAAAAACCAATGGATGCAAAGAATGAAGAAAAATACTGGCGGGAGCATCACGAAAAGCAAACATCGGTGAAACCCGATCACACTTACGAACATTATGTTCCAGCCTATAAGACGGGCTATGAAGGTTTCCATAAACATCCGGACAAAAAGTTTGAGGAGATCGAGGCCGATCTGGCAGTGGAGTACAAAAAACACGAGGCTGTTTTGCCATGGGATGATGGCCGGGTTGCGGCACGTTTTGCCTGGGACCGGTTGGGCGGTGTGATCACGCCCCGCGATGTAGATCGCGGAGTGAGATACGACTAGAAGCCGCCACGACTCCAAGAAACGCCGGGACTCTTCAGGCCGGTGCGCACTTCTTGCGCGCGCTGGAGGGAACCGCTCCGTCGCGAGTCAGCGCTTGAGCGCAACCTCGAACGGTGCGCCGGTCTTGGCGCGGATGTCGTCCACCGTGACGCCAGGATGCAGCTCGGTGAGGACGAGCCCGCCGCCCTGCTTCACCTCGAACACGCACAGGTCGGTGATGATGAGATTGACGACTCCCAGGCCCGTGATGGGCAGCGTGCATTCTTTCAAAATCTTCGGGCTGCCGTCCTTCGAGGTGTGCTCCATCACGGCGACGACGCGCTTCACGCCGGCGACGAGGTCCATCGCACCGCCGGGGCCTTTGATCATCTTGCCGGGGATCATCCAGTTCGCGATGTCGCCGTTGTCCGTCACTTCGAAGGCGCCGAGAATGGCGAGATCGATGTGGCCGCCGCGAATCAGTCGCGAACGAGTCGGCGCTCGAGAAAAAGGCCGAGCCGGGCATCGTCGTGATGGTCTGCTTGCCGGCGTTGATCAGGTCGGCGTCCACCTCGTCCTCGGTCGGGAACGGGCCGATGCCGAGCAGGCCGTTCTCGGACTGCAGCGTGACGTTCATGCCTTCGGGAATGTAATTGGCCACCAGCGTCGGGATGCCGATGCCGAGATTGACGTAGTAGCCGTCGCGCAATTCCTGCGCGGCGCGCTTCGCCATCAAATCGCGGATCGGATTTTCTTTTTTCGCCGCCGCGCTGCCCTGCACGGTGCGGAACTCGATCCGCTTTTCGTAGCTCGCGACCTTGGATGATGCGGTCGACGAAAATGCCCGGCGTGTGGATCTGATCGGGATCGAGTTCGCCGACCTCGACGAGTTGCTCGACCTCGGCCACGCAGACCTTGCCGCAAGTGGCGATCATCGGGTTGAAGTTCCGTGAGGTTTTTCGAAAAATGAGGTTGCCGGATTTGTCGCCCTTCCACGCCTTCACGAGCGAGACCTCGGCCGTGATGCCGGGTTCGAGCACGTATTCCTTGCCGTCGAAAACTTTCGTCTCCTTGCCCTCGGTCAGTTTGGTGCGCGAAGCCGGTGCGGGTGTAAAACCCCGGGATGCCCGCGCCGCCCGCGCGCAACCGCTCGGCGAGTGTGCCCTGCGGGATGAGCTCGAGTTCGAGTTCGCCCGCCGAGCACCTGGCGCTCGAACTCCTTGTTCTCGCCCACGTAGGAGGCCATGACCTTCTTCACCTGCCGCGTGGTGAGCAGAACGCCCATGCCGAAGCCATCCACGCCCGCGTTGTTGCCGACGATGGTGAGGCCCTTCACGCCGCTGTCGTGCAGCGCGGCGATCAGATTTTCCGGGATGCCGCAGAGCCCGAACCCGCCCGCGGCGATCGTCATGTTGTCGTGGAGCAGGCCGGCGAGCGCAGCCGTGGCGTCGGAGTAAACTTTGCTCATGTGGGGCGAAATCTAATCACGGATTGCGCGGATGGACACGGATGAATTGCCCAGTTGCGATTCACGATCGGGGCGTCGCGCGATCATCGGTTCGTGTTCGCAGTCGATCCAGAACCAGCGCTGTCACCACGAAAAACGGAATGAAGCTGGCGCTAGCGTAAGACGGTTGTTCTAAACACAAATACGCGCCAGCCAGATATCCGCCGAAGGATCAGCGGTGAGACAGCCGGTGGTATCGCAACCTCCGAAGAGCTGCCTACTCGGCTTGCTTGCGCACCGCGTCCGTCGCAGCCTTCGTTCGCGCATCTTCGCGGCTCACCGCACCGCCGCGAGCCTGAAATCGTACCGCGATCCGCGTCGGTCTACTCAGCGTTAGTCGACGCGTCGAGAGGCCGCGCATCTATGGCCGACTGTGTTGTCTGCGCATGCTTGCATGTGGAGCCTGAGGTTCGTCGACCGCTGTTTCACGCAATCGGATCAGCGTCCCGGAAGCGAATCGTGTAGTCGCTCCTCGCGATGCTGTAGCAGGTGGTAGGCTGGCAACTCGGCACTTCCGATCCGCCAAGTGGTATCCCGAATCATTGCGATCTGTTGCACCGCCCATCCGTTCGCGTGTGTGAATGAGTCCCACACGATGATGAGTCCACGTTCCGAGCAGGATCGACAACATCAATGCTAACGGACGCGCATCGCCGCGCGGCTGCGGCGGCTGCGTCGTAGCGGCGTCAAGGCGCCGCGATGCGGCTGTGGCAATTGACATCGCAAAGCTGCGCACGCATCGATCGGAACCCCGCATAGGCGATACAGCTGAGTGGCGTTCAGAGCAGATTTCAGTACAGCATGCGAGCCTGGTAATCGCTGATGCGATCCGTCGCCACTTCGATCTGATTCATCAAAGCGACCGTCGTAGTCGCCGTGTAAATCTGCATCCGCACGACGAATTCCGATCAGCTAAAGCGCCGAGTCGCTCATTCGCGCGATCGCTTTTCTAGCCAAGCAGGCGCCGGACGGGCAGGATGGCTGCGGGGTGCGCGAACGTCGCAGGCATGCGCTATTCTATTGCGGCGCTTGGCAACGCTCCTGACAGAAACTCGATGTTCTTCGATAGATTTCGCGCCGATTGCCGAGCGTTATCAGGTAAAGCACGTTCTGCTTCTGGTCGAAGTTGTAGATGATCCGGTAGTCGCCGACCCGGAGGCGATATTCAGATCGACCTTGCAGTGCGATCGGTCGCGGGTAAACAGTTAATCGTGAGCCCAGATCGTGGACTTTGCTTCTGACGCGCGAGCATACGCGACATCCGCAGGTTCAGCCGAGACCGCATCTTGCAGTTCAGTCGAATCGAATAACGATACCTCGGTGGCACGACTCACGCGCACCTAGGGTTCGCGCACGCGGATGTTTCCTTGCAGCGATGTCTTGCTTGCCGCGCTCAATGCTCGCTTTGAACTCATCCGTAAGCTCGAGTTTATCTTCGAGGAAGTTTTCGATCCACTCACGGAGCTGCTCGATGTCGTGCGCGGAAGTGTGCGGATTGCTTGCTCGATATCCTGCACGTCGTTGCTCATGCGGTGATTGTCGCAGATCTTTGGCACCCGCGCTCAACGCGGGAAACAGACAATCTTCAAAGTTCGCGATGGCGGGGCACCAGCGCCAGCACGCGAGACGCGTGCGCTCCCCGGATGATGGACTGCGCTACCCTTGCCGACCATCGATTCCTCGCCACTTTGCAGGCTCACTTTATGGCTACTTCCTCGTCCGCTCCGTTGACCAACTCGCTCGCTCATCAACTCGCTAATTTCGCCTGCACTCTGGAATACGAGCATCTCGGGAAGAATACGGTCCATGAGGTGAAGCGACGGTTGATCGACTCGTTCGGCTGCGCGCTCGGGGCCTGGAACGAGGAGCCGTGCACGATCGCGCGCGGGGTGGCGACGGATTTCTCGGCGAAGCTCGGCGCGACGATGATCGGCACCGTCGCACAAGGCGCCGCCGGATTGGGCGGCTTTCGCGAACGGGTGCTGCATCCGTTATTTCGATTACAACGACACCTATCTCTCGAAGGAGCCGGCGCATCCGAGCGACAATATCGCGGCGGTGCTCGCGGTCGGCGAGAGCGGTGGGCGCGACGGGCAAGGAGATGATCACGGCGATGGCGATCGCGTACGAAGTGCAATGCCGGTTCTGCGATGCGGCGAGCATCCGCGCGCGCGGGTGGGATCATCCGACCTACGGCGCGTTCTCGACCGCGCTGGCGTGCGCGAAATTGATGAAGCTCGATGCGGAGAAGACGCGGCACGCGGTCAACATCGCGGGTGTGGCTGCGCAGGCGTTGCGGCAGGCGCGGGTGGGGGAGCTGTCGCACTGGAAGGGTGTGGCGTTTGCGCAATGCGGCGCGCCATGGCGTGTATGCGGCGCTGCTCGCGCGCGCGGGAATGACCGGACCGGCGCCGATCTTCGAAGGGCAAATGGGATTCGAGAAGGAACTCGGCGTTTCGATAGGCAATGTGGGCGCGCTTGTTCGAGACGAAGGCGGAAGCGATGCCGGGCGAAGGACCGGCGTCGATGATTCTGAAGACGAGCATCAAGTATTGGCCGGCGGAATATCACAGCCAGAGCGCGATCGAGGCGGCGCTCTTTTTGCGGAAGCAAATCGAAGACCTGTCGCAGGTGAAATCGATGGTGATCGAAAGCCACGACGCCTCGGTGGACATCATCGGGAGCGAGCCGGAGAAATGGAAACCGCAGCAGCGCGAGACGGCGGATCACAGTCTGCCGTACATCACGGCGGTCGCGTTGATCGATGGCGAGGTGACGGACAAGCAGTTCGAGCCGGAGCGTTTCACGGAGTCCGGCGATCATCTCGTTCCTCGAGAACGTGAAAGTGGAGCGGAACGACGAGCTGAGCGCGCTGTATGCGAAAGCGGTGGCGAACATCGTGCACGTCACGTTGGCGGACGGCCGCACGCTGACGAAGCGAGTCGATTACCCGCTCGGGAACGCGAAGAATCCGGCTGAAAGATTCGCAAGTGGAAGGGAAGTTCTTCAACCTCGTGGTGCCGAAGATCGCGAAGGCCGGGCGCGGATAAAGTGGTGGAGCAGTGCTGGAAGCTGGACGAGGCGGCGAACGTCTCGAAGCTGATGGCGCTTCGGCTTGGCAGATCACACGCGCACTGACGAATGGCGGCAAGCTCGACATCTGCACGCACTTGCGCGAACTGATTCGCGACGGCTGCGTCGCGATGCCGGGCGTGTTGAACGCCTCGATGGGGCGGATGGTGGAGCGGGCCGGATTTCGATGCGGTTTACATCAGCGGCGCGGGCTTGTGCAATGCACCGCCGGTGTGCCGGATATCGGGTTGCTCACGCTCAAGGAAGTGGCGCAGCTCGCCGGTTTCATCGCGCGAGCGGTGAAGATTCCGGCGATCGTGGATGCGGATACCGGCTTCGGCGGCGCGGAAAATGCGGCGCGCACGATCGAGGAATTGGAGCGCGCCGGATCTGGCCGGTTGCCATCTGGAAGATCAGGAATTTCCGAAACGCTGCGGACATCTCGCGGGCAAGACGTTGGTCGCGGTCGAAGACATGAATCGAGAAAATCGCGGCCGCGGTGGCGGCGAAGCGCGATCCCGATTTTCTCGCTCATCGCGCGGACGGATGCGCGCGCGGTGGAGAATTTCGATCAGGCGGTGGAACGCGCGCAGGCTTATCTCGCGGCGGGCGCGGATGCGATTTTTCCGGAGGCGTTGCAAACGAGCGAAGAGTTCCGCGATTTCGCGAAGGAAGTGAAGTGCCGTTGCTCGCGAACATGACGGAGTTCGGCAAGAGCCCGCTGCTGCGGCTTGAGGAGCTGGGGGAGCTTGGCTATCGGATGGTGATTTTTCCGCAGACCGCTTTTCGCGTTTCGATGAATTTCGCCGGCGAGATGCTGGCGGAATTGAAATCAGCCGGAACGCAGGAAGGCTGGCTCGATCGGATGCAGACGCGGAAAGAACTTTACGAAATGCTGGATTACGATCCGACGCAAGTGAAACGAGAATCTATGAGCACTGAAACCAAACCAGCCTACAGCCCCGGACTTGCCGGCGTGATCGCCGGCGAAACCGCCATCTGCTGGGTCGATCCCAATGCCGGCCTGATGTATCGCGGCTACGACATTCACGAGATGGCGGAGAAGGCGAACTTCGAGGAGGTCGCCTACCTGCTGCTCAACGGCGAACTGCCGAACGCGGGAGAGCTGCCAGCGCTTTCAGCCGCGCGATCGTCGCGGAACGCGAGCTTGCCGAAAGCAGTGCTTCGAGATGCTGCGGCTCTTGCCGAAGAAGATGCATCCGATGGATGTGCTGCGCACCGGCGTTTCGATGCTCGCGGCTTTCGATCCTGATCTGAACGACAACTCGCACGACGCCAACATGCGCAAGGCGATTCGTCTTGATCGCGCAAGGTCTCGACCCTGATCATCGGATGGCTGGCGCATTTCGTCACGGCAAGGATCCGCTGGCCGAACGACCCGGACCTGACGCTGGCGGGCAATCTTCTCTACAAGCTGAACGGCGAAGTGCCACCGGACTGGAAGGTCCGGATGATGGACACGATCTTCATTCTCTATGCCGATCACGAATACAACGCCTCGACCTTTGCCGCGCGCGTCACGGCCTCGACCCTGGCCGACATGTATGCGGCGGTGCACGAGCGCCTGCGGGACGCTGAAGGGCCCGCTGCACGGCGGCGCGAACGAGGAGTCGATGAAAATGCTCGACGACATCGGGACGCCGGATCGCGCGGAGAACTGGATGATGGACGCGCTGGCGAAGAAGGCCAAGATCATGGGCTTCGGGCATCGCGTTTACAAGAAGGGCGACTCGCGGGTGCCGATCATGCGCGAGATCGCGCGCGACCTCGGGAAGCGGGTCGGGCAAGGAAGATTGGGTGCCGATTTGCGAAACGCTCGAGGCCACGATGGAGCGCGAGAAACATCTCTGCGCCAACGTCGATCTCTACGCCGCGCCCGTCTTTACGATGCTGGAGTTTCCGCTCGGAGTTGAACACGCCGATCTTCGCCGTCTCGCGCGTCGCCGGCTGGTGCGCGCACGTCGTCGAGCAGCACGACAACAACCGCTTGATTCGGCCGCGCTCGCTCTACATCGGACCGCCCGAGCGGCCGTACCAGGGACATCATCGAACGGCGCGAAGTAGCCCGGAATGGATGAGCGAATCGCAGTCATTGCAGGAGCGCTACGCTCCGAACAACGCCTGCTGGGGTTGCGGACCGGCCAACGCCGAAGGTCTGCGCATCCGCAGCTTTGCCGCAGGGCGAATGAGGTGGTGGCGGAATGGAAACCGGAGCAAAAATACGAGGCGTTTCCCGGAGTGCTGAACGGCGGAATCATCGGCACGTTGCTCGATTGTCACTGCAACTGGACGGCCGCCTGGCATCTGATGCGGCAGTCCAGACAGGATCATCCGCCGTGCACCGTGACCGCCGATTACGCGATCAAGCTCTTGCGTCCGACGCCGACGAACGGTCCGGTTTTTCTTGCGGCCAAAGTCGTCGAGTCGACCGAGGATCGCGCCACCGTGGAAGGCACGCTGACCGCCGGTGGAAAAGTCTGCGCGACCTGTCGCGGCACATTCGTCGCGGTGAAGGAAGGCCATCCGGCCTTTCATCGCTGGTAACACCGGCGCCAGAATGCGCGCCCAGGAGGACTCGAACCTCCGACCGTCGGATTAGAAATCCGATGCTCTATCCGGCTGAGCTATGAGCGCCTGTGGTGGAAACTAACGCGCGCAGTGCGGTTGTCGAGATGCCGCCCGCCAGAAGGAAATTTATCAGCGCCCTTCGGCTTCGACCTTGTCAGCCAGAGCTATCGCCGGCACGATTACGGAGGTTCGAAGGATTAATCGTGGAGATGGAATGAATCGAAGCAGTTTGGAAGCAGATGTGGCGGCGCATCCTTTTTTGACCGGCCTCAACGAACACCAGATAAAACTACTCGCGGACTGTGCGATGAAGACTCATTTCGCCGCCGGCGAGAGTATTTTCCGGGAAGGTGAGACAGCCAATCGCTTCTATCTTATCGAGCAAGGCGAGGTCGCGGTCGAGTCGACCCGCAGCGGTGCGCCGACCGTGGTCGACCATCGTGCAATCCGGCGATCTGCTCGGATGGTCGTGGCTCTTCCCGCCCTTCGTCTGGCATTTTGGGACACGAGCCGTGCAACCAACCACGGCCATTTTCTTCTATGGAACGATCCTGCGGGAATACTGCGATCAGGATCACACGCTTGGGTATGAGCTGTTCAAGCGCATGAGCGAAGTGATGACTCGCCGCTTGCAATCAGCCCGGAAGCGGTTGCTGGCGAGCTATTCTGCGCACGACACTAAATAATGGCGGAAATTCAGGAGCGCGTTGATCGCCCTCTGCGTGCCTGGACGCGGTGGGAGGACCCTTAAGAATTTGCGCTCGCTTGGCTAAACTCTGCGTTATGCTGCATCGGTTGCCTCGTCGCAGCATGAAGCGGCTAACTACTTTTCCAATATGAAGAACGCGAATTACGGATGGCATCAGCGATTCCGAGAGCTTTACGACAAGGCCGTGGTGAAATATAGCAACGAGCATCGCAGGGTTGAGACCTTCTTCACCCCGCGCGAGGTCGGTGTCCTGAGATTGTTTGGCGCCAAGCCGATGGAGCTTTACGACTATGCGGAAGACTCATCCGACCTCGACTCGGAGACGGCACTACTGATCACGGCGGTTCGCCGCGACTACTTTCTGGTGGAGCAAAAGGCCACCTGGTCGGCGAAGACGGTCAACGTGGATGACCTCCCGGCGAAGGACGCGCAGCTCGCAGGTATCGTCTGGCTGCCCCGGCTCATCCAAAAGGCGAAGGCGCGCTTACGGGGAGAATTGCCCGACACTTTGATGTATTGCTGCGGGGGTGACCGGAAATTCTTCCGCACCCACGATATCCATCCGGCAGATTTTCTCCGTTACGTGTGGGCGGCGAAAGGCAGCGAGGACAAAATCCTCAGTTACGTC